>NZ_JBIWGK010000004.1:0-88011 GCF_044763565.1 Streptomyces sp. NPDC096013 | reverse complement strand
CGGGGCCCGGGGGGGGGGGGGGGCGGGGGCGGGGGGGGGGGGGGGGGGGGGGGGGGGGGCGGGGGGGGGGGGCCCCCCCCGCCCCCGCTCGACACCTCTCCGGCGACGATCCGTTCAGGCCGCACCGGAAGCGCTGCGCCGGACCGTTCGGTCAGGGCGGGACGCAGCGCGGTGGGTCAGCCGGGCCAGGTACCGGTCAGGCGGCGGGTGGCCGCCGCGCCGCCTCGGTCGACGGCCGCCTTGACCCCCGCGAAGATCGCGCCTTGCAGGACGGCGGCCGTCAGCACCTCGCTCCAGCCGCGGTCCTCGTCGGTGGCGTCGGGCGCGTCCTGGTCGTTGCCGACCGTCTTCCACACCTGTTTGAACAACGCGCTGGCCGCCAGGCCGCTGAGCGCTCCGAGCGCCAGACCGACGGGTTTGTAGGCCACCTTGGAGGCTTTCATCCTGAGCCCTCCTACCTCTTCTTGCGGCGGAGCAGCACGTAGGCGGCCAGCAGAGCCGCGCCCGCGGCGATCAGAGCAGTGCGGTTGTTCCGCACGGGCTCAGGAGCGTTGTCCTGCCACACCTGCTCGGCCTGCGACGCCTTGGTCTTCAGCTGTTCGACGGCCACGGCTGCCTTGTCCTTGACCGCGTCGGGCACCTTTTCCTGGATCGCCTCCGACGCTTCGGAGGCTTTCGCCTTGGCCTGACCCGTCAGTTCCGCGGTCTTCGCCGCTGTCTGTTCCTTGAGCGCGGCGGCTTTCTCCTGCGCGCGAGCCTTGACGTCCGCCTTGTCGGCCAGGGCCTGAACGGTCTCGCCAAGCTCATGCCGGGTCTGCTCGACCTGCTCGCGCAGCTCGTCCGTGCCGGCTGCGATGGGTTCGTCGTGGGGCGGTTGCGTCATCGTTTGACACTCTCCTTGATCTCGGCCACATCGGCCTTCACGCTGTCGATGGTCTGCTCAGGGGCTGGAGGGGCCGCTTGGGCGACTTCCTTCTTCCCGGTCAGGGCCAGCACGGCGGCGGCCGAACCGAGGATGGCGGCCACGATCAGCGCGGCGGCCCAGACCGGCAACGGCACGGCCAGCGCGGCGATCCCGGCGGCGACCAGTGCCTGGAGGGCCAGGAAGCCGACCAGGCCCGCCCCGCCGAACAGGCCGCCGCCCTTGCCGTAGCGCCTGCCTTTCTCCGTCATCTCGGCCTGCGCCAGCCGCATCTCGCCGCGTATCAGCTCCGTCAGCTGCTGAGAGGCGCGCTGCACCAGCTCGCCGACCGGCTCTTCGGGGCTGCCACCGCGCCCGTTGGTACCGCCGGGCGTGTGCCTGTTTGTCTGGTCCATGATTCGCCTTTCTTCCCGGTGACGACCAAGTACCCCCGAATCGGCGAAAGTGACGTCGTGGGACAGGGCCCAACTGCACGGGTTCGCGCATCGGCGCGTAAATGCCGTCGACCGTGTCAAGAAGGTCTCGTCGACGTGCGCCCCCTCGTGGCGGTACCTCATGCTGCTCCCAGGGCTGGCCCGGACGTGCTGACGGCTCCCGTCCTGTGAGCCAGGGGGAGCCGTTCAGGTGGTGCGGGTATGTGCCGGCGGCCGGTCAGGCGTGACGGTGCGAGCGTCGGTTGCCGGTGACCAGGCGGTACAGGATGAGCAGGATGAGGGACCCGACGATCGCGGCGATCCAGGTGGAGAGGTCGAAGAACCCGTCGATGGAGTCGACGCCGAAGATCACCTTGCCGAGCCAGCCGCCGAGCAGACCGCCGACGATGCCGATGAGCATGGTGATGATGACGCCGCCCGGGTCCTTGCCCGGCATCAGGAGCTTGGCGATGGCTCCGGCAAGCAGGCCGATGATGATCCACGCGATGATTCCCATGGTGCGTCTCCGCTTCCGGTTCTTCGAACAAAGGCTGTGTCAGCCCTTCGTCTGCGCCGAACGGGCCCGAACAAACGTCCTCCCTCCGAATTGGATCGCCGCGCCGCCGCGCCCTGAACCGGCTACCGCCCTCCACCTGCGATCGCGCCTGAGCCGCGGCCAACACCGGGCCGGTCACCGGGCCGTCGGAACTTGACGTCCGCCTCCCCGGCCGCTTTATCGCGCCCACCCGGGCGCTCACGGCCCCGCTCGCCAATCTGCTCGCAGATCACCTCGCGACCACCACACCGGCCGGAACCGAGCGTGACGAGCGACGCTCACCTCTCCCGCTTGACCTGAGTAGACCTGTCTGTCTAGTGTGGGCCGCGCTAGACAGACAGGTCTACTCATGCAGGGGACGGGAATGGTCATGACGAAACTCTCGGTCGTTCCGGCGCCCACACCGGCGCGCGCGTCGGTTGCCGCGCCCGTCGACGCCGGATCAGGACCCACTGCCGTATCCGCCCGGGGTCGGCGCCTGCCGCCGAACGTGGCGTTGTACGTCCTCGCCTCGATCACCATCACGTTCCTGGCGGCCTCCAGCGCGCCGACCCCGCTCTACGCGACCTATCAGGCCGAATGGGGCTTCGACCCGATCACCACGACCGTGGTCTTCGGCGTCTACGCCGTGGCCGTGCTGCTCGGCCTGCTCACCATGGGCAAGCTCTCCGACCACGTCGGCAGACGGCCGGTGCTGCTGGCCGCGCTGGCGGCGCAGGCTGCCTCGATGGTGGTGTTCGCCACCGCCGACGGCGTGGCGGGTCTGATGGTCGCCCGGATCGTCCAGGGACTGTCGACCGGCGCCGCGCTCGGCGCGATCGGGGCGGGGATGATGGACATCGACCGCCCGCGCGGCACGATCACCAACGCGGTCGTCCCGGGGATCGGCACGGCGACCGGCGCGCTCGTCTCCGGTCTCGTCGTCCAGTTCCTGCCCGCCCCCACGCATCTGGTCTACCTGGGGCTGCTCGCGGTCTTCGTCCTCCAGGCCGTCGCCGTCGTGCTGATGGCGGAGACGGTGACCCGCAAGCCGGGGGCGCTGGCCAGCCTGGCGCCGGAGATCAAGCTGCCGCGCGCCGTACGCCGCCCGATGCTGGTGGCCGCGCCCGTACTGTTCGCCGTCTGGGCACTGGCCGGGCTGTACGGGGCGCTCGGCCCGTCCCTCGTACGGCAGCTGACCGGTTCCAGGTCCGAAGTCCTGGGCGGGCTCAGCCTGTTCGTGCTGGCGGGCGTGGCCGCCGTATCGGTGCTGGTCCTGCGGAGGGCGGCGACCCGGACGGTGATGCTCACCGGTATTCTCGCGCTGCTCGCCGGGGTGGCCCTGACCCTCGTCTCGATTCGCGACTCCTCACCCACCGGCTTCTTCGTCGGCACCGCCATCGCGGGCGTCGGCTTCGGCAGCGGCTTCCAGGGCGGCATCCGTACGGTGATGCCGCTGGCCCGGCCGCACGAGAGTTCCGGAGTGCTGTCACTGCTCTTCGTCGTCTCCTACCTGGGCATGGGGGTGCCCGCCGTGATCGCCGGGTTCCTCGTCGTCCACGCGGGCGGACTGACCGTCACCGCGCAGGAGTACGGCGTGGCCGTGATCGTCCTCGCGGCGTTCGCGTTGTTCGGGCTGCTGCGTGATGGCCGGGGCGGGACGGCGATCCCGCCGGGCGAGCGCCTGGACGGCAACACCTGAGGAGCGGCCCCGGCCGGGGCATAATGTAGACAGATCTGTCTGAAGGAGTGACCGTCATGGCGAGCGTCCAGAGCACCGCCAAGCCGTCGGCACGTGAGCGCCTGCTCGCCGCCGCGAACGAGCTGTTCTACGCCGAGGGCGTGCAGACCGTCGGGATCGACCGGGTCATCGAGCACGCGGGCGTGGCCAAGGCGTCGCTGTACAACACCTTCGGCGGCAAGGAGCAGCTCGTCCGGGCGTACCTCGACACCCGGCACGCGGGCACCGCCGACCGGATCACCCGAGCCGTCGCGGAGCGCGACACGCCCCGCGAGAAGATGCTGGCGGTCTTCGAGTCCCAGGGGCGGCAGTTCGAACGCCCCGACTTCCACGGCTGCGCCTTCGTCCGCGCCGGCGCCGAGGCCACCCCCGGCGGACTGGTCGAGGAAGCGGCGGACGCCTTCCGCGGCTGGATGCGCGAACTCTTCACCCGGCTCGCCGCCGAGGCCGGCGCCACCGACCCCGACACCCTGGGCCACCAGCTCCACATCCTCTACGACGGCGCCGGCATCTCCGCCCTCATGGACCACGACTCCAGCGAGGCCGTGGCCGCGACCACCCGCGCTGCGGCCAACGCCCTGATCACGGCGGCGACGGGCGCATCCGCCTGAGCAGGGACCGCGCCCGGCGTGAACCAAAGGCGCACCAGAGCGATGGGCGAGGTGTCGGTGGAGCGGGCTCGGAAGACACACCGGGCCGCCGGCTCAGGTCGGGCTCGACCAGGGGACGGTAGGACGCAGGCCGCCGGGCCGACCTCCGCACCGGGCTGCGGGGATCGCCCGGCAGCCCGTCGGCCTTGGACTGGTCTCGCCGGTGGTGGTGCGGAGCACGCGCGACGCGACCTCACCTCGGCGGCCAGGTGGCCCCGCCGAGCCACTTCCGGCCCGTGCCCTCCCTTCCCGTACCCGCCCAAGCAGCGCGGCCACGACAAGCGGCTGCGCGACAACGCCCGAGCGCTTCGCCGGAACCCCGGCTTCCGTCCGCGGAACCCGGCTTTTTCAACCACGCCGTGCGGCAAAGGGGTTGCGAGCCACACGGGTGCTCGACGCGTCCGTGCCATGCGGCTGCGCGACCGTAGACGGTCCGCGGGTAGGGGAACTCGGTGGAAGATCGCGTGGACGGTGATCGTGCCCCCGCTATCGACCGGTTCCGGGCCCGCGACGCGCAGCCCCAGAGCCGAGACAGCCCGCGACCGCCGCACGAGCGGTGGAACCCGTCGGCGGCCCACGCGGCGTCCGAGAGCAGGAGCCCCTGTGACGCGGACGGCGGCCTACTCCCCGGTTCCCATGCGGAGGGCCAGGTCGTGGGCGGAAGCGCTGGTGAGGTCGGCGATGGAGAAGTGGCCCTTGGTGAGGGGGGCGGCGATGAGGACGATGTTCCGGAGTCTGCCGTCGATGACGACGGCCAGTTCGTTGTGCGGCGGGGAGGCCGTGGCAAGGGTGTCGGTGAGGTCGGTGAGGCGGGTCCGGTCGGTGGGGCTGAGGGTCAGGTCGACCTCCCAGCCGGCGGGGCCGTTGAGGGCCTTGGCGGAGACGGCCCGGACGCCGGTCATGCCGTTGGCGCGGTCGACGTGGACGCAGGATGCCTGGCTGGTCATGCTCGTGGGCACGGGGTAGCCGTCGCTGCCGGAGGCGCAGGTGTGATCCGTCCGCGAAGTGATCGGCAGGAGGGAGAACCGGGTCGACTTCTCAGCGTTCCCCGTACTTCCTACGGAGGGCCGCTGCGGGTGCGCGTGCAAGGTCGCCCCGTCCGCGACGGCGACCGCCACGGTGGCGATGACGGCGGCGGCGATGACACCGGCCCCGGAGCGGGCCAGCCGCCGGCGTCGCCGGGCGACTCGCAACGCGTCGTCCGCCAGGCCCGCCAGGAAGGGATCGGCAGCGTCACTCCCGCCCTCCTGGACATGGGCGTGCAGGGCATCGTGCAAGGGATGCGTGCTCGGGTGGTTCATGCGCCGGCGCTCCTTCCGGAGGCAGGGGAGGGGGACGCCGGAGTCGATGACCCCGTCACGGCGAAGGCGGCTCGGAGGGAGGCCAGGGCTTTGTGGGTCTGGCTGCGGACGGTGCCCTGGGCGATGCCCAGGATGTCGGCGATCTCGGCGTCCGGCAGGTCCTCGAAGTAGCGCAGCACGATCACCGCGCGCTGACGTTTGGGGAGTTGTCGCAGGGCGGTCATGATGTCGTGGCGCTGGACCACGGTGTCGGCCCAGTCGGCGGCCTGCGTGGGCGAGTCCGGGAGTCTGTCGGTGACCGTCTCCCTGCCCCAACTGAGCAGCCGGAAGCGGTCTATCTGGGCGTGGTAGATCACCCGCCGGACATAGGTCTCCGGTTGCTGCCGGTCGCGCAGCCGCGACCAGCGCCGGGCCGTGGACGCGAGCGCGGTCTGGAGCAGGTCACGGGCCTGCTCCCAGTCACCGGTCAGCAGGTACGTGGTTTGCAGCAGCGATCTCGACCGCGCCGCCACGAATTCGCGGAACTCGCGTTCATCGTCGGCGTTCAAAGTGCCCTCCCTTGTTCCCCCGTAAAGACGGGTGGGGAAGGGGATTCGACTGCCCTGTCGGCCCGACTTTCTCGATGACGACGTCGGCGGCGGCCGATGAGGTCTCTCCCGCGGTAAGGATCATCGGATGCGGAGAGACGAGCAGCAGCCATCCGTGCCGCGCGGTGATTGGTCGCTCGGCGTGGCACAGGAGTCGTAGCCCGGAGGCGTCGAAGTACCCGATCGGGGCCAGGTCGATGACGACGGTGCGCCCCGGAGCGGCCGGCGTCGGCGTCGAGACCGGTCGGCCTCTCGGTGTCAGCCGTCGGCAACGCCGTGAGTGTGGGGTGCCAGGTTGGTCAGGGCCTGACCGCGAACACCATGCCGATGTCGCCGGCCCGCTGTACCGAGTCCTGCTCGGTGTGGACCGTGAAGCCGTGTGCGAGGAGGACCTCGCGGACCGTGTCGCGGTTCTGCTGCCAGCGCTCCACTTCGACGACGGCCTGGCGGACCAGCGGCCAATGCCGTTCCTCGATACCTCTGAGCACCTCGAGTTCGGCTCCTTCCACGTCGACCTTGAGCAGGTCGACGCGGTCGATGCCCAGTTCGTCGAGCACACCTGACAAGGGCCTGACCTTCACCCGGTGCGTCTCGAGCCGTCGCAACACCCGGAGCTTGCGGCTGATGAGAAGGGTGAGGACAGGGGTGGGTACCCGGCGAAGGACCGGTCCCAGGCCGCCCTTGCGGATCATCTCGACAACGCTGGCGGTGACCCGGCGGCGTTCATCCTCGATGTTGCCCTGATCCCGTGAGGAGGACGAGAAGATCGTGGCGGCCGGAATGTAGCTGAAATCGAGTTCGTCGTCGTGGGACGCCAGGCCGTAGGGGAGCGCGGTCAGACGGCCGTTGAAGAACTCACGGGCATTCCGATCGAGTGTCGCGTGGAGGGCCGGCATCGGCTCGAAGGCGTAGATCCGCACGTCTCCATCCAGCCGTTCATACACGGCGGCCGAGAACACACCGATGTTGGCGCCCACGTCGAGTACCGTCCCGCCCGGCGTGCACTCGATGCCGTGGGCGAAGTAGCCGTCCACCTCTTCGCGGAGGAAGGACGCCTCCCAACGGTTCACGCTGTGCAGTTCCATCGCACTCATGGCCATGACAAGGTGATCTATCAGGGTTGAAGCCAACAATCCAGTCCGCACGCACTCTTTGCTTCGGCCGCGCCCCGACCCACAGAGCGCCGGGAGCGCGCGCCTTGTCGGGGGCCGGACCCCGGGGAGACGTCGTATGCGCTCGATCCGGCGGGGCAACGCGTCGGAGCGGGTGTCCGGCAGGGGCGGCGCGACCCGGTCTGTATTCTTGATCCACTCCGCGACGCGTGTCGCCGAGGCTCGGTCGATCACCTATCGGCGTGAGGAGACGGGGTGGCGGACAGGGACAATGAGGTCGGGAAACGCCGGATTCGCGGTTGCGGGGCAGATGAGGTCGCGCTTCGCAGGCCCCGTCCTCGAAGGAGCGAGGACGCACCCCGGACAGACCGCGTACCGTCCCATGCACCGACAGGAACCGCCGGAGTGACGGGCAGACGGAGTGCCCGCCGTGCCGGCGAGCGTCCGCCTCAGCCATGACCGGGAAGCGACAGTGAACGAGACCGGAACGACGCGCGAGACGGAACGACAGAGACCCGACACCGGGCTCGGCTGGGCGCGAGCCCTGGCCCGCCTCGCCCTGCTGTGCATCGCGGGAGCGGTGGCCGCGGTGGTGGTCGGCACGAACCATTGGTTCATCCTCCTGCTGGGCCTGGCGGGCCTCGGATTGGCCGCCGCGGGCCTGTGGTGGGCGCTGGCGCACCGCGGAATCGCCCGGTTCCTCGGTGCCCTGCTGGCGATCACCGCACCCGTCGGCGTCATGGTGCTGTACGCCGTGTCCGGGCTGTGGCTGGTCGCGGTCATCGCCCTCGCTGCGTGGACGGCCGCGCTCGGCTGCGCGAGGAGTGCCCTGCGCCGACTGCGCAAGCCGCACGGCATGCACACCCGCACGGTGCGCGCGCCCCGGCGGGCCGTGCTCATCATGAATCCGAAATCCGGTGGCGGGAAGGTCGGGCAGTACGGACTCGTGGAGCGGGCCGAGGCACTGGGCGCACGGGTGATCCTGCTCGACCTCGACACCAATCCGGACCCCGTGGCACTGGCCCGGCAGGCCGTCGCCGAGGGAGCGGACCTGCTCGGTGTGGCAGGCGGCGACGGCACCCAGGCCCTTGTGGCAGGAGTGGCCGCCGAACACGGTCTGCCGTTCATGGTCGTGACAGCCGGTACCCGCAACCACTTCGCCATGGACCTCGGACTGGACCGGGACGATCCGGCGAACAGCCTGGAGGCGCTCTCGGACGGCGTGGAGCTCCGCGTCGACCTCGGAGACATCTCCGGCCGACCGTTCGTCAACACCGCGTCGTTCGGTACCTACGCGCACATCGTGCAGAGCCCCGACTACCGCGACGCCAAGGCGGCCACCGCGCTCGACCAGTTGCCGGACCTGCTGGCGGGCGAAGCGGGCGCCGAACTCAGTGCCCGTACCGACGAAGAGCGGTTGGAGGCCCCACAGGCGGTGCTGGTCAGCAACAACCCCTACGCACGGGCCGACCCCCTGACCGGTGGCCGCAGGGAACGGCTCGACACGGGTGTGCTCGGCGTGATCGCGGTCC
Organism: Streptomyces sp. NPDC096013; assembly: GCF_044763565.1. NCBI lineage: Bacteria > Bacillati > Actinomycetota > Actinomycetes > Kitasatosporales > Streptomycetaceae > Streptomyces > Streptomyces sp. NPDC096013. Next base: position 79,218 of record NZ_JBIWGK010000004.1, on the reverse strand, counting down.
GGGTCGGGGGCGCGGTACAAGCCGCCGAACTGGCGCTGCTGGGCGAGCGGGCCAGCGGCATCACGACCCTGACGTCCCGCCGCGTCGTCGTCGAGGCCGACGAGGAAGTCATCCCGGTGGCCGTGGACGGCGAGGCGCTCCTCCTGCCCCCGCCCGTGGTGTGCACGATACGGCCGGGCGCGCTGCGAGTGCGCGTGCCGCGGGAACGTCCGGGGGCACCGTATGTCGCACCGGCCGTCGACTGGTACCGCGTCGTACGCCTCGCCTTCGACCGGTCGCCCTACGACCGGAAGAGCCACGACCTATCAACCCCCGCACCCGACAAGGACCAGGAGCAGAGCGATGATTGACCACCACCCTCGGCAGCAACGAGTACCGGAGGGCCTGTTGCGCGATCTCGCCAGCCTCGACCGGGTCCTCTACGAGGCCGTGACGGTCACCAGCACACCCACGCTCGACTCGGCGCTGCGCCGGCTGTCCGCCGCGGCCGATCACTCCAAGATCTCTCTCGTGATCGCCGCCACCCTGGCACTGCGCCCCGGCCGCTCCCGCCGTGCCGCGGTCCTCGGCGTCGCGGCGATCGGCGTCGCGTCCACCACGGCCAACCTGCTCGGCAAGCGTCTCGTACGGCGGCCACGCCCGCACCGCGCCGCGGACTCGCCCTTCCCGGGCCGGCATGTCCCCATGCCCGCATCCGCCTCGTTCCCCTCCGGCCACACGGCCTCCGCCGTCGCCTTCGCCGCGGCGGTCGGACCCGTGTTCCCGGCCGCAACGGTCCCTCTCGGCCTCCTGGCCTGCGCTGTGGGCTACTCACGTGTTCACACCGGGGTCCACTACCCGGGCGACGTCATCGCCGGCGCCGTACTCGGAACGGGCGCTGCCGCCGCCGTCCTCGCGACGGCCGCACACTGGGACGGCCCCAGCCGCGGCGTCGCCGGCTGGTTGACCCGCGGTTCTTCGACAGGCTGACGGTCCGTTGCCCGGGCGCTTGGGCGTCCGGGCGGCAGACATCTCCCGGGTGACCTCGCGGAGTACGCGGTGCGCTGTGCGGCGGAGCGACTGGAGAAGCCCGAACTGGAGCGGCCTGACCATGCCCGTGATGAGCTCCACCACCGCACCCGTCCTGCGCATCATGCGCCGCCTACTGCTCCCTCTCCGGCGCGTCGGCAGTGGCCCGTTGTACCGGGGGCGGACTGCTCATGACCTGATCGGCCTTCGCGTCCGCGCGGCGTTCACCGTCGTCATTCGGGTGGGAAATCTGCACCCCCGCGCCGTTGTCCGTACCCGGTACCGACCCCTTCTGCTGGTCCTCCACGTGGGCCAGTTCATGAGCCCAGGTGTGCGTGTTCATGTCGCCGCCGTCCACGATGTGACGACCGCTCACGAACGCCTTGGCGTCCAGTGCCGCCGCCGCCTCGCGGGCCACCGTGTTGTCGTGAACGACCACCCCGCTGAAGTCGGCTCCTCCGAACCGGTCCTCCAGTTCACTGCGCAGACCGCTTTCCATCGGTTTACCCGGTGACGCCAGTGCCCGTTCGACAGCCGCCCGCTGCACCTGGGCGTGCTGGAGGGGATCGTTCTCCTGCCGGTCGGCGGAGCCCGAGGCGAAGCGTTGCAGATGCCGGATCCAGGCCCCCGTCAGCGGTGCCGCACCGGGCCGAGCGGAGGATGTGCCCCGTGCCTGATTCGCCGCGCGGGAATGGTCGTGAGCGAAGGATTGCACGGGACCTCCTGCATGTACCAACAGCGGTGTCCTTACACAGTTATCACCGCCACGGCGCGCATGGCTTGCCCGTAGGTGCACATCTCGGGGCACGCTTACGTCTTCTCCCGGCCCCGCGAACCCATCGCCGCTCCACAGGGTGAGAGTTCGACCGCGCCGGGTTGCCCTCCCGGTACACACCTCCATGCACCGTCAGCGGATGGCGCGGAACGCGCGACAGGGCAACGCCAAGGAAGGCAGACTTGGCTCGCTTCACGTATCGAGAAGGAAGTGGTGGATGTCTGACGAGCCGGAGCGCGAGGCGGCGGAGACATTCCGCAGGGAGCCTGGGGAAGGGAATGCCCGGGCGGCCGTGAGCCGGAGGATTGCGCAGACCGCACCCGATAGCGCCGTGCTCGGCCAACTCGCGCATCTCCAGGGCACAGCGGGGAACGCCGCCGTCGGGCGGCTTCTGACGCCGCCGACGGCGGAATAGCACCACGGAGGCGGCGGAGCCGTGCGGCCACGCGGAACTCCGCTTCACCGCCAGCTGCCAACTCCCCTTCAGGGATGCGTACCTCGGGCGGTCTCCTGCGACCGACCGTCCCGTCCGAGGTCAGTGGGGACGGCGGGTGCAGGCGGTTCCGGCGAACGCGCGGGCCGCCACGGCGAATCGCGTCCGGTGGGGTGAGCGGCTGCGTCCTGTGGTTCGGACAGGGGCCGGTGCGGTGCGGTGCCGAACAGATACAGCTACGGCCTGTCGGTGCCGATGTACCCGTCCGTCCGTCCGCGTCGCACGTGAGCCCGGGGTCCTTGCGCAAGTCGTTGACATGACCCTGCCGTGTAGCTAGCTTCACGAACAGTTCTCGCCCGCGCTTCAGGGGCCCTGTCCGCGAATCCGCATCGCCAGGCGCCTTGTCCCGATGGTGCGACAACGTTGTCCAACTCGCCTGCTGCTCAAGGGAGTTCCGAGCTTCACGGGAAGACAACGTTGTCAGCTTCCAGGTTCAGCTCCACCTCCACCTCCACGTCCAGCTCCCGCTTCCGAGTAGAGGAGAAACCCCGTGACACGACTGTCGAGACCTCCAGGTACGGCCGCGATCGGTTTGTTCGCGGCCGCGGCGCTGGCCATGGCCGGGCTGTGCGCACCCGCGTGGGCGGCCGGAAAGGCGGCGCTTGTCGCGTCGCCGGCCGCCGTGGTCAACCCGTTCATCGGCACGTCGAACGAGGCCAACGACTTCCCCGGGGCCGATGTGCCGTTCGGCATGGTGCAGTGGAGCCCCGACACGACGTCGCGGCCTCCCGGCGGCGGCTACGAGTACAACGACTCGTCCATCACCGGCTTCAGCCTCACTCACATCGCCGGGCCGGGCTGCGGCGCGGCCGGCGACATACCGGTGCTGCCAACGGTCGGTACGGTCAACACCGGCGCCACCGACGCGTTCTCGCACGCCAACGAATCGGCGTCCGCGGGCTCGTACAAGGTCGGGCTGAACAACCAGGTGACCACCGAACTGACCACAACGGCCCGCAGCGGGATGGCGCGCTTCACCTTCCCCTCGACCAGCCAGGCCAACCTGATCTTCAAGCTGACGGGCAGTCAGAACGGGGCCTCCTCGACGCAGTTCACCAAGGTCTCGAACACCGAGGTGAGCGGACAGGTCACCAGCGGTCGCTTCTGCGGCGCCGGAAACACGTACACCGTGTACTTCGACATGGTCTTCGACCAGCCGTTCGCCTCTCAGGGAAGCTCGGTCGCCAAGACGTCGGCCGCCACCCCCGCGAAGCCCCGCACGGCGTCCAAGAACGCGGCCGAGCAGCCCAACAAGCCCGTGCTCCACGGAAAGACGCCCACCGCCGCGGCCCCGAAGACCACCAAGGACAGCGCCTCGCCGCAGGCCGGCGCCTCGAACGGCTACGTCACCTTCAACACCACGAGCAACCCGGTGGTGCAGGCCAAGGTCGGCGTCTCCTACGTCTCGGTGGCCAACGCGACCGCCAACCGGGCCGCGGAGAACACCGGGTGGGACTTCAACGCGACCCGCACCGCCGCCGAGGACGCCTGGAACAGCGCGCTGGGCAAGATACAGATCGCGGGCGGAACCGCCGCGCAGCAGCAGACCTTCTACACCGCGCTCTACCACTCACTCCTGCACCCGAACGTCATCAGCGACACCAACGGCCAGTACTACGGCTTCGACGGCAGGACGCACACCGTGGACGCCGGCCACAAGGCCGTCTACGCCAACTACTCCGGCTGGGACATCTACCGCTCGCAGGCGCAACTCGAAGCCCTGGTCGCACCCCAAGTCGCCTCGGACACGGCACAGTCGATGGTCGACGACTACGCCCAGACCGGGATCTTCCCCAAGTGGTCCGAGAACAACGGCGAGTCGTACGTGATGGTCGGAGACCCCGCGGACGGCATCATCGCCGACTACTACGCCTTCGGCGCCCGGGACTTCGACACCACGACCGCCCTCGCGGACATGGTCAAGCAGGCGAGCACGACCAACAACGACCGGCCGGGCCTCAACTACCTGAACTCACCCGGGTACATGCCGCACGACGGCAGCTATGGCTGCTGCAACTTCTACGGCCCCGTGGCCACCACGCTGGAGTACAACACCGCCGACTTCGCGCTCTCCGCGATGGCCGGGGCGCTCGGCGACACCGGCAACCAGAAGACGTACGCCAATCGCGCCCAGGACTGGCGCAACGTCCTCAACCCGGCCTCCGGCTTCGTCGAGCCGCGCAACGCGAGTGGTTCCTGGACCGGCGGCTTCGACCCCACGAGCGGCACCGACATGGTCGAGGCAGACTCCTGGATCTACACCGGGATGATCCCCTTCAACATCGGCGGGCTCGCGCGCGCCAAGGGCGGCAACACGGCGATGAGCCACTACCTGGACACCGTGCTGCGCAGCTACACGGGCGACAACGGGTACGCGTGGGTCGGCAACGAACCCAGCATCGAACTGCCGTGGGAGTACGACTACATCGGGCAGCCCTACAAGACGCAGGGCACCGTACGGGCCATCCAGCAGCAGATCTGGGGAAACGCCCCCGGCGGGCTGGCCGACGGCAACGACGACCTCGGCGCGATGAGCGCGTGGTACGTGTGGTCCGCGCTCGGCATGTTCCCCGAGACCCCCGGCACATCCGATCTCGCCCTGGGCTCCCCTGTGTTCACGCAGGCCGTGATCACCCTGCCGTCGGGCAAGACGCTCACGATCAACGGCAACGGCGCCGCCGACAACGCCCCCTACGTCCAGTCCGCGACATGGAACGGCTCCGCCTGGAACAACGCCTACGCCCCCACGTCGGCGATCACCGCAGGCGGCACCCTGACCTACACGCTCGGCACCGGCGCCAACACCTCCTGGGCGACGGCCGCGTCCGCCGCTCCGCCCTCCTACGCCGGTGACACCACAGCTCCGGCGTCACCCCGTATCGGCCCCATCACCTCGGCGGTTGCGTCCAACCTGTGTGTGGACGACGCGAATTCCTCCACCACCGACGGCAGCCACGTCCAGATCTGGACCTGCAACAGCACCTACGCCCAGGACTGGATCGTCGCCGGCGACGGAACGGTGCGGACTCTGGGCAAATGCCTGGACGCCGACCACAGCGGGACCACCAACGGCACCCTGGTCCAGCTCTGGACGTGCAACGGCAGCGGCGCCCAGCAGTGGACCGCGGGCGCCAACGGCTCCTTGACCAACCCCCAGTCCAAGCTGTGCCTGGACGACCCCAACTCCACGACGACGACCGGTACCCAACTCCAGCTCTACACCTGCAACGCCTCGGCGGCCCAGAACTGGAAACTGCCGTCCTGAGCACAGATCCGGGGCGCCCGGCAGCACCGGGCGCCCCGGCCGTCCGGCCTGGGCAGTGACCATCCCTGACTACCGACTGCCCGGATCGGATGCCCGGCAGGGTCGTAGCGCCGCTCGCGCGGCGCCACGAAGGGGACGCTTACGCGCCGGTCTTGGTGACGAGTTCGATGAGCGCGTCGGCGGTCGGACCGGAGGATGCCGGGTTCTGCCCGGTGATCAGCAGGCCGTCCCGCAGGACGTACGGCGCCCAGTCGTCGCCCTTGGAGTAGTCGCCGCCGAGCCGGACGAGCTCGTCCTCGACCAGGAAGGGAACCACCTTGGTGAGCTGGACTCCCTCCTCCTCGCTGTTGGTGAACCCGGTGACCTTCTTGCCGCGCACCAGCGGAGTGCCGTCCTCGTTCACCGCGTGCCGCAGCACACCGGGGGCGTGGCAGACCAGGGCGAGCGGCTTGCCGGCGCGCAGGGTGGTCTCGATCAGCCGGATCGAGGCGGGGTCCTCGGCCAGGTCCCACAGCGGGCCGTGGCCGCCGGGGTAGAAGACGGTGTCGAAGTCGTCGGCGGAGACGGAGTCGAGGCGGACGGTGTGGGCGAGAGCGTCCATGGCCTCGGGGTCGGCCTCGAAGCGCCGGGTCTCGTCGGTCTGGCTGGCCGGTTCGTTGCTCTTGGGGTCCAACGGAGGCTGACCGCCCTTGGGGGAGGCGAGCACGAGGTCGATGCCGGCGTCCTTGAAGCGGTAGTAGGGGGCGGCCAGCTCCTCCAGCCAGAAGCCGGTCTTTTTGCCGGTGTCGCCGAGTTCGTCGTGCGAGGTGAGGACGATGAGAACCTTCATGAGTGCTGCTCCTTCGCGTGATGTACCGGTCATCTGAATGAGTAGACCGGTCGTCTCTTGCTGTCCACCAATATCACCCGCATGGCAGCGGTGTGATCCGATGGGTGGTGGTGCCAGGCGCCGGGGTGCTGCGGATGCCGCCCCGGAGGGTTACAGGTGCAGGAGCCGGCGGGTGACGGTCATCGCGGTGTCCAAGGCGCCGATGTCCCGGTGGATCTTGGCCATGACACTGGCGCCGAGCCACATGTCGTAGAGGACCTGTGCCGTGGTGCGGGCCCCGTCGTCGACCGAGAGGGAGCCGTCCTCCACGCCGGCGGCGATCGTCCGTTCCAGGCGGTCGACTATGGCTGTGGTGCCGTCCTTCAGTGCGAGGCGCATCGACTCCGACAGGTCGGCGACCTCGGCGCCGAGCTTCACGGCCAGGCACTTGCCCTGGCATTCGTCGACGCTCTGTGTGTCGCGCCAGCTCTGCCAGTAGTTCAGCAGCCGCTGCGCCGAGGTCGCGCCCGGCTCGGCGAGGATGCGGTCCATGTCGGCGAGGTAGTCCGTGAAGTAGGACTGCATCATGGCCTCGCCGAAGGCGTCCTTGGAGTCGAAGTAGTGATAGAAGGACCCCTTGGGCACCCCGGCCGCGGACAGGACCTCGTTGATCCCCACCGCGGCGAAGCCCTTGCGGGACATGATCCGCTGGGCCGTGTCGAGGATGCTGCGGCGGGTGTCGCCCTGAGTGGCTGGCATGCTGCCACCCTAGCGCTGAATAGACCGGTCGTCTAGCGAGGGTCGGGAGGCCGCGGCCGATGTCCGCGCGGAAGTCCTCGGCCGTAGGTGATGACCCGGTTGCCGGCGGCCGACAGGGAAGATGCCGCAGGAACGTGACTGGTCGTCGGACCGGTCGGTTCCTGCGGCATCCGGAACGAATCACTCACTCGCGGCAGGCTCAGCTGAAGACGAAGGGTCCGGGCGACTGGGCCGCGCTCGACGTACAGGTGACGGAGATGCCGAAGATGACCATCTTCAGCGAGCCCTTGTAGAAGTCCAGGCTGTCACCGACGGCCACGGTGCCGGGAAGCGGGCCGACGGTGACCGCGCCGCCCGCGGGTATGGCCGGGTTCACGGTGCCGCTGAAAACCCGGCTGGCGCCTGTGGAGTTGGACATGGTGAGCGTTGAGCTGATGGAGTTCGCCGACAGGGCGAGCGGTGTGGTGATGGCCGTGGAACTCAGGGTGATGGTGCCCGAAGTGCTGCTGGTCTGCGTCGCGGTCAGCGTGGCCGCGCCGCCGCCGAAGATGCCGCAGGAGGCGGTGATGGTGGCGGAGCCTGGGGTGACGGCGGCCGACGCGGTGGGCGCGAGGGCGAGCGTCGTGGCTGCGATGACCCCAGCCGCGAGTGCCGCACCTGTGGTTAATCGGTTCATGGGGATCGTGTTCCCTTCCCATTGGTGGGAGTGCCATGTGTGGGATGGCGACCCCGGGCCGGGTGGGTGCGGGCACACTGCGGGGGATCGAAATCTGACGGTCCGTCGGAACTTACGATCCCCATTGATACGCCGCCGACACGGAACGGCATAGTTGAGATCTGGCCGACTGTGTACGAGAGGGCGCGGACCGATCGGCGACATGAACTCACAGGCGCTGTGGGTGAGTTGGGGAGGCCGCAGACAGCCCGTCAGGGAAGGAATCCCCCTCTCCGGAGAGAGGGGGATGATCCTCAGGCCAGGGAGAATTTCTGGGCGCCGGAGCTGTTGCAGTCCCAGATCTCCAGGCGGGTGCCGTTGGCGGTGGCGCCCGACGGTGAGTCGACGCACCGGCCGGTGGTCGGGTTGGACATCGAGCCGTCGGCGTTGACCACCCAGTTCTGGTAGCCGCCGCCGTTGCACGTGGCGAGCTGGAGCTTCGTCCCGTTCGCGTTCACGCCGCCCGCGATGTCCAGGCACTTGCCCAGCGTGCGCAGGGTCTGGCCGCTCCAGGTCCACTTCTGGTCGAGCGAGGTGGACTGCTGGCAGTCCCACAGCTGTACGGCCGTGCCGTCGCCCCCGGTGTCGTCACCCGCCACGTCCACGCACTTGCCGCCCGGTCCGTAGATCGGGGTGCCGATGGCGAACTTCTGGGCGTCGGCACCGTTGCAGTCCCAGATCTGGAGGCGGGTGCCGTTGGCGGTGGCACCCGACGGCGAGTCGATGCACCGGCCGCTGGTCGGATTGCGGAGCGAGCCGTCGGCCTGCCGCACCCAGTTCTGGTAGCCGCCGCTGTTGCACGTGGCGAGCTGCAACTTCGTCCCCGCCGCACTGTTCCCGCCGGCGATGTCCAGGCATTTGCCGAGGGTCTTCAAGGTCTGGCCGCTCCAGGTCCAGTGCTGGTCCTTGGCCGCCGACTGGCAGTCCCACAGCTGCACCGCGGTGCCGTCGCCGCCGGTGTCGTCGCCTGATACGTCCACGCACTTGCCGCCGGGGCCGGTGATCGTCTGACCGGTCACCGAACCGCCGCCGCCTCCGGAGCCAGGCGCCTTGTTGTAGACGGCCACTGAGTCGACGACGAGTTTTCCGCCGGAGATCGTGGCCGCGTTCGGACCCCCGCCGAAGGCGTCGGGGAAACCGCCGCCGATCGCCAGATCGTAGATGATGAAGAAGGGGTGGTCGACCGCGTCGGCCCAGGTCGCCGCGTCCACCTGGTTCGCGTTGACGGTGAAGAAGTTGTTCCCGTCGAGGTAGAACCTGATCTGCTCCGGCGACACCGAGCGGTCGATCTCCGCCGCGTAGTCGTGGAAACCGGTCTGGCAGCCGGAACAGGCGCGTTCACCCGAGCCGATGCCCGTCGACTCGTTGCACGGTCCGCCCGGGTTCACCCCGCAGTGCAGGGTGCTGAAGTCGGAACTGCGGCCGTTGATGTCCTCCATGATGTCGACCTCGCCGGACTTCGGCCAGGTCACGCCGTCACGCAGCGGCGCACCGAGCATCCAGAACGCCGGCCAGTAACCCGCGCCGTTGGCGGTGGTGACATTGGGCTGCTGGAGGACGGACTCGATACGCACCACGCCGCCGGCCGGGGCGCCGAAGCCCGCCGACTGGGTCTCCACGCGGCCGGAGGTCCATCCGCTGCGGGCGTCGGAACCCGAGTGCAGCGCCTGGAGCACCAGGTGGCCCTGACCGTCGTAGTAGACGTTCGAGGTACTGCTGGTCATGGTCTCGATCTCACCGGTGCCGAAATTGCTGCCCGGTCCGGTGTCGTACTTCCACAGGCTCTGGTCGATGCCGGTGCCGGACGCACCGTTGAAGTCGTCGCTCCATGTGAGGGTGAAGCCCGACGGCGTCGGGGGCACCGCCGCCTGAGCGGCCGGCGCCGCGGTGGTCAAGGTGGCCGCCAGGGTCGCCACGACCACGGGAATCAGCGTCAGAGTTCTCTTCCAGCCGCCGCGCCGTGATCTTGCAGAGAGCAGTTGCATCTGTCTTACCTCCGAAGAACAAACAGGATCACGCTTGTTTGCTGTGCCGCCTCGGACTGGCTCCGTCGATAGGCAGGCCCGGAGTAGGGGGGCGGGCTCTCATCAACTCAGGTGACGATTGGTGGTGTTGAGCTGTGTGGGGTTCTGTGCGGGGCAGACGTTATTGGACCAGACCAATACCGTCAAGACTGTGTACAGGGCAACGTCCCGGTAGGTGTCGGCCGCGTCAACGCCTCGGGCGGGGAGGCTCGTTGAGGGGACGCGAAGCTTCGCGCTCCTGCGCGGAGGCCGAACTCGCGCTGCCTGATGGCAAGTTGCCGCCATCGCCCTGAATCGAGGGCGTGGACGACTGCGACGGCCGGTCTACGAGGACGGTTGCGTGGGCCGTCCGGCTCGGCGGGTGAAACGTCGTAGGCCACGGCGGGTGGGCTTGAGGGGCTTGTCCTCGGGAGCGATCGTCTCCGGTCCTGGGGGAAGGGCCGGCAGTGCCGGGCTGTGCTGTTGCAGGTCGCGTTGTTCCAGGCGGTTGCGGACGGCGCGGGCCATGGCCTGGTGAGCCGGTTCCAGCGGTACGCCCTCCTGGGCGAGGCGCTCCCACATGTGCAGCAACTCCGCTCCCCGGGTGGCCACTTGACTCTCGTCCAGCAGCCGCTGCCATGCCGCGGTGGCGCGGGCCACCTCCGGCGCCGCCCGGGTGAGGTCCGTGCGGCAGCGGATGCGTGCCACGGTCAGCGCGAGGACGGTGGAGAGGGTGTAGTCGCCGCGTTGGAAGGCGAGGTACGCCTCGATCGCCCGTGCTTCCAGGGCGAGTTCGTCCTCCGCGCCCCTGCGCAGGGTGAGGTGTTCCCGTAGCGCGCTGGCGAGGACGAACGCGGCGTGCAGTTCCTCGCGCTGGGCGTGCCGGATGATCCGCTCGACCCGGGCGAGCGGCGGGAAGGCCTCCTCCTCCGCGGCGGTACGCTCGCGTCCCGGAGGCAGGTCCTCGTCCTCGGCGATCGTGCGGCTCGAACCGTCGGGGTGGACCCGCAGACGGGCCACCTGCATCACCGTACGGTCGATGACCGTGGCCGCCACCGGGGCACCCAAGGTGCGGGCGAACATGGCGATGGCGTCCAGGATGGCCTCGTTGGGCTGCTGCACACCGCCCATCTCCAGCAGATGGCCGTTGACCACCGTCGAGCCGTCCTCGGCCACGAACGCGTCGAGCCGGATCAGCGGTGGCGCGTTCAGTGCCGGGAGGTTCGCGTCGTTGCGGGGGGTCAGTGGCTGGTTCATCTGTTCAGGCTCCGGGTCGGACCACGCCGAGGATGGGCATCGAGGCGGCCGGCGCCACCGTGACCGAACGTCCCGGCCTCGGTGCGTGCACGATCCGCCCCTGGCCGATGTACATGCCCACGTGGGTGGCGTCGTTGAAGTAGATGATCAGGTCCCCGGGTTGCGCGGACGCCAGGCTGACGTGCCGCAGCCCCTGCCATTGCGCCTGCGAGGTACGGGGTATGGGGTGTCCGGCCGCCGCCCACGCGCTGGACGTGAGTCCCGAGCAGTCGTACGACGAGGGGCCGACCGCTCCCCACACGTACGGCTTGCCCATCTGTGCCATCGCGAAGTCCACGGCACGCTCCGCCGAGCCGGTCGCCTTCGTGTCACTGCCGGAATCCCCGCCGGTCCACCGGGACTTGGCCTGCTGCGCGGCGGCGTTGTCCAACTGGGCGAGTCTGCGCGCCTGATCGCGTCGCAGCCCGTTCTCGATCTGTTCGGCCCGGGCGATCTTCTGCTCGATCTTCCGCTTCGCCGCGGCCTTGGCCGCACGGCTGATCTTCAGCTCGCGGAGCTTCTTCTCGGCCGCGTCGGTCTGCCGGCTCACCTTGTCGCGGGCGCTCTTCTGGCTGTCGGACACGGTGGCCAGACTCCGCAGGGCCTGGCGCGCCTGGGACGCCTCGTCCAGGGCCTGGTCCGGGTGTTCGCCCAGCAGCAACTGGATGCCTGTGGAAGCGAGATTGCCGCCGCGGTACTGGGTGCGAGCGGCCGCGCCCGCGAGATTGCGCAAGTCGCGCACCCGATCCTCGCTCCGCGCCAGGTCCGTGCGCAGCGAGGCCAGCCGCTTCTGCTGCCCTGCTGCCTTCACCTCCGCCGTGTTGTACGCCTCGGTGGCTATCTCCGCCTCGCGGTACAGGCCGTTCAGCTCGGCACGGATGCCCTCGATCGACTTGCCGTCCTGTGGACCGGGTGCTGCCGGCGCCGCGTAACCGGGGGTGGGTAACAGGGCTATCACACAGACGAGGGCGGCCACATGGGCTCGGCTCCATGGCCGTATGCCGCCGGTCGACACGTTCATCAAGTCACTTTCAGAGGTCGCGTACAGGGCGGCTCGGACGGGCGGCACATCCCTCATGCCGCTCGCCCGTACGGAACGTGCGGAGAAGTGTTCGAGACTTGAACACACTACCGTGTGCCACTCGCACGACAGACGTCGGCGTCTCTCCTCGGCGTGTCAACTGGAGTGCCGGCACCACCACTTGCGCCCCCCAAGGGGCCCGACGGTGAAAGACCGCTCACCCTGCGCGGTGTGCCGTGCCGATCAGGCCCGCGTCCGGTGTCCGCTCCCGGACGGCGACGCCGGAGCGGCCGGGGTCGCCACCGTCTCGCCGTCCGTGACCACCGGGGTGCCCTTGCCTCCCGGGTGGCGCAGGGAGATGAGGTAGCCGATGCCCAGCGCGATGGCCATGCCGTAGAGCACCCATTGGTTGGCCTCGGCGAAGTCCATCCGTACGCTCGACATCGCGTCGCGCGCGGCACTCGCGGCGGGACTGCTGCCGGTGGGCCGGCGGGCGTCTCCGTTACCTGTGACCGCCTCGGCGATGTCCTTCGCCACGCCGTTCGCGGTGCCCGAAGGCACCCCGCGGGAGGTGAGGGTCGACACGATGTTCTGGGTCGTCTGGTGGGTGAGGATCGTCCCGAGGACGGCCAGGCCGACACTCGCCGCATAGTTGCGCACGGTCTGTGTGACGCCGGTGACTTCGCCGTAGGAGGCCCCGATCGCACGGTTGACGGCGTCCGTGGAGGCGGGCGCCAGGATGAAGCCGATACCGGCGCCGGCGAGAGCCACGTAGGGCCACTGGTCGTGCATCGACAGATCGGTCAGCTTGTTGGCCCACAGGGCGAACCCGACGGCGCCCAGAGCGGTGCCGATCCTCATCGGCCCCCGGGCACCCTGTTTGTCCAGCATGCGCCCGCCCCACTGGGACGCGATCGCGAAGCCGGCGAAGAAGTACAGCAGATACAGCGCGGCCTGGTTGGGGGAGGCGCTCAGCGAGACCTGGGCGTAGACCGAGGCGAAGAAGAACACCGGGACGAAGGCCAGCATGGCGAAGAACAGCACCAGTACGTCCACGGTGAAGGCTCTGTCACGGAACACCGCGAGGTTGACCAGCGGGTGCCGCCTGCCCCGCTCGTAGCGCCAGAACAGGGCGAGCACCGCCAGACCGCCCGCGATGCAGGCCCAGGTCGCCGCGCTGTCCCAGCCCCAGGAGGCGGCCTGCTGGAAACCGAGCACACTCACACCCATGCCGACCGCGATGAGTACGGCACCGACGACGTCCAGCGACTCCTCGCGCCGCCGGTTCTGGACGTGCGCCATCATCGTCAGGACGAGGGCCACGACGGCGACGGGCACGTTCACCCAGAAGATCGCCCGCCAGGTCCAGGACGTGAGCCAGCCGCCCAGCAGCGGACCGATGGCCGTCAGCGCCCCGGACAGGCCGAAGAACAGAGCCAGGGCCCGGCCGCGCCGTTCCACCGGGAAGACGGCCACTACGACGGCCAGGGCGGCCGGGAACAGGAGTGCAGCTCCCAGGCCTTGCGTCGCCCGGAAGACGATCAGCCAGGTCTGGGCGAAGTCCCCTTTGGGGACACAGCCGCAGAGCACCGAGGAGATGACGAAGACGAGGGTGCCGATGACGACGACCCGGCGTGGCCCGAAGAGATCCGCCAGCCGACCGCCGAGGGCGAAGAACGCCGCCAGCGACAGCAGATAGGCGTTCACCACCCACTGCATGCCCGAGGCCGTCAGGCCCAGTTCGTTGACGATGTCCGGAGCCGCGATGGAGACGATCGTCTGATCGATGAACGTCATCGACACGGCGAAGAGCATGGCCGCGAGGGTCAGCGTCTGGTTCGGGACCCTGGGCGCCGGTTCAGCGGCTGCGCCCCGCGCCGCATGAGTGCCACTCACCTGTTCATTCTCAGCCGCTTCGGCGGGCACCGCATCCGCAGGACGATCACGGCCCCTGGGGGCGGTCCCCGGGTCGGGTGGACGCCGGGCCGGGTGGCCCCGGGCAACGCCTTCGGCAAGTTCCGGGACGGCATTGATGTCGTTGAGGTCGGGGCCGGTGGCGGTTTCTCTGGGTCACTGCGCGTCTGTGGCCTTCAGGACCGCGGCGATGGGTTGGAGTTCGGTGATCAGTTCGTCGAGTTCGGCGGGGGAGAGGGCGTCGTAGGGCGGGGTGGCGAGTTCGTCGGTGAGGGCCTCGATGCGTTGCTTCGTCGCGCGGCCGGTGGTGGTGAAGTGGCCGTCGGCGTCGATGAGTTCGCGTTCGCGCAGGCCGTCCATGACTGTGGCCAGGCGTGCCTTGGGCAGGTGGTGGATGCGTCCGAACGACTCCGGGGGGTGGATGCCCTGTTCCAGAGCGGAGAGCACGTGGGCTTCCGTGCCGCCGATGCGCGCGCCGAGGAGCGCGGCGATGTGTCCGTCCCCGCGGTGTTCGCGCAGCATGGTCGCGGAATGCCACAGCCGGGCGACCGGGTCGCCGGGTACGTCGAGGGTGCGCATGCCGGCGTACATCACCCGGCCTTCGGTGGGGGCGCTGGTAGCGGCCTTGGTGTCAGGTCCGCGGCGCGCACCAGGCCCGGGGAGCCGGCCAGTTCCTCGCCGAGGATGCGCCGCAGGGAGGCCGCGCTGCCCCGCTCCCGTGCGGCGACGGAGGCGGCGGGAGGGATCGTTTCCCAGGCGCTGGGAATGTGCCGTGCGGCTTCCCCGTCGGCGAAGCTGTAGAAGGCCGCGTGCACGACGTGGGCCGGCACCCGTCCCAGAGGTGCGGCGCGGCTGGCGAAGTAGCCGTCCCAGTAGGTGCGGTGGCCGAGTGCGGCCAGTTCCTCGTTGCACTCGTCGGCGGTGAAGGTGACCATGCAGATCGGCTCCAGGAGCTCGAACATGCGGCGGGCGATGTGAGTCGTCGTCGGTTGCAGGCGGGTCGTGTCCATCGGGTTCTCCCTGTGTTCGGTGTGCCGACTTGCTCGGTGTATCGGCTTGGACCGCGCGGCGCACCGAAACTCATCGGCGACCGGAGGGAAGGAGCGCGGATGGGGTGGTGCCTGTGTGAGGGTGCAGGTGGGACGGGGTTCTGGTCCAACTTCTGGGCCCCGTCGCGGATGTGAGGGTGCGTGACGAGCGTGAGCGGGTGGGCATGGCTGTCGGGCTCGCCGACTGGAGTCCCCTTCTGGCCCGTTGCATGCGGCGGAGCGCGGTCGGCCCTGCGTGGGCGTGCGTCACGCTGTGAGCCGGCGGAGGCCGAGGTCTGCTGTGTCGAGTCCGGCGAGGTCGCTGTTTCGTCCGGTTCCAGGTTCGTCGGTGTCGGACGTGAGTACCAGGCACCCCTATGCGGCGGGCCATGCGCTGCATCTCGCGCGGCCTCGCCGTGACATCCCCCAGGGGTGCTCGCCGTGACATCCCCCAATGGTGAACGGTGGCCCCAATGGTGAACGGTGGAGAGAGCCGTCGCGGCGTCGAAGGACTGTTCCCCGAACGGCAGGTGCTCCGCGATGGCACCCGCGCACGGCGCCGAACCCGCGGGCAGCTGGCGCGGCCCGGGGTGGGCGTACCTTCGGCGCAGCTGAAACGGATCGCGCTCCGTTTGTGTTACGGTCACCTCTGTAAACGGAACACGGTCCGTTTCGGTGCGTCGGAGATCTTGAGGAGGCAGACCTACATGCGGGAACTGAGTGATCGGCCGTCGGTGGGTCAGAGCAGGGCGGTCCGGCTCGATTCGTTCGGCGGACCCGATGTCCTGGCTGTCCGCGAGGCTCTCGCGCCGCAGGCCGGCCCGGGACAGGTCCGCGTGCGGGTTGCAGCGGCCGGTCTGAACCCGATGGACTGGTTCATGACCGCGGACGAGGAGACGGCCGCCCGGTTCGGTCTGACCCTGCCAGCGGGCTTCGGGACGGACTACGCGGGGGTGATCGATCAGGTCGGTGACGGAGTGACCGGCTTCGCACCCGGCGACCGGGTCTTCGGAGGTGCCCTGTCCCGCGCGGTCGCCGACTTCGTGGTGGTCGACGCGGGCGGGGAGAAGGCTGCGAACGAGGCTCACCACACCCCTGACGGTGTCGACGACCGCATCGCCGCCACCCTGACGATCGCCGGCCGCACTGCATCCGCCGCCCTCGCCGCGGTCGCCCTCGGTCCGGACGACACCGTGCTGATCGGCGGTGCGGGTGGCGGAGTCGGGGTGTTCGCCGTCCAACTGGCCCGGATCGCCGGGGCGCGCGTGATCGGTACGGGGTCGCCGTCGTCGGCCGACTACCTGCGCGAGCTCGGAGCCGAGCCGGTCGCCTACGGTGACGGCCTGGCCGACCGCGTCGGGGTTATCGCTCCTGGTGGTGTCACCGCCGCGATGGACCTGCACGGGGTGGAGACGGTGCACGCCGCCCGGGAACTGGGCGTCCCGGACGACCGCATCTGCACCATCGCCGCGCAGGTCGATGGCGTGCCCGCGGCCAACGGCGCGGACGCCGCTCCCGGCGCCCTTGAGGAGATCGCCCGGCTGGTTGCGGCGGGCCAACTCCGTGTACCTGTCGCGGAGAGCTTCCCGATCGAACAGATCCGCCGCGCGGTCGAGATCCAGGCTGATCGGCATGTGCGCGGCAAGATCGTCATCGATCTCTCATGACCCTGGGTGACGTGGTGACGGTGCGGCGAGGAGGGACACGCGGTGCCGCGAGGAGGAACACGGGCGCACGTCGGTGCCTCTGTCATCGCGGGTGACGGCGGTCCGGCGGTCCTTTGGAACGGGTGACTGTCCGCTCGACGGGGCCTCGCCGAGCGGACCTACGCCCCCTCTCGCTGGTATCGGTGTGCCCTTGTGGTCGTCCTCGCGGGCACTGGCCTCGACTGTCGGCGGTGACTCGAGAATTCCGGACCGTGATCACGGCGCGGGCTCAGGGGGCGCTGCGACGTCTCCCGACTGGCGGTTGGCCTGCGGCCCGGGATGACGGCAGTCGAGCCGGCATCCGGCATCCGGCGTGCGGCGGCGGTCAGTTGGCCCTTTCCGTCCTCACGCTGACGCGTGGTGAAGGACGACAACGGCGTTCACCGAGTCGGTGATCCGGTTGGTGCTGCGGCGGAGTATCCGCAGGAGGTGCCGGCCCCTGAGGGTGGCGATGGCTCCTCGTCGAGACGGCGGATATGCGTTGTCGGCCCGGCATTCGAGCCCTGCGTCGGCGAGGGGGACCGCTTCGGATGAATCCCATCGCGTCACCGTCTCAACCTCCCCGAGCAGATACGAACTTGCCGGTTGCCGGGCTTGTTTCGGACCCGGTTCCCGCCGTCAGCCGGCGGGGAAATAGTGGCCGTTGTCCATATCGGCGAGCAGGCCGGGCTGGGTGGGTTCCCAACCGAGGGTCCGGCGGGTGATGAGGTTGGACGCGGGGTAGCTCTGCGTGACGATATTCGCGAGGAACCCGAAGTACCCCGGCGTCATAAGGTCATCGTCGGGAACGCTCATGGCGGGCAGGCCCAGGCGACCGGCGATGGCCTCGGCGATCTCGCGGAACGGGATGCCCCCGTCCCCGACCGCGTGCCAGTACCTGCCAGCTGACCCCTTCTCCAGCGCCAGGCGGAAGAGGGTGGCGGTATCGCGGATGTGCACGGCGTTCCACAGGTTCGCGCCGTCCCCGGGATAGCCGACGAACCCCTTTTCCTTCGCGAGCGCGATCAGTGTGGGGAGGAATCCAGCACGATCGGTCGTGCCGTGCGCGATGTTGGCGATCCGCACGACCGATGACCGGACCCCGTGCTCGGCGAGGTCGACAACGGCCCTTTCCACGGTATTGCGGATCCGCAGGGTGCCTTTGTGCTCCTCGTCGGCGGGCAGGGCCGGGTCCTCCTCAGTGGCCGGCCGGCCCAGGTGCTGCCCGGGTGAGCCGATGCTCCCTGCCGTGACGAGCGGCTTTCCGGTTCCCGCCAGTGCCTCGCCGTACGCGAGCATGATCGGGAGTTCCGCAGCGGCCACGGCGTCCATTCCGCCGTAGGGCAGCAGATCCTGCCTGTGAGCGACGTGGATGACGCCGTCGGAGCCTGCGGCCGCCTTCTTGAGTCCGTCGAGATCCTGAACGTCGCCGCGACGCACTTTCGCGCCGAGCGCCGACAGGGCCGCCGCGGAAGCGTCCGACCGGGCCAGGCCGGTGACCTCGTGCCCGGCGGCTATCAGGTCGGGGATGATGTAGGAACCGGAATGGCCGGTCCCCCCTGCGACGAATACGCGCATCTAACTGTCCTTGTGAGGGTAGGTGCAGGGTCTTTTCGTGCCGTGGGTGAACTGGCGTAATGCGGCACGAGAGGTAGTGGTAAGGGGTGGGCTCAGTCGAGAAGGGTGATGCCGAGAGAGAAATTGGTGTGCTTGACGGAGTGGTTCATGAGGCCCAGCTCCAGCAGGCCGACGTTCTCCAGCGCCCGGGCCATGAACAGTGCCCCGGTGTCCCAGGGGCGTAGCCCCAGGCTCTCGATGAACGCCGACACGTGTGCCTTCGCCTGTGCGTCGTCGCCGGCGATGAACACGTCCAGAGGGCGGCCCTCGGCCGGGCCGGCCTCCAGAACGTGGGAGAACACGGTGTTGAACGCTTTGACGACATGGGCGTCGTCGGGAGCCGCCTTGGCGATCTCCTGTGCGCCGGAACTTTCGTCGGGGACGACGAAGCCCCGCAGGTCAGGAGCCACGGGGTTAGTGACGTCGACGATGATCTTGCCGCGCAGTGCGTCCCCGTACTCCTTCACCACCTCCGTCGCACCGGCGTAGGGCACGGCGAGGACGACGATGTCCCCGGCGGGAGCGGAGCCGGCCGTCCCGGCGGTGGCGCCACCGAGCGCGGCGGCCAATTCCCTGGCCTTGTCCGGGTCGCGGCCGAGGATCTCGACGCTGTTGCCGCCGGAGAGCGACCGGGCGGCCAGGGCGCGGGCAATATTCCCTAGGCCGATAATGCTGATGCTGCTCATGGAATTCCTGCTTTCTGGAGTTGGACAGGACGTCATGCCCGCCGGTCGTTTTTCATGGTTGTGCCGTCGAAGCCGTCGAAGCCGTCGAAGCCGTCGAATTATGCGAAGGGGAGGCGCTCAAAATCCGATGTGCTCAATCTGGCGCTGAGTCCTCCGCCGTTGAATTCTTGTGGCGAATTCGCTCGGGCCGTTCGGTACTTATTCAGGTTGCCATTTACCTGATTAGGCGTCCAAGACCCTTTTCGGGCGTGGTGATACCCTCGGGGCATCACCAGCCGGGAGATGCCATGGATCTGGACCTGCGCAAACTGCGTTACTTCGTTGCCGTGGCCGAGCAGTTGCACTTCGGCCGTGCCGCCGATGAGCTTCACATCGCCCAGCCGGTGCTCAGTCGGCAAATTCGTGCGCTTGAGCAGGATCTTGGTGCCTCGCTGTTCACCAGGGATCGCCACGGCGTGGAGCTGACGGATGCGGGCCGTCAACTGCTGGCCGACGCCGGCCCGTTGCTCGCCTCGACCCACGCGGTCCGCCGCCGGGTGTCAGCGGCCGCCAGCGGCAAGCGGCGGCTGATGGTCGGTTTCCGGGCCGGTGTTGCCGTCACCCCGGCAGCCCGGGCGTTCGAGGTCCAGCACCCGGACGTGGTCGTGGACGTGCAGCGGATCGAAGGGGACGACCAGGCTGCGATGCTGCTCGACGGCCGCATCGACGTCGGCTATGTGCGGCTGCCCATCGACGAGACCGGCCTACGCGTCACCCCGCTGTACACCGAGCCGAGGGTGGCGGTGCTGCCCGCCGGACATCGGTTGGCCGGCAAGGAGGAGGTCACCGAGGAGGACCTGGCCGACGAACCGCTGGTCTGGCACGGTGATCCGAGCACGCAGCCCACCAAGCGCCCGCTCCCCAATGCCGGGTATCCGGTGCGCGGGGTGGACGAGACTCTCGAGCATGTCGCGGCCGGACGGGGCGTCTCCTTCCTGGCACGTTCGGCGTCCGTGTTCTACTCGCATCCGGATGTTGTCTACGTGCCCATCCCACATCTGACGCCCGACCAGGTGTGCCTCGCGGTGGCGGCATCTCACATCTCGCCGCTAGTGGAGGACTTCGTCTCCGCGGCTCAGTCGACGGCCGAGATCACCGCGGAATGCGGGAACTATGAGATGTGGCGGCTCGGAGGGGACGCCGTCACGAGGCATGCCTGAGGAGTGCGGCTGGCTCCCGTTCAGCCGGCGCTGCTGAGTGAACTGGCCTGACGGAGCGGTGCTGTTGCGGGTCTGACCTCTGAGCCGGTTTCCTTCTTCGGCCGGCAGTTGTCTGCGGGGGCCCGGGAGCGCCTGTGACCGGCGGCGGCGCGGTGGGGGACCGTACCGGTGAAGGAGTTGGCTTCGGCCCGGGCCCGGCCGGCCTGCGGAGTGTCCCAGGCGTGGGCATGTAGCCGGGCTGGGTCGCGCGGGTCTTCGGGCGAGGCCCGTTGCTGACGCGCCGAGCCGGGGGAGTGGCAGGCGGCGTCGGGAGTGTCAGGGTGCCTCGCCAACCCTTCCGGGTGTCGCCACAGGGCCGATAGTGAGCCCCAGGGCGCCGGACTACTCCTGGTAAGAGACGAAGGCGATCTTGGTCGTGGGAGCGAGCGGCGCGCGTCGGCCGGAGCGGTCGGCCCGTCCATCGTCATGTCGAGCGTGATGACCGGCGGTGGCCTCGTCTCATCGGCGGTCATGTCCTCGGCTGCGATGCCAACTTGGTCGAGGCGGACCCGGGTGACCTGGGTCAGTATCGGGAAGCCCTGGGTGGTCACCTTCGGCTCCTGCGGGTTGCGTCCGTCGGTTCCTGGAACGCGGCAGCGACCTTGCGTTCGGTGCCGTTGGCCACGGCGCTCTCTATCGGCGGCGCCGCGAGGGCGGCTCCTAAGGCGAGGGCTGCCGAGAGTGCTGCGTGACAGGACGCCGGTGGGGTGAGCGGAGTAACGGCATGTCATCCCCAGTGGTGCGCCGGACCGGAAGCGCCGCTGGGAACACCTCGCGGCCGACCGATGAGTCACCTCTGAAATGTCCATCATGGCAAACGACTGATGGCCTCATCAGTTCTGTTGCCGACTAGAATTGGGACATGCAGCCCTCCAGCACTCAGCCCGCGAACCGCTTCGAGCGCCGGAGGGCCAAGACCCGTCAGGCACTCATCGGCGCTGCCCGTCAGATCATGGCCGAGCAGGGCGGCACCGATGTGAGCATCCAGGCGATCGCCGACCGGGCAGATGTCGGCTTCGGGACCTTCTACAATCACTTCGAGACCAAGGACGCCCTCTTCGACGCGGCAGTCGCCGACGCCCTGGAGGAGTACGGACAACTGCTCGACGCCGCCACGGCCGAGATCGAGGACGCCGCCGAGACCTTTGCCGCCAGCGTCCGCCTCACGCTGCAACTTGCCGCCAGCCACCCGGAGATCACCGGGATTCTCCGTTTCCGCGGACTCCAGCATGTCCACAGCGGGACCGGCCTTGGCCCGCGCGCCCTGCGTGACCTGGAGATCGGTAAGGCGTCCGGGCGCTTCGGCATCAAGGATGCCCAAGTCGCTCTCGGGGCCGTGGGCGGAATCGTGCTGGCTCTCGTCCAGTTGGGAGCCACCGGGGACCTCGACGCCTCGGCGGGAGAGGAGGCGGCCGAGCTGGTCCTGCGCATGCTCGGCCTGCCTCCCGAGGAAGCGCACGAGATCTCCGTAAGGCCGCTGCCCGCGCTGGGGTGACCGGCGCGCTCCGGGTTCGTATGGCGCGCGCCCAGCGGAGTGCGGCCCCTCTCGCAGTTGCCCCCGTTCACCCGCCGCCTCGGCCGCAAGGCTGTGCTGCCCGCCGGTCTCCTGTTCCTCGCCGGCGGCATGCTCTGGCTGATCGCCCTGATCGCCGAAAGCGGCTACTGAGCCTTGTTCATTGCCCTCCAGATCGCGGGCCTGCCTCGGTATCGGCCTGATCGGCTCCATCGGCACCGGCTCGATCGTCGACTCGCTCGGACCCGACCGCCAGGACGGGTGGCGTGCGCGACGCCTTAATGGGCGTCGTCTCCGCGATCCTCGCCCCGGCCGCCCTCGCCTGCCCGATCTTCGCCCCGGGGCGCACCGAGCGTCGGAGGCGAGGCTGCTTGGGCACCACCGGGCGATACCCCATCCACCGAAGACCCTGATCCACCGAAGGCCCTCCCGCACGGACCGCCTCCGGTCCCTGGCAGCTGTTGTCACCTCCGGCAGAGACGAGGGAAAGACGGGATGACAGCGCCCGGACCGCGGGCAGCGGGTCCCTTCCCGGCCTGTTAGCTCGGCCCCGCGCCATTGACCACCCGTATGGCTCCCCGCCGTCCAGCCCGCACGGCCGGTCGCACCACAAGGTCGCAGGAGTGATGGCGCGCCGGCCGGAGGGGCCCGAACTTTGGAGCGAAACGAGGCCACCCCTTCTTGACTGATCGTCCACGCGTAATTGACGATTTCATCACCCAGGTGACGGGAGATGACCTGTCACCGGCGAGGAGGGCTCCATGACCCACAACAGTGCCACCGCCAACACCGCCAACACCGCCAACACTGCCGATACCGTGAACGCCCCCGCCCACACCCCACCGCTGCACGGCGCCATCGACGTGCACGCCCACTTCTTCACCGCCCGGCTGCGCGCGGCGATGCGGGACGCGGGCATCACCCGGCCGGACGGGATGCCCGCCATCCCGGACTGGGACCCGAAGTCGGCGCTGCGGCACATGGATGAGGTCGGGATCGAGACCGCGATGCTGTCCGTGTCCTCACCCGGGATCGACTTCGGCACCCCGGACGCCGTCCGCGAACTGGCCCGCAACGTCAACGACGAAGGTGCTGAACTGGTCCGCGCCCATCCGGGACGCTTCGGTCTGATGGCATCCCTTCCGCTGCCGGACCTCCCCGCCTCCCTCACCGAAGCCGAGCGCGCCCTCGACGAGCTGGGCGCCGACGGCATCGCCCTGCATACGCACTATCAGGGCCACTACCTGGGCGACCCTCTCTACGAACCCCTGATGGAACTCCTCGACGACCGCCGCGCCGTGGTGTTCCTCCATCCGACCTCGCCCCAGTGCTGGAAGGACACCAGCCTCGGCTACCCCCGCCCCATGATCGAGTTTCCCTTCGACACCACCCGGGCCGCGGCCCACCTGATCCTCTCCGGCACCCTGCGACGTCACCCCCACATCTCCTTCGTCATCCCGCACGCCGGCGCCGCCCTGCCTGTCCTGGCCGACCGCATCGCCGTGTTCGCCCTGATGCGGGAAGACGGCCCGCCGGTCGACGTCATGGCGGACCTCGCCACGCTCCACTTCGACCTCGCCGGCTTCAGTCTGCCCAGGGCCCTGCCCGCCCTGCTCAACCTCACCGACGCCCGGCACCTGCTCTACGGCAGCGACTTCCCCTTCACGCCCGACTGGGCCGTCGAAGGCCTCGCGCACCCGCTCGTCGACGCCGTGGACCCGGCTGTGCGCGCCGATCTGCTGCACGGCAACGCGCGGCGCCTCTTCCCTCGGCTGAGCGAACCCCGCGGCGCGTAGCCGTCCGGCCTGATGTCGGTCGGGCCGCGCCTGTCGGAAACATGCTGTTGACAGATTAGACGCTCAAGAGTGATGCTTTTATCAGTTAAGGCGTGCAGCGGTAGCTCCCGCAAGGACGCGACCCCTTATCGCACATCGTGCGCCGGGTTCCTCACGCCTCCCGCAACTCCGAGCAGGAGAATCCCATGAGCACAGCCGTAGTCCGTACGCGTGAGGGCTGGTGGGTTCAGCGCGCCGACGGCCGGGTCCACCCGGTCGGCACCGACGCTGCCACCACCGCCGAGCTCCTCGCCGACCGGTCGGCCGTAGAAGAGGCCGAACGGTCCGACGACGGCTGGGAAGACCTCGGAGCGCGTGAGCTGCTGTCTCCGGTGACCACGCCCTGTCGCGTCGTCGCCCAGATGGTCAACTACCGCTCCCACGCCATCGATTCCGGATTCGACCCCGACCTCGTGCCCACGACCTTCTTCCGCAAGGCCTCCGGATCCGTGTCGGGCCCGGCCGAGGAGATCATCCGCCCCCGACACGTCCGCCTGCTCGACTACGAAGTCGAACTCGGTCTCGTCTTCGGCGCCCCGCTGCCCCTCGACACCGACGTCACCACCGCCACCCTCGGCCGCTACGTCGCAGCCCTGGTCGTAGCCAACGACATCAGCGCCCGCGACGTGCAGCTGCCCAAGACCCAGTTCTACGAGAGCAAGTCCTACCCGACCTTCACCCCGCTCGGCCCGCGACTGCTGCTCGTCGACGGGCACGATCTCGCCTCGCTGGAACGGTTGCGTCTGGTGTGTGCGGTCAATGGCGAGATCCGCCAGGACAGCAGCACAGCGGAAATGATCACCAAGCCGGACCGGGCTCTGACCGCACTCGCCCGCTTCCAGACCATGGCCCCTGGAGACGTCCTCCTGACCGGTACCCCTGGCGGTACCGCTCTGCGTTCACCGGGCAAGGCACTGGAGCTGCTCGGATCGCTGCTGCCGCCCGACAGGAAGTGGAAGACGTTCTTCGCCCGGCAGGCGAAGAACCCCGCCTACCTCAAGCCCGGGGACCTGGTGACCGCGTCCATCAGCACCCCCGACGGTTCCCTCGATCTCGGCACCCAGCAGACCCCGGTCCGTGCCGCCGCAGCGAAGGCCCTGTGATGACGACCTCATCCCCTCCCGCCCTGTGGCCCGCCTACGACACTCCCGACTCCCTGGCCGCGATCGAAGCTGTGCCGCTGACCGCACGGAACCTGCCTGCCTCGACCTACGCCGTCCTGGACCGGGCCGCCGGGCTGTGGCCCGACCGGCCCGCCGTCACTTTCCTGCCCCGGGCAGAGGACTGGGAAGAAGGCCACACCCGCACCTTCGCCGAACTGCGGACGGAAGTGCACCGTCTCGTCCACCTCTTCCGGTCCCACGGCATCGGCTGCCGTGAATCGGTGGGCCTGCTGTCCCCGAACACCGCACTCCTTCCCACCGCGCTGCTGGCCGCCCAGACCGCCGCGATCGCCTCACCGGTCAACCCGCACCTCCCGGCCGATCACATCACCCGACTCCTGCGCCTGGGCCGCGCCAGGATTCTCATCGCCGCCGGACCCGAACTCGATCCCGGGACCTGGCGCACAGCGCTGGCCGTGGCAGCCGAACTCCGGCTCACCGCCCTCTACGCACTCCGGCCCACCGGAGCCACAGGCACCGGACCCACCCTCGAAGCCCTGGGCGGAACGACCGTCGGCTACCTCGACGCCGCCATGGCAACCAGCCCGGACGAACGACCCCCCACCGAGCCGCACACCTACGACCTCGCCGCCCTGTTCCACACCGGCGGCACCACGGGAGCTCCCAAGCTCGCCGCCCACACACAGGGCAACGAGGTCGTCGACGCCTGGAGCATCGCCGCGAACTCGCTCCTCGACGAACAGTCCGTGATCCTCGCCGGGCTACCGCTCTTCCACGTCAACGCCCTCGTCGTCACCCTGCTCGCCCCCCTGCTGCGCGGACAGCACGTGGTGTGGGCAGGCCCGCTCGGCTACCGGGAACCCGCCCTCTACAGCCACATCTGGCGCATCGTCGAGCACTACCGCGTCTCCGCGATGTCCGCCGTGCCCACCGTCTACTCCGTCCTGGCCCAGGTGCCCGTGGACGCCGACATCAGCTCCCTGCGGTTCGCCGTCGTCGGCGCCTCGGCGCTGCCCCCGACCGTCCGCACCGCCTTCACCCAGCACACCGGCGTCGAAATCTGCGAAGGCTACGGTCTGACCGAAGCCACCTGCGCGACGGCCCGAAGCTTCACCGGCAGCGGCCACCGGCCCGGATCCGTGGGGCAGCGAATGCCCTACCAGCAGGTCAAGACCGCGCTGATCGACTCCAAGAACAACTGGCTTGACCTGCCGCCCGGAACCCCCGGCGTCCTCCTGATCAAGGGGCCGACCGTGTTCGCCGGCTACGTCACCGGCCATGGCACCGACGGCCCGCACCTGGACAGTGAGGAGACAGTCCGCGACGGCTGGCTCAACACCGGAGACCTCGCACGCGTCGACAGGGACGGCTTCATCCACCTCATCGGCCGCGCCAAGGACCTCATCATTCGCGGCGGCCACAACATCGACCCCGCCACCATCGAAGACGCGCTGCTCCAGCACCCCCACGTCACCGGAGCCAGCGCCGTGGGCCGCCCTGATCCCCACGCCGGCGAAGTACCCATCGCGTATGTCACCCTCAGCCCCGACGCACCCGAAGCACTGAGCCGCCCCGGCCCTCTCATCGAGCACGCACGCACTCACCTCCAGGAGAGCGCGGCCGTACCCAAGGACGTCATCGTTCTCGACAGCCTTCCGGTCACCGCCGTCGGCAAACCCACCAAGGTGCCCCTGCGCATCCGCACGCTGCGGCAGACCGTTCTCCAGGAACTCGCCGCAGCAGGCCTCCCGTCGGACCCGAAGGACGTCGACTGCCGCTTCGACGATGCACGCCTGACCGTCACCCTTTCCCGGCCCGCAGCCGACGAAGCCGCGGACCGCATCACCGCCGCCCTCGGCCAGTACACCTTCGCCTGGTCCTTCACCGAAGCCTGAGCACCAGACCTGGAGGCCCGCCCATGACTCCCACCACCCCCACCGCGTCAGACCCGCATCAGGGACTGCACAGCGAAGACGGGGCGCGCCGCGACGAACACCCCGGGCGCGACCGGCAGCCCGTCATCAAAGTCGCCGACATCGCCTGGCTGGAGTTCGTCAAACCCGACCTGGAGCGCGCGGAGACCTTCGCCCGCGACTTCGGCTTCACCGTCGCCGCCCGCACCCCCGACGCCCTGTACCTGCGCGGCACCCTGGCAGGACCGCACTGCCTCGTCATCCGCAAAGGCCCGGCCTCCCGCTTCCTGGGCCCGGCCTTCCTCGCCGCCGACCGCACCGACCTCGACCGGCTGGCCACGGCCACCGGCCGACACGTCCACGCATCGGCCGAGTACGGAGGAGGCCACCACGTGGACCTCCTCGACCCCTCCGGCTTTCCGGTGCGCGTCGTCCACGGCGTCACCGAGCACCCCGCCCTGCCCGGCCAGCAGCCACTTCCGCTGAACACCGGCGCGAACCCCGTCCGCCTCAACGCGGCCCAGCGCCCGCCGCACGAGCCGGCCCGCGTCGAGCGGCTGGGCCATGTCGTCCTCTCCACGCGCGTCTTCGGCCGTGCCCTGGACTGGTACCTCCAGCACCTCGGTCTCATCGTCAGCGACTTCCTCTATCTCGACGGCCAGCGCCACCGCGGCCCGACCATGGCCTTCATCCGCTGCGACCGCGGCAGCCGGCCCGCCGACCACCACACCCTGGCCATGCATCTGGGCCCCGACACCGGCTACGTCCACGCCGCCTACCAGGTCGCCGACCTCGACGCCCTCGCCGCCGGCGGCGAGTACCTCGCGGAGCGCGGCTACCGGCGCTCCTGGGGCATCGGCCGTCACATCCAGGGGAGCCAGATCTTCGACTACTGGCGTGACCCCGACCGCTTCCTCGTCGAGCACTTCACCGACGGCGACCTGTTCGACAACACCCTCGAACCCGGATGGGCCGCCATGTCCGCCTCCGGACTCGCCCAGTGGGGGCCTCCCGCCACCCGGGACTTCCTCGGCGCCACCCCTTCCCCGGCCCTGCTGCGTACCGTGCTGGGCGCCCTGCGCGAGGACAACGAACTCGACCCGGCCCGGCTCACCGCCCTGATGAAAGCCATGAAGTCATGACCTACGACCCCGGTCACACCCCTCCGGCGTCGCCCCCGGCCCTGCCAGGCGACAGCGATGAGACACCCGTCGCCGTACTCGGAGCAGGACCCGTCGGCCTGGTCGCGGCTCTCCTGCTCGCCCGGTACGGGGTGGCGTGCCAGGTCTTCGAACGTCACCCCGCCCCCTACCCGCTGCCCCGCGCCGTCCACGTGGACGACGAAGTCATGCGCATCCTTCAGGCTGTCGGAGCAGCCGACACCTTCGCCGCACACAGCCGCCCCTGCCTCGGCATGCAGCTCGTCGACGCCCGGCACCGCGTCCTGGCCCGGTTCCTGCGCGACGCGCCTGTGGGGGCCCACGGCTTTCCCCAGGCCAACATGTTCGACCAGCCCGAACTCGAACACATCCTGCGCGACCTCCTCAAGCGGGAACCCCTGGTGAGCCTGCACGGCGAAACCGAGATCCTCGGCCTCGCCCTTGCGCCTCCCGGCTCCGGTCTGCCGACGTCCGTCCGCGTGCAGGACATCACCACCGGCGCCGAACGCACCGTGCTCGCCGCCGCCGTGCTGGGGTGTGACGGCGCCGCGAGCCCGACCCGCCAGGCCATCGGCTCCCGCCACGTCATGCTGGGCCTGCCCCAGCACTGGTTCGTCGTCGACGTCCGCTGTCCCGTCCCGCTCCCGGCCTGGGAGGGTGTCCACCAGGTCTGCGATCCGGACCGCCCCGCCACCTACATGCGCATAGGCGAGGACCGCTACCGCTGGGAATTCCGCCTCACCGAGCCGGACGCCGAGGAAGCGATGACCGACCGCTCCCGCGTCCTGCACCTTCTGTCGCCATGGACAGGGTCGATCCCCGAAGAACATCTCGAGGTGGTCCGCCTCGCTCGGTACACCTTCCGCGCGCAAGTAGCCGACAGCTGGCGGCAGGACCGCGTCTTCCTCCTCGGGGACGCCGCCCACCTCACCCCTCCCTTCATCGGCCAGGGCCTCGGCGCAGGCCTGCGCGACGCGAACAACCTCACCTGGAAGCTCGCACGCGTCCTCACCGGGCAGAGTTCCGAATCTCTCCTCGACACCTACCAAAGTGAGCGCCGCCCCCACGCGATCCATCTGGTGCGAACCGCCGTCCGTATCGGCCGCGCGATGACCAGCGCGCATCCCGTGGCACGGGTCTCACGCCGCGTGGGACTCGCCGTCGGCCGGCACACCGGGCTGCTCACGCAGGCTGCCCTGGCCACGCTCAGCCCCGCCCTGCGCGGAGGAGCCCTCACCGGCCCGGGCCGCAGCCTCGCCCGACTGCCCGGCCAGGGGCCCCGCCCCGGCGAACTCGTCCCCCAGCCTCCGGTGCGCACCCTCGACAACCTGCCCGTGCGCCTCGATGACCTTCTGGGAAACAGCTTCGCCCTTCTCACCTGCCGCACCCCGACCCCGACCGAAAGGCGCCTGGCGCAAGCGCTGGCCGCCCGGATCGTCACGGTGCTGCCCCCTGGCGGCGAACCCGTCGGAGTCCAGTCCGCGGACGAGACCTTCACCGTCGACTCAACGGGAGCCCTCTCCGCGTGGCTGCGCGGCGGCATGGCCCTGCTCCGCCCCGACCGGGTGGTGCTGGCCGCACATCACGGCTCCGACGACTCTCTGGTGGAGTCGGCCCACGCGTGGGCAAAGACCCTCGCTCCCGCAGAGCCACGCGCCGTCCACGACGAAGAGCCCAACCGGGCCCCAGGGCCGCCGACTGCCGACGCACCACGCAGTCTCGACACATCGGGCACCGAGAGGTTGTGGCAGGAACGCGCCGATGTCCGTGCGGTGTCGTACCGTACGGGCGCCAACACGGCGTCGGGGCCTCGCGCCTGAGCGACGGCAGGTCACCCGGGCCGCCGGCCGGTCTTCTGGTCTCCCGATGTCCTGGGGCGAGAGGTAGGACAGCGCGCGGCGGCGCGGTGCGCGCGCGGGGGCCGGGCGCCGCCGCATCCTCCCTATCCGTCGAGGTCAGGGACATTCGGCCATG
Organism: Streptomyces sp. NPDC096013; assembly: GCF_044763565.1. NCBI lineage: Bacteria > Bacillati > Actinomycetota > Actinomycetes > Kitasatosporales > Streptomycetaceae > Streptomyces > Streptomyces sp. NPDC096013. The sequence continues at coordinate 49,388 of NZ_JBIWGK010000004.1, read as the reverse complement.
GTTCCGGCGCGCCCGGTCAAAGGGGGCCGGATCGTGCCGGTGCGGCACCACAACCCCGTAGGACCAACACGTGTCTGACCTGTCAGGAGTACGACCCGTCTAAGTCATAAGGGGGAAAAGTGAGATTCGTTCATTCTGTTCTCGCCGGTGCCACGATGACGGCCCTGGCGGTCGGCGCAACGACCGTTGCGACCGGCTCCGCCTCCGCGGCGCCGAACACCACCGCGCAGAAGGTCTGTGGTAGCTCCTACAAGACCGTCAATTCCGCGCCCGTCGGCACGCAGGGCACCGTCTACCTGACCTACAACGCCGCCAACGGCAAGAACTGCATCGCGACCATCCGCACCAACCCCGGCGTTGCCCGCGACATGGGCGCGTGGATCTACGTCTCCGACACCGAGGAGTACGCGCAGGACGAGGGCGCGTACACGTCGTACGCCGGACCGGCATACGTCCAGGGCAAGGGCCACTGCGTCGACTGGGGAGGTCACATCGACAACGTGTTCGTCTACGTGACGGGCTCCAACTGCGCCGCGCTGAAGGAGCACCGGGTCACCACGGTCCGCTGACCCACGCAACGCCGCCGCGGTCCGGCCCACCGTCCCCGCGGGCGGGGGTGGGCCGGATGCCGTCGCCGGACCGGATGTGCGCGGTGAGCTTGGCGGCCCGACAGCACGGTGACCGGCATGGAGGACGCGGTGCCGAGCGAGGCAGCACGCGCGGACGCGGCGCTCGCCACCGCCGAGGCGGGCAGTCCCGCAGGTGTGACGGCGGCCCCTCGCATCCTCATCGGCCGCCACCGGGAATCAGGCTGCGACGAGCTCCCGCTCGTGGTCCGGCGTCTTGAGCTCGGGCTTCTTCTTGTTCGGCAGCGAGAGCCGGAAGACCTTGTGCCACGCGGAGAGCACCTGCTTGGGCAGCGGCCCGGTGACGTACTCCAGCTCGTACTTCTCGAACAGCGCACGCACCTTCACGGCGACCTCGGCGTACCGGTTGCTCGGGAGGTCGGGGAACAGGTGGTGCTCGATCTGGTGCGACAGGTTGCCGGTCATGAAGTGCATGGCCTTGCTGCCGCTGATGTTCGCCGAGCCCATCATCTGGCGCAGGTACCACTGGCCGCGCGTCTCGCCCTTGATCGACCGGCGCTCGAAGACCTGCACGCCCTCGGGGAAGTGCCCGCACATGATCACCGAGTGGGACCAGATGTTGCGGACCAGGTTCGCGGTGAACGTGGCGGCGAGCGTGGGGAGGAAGGAAGGGCCCGACAGCAGCGGGTGGATCACGTAGTCCTTGAGCACCTGCTTGCGGATCTTGCGACCCACGGCCCTGGCCCGCGCGCGGAACTCCGGGTTCTTGCGGCGGCGCTTCTGGAGGTTCTTGCCGAGCTCCAGGTCGTACGCCGCGATGCCGTACTCGAAGAAGCAGGCGTTGATGAAGTTCCACAGCGGCTGGCCGAGGTAGATCGGGTGCCACTTCTGGTCCTCGTCGACGCGCATGATGCCGTAGCCGAGGTCGTTGTCCTTGCCGATCACGTTGGTGTACGTGTGGTGCAGCTCGTTGTGCGAGTGCTTCCACTGGTCGGCCGGCGAGACGTGATCCCATTCCCAGGTGGTGGAGTGGATCTTCGGGTCGCGCATCCAGTCCCACTGGCCGTGCAGGATGTTGTGGCCGATCTCCATGTTGTCCATGATCTTCGCCACGGAGAGGCCGGCGGTGCCGAGCAGCCACGCGGGCGGGAAGAGCGAGAACAGCAGCACGCCCCTGCTGGCCAGCTCCAGTTTGCGCTGCGCCGAGATGACCTTGCGGATGTAGGCGGCGTCCTTCTCGCCGCGGCCGGCGATCACGTCGTCGCGGATCGCGTCCAGCTCGCGGCCGAGCTCCTCGATCTGTTCCGCGGTCAGGTGGGCGGTGGGGTCTATGGCGGTCAAGGTGCTCCTACCGTTCGATGTCGCAAGGGCCCGCCGCGGCGGACACACAGGTCTGGATGAGGACACCCGGCTCGGCCTCGGTGATCTCGCCGGTGCGCAGGTCGCGGACGGCGCCCGCCCTGAGCGGGGTGACGCAGCCGAAGCAGATGCCCATGCGGCACCCGGAGGGCATGAGCACACCGGCCTCCTCGCCGACGTCCAGCAACGGTGTGGCGCCGTCCGCGTCGACGGTCCTGCCGGTGGTGCTGAACGTGACCTCGCCGCCGTCGCCGCCGACGACGATGGTGGGGCGGAAGCGTTCGGTGTGCAGGCGCTCCGGGACGCCGTGCTCGCTCCAGTGCTTCTCGGCGGCGTCGAGCAGGCCCGTCGGCCCGCAGGCCCAGGTCTCACGCTCGGCCCAGTCGGGCACCAGCTCGTCGAGACGGGCGATGTCGAGCACGCCGTCCGTATCGGTGTGCACCTCGGTCAGACGCAGCTTCTCGTCCCCGACCAGGTTGTGCAGATCGCCGCGGAAGATCACGTCCTGCGGCCGCGGCGCGGAGTGGACCATGGCGACGTCGTCGAACTCGGTGTCGCGCAGCATGCCCATCACGGGCGTGATCCCACTGCCGGCCGTCAGATAGAGCACCTTGGCGGGCCTAGCCTGCGGCAGTACGAAGTCACCGGTCGCCTGGTCGAGCTGGATCAGCGTGCCCGGTGTCGCCCTGCGGACCAGGTGGGTGCTGACCTTGCCGTCCGGGATCGCCTTCACGGTGATGGTGAAGCGGCCGTCCTGACGGCCGGTCGGCGAGGTGATGGAGTAGGCACGCCACAGGCGCACCCCGTCGACGTCGACCCCGATCCGCACGTACTGACCGGCGGTATGGCCGCGCCAGCCTCGGCCCGGCCTGATCACGATGGTCGCGGCGTCATCCGTCTCCGGGTGCACGGCCTCGATGCGCCCCCGCAGGTCGGCGCCCGCTCGCAGCGGGCTGACCAGGTCGAGGTAGTCGGACGGCAGCAGCGGCGTCGTGACCATCTCCAGCAGTTTCCACGCCCTGCTGCGAAGGGCTGCACTCGTCATGGCTCCAGCTTGCTGTGCCTCTGGGCGTAAAGTCCTGACCGCAGGATGTGAATCTGATCGGCTGAATTGTTCGCAGGGAACAAAAACGTGAGTCACGCAATACAGAGGGCCGGAGAATTGGCCCTGGATGAGACGACGGTCACCGCGCTTCGGGCCGTGCTGAAGACCACCGCCGACGAGGTCGTCCAGGCGATCATCGACGAGGTCCCGTCCTACGCGGGCGCCCTTTCGGGCCGCATGGGCGGCACCATCCGCCGAGCCGTCCGCACCGCCCTGGGACATTACCTGGACCTCGCGAGCGGCCACGCGACAGGCGGCGACGGCGGTGACGCGGCCTACGAACTGGGTCGCGGCGAGGTGCGCGACGGCCGTTCGATGGACGCTCTGCTCAGCGCCTACCGAGTCGGCGCCCGTGTGGCCTGGCGATGCCTGGCAGCGGGTGCCGTACCCGCCGGTCTGCCCGCCGCCGAGGTCGCCAAGTTCGCCGAACTGACCTTCGCCTACATCGACGAGCTCTCCGCCGCGAGCGCCGCAGGCCACGCAGACGAACTGGCCGCCCGGGGCAGGGCCCACGAACGCCACCTGGAACAACTGGCCCGCGACCTCCTCGCCGGCGCGAGCCCGGACGTGCTGCTGGCCTCCGTCCAGCGCGCCGGGTGGCAGGCCCCGGTGTCGCTGACCGCCGTCCTGCTGCCCGCCGCTCAGGCCCGGCCTGCCTACCGCACCCTCGACCAGAGCACCCTCGTCCTGGACGACCTGCCGGACGCCACCGGTGTGCTGCTCGTCCCCGATGCCGACCGACCCCATCTCGTACGGCAGTTGAACGATCGCGCCGCCGTGATCGGACCGCCCCGTCCATGGACTCGCGCGTCCGCCTCCTACGCGCGTGCGGTTCGCGCACGCTCCCTCTCCTCCGACATCCGCGACACCGAGGACCATCTGCCCGAACTGGTGCTGAGCGCCGACCCGGACGCGTTCGCGGATCTGCGTGCCCGTGCCCTGGCACCGCTGCGGACCGTGCCTGTCGCGACCGCGCGCCGACTGGAGGAGACCTTGCGGGCGTGGCTGCTGCACCAGGGCCGCAGGGATGAGGTGGCGGCGGCGTTGTTCGTCCACCCCCAGACGGTCCGGTACCGGATGACGCAGTTGCGGGAGCTGTTCCCGGATCTCGCATCGCCGCACCGGGTCCTCGAACTGACCCTGGCCGTCGGCCTTCGGAGCGGCTGACGCGTACGAGGTTCCTTCCGCTCCCGCGCTCGACTGGATTCAGGAGGGGCGGAGTTCCACGACCACGCGGTAGCTGGCCGGTTCTGAGGTGATGTGGAGATCGGGGTCGTCAAACATGCGCTGGAGCGAGGCGTGCCACTCGGGGTTGCTGGTGGCCTTGTCCAGAGCGGTGCCCGACGCCCACTCCGCGATGTGGACGAATCGGGTCTCCGCTCCGGCGTTGAGGGGCCTGTGCAGACGGGAGCGGAGGAAGCCGGGCTGGGCCGACATGATCCGGGCGTTCTCCTGATACACCAGGGTGAAGTGGTCGGCTTCGTCCGTCGGCACGGTGTAGCTCTTGATGACGGTGACCGGGTCGTCGGTGCCGGTCTTCGAGGCGAGGGAATGACTCATGCCTCTACTGACCGACGACGTCCGTCATGTGTGACCGATCATCGGATGCCGGTGTACGAGGTCAGCTCTCCCGGGTGGCCGACCGGTTCCAGCGGCGAAGCTTGTCCGGGTTGAGGACCGCCCAGATCTGTACGACGTGGTCGCCCGAGACGTCCAGACTGATGACGGCTGCGACCTCGTCGCCGTAGCGCACCACTATTCCGGTGCGGCAGTTCACGGACTGGCAGTGAAGTGTGGTGCGGGGGTGGCCGGCCAGGAGGGTGAGCAGACTGCGGGTGACACGCGGTGCGCCGTGGACGGGCCGGGTCAGAGTCCTGACCTTGCCGCCTCCGTCGAAGAACACCGTGGCGTCCGGTGCCAGAAGGGCCGTCAGGCGTGCGGGGTTCTCCGCCGCACAGGCCTGGTGGACGGCCCGGACCACACGGTCGTGCTGCTGTCGCGTGGTGGGGTGTGCCCACTTGGTCCGCAGGCTGTGACGGGCCCTGGCGGCGAGTTCGCCGCATACCTGTTCCGTCTGGCCGACGATGTCGGCGACCGTCCCCGGAGCCATCCTGAACACGTCGTTGAGGACGAACGCGGCACGCTCGGCTGGTGACAGGGTGTCGAGTGCCTGGAGAAGGGCCTGGCTCACCGCCCCCTCCAGATCCCGGGTCGGAGCCGTGCCGTCCGGGCCGGGACGCGTCCGCCCGGCCGGCGCCAGCCGGTCCAGGCAGATGCCGCCGACGGTCCTCACCAGCCAGGAGCGGGGGTCGGTGAGCCGGGCCCGGTGGCTGTTCGACAAGGCGTACCAGCACCGGTAGGCCTCCGCCACGACGTCGTCGGCATCCTGGCTCCGGCCCAGCATCCAATAGGCGACGTCGAGCAGGTGGCGCCGCTCGTCGAGCAGCTCCGCGATCGGCATCCCGTCGTCGTCCGGCTCCTGGTCCATATGGCATCACCACTTCCCACAGCACCTGGCACGGTGGTGCCATTTCCGCCCCCGCCGGTGTCCGCCGTGGCCCCCGAAGGAGGGAGGCCCTCCTTCGGTCGGCGGTTCACCGACAACTCACTGGTGACCGGACAGAGGCGGATCGTGTGACACGGTTCTACGGACAGGTCCTGGGACGGGACGGGAGCTCCAGCACCCGAGTCGGCGCAGGCCGCCAGAGCAGGTGACGAGGCCGCTGCGCACCCCCGGTGCGTCGGCTCGCTGAGCCGGACAACGTTTGACGCGGGTCTCGCCCCCCCCCGTTGCCGTCAGCCGGACGGCAACGTGCCCGCGACTCCGGTTCTCGGAGTGCGCGTGGACGTATGCGCAGTCCTCGTCGCCCACCAGGTACCGCCGTGAACAGCGGCGGTCGACGCGGGGCCACTCCGTCTCGTCCCCGACAGGACGCGACGGCCGTCGACACGCACGTGCGCCACTCGGAAGGAACGGCCCGCCGCTCCACTCACCGGCCGACTCGGAGGACTAACGGCCGATGCCCTCCGCCCAGTGCGCTTCCAGGGCGGCGGCCACCTCCGCGGGCCGCTCCAGCACGGTCCAGTGGTTGCAGTCGAGTGTGAGGACGCGGGTGGCGTGCAGCGCTTCGCCGAGTTCGTGGCCGAACTCGATCGGGCAGGCCGGATCGCGCGCGCCCCAGAACACCAGGGAAGGTGCGGTCACCTGCGACAGGGCCGGTTCCCACTCCGCTCCCATGGTCACGGCCGACTGGTACAGCCGCAGGACGCTGTCCTTCATCGTGCCGTCGACGTGGCGGACCATTTCCGTCACCGGCTCGACGGGCGCGTCGAAGCCGTCGACCAGGTCCTTCGCGAAGGACGCGGGGTCGAGTGCGGCCATGAACCGTTCCCCTTCGGCGGTGTCCTGCCAGATCTTCGCCAGCGGATGCCAGACGTAGCGGGAGCTGATCGGTCCGTTGCCTCCGGCCCAGGTGCGCACCAGGTCGGGGCGGATCGAGGCGACGCGGGCGGTGAGGATGCAGCCCCAGTCGTGACCGACCAGGTCCACCGGCTCGCCGACACGCTCAAGGCGCTCGACGAGCCAGTCGACGTACTCCTGCTTGTCGGCGCCGAAGCCCGCGGGCCGGGGAGTGCCGAAGCCGGGCAGGTCCCAGGCCTCGACGTCCGGGCGGGTGAGATGGCGGCGCACACCGTTCCATACGCGATGGGTGTCGGGAACGCCGTGTATCAGGATGGCAGGCATGGTCGGTAGTCCCTCTCGGTAGGGCCGCGGCCGGAATCCGGGAAGTCGACGCGGCCGACAGTGTGCCGGGACGACGGGCATCAGGTGCCGAGCCGGCTACGGACAACATAGTGGCACACCGTGTTAAGCGTGATCGGAGTGCTGCCACGGGAGATGCGGCGGGAGGCGGACATCCCGCGCTTCGGCTTCGTCCCGAGCGCTCCGTGCCCGCCGCTCCGTCACAGATGAGGCGGCGGATCTGTCAGCAGGGCATGTACTCCCTCTCGTCCCGTTCGCCCGCGCATCCGACGGGCACGTCCTCCCGAGACGCGTACGCGGTCAGTGCCGAGTTCTACGACGTGCTGCAAGGCGAGGCCGATGCGGCGCGGGTCCGGGATCTGTACGGAACGGCGGTCGGAAGCGCACGTCTCGGTGTGCTGGACATCGGCGCGGGCACCGGCCGTGTCACGCTGCTGGGCCTCGCCGCGTCAGCGGTGGGGGTGCACGCCGTCGAGCCGGCGCGTTCCATGCGCTCCGCGCTGATGACCCGCCTCGCCGCCCTGCCCGCCGACGTGCGCGGCAGGGTCACCGTCCACCCCTGCACTCTCGGCGAGGCCCGGCTGCGCGGTGTCGCGGACGTCGCCGTCTGCCACAACACCCTGGCGTGCCTCGACCCCTCCTCGCGACGCCGGCTCTACCCCGCGGTCGCCGAAGCACTCAACCCGGGCGGCGTCCTTCTGCTGCACCTTCCTCCCGCACACCTTCCACCGACTCCCACCGTCCGCCCGCTGCCTCCGCATAGACTCGGTCGGCACGAGTACGGCGGTCGCATGGTCCTGTCGGCCGAGGCGGGCCGTATCCGCACACGCTTCGACTACTGGGTGCGGGACGTGACCGGGGTCGTGCGCGAGCACACCGAGACCTTCTGGATGTGGCCGGCTTCCCGGGACGACGTGGCCGCGGAACTCGCCGAGCACGGCTTCACCCCGGTGTCCGAAGCGGGCGACCCCGCGGTGCTGACCGTACGACGTGAGTGACAGCGGCCTGATCACACCTCAATGCCGCCTCCCGCGGAGCGTGTTAGCGGGTCGTGCGGTCGGTGTCACACGAGGACGCCCTTTCCTGTCTCTCCTCCTGCGGACCTCCTCCGGCCTTCCTCGGCTGTGGTCCGCCTCTCCCGCGCGGACGCCTCATGACCGGCGCCCGCCCCACGGCGCCGACCGCCCGGCACGGTCCCCGCCGGCGTCGAATCCGGTGACACATTTCGGCCCGCACCCGCGGCCGAACCGTACGCACGAAACCCAGGTGACCCCATGAATCAGCAAGACCACTCCGGCCAGCCCGAGTACCGCCCGATCACGACGATCGAGGACCTGCGCGAGCACCTGCAATGGGCCATCGAACTGGAGCACGCCACGCTGCCGCCCTACCTGACGGCCCTGTATTCGCTCGACCCCGAACGGAACGCCCAGGCCGTCGAAGTGATCAGCAGCGTGTTCGTCGAGGAGATGATCCACCTCGCGCTCGCGGCGAACCTCCTCAACGCGGTCGGCGGACGGCCTCGCGTCGACACACCGCGGATACTGGCGCCCCACCCACGGACCATGCCGCACGCCGATCCCTCCATCCGGTTGTCCCTGCTGCCGTTCGGGCAGGAGGCGCTCACGATGTTCCTGCGCCTGGAGCAACCGGCCCACCCGGGAGACCCGGCCGAGGGCGACGGCTACCAGACCATCGGTCAGTTCTACGACGCCGTCGAGAGGGGACTCCGTGACCTGTGCGCCCGACTCGGCGAGGAGCAGGTGTTCACCGGTGACCCCGCCCGGCAGGTCGCCGCGGGCCCCTTCGGTCACACCGGCGGGCAGCTGAGCCCGGTCACCGATCTCACCTCGGCGCTCGCCGCCCTGGAGGAGATCGTCGAGCAGGGCGAGGGCGCGGCGCGTCACGACGTGTGGGACGGAGACATGGACATGTTCCACGCACAGAGCAAGGCGGTCTCCCACTACTACCGCTTCCAGGAGCTGGCCGAGGGCCGGCGCTATCAGCCGGGCGACACACCGGAGACCGGCCCCACCGGTGAGACAGTCACCGTCGACCCCGCCGGAGTGCGCCCGATGCGTCCCGACCCGCGGCTGGAGGACCATCCGGAGGGCAGCGCGATCCGGACGGCGCAGGAAGCGTTCAACGTGTCGTACGGCAAGCTGCTCCAGCTCCTTGAGCAGGCGTTCAACGGCAATCCCGCGATGCTCGGGGTGTCGGTGGGCACGATGTACGCGCTCAAGGGACAGGCACAGAGCCTGATGGCGATGCCCGACGGCGAGGGCATGACCGCGGGCCCGACCTTCGACTACGTCGCTCCGGAGGAACGTTCCTGATCCGCGCATGTCTCGGCCCCCTGGACACCGCGTCCAGGGGGCCGAGACATGCGCGGATCAGGGCCGCCGTCGCAGCCCCTGTGCCGTCGTCACCCGTGATGCCCGCCGGTGATCTCCTCGTACTCCCGCGCGGTGGGCTTGGGAATCTGGGTGCCCTTGCCGTAGAAGCCACGGCTGAGCCGCGCGCGGAGCCGTTGCGTCCTGTCGGCCCGGGGCGTGCGGCCGTTCTCGTCGGGCCGGGCCGCTTCGAGGGGCTGGTACTGCTCGTGCGCGGTGAGAACGTGGAGTGCGCGCGCGTCGAGGGGCTGGTGCACCTCGACGTACTCGCCGTTCGGCATGCGCTTGATGACACCTGTCTCGCGGCCGTGCAGGACCTTGTCACGATCGCGCCGCTGAAGACCCAGGGCCACGCGCTTCGTCACGAGGAAGAGGAGGACCGGTACGGCGAAGAGCGCGATGCGCACCGTCCAGGTGACCGCGTTGACCGAGACGTGGAAGGTCACGGCGATGACGTCGTTCGCGGCTCCCAGCAGCGCCACCAGATACACGCCGATCCACGCCACGCCGAACGCGGTGCGCACGGGCCGGTTGCGCGGCCGCTCCAGCAGGTGGTGGTCGCGGTCGTCGGCGGTGACCCAGGCCTCCAGGAACGGATAGGCACCCATGACGAGGAAGAAGCCGAGACCGGCCAGGAGGGGGATCAGGTTGTCGAGGGCCAGGGTGTGGCCCCAGAAGGTCAACTCCCAGCCGGGCATGACGCGCAGCATCCCGTCGGCGATCCCCATGTACCAGTCGGGCTGCGATCCCGCGGAGACCTGGTCGGCGCGGTACGGGCCGTACTCCCAGATGGGGTTGATCTGGGCGATCGAGGCGATGGCACACACGACTCCGGCGACAAGAGTGAAGTAGCCGACCGCTTTGACGGCGTAGACCCGCGTCGGGATGCCGACCACGTTCTTCTCCGTCCGCCCGGGGCCGGGGTGCTGTGCGGGGCGGTGGCGGCGCACCAGGACGACGTGGAGGGCGACCAGCGCCAGCATCAGCGCCGGAATGATCAGGACGTGGATCACGTTGAAGCGCGGCACGAGGTCATGTCCGGGGAACTCACCGCCGAACAGGAACATCGACAGATACGTGCCGACGATCGGCACCGACAGCAGCGTCCCGTTCACCACGGAGAGCCCGGTTCCCGACAGGAGGTCACCCGGGAGGTCGTAGCCGGTCAGGCCGCCGAGCATGCCGAGGACGAGCAGGACGAAGCCCACGACCCAGTTCAGCTCGCGCGGCTTGCGGAACGCGCCCGTGAAGAACACGCGCATCATGTGGGTGAGCACGGAGGCGACGAAGATCAGCGCCGCCCAGTGATGGGCCTGGCGGATCAGGAGGCCGCCGCGCACGTCGAAGGAGATGTGCATCGTCGAGTCGAACGCCTCGGACACCAACTGGCCGCGCAGCGCGGCGTAACCGCCGTCGTAGACGACCTGGTTCGCCGAGGGGTGGAAGTAGAAGGTCAGATACACCCCGGTGACGAGGAGTATGACGAAGCTGGAGACACAGATCTGGCCCAGCAGGTACGACCAGTGGTCCGGACGGGCCTTGGGCCCACCGGTGCCGGTGGCACGGCGGACACCCATCCGGGTCCTCGCCCACTCGGCGATCCTCTCGCCGCTGCGGTCGCCCGTTGTCGTGACCGACTCGATTGCATCGCTCATGTCATTACCACCATCAACACGTCGCCAGGAGCGCCTTGCGGCCGGATCCGCGCGACGAACGGGTGCGCGGCCAGGAGCACTGGCATTGGCCGGCATCTCGGTTCGTCGCCCTCATCAGAGAGGACCAGCAAGATGGTGAAGGTGTGACATGACATCGTGTGGCAGGATCGTGTCGGAGTGTCCGGGTCAGGACGCCTTCGCGCTGATCGGCTCGGTGTTCTTCCGTGCCGAGCGCCGTCGCGCCGCTCGGCGCTCGTTCTCCGTCGTGCCGCCCCAGACACCCTCGACCTGACCGACGTCGAGAGCCCACCGCAGACACCGCTCCCGCACGGGACATCGGGCGCACACGGCCTTGGCCTCGCTGATCTGGAACAGGGTCAGGCCCCCGTTGCCGATGGGGAAGAACAGGTCGGGGTCGACATCTGTGCACGCCGCCTTCTCGCGCCAGCCCATGGCGGTACCTCCTCGTTCGTCGTCGTTGCCCTTCACAGATCTGACCGTGGGGAGCGGGCTGCTGTGACGTGCGGTCGTCCGTGACGCGATCCAGTCGGGTCATGGAGAGGAACCGTGTGAAATACGGTGTGACAACACACACAATGTCTTGAGTCGGTACCCGGGCCACCGCACCATCTGTGAATGGTGAACGCCGAACAGGGCCTGATGCCCCTCCCCAACCCAGCAGTTGATCCCCGGAACCCCCTCTCCCCGGGCACCCACACCCTCGTCGTCCGGCACGGTGAGACCGCCGTCGACCAGCGCTACCACGTCGCCGGAACCGGCCCGGTGTGCGTGGCCCACTCCGGAGGGCCGGGCATCGCCTGGGAGTACCTCCGCATGCCCGAACTGGAGCGGAGCATGACCGTCGTCTACATCGAGCCGGTCGGCACGGGCGCGTCCGGCCGGCTCGCCGACCCGAGCGACTACACCCTCGCCACGTACACCCGGTTCCTGCACGCCGTGATCGAGCACCTGGGCCTCGCCGAGGTGGCCCTGCTGGGGCACTCCCACGGCGGATTCATCGCACAGCGCTATGCCCTCGACCACCCCGGGCGCCTGGCGTCCCTCGTCCTGTACGACACCTCACCCGTGACGGGCGAGGAGTTCTGGGCCGCTGCCGTGGCCCGCATGGAGGGATTCGTCCGGCGCCATGTCGACGAGCGGCCCGAAGTGGCCACCTACGTCACCCGTCTCACCACCCGGCCCGACCGGTCCGACGACGACGGCGCCACGGAGGTGCTGCGCGCCATCGCGCCCGCCTATTTCCATGACTACTGGGGCCGCGAGAAGGAGTTCGCCGCGGGGCGGGCGGCGCTGCGGATGTACGCGGCACCGGCCTGGGGAGCGGAGCCGCCGTTCGACGTACGCGGGGAACTGTCCCGGCTCACCGTCCCGACCCTGATCCTGGTCGGCGCGGACGACTTCATCTGCGGGCCGCACTGGGCGCGCATGACGCACCGACTGCTGCCCGCCGCCCGGCTGGTGACCCTGGAGGAGGCCGGTCACCTCGTTCACATCGAGCGTCCGGAGGAGTTCACCGCGGCCGTGCGCGACTTCCTCACGGGCTGATCGCGCGGGCTGCGCGGGGCCACCGGGAGCGGCGGCGGGAACGGCCTGGCCCAGTCCGTTCACGGGCTCGTCCGCGCGTCGGAACGCTGGGCGTCCTGGCCGGTGAGCACGCGCTCCAGTTGGCCGAGGTCGCCTGTCCGGGCGGCCGTGAAGATCGCCTGTACGAGGCGCCGGTGGGTGACCGCGTCCACGTGCTGCCGGTGCCGGCGGTTGTTGAGCCGCTCCTGTGCGCGTGAGACCTGCTGCCGGGCGTTCGCCACCGTCAGGTGCAGCAGGGCGCCGATCTGGTCGTAGGAGTAGCCGAAGGCCTCGCGCAGGACGTACGCCGCACGCTGGTTGGGCGTCAGGGTCTGCAGGAGCAGTGCTACGGCGTTCTCCACGGCGTTCTGACGTTCGGCCAGGGCCTCCGGTGTCATGCCGGCGTCGGTGGGTTCCGGGAGCCACGGGGAGGCGCTGGACTCGCGGCGTCTGCGTGCCGACTGGAGCACGTTGATGGCCAGCCGGACGGTCGTCGTCCGGAGCAGCGCACCGGGATTGACGACGACGGTCCGGTCCGTGCCCTGCCACCGCAGCCATGTCTCCTGGATGACGTCCTCGGCCTCGCCGGGGTCTCGGAGGATGCGGTTGGCGATCTTGAGCAGTCCCGGCCTGGCGCGGACGAACACGAAGGCCGCGTCGTGGAGTTCGACGGCCGCGGGTGTGGCGGTGACCGTCGCGGTCTGCGGATTCTTGCGGGCTGCGATCACGGATGTGTCCACGATCGGCTCCTCTGCTGGCTCGGGGTCGACGGCCTCCGTGGCCGCCGACACCAAGTTCGCTCCGAGAGGGTGAGGGCCGCGCCCTTGGTGGACCGTGGGGGACCCCGTGGTCGTACCGTGGCCGCCACGTGGCCACGGTCCGCCACCCCCTTGCCGTCCCCGGTCGGCGAACGGCACGGGACCCCCGGACGCCCCGGGGCCGTCCGGGGGCGTGGCCGGCGGAGAGGCCCGTGCGAGACGTGCTGAGGAGAGGGTCGGCGGAGGGCGCACAGGTGTACCCAGGGCCATGGTCGACGGCGCGCGGCCCTGTCGGGGGCGCTGCCCACGGGGTCAGGCGGAGGTCGCCGCGCCTCCTGGCAGCGCGGTGCCCAACTGCCTGCGGGACTTGATCCCGAGCTTCGTGAACACCTTCCGCAGATGCCATTCGATGGTGTGCGGGCTGAGGAAGAGCTGCGCGCCGATCTCGAGGTTCGTCAGTCCTTCCCCGGCCAGCCGCGCGATCTGGGCCTCCTGCGGGGTGAGCGCCTCGTCGGTGCCCGGCGTGCGGCTGCGCACCGTCTCCCCGGTGGCCTCCAGCTCCCGTCGGGCACGCTCGGCGAAGGCCTCGGCGCCCGCCCGGTCGAGGATCTCGTGAGCGCGGCCGAGCTGATCCCGTGCCTCGGTGCGGCGGTCCTCGCGGCGCAGCCATTCGCCGTAGAGCAGCCGGGTGCGGGCGCACGCCGTCCGCACCTGTGTGCTCTCCAGCCGGGCGATCGCCTCCCGGTACAGGGCGTCGGCCGCCTCGCCCTCACTGACCAGGGCACGCGCGGCCGCGGAGGTGCCCGCCGCCCAGGCGGTGCCGCTGGCCTGGGCGATGGCGGACAGCCGGTCGGCGGCCTCGACGGCGAGGTCGCGCCGTCCGCTGCGGGCCGCCGCCTCCACCAGCTCGGGCAGGGAGGAGAGGGCCAGCCCCAGCTCCTGCGGGTACGCGCAGCCCTTCTCCGCGGCGACGCGCGCCTCCTCGTACCGCCCGAGGCCGTTGTACAGCACGGCCAGCGCCCACTGGGGCGCCGTCAGTGACTTCCCCTCGCCGCTCAGGGTCCTGTCGCCGGTGATCGTCCCGATCGCCCGCAATGTCTCCGTCTCGCGCCCCCGCCAGGGTTCGATCACCAGCGCCCCGTAGTGCGCCAGGAAATGACTGCCGGTCGCTTCGCCGATCGTCACCGCTTCCGCGGCGAGCGAGGCGGCGTCGGCCAGATCGCCGGCGAAGACCCGGTTCGCCAGGCGAAGCAGGAGGGCCGAGGGCAGCACGGACAGCGTTCCGGTCTCGCGGGCCAGCCGGACGAGTTTGGCGGACAGCGAGCTCCAGCTGTCGAAGTCCCACACGTTGTGGGCCATGCGGCAGGCGAAGGGGAGCCAGCCCAGCGACTGTTCCGCCGTGAAGCCTCCGCAGCGCAGGGTGCTCAGCGCGTGGCGAAGGAGCGGGGCGCCCGCCGCGTAGCCGTCCGTGGTGGCCGCGGCCAGACCGTCGAGCAGGAGGTCGGTCGGGCCGGGGTGGGCCGTCTGCGGTGCGGTGCGCGCGGACCGGGCGACCTCCTCGAGCCCGGGTCCGCTGGAGATACGACCTGCTGTGAGGGCCGCGTAGAAGGCGTCGCGGTAGGTCTCGCGTGCGACGCCCGCGTCGAGGGGCTCGAACTGCCGGGCCGCCGCGAGCAGCAGCGGCACGGTGGCACCGGCACTGCGGGAGCCGAAGGTGATCTGTCCGCGCAGCAGGCCGGCCTGGGCGTGCTGGAGGTCGTCGAGGGTGTCCATCTCGGCGACGTTCAGCAGTTCGAGCGCGGCGTCGAACGCTCCGGCGAGGTACTTCGCGCGGGCCGCTGCCAGCGCTCTGCTCCGGCGGCGGTCGGCGTCGGGCGTCAGCTCGACCGCCCGCGTCAGGAAGGCCGCCGACGCGGCGATGCCGCCGCGCGCCTGGGCGCGGTCGGCCGAGCGCACCAGTTCGTCCGCGACGGCCTCGTCGGGCTCCGCCGTCGCGCGGGCCAGGTGCCAGGCGCGGCGGTCGGGGTCGGACCGTGCGTCCGTGGCCTCGGCCAGGGCCCGGTGCACCTCGCGGCGCTCGGCCAGTCCCGCCGCGCGATAGACGGCCGAACGCACCAGCGGGTGCCGGAACTGGACCCGTGCGCGCATTTCGAGCAGGCCCGCGGCCAGCGCGGGGGAGGCCTCGCTCATGGACAGACCGAGGAGGTCGGCGGCGCGGTGGAGCAGGGAGACGTCGCCGACGGGCTCGGCCGCCGCGAGCAGCAGGAGCCGCCGTGTCTGCGGGGGCAGTTCCTCGACACGCAGGGTGAAGTTGTGTTCGAGCCTGCCGGCCAGTGGCCGCATCGACGGCGAGGCGTATCCGCCGGCGAGTTCGGCCGCACTGGAGCTGTGGGGCAGTTCCAGCAGGGCCAGCGGGTTGCCGCGGGCCTCGGCGAGGATGCGGCTGCGGACGGGCTCGTCGAACCGGCCGGGAAGCACCGAGGCAAGCAGCGCGCGGGCGTCGGGCTCGCTCAAACCCCCGAGGGTGAGCTCGGGCAGCCCTTGCAGCGCGCGTTCCCCGTCGGCCTCGCGGACCCCGAAGATCAGCCCGACCCGTTCCGCCATCAGCCGCCGGGCGACGAACCCGACGATCTGGGCGGAGACGCGGTCGAGCCAATGCACGTCGTCGACGAGGCAGATGAGCGGCGTCTCCTGGGCGACGTCGGCGAGCAGGCTGAGGACCGCCAGTCCCACGAGGAACCGGTCCGGGGGAGTGCCCGCGCTGAGACCGAAGGCGGTCTCCAGGGCGGTTCGCTGCGGATCGGGGAGGTGCCCGAGGTGGTCGAGGAACGGCGCGCAGAGCTGGTGCAGACCGCCGAAGGCCAGCTCCATCTCGGCTTCGACTCCCGCCCCGCGCACCACTCTGCAACCGTCCGCGCTGTGGGCCATGTACTCCAGCAGCGCGGACTTGCCGATGCCGGCCTCGCCCCGCAGCACCAGGACAGCGCTCTGGCCGTCCCGCACCTTGGCCAACTGCCGGTCCAGGACCGCGCGCTCGCTCTCCCGCCCCCACAGTGAGCCCGGATTCTTGCCTTCCATGAACACCCCCGGCTGTGAGCGTATAGATGCGGTCTTCGGCCACACAACTCCATCGCGCCGCTGGTCACACCATGGGTGAGTCCCAGGGCCGTGCCCTCGCGTCGGGCCGCGGGCGGACGAGGTGCGCGTCCCGTGGCGCCCCCGGCCAAGGGCTCGGCAAGTACGCGCCGGGTCACGGAAACCGTCATGACGTCGTACGACTTCTTCAGGCGTCCAGGCCGTAGCGGCTCCGTGCCCGGTGGACGGTCCGTGGGGGCAGGTGCCCGGTCCGCGCCAGGCGGTCCAGGGCCGTCACGGCGATCGACTCGGCGTCCAGACCGAAGGAGCGCCGTGCGTCCTCGCGGGTGTCGGACAGGCCGAATCCGTCCGCACCGAGCGAGAAGTAGTCCTGCTCGACCCACTGGCTGATCTGGTCGGGGACCTGACGCATCCAGTCGCTGACGGCGAGGACCGGGCCGGGCGCGCCGGAGAGTGCCTCGGTCACGAAGGGCATCCGAGTCTCGCCGCGCATGCGTGCGGTGTCGGTGTCCATCGCGTCCCGGCGCAGCTCCGTCCAGGACGTCACCGACCACACGTCGGCCCGCACGTTCCAGTCGGCGGCGAGCAGCTCCTGGGCGCGCAGTGCCCAGTGGACGGCGGTGCCGGAGGCCAGGAGCTGGAGCCGGGGTCCGGAGACGGCGGGGTCGCCGGGCCGGAGCCGGTACAGACCGCGGACGATGCCCTCCTCGACGCCGGGCAGTTCCGGCAGGGGCGGCTGGCGCTTCGGTTCGTTGTAGACCGTGAGGTAGTAGAAGACGTTCTCGGGTCGGTCCCCGAACATCCGGCGCAGGCCGTCGCGGACGATGACCGCGATCTCGAAGGCGAAGGCCGGGTCGTAGCCGACGGCAGCCGGGTTGGTGGCGGCCAGCAGGTGCGAGTGGCCGTCACCGTGCTGGAGACCTTCACCGGTCATGGTGGTGCGTCCGGCGGTGCCGCCCACGACGAACCCGCGGCCCATCTGGTCGGCCAGGGCCCAGAACTGGTCGCCGGTGCGCTGGAATCCGAACATGGCGTAGAAGATGTAGAAGGGGATCATCGGCTCGCCGTGGGTGGCGTACGAGGTCGCGGCGGCGGTGAACTCGGCGACGGAGCCCGCTTCGGTGATGCCCTCGATCAGGATCTGCCCGGTCTCGCTCTCCTTGTAGTGCAGCAGCTGGTCGGCGTCGACGGGGTCGTAGGTCTGGCCCTGGGGCGAGTAGATGCCGGCGGTCGGAAACATCGACTCCATGCCGAAGGTGCGGGCCTCGTCGGGGACGATCGGCACCCAGCGGGCGCCGGTCCGGCCGTCCCGCATCAGGTCCTTGACCAGGCGGACCAACGCCATGGTGGTGGCGACCTCCTGGTTGCCGAAGCCCTTGAGCAGCGCCTCGAACGGCTTGGCGGGGGGTTCCGGCAGCGGCTTGGCGACGACGCGCCGTGCGGGGACGGGACCGCCCAGTGCGGCGCGCCGCTCGTGCAGGTACCGCACCTCGGGCGAGTTCTCTCCCGGGTGCCAGAAAGGGACCTCGTCACCGGCGAGCGCGCTGTCGGGGATGGGCAGTTCCAGCAGGTCGCGCATCTCGCGGAACTGCGGCAGGGTCAGCTTCTTCATCTGGTGGTTGGCGTTGCGGGACTCGAACGCCGACCCGAGCGTGTACCCCTTGACCGTCTGGGCGAGGATCACCGTCGGCGCTCCCCGGTGCTCCAGGGCGGCCCGGTAGGCGGCGTACACCTTCAACGGCTCGTGTCCGCCACGGGAGTTCGCGAACAGCTCCAGCACCTGGGCGTCGCTCAGGGAGGCGGAGACCGCGGACAGGGCGTCTCCGACGAAGAAGTTCTTACGGATGTAGGCGGCGTCCCGGGCGGCGAGGGTCTGCATCTGTGCGTCGGGCACCTCACCCAGGCGGTGCACCAGGTCGCCGGTGCGGTCCTGGGTCAGCAGCGGGTCCCAGGCCTCGCCCCACAGGGCCTTGACCACGTTCCAGCCCGCTCCGCGGAACCGCGCCTCCAGCTCCTGCACGATCTTGGAGTTGGACCGCACGGGTCCGTCCAGGCGCTGGAGGTTGCAGTTGATCACGAAGGTGAGGTTGTCCAGGCCCTCACGAGACGCCAGCGACAGAGCGGCCGTCGACTCCGGTTCGTCCGTCTCCCCGTCGCCGAGGAACGCCCACACGTGCGAGGCGGAGGTGTCCTTGATGCCGCGGGCCCGCAGATAGCGGTTGAAACGGGCCTGGTATATCGCGCCGAGGGGGCCGAGGCCCATGGACACGGTCGGGAACTCCCACAGCCATGGCAGCCGTCGGGGGTGTGGGTACGACGGGAGGCCGTGACCGCCCGCCTCGCGCCGGAAGCCTTCCAACTGCCGCTCGGTCAGGCGGCCTTCGAGGAACACCCGGGCGTAGATGCCCGGCGAAGCGTGCCCCTGGAGGAACAACTGGTCGCCCGAGCCGTCCTGGTCCTTGCCCCGGAAGAAGTGGTTGAAGCCGATCTCGTACAGCCAGGCCGCCGAGGCGTAGGTGGAGATGTGGCCGCCCAGGCCCAGCCGGGAGGCGCGGGTGACCATCGCCGCCGCGTTCCAGCGGTTCAGCGCGGTGATCCTGGTTTCCATGGCGAGGTCGCCGTCGAACGCGGGCTGCGCGGTCGACGGGACGGTGTTGACGTAGTCCGAGTTCAGCAGCCCCGGTACGGACAGGCCGGAGCGCGCCGCGTACTCGTGCACCCGCCGGATCAGGTACACCGCCCGCTCGGGTCCGGCGTTCCGTACGACGGCGTCCAGGGAGGCCCGCCACTCGGCGGTCTCCTCTCGGTCACGGTCGGGAAGCTGGTCGAGCTCACTGCTCGTCAGGGAAACGGTGGGCCGGGACGGGTCACTCATGGCGGCCTTCCTGAAGGCATGGGGTGGACAGGGACACGGGCTCCCGCTGGGCGGACCTACTCCACGAAGTAGGAGTCGTGCCGGTCGAAGAACGCGGCACGCTCCTCCTCCGAGGCGTGCGCCAGCGTCGACACCTGCTCGAAGTACTCCTCACGCGGCGCTCCCGGTGTGAACAGCAGGAGCATGTCCGAGGGTTCGTCGGAGTCGTTGCGGAAGGCGTGCAGCCCGCCTTGGGGCACGTGCAGGAAGTCGCCTTTGCGGGCGTCCACCCACCGTGCACCGTCGAAGATGCGCACGGTGCCGTCGAGAATGTAGAACGATTCGGAGATCCGCTTGTGGTAGTGCGTCTTCGGGCCGCCCGCGCGCGGCCGCATCTCGACGCGGTAGAGCCCGAATTCGCCCCGTGTGGTCGCGGTGGTGGCGAGGTAGTGGGTGGCGTCCTTCCCCGGTCCGTCCTCGCCGAGGTCGGGCGGGGTGGTGGCCGGCCGGAAGACGGCGCTGACCTCCCCGGCGTCTCCGAAGTACTTCTGTTCCGGATAGGGGTACGACATGGCTGTTCCTTTCCTGGAGCGGTAAGGGCCGCCGCGGGCCCGACCGGGCCGTCGCGAGACCGCCCTCACCTGATGTGACCGGCGGACACGCGCCGATGTGACGTCCGCACGGCGATACGGCACCGAAGGTCAGCGCGAGAGGCAGTCGCGGCGGGGGTGTCCGCGGTGCAGGGCCCGTACGTCCCGCACCGCCGCGGCGAACGCCTCGGGGCGCTCCTGCGGCAGGTTGTGGCCGGCGTCCGCCACCTGGAGGTGCAGGCGGGGGCCGGTGAAGTGGTGGGCCGTGGCCGCACCGTCCGTCGCCGGGAAGTTCCCGTCCGCGGTGCCGTCCAGGGTGACCGTGGGGACGGTCACCGGGGGCAGACCGGCGAGGCGTGCCTCGAGGGCGGCGTACTCCTCCGCTCCCGGTGCCAGACCGAGCCGGTGGCGGTAGGAGTGGATCACGACGTCGACGTAGTCCGGATTGGTGAAGGCCTGCGCGGCCCGCTCCAGGTCGGCTTCGGTGAAGGCCCACACGGGGGAGTTCCGCTTCCAGATGACCCGGGCGACCCCTCGTGGATCGGCTGCCAGGCCGGCGTGGCCGCGCTCGGTGAGGAAGTAGTAGAAGTACCAGAAGCCCGCCTCCCGTTCGGGAGCGATCGGGTTCATGGCGGCGCCGATGTCCTGGATCAGGTAACCGTTGACCGACACCAGTCCGAGGACGCGCTCGGGCCACAGCGCCGCGGCGACCGTGGCCGCGCGACCGCCCCAGTCGTAGCCGGCGAGGTAGGCCCGCTCGATGCCGAGGGCGTCGAGGAGCGCGATGACGTCGGCTCCCAGGGCCGCCTGCTGACCGGAGCGGGGGAGGGAGTCGGAGAGGAATCTGGTGGGGCCGTGTCCCCGCAGGTGAGGGACGACGACATGGAACCCGTTCTCGGCCAGCAGAGGGGCCACGTCCACGTAACTGTGGATGTCGTAGGGGAAACCGTGCAGAAGGACGACGGTGTCACCGTCGGCGGAGCCCGTCTCGTAGTAGGCGACGTCGAGCACGTCGGTCGTGACATGTCGGAGCGGAGTGAGCAGGGGGAGGGCGGACATGCTGATCCTCCGGCGAAGGAACGGGTGGGGGATGGGGCCGCGGTTCCGGGCGGGCGCGACCGGGGCGTACCGGTGTCGAGGCCGAGCCCGCTACCGGGCTCGGCTGCCGCCGGGCTCGGCCCCCGATGACGGTGTGATCGATGTGCACGTACGGGTCACAGTGTTGCCGTCAAGAGTGTTGTTGTCATAATGGGTATGCGCGTTCACGGTGTGATCTCCTTGTCGCGGGGGCCGTCTCCCCGCACAGACCGGCCTTCGCCGCCCGCTGTGACAGCGAAATGAGCCCTGTTCAGGGCAGTGCCGTCCCCTGGAGCGAACCACTGCGGTCCGTCCCGGCGGACGGCGTGACGGACCGCGGCCGACCTCGGCCTTCACGTCCCTCCGGCCGGCCCAAACGGGCACGAATCATCCGACCGACCTAGGTGATGACCATGGAAACCGAAAGTGTTCTGCATCCCAGCTTCCTCGTTCCCGTCGGGCACGTGGAGCCCGTGCCCCGCCGTATCAGGGGCGTGATCGACGGACGTACCGTCTTCGACACCCGGCGGGCCCTGTACGTCTGGGAGTGGCAGGCCTATCCGCAGTTCAGCATCCCGGTGCGGGACCTCGTCGACGGCGTCCTCGACGACGAGGGGTTCACCGAGCGGCACGGAGCGGGCACCGCCCGCCGGCACACGCTGTCCGTGGGTGAGGACTCCCGGCCCGGTGCCGCCTGGGTGTGGGGGAAGGACGCACCGGCGCCGCTGAGGGACACCGTGCGTTTCGAGTGGGCGGCGATCGACCACTGGTTCGAGGAGGACGAACCGGTCTTCGTGCACCCCAGGAGCCCGTACTCGCGTGTCGACGCCGTGCGTTCCTCCAGCAGCGTCCGCGTCGAGGTGGAGGGTGTCGTCCTGGCGGATGCCCCGTCCTGCGTCAAGCTGTTCGAGACCGGCCTGCCGACCCGCTACTACCTCGACCGTGCGCATGTGGACTGGACCCGGCTGCGGAGCTCGGACACCGTGTCCCACTGCCCGTACAAGGGCACGACGAGCGGCTACTGGTCGTTCGACGGCGGTGCCGCCGCCCACGAGGACATCGTCTGGGCGTACGACTTCCCGACCATTCACGCCAACCGCATCGCGGGCCTGGCGGCCTTCTACAACGAGCGTGTCGACCTCTACGTGGACGGAGAGCCGCTGCCGAAGCCCGGCGTGTCCGCTCCCTAGCCACGTCCCGTTGCCCGGCCCCGGACCGACACGATCGGTCCGGGGCCTTCGTGTGTCACAGGTACGCCGTCGACCTGGTCCCATGGTGTGAAAAGTCCACATCGTCAGAGAAGGAACACACCATGGGCGACATCGTTCTCGAACCCGCCGCGCAGGATTTCGCCGACGCGACCGCCAAGCCGCCACTGCTGTACGAGCTCGGGGTCGAAGGCGCGCGCAAGCTGCTCGACGATGTGCAGGCGCAGCCCGTCGAGAAGCCCGACGTGGACGACAAGTGGCTGACCGTCCCGGCGGAGGTCGGCGACGTGCGGGTGCGCATCGTCAAGCCCGTGGGCAGCGTCGGCCCGCTGCCCGTGATCCTCTACGTGCACGGTGGCGGCTGGATCCTCGGCAACGCCAGCACGCACGACCGGCTCGTGCGCGAGCTGGCCGTGGGGGTGAACGCCGCACTGGTCTTCGTCGAGTACGACCGCTCGCCGGAGGCCAGATACCCCGTCGCCATCGAGCAGGCCTACGCAACCGCCCGCTGGATCGCCGCCGAGGGGGCCGGCGAAGGGCTCGACGCCTCCCGCCTGGCCGTCGCCGGTGACTCGGTCGGCGGCAACATGACCGCCGCCCTGACCCACATGGCGAAGCAGCGGGGCGACGTGACCTTCGTGCACCAGTCGCTGTACTACCCCGTCACCGACGCGGCCCAGGACACCGAGAGCTACCGGACCTTCGCCCACGGCCCCCATCTGACGGCCAAGGCCATGGAATGGTTCTGGGACGCCTACACCACCGATCCGGCCGAGCGTGCCCAGATCACCGCCTCGCCGCTGCGGGCCACGCTGGAGGACCTCCGGGATCTGCCGCCGGCGCTCGTCGTCGTGGACGAGAACGACGTACTGCGCGACGAGGGCGAGGCCTATGCGCGCAGGCTCGTCCAGGCCGGGGTGCCGACCACCAGCATCCGCTACAACGCGTCCTTGCACGACTTCATGATGCTGAACCCGGTCCGCGGCACGCAGGCTTCGACCGCCGCGATCGAGCAGGCCGTCCACGTCCTGCGCAAGGCGTTGGGAACCGACTGACACCGTTCACACGACCGCATCGTCCCCGTCCCCTGACAAGTCGAAAGGCCACTCCCATGAGTCGACCCAAGCCCACCATCGTCCTCGTGCACGGCGCGTTCGCGGACGCCTCCAGCTGGAACGGCGTCGTCGGCAAACTGCTGGCGCACGACTATCCGGTGATCGCCGCCGCCAATCCGCTGCGCGGACTCACCACCGACGCCGACTACGTCCGGCAACTCGTGACGTCCCTGGACGGCCCCGTCGTCCTCGTCGGCCATTCCTACGGCGGATCGGTCATCAGCTGCGCGGCCAAGGGGCTGCCCGAGGTCAAGGCACTCGTCTTCGTGGCGGCGTTCCTGCCGGAGGAGGGCGAGAGCGCCGTCAGCCTGTCGGGCAAGTTCCCCGGCAGCACCCTCGGTGAGACGCTGCGACCCGTGCCGGTGACCCTGCCCGACGGCAGCAAGGTCACGGACCTGTACATCCAACAGGCCAAGTTCCACCAGCAGTTCGCCGCCGACGTCCCGGAGGAGACCACGGCCGTCATGGCCGCCACGCAGCGGCCCGTGACCGATGCCGCACTGGCGGAGGGCGCGTCCGCGCCCGCGTGGCGGGACATCCCGTCATGGGTGCTCGTGGCGGACGAGGACCGGAACATCCCCCCGCAGGTGCAGACCTACATGGCCCAGCGGGCCGAGGCCACCGTCATGGAGATCTCCGCCTCCCACGCGGTCAGCGTCTCGCGCCCGGGTGACGTGGCCCGCCTGATCAACGAGGCCGCGCAGGCCACCGCCTGACCATCCACGGTCCGTGCCCGGCACGGACCACCGGCCGACCGCACACGGATCGGCCGAGCGACGTGGGGTGCGGCACCTGGGCTCGAAGCGGGTGCCGCACCCCACGTCTGTGCCCGCATCCCGCGTCACGGCAGTGGTTCGGGCTCCGCGAGCAGCGTGGGCACCGTGACGATCGTGAGCTCCTTGGCGAGGAGCCGGTGCACGGGACACCGTCCGGCGACCGCGAGCAGCTGATCCCGCTGGGCGGAGGTCAGCTCCCCGACGAGGCCGACGTTCTTGACCACCCGCCCCTGGGCGTCGAACCGGACCGCGACGTCCACCCGCTCCAGCGGCCACGCGTGACGCCGCGCGGAGGCCCGTACCGCCATGGACGCGCACGATCCGAGCGCGGCCAGGAGGAGTTCGCCCGGGGTGGGGCCGGTGTCGGTGCCGTCGGGCTCCGGTTCGTCGGCCGTCAGTCGGTGCGGACCGATCGCCACGGAACGCGCGAGCCCTTTTCCTTCGGCCACGGTGACGATGCGCGAGTTCATGCTGTGCCTCTCAGCCGGGTGTGGTTCGGGAGGCACGGCGTGTGCCTCCCGAACTCAGACCGCGCGGGGCGCCCGGCTGTGACGGCCGGGCGTGTGCACGGACCCCGCCCGGAGGAGGGCGCGGGACGGCGGTCGCCGCCCCGTGGGGGATCAGCGGGACTGGTCGGTGGGGCGCACGAGGATCTCGTTGACCGCGACGTGATCGGGCTGTGTGACGGCGTAGACCACCGCTGCCGCGATGTCCTCGGGCTGAAGGGTCCGCATCGACTCGGCCATGGTCCTGACCGCGGCACGTCCGGCGGGGTCCGTGATGTGGTCGGCCAGCTCGGTGGAGACGAATCCCGGCTCTACGACGACGACGCGTACCCCCTGCTCGGTGACCTCCTGGCGCAGCGCCTCGGCGAAGGCGTTGATCCCGAACTTGGTCGCGGAGTACACCGCGGCGCCGGCCGAGGAGACGCGGCCCGAGGTCGAGGAGATCTGGACCACCGCACCGTGGGAGCGCAGCAGATGGGGCAGCGCGGAGTGCACCGTGTACATGGAGCCCAGCAGGTTGGTCTTCACCATGCGGGTCCACTCCGCCGGGTCGGCGCCCAGGACCGGTCCGGTGAGCATGACGCCGGCGTTGTTCACGACGATGTCCAGGGTGCCGAACCGTTCGACGGTCGCGTCGACGGCCTTGCGCACCGACTCGGGGTCGCTGACATCCATGTCCAGGACCAGTACGTCGCCGGGAGCGTCCTGGGCCAGTGCTTCGAGCCGGTCGGTCCTGCGGCCACCGACGGCGACGGTGGCTCCCGCCTTGGACAGTGCGAGGGCGGTCGCCCTGCCGATGCCGGACGAGGCGCCGGTGACGAGGGCGACCTTGGGGTCGAGAGTGGAAGACATGTCATCTCCTGAGAGGTGGGGCCGCGAGTGAGGCGGGCAGGCCGTCGTCCGGATGGGGAGGACGGGACGGCCGGGAAAGTGACCGAAGGGTCATGTTGTGACAGCGTAACACTGAATCTGACCATCAAGTCATCTTCAGTGTTAACGTTGTGACCCATGCAGGCAGGTGACAGAGCAGTGGCAGAGCCGGGCAGGGCGGACAGCGTCCGCAATCGACGGCTGCTCCTACGGGCGGCGACCGAGGCCTTCGCCGAGTGCGGGGTGGACGTGCCGATGAGCGAGATCGCCCAGCGGGCCGGCGTCGCCAAAGGCACCGTCTTCCGCCACTTCCCGACGAAGGACGACCTGCTGGCGGCCATCATGATGCAACTGCTCGACCGGTTGCTCGGCACGGCGGACCGGCTTCTGCGCGCCGCCGACGCGGGCGGTGCGCTACGCGACTTCATGGCGCACGGGATCGGACTGCTCGCCGCCGACCGGGCGTTCTGCGAGGTCATCGGCAGGCCTTCGCTCCAGCACGCCGAAGTCCGGGACGCGATCGACCGGCTCTGCGACAGCGTCGAGGACCTCACGGCACGGGCGAGAGCACAGGGCGCCGTCCGCGCCGACATCACCGGAACGGACATCGTGCTCCTCCTCGGCGGCATCCATCAGACGGCGCAGCCGCTGCTGGACCGGGAACCCCGCGCGTGGCAGCGTTTCCTGGAGATCGCCTTCGACGGACTGCGTGCCCGGGACTCCGCCGCGCTGCCGTACCCGCCTCCCGCCCGGCTGCGGATGGCGGACCCCTCGGGTGCCTCCCACCCCGTCACCACGTGACACTGAGTGGCACACCGTCCGTGTGGTGTGAAATCATTCCGCAGCTTCAGTCTCGGGCACCCGGTGGACCAGCCCGGTCGGGACGGGTGCGGGTAACGTCCGGGTCAGGCCGTCGCGACGGCTGCGGCTCCGAACTCTCGTCGGCGTGGGGGTCGCTCTATGGATCATGTCGGTGGCGCGGTACCGCTGGCCGAGTCGCTCGACGAGCGGCGGCATCTGCTGGACGTCGCCTGCCGCGCGCTCGGCGGCCGCGTCGCGGCCGAACGCGTCGTTGACGAGGCCTACCGGCGGTGGTACCACCTCACCGATCCGGAGCGCGTCCGGATGACGGCCCCTCGGGCCTGGCTCACCCGGGTCGTGGAGGAGGCGTGCCTGACGCCCCCGGCCGCGCCCTGGGCCGAGGAGGAGTGGGAGAGCCGGACACCCCGGGTGCCGTACGGCGAGGACGCCGAACCGGTCGAGTGGGCCCGGCTGAGAAGACGGGTGCTGCGTGCGCGGCCCGCGCCGGCGGCCCGGCAGCACGAGATCACCGGTGCCGTGGGGCAGGCGTGCACCGATCAGGACGGTCCCCGACTGCGGGCGCTGCTGGCCTCCGACGCCACGGCCTTCTTCGACAGCGGCGGCAAGATCCGGGCCCTGACCCGGCCCGTCCGGGGCGACGAGCAGGTCGCCCGCAGCCTGCTGGTGCTGCTGGCCGGGCAGCGGCGCGTGACCCTGCGCACCGGATCGGTCAACGGACGTACGGGTCTCGTCGTCCGGTGCGACGACCGGGTCGCCGCGGTCATCGCCCTCGACATCGCCGATTCGCTGGTCCTTCGGGTCTGGGCGATCCTCAACCCCGACAAACTGCGTAGCTGGAACGGTCCGTCTCCCGGGTGAGTCCGACCGGCGCGGTGACCTCGGTGACCTCGGTGACCTCGGTGACCCCGGTGACCCCGGTGACCCCGGTGACCCCGGCGTCCGCGGACAGCGGGACGCGGCGGGTGCGGGACGCGAGGAAGGCGGCGATCTTGCGGGGGTTGAACAGCCACAGGACCTGATGGACCCCCCGGCGGGTGGCAGCGATCGTCATGAAGACCTCGGGACGGCCGTCCCGGCACAGCAGGACGCCCCCACGCCCGTTGGCCTCCACGGGCGCGACCTCGACCCCCGGCCAGAACCGCGAGGATGCGGTCGCCAGGTTCGCCACCCGGGCCCGGCCGACGACGGGTACGCGTGCCGCGCCGCGCAGCCCGTTGCCGTCGGACAGGCTGACCGCGTCGGGCGTCAGCAGCGCCTCCAGCGAGGCCACGTCCCCGTCCTGGGCCGCGGCGACGAAGGTGTCGAGCAGCCGGCGGTGCTCCTGGGCGTCCACGCTGTCGCACCCGTCCCCCGCGAGGTGTTGGCGCGCCCTGCTGACGACCTTCCTTACGTTGACCGGGGTCAGGCACAGGATCTGCGCGATCTCGGCGTAGCCGTAGTCGAAGGCCTCCCTCAGGACGTAGGCGGCCCGCTCGGTCGGTGTGAGCTTCTGGAGGACGAGGAGCAGGGCCAGTTCGAGCGCCTCGGCGCGCTCGGCGCCGGCCACCGGATCGAGGCTGGTGTCGATGGGCTCGGGCAGCCAGGGACCGATGTAGGTCTCACGGCGCACCCGGGCGGACTGCGCCACGTTGATGGCCAGCCTCGTCGTCGTGCTCGACAGGAACGCCGCGGGACTGAGGACCACGGAACGGTCGGTTCGCTGCCAGCGCAGCCACGCCTCCTGCACCACGTCCTCCGCCTCCGCCGCGCTGCCCAGTACGCGGTAGGCGATACCGAAAAGGCGGGGCCTCAGTTCCACGAAGGCGGACACGGCCTCGCCGAGGTCGCTGTCCGTCGGGGATGCCTGTGGATGCATGTCGACTCCATTCCTCCGGGTACCGGATCGTCGGAACACGGCCACGCGGCCCTCATGGACCCGGTGATCGTCTCGCTCTCAACGACCGAGACGACCGGAGTGCTGTGACAGCGAATGCGGAGCCTTGTCATCGGCAGGGCTGGGGAAAGGGTCCTGCCGTGACGGTGGACGCACGGCTCCGGACAAGGCAAGGGCCTGCTGTTCCACGCGGCGTGGAACAGCAGGCCCAGGACGGTGCCCCTATCGCTGTTGGGCGAGCCAGTCGGCGAAACGCGTGTCGCCGATGTGCGCGTCCGGCCCCGGAAGCAGCGTGGACTCCTTCAACTCGGCGCCGAAGTAAGGGGCGTGCGGGTCGGCGACGACCGTGCGCGGGTCGTTCTTGGCCGCCAGACCCTTGCGGATCAGCTCGTCCAGCTGGAAGGTGTCGGGGCCGGCCACCTCGACCACACCGCTGACCGGCGCGCCCACGGCGGTGCGGCCCACGACGGCGGCCACGTCGTCCGAGTGAACGGGCCGGATCTTCACCGGGGCCAGCTTGACGGTGTCTCCCTCGGTGGCCGACTCCGCGATGCCCTTCATGAACTCGAAGAACTGCGTGGCGTGGACGAGCGACCAGGGAATCCCGGAGTCCTTGATCAGTTCCTCCTGCGCCTGCTTGGCACGGAAGTAGCCGCTGTCCTGCAAGCGCTCCGTGCCCACCACCGAAAGGGCGACATGGTGGGTGACACCGGCGTTCGCCTCTGCCTTGAGGAGGTTGGTGGTGGAGGTACGGAAGAAGTCCATGACGGCGTCGTCCGCGAAGGAGGGGGAGTTGGAGACGTCGACCACGACGGCCGCGCCCTCCAGGACCTCGGCCAGGCCCTCGCCTGTCAGGGTGTTGACTCCGGTGTTCGGGGCGGCGGCCACCGCCTCATGGCCGTGTTCGTTGAGCCTGCTGACGACCTTCGAACCGATCAGTCCGGTGCCGCCGATCACTACGACCTTCATGGGAACGTTCCTTTCGCTGTTTTACGTGTGCTGTCTGCACGAGGTAGGACAGGGCACCGAACGGTGCTGTGACACCTTCTGGGGTTCCGGAGGAAGGGAGGGTTCCTATTCGACGAGTTTTCCGGCCGTCGAGACGTCCTCCATCAGGGCCGCGATCTCGTCGGGAACAGGACCGACGGGCTCGCGGGTGATCCCGCCTGCCGGGGACCAGACGAGGTTGACCCGAAGCGCGGGGTCCATGTCCGGGTAGTCGCTGCGGTTGTGGCACCCGCGCGTCTCGCGCCGCTCCAGAGCCGCTTCCAGCGTGGCGCGGGCCGCCAGCGCGGCCGACTTGAGGTCGAAGGCGTGGGCGAGGTCCTGGAAACCGGCGATGTCGGGATGGACGCCCACGTTCTCCATGCGTTTGTCGATGGCGTCCAGCTCGGTGAGCCCGGTGCGCAGCCCCTCCTCGTCACGGACCACGCCCGCGTACTCGGTCATGGTGTTGCGCAGGGCGCGCTGCAACGCGCGCACGTTCTCGGGCCCGTCCGCGGCGAGCAGGCCGTCGACCTCGCCCCGGGCCTCGGCGACCGCGGCGGCCGAGCGCGGCTGTGCGGTCAGGGAGGCCGAGTAGGCGGCGGCGGCCTGTCCGGTGATCCGGCCGTACACCAGCAGCTCGATGAGGCTGTTGCCGCCGAGCCGGTTGGCGCCGTGCAGTCCGCTGGCGGCCTCGCCGATGGCGTACAGGCCCCGCACGTCCGTGCTGTGGTCCTCGGGGCGGACCCACACGCCGCCCATCGAGTAGTGGGCGGTGGGAGCGACCTCGATCGGGTCCCGGGTGATGTCCAGCATCTGAAGGTCCATGAGCGTCTGGTAGACGCGGGGGAGGCGGCTCATGATGGTCTGCCGGGGCAGATGCGAGACATCGAGCCACACACCGCCGTTGGGTGTGCCGCGGCCCTCCTTGATCTCCGTGTAGGAGGCGAGGGCGACCCGGTCGCGCGTGGACAGCTCCATGCGTACGGGGTCGTAGCGCGACATGTAGCGCTCACCGAGCGCGTTGCGCAGGATGCCGCCCTCACCGCGGGCCGCCTCGCTCACCAGGGTCCCCGCGGCGTTCTCCGGCTCGATGATGCCGGAGGGGTGGAACTGGACGAGTTCCGGGTCGCGCAGCCGGGCTCCGGCCTCCGCGGCCAGCCGGAAGGAGTCGCCGGTGTTCTCGTCGCGCCGTGACGAGGTGCGCCGCCAGATCCGGGTGTGGCCGCCCGCCGCGAGGATGACGGCGTCCGCGTGCACGAGGTAGCGCTTGCCGTCGGTCAGCCCGAAGCCGTAGGCGCCGAAGACGGCCCCGTCGTGGACCAGGAGGCGGGTGATGTAGACGCTGTCGAGCACCGGTATGTCCAGCTGGATCGCGCGCCGGACGAGCGTGCGCTGGATCTCCAGGCCCGTGTAGTCGCCGGCGAAGGCGGTGCGGCGGAACTTGTGGGCGCCGAAGAAGCGTTGCGAGATACGGCCGTCCTCCTCCCGGGCGAAGGACATGCCGTAGCGCTCCAGATCGTCGATGCCGAGGGCGGCGCCGCGGGTGACGATCTCGGCGGTGCGGGGATCTCCGAGAAGGTAGCTCTCCTTGAGCGTGTCGGCGGCGTGCTGCTGCCAGCTGTCCTCGGGGTCCATCGTGGCCAGGGCGGCGTTGATGCCGCCGGCGGCGAGAGAGGTGTGGGTGTCCTCCTTGGGGCGCTTGCCGACGGCGAGGACGTCGACGCCTGCCTCGGCCAGTTCGATGGCCGCCCGCAGGCCTGCTCCGCCGGTGCCGATCACCAGCACCGCGGTGGAAAGACGTTGTTCGGTGGCAACCACGATTGCTCCCATCGCTCGGGGTGGTCACCAGCTACGACCGGGCGGAGCGGGCGTTTGTGACACCGACGCCCGCGTCCGGTCCGGCGCCGGCCGAACGGCCGCACGAAGGCGGGAAGGCGGTGGACCACCGGAACGCGGCAGCGGAGGCACTGGACGACGACCGTCGCGGTCGCGGACCCGTGCGTCGGCCCCGCTCCCGCGAACCGGACCCCGCACCGTGCCGGCCCCTCCAGGGGCTGCGCCGAACCTGCGGGTCAGGCTCCCAGGGACAGCACGTAGGGCGTCAGCTTCGCCGGGTTCATCACCCACATGATCCGGTCGATGCCCGCCTCGGACGTGTCCAGGCACAACAGGGCCACGGGGGCTTCGTCCCGCGCGACGAGCACGGCGGCCCGGCCATTGGCCTGGACGAACCGGATCTGCGTGTCCGGCCAGAAGCGCGGCGCGAAGGCGGCCAGGTATCGGGAGACGTGATCGCGGCCGACGACGGGGATCCTGGACGCGCCGCGGATGCCGCCGCCGTCCGAGTAGCTGACGACGTCCGAGGTCAGCAGGTCTTCCAAAGTGGAGAGATCTCCCGTGCGCGCGGCGGAGAGGAAGCCTTCGAGCAGCCGCCGGTGGGCCGCCGGGCTGACGCGCTCCTTGCGCTCCGCCCCCAGATGCTTGCGCGCCCGGCTGACCAGTTGCCGGGCGTTGGCGTCGCTGGTCTCCAGGATGTCGGCGACCCGCTTGTAGGGGTAGTCGAACGCCTCCCGCAGCACGTAGGCGGCGCGTTCGATCGGGTTGAGCTTCTCCATCAGCAGCAGGACCGCCAGCTCGACGGCCTCGGCGCGTTCCGCCCCCAGGTGCGGGTCCTGGGTGGTGTCGACCGGCTCGGGGAGCCACGGTCCGACGTAGGACTCCCGGCGTACCCGCGCGGACTGGGCCAGGTTGATCGCGAGCCGGGTGGTGACCGTGGTCAGGAATGCGACCGGTTCGTGGATCTGCGCGCGGTCGGTGTTCTGCCAGCGCAGCCAGGCGTCCTGGACGATGTCCTCGGCCTCCACGACACTGCCGAGGATGCGGTACGCGATGCCGAACAGCCGCGGTCGTGCCGAGACGAACTCCTGGAGTCCGCCGTCCCAGGTGTCGGGGTGGGCGCCAGCGCGCATGGGTCGTCCCTTCTGGCTCTGCGCCCATCATGCTACGTGCGAGGGAAAGGTACGCGCTGTGGGCCTGTCCGCTCACGCTATCTCTTCCGCGTTCCATCTTCACACGGTGGTAATCGCTGTGCCCGGCCCCTCCGGGGCCCTCCCTTGGCTCCCGTACCCGTCCGATGCGCTGAAGAGCCGCAGTTGACGCGGGGAAAGCCGGTCCAACCCGGAGGCCCGCAGATGTCACAGATGCGCTCGTCCTCCGGTCAGAGGTGTCGAACAATGTTCACGCCTACGGAAGGTGCAACACCGTGTCGGACAACACGACAGCACACGACCATTCCGGCCACGGCCACGGCCACGGTGATCACGCAGGGGCCGCCGGCTGGATGACGGCGGCGAAGGTGCTCCAGGACGCCGCGCCGCTCACCATCGCGGAGGGCGCGTCGGCCATGACCATCCTCGTCGAGTGGGAACCGGGCGACCCGGGCACACCCCCGCACCGGCACTCCGGCCCCGCCTTCGGCTACGTCGTCGAGGGCGCGGTCCGTTTCGAACTCGAAGGCGAGCCCGAGCGCGTGGTGGAGGCCGGCGGCACCTTCTGGGAGCCCGGCGGCGACTCCATCCACTACCAGGACGGCAACGCGCTGCCGGACGCGCGGACCCGGTTCGTGGTGACCATGATGTGCGCTCCGGGCAAGCCCATGCTGGAACTGGT
Source organism: Streptomyces sp. NPDC096013 (assembly GCF_044763565.1). Lineage (NCBI taxonomy): Bacteria > Bacillati > Actinomycetota > Actinomycetes > Kitasatosporales > Streptomycetaceae > Streptomyces > Streptomyces sp. NPDC096013. The sequence continues at coordinate 16,741 of NZ_JBIWGK010000004.1, read as the reverse complement.
CGACGAGAAGGAACTGGCGGAGCGCGCCCACCTGCGGGCACCGCGCCCCACCAACTGACCGGGCACGGACCCGGCATGAGCACCCCTCTCGTCCTGGTGCACTGCATGCTGACGCTGCTCTTCGTCGTGGTCCTCCTCCACGGGCTGGCGCGGGACGTCGGGATGAGAGGGACCGGGTTCCGTGTCCGGGCGGACCGACTGCTGCGGGCCAGCATGGCCCTGTCCATGGCCGCGATGCCGTGGATCGCTCTCGGCCCGGGGCCGGCTGCCGCCGCGACCGGTGTCTTCACCGCCGGCGCGGTGTGGTTCCTGCTGCCGCTCGGCCGCCGCGTCGGCGGGGGAACGGCAGCAGTGGCCCACCGGCTGCCTCATGCGGCCGGGATGGCCGCGATGGTCTGGATGCTGCGCGTACCGCGCACGGGACCGGTGCACGACCATCCTGGTACGGCGGCCCCGCACCTCACCGGGCCCGACGGCCTCGGGGCAGCTCCCCTTCACGGCGGTGCCGCGGGCACGCTCTCGCTGGCGTGCGGTCTGCTGGCGTACGCGCTCTGGTCGCTGACCCGCCCCATGCCCGCGCTGCGATCGGCGGTGAGCGCCGCGCGCCGGGCCGCGGCGGCGACGCCGGCGTGGCACGTGGGGGAGGGGGCGATGGCGCTCGGGACGGCCGTGATGCTGGTGCTGCCCCACTGAGCGCCGCACGGCCGGGGCGACGACCATCGCCCCGGCCGTGCCTGGCCGAACCCGCCGTGAACGCCGTGAAGGAGAGCGCCGGGCGTTGTTCACGACGGGCCTTCGGAGACCCCTTTGCTCCGCATCAGGAAGTCCGACAGATAGCTGTCGTGGGGCACACCCGGAGCCATCCAGTGGGTCGGCTGATCGCCGAAGTAGACGTTGGCGATCGAGGGCTCCGCCGTGAGGGCCTCCCGCAGGTCCCGGTCCCGGGTCAGCGCCGACAGTGCCAACGTGTCGCGCAGCGGCGCCAGGCCGTCCGCCCGTGTCCAAGGGGCGATCCATACACAGGGGAAGGGCAGTTCGGCACGGAGTTGGGCGGATCGAGCACTCGTGGCCTGGTGCACACCGGGGCGCAGTACGGCGCTGCCGTCTCCCAGATCGTCGGCGATTCCCTCACCGCCGAGCCAGGGGTGCGTCCCGGCCGCCACCCTCCGCAGATGGGCGCTGAGGGCTCGTGCCCGCTCCAGCGGACAGACCGGCAGACGTGCCCTCTCGTCCTGCGGGGGAAGACTGGGCAGGACGGCCAGCCGAGCCGCGACCGCTTCGGCGAGCGGGCCAGGATCGCCTTCGACGAGGATCGCGGTGGCGTTGACGCACGCGGTTCCGCCCTCACCGGCGACGGACGAGACCAGCGTGTCCAGATGGTCACGCCAGTCGGTGTCCGCGGTGACGAGGATCTTCGACCGTCCCGGCCCCTGCGGCAGGACCCGCCCGTCGTGCGCGTACCTGGCCACCACGTCGTCGCCGCCGTAGACCACGGCCCGGTCCGCACCGTGGACGAGCGTGTCGGCGGTCGGGTGGTCGGTGGGCAGCAGCATCAACTGGTCGTCCCGGACCCCGGCCTGACGCAGTGCGGCGACGAGCCGGTACGGGGTGAAGGGCTCGCGTCGGGACGGCCGGACGGCCACGCGATAGCCCAGCGCCAGTGCCTCCAGCCACCCACGGTGCACGCCGGGGTGGTTGCCGGACGCGTTGACGGCGAACACCTCGCCCCGGCGCGCCCAGACCGTGTGCGTCTCGTGCCGGACGGGATCGCCGAGGTCGCGCGCGGCACCGCGCGGCCTCCCGCGGTCGGCGGACGAGGGAGCATGCCGCAGGAACCGCGCCGTGCCCCGGGTCGCGGCGCGCACCACCGTGAGCGGCGTGCCCGAGGTCCGGCTCACGAGGCGTTCGTACTCCCGGACGCTCAGGCCTCCCACTGTCCCGGAGGCGAACACCTCGCCCGCGGTGGCGAACATCGCGTCGAGGTCGGCGGCGGCGATCGGCGGGGCTTCGCGCAGGGCGTCGATCGCCCGCGACACGTACAGCGGCGGGACCAGGCTCAGCCGTGCGACGGCCGCGCCTGTCACGTCCGTCACCGTCTCCGGGGCCCGGGTGCGGTAGGTGCCGCGAGGGCCCAGCGCGTCGAGGTACAGCGGATCGGTCGTACGCGAGGAGGGCATCAGTAGACCCCCTCGATCACGGTCTCGCCCGCGACCGCGGGAACCGGCGCGACGTCGGCGACGGCGTCTCCGGCCTGCCCCTCGGCCGGCCGGAGCCGCAGTGCGGTGTCCCGCTCCCTGTTGTTGGGGATCAGCATGGCCCTGCTGACGTGGCTCACCACCACCTGTCCCCGCTCGCCCCGCGCCACCTGGTCGCCGGTGTCGGGATCGACGACCCTCAGGAAGACGTAGGGAGAGACCGGGTCGAAGACACAGGGGTCCGACGCCGTGAGCCCGGGACGCTCCAGAAGTGCGGTGAGCATCATGGTGTTGCCGTACATGCCGATCACCGGCACGTCCGGAAACACCTCGCTCCTGAACAGGTCCCGAGTGTCGGGGTCCATGTGGGTGCCGCCCCAGATGATCGCCCCGACGTTGGCGTTGATGACCTCGACGAGATCGCTGTCCCGGGCGAGGCGCTCCAGCAGTGGGGTGGTGGCCGCGATGACACCGATGTCCTGGCCGAGCAGGACGCGCCGGCACTGCTCGACCAGATGGTCGGTGTAGGCGTCGACCTCGTCACGGCGGCCGGCGGCGACGAGCTTCTTGACCCACCTGGGGTCCATGTCCACGCCCAGCGCGGGGCTTCCGAAGTCTGCCGCGGCCCGTTGCAGCACATCGCCCACGAGATGGGGGCCCGTGGGCGCCACGGTCAGCCACAGCGCACCGACGGGCAGGCCGTGGTCCTGGAGCCGGCGGGTGACCTGGTGCGTACTGTGCCGCGCCCAGTCGTCCATCTGTACGACGCGTTTGGGCGCCCCGGTCGTGCCGCCGCTGTCGAACACGTTCAGCGGCCGGGCCCGGGGGCCGTAGCCGCGGGGGACCAGGTCGGAGACCCGTACGTCCCGCAGTTCGTCCGTCAGGTCGGGGAAGAGCGCCAGATCCGCCACGCCCCGCACGTCGTGGAGAGGGTCGAAACCGAGCCGCTCGACCCGTTCCAGCCAGTACCGGGAACCGGTTTCGGGAGTGAAGTGCCACCGCATGGCCGCCCTGACGAACTCGTCGGGGTCCACCCCGTCGAAGGGGCCGGCGTCCAGGATGGTGAATGAGCCGAACGGCATGCAGCCGCCGCCTTTCTCGAAGTCGCTTGGGCGCACGCGCGCGAACCGCGCGTCCCGGGTCGTCCCGCGAGCCCGACCCTTCCCCGGAGACAGACCGAGGGCCGCCGCCGTCTGTGACAGCGTGGCGAGAAGACCGCCGAAGCCACGAGACGAACGCTGTGCGGCCCAGGACATCGGCCTGCGCCCCCGACCCACTTCAAAACATGTGACACCATGGGATGCGATAGTGTTCCGGTCGTCTCTCGACGGCGGGTGGTACCTCCCCGCCGCTCGATGCGGGCGGCCACGAATGAGGGGATTGCCATGGCCGAGCTGTTCTACGACGCCGACGCCGACCTGTCCGTCATCCAGGGCCGCAAGGTCGCGGTCATCGGCTACGGCAGCCAGGGCCACGCCCACGCGCTGTCGCTCCGTGACTCGGGTGTCGACGTCCGGGTCGGTCTGCACGAGGGCTCCAAGTCCAAGGCGAAGGCCGAGGAGCAGGGCCTGCGCGTGGTGACCCCCTCCGAGGCCGCCGCCGAGGCCGACGTCATCATGATCCTGGTCCCGGACCCGATCCAGGCCCAGGTCTACGAGGAGTCCATCAAGGACAACCTCAAGGACGGCGACGCGCTGCTCTTCGGCCACGGCCTGAACATCCGCTTCGGTTTCATCAAGCCGCCGGCCGGTGTCGACGTCTGCATGGTCGCCCCCAAGGGCCCGGGCCACCTGGTGCGCCGTCAGTACGAGGAGGGCCGCGGCGTCCCGTGCCTCGTCGCGGTGGAGCAGGACGCGACCGGCAACGCGTTGGCGCTCGCGCTGTCGTACGCGAAGGGCATCGGTGGTACCCGCGCCGGTGTCATCAAGACGACCTTCACCGAGGAGACCGAGACCGATCTCTTCGGTGAGCAGGCCGTGCTCGCCGGTGGGGTGTCCGCGCTGGTGAAGGCGGGTTTCGAGACGCTGACCGAGGCGGGTTACCAGCCGGAGATCGCGTACTTCGAGTGCCTGCACGAGCTGAAGCTCATCGTCGACCTCATGTACGAGGGCGGCCTGGAGAAGATGCGCTGGTCGATCTCCGAGACCGCCGAGTGGGGCGACTACGTCACCGGTCCGCGGATCATCACGGACGAGACGAGGGCCACGATGAAGCAGGTTCTCGCCGAGATCCAGGACGGTACGTTCGCGCGTGAGTGGATGGCCGAGTACCACGGTGGCCTGAAGAAGTACAACGAGTACAAGCAGAAGGACTCCGAGTCCCTGCTGGAGACCACCGGCAAGCAGCTCCGCAAGCTGATGAGCTGGGTCGACGACGAGGAGCGGTCATGACGGTCCGGGCCGGCACGGAAACGAACCAGGGGTGACCTCATGACGACACTGCATCTCAACCTGCTCGGCGCGCTCCGCGAGATGGCCGCCGTCCGCATGCCCGCAGTGGAGTCCGCGCAGGGCACCCGATCCCCGCGCCGCTTCGAGCTGGAGCTCCACGTGCCGCACGAACGGCACGAGGAACTGGACGCCGAACTGCGCGCCGCCGCCGCGCCGGACGGAACCTATCTGAAGGGCACCGACGCGGAGTGGCGGGTGGTGGAGGGCTGGACCGTCGTCACCCACGGATCGCGGGCCGGGATCGACTTGTACCGGGTGGATATCGAGGAGGCCGAGCGCCCCACGACGGCCGACGCACCCGCCGGTGAGGATGCCGGTGTCATGGAACTCAAGCTGGGCGTCATCGTGCTGCCCGTCTCGGATGTCGACCGGGCCAAGGCGTTCTACGAGGCGGTCGGATTCCGCCTGGACGGCGACCACGCCGTCGACGCGTCCTACCGCGTGGTCCACATGACGCCCCCGGGTTCCGCGTGCTCGGTCCTGTTCGGGACGGGAGTCACCACGGCGGTTCCGGGTTCGGTGCGGGGCCTTCACCTCGTCGTCTCCGACATCGAGCGGGCCTGCCGGGAACTCGGCGCACGGGGTGTCGCGACCGGCGGAATCTTCCATGACACGAGCGGCATGTTCCACCGCAGCACCGACGAGAAGCGGGTCGACGGACCCGACCCGCAGCGTCGCGACTACCACTCCTACGCCGAGTTCAGCGATCCTGACGGCAACGGATGGGTGTTGCAGGAGGTACCGGTTCGGTCCTGAGGAGGCTCGCGCGGCGATGAACCGCGGGGAGGGCGTCGTCCATGGGGTGGGGGCGACGCTCGCCTCCACCCCGTGCCGCGACGCTGCCGCACATGGTGTGGATGGTCTCGGCGATCGACGCGATATGCGCGTTCACGGCGTGCACTTCTTCACGGAGCTGCCGTAGCCGGCCCTCCAGCGCGGTCGCCTCCGCCGTGAGTGACGCGGCGACGACGGCGGGGTCCGCCTGAAGTTCGGTGCCTTGGGACATCTTCCCGGCCCTCCTCGGATCGTGTCGGACATCAGTCCCCGTACTGACCAGGTGGGCGGCCTGCTTGTGACACTCGGAACCATGATCGGGTTCGACGGGCACCTCCCCGCGGGCGTTCCCGCTCCGGTCCGCTGTTGGCCCGGAGCGCCGCCTCGCACACGGCGCCCGCGCTGTCGGGCGCCTCGGCCACGAGGCAGTAGAACCAGACGGTCTGGGAGCCGTCCGAACGGAACGGCAGACCCATCAACCAGGTGAGTGAGAGCGGTCCGGTTCGTGACGGCGAGACGGTCCGTGCCCGCTGTCGTGCCTCAACTGCCGTGCCGTACCTCACGGATGGGCGGAGCGATGTCACACATCCGCTTTCGCCGCTGTCTCATGGTCGAACAGATCGGGCCGGGTACGAGAAGGACGGGTGCTCGTTCAGAGCGCCGCCGACACTCGTGTCTTGAGCTGCCGATTCCCTCGCCGCAGGAAAGACCACACATGAGCAGCCCCATTCCGCCGTCGGACGAGCCGACCGGCGATCGCTGCGGAGGACATCGGGCCCAGGAGGTCCGACCCCGTGGGGGTGCGACCTTCCGCCGCGGCCTCGGCATCTCTCCGCTGTCCCGCGACACATGGGATGCGCAGGACGCGATCCAGCTCAGGAGTCCGCGTCCGGACCGGCCGGCCTGTGCGCGTGGTGGGGTGACGACGGAAGGCCGGGACGGCATGGCATGGGACAACACCGCGCTGGAGCGGGGCCTGTTGCCCGACCTCGCGATGCGTGGCGAGGGTTTCACGACCGCCTTCCACTACGCACCGGGCCGCGCGCACACGCTGCTGGGCGGTGATTTCTGCGACGTGGTGCGGGGCGAGGACGGCAGCGTCCACGTCGTGATGGGCGATGTGTCCGGGCACGGCGCCGCCGAGGCCGCCCTCGGTGTCCACCTGCGCCTCGCATGGCACACCGCCGTGTTGTGCGGTCAGAACCAGCTGGAGCAACTGCGGCTGCTCGAAAGGATCCTGACGGACGAACGGGCCGGTGAGGAGACCTACGCGACCGTGGTGTCCCTGGTCCTGCCGCCGGACCGGCGGTGCCTGCGGATGGTCAGCGCGGGCCATCCGGGCTTTCTGCACCGGCACCGGGGGAAGATGCGTTGGGCGGAGCCGCGGCCGGGTCTTCCGCTGGGCCTCTTTCCCGGACAGGGGGACTGGCGCGAGAGCGAGATGGAGTTGTCGGACGGGGACGGTGTGGTGCTGTTCACCGACGGTCTCTACGAAGGCCGCACGCCCCAGGGACGGCTCGGCGAGGAGGGACTGCTGAGGCTCGCGACCCGGCTCACGCACCTGAAGACGCAGGCGTTCGTCGATGCCCTGGTACACGGTGTGTCGCTGCTGGCCGCTCCGTTCGGTGGGCTCCGCGACGACGTGGCCGTACTGCACCTGGCCTGTGACGAAGGGGCCGGGGCTTGAGGGGCCTGGGGTTTCGGCGGGGTGAACGCCCGGGCCGCTGTGGGCGGTTCGTGGACCAGGCGGGGCAGTTCGCGAGCCTGGTCCGGCGGGTTCAGCAGGTCCGGCAGGTCCGGTGGGTTCGACCGGTGCCGGGTTCGTGGCGCGGCGGGCTTCCGATTCCTGGAGCGTGTCCGCGCGATCCATCTGTCCCTGTTGCCAGGCACGTTCCCCGACCCTCTCAAGAGCGTGGGGGGTGCCCCCATGTGGGTGATGCGAGTGCTCCGCCCGCCACCTTTCCGGCCTTCGGGCGGCGTCAAGAGCACGCACCGGACGCCGCGCGACCCGTTCCTTCGGGCGGACAGCGTCCGGTGCGTGCGCGACCTAGTCGAGAGCCCGATGATGCGCGAAGCGCGACACCAGCGGCGGTTCCATCAGCCAGCCGTGTGCCCGGCCGCGCCGTGGATGAGCGGGAACCGCGGTCCGGCGCGGCAAGGCGAGGGCCACCGCCGCGCCTAGGGCCAGCAGGCCCGCGCAGAGTGGCATGGCCCGGCCGAACGCCGTGTCGAAGGAGGCCGGTGAACGGTAGGCGTCCGGGCCCATCCCCACCAGCAGTGGCAGTGCCGCCACGGAGACCAGTCCGGCCGCGCGCGCGGCGGCGTTGTTGATGCCGCTGGCGAGGCCCGCGTCGGCGGCCTCGACCGATGCCAGCAGGGTCACGGTCAGCGGAGCGACCATGATGACCATGCCGGTGCCCATCACCAGCAGGGCGGGCAGGACGTCGGAGACGTAGGAGGCGTGCGTGCCGACCCGCGCTGTCATCAGCATCCCCGCCCCGCACACCAGCGGCCCGACGGTGAGGGGAACGCGCGGTCCCAGACGCTGGGCGAGCACCCCGGAGCGCGAGGAGAACAGCAGCATCAGCACCGTGCTCGGCAGCATGGCGGCGCCGGCCCCCAGTGCCGAGTACCCGGCGACGATCTGGAGTTGTAGGGCTGTCAGGAAGAAGAACCCGCCCAGTCCCGCGTAGACGCACAGGGTGATCACGTTGATGGACGTGAACTGCCGTGACGAGAAGATCGACAGCGGCATCATGGGGTCGTCGCTGCGCCGCTCCACCAGCACGAAGGCCGCCCCGGCCGCGATGCTGCCCGCAGCCGCGACGAGGGCGACTGTCCCGCCCGCGCGGGCCTCGGTCAGCGCGTAGGTGGCCAGGGCGAGGGTCAGCGCGCCGAGAGCGGCACCGGCGATGTCGAAGCCCCGCCGGGAACCGGTGCCGGTATCGGTCGTGACGGTGGACTGCGGAGGTCTGCCGACGGACTCCGGGACATGGCGCAGGGCTATGGGAACGCACAGCAGCGCCGGCGGGATCGTCAGCAGGAACGTCCAGCGCCAGCCGGGGCCGTCGACCAGCCACCCTCCGAGGAAGGGTCCCAGCGCCGCGCCGATGCCGCCGAAGCCGGACCACAGGCCGATGGCGCGCGGCCGGTCGTCCGGGTGGAAGGAGGCTTCGATGATCGCCAGTGAGCCGGGGGTGAGCAGCGCTCCGCCGACACCTTGGAGGGCACGGGCGGCGATGAGGGTGGTGGTGTCGGGAGCCAGTCCGCACAGCAGGGACGCCGCGGCGAACCAGACGATGCCCAGGACGAAGATCCGGCGACGGCCGAATCGGTCGCCCAGGGAGCCGCCCAGCAGGATGAGGCCCGCCAGGGTCAGCATGTAGGCGTTCACCGTCCACTGGAGGACGGCGAGGTCGGCGTGGAAGTCGTCGCCGATGTGCGGCAGCGCGACGTTGGTGACGGTCGACCCGAGGAGCACCACGCTGGAGCCGAGCACGGTGGCGAGCAGCGTCCACCGGCCGCGGGCGCCGGCGATGCGGAGGAGAGCCGCGTCGTCGGCGGGCGGGGAGAGGCGCATGGTGTCTCCTTGGGGCAACGGGCGAGGACGCGGCCGGTGGGGCGGCGCCGGGGGAGCGGGTGCGTCAGCCGAACATGCCCGGCTGGTAGTCGCCGGCCGGCTGCTGGTTGATGACGTTGATCCGGTTGTAGGCGTTGATGATCGCGATGAGCGAGATCAGCGCGGCGAGCTGGTCCTCGTCGTAGTGCTTCGCGGCGTCGGTCCAGGCCTCGTCCGACACACCGCCGGCGGCGTCGGCGATCCGGGTGCCCTCTTCGGTGACCTTGAGCGCCGCACGCTCGGCGTCGGTGAAGACGTTGGCCTCGTGCCAGGTCGCTACCAGGTTCAGCCGCTGCTGGTCCTCGCCCGCGGCGAGCGCGTCCTTGGTGTGCATGTCGGTGCAGAACCCGCAGCCGTTGATCTGGCTGGCCCGGATCTTCACCAGCTCCTGGGTGGCGACGGGAAGCGCCGAGTGCACGGCGGCCCCGGCCGAGTTCAGGTGCTTCATGACCTTGCCCGCGAGGGCGTTGCCGAAGTAGTTGATGCGTGCGTTCATGTGGGAATCCCTGATGTGGTGTGGTGCGGTGGAGAACGAACTGACGTGGTGTTCCTGTGCGTTCGGGACCGCGGCCCCGAACGCGCCGCTACTGCCGGCTGCTCCAGTCGGCGAAGTGCGTCTCGCCGAGCTGGGCGTCGGGGCCGGGCAGCAGGTCGGCCTCCTTGAGGGCGGCGCCCCAGTAGAGGCCCTTCGGGTCCGTCACCACCGTGCGCGGGTCGTCGTGGACCGCGAGGCCCTTGCGGATGAACTCCTCCAGCGTGAAGGTGTCGGGGCCGCCGACCTCCACGATGCCGTTGACCGGAGTGCCGACCGCCGTACGGCCGACGGCCGCCGCCACGTCGCCGGAGAAGATGGGCTGGATCTTGATGGGGGCGACGGAGACCGTGTCACCGCTGGTCGCCGAGTCCGCGAGGGTCTTGGCGAACTCGAAGAACTGCGTGGCGTGCACGATCGAGTACGGAATTCCGGAGTCCCGGATCATGTCCTCCTGCGCCTGCTTGGCACGGAAGTAACCGGCCTGCTGGAGGCGGTCGGTGCCCACGACCGACAGTGCCACGTGGTGGGTCACACCGGCATCGGCCTCCGCGGCGAGCAGGTTGGTGGTGGAGGCCCGGAAGAACTCCGCGACGGCGTCGTCCTCGAACGAGGGGGAGTTGGAGACGTCGACGACGACGGAGGCGCCCTTCAGCGCGTCGGCCAGGCCTTCGCCCGTGACGGCGTTGACTCCGGTGTTCGGGGAGGCGGCCACCGCCTCGTGGCCGTGTTCGTTGAGCTTGGAGACGACCTTGGATCCGATGAGTCCGGTTCCGCCGATCACTACGACCTTCATGAGTTTCCCCTTCACTGTTCTCGCGCGGTGCCCGATGAGGCTGCCGTGGGGCGGCCAAGGGCACCGGCCGCGCTGGCTCGTACCCTCCTGACCGGGCGGCGGCGCCATGTGTGACAGGACGGCGCGGGGAGATTTCTCGCTACCGGTCGCCCCGCCCGGTCTCATGGGGTCATCGGTGGGGAACGACCGGACAGGCACCCGATCTGTGACAACATCAGCGCGATTTCGGGCGTGCAAGTAGTCACAGTGTCCGCGGACACCGTGTGAGAGAAGCCCCGGGTATCGTGGCGATGATCCCCCCGACCACCGCTGTGGGAGCTCTGTCCTCCCGGATTCCGCCGAGGAGCCGTGTCGCATGATCGCCGGTCCGCTTCCCGATCTGTTCGGCCGGCACCACGAGTGCGAGGCGCTCGACGACCTGCTGGCCGGCCTGCGGGACGGCGGCTCGCGGGTTTTGGTCCTCCGGGGCGAGGCGGGCATCGGCAAGTCGGTGCTGCTGGAGTACGCGGCCGCGCGGGCCGTCCGGGTCGATGTCACCTGGGCGCGCGGTGTCGAGGCCGACATGGAACTGCCCTACGCGAGCCTGCACCAGGTGTGCGCGCCGTTCGTGAACGGCATCGAGGAACTGCCGCAACCCCAGCGTGACGCGCTGCGCGTCGCGTTCGGGACGGCGGTCGGCGATCCGCCCGACCGCTTCCTGGTCGGCCTCGCCGTCCTCACCCTCCTCACCCGCGCCTCGGAGACCCGACCGGTGCTCGTCCTGGTCGACGACGCCCAGTGGCTGGACCAAGTGTCCTTGCAGACACTGGAGTTCGTGGCCCGGCGACTCCTCGCCGAACCGGTCGCGATGGCCTTCGCCGTCCGTGACCCCGAGGGACGGTCCGCGCTCGGGGGCCTGCCGGTACTGCCGATCAAGGGCCTTGAACCCGCAGCCGCCGGGGAACTGCTGGCGAGCACTGTCGGGGGACGGCTCGAGGAGCGGGTCAGGGACAGGTTCGTGGCCGAGATGCACGGCAATCCGTTGGCGCTGCTGGAGTTCTCCCGTGGCCGCAGCGCCGCCGAACTGGCCTACGGGGTCGACGCGTCGAGCTCCCTGGGCGTCCAGGGGCCGGTGGCCGGACGCGTCGAGCGGGACTTCGCCGGGCGACTCGGCGCGCTCCCGGCCGCCACTCGTACGCTGCTGCTGACCGCCGCGGCGGAACCGGTCGGCGACGCACGCCTGTTGATCCGCGCGGCCGCGTCCCTCGACATCACCCCGGACGCCGCACCGGCCAAGGCGGCAGGCCTGATCGAGTTCGGCGAGCCCGTCCGGTTCCGGCACCCGCTGGTCCGCTCGGCGGTCTATCACGGGGCCGAGCCCGAGGACCGGCGCGCGGTGCACCGGGCCCTGGCCGAGGCCACGGACCCCCTCCTGGATCCCGACCGGCGTGCCTGGCACGCCGCGCAGGCCGCCGACGGGCCGGACGAGGAGGTCGCCGCGGGGCTGGAACAGGCCGCCGACCGCGCTCGGCAGCGCGGCGGTATCGCCGCCGAGGCGGTCCTGCTGGAACGCGCGGTGGAAGTGACGCCCGACCCCTGGCCGCGGGGGCGCCGCGCTCTCGCGGCAGCAGAGGCGCACTTCTCGGCCGCGGCACCGGAACGGGCCACCGAACTGGCCGCGGTGGCCGACCTGTATCCCCTCAGCCCCCTGGACCGGGCCCGGCTGGCGCGGCTGCGGGCCAGAATCCTCTTCGCCCGCAGTCGCAGCGACGAGGCGGCACCGTTGTTCCTGGACGCGGCCGCACAGTTCACCGCGGCGGGCTCACCCCTGGCACGGGAAACGTACTTGGAGGCGATCAGCGCCACCATCTTCGCGGGCCGCGTCCACGGCCCGGCGGGCGCCAGGGCCGCGGCCGTCGCCGCCCGCGCGTCCGGCGCGCCTTCATCAGGTTCCAAGGCCGCCGACGCCCTCCTGGACGGTGTGGCGGCCCTGCTCGCGGACGGCTGCGACACGGGCGTTCCGGCCCTGCGCGAGGCACTCGACCTGCTCGAACACGAAGAGCTCGACACCCGGGAGGCGACCGTCCGATGGCTACTGCTGGCCCCGGTCGCGCTGGAGGCGTTCATCCACTACGCCTGGGACCTGCACGCCTGGGACGCGCTGGCCACCCGCGCGGTACGCCTGGCCCGTGACATCGGGGCGCTCGGCACCCTGCCCCCGGCCCTGATCTACGCGGGCGGAGTACACATCCACTACGGCGACTTCGCCGAGGCGGCCCGCATGATCGACGAGGCCGACGCGATCGCCGCCGCGACCGGCCACGCCCCGCACAAGTACGCCGCGCTCGTGCTGGCCGCGTGGCGGGGAGAGGCGGACGTCGCCGCCGGCATCGTCGAGGAGGCCAGGGAGAGCGCCGTACGCCGGGGCGAAGTGTCCCTGCTAGGCGCCATGGGCTACATCCAGGGTGTGCTGTTCAACGGGCTGGCCCGTTACGAGGAGGCGATGGAGGCGGCCCGCAGCGGCATCGAGCACGACGGATTCAACTTCACCGGTCTGTCCCTGGTCGAACATGTCGAGGCCGCGGTGCGCTGCGGCGAACTCGACCAGGCGCGCGCCTCGTTGGCCCGGCTGACCGAACTCACCCGCGCCGCCGGCTCCGGATGGGCGCGCGGCGCGAGCGCCCGCAGCGAGGCGCTGCTCGCCGAGGGGGACGAGGCCGACGGTCTGTACCGGACGGCCATCGAGGAATTCGGCCGTGGCGGGGTCGTGGTGGAGGTGGCGCGCACACATCTGCTCTACGGCGAGTGGCTACGGCGCGGTCAGCGCCGCGCGCAGGCCCGCGAACACCTGCGCACGGCCCACGAGATGTTCGACGGCATGCGGGCCCAGGCCTTCGCCGAACGGGCGCGCCGCGAACTCCTCGCCACCGGCGAGCACGTGACCGTGCGGGAGCCCGGCCCGGCGAGCGCCCTCACTCCGCAGGAGTCCCAGGTCGCCTCCCTCGCGGCCGACGGCATGACGAACGCGAGGATCGGCGCGGAACTGTTCATCAGCCCGCACACCGTGGAGTGGCACCTCCGGAAGGTCTACACGAAACTCGGCATCAGCTCACGTCGTGCGCTGCCGGAGGTACTGAGCGCCGCGCGGACGGGGTGAGGTCCGACCGACGGACCGCCGCACGTCTCAGCGGCGGTTGGGTCCAGCGCAGGGGACGGGTCGGCACGGCGACTTCGTGGCGGCGACGAAAACGCGCAGCAGGCCCTGCATGGCGGGCCTGCTGCGCGTTTTCGTCGAAGCGCGGAGACACGGTGTCGCCGACGCGGATCTCACCGTGTCCCCGTTCAGAGCGGCGCGGATGCCCGTGCCGACGCCGATGCGGGCGTAGCCGAGGTGTTCGTCGATGACGATGAGGTCACCGACCACTCGTGCACCGACCACTCGTGCGCGGAGCACCGGAACTTCACGAGGATCACCCTGTCAGCGGGTGTCCGACACACCGTCCGCGCGGCCGTTCCGCAGGTAGCCGAGCAGGTCCCGGTCCCATCCCTCGTCGGCGAGTGCCTCGACCGTGTGCCGGACGGTCTCGTGGACCAATGGGATCCCGCGGCGCAACGTCTCCCGAGCCACGGACGTGAGGTGCACGTCGACGCTGCGCCGGTCATGGGCCGCGGTCGAGGTGGTGATCAGGGCGCGGCTCTCCAGCCGGGCCACCAGCCGGCTCGTGGCCGACTGGCTCAACCCGATCTCGGCGGCGAGGTCTTGCAGATACAGCCGGCCGTGCGCGGTGTCGATGGCCTCCTGCAACATCGTCAGCGCCTGGAACTCGCGAAGGCTCAGCCCGAAGTCCTCATGGAGCCGTCGATCCATCGTGTTCTCGATCCGGCCGTGGAGACGGTCCAGCGCTCTCCAGCGCGTGATCAACGTCGAGGCCTGGCTCCTCATCGCTTCGGGCTTCCTCACCTGGCCGGCGCATCGGTGGGCTGTTCACCGTGACGCGGGTTTCCGTGAGCCACGAAGGCCGCGCGTGGCCGCTGCACCGAGGTCAGGGAGACGATGTCCCTGCCGAACGGCACGGCGGTGATCCACACCGCCAGCACCCTGACCTTGCGCTCCCACGTGGGTATGGCCAGCACGTGGTAGCCGCGGTGCATGAGCCAGGCCGGGAAGCCCTTGACGACCAGACCCCGGTACTGGAATATCCCGCGCCCCAGACCCAGGGTGGCGACCACACCCAGGCTGTGGTGCACATAGTCCTTGACGGTCCGCCCCCGGAGCGTGGCCAGGATGTTCTTCGCGAGCAGCTTGCCCTGACGTACCGCGTGCTGGGCGTTGGGAACCGTATGAGCTCCTGGGCGGTGCGCCGCGAGGTCGGGAACGGCGGCGTCGTCGCCGGCGGCCCACACGCCTTCCAGCGGAGCCTCCTCGGTGCCCACGCGCAGATCGGCCCGCACGGTCAGCAGCCCGCGCTCGTCGACGGGAAGGTCCGTGTGGTTGTGCACGATGGGGTTGGCCGCGTTGCCGGCGGCCCACACGAGCAGACCGGAGTCGAATTCCTCGCCGTTCGACAGCACGATGTGCCCGTCCTGCGCGGAGACGAGTTGGGTGTTCAGGTGTACCTCGGCTCCGCGGTCGCGCAGTGTCCGCACCACCCAGGCGCCTGGCCCGTCGCCGACCTCCGGCAGGATGCGGTCGCGCGCCTCGACGAGGTGGAACCGCAGTTCGTCCGCGGAGAGTTCGGGGTAGTGCCGGAGCAGGGCGGTCGCCAGGGAGAGAAGTTCTCCGAACCCCTCCACACCGGAGAAGCCACCGCCGACGAACGTGACGGTGAGGAGCTTGCGACGGTCCGGACCCGGCGGCAGCGTCGCCGCGCGGTCGAAGGAGGTGAGCAGCCGGTCGCGGATGGCGACGGCCTCCTCCACGTGCTTGAGGCCGATGGCTTCGTCTTCGACACCGGGGATCGCGAACGTACGGGTCACGGCTCCGGCGGTCACCACCAGGACGTCGTACGACAGCTCATGATCCGGACCACTGTCCGGGCGGACGGTGACGGTGCGGTCGTGATGGCTGATGCCCGTCACCGTTCCGGCGATCAGCCGTGTGCGGTGCAGATGTCGCCGTAGGGACACCGCCGCGTGGCGCGCCTCGATCGAGCCCGCCACGACCTCGGGCAGAAAGGGCTGGTAGGTCATGTAGGGACGGGGGTCGACGACGGTGACCCGTGCCTCGCCCCGGCGCAGCTTCTTCTCCAGGCCCCACGCGGCGTAGAAGCCCGCGTAACCGCCACCCACGATCAGGATCTCCTGCACGGCGTCCTCTGTTCTCTCGGTTTCCTCCTCAAGACCGGACGCGCCCCGCAGTTGTGACACGGGGTGACTGGCAACCGATCGTGGCCCGGAGCCGGTCAGGCGGTGTCACAACAGACATGCGCGGGCTGTCTCCTACCAGTGAGCGCCACCGCTGCCCGGCCGGCCGCCGCGTCCGAGAACGACCGGCGACCGAGCGTCAGGCGTACCCGTGTCCGGAGCGGGCAGCGGATGGAAGCCCTGTTGTCGATCACCAGCAAGACCGCAATCCGAGTTCCGATGGACCGGGAAAGCCCACAACCGGCATTGACCGCGACGTCGCACGTGTCCGAGGTGCCTCGCCCATGAGGCTCCCGGCCGGCGGCGTTGCCGGTGGCCCGAGGAGTTACACGTGACCAGCACTGCGCAGGCACCTCAGTCAGGAGCCGGGTCGGCTCATCCCGAGCATCTCGGGCATGTCATCTTCATCGCGGCGGCGGCCGCGATGGGTGGCTTCCTCTTCGGTTACGACAGTTCCGTGATCAACGGTGCGGTCGAGGCCATCCGTGACCGCTACGACGTGGGCTCGGCGGCGCTGGCGCAGGTGATCGCGATCGCGCTGATCGGGTGTGCGGTGGGGGCCGCGACCGCGGGGCGGATAGCGGACCGTATCGGCCGGATCCGCTGCATGCAGATCTCCGCCGTGCTGTTCACGGTCAGTGCGGTGGGGTCGGCGCTGCCCTTCGCGCTGTGGGACCTGGCGTTCTGGCGGATCATCGGCGGGTTCGCCATCGGGATGGCCTCCGTGATCGGCCCCGCCTATATCGCCGAGGTCTCCCCGCCCGCCTACCGCGGCCGGCTCGGTTCCTTCCAGCAGGCGGCGATCGTCATCGGCATCGCGATCTCGCAGCTGGTCAACTGGGGTCTGCTCAACGCCGCGGGCGGCGACCAGCGCGGCAGGCTGATGGGGCTTGAGGCCTGGCAGGTCATGCTCGGCGTGATGGTGATCCCGGCCGTCCTGTACGGTCTGCTGTCCTTCGCGATTCCCGAGTCCCCGCGCTTTCTGATCTCGGCGGGCAAGGTGGGCCGCGCGCACGAGGTGCTGCGGGAGGT
>NZ_JBIWGK010000003.1:0-743627 GCF_044763565.1 Streptomyces sp. NPDC096013 | reverse complement strand
GCCCGGTTACATTCCGAACCCGGAAGCTAAGCCTTACAGCGCCGATGGTACTGCAGGGGGGACCCTGTGGGAGAGTAGGACGCCGCCGAACAAATATTGCGAAGACCCCTGTACCGTTTATTCGGTACAGGGGTTTTCTGCGTTTCGGCTACCGTGGCTGGCATGAACTACAAGATCCGGTCGATACGCGCCGACGAGTGGGCCGCGGCGAAGGAGCTGCGGCTCGTCGCCCTGCAAGATCCCGTCGCGCATCTCGCCTTCCTGGAGACCTACGACGCCGCACTCGCCCGGCCGGACTCCTTCTACCAGGAGCGGGCCGTAGGGGCTGCTGAAGGAGCTGACGGGGCTCAGCAGATCATTGCCGAGGGGCCCGACGGGGAGTGGGTCGGGACGGTGACCGTGCTGCTTGAGGAGGCCGGGACCGTCGACTGGGCCGGCTTCGCGGTCGAGCGGAAGCAGGGGCACATCGTCGGGGTGTTCGTGCGGCCCGAGGTGCGGGGCATCGGGCTGACCGAGGTGCTCTTCGATGCCGCCCTTGAGTGGGCCTGGGGGCGCGGGGTCGAGCGGGTGCGGCTCATAGTGCACGAGGACAACGAACGGGCCCGACGCTTCTACGGCAAGGTCGGCTTCGTACCGACTGGCGTCACCGTGCCGCTCGGTGGGAAGCCGGACGAGCGGGAGCTGGAGATGGTGGTCGAGCGGCCGTAGCTGCCCGGTGCGGTGAGTGCTGTGGCTATACCGGCAGTTCGTGGTGGGGCCAGCGGGCTCTGGCCTGTTCTCTGGAGCGGAGGAGGGCCAAGGTCGGCAGGCCTCGCTCGGCTCCGGTGGCCAGGAGATCCGGGAGCTGGGGGAGTGGGGCGACGGCGGCGATGTCGTCCAGGACTAGCGTCATTGGTGGGTCGAGGCGACCGGCCGATGACCGTTCGGCCATGTGCCGGCCGCGCTCGACCACGCTTGATGCGAGGGCGGTGAGGAGAGGCATCGCGCCCGGGTTCGTCCGGGGGTCCTCGATGGATTCACCGACCAGATAGAGCGTGCCCCCTTCGTTCGCGAAGGAATCCAAGGAGAGCGCGTCAGTTCTGTTGGGTGTGCACGCCTCGCGGATGTTGACCGTGAAGAGGGCGGACAGGGCGCGGCTCGTCAACTCCTGGGCGATGTCCCGGCGTTCGGGGTGGGATGTGAGGGCAGCCTCGAGTTCGCCGGCCGCGCCGGGGGCCGCCTTGGGGTTGGTGCGGAGGGTGCGTACCGCGTCCTGGATCTGGGTGCCCTGGGACCAGCGGTGGACGTGGCGGATGGTGCGGCCGTCGATCGCGGCGGCGTGCAGATAGCTGCGGAGGAGCGTCTCGGCTGTGTCCGCCACCGCCTGGTCGATCTTGGCGGTGGGTCTGACCGGGGCGAGGAGGGCGGCGGCTCGTTTCAGCGCGGTCTGCTTGTCCTCGCAGCCGGTTGTGGGGGACCAGTGGAGGCGGGCCGGGGTGTCGCAGAGATGGGCGGGGTCGTAGAGGAGGACCGGGCCCAGTTTGGCTCTGGCGTCCTTGGTGTCCTGCCAGATCGTCTTGTTGGACGTGACTACCAGGGCTGGGCCTTCTGCGTCCCGTACGGCTTGGGTGGCCGTGATCTGGCGGCTATCCGCCGTTGCCAGCAAGATTTTTCCCCACCCGCCCACCACTCCGTCCCCGCCCAACAGCTGGGGCCCGCCCACCCGTTCGCCGTTGGCTGGAGAGGTCGAGGTGAGCGGCGCGGGTGCCGCCTGTTCCAGGAGGACCGTGGGCTGCAACTGCGGTTGGGGTTCCGGGCGTTGGGGCGGCACCTCGTGTGGCTCCGCGCGCTGTGCCGGTACCTCTTGGGGCTCCGGTGACGGCGGGGTGGCCAGGGCCTTCGCTCGCGTTCTCGTGCGTACCGCCCGCCATCTCGCCAGCGTGCCCATCACGAAGATCGTCAGGACGACCAGGATCATCAGCTGACCGATGAACAGGCCCCAGAAGAGGCCATAGCCGGAGAACTCGGCGGGTGGGGACTGGGGCCAGGCGCCGGTGATGTCGTGGGGCTGGGCGATCAGGTGGCGCATGGCCATGGGGGTGCGGGGGAAGGTCACGCCGGTCGGCCAGGTGCCCTTGGAGAACAGGGCGGCCAGGCCGGTGGCCGACCACACCAGCAGGGTCATGCCGATGAGGAACGCGAGCAGGCCCACCAACAGGCCGTCGGGGATGCCCCCTTGGCGCTCGCGTCCACCGTCGTCCGGTCTCATGTCATGCCACCGCCGTTCACGCCACCGTGGACTCGGAGGAACCGTCGAGATCGTTCAGGTGCTGTTCCATGAAGGCGGCCGCGCGTTCCTCCGCCTCCAACTCGGCGGCACGCAGGGCGTCGTCGGTCAGTTCCTGGTCGTGCTCGCGGGAGGACTGGGTCATCGCGCGGTCGGTGAAGACCAGGGGGCGTTCCGTCTCGGTGATCAGGTGTTTGACCACCTGGACGTTGCCGTTGACGTCCCAGACGGCGATGCCGGGGGTGAGCGTGGGGATGATCTCCACCGCCCAGCGTGGCAGCCCCAACACCCGTCCGGTCGCTCGGGCTTCGTCCGCTTTCTGGGCGTAGATCGTGCGTGTGGACGCCATTTTCAGGATCGCCGCCGCTTCCTTCGCGGCGGCTCCGTCGACGACGTCCGACAGGTGGTGGACCACCGCCACGAACGACAGGCCCAGGCGGCGGCCGAACTTCAGCAGGCGCTGGAAGAGTTGGGCCACGAAGGGGCTGTTGATGATGTGCCAGGCCTCCTCGACCAGGAAGATGCGCTTCTTCCGGTCGGGGCGGATCCAGGTGTGTTCCAGCCAGACGCCGACGATGGCCATCAGGATGGGCATGGCGATGGAGTTGCGGTCGATGTGGGACAGGTCGAAGACGATCAGGGGAGCGTCGAGGTCGATGCCCACCGTCGTCGGGCCGTCGAACATGCCGCGGAGGTCGCCGTCGACCAGGCGGTCGATGACGAGGGCGACGTCCAGGCCCCAGGCGCGTACGTCGTCTATGGCGACGTTCATCGCTTCGGCCGACTCCGGTTCCGGGTGCCGCAGTTGCTCCACGATGTCCATCAGGACGGGCTGGCGTTCGACGATCGTCTCGTTGACGTAGGCGTGCGCCACCTTCAGCGCGAAGCCGGAGCGTTCGTCGAGGCCGTGGCCCATCGCCACCTCGATGATCGTGCGGAGCAGGGCGAGTTGGCCCGTGGTGGTGATCGCCGGGTCGAGGGGGTTGAGGCGAATTCCCATGTCCAGGGCGGCCGTCGGGTCCAGGCGGATGGGGGTTATCCCCAACTCCTCCGCGATCAGGTTCCATTCGCCGACGCCGTCCTCGCCCTGGGCGTCCAGGACGACCACCTGGCGGTCGCGGAAGCGCAGTTGGCGCAGGACGTACGTCTTCTCCAGGGCCGACTTGCCGTTGCCGGACTCGCCGAGCACCAGCCAGTGGGGGGCGGGGAGTTGCTGGCCGTAGAGCTGGAAGGGGTCGTAGATGTAGCCCTTGCCGGAGTAGACCTCGCGGCCGATGATGACGCCCGAGTCGCCGAGGCCGGGGGCCGCGGTCGGCAGGTAGACCGCCTGGGCCTGGCCTGTCGAGGTGCGGACCGGGAGCCGGGTGGACTCGATCTTGCCGAAGAGGAACGACGTGAAGGCGTCGGTGAGGACGGACAGCGGATCCCGCATCTGAGCCCTACCTCCGGATACCGGTGGCGAACGGCAGTGTGTTCACAAACGCGCGGTGGTGCTCGCGGTCGCACCACTCCAGCTTCAGATACGACTTGCCGGCGGACGCCCTTATCGTGCGCTTGTCCCGCGCGAGGGCCTCGGGGTTGCGGGAGGAGACGGTGATGTAGCCGACGAGGTTCACCCCGGCCGCGCCGCTCGCGAGGTCCTCGCCGCGCTGGTCCATGCGGCCGTGCGCGGCGACGTCACGCGGGTCGACGGTGCGGTTCATCTTGGCGGCACGGGAGGCGTCGGCCTCGTCGTTGGTCTTCTCGGTCAGCATGCGCTCGATGGCGACCTCGGTGGGTTCGAGGTCCATCGTGACGGCGACCGTGCGGATCACGTCCGGGGTGTGGACCAGCAGCGGGGCGAGGAAGTTGACGCCCACGGGGGTCATCGGCCACTCCTTCACCCAGGCCGTGGCGTGGCACCACGGGTCACGGGTCGACGACTCACGGGTCTTCGCCTGGAGGAACGTCGGTTCCATGGCGTCGAGTTCGGCCGGCCAGGCGTTGCGCTTCGTCATCGCCTGGAGGTGGTCGATGGGGTGGTCCGGGTCGTACATGGAGTGGATCAGCGAGGCGAGCCGGCCCTGGCCGAGGGGCTGCCGTACGCGGATGTCCGCCTCCTGCAACCGCGAGCAGATGTCGGTGAGTTCACGCGCCATGACGACCGCGAGACCGGCGTCGCGGTCCAGCTTGCGGCCCGCGTGGGGGCGGGTCGCGCGGGCCATCGCGTGGGCCTCGGCGGAGAGTTCGCGGGTGAAGTGCATGCAGGCGACGAGGTAGGCGCGGTGCTGCTCGCTGCTGGTGGACACCATCGACTGGAGCTGGTCGTAGGAGTGCTGGAGCCACGTCAGTGACTTCTCGTCGCCGCGCAGGGCGACGTCCTTGGCGTGGGCGTCCGGGTCCGCGGGCAGGGTGCGGGCGAGCATCTGGATGCGGGTGACGAAGCCGTCGCCGTTGGCCACGTGCTTCAGCAGCGTGCCGAAGCGGTCGACGAGGGCCTCCTGGTCCTCGCTGTCGCGCAGGCCGACGCCCGGGCCCTCGATCTCGATCGCCGCGGTGACCGTACGGCGGTCCGCGTGCAGCAGTACGGCGATCTCGTCCGGGCCGAAGGGGGCGGCCAGCCAGTTGATGCGGCCGATCCCGGGCGGCGGGCCGACCTCCACCTCGCGCCCGTCGAGGTGCACGCCGGCCTCCATGACGGAGGAGCGGTAGGTCGTGCCCTGGCGCAGGGTGCGCTTGTAACTGCGGTTGATCTCGAACCACTTGTAGAACGTACGGCGCTTGTACGGCACGTAGACCGCCATCAGCGCCAGCATCGGGAAGCCCGTCAGCAGCACGATGCGCAGGGACAGGACCGGGACGAGGAGCCCGCACATCATGCCGAGGAACGCGCCCACGATGATGAGCGCGATCTCACCGGTCTCACGATTCTTGCCGACGATCGCGTTCGGCCGGGCCCGGCCGATGAGATAAGTCCGGCGGGGCGTGATCGGATGGGACAGGTGGGACTCTGTCGTCAACGCCCTTCACCTCCCGTGCGGTTGTTGCGGGCGTTGCTGGCGTGCGGGGTGTTCGCCGGGCTCTGGCGGGGCGCGGGCGCGGCGGTGGGGACGGCTCCGCCGCCGCCGGAGGGGCGGCTGCTGTGCGCGGCCACGCCGCCGGAGACCGGGTTGGACGGGCGGGCGCCGGACGAGGACTGGCCGCCCCCGCCGTCGTTCGTACGGGCGCTGTGGGTCTTGATGCCCTGGGCGACCATGGTGGCGGGGGAGCTGATGACCGCGGCTGCCTTGCCCTCGGCGCCCTGCATGATGCGGTTGTTGCGGCCGCTGGCGATCTCGTCGCCGAAGCCGGGGACGAAGCGGTAGATCATCGCGCTGGCGAAGATGGCGAGCAGGATGATGGCGAGGCCGGAGACGACGGCGGAGAACGAGTCCGGGCCGTCGGCGCTGGACAGGGCGCCGGCCAGGCCGAGCACGATCACGATGACCGGTTTGACCAGGATCACCGCGATCATGATGCCGGCCCAGCGGCGGACGTGGCCCCACAGGTTCTTGTCGACGAGGCCCGCGTAGACGACGGTGCCGAGGAGGGCGCCGACGTAGAGGAGGGCGGCGCGGATGACGAGCTCCAGCCAGAGGACGCCGGCGGCGAGGATCGACACCAGGGAGACCACGATCAGCATGATCGGGCCGCCGCCGATGTTGTTGCCCTTGGCGAGGGCGCCGGAGAAGGTGCCGAAGAACGTGTCGGTCTGGTCGCCGGTGGTTTTCGCGAGGACCTCGGTGATGCCGTCGGTGGCGGAGACGACGGTGTACAGGATCAGGGGGGTGAACGCGGAGGCGATGACCGTGAGCCAGAGGAAGCCGACGGCTTCGGAGATCGCGGTGGTGAGGGGGACGCCCCGTACCGCGCGCTTCGCTACCGCGAGGAGCCACAGGAGGAGGGTGAGGATCGTCGACGCGGCGAAGACGACGGCGTACTGCTGAAGGAACCTGGGGTTCGTGAAGTCGACGTTCGCCGTCTCCTTGACGGCGTCGCTGAGCTTGTCGATGGTCCAGGAGGCGGCTTCGGCACAGCCCTTTCCGAGGGAGGAGAGGGGGTCGAGGGTGTCGGTGGTGCTGGGGGTCGTGCCGGAGGTGGAACCGGCCTTGCCGTTCTCGCAGATCTCCTTGGCGTCGGCGACGAGGAGCCTGCACTCCGGCTTTCCCGATCCCGTGGGTGTCGGGGTCGGTGAGGGGGCCGCGAAGGCGCGGGCGGCCAGCAGCACTGCGGTGGTCTGGACAGCGGTGACGGCGGCCGCGACGTTGAGCACGCGACGCGAGTTACCGGGCATAGGTGAACCCTCCGTACTCCTGGACGGCCTTGGCCATGGCGTCGGCAGTCGATGCCTTGTTGTCACCGGGGACGGGGGCTGGGCCGTCCTTCTGGGAGAAGCTGTCGGCCTTCCAGTCGTTGTCCGCCCAGTGCAGTTGCAGCGTCAGGGTGAACCAGTCGCTGGTCACCGGGTTCGTGGAGGATGCGCCCGCCGTGCCGTAGAGGCCGGTGCACCAGACCTCCACCGTCGCCGTGGTTTCCGAGTAGTTCGTGACCTTGGTGCCGATGGGCACCGTGCGGGAGATGTACGTGCTGCCCGCGGCCGCGTCGCCGTTCGCGTCCAGGCCGAGCTTGCTCAGGAAGTCCTTGGAGTAGGCCTGGTCGAGGCTGTTCTGCAGCGTGGTCTGCTGGTCGGCGACGAAGACCTGGCGCACGATCTCCGTCCGGCGGGCCGGCTTGAGGATGTCCGCCGAGACGAGCACGGTGGCGTAGTTGGTCGCCGCGCTCTCCGCGCCCTGCTGGTCGTGCGCGAAGCCGGACGGGATGCCGCTCGCCTTCGTCCGCACCGGCTGTGTTCCGCTCGCCGCCGTGGTGGCGGCATCCGGCTGCGATCCGCTCGATGTGCTGCTGTCGTTCGAGGACGACGTGCCGTCGCCGCGGTTGGCGAAGGCGATGGCGGCGATGAGGAGTACGACGACTCCGACCACCGTCACCAGGCTTCTGGACGAGGAGCGGCCGCCTCTGCGGGCGCCGCCGTAGATGTCGGTGCCGCCCTGGGGGAGGCGGGTGCGGGTCTGGCCGGTGCCGCCGTAACCGCCGGAGGTCTCGTGCTCGTCTCCGGGACTCATGCCGGGTACGCCCCTTCGCCGTCGTCCAGAAACATCTGGAAGTACGACGGTAGCCGTGCTGGTTCCCGCGCGGGCGCGGTGTGGTGACTCGACATCAGGGAAACGCAACCTCAGCCGGTGGGCACGACGGGCGGGTGGGGTGGGGAGCGGGGCTCCGGTCGGGACCGGCTACACGGCCATGCCGTACACGATGGTGAAGAGGGTGCCGAGGGAGCCGATGATGAAGACCCCGGTCAGACCGGCGATGATGAGGCCCTTGCCCTGTTCCGCGCTGAAGGTGTCGCGGAGCGCCGTCGCGCCGATGCGCTGTTTGGCCGCACCCCATACGGCGATCCCGAGGCACAGCAGGATGGCGACCGCCATCACCACCTCGATCATCACCTTGGCCTCGTTGCCCAGGCTGCCGAAGGGCCCCCAGTCCGGAGCAATCCCGCCGATGATGGTGTTGATGTCGCCCTTGCCGGCCGCAGAGAGCATGTAAGTCACCGCCCCTGATGGGTAGTTCCGCATCCCCTGCGGGTGCGCAGAGGTCAGGCATCATTGTCGCTGACAAAGACGCCGTCGGATGTCGACTTGGCGTCATTGATTGGCGGGTTTCGTACGAATACCCCGTACGGTCACTCTGTGTATCACGGTAGGTAACGCCGGGCAACGATTCCGGTGCGGAACCTGTCCGTGGTTTGGTCGTTAGCCCCTGATTACTGGATTTGGTTCGCGTTGATGTTCTCATGATGAACGGGCCGCGGCTGGATGCCGCGGCCCGTTCTCCCGTGCCACGTGTGGCCCCCACGACCCACGGTGGCATGACATGTGACTGTGGATCAGTTCGCGTGGGGCGGGGAGTGCGTCAGCCGGTGAAGGCCGAGACGCCCTCCGGGGTGCCCCAGCCGGTCGGGCCGTCGTAGCCCGTGGTGGCGGTGCAGAAGTACGACGTGCTGCATGTGCCGTTGTTGCCGCTGGTCACGTCGTTGAGGGCGGAGGTGCCGGCCTTGGCGTAGGGGAAGGACGCCGGGTAGGAGCTGGTGGACGGGGTGCCGGCCAGGGCGTAGACGCTCGCGATGATCGGGGACGAGACGCTGGTGCCGCCGAAGGTGTACCAGCCGGCGGTGACGCCGTAGGAGTCGTAGACCGAGACGCCCGTCGCGGGGTCGGCGACCGCGGAGACGTCGGAGATCATGCGCTTGGTGCAGCCGGTGTCGGTCTGCCAGGTGGGCTTGGCGTCGTACGCGGAGCAGCCGGAGCCGGTGCCCTCGGTGCTGCTCGTCTTCCACACCGTCTCGGTCCAGCCGCGGGTGGTGGAGGAGGTGGAGAGCTTGGTGCCGCCGACCGACGTCACGTACTTCGACGCCGCGGGGTACTCCGCGCCGTAGGCCGAGTCGCCGGCGGAGACGGTGATGGCGACGCCCGCGTGGTTGAAGTACGAGGAGTCGTACGACGTGTCCGAGGAGGACTCGGAGCCGCCGTAGGAGTTGGAGACGAACTTCGCGCCGAGGGTGACCGCGCGGTTCACCGCGGTGCCGAGGTTGGCCATCGTGGCCGAAGTGGCCTCCACCAGGAGGATGTTGCACTTGGGGCAGACCGCGCTCGCCATGTCGAGGTCGAGGGAGATCTCCTCGGACCAGCCGGCGTCGCTGCTGGGCAGCGAGGTGGTGGAGCCGGTCTGGCTGACCTTCTTGAAGCAGCCGTTGGCCGTCGTGCAGGCCGAGAGACCGTAGTACGAGCGGTAGGTGGCGAGGTCGGACTCGGCGTTCGGGTCGTTGTACGCGTCGACGATCGCGATCGTCTCGCCGGCGCCGTTGGAGGCGGCGGCGGAGGTCAGGCCGTAGGCGGCCTGGATGTTGGTGGGGCTGTAGCCCGAGGGGGTCGAGGCGTCGGCGGCCTTCGGGGTGATGCCCGTCCGCTTGGCCTGTGCCTGCTGGTACGCGGTGAGTCCGCCGGTCACCCGGTAGGAGTTACAGGCGAGTTCGCCGGCTTTCTTGGGGGTCGCGCAGGGGGTCGCGGCGTAGGTCACCTTGGTGGAGGTGGTGGCGGCGCTCTGTGCGGCGTCGGCCTGTACGGCGGAGCCGAAGCCGGTGAACACCAGCGCGGCGGTGGCTATGGCGGTGGACCCTATGCGGCGCCATCTACCGTGCGTGTGGGGGGAGTTGGGGGTGGTGGTACGCAAGGTGCAGCCTCCTGAGTCGGTGGAACAGGGGCGGTGCGGGTGCGTGTCGCCGGTACGGTTTCCCCGGCGCTGGGGGGCGGCCCGCGATGACCATCCCTTGTTGAGTACGCGACAACAAGGGGCTGCTGGAATCCTGACTTCCGTCTTACCGAACAGGGGCGGGGCCTTACTTCTCGATGGCTCTCCGATGGCCATCCGGTGGCGCCCGCTTGACCCAACTCACAGTATTTCCATGGTGTTTCCACTGGTCACGCGGGTGCTTAGCACATGGCGAACGGGCCGCGGCTGGTTGCCGCGGCCCGTTGCCACTCGCTCCGCCGAGGGGACCCCACGTCCCCCTCTTGCCGGCGGCTCCCCGTGACCCGACGGGGAGGTTCCGTGCCGGGTGCGTCAGCCGGTGAAGGCGGAGACGCCCTCCGGGGTGCCCCAGCCGGTCGGGCCGTCGTAGCCCGAGCCCGCGGTGCAGAAGTAACTCGTCGAGCAGGAGCCGTTGTTGCCGCTCGTCACGTCGTTCAGGGCGGAGGTGCCGGCCTTGGCGTACGGGTACTTCGCCGGGTAGTCGCTGGAGCCGGGGGTGCCGGCCAGCGCGTAGACGCTCGCGATGATCGGGGACGAGGCACTGGTGCCGCCGTAGGTGCCCCAGCCGGTGCCGTCGGCGCCGTAGGTGTCGTAGACCGAGACGCCCGTGGCCGGGTCGGCGACCGCGGAGACGTCGGAGATCATGCGCTTGGTGCAGCCGGTGTCGGTCTGCCAGGTGGGCTTGGCGTCGTACGCGGAGCAGCCGGAGCCGGTGCCCTCGGTGCTGCTCGTCTTCCACACGGACTCGGTCCAGCCGCGGGAGTTGGAGGACGTGGAGAGCTTGGTGCCGCCGACCGAGGTGACGTACTGCGAACCGGCCGGGTACTCGGCGCCGTAGGCCTCGTCGCCCGCGCTCGCGGTGATGGCGACACCCGGGTGCTTGTAGTACGAGGTGTCGTAGGACGTGTCCGAGGAGGACTCCGAGCCGCCGTAGGAGTTCGAGACGAACTTGGCGCCCAGCTTGACGGCCTCGTTCACCGCGGTGCCGAGGTTGGCGTCGCTCGCCGACTTGGCCTCGACCAGGAGGATGTTGCAGTTCGGGCAGGCGGCGCTGACCATGTCGACGTCGAGGGACTCCTCACCGGCCCAGCCGCTGTCGGCGGTCGGCAGCGAGGTCGTCGAACCGGTCTGGCTGACCTTCTTGAAGCAGCCGTTGGCCGTCGTGCAGGCCGAGAGGCCGTAGTACGAGCGGTAGGTCGCGAGGTCGGACTCCGCGTTCGGGTCGTCGTAGGCGTCGACGATCGCGACGGTCTCGCCCGAGCCGCTGGAGGCCGCGGCGTCGGCCAGGCCGTAGGCGGACTGGATGTCCGAGGGGCCGTAGCCGGTGGGGTCGTCGGAGGCGGCCTTCGGGGAGATGGTCTTCGGCGTGACGCCCTTCAGGGCGGCCTGCTTCTCCATGAAGGCCGTGGTGCCGCCGGTGACGCGGAGGGCGTTGCACGCGGCGTAACCCTTCTTCGGGGTGGCGGCGCACCCGATCTTCGCGTACTGCACATGCGCCTTGGCCACCTGGGCGGCGATCGTCCTGGCGGTCACCTTGTGGGGGGCGGTGGCCGCGCCAGCGTGGGCCGCGGTGCCGAGGCCGGCGAGCAGGAGTGCGGCGGTGGCGGCGGCCACGGAGCCGAGTCTGCGCCAGTTGCCACGTATGTGGGGGGAATTGGGGGGTGACGTACGCAACGTACAGCCTCCAGAGAGAGGTTGGCAGAGGCCTGCGGGTGGGGGGTCCACCGGTGAGGTTCCCGGCGGGGGCGGCGGCCCGCGATGACCTTCTCTTGTTGAGTACGTGACAACAAGGTGGGTTCCGGAGTTCTGACTTCCGCGTTACTCAAGGGGGTTGGGGGATTGCTGATCAGTGGCGGCGGGATGGGGTGGGGATGGCTCGGGCTTGACCCTCTGCACGGGAACTTCACAGCGGGACGCGCGTTGACAAGGGCCGAGGAGGGGGTGGGTGGCTCAGGTCGTCGGCGGGGTGCGCGTCGGTGGGGGTTTGTCGCGCAGTTCCCCGCGCCCCTGAAGGGGGTTGGGGATCGCGGGGTCAAGAAGTGCTGGGGGTCGGCTAGTTCTCTCGGGGTGTCAGGCCGGTCAGCAAGTGGTGGATCAGGGCGGGGATGTCGGAGATCGCCGCTTCCGGCGTGAGGGTGCCCTGGGCCGCGAAGGAGGCTGTGCCGTGGAGGGCGGCGCCGATGACGAGGGCGATGGTCCACGGGGAACCGGGGATCACCTCGCCGCGCTCCTGGGCGTCGGTGACGATCTGTACGAACTGGGCCGTCGTGCCGTCCACCGCTGCCCGGAGCTGCTCGGAGATGTCCGCGTCGTGCTTGCGGGAGTACATGACCTCCAGCAGCTCGGCGTTGGTGACCGCGAAGCGGACGTAGGCCGTGGCCAGTTCGGTGAGGCGGGCCTCCAGGGGCAGGTCGGGGTGGTCCGCGGCGGTCAGTTCCTTGGTCATGCGCTCGAAGCCGGTCAGGGCGAGCGCGTCGACCA
Source organism: Streptomyces sp. NPDC096013 (assembly GCF_044763565.1). Lineage (NCBI taxonomy): Bacteria > Bacillati > Actinomycetota > Actinomycetes > Kitasatosporales > Streptomycetaceae > Streptomyces > Streptomyces sp. NPDC096013. The sequence continues at coordinate 731,497 of NZ_JBIWGK010000003.1, read as the reverse complement.
GGGCCTGCTTGTCCTTGAAGTGGCGGCCGGGAGCGGCGTGGCTGACGCCGATGTCGCGGGCCAGCTCGCGCAGGGACAGGGCCGCGACCCCCTTCTCCAGCAGGGTGGCTTCCGCGCTCGCGAGCAGGGCGGAGCGCAGGTCTCCGTGGTGATAGGGGCGTACAGACATGCGAGCCATGGTATCGCGATGTTGTCGGCGCCAGCATTGTTGTCGGCGTCACCATTGTTGTCATTGACAGCATTGTTGGCGTTGCCTACATTGGAGGCATGGACAACACGGGCAAGGCCATCAGCAGCAAGAGCGGGACCAAGGGCAAGTGGGACGCCGGGCGCATCCCCGATCTCTCCGGGCGCACCGCCGTCGTCACCGGTGCCAACAGCGGGATCGGCCTCGTGGCCGCCACCGAGCTGGCCCGCGCGGGCGCGCACGTCGTGTTCGCCGTACGGGACCTGGAGCGCGGGCGGGCCGCCGCGGCGAAGGTGAGCGGCAGCACGGAGGTGCGGCGGCTGGATCTCGCGGATCTGGCGTCCGTGCGGGAGTTCGCCGGGGGGTGGGACGGGCCGATCGACCTGCTGATCAACAACGCGGGCGTGATGCTGCTCCCCGAGGGGCGCACACGCGACGGGTTCGAGATGCAGTTCGGCACGAACCACCTGGGCCACTTCGCGCTCACGAACCTGCTGCTGCCGTACGTCACCGACCGCGTCGTGACCGTCTCCTCCGGCGCGCACCGGATGGGCGACCGCAGAATCCACTTCGAGAACCTGAACCTGGACGGCATCTACGCCCCGCAGCGCGCCTACTCCCAGTCGAAGCTCGCGAACCTGCTCTTCACGCTCGAACTGCAACGCAGGCTCACCGAGTCGGGCTCGCCCGTCCGCTCCCTCGCGGCGCACCCGGGCTGGGCGGCGACCAACCTCCAGAGCCATACGGCGAACCCGGTCGCGCGCGTCCTCATGGCCCTGGGCAACAAGGTCGTGGCCCAGGACGACAAGGGCGGCGCCCTCCCGACCCTCTTCGCGGCGACGGAGGACCTCCCGGGCGGAAGCTTCGTCGGCCCCAGCGGGCCGGTCGAGATGCGCGGCGAGCCGACACTCGTCGGGCGGAGCACGGCGGCGAGCGATGTCACGGCGGCACGACGGCTGTGGGACGCGTCGGAGGAGCTCACGGGAGCGGTGTTCCCGCTCACGGTCGCCGCGCGCTAGCCCCAGCTGCGGGCTTGGGCGTTGAAGACCTCGGGGTCGCTGTGCACGGGCAGGACGCAGAGCAGGTGGCCACCGGGGGCGCGCAGGACCCGGCACTCCAGCCACCGGGCGGTCTGGACCGCGCCGAGGGAGAGCAGGCGGGCGGTCTCCGCCTCCACGTCATCGGTCTCGATGTCGATGTGGAAGCGCGGGTTGGGGTCGCCGATCGACTGAACGGCGGTGACCAGGCCGGGGATTGCCTCATGGAGCGTCGTGAACTGCTCCTCGCCGGGGACCGGTCCGGCGGGGGCGCCGAGCGCGGCCGACCAGAAGGCGGCGGCCGCGGCGGCCTCCGGGCCGGGGGTGTCGATCAGCAGGGCGAAGACTCGGCTTCTGTGCATGGGGCTCGCTCCCGGGTGGGTTCGGAGGGGACCCCGAAGACGGTGCCAGAGGGGATGCCGGGCCCGCGGGTTTTCTTCGTGCGGGCCCGGGGAGACGGGGGGTAGCGCGCAGAAGAGGCGGGCGGGGCGGGTGGACAGTACGGTGGACTGACCGCCGGACCGAGCGTCGACCGCTGTACGAACGCGCTGTTCACAGCGAAATCTCAGTAAACGTCGACGTCCTTTCTCACCTTTGTGGGACAGAGTGGGGCCCGATGAAGCGCAGCTCACGCATCTCCCGTTCCGCCCGCCTCGCGGGCAACCGCAGGTACGCGCTGTTCGTCGCCGTGGTCACGCTGGCACTGACCTCGGCGTCCGTGGCGACCGCCGACGACGGTCCCGGGCCCTTCGGGGTGACCACCGTGACCGAGGTGAGCAAACAGAGCGTCCGGATCGGCGCCCTGTTCGGGGCGGCCCATGCCACCAGCCTGGCCGGCGGGCACCACTGCACCGCGTCCGTGGTGCACAGTCCGGGGCGTGACCTCATCGTCAGCGCGGCCCACTGCCTGGACGGGGACTCCGGTGACGTGTTCGTGCCCGGCTACCGGGACGGCAGGGCGCCGTACGGGGTGTGGAAGGTCAACCAGCGGTTCCTGCCGGACGGCTGGTCCAAGGGGCAGGCCGAGGACAGCGACATCGGCTTCGCCACGCTCGTGGAGGTCGGCGGCAAGAACATCGAGGACGTGGTCGGCGCCGACCGGTTCACGACCGGGACGGCGACCGGGGCCACGGCGGTGACCGTCACCGGGTACCCCTCCGCCACCGACCAGCCCATCAGCTGCACGAACAAGCCCACCCTGCACAGCGGCACCCAGCAGCGCATCGACTGCCCCGGCTTCACCGGCGGCACCAGCGGGAGCCCCTGGGTCAACGGGGACGAGCAGGTCGTCGGGGTCATCGGCGGGCACGAGCAGGGCGGGCTGACACCGGACATCTCGTACAGCGTCGTGTTCGCGAAAGAGGCGGCCGAGCTGTACAAGGACGCGACGACGGCCGACCCGGCGCAGGACGGGTGACCGGTCGCAGGCGGCTGACCGGTCCCAGCACGGGTACCGGTCGTAGGGCCGGTGGGCCGGTCGTGGGGCCGGTGGTCCGGAGTCGTATGGATCGTCCGTATTGAGGTGCTGTAAGGCGCGGTGTGCGGTGGGTGCGACTCGCTGAATACGCGTCAGATGTGGCGGAAGCACGGCGAAATGCCGCCACCCTCCCCGGAAATGGCCTTGAACAGGGCCGACATGGGGGAGGGTTGGGCCGTGCGAAAAGTATGGGTGGCCGGTGGGGTCGCGGCTGGGCTGGGGCTCAGCTTTGTGATGCTGCTCGTCGTCGGGGTCTACCTCGTCGCCGGGAACCTCGTGAACGGGGCCGGCGGCGGGAGTGTCGCGCTCGCCAAGGGCGCGGTGCCGACGGCGTATTCGGCGCTCGTGCAGAAGTGGGGCAACCTCTGCCCCGCCCTCAACCCCGCACTGCTCGCCGCCCAGCTCTACCAGGAGAGCGGCTTCAACCCGAACGCGAAGAGCCCGGCGAAGGCCGAGGGCATAGCGCAGTTCATCCCCGGCACCTGGGCCACGCACGGGATCGACGGCAACGGCGACGGCGTACGCAACGTATGGGACCCGAATGACGCGATCCCGTCGGCCGCGACCTACGACTGCGAGCTCGCCACGTACGTGAAGGACGTGCCGGGGAACCAGACCGCGAACATGCTCGCCTCGTACAACGCGGGGGCGTACGCGGTCATCAAGTACGGAGGCGTGCCGCCGTACTCCGAGACCCGGAACTACGTGAAGACGATCACGACGCTGTCGCAGAGCTTCGCCGCGCCCGTCAGCCGGGTCGATCCCTCCGAGCAGGCCGCCACCGCGATCACCTACGCGCAGAGCAAGCTCGGTACGCCGTATCTCTGGGGTGGGAACGGCACCGCCGACCAGGGCGGGCGGTTCGACTGCTCGGGGCTCACCAAGGCCGCGTTCGCGGCGGCGGGGATCACGTTGCCGCGTGTCGCGAACGATCAGTACAACGCCGGACCGCATCCGCAGCGGGCCGAATTGCTGCCGGGAGATCTGGTGTTCTTCTCGGACGACCTCACCAATTCCCGGGCCATCCGGCATGTGGGGATTTATGTCGGCGGCGGGTACATGATCGACGCACCCCGGACGGGTGCTGTGATCCGGTTCGACCCCATTGACACCCCCGATTACTTCGGCGCCACCCGGGTCACCGAAGATGGCGCGAAAGCACTCCCCACGACGGTGTGAACCGAGCGTGAACCCACCCCCTGAGCTGCGGCGATGAGTCTCTCTTCGATAACGTCTGAGTGATCATTCGGTGGATGGTGGAACGTAATAAGAGGGACCGTGCGTTCCTGTTGAGTAATGCGCACGAGAGATGCGCCCGGAACTACGACGAAGGAGCCGCAGCACCATGGCTGTACTCGCCGAATCCGGGTCGAACCCCGACGTCGATCTGCTCTACGACATCAATGGACTCGCGAAGGACGCGCCGCACTGGTTCGACCGGGTGGTGGAGTTCGTCGGTGAGTACGGACTGCTGGTCGCGATGGTGCTGCTGGTGGTGTGGTGCTGGTGGTCCGTGCGGCGGCGGGGGGACGAGGACTCGGCGGCGTCCGTCGCCGGGCTGGTGTGGGCGCCGCTGGCCGCCGCGCTCGCTGTCCTCGTGAACGTGCCCATACGCGGGTTCGTGGAGCGGCCTCGGCCCTTCCGCGACCACACCGGGCTCGATGTCCTCATCTCCGGGAAGACCGACTACTCGTTCGTGAGCGACCACGCCACGATCACCATGGCGATGGGGGTCGCCCTGTTCGTGGCGAATCGGCGGTTCGGGCTGGTGGGGATCGGGCTCGCGCTGGTCGAAGGGTTCTGCCGGGTCTATATGGGCGTGCACTATCCGACCGATGTGATCGGTGGGTTCGCGCTCGGTACGGCTGTCGCTCTGCTGTTGTCCCCGCTTGCCATGGCTCTGCTGACGCCGGTGCTGAAGGCGGTCGAGGGGTCGGCCTGGGGTGGGTGGGTCGTTTCCTCGGCCGGTGTGCGGGGGGTTGGGCGGGGGGCCGTGATTCCGGGGGCGCGGACGGAGACGTCCGGTACGGAGGAGCGGGACCTCGCGGCGTGACGGCTCCGCCGGGGGCGGTTCTTTGGCTGCGGGTCCGTCGTGGCTGGTCGCGCCCGCGCGGCGGAGCCGCATATTGATACAGCCTCGCGCCCCTAGGGGGTGCGCCTGGCCGGGGCTGGCACGTTCCGCGCAGGCTCGTCCCGCCCCTAGGGGGTGCGTCTGGCCGGGGCCGGTACGTTCCGCCCCGGCTCAGTCCCCCTACAGGCCCTGCGGGTACGTGAAGAAGTGGGCGGGGTCGTACTGCTTCTTCAGGGTTGTCAGGCGGGTGGCCGCGTCGCCGTAGTACGCCTTGCGCCAGTTGGTGAGCGTGGGGTCCGTGTAGTTCTGGTAGGCCGCGCCGGAGGCGTAGGGCTTCATGGCGGTGTGGAAGGACGTCAGCCAGGACTGGGCCGAGGTGCCGGCCGTGCCGGCGGGCCAGGAGACTATGTACTGGGCCAGCATGCGGGAGCGGCGGTGGACGAAGGCCGTCGCCGTAGGGGAGACACGGTTGACCGCGCCGCCGAGGGCCGTCAGGGCGATGTCGCCGGAGTTGCCGCGGACCGCCTTCAGCTGGTGGAGCATCGTCTGGATGCCCGCGGCCGAGATCGACCGGTCGAAGAAGTCGGAGCGGCCCACGTAGGTCTCCCGCCCCAGCGCGCCCTGCGGGGAGCGGCCCGGGGTCGAACCCGGCAGGTGGCACTGGGCGTCCGTCGAGAAGGACGTGCAGCCCGCGTACGCCTCCATCGACTCCTCGTACGTGTGCCGCTTCAGCGAGACGCTCGACGCGTTGCCGCCGACCAGGTGGGCCAGCTTGTCGACCGCGTTCTGGAGTTCGGTGTAGGTGCCCAGCGAGAAGCACGCGACGGAGACCCTGGGGGTGCCGCCCGGCGTGTTCGTCAGGTGGCAGGACGACCAGATCTCGTCCGGCTGGTTCGGGCCCCACTCCTGCCAGGCCTTCACCACGGCCGCCGCCATCGACGACGGCCAGGTCAGATAGCCCGATACGGCCTGGGGCGCGGGGTGGGTCCTGAACTGAAGCTCGGTCACCACGCCGAAGTTGCCGTTGCCCGCGCCGCGCAGCGCCCAGAACAGGTCCTTGTTCTCCGTGGCGTTGGCCACCACCTGCTTGCCGTCCGCCGTGATCAGCGTGGCCTGCGTGAGGCTGTCGCAGGTCAGGCCGTACGCCCGGGAGACCACGCCGTGGCCGCCGCCCAGGGTGAGGCCGGAGACGCCGACCGTCGGGCAGGAACCGGCGGGGATGGTCACACCCTTCGCGGCGAGACCCCGGTACACGTCGATCAGCTTGGCTCCGGCGCCGACGACCGCGGAGGAGCCGCTCGCCCGGATCTTGTTCAGCTTCGACACGTCGAGGATGAGGCGGCCGTCGCCGGAGGAGTAGCCGGCGTAGGAGTGGCCGCCGTTGCGGATCGAGACGCGGATGCTGTGGGCGCGGGCGTAGGAGAGGACCGAGCGGATGTCGTCGGGGTTCGCGACGTACGCCACCGCGGCCGGCTTCAGGGAGTCGAAGCGGGTGTTGTAGAGCTGGTGGGCCGTCTTCCAGGAGGCGTCACCGGGGCGGACCAGGGTGCCGTCCAGCTCGCGGGCCAGGGCGGACCAGTTGGCCGCCGCGGCCGCAGTGGTGGTGCGCAGGCCCGCTGTGCTCGTCGAGGTGGAGGCACTGGTCGCCGTCGCGGACGAGCCACCGCCGCCGGTGTTCTTGCCGTTGCACGCGGTGGCCGCGGCCGCCGCTATCGCGGCCACGCCGCCGCCTATGAACGAACGCCGTTGCATTTCGCCTCCTGTGGGGTTCCGTCAAGTGAGATACAGCGCGGACCCCACAAGTTCTCGTGGTCATGTCACAGGTTCGGAACAGGCAGATGCCCGGTCGCATCCGTCCTGGCCTGGCTTCTCGCGCGTCTCGCCGGGCCACGCCAGCCGCAGACACAGCGGGCGAAGCAGAAGGGACCCTGCTCGACCGTCGTCGTGCGGTGTTCGGGATGTGCGGGGGGAGCCTGTCCCTCGTCCTGCTGCGCCACATCGACCACGGTACCGAGGTTGCGTAAAGGGTTCGTATGGCGGGCGTATGCCGTCGGCTCGGTACCGGGTCCGCGTGACGGGGTCACCTACCCGTCGTTAAGCGGAACGACGGGGTTCCCGTGACGACGTACCGGGGGTACGGCAGGCTATGGAGCGGCAGCAGGTGGGGGTCACCCCGGTCGAGCGGAGCCGGGACTGGGGGCGAGCGGGCGGGGCGGTCGTCGCTGCGGGGCTCATGGTCGGGGTCTGCGTCGGGGCCGGCGGATGCAGCGCCGACGGGGTGGCGAGCGCGGACGCGCGGGGTGCCGGGGACCCGGTCGCGGTGGTGCGGCGGGCGGCCGACTCCCTGACGGCGGCGGGGAGTTCACAGGCCCGCACGTCCATGCAGATGGCCACCGGCGGCACCCGCGTGACCATCCGCGGAGAGGGCGTCTACGACTTCCGGCGCCGGCTCGGGCGGCTGACGGTGCAGCTGCCGCAGGACCCGGCGGGCACCAGCGAGCACCGGCCGATCACCGAACTCCTCGCGCCGGGCGCCCTGTTCATGAAGAACCGGGGTGCGGGCGTGCCCGCGGACAAATGGGTACGGGTCGACACCGGGACGCTGTCCGACGGGAACCTGGTGACCGGTGGGGCCACTGATCCGTACGCCGCCGCCGAGTTGCTGCGCGGGACGACTGCGGCGACGTATCTCGGGAAGACGGAGGTGGCCGGGGCCCCGGTGCGTCACTATCGGGGGGTCGCCGATCTCGCCGTCGCGGCGCGCAGCGCGTCGGCGGCGAACCAAGCGGCTCTGAGGGCGGCGGCGAAAGGGTTCGCCACCGCGCGGGTACCCTTCGACGTCTACCTCGACGACCAGGGCCGCGTCCGCAAGCTCGGCCAGCGCTTCAGCTTCGTCAACGGGCAGCGCCACAGCACGGTGGCGGTCACCTCGACGACGTTGCTGTACGACTTCGGGGCCGCCGTGGACGTACGGCTTCCGGCGTCGAAGGACATCTACGCCGGGCAGATCGCCGAGAAGTGACCGGAACCGATCGGTGTGAGTCCGGGTGCGGACTAGCCCGTCCGTGCCATGCGCGTTGTGTAGACCGCTCCCTACTCTAGGAAGTCGGTGACGGCAGAGAAGAGGTGATGCACGTGGCTCGGGTCGGCGGTACGGCAGTTCAGGACCACGTGGCCCTCGCCGAGATCGAGCTGTGCGGCGACCTGATCATCGCGGCCTCGGCCGCCCAGGACCGGCTCAGCCTGGAGAGCATCGACGAGGTGCTGAAGGTCGCCGAGGAACGGGACGGCTTCGGCGGCGCCGGGGACTGAGGGATCGAAGGGACCGGGGGTCAGGTGCGGAGCAGACGGGCGATCGCCTTCGTCGCCTCCTCGACCTTCGCGTCGATCTCCTCGCCGCCCTTGACGGCCGCGTCGGCGACGCAGTGCCTCAGGTGCTCCTCCAGGAGTTGCAGCGCGAACGACTGCAACGCCTTCGTGGAGGCGGACACCTGGGTGAGTATGTCGATGCAGTAGACATCCTCGTCGACCATGCGCTGGAGGCCGCGGATCTGGCCCTCGATCCGGCGCAGGCGCTTGAGGTGCTCGTCCTTCTGCTTGTGGTAACCGTGGGTCACCGGCTCGTGGGCCGGTTCGGCCGCCGGCCCGGAGGGCGCCGCCGCCGCGCCGGCCTCGGTGGTCGTCATCGCGTCCATCGCGTCCTCCAGACATATACCCCTAGTGGGTATATCGTAACGAACTTTGCTGGGTATAGGGCCCTTGGTACGCCCCCGTGCGGATCACTGTGCCTGATGGGCGACACTGGGGGACGGCCCATTAGCCGTGGCCGGATGATGCACTTAGCATCAGCCTGACCGAAACCGATGCATCCCGAGGACCCCTTGTGCGCTTTCGTCTGACCCCCAGGGAGACGAGCTTCTACGACATGTTCGCCGCGTCCGCGGACAACATCGTCACGGGCTCGAAACTCCTCATGGAACTGCTCGGGGCGGACACCGCCGGCCGGGCCGAGATCGCAGAGCGTATGCGGGCCGCTGAACACGCCGGTGACGATGCCACGCACGCGATCTTCCATCAGCTGAACTCCTCCTTCATCACGCCCTTCGACCGCGAGGACATCTACAACCTCGCCTCCTGCCTCGACGACATCATGGACTTCATGGAAGAGGCCGTCGACCTGGTCGTCCTCTACAACGTCGAGGAACTCCCCAAGGGCGTCGAGCAGCAGATCGAGGTGCTGGCGCGGGCGGCCGAGCTGACCGCCGAGGCCATGCCGAACCTGCGCACGATGGACAACCTCACCGAGTACTGGATCGAGGTCAACCGCCTGGAGAACCAGGCCGACCAGATCCACCGCAAGCTGCTCGCCCAGCTCTTCAACGGCAAGTACGACGCCATCGAGGTCCTGAAGCTCAAGCAGATCGTGGATGTGCTGGAGGAGGCGGCGGACGCGTTCGAGCACGTGGCGAACACGGTGGAGACCATCGCCGTCAAGGAGTCCTGACCTCTCCATGGACACCTTCGCTCTGGTCGTGACCATTCTGGTCGCGCTCTTTTTCACGTACACGAACGGTTTTCACGACTCCGCCAACGCCATCGCCACGTCGGTCTCGACGCGGGCGCTGACGCCGCGGGCGGCGCTCGCGATGGCCGCCGTGATGAACCTCGCCGGTGCGTTTCTCGGTTCCGGGGTCGCCAAGACCGTCAGCGAGGGGCTGATCGAGACGCCCGAGGGGTCGAAGGGGATGGGAATCCTCTTCGCCGCGCTGATCGGTGCGATCACCTGGAACCTGGTCACCTGGTACTTCGGGCTGCCGTCGTCGTCCTCGCACGCGTTGTTCGGCGGGATGGTGGGGGCCGCGCTGGCCGGCGGTACGGAGGTCATCTGGCACGGGGTCGTCGACAAGATCATCGTGCCGATGTTCGTGTCGCCGGTGGTCGGGCTCGTCGGCGGTTATCTGGTCATGACCGCGATCATGTGGATCTTCCGGAAGGCCAATCCGCACAAGGCCAAGCGGGGGTTCCGGATCGCGCAGACCGTGTCGGCCGCGGGGATGGCGCTCGGGCACGGGCTCCAGGACGCGCAGAAGACCATGGGTGTCGTGGTGATGGCACTGGTGATTTCCGGCCACTCGACGTACGGCGATCCGATTCCGGTCTGGGTGAAGATCGTCTGTGCGCTGATGCTGTCGCTGGGGACGTATGCCGGTGGGTGGCGGATCATGCGGACGCTGGGGCGGAAGATCATTGAGCTGGATCCGCCGCAGGGGTTCGCGGCGGAGACCACGGGGGCGGCGATCATGTTCACCACCGCGTATCTCTTCAAGGCGCCGGTTTCCACGACGCATGTCATCACCTCGGCGATCATGGGTGTCGGGGCGACGAAGCGGGTGAATGCCGTGCGGTGGGGTGTCGCCAAGAACATCGTCCTGGGCTGGTTCATCACGATGCCGGCGGCGGCGATTGTCGCGGCCCTGGCGTTCTGGATCGTGAACCTGGCGATCCTGTAGGCCGGGGGCTGCGCCCCCTGGCCCCCGGTGTTTCCCGCCCACCCACCCGTTTACGGTCGGCCAGGAGGGCACCGTAGAAGCAAGGGCGAGACACCGGTAGCCGTGCCGTGTGCCCCCGGGTGACGTGAATCGCTCACCTCTCGGCCGACCGTAAACGGGTGGGTGGGCGGGAAACCAGGAACGCGCACCCCCACCGGCCCGCACCCGCCCATACACGAACGGGCCCGCCCCCGGGAGCCAGGGGCGGGCCCTTTTCGGCCTCGCGGTGGCACCGCCATGCAGCACCGCGAGGAGTCTCAGGAGAGCGACGCTCGGTTTAGCCGAAGCGGCCCGAGATGTAGTCCTCCGTGGCCTGGACCGACGGGTTGGAGAAGATGCGCTCCGTGTCGTCGATCTCGATGAGCTTGCCGGGCTGACCGACCGCCGCGAGGTTGAAGAAGGCCGTACGGTCCGAGACGCGCGCCGCCTGCTGCATGTTGTGCGTCACGATGACGATCGTGAAGCGTTCCTTCAGCTCGCCGATCAGGTCCTCGATCGCGAGGGTGGAGATGGGGTCGAGGGCCGAGCAGGGCTCGTCCATCAGGAGGACCTTCGGCTCCACCGCGATCGCCCGCGCGATGCACAGACGCTGCTGCTGGCCACCGGAGAGGCCCGAGCCGGGCTTGTTCAGGCGGTCCTTGACCTCGTTCCAGAGGTTCGCGCCCTTGAGGGACTTCTCGACCACGTCCGACAGCTCGCTCTTCTTGTAGCTGCCGTTCAGCCGCAGGCCCGCCGCCACGTTGTCGAAGATCGACATCGTGGGGAACGGGTTCGGGCGCTGGAACACCATGCCGATCTCGCGGCGCACGGACACCGGGTCGATCGCGTGGCCGTAGAGGTCCTCGTCGTCCAGGAGGACCTTGCCCTCGACCCGGCCGCCGGGGGTGACCTCGTGCATGCGGTTGAGGGTGCGCAGGAAGGTCGACTTGCCGCAGCCGGAGGGGCCGATGAAGGCCGTCACCGTGCGGGGCTCGACCGTCATCGAGATGTCGTCGATCGCCTTGTGGGAGCCGTAGTAGGCCGTCAGCCCACTTACGTCGATTCGCTTCGCCATGACTACTTCACTTCCAAAAGTCTGTGTGTCGCTGGAGGGGCCCCGTGCGGCGGTAGCCGCGTGGTGATACGTCAGCGAGCGGTCTTGGGGGCCTTCCAGCGGGCGATGCCGCGGGCCACCAGGTTGAGGATCATCACGAAGGCGATCAGGGTGAGGGACGCGGCCCAGGCACGGTCGTAGGCCGCACCGGAGCCCGCGCTCTGCGCGAACTGCTGGTAGATGTACAGCGGCAGCGACGCCTGTGCCCCGTGGAACGGGTCGTTGTTGATGAACGGGTTGCCGAACACCAGCAGCAGGACGGGCGCCGTCTCACCGGCGATACGCGCCACCGACAGCATGATGCCGGTGGTGATGCCGCCGATCGCGGTCGGGAGGACGACCTTGAGGATCGTGCGCCACTTCGGGATGCCGAGGGCGAGCGATGCCTCGCGCAGCTCGTTCGGTACGAGCTTGAGCATTTCCTCGGTGGAGCGGACCACGACCGGCATCATCAGGATGGCCAGGGCGCAGGAACCCGCGAAGCCGAAGGGCTGCATGTCCCACATGAGCATCAGGGACAGGATGAACAGACCCGCGACGATCGACGGGATGCCCGTCATGACGTCGACGAAGAACGTGACCGCCTTGGAGAGCTTGCCCTGTCCGTACTCGACCAGGTAGATCGCGGTGAGCACCCCGATGGGGGCGCCGATCAGGGTGGCGAGGCCGACCTGCTCCAGGCTGCCGATGATGGCGTGGTAGATACCGCCGCCGGGCTCGCTGTCGGCGACCACACCCATCGAGTGGGTGAGGAAGTAGACGTCGAGGACCTTCACGCCGCGCGAGATCGTCGTCCACAGGAGCGAGACGAGCGGGATCACGGCGAGGAGGAAGGCGACCCAGACCAGGCTGGTCGCGATGCGGTCCTTGGCCTGGCGGCTGCCCTCGACGCGCGTGGCGATGACGTACGTGCCGATGACGAAGAGGATGGCCGCGATCAGGCCCCACTGGATCTTGCTGTCGAGGCCGCCGACCAGTCCGATGAGGACGGCCAGGACGATGGAGCCGCCGGCGATCGCGTACGGCGACCACTTCGGGAGGGTGGCGCCCTGGAGGGTGCTCACGGGCTTGTCGGCTACGGCTGCGGTGCTCATGCGTTGGCCCCCGAGTACTCCGCGCGGCGGGCGATGATGAGTCGGGCCGCGCCGTTGACCAGCAGGGTGATGACGAACAGGACGAGACCGGAGGCGATGAGCGCGTCCCGGCCGTCCGCCGTCGCCTCGCTGAACTTGCTGGCGATGTTCTGGGCGAAGGTTCCGCCGCCCGGGTTGAGCAGGCTGGCGTGGATGATGAAGTCGGGGGAGAGCACGGTGGCGACGGCCATCGTCTCGCCGAGCGCGCGGCCGAGGCCGAGCATCGAGGCGGAGATCACACCGGAGCGGCCGAAGGGGATCACCGCCATGCGGATGACCTCCCAGCGGGTGGCACCGAGTGCGAGGGCCGCCTCCTCGATCATCTGCGGGGCCTGGCGGAAGACCTCGCGGCTCACGTTGGTGATGATCGGCAGGATCATGATCGCCAGCAGGATGCCGACGGTGAGCATGGAGCGGGGGGCGCCCTGGTCCCAGGAGAAGATCCCGGTCCAGCCGAAGTAGTCGTTCAGCCACCCGAAGAGCCCGACCATGTGCGGGACGAGGATCAGGGCGCCCCACAGGCCGTACACGATGGACGGTACGGCGGCCAGCAGGTCGATCACGTAGGAGACCGGGCCGCGGAGCTTGCGCGGGGCGTAGTGGGTGGTGAAGAGGGCGATGGCGACCGCGATCGGGACCGCGATGACCATGGCGATGATCGAGGACACCACGGTGCCGAACGCCAGGACGGCGATGCCGAACTTCGGCGGCACGAGGTTGGTGTTCCACTCGAAGGTGGTGAGGAAGTTCGCGTGGTCCTTGCTGATCGCGAGGGAGGCGCGATAGGTGAGGAAGACCGCGATCGCGGCCATGATCACCAACAGCAGGATGCCCGACCCGCGGGAGAGACCGAGGAAGATCCGGTCACCGGGTCGGGTGGCGCCACGGGCTACACGCTTCTGCTCCGCGGGCGAGGGTTCGGGGGTGGGGGGCGGTGCTTCTTCAGGGTTCTTCGTAGATATATCCATCGGGATTCTCCGGTCTGCGGGTCCACACGTGCGGTGTGCGGTCCGTGGCGGCGGTGCACCGGACGGTGCGGCCGGGTCCCTGGAGCGGGACCCGGCCGCACACTCGGACTAGCTGATGCTCGCGATGGTGCTGCGAACCTTGGTGATGATCGCGTCGGGGATCGGCGCGTAGTCGATGGTGGAGAGGACCTTCTGGCCCTCCTCGCTGGCGATGTAGGTGAGGAACGCCTTCGTCGCGGGCAGCGTGTCGGCCTTGTTGCCCTTGTCGCAGACGATCTCGTAGGTCACCAGGGTGATCGGGTACGCGCCCTCGGCCTTGGTGTTGTAGTTCAGCTTGAGCGACAGGTCGGAGCCGGTGCCGACGACCTTGGCGTCGGCGATGTCCTTGGTGGCGCTGTCGGTGCTCGGGGCGACCGGGGCGGAGGCGCCGGTGTCGATGCTGACGGCCTTGACGCCGTCACCGACGTAGGAGAGCTCGAAGTAGCCGATGGCACCCGAGGTCGCCTTGACCTGCTGGGCCACGCCCGCGGAGCCGGCGGCGGACTGGCCGCCCTTGGCCTGCCACGCCTTGCCGCCGGAGTACTTCCAGTTGGCGGCGGTGGTGGCGATCAGGTACTTGGTGAAGTTGTCCGTGGTGCCGGACTCGTCCGAGCGGTGGAACGCCTGGATCTTGAGGTCGGGCAGCTTGGCGGACGGGTTCAGCTTCTTGATCGCCGCGTCGTTCCAGTTGGTGATCTTGCTGTCGAAGATCTTGGCGAGCGTCGGGGCGTCCAGCACCAGGTTGTCGACACCCGGGACGTTGTAGCCGAGCGCGATCGGGCCGCCGACCATCGGGAGGTCGATGCCCTGGCCGCCGGAGCAGACCTGCTTCGAGGCGGTGACCTCGTCGGGCTTCAGCGCGGAGTCGGAACCGGCGAAGGCCAGCTGACCCTGGTTGAAGGAGGTGACACCGGCGCCGGAGCCGCCACCCTTGTAGTTGATCTGGACGCCACAGGCCTGGCTGAAGGCCTTCACCCACGCGTCGATCGCGTTCTTCTGCGCGGACGAGCCGTCGGCGAGGAGCTGCTGGCCCTTCTTCGCGGTGCCGCAGTTCGCGGAGCTGGCGTTGGCCGACGACGAGGAGCTGCTGCTGCTCGACGAGCCGCCGTTGTCGTCCGAGCCGCACGCCGTGAGGGCCAGGGCGCCGGAGACGGCGAGAGCACCGAGGGTGAGGGCCCGCCGGTTCATGCGCTGAAGCTTCACTTGAAAGAGTTCCTTCCGAGAGCCGCCGTCCTGAATTACGGCGGCGTGCGAAGACGGGGTGACGCGGGTGGCGACCCCCAGGTCGCAGCTCGCATCGCGTAAGGCCGAAATTAGGCAGAACAGGTGAAGGCGCCTATGGGCCTAAGTGAACGGAGGGTGAACCCCTGTGGGCGGTGCGGTTAGGTCACGGAACGCTCACGTCGAGGACACGGGCTGATTCCGGACTATGCCAGGTGCGGAGCGTCCGCAGCGCCTCCACGAGGGCGCGTTCCCCCGGCTGGGCGAGGCGGTTTCGGGCGGTCGCCGGGGAGAATCGCGTGCGCCCCTCATCGCTCGTGCCCGTCCTCGTCCGTGCCGATGGCGATGAGCGCCAGCGAGATCAGATCCCGGTCCCGCTCGTAGGAGAGCCGCTCGTGGGCCGCGTCGGGACTCAGCCAGCACAGCGCGTTGACCTCGTCGTTCGGTGCGAACGCCCCGTCGGTCGCCTCCGCCGCCCAGTAGTGGACCTCCTTGGGCCGCCCGTGGTGGTCGAGGTACTGGGCCGAGGGGAGCCGCGTCCCCAGCCGGCAGGTGTAGCCGGTCTCCTCCAGCACCTCGCGGCGGGCCGCCTCCTCGAACGTCTCACCGCGTTTGAGCTTGCCCTTGGGCCACGACCAGTCGGCCCACTTGGGCCGGTGGACCAGCGCCAGTTCGAGTTCTCCGGCGGCCGGGCGGCGCCACAGGACGCAGCCGGCCGCCTGGACGGTGGTGTCGTTCGTGGAAGTCACTGGTCGTTCACCGTCTCCTCCGCGCGGGTTGGTGCGGGGCGTCAGGGGGTGCCCGCCGCCTGTTTCTGCCACGACTGCTGGAAGGCGAAGCGGGCCGCCTCCACCTCGTGGCGCTGGTCGGCGTGGAGCACGCCGAGCGCGTACGCGGTCGCCGGGGCGATCCGCGGGGTGCGGGCCGCCGACGCGGCCGCCGCGGCGGCCTCCGAGGCGTCCCGGTGCAGATTGAGGGCCTGGCCGGCCGCCAGCAGGCGTACGTCCGTCGGCGCGCCGTCCCCGTGCAGCACCTCGCCGGCGTAGCGGTGCAGCCGCAGCAGCAGCCGGACCTGGTGCCAGGGGCCGTCCTGGGGGTGCGGGGCCGGGTCGGGGGAGAGGCCGTGGATGAGGGCCTCCGCGTTGTACGGGTGCCCGGCGGTGACCAGCGGCAGCGCGGTGACCGCGTCGGTGAGGCGCTCCCCGGCGGCGGCGGCCAGCGGGCGCAGGTCGGCCGTGGCCGCGGCCGGGGTCAGCGGGACCTCGCTGGCCAGTACGGCGACCTTGTCGGCGACCGCGTGGAAGCGGGACGAGCCGAGGGCCTGGAGGGCGGTGGAGTGGGCCCGGGTCCTGGCCAGGGTGAGCTGGCGCTCCAGCAGGGCGCCCGCCTTGGCCGCGCCCACGGTGAGGTTGCCGCGCTCGGCGGTGGCCGTGGGGGTCGCGGCGGGGCCGGTGCCGGGGGCGCGGGCGCCCGCGGGGGCGGGGATGCCCCGGCCCGCGCCGGTGACCCGGCCGCCGATCGCGGAGGCCGCCGACTGGGCGGGGAACGCCGCCGAGCCGGAGAGCCGGTGCAGGGCGAGCAGCAGCCGCTCCAGCCGGGCCGCGCAGGCGTGCTCCAGGGCCAACGTGCCCGACAGCCATGCCAGCTCGGGGCGCATCTCCTCGGACCAGTCGTTGTCGAGGAGCGGCCGGAAGGTGTGCAGGCTGCCGCTGATCCGGCGGGCCGAGCGGCGCAGGGCGCGCGCCGCGTCGACGGACTCCTCCGTGCCGTTCTGCCCGCCGCCGGTCTCCCGGTGCAGCCGCAGGGCACGGAGGAACTCCGTGGCCTGGGCCCTCAGGTAGCCCGCGAGGGCGTCACCTGTGGCGGCCCCGCCCGCCCGGCCGGGGTCGGGCGGGGAGGGCCTGGCCGTGGCCGGGTCCGTAGGGTCAAGGTGTTGCTGTGCCACGCCGGCGCCTCCGGGCGTCTATGAGCATCTCCTGGACGTTGCGCAGGGGTTGGCCTTCCGCGTCGGTCGCGTGCCGGGTCCACTCGCCGTCCGGGCCCAGGTGCCAGGACGAGGTGGTGTCCGACATACCGGTTTCCAGCATCCGGTTGAGCGCGGCGCGGTGGGCCGGGTCGGTGACCCTGACCAGGGCCTCGATCCGACGGTCGAGGTTGCGGTGCATCATGTCGGCGCTGCCGATCCACACCTCGGGCTCGCCTCCGTTGCCGAAGCCGAAGACGCGGGAGTGTTCGAGGAAGCGGCCGAGGATGGAGCGTACGCGGATGTTCTCGGACAGGCCGGGGACCCCGGGCCGCACCGCGCAGATGCCGCGCACCCACACGTCGACCTGGACGCCCGCCTGGGACGCGCGGTAGAGCGAGTCGATGATCGCCTCGTCCACCATCGAGTTGACCTTGATGCGGATGAACGCGGGGCGTCCGGCACGGTGGTGCTGGACCTCCTTGTTGATCCGGGCGATCAGGCCGTCGCGCAGGGACTTGGGGGCGACCAGCAGACGGCGGTAGGTCTCGCGGCGCGAGTAGCCGGACAGCCGGTTGAAGAGGTCCGAGAGGTCGGCGCCGACCTGCGGGTCGGCGGTCAGCAGGCCGAGGTCCTCGTAGAGGCGGGCCGTCTTCGGGTGGTAGTTGCCGGTGCCGACGTGGCTGTAGCGGCGGAGCGTGTCGCCCTCCTGGCGGACCACGAGCGACAGCTTGCAGTGGGTCTTGAGTCCGACCAGGCCGTAGACGACGTGGCAGCCCGCCTCCTCCAGCTTGCGCGCCCACTTGATGTTGGCGTGCTCGTCGAAGCGGGCCTTGATCTCGACCAGGACGAGGACCTGCTTGCCGGCCTCGGCCGCCTCTATGAGCGCGTCGACGATCGGGGAGTCGCCGGAGGTGCGGTACAGGGTCTGCTTGATCGCGAGGACGTCGTCGTCGTTGGCCGCCTGCTCCAGGAACCGCTGGACGGAGGTGGAGAACGAGTCGTACGGGTGGTGCAGCAGCACGTCCCGGTTGCGCAGGGCGGCGAAGATGTCGGGCGCGGAGGCCGACTCGACCTCGGCGAGGTCGCGGTGGGTGCCCGCGATGAACTTCGGGTACTTCAGCTCGGGCCGGTCCAGCGAGCCGATGCGGAACAGGCCGGTGAGGTCGAGCGGGCCCGGCAGCGGGTACACCTCGGCCTCGCTGATCTTGAGCTCGCGCACCAGCAGGTCGAGCACCTCGCGGTCGATGGACTCCTCGACCTCCAGGCGCACCGGCGGCCCGAAGCGGCGCCGCATGAGCTCCTTCTCCAGGGCCTGGAGCAGGTTCTCCGCGTCGTCCTCCTCGACCTCGAGGTCCTCGTTGCGGGTCAGCCGGAACGCGTGGTGCTCCAGGATCTCCATGCCCGGGAAGAGTTCCTCCAGATGGGCGGCGATCACGTCCTCCAGGGGGACGTACCGGCCCGGGGAGGACTCCAGGAAGCGGGAGAGCAGCGGCGGCACCTTGACGCGCGCGAAGTGGCGGTGTCCGGTGACCGGGTTCCGTACGACGACCGCGAGGTTCAGCGAGAGACCCGAGATGTACGGGAAGGGGTGCGCGGGGTCGACGGCCAGCGGGGTCAGCACCGGGAAGATCTGGTGCCGGAACAGGGTGAAGAGGCGGGCCTGCTCCTTCTCGGTCAGCTCGTTCCAGCGGACCAGGTGGATGCCCTCCTCGGCGAGCGCGGGGGCGATGTCCTCGTGGTAGCAGGCGGCGTGCCGCGCCATCAGCTCGCGTGAGCGGGCCCAGATCATCTCCAGCACCTCGCGCGGCTGAAGGCCGGAGGCGGAGCGGGTGGCGACACCGGTGGCGATACGGCGCTTGAGGCCGGCCACCCGGACCATGAAGAACTCGTCGAGGTTGCTGGCGAAGATGGCGAGGAAGTTCGCCCGTTCGAGCAGCGGGGTGTTCGGGTCCTCGGCGAGTTCCAGGACCCGTTCGTTGAACGCGAGCCAGCTGCGCTCCCTGTCGAGGAAGCGGCCCTGCGGCAGCTGGGGCCCGTCGTACGGCGACTCCTCGTACTCGTCGAGGTCGGCGTCGATGTCGGGTTCCAGATCGGAGACCGCCGCCGACACGGTGTGCGGGCGGTGCGCGGCTATGGAGCCCACGGAGGGCTGCGCGTGCTGGACCTGTGCCTGGGCGTTGGGCTGGCTGCTCATGTGCCCATTGTTCCGCGCCGGGGGTGATACGGGCGCGTCGGAGAGCGCCGGGGGGAGCGTGAGCGCGGTGGGAGCGTCCCCGTTCCTCCCGTTCACCTCGGGAGGCGGCGAGGGCTCTGGCACGACGGGCTGCATTCGCCGAGCCTCGCAAGCCCGTCTGAACCGTTGGTTACGGCGACATGGCGTGCGGGATATCGGGGGGCGGCTCCCGGACGTCTACGGCACGGAAACGAACGTAACGGATGCCTGGGAGCCGCGGTGAGGGGGGAACCGGTCAGGCCGTGCGGCGGCGCAGGAGGGTGAAGGCGGCGGCGAGGACCAGGGCGGTGAGGGCCAGGGCGATGCCGGTCTCCACGAGATGGAGGGGCCAGAAGTGGGAGGCGGGGTGGTACTGGACGTAATACCCGGTGACGTCGGCCGACTTGAGGCACGTGGTCTGCTCGAAGCACAGGTCGGGGATGTGGCCGCCGCCGGAGGTGAGGGCGCCCCGTTCGCCGACGAGGACGTTGCGCGGGATGTCGTAGCCGGTGTTCAGGGGGCTGGTGCGGGTCACCCACGGCCACAGGTGCGGGCGGGCGTGGGTGAGGGCGGTGCGGGTGAGGACCATGACGGCGATCGAGAGGCCGATCGCGGACGGCGCGCGGCGCGTGAGCAGGCCGGCGAGGGTGCCCACGGCGAGACCGAGCAGCGGGTAGACGATCGCGAGGGTGCCGTTGGCGGTGAAGTTCCCGTCGTCCCACCAGTGCCAGCTGACCGGCACCAGGTGGGCGTCGAACAGCAGCCGGTGCGGCAGGACCATCAGGGTGCTGCCCGCGGCGACCGCCGCGGCCGGTACGGCGAGGGTGGTGGCCAGCCAGCGGGTGGGGGAGACGCTCTGGGTCCAGGCGAGGCGGGCGGTGCCGCGCTCCAGTTCGCGGGCGAGGACGGCGCCCGCGAAGATCGCGGCGAGGTGGGGCGCCCAGCCGATCGCGAACTCGGCGACGGCGCGGGCCAGGTGGTAGAGGCTGACCGCGCTGCTCCAGTCGCAGCCGTGCGCGGTGCACTTGCGCCGCCAGTCGGCCCGCGCGGCGCTCCCGCCGGGGCCGTAGGCCCACAGCAGCAGCCCCGCGACGACGGCGACGTACACGCCCCACCCGATCAGGGCGCCCTGTTGCAGCCGCAGCACGGCGCGCCAGGCGCGGGCCGGTCTCGGGCGGACCGCCGGGTCCGCGGCGAGTGCGGTCATACGGCGGCTCCCTTGATGTTGGTACGCCGGCCGAGCAGCGCGTAGGCGGCGGTGAGGGCGAGGGCGGCGAGGACGAGGAGCAGCGCGGTCGCGGTGAGCTGGACCGGCCAGAAACGGCGGCTGGGCCACACGTCGTCCCAGGTGCTGCCGAAGAAGGACCGGGCCGCGTAGGTCACCCCGGCGGCCACCGCCAGGGCGGGCAGCGCGCGGCGGAGGGCGACTCCGGCGAGGGCGCCGGCGGCAAGAGCGAGGACGGCCAGGGCGACGGCGAGCGGTCCCGCCGGGACGAGGACGCGGTCCCAGGACCAGTGGGTGACCAGGACGTCCTGGTCGGTGGTCCAGACCCAGGCGAAGAGCAGCCCCAGCAGGGTGGTGCCGGCGATGAGGGGCAGGGCCGCCGCGGTGAGCTTGGCGGTCAGCCAGCGGGCCGGGGTGACGGACTGGGTCCACGCCAACCGGGCGGTGCCGTCCTCCAGTTCGCGGCCGACGAGAGCGGCGCCCGCCCAGGCGGCGACGGCGATGGAGACGTAACTGAGCACCTCGCCGAGGAGGTTCATGACGTTGTTGACGTCGGTGAGGACGAAATAGGAGGCGGAGTGGTCCGCTCGCGCGGCGGGTGCCCGGGACACGTGCACCCACAACAGGGCGCCTACAGCGAGCAGTTGGAACACGCCCCACACGATCAGCGCCGGTCGGTGCAGCCGCAGGGCGGCGCTGCGCGGACGGGCGGTGGAGGTCACGGCCGGGGCGGTCATACGGCGGCTGCCCTGCGGACGGGCGCCGGGTCGATGCGGCGCCGGAGAAGGCGGAACGCGGCCAGGGTCAGGGCGGCGGCGGTGGCGAGGAGGAGCGCGGTCGCCGTCAACTGGAGCGGCCAGTAGTGGGATTGGGGGTGGTATTCGTTGAAGTAGCTGACGGCGTCGAGCTTGTGGTAGACCACCCGGCAGGCCTGGTCGGTGACGGGACCGCAGTGCGGGTCCGCGATGCGGGCGCCGCCGGACGTGACCAGGCCCTGGCTGACGACGATGCCGGAACCGGCCGGGCGGTCGTGGCCGAGGCTGCTGATCTTCGTGGCCGTGGGCCAGAGATAGGGCGTCGCGTAGGCCAGCGCGCCCCACGCGAACGCCGTGGCGCACAGCGCGCCGACGAGCGAGACGAGGGACTCGCACCTGACCAGGCCGAAGAGGGCGCCGACGGCCAGGCCCACCAGGGCGAGGGCGACGGTGGCCGGGCCGTTCGCGGCGTAGGTGCCGACGTCGTACCAGTGCTTGGCGGTGTCGATGCGGCCCTGGCTCGCCGCCCAGGCCCAGTGGTGCAGGCCGACCAGGAGTCCGGAGCCGACGGCGATCACGACGGCCGGGACGGCGAGCTTGAAGGCGAGCCAGCGGGCCGGGGAGACCGACTGGGTCCACGCCAACTGCGCGGTGCCCTGCTCCAGTTCACGGCTGACCAGCGCGGCGCCGGACCAGGCGGCGGCCAGGAACGGGACGGCGAGGACGGCGATGGTCGTGTAGGTGTACCAGTCCTTGTAGCGGCCGATCGCGTCCATGTCGTAGGTGCAGCGGGAGGACCACGAGCAGGCGTCGTACTCCTTCCACGCGGCGGCCGACGCGTCGGTCAGCGGGCCGCCGAGCCACAGCAGGAGGGCGCCGAGGACGACCACGGAGCCGAGCCAGACCAGCAGGGCGGGGCGGTGCAGCCGGATCAGCCAGCGGAGCAGGTGCGGGCGCGCGGGACGGCGGGCCGCGGCCGGGGGCGCGGGGGTGGCGAGCGCGGTCACGCGACGGTCTCCTCGGTCTTGACGGGGGCGGCGGGGGCCGCGGGGTTGCGCAGATAGGCGAGGACCAGCTCCTCCAGCGAGGGCGGGCCGGCCCGCCAGCCGTCGGGCAGCGGGGCCGCCGGGCGGATCAGCGCGGTGAGCTGGCGGCCGGTGGTGCGGGACTCGACGACCGTGTGCGCGCCGAGGTCGACGGCGTCGGCCGGGGCGGAGACCAGGGTGTGGGCGGCCCGCAGGTCGTCGATGTCCCCGGCGAGGCGGACGTGTCCGTCGCCGATCAGGAGGAGGTGGTCGCAGGAGTTCTCCAGCTCGGCGACCACGTGCGAGGACATCACGATGGTGGTGCCGGAGTCGGCGGCCTGCGCCATGAGGAGGCCCATCATCTCGTGCCGGGCCAGCGGGTCCAGGTCGGCCATCGGCTCGTCCAGGAGCAGCAGTTCGGGCCGCTTGGCCAGCGCGAGGGCGAGCGCGACCCGGGTGCGCTGGCCGCCGGAGAGCGAGCGGACACCGGACTTCGGGTTCAGGTCCCCGTCCGCCACGACGCGTTCGGCGACGGAGGCGTCCCAGCGGTCGGTGTTGAGGTCGGCGCCCATGCGGAGTGTCTCGGCGACCGTGAGCTGGGTGTAGAGGGGCTTGTCCTGCGCGACGTAGGCGACCCGCTCGCGGGCGGCGCCCGGGCGTTCGCCGAGGACGGCTATCGAGCCCTCGGTGGGGGCCAGCAGTCCGGCCGTGAGGGCGAGGAGCGTGGACTTGCCGGCGCCGTTCGGGCCGACGACCGCGCAGACCCGCCCCGCGGGCAGCCGGAAGGCGCAGTCCCGCAGCGCCCACCTTCCCCGCCGGCCGAACCGCTTGCCGAGCGCGGCGGCCTCTATCGCGGCGGTGCCTGTCATGAAGGTTCTCCTTGGAAGTGCTTGTCGAGTACGGCGGTGAAGAGCGCGGCGACGTCGTCGCGCCCCAGTCCGGCGGCCCGGGCGCGGTCCGCCCAGTCGTCGAGTTCGGTGCGCAGGGGCGAGTCGGCGGGCGTGGTGGCGAGGCCGCGGCGGACGAAGGTGCCCAGACCCCGGCGGGCCTCGACCAGGCCCTCGCGCTCCAGCTCGCGGTAGGCCTTGAGGACGGTGTTCGGGTTGATGGCGGTGGCCTCGACGACCTCGCGGGCCGTGGGCAGCTTGTCGCCGGGCTCCAGCATGCCCAGGCGCAGGGCCTGCTTGGTCTGCTGGACGATCTGTACGTAGGTGGCCACGCCGCTGTGCCGGTCGATGCGGTACTCGACCACTGGGGTTCCACCACCCTTTCACTAATTGAGTAGTGAAAGGGTGGTGCAAGGGGCCTGAGAAAGTCAAGACGGGACAGGTCCACGGAGGTCAGCGGAGGCCGACCGGGATCCACGGAGATTCATGAGCCGATCCGTGAACCGATCGGCGGGGCTCGTCCGATGAGGAGATGTGAGCGATACGGGAAGCGACGGGGAGCTGCTGCGGGCCATCGCGGCGGACGGCGACCGGCGCGCGTTCGAAGAGCTGTACCGGCGGTACGCGCCGTGGCTGACCGCCAGGCTGCGCGGCCGGTGCGCCGACGCCGGGATGGTCGACGACGTCGTACAGGAGACGTTTCTCGCGGTGTGGCGGGGCAGTGCCCGCTACCGGGAGGACGGGTCCTCCGAAGGCGCCGCCGGGTGGCTGTGGCGGATCGGGTCGCGGCGGATGATCGACCTGATGCGCGGCGACGGGGCGCGCGGGCGGCTGCGGCAGACGCTGGCACGGCTGCGGCACCGGGACGAGGCCTCGGCGGAGGAACGCGTGCTCGCGGGGGTTGAGCACGGGGACCTCGCCGGGGCGCTCGTCCGGCTCTCGCCGGAACTGCGGGCGGTCCTCCAGGCCACCGTGATCGACGGGCTGACCACCCGGGAGGCCGCCGTCCTGCTGGGCATTCCGGCCGGCACGGTCAAGACGCGGGCCATGCGGGCCCGTAAGCAACTGCGGGAGGAGCTGGCATGACCTGGCATGTGGCCGAAGACGACGTACGCGCCTATGCGCGGGGCGAGTTGGCACCGCCCCTGCTCTGGTCCGCCGACACCCACCTCGCCCGGTGCGCGGAGTGCCGGGCCCTGCTGGCGTCGGTCACCGACCCAGTGGCCCTCGACGCCGGCTGGGCCCGCCTGGACGCCGAACTCGACGCCCCCGCAAGGGGATTGCTCGAATCCCTGCTGGTCCGGTGCGGCGTGGCCGACCACACGGCACGGCTGCTGTCGGCGACCCCGGTGCTGCGCCGCTCGTGGCTCGGCGCGGTCGTCGCCCTGCTCGTGATGACCGTGCTCGTCACCAACGCCCAGCGGGCGTCGGTCTCGCCCACCCCCTTCCTGGTCCTCGCCCCCCTGCTGCCGCTCGGCGGAGTGGCCCTCTCCTACGGCCCGAGGTTCGACCCCACCTACGAGATGGCCGTCGTCGCCCCGCTGCACGGCTTCCGGCTCCTCATGATCCGCACGGTCGCCGTCCTCACCGCCTGCCTCGGCCTCAACGGCCTGGCGACCCTGGCCCTGCCCGAGTACGGCCTGCGCGCCCTGGGCTGGCTGCTGCCCGCGCTCGCCCTCACCACCACCGGCCTCGCCCTCATCCCCCGCCTCGGCCCGGTCCTCGCCCCGTCCCTGGTGGGCGGCGGCTGGGCCCTGTCCCTGCTCGCCGCCTACGAGATCCACGGCGGCACGCTCGCACCCTTCACCCCGGCGGGCCAGGGGGTGGCCGCGATGGTGGCCGCGCTCGCCGCCGGACTCCTCTACCTGCTGCGGGACCGCTTCGACACCCGGCCGGGGGCGTCCCCGGGCGTGGCCTGACACCGGCTCCGCTCCGCCGGCCGCGCGGCACGACATGCGCCCCGCCCTCTCCAACCACCCCTGCGCGACAGGGCACTTCGGCCTGCCCGCGCGAACGCACCACCTCTGAACTCCGACCTCTGTGAACCTCTGACTGGAGTGCCGTACATGACCACCACCGTCTCCGCGGCCGGGCTCAGCCTGCGCTACGGCTCGACGCAGGCCCTCGACGGCGTATCGCTGCGCCTCGGCGAAGGCGTCACCGGCCTGCTCGGCCCCAACGGGGCTGGAAAGACCACCCTGTTGAGGGTGCTGGCCACCGCCACGCCCGCCGACTCGGGCAGCTTCACCGTCCTCGGCCACGACCCGGGCACGACCGCCGGACGCCAGGAGGTGCGGCGCGCTCTCGGCTACCTCCCGCAGACGCCCGGCTTCCACCCGGACTTCACCGCCTTCGAGTTCGTCGACTACGTCGCGATCCTCAAGGAGCTGACCGACCGCGCCGGACGCCACCAGGAGGTACGGCGCGTGCTCGCGGAGGTCGACCTTTCGGACGTGCGCGGCAAGCGCATCAAGAAACTGTCGGGCGGCATGCGGCAGCGGGTGGCCCTCGCGGCGGCACTCGTCGGCGACCCGGGCTTCCTGGTCCTGGACGAGCCGACGGTCGGTCTCGACCCCGAACAGCGCATGCGGTTCCGGGAGTTGATCGCCAGGGCGGGCGAGGGCCGCACGGTCCTCCTCTCCACCCACCAGACCGAGGACGTCGCGATGCTCTGCAACCGCGTCGTCGTCATGGCCGGCGGCGTCATCCGCTTCGACGGCACCCCGGCCGAACTCACCGCACGGGCCGCGGGCCGGGTGTGGAGCAGCGCGGAACGCGACCCCGGCGCGATGGCGGGCTGGCGCACCGGCCTCGGTGTCTTCCGCAACGTGGGCGACCCGCCCGCCGGCGCGGACCTCGTCCAACCCACCCTGGAGGACGGCTACTTGATCACCCTCGACGGCATGGTCGCGGAGGTGTCGGCATGAGCGCGGTACTCGACAAAGCACCCCTCGCCGCACGCACCGAGGGCCAACGGCAGTCCTGGGCGGCGGTGTTGCAGCTGGCCCGCTTCGAGGCACGCAAACTCCTGCTGTGCGTACCGGTGCTGGCCATGTTCGTGCTCCACGCCGCCTGGATCGTGTGGCGCACGCCGGGCACCGGCAACGGCTTCCCGGCGCTCCAGGACGTCGACCGCGCGACCCAGACCGGGCCGATGCTGCCCGCCCTGGCCGTCCTGCTCTGCGCGAACCAGGCCGTCCTGCGCTCCCGGCGCCAGGACACCGACCGGCACTTCGGCGTCCTGGTCCTCGAACCCTGGCGCCGTACGGTCGCCCACGCGCTGTCCGTCGTACCGGCCGCCGCGCTCACCGCGCTGCTGGTGGCGGCGCAGTTCACCTGGGCGGTGCTCGAACCCGGCTCCGTCGGCCACGGCTCCGTCAACGAACTCCTCGTCGGCCCGCTCACGGTCCTGCTGGCCGGCACGATCGGCGTGCTGCTGGCCCGCGTGGTGCGCTCACCGTACGCGGCAGCGATGTTCCTGGTGCTGGCCCTCTTCTCCAGCCTGTTCCTCGGGGCGGCGGCGACCGGCGACGCGACGCGCTGGCTGGTCCCGGTGGTCGGCGGCTCCAGCAGCACGTCCCTCCCGTCCGACCTCCTGGGCCGGCCGGCGGCCTGGCACGCGCTGTACCTGCTGGGCCTGGCGCTGACCGCGGGCCTCGCCGCCGTCCTGGTCAACGGCGGCCGTACGAAGACCGTGGCGGCGCTGCTGGCGGTGGCGATCGGCCTCGGCACCTGGGGTGCGGTCGGCCAGGCGGGCAAGGTGCCGAAGGCGACGATCACCGCCCGTGAGGTGGCCACCGTCACCCCGGAGAAGGTCCAGTCCTGCGAACGGCACGGCCGTGCGACGTACTGCGCCTACCCGGAGTGGATGCCCCGCGCCACGACCTGGGCGAACGTGACGGACCACGTCCAGTCCCTCGCCGGCGGCACCGCGTCCAGGGAACACCTGCTGGTACGCCAGCGCGTCGACGCCCGCTACGGCATGGACGGCGACGGCGCGATCCAGGCGTCCCCCGTCCCGTACCAGGTCACGGTCGGTACGGGCTGGGGCGGCCCGCGCGTACCCGAGTTCGCCGCCGCCGTCTCCTCCGTCCTGGTCCTGCGCACCGAGAAGGCCGCCGAGCAGATGTGCGACGGCCGCATGGTCACCATCATGTGGCTCGCCCTCGGCTGGCAGTCCGACCCCCTCGCCGAACTGAGCAAGGTCCGCCTGGACGACAGCACCACCGGCTCGGCCCTGGTCCTCTCCCCGACCGACCCGATGTCCATGACCGCCGAACAGACCACCGTCGTCAGGGAGTTGTTCACCGCGGGCAGCACATCGGTCGCCCCGAAGGTGAAGGCCCACTGGGCAGAACTGACGGCCCCGAAGGTCACCACGGCCCGGGTGGCGGAACTGCTGGGCGTCAAGGCACCGGCGGGGGCGGACAAGTGCGCCTGAGGGAGGGGGAGTCGGGCCGGAGATCGGCGGGCGGGGCAGGGCAGTTGGCGCAGTTGGTGCGGCCCGTCGTCCGTGCGATGCCCTGGCGGGCGCTCGGGGCCGGTGCCGTTGCCGGGCTGGTGCTGGCCGCGCTGCCTCGCGTCGCCTCGTCGGACCCGAACCCGTGGACGGCGTTGCTGCTGCTGCGGGGTGCCGCGCTCGCCTTCGCGCTGGGTCTGACGTTCCTGCTCGACGACCCGGCCCGGCAGGTCACCGTCGCGGTACCGACCCGGCGCATGGTGCGCGGCGCCCTGCGGACCGCGCTGGTCGCCCCGCTCGCGGTGCTGTGGTGGACGGCGGCCGTGCTGCTGATCCCGGCGAAGGTACGGCCCCCGGTCGGTGACATCACCCTGGAGGCGGTCGCCGCCGCGGTCGTCGCCCTCGCCGCGTCGGCCGCGGCGGTCCGCCTCACGGACGAGGCGGAACCGGGCCCGCGAGTGGCCGTCGCCCTGCTGGCCGCGTCCATGGCAGCCGCCCTGCTGCTCCCCGCCGACTGGGGCCTGTTCGCCACCCCGGACACGAAGAACTGGGCCCCGGGACACGACCATTGGGCGATGATCCTCACGGCCGCGGCACTGGCATGGTCCGCGTGCGGCCCGGAACCGATCCACCGCAGGCGGTTGCTCCCGACGCGGAGGCCGGCCCGGTCCGGCCTGTCGGGGGCTTGAGAACGGCGGGGGATCGAACGCCGCGTGGGTGGGGTGGGCGCGCCGCTTTATGAGACCCGCAGTATCCGGCCCGTCCACCCTCCGACCGAGGTCCGCAATGTCCGGCCGGTCCGTCGTCCGGCCGAAGCCTGCAATGTCCGGCCGGTCCGTCCTCCGGCCAAGGTCCGCAATCTCCGGCCCGTCCACCCTTCAGCCCAGGCCCGCAACACCCAGCCCGTCCGGCGTTTGAGGACGAGGCCCCTTCAGGGCCGATGGGGGTCTGGGGGCGGAGCCCCCAGGGGGTCACCGGACCAACCCCCGCCTCACGACTCCGAGCGGTACATCAGATCCGTCTCGTACGTCGTGAACCCCAGCCGCTCATACACGGACACCGCCGCCTTGTTGTCCGCGTCGACGTACAGCATCGCCGTAGGAAGCCCCTGCAAGGCAAGGTGACGCAGCCCGATCGTCGTCAGCGCCTTGCCGAGCCCACCCCCCTGCACCCCGGGCAGCACCCCCACCACGTACACCTCACCGAGCCCCTCCTCCGCGTGGACCTTGGTCCAGTGGAAGCCCACCAGCTCGCCGCCCCGTTCGGCGAGGAAGAACCCCGCCGGGTCGAACCAGGACTCGGACTTACGGTCGTCGAGGTCGCGCTGGGTGAGGGAGCCCTGCTCGGGATGGTGGGCGAAGGCCGCCGCGTTGACGGCGAGCCAGGCCGCGTCGTCCTGCCCGGGCACGAAGGTCCGTACCGTCACGCCCTCGGAGAGCACCGGCTCGGGCAGTTCGAGCCCGGTCAACGGCCGCCGCAGCTGCCGGAGTTCACGGAACATCGTGAGCCCCAGGACCTGCGCGAGATGACGCGCGGCGGAGTGCCCCCCGTGCGCCCACACCCGGAGCCGCTTCCCGGACGCCGAGAGCAGCGCGGCACCCAGCGCCCGCCCGTGCCCGTGTCCCCGGTACGAGGGATGCACGACGAGCTCCGCGGCCGGCGCCTCCACCGGATCGGTGTCCTCCAGCTGCGCGTACCCCACCAGTTCGTCGCCCAGGGTCAGCAGCAGATGGGAGACCCCGGCCCGCTCACCCCCGCGGATCCGCAACCGCCCCTGCTCGGACACCGCCTGCTGCCCGTCGACACGGGCGGCCTCGGCGATCAGCGCGAGGACGGCCGCGCCCTGGTCCGGGGAGAGCGCGGAATAGGTCTCGATGGAGCGGGAGGAGGGCGCGGGCCGTGCGGTGTCGTCGCTGGTCATGGGCATCAGGGTAAGCGGAGGTGCCAGCAAAGTGGCGGCAAAGAAGAAACCAGGATGTAACCAAGAACCCCCTGCCGCGCTACGCGCGTTGACCCTAGGCTGCGCCGGAAAGTGGTGACTCTCAGCCGACACACAGGGGGGCTCATGCCAGCCACGACCCAGCCGCACCGTCCACGCGGACGCCGTACCGCCGCACTGCTCGCCACCGCCGTGAGCCTCGCCACGGCGGCCGCGCTGGCCTCCGCGCTGCCCGCCGACGCCCACGGCGACTCGGGCGGCCACGGCCACCACCCCAAGCCCAGCCGCTACCAGGACGTACAACTGCTGTCCTTCAACGACCTGCACGGCAACCTTGAGCCCCCGTCCGGTTCCTCCGGCCGGGTCACCGAACTCCAGCCGGACGGCACGACGAAGACGATCGACGCGGGCGGTGTCGAGTACCTCGCCACGCATCTGCGCGACGCCCGCAAGGGCAACCCGTACTCGATCACCGCGGCCGGCGGTGACATGGTCGGCGCGTCCCCGCTGATCTCGGGCCTGTTCCACGACGAGCCCACCATCGAGGCGCTCAACAAGCTTGACCTGGACGTCACTTCGGTCGGCAACCACGAATTCGACGAGGGCGCCAGGGAGTTGGCCCGCCTCCAGAACGGCGGCTGCCACCCCACCGACGGCTGCTACACGGACAAGAAGTTCACGGGCGCCGACTTCCCCTACCTCGCGGCCAACGTCCTCGACGAGAAGACCAGGAAGCCGATCCTCAAGCCGTACTGGGTCTGGAAGAAGAAGGACGTCAAGGTCGGGTTCATCGGCGTCACGCTGGAGGGCACCCCGGGCATCGTCTCGGCGGACGGCGTCAAGGGCCTCCAGTTCAAGGACGAGGTCGAGACGATCAACAAGTACGCCAAGGAGTTGCAGAAGCAGGGCGTCCAGTCGATCGTCGCGCTGATCCACGAGGGCGGCTTCCCGGCCTCCGCGTCCTACAACTACGACTGCGACGCGTCCGGCGGCGGCTCCGGCATCTCCGGCCCGATCGTCGACATCGCGAAGAACGTCACCCCGGCCGTGGACGCCCTCGTCACCGGCCACACCCACAACGCGTACGTCTGCACGATCGACGACCCGAGTGGCAAGCCCCGTATGGTCACTTCGGCCTCCAGCTTCGGCCGCCTCTACACGGACACCACGCTGACCTACGACCGCAGGACGGGCGACATCGCGCGTACGGCGGTGAAGTCCGCGAACCACGTGGTCACCCGCGATGTGCCCAAGGCCGCCGACCTGACCAGCCTGATCGCCAAGTGGAACACCCTCGCGGCCCCCATCGGCAACCGCCCGATCGGCTACATCTCCGGTGACGTCAACAACACCGGCACCGAGTCCCCGATGGGCGACCTCATCGCCGACGCCCAGCTCGCCTACGGCAAGAAGCTGGACCCGGAGACCGACCTCGCGCTGATGAACCCGGGCGGGGTCCGGGCGGGGCTGACGTACAAGGCCACCGGGGCCGAGGGCGACGGTGTGGTCACGTACGCCGAGGGGTTCACGGTGCAGCCGTTCGCC
This sequence comes from Streptomyces sp. NPDC096013, assembly GCF_044763565.1. Lineage (NCBI taxonomy): Bacteria > Bacillati > Actinomycetota > Actinomycetes > Kitasatosporales > Streptomycetaceae > Streptomyces > Streptomyces sp. NPDC096013. The sequence goes on along the minus strand of NZ_JBIWGK010000003.1, from coordinate 700,709 downwards.
AACACGGTGAACCTCCAGGACTTCACCGGCGCCCAGGTGGTGCAGGCGCTCAAGGAGCAGGTGAGCGGGGCGAACGCGGCGGCGCCGAAGGTGCTCCAGGTGTCGTCCGGGCTGACGTACACGCTGGACCTGACGAAGACGGGCTCGGACCGGGTGGTCACCGACTCCATCCGCCTCGACGGTGCGGCGATCGACCCGGCGGCCACGTACCGCGTCGCGACGAACAGCTTCCTCGCGGGTGGCGGTGACGGCTTCACCACGCTGGGGCAGGGCACCGGTGACCTGGTCGGTACGGACGACCTGGCCGCGCTCGCGGACTATCTGACGGCGAACTCGTCGGCCTCGGCCCCGCTGGCGCCCCCGGCGGCGGACCGGATCACGATCGTGCGGTAGCGGTCGGCGGTTCTTCAGCGGTCTCCCCCGCGCAGGGGCCCGGTGCCGGTAGGTCGGCACCGGGCCCCTGCTGTTTTCCCGTTCTAAATTCTGTGTAAGGGCGGGTTCGGTTCCGCGCATTCCATAAGAGTCTTCCACAGGGATTGCTCAGGAAGGTCTCAGCGGAAAAGGCTTTTTCTGCGTCAGGAGTCCAGTAGTGTTTTCCATGTCGAAAGCGAACAGCGCAAACGACAAGAAGGCGCGAAAAGCCGCGAGAAGACGTAAGAGACGAAGGAGAGCCCGATGAGCTTCCACAAGATCGCCCCGGTGAAGAAGGCCGCGAAGCCCGCCCCGGCCCCCAAGAAGGCGGCCAAGAAGCCCCTCGGCAAGCCCGTCGGCGCCCCCAAGCGCCGCCCGGTCGGCCACAAGTAACCAGCCCGACCAGCCTCGATAAACCAGAGATAAGAATTCCCAGGGAGGGAAATAAATCATGAGCTTCCACAAGATCCACCCCGTCAAGCAGACCCGCAAGCCCGCTCCGGCCCCCAAGAAGCCGGCGCCGAAGAAGCCCGCTCCGAAGCGTCGCCCGGTCGCCCACAAGGGCTGACAGAGAATTTACAGGTGTAATTCAGAAGTAAATCAAAGGCAGTTGCAGCAGATCGGTAGAGGAACTGTTGCAGAACAGCGGCAGACACCGCAGCGGCCACACCAGAGAGGGACACAGCCATGAGCTTCCACAAGATCGCCCCGGTCAAGCAGACCCACAAGCCCGCCCCGGCCCCGAAGAAGCCCGCGCCGAAGAAGCAGACCCCGAAGCGCCGCCCGGTCGGTCACAAGTAAGCCGTCGCTCCGGCCGTAGAAGACGCGCAGCACCCGCAGCACTCTCCACACCCGCGGGACTCGCAGCACTCGTCACACCCGCAGGACCCGCAGTACTCCACAACTCGCCGCACGCACGCGGCACTTACCGGGAGGGACCCCGTCATGAGCTTCCACAAGATCGCCCCGGTCAAGAAGACCCACAAGCCCGCCCCGGCCCCGAAGAAGCCCGCGCCGAAGAAGCAGACCCCGAAGCGCCGCCCGGTCGGTCACAAGTAAGCCGTCGCTCCCGCCGTAGAAGACGCGCGGCACCCGCAGCACTCGTCACACCCGCGGGACTCGCAGCACTCTCCACACCCGCAGGACCCGCAGCACTCCACAACTCGCCGCAGGCACGCGGCACTTACCGGGAGGGACCCCGTCATGAGCTTCCACAAGATCGTCCCCGTCAAGAAGACCCGCAAGCCCGCCCCGGCGCCCAGGAAGTCCGCGCCGAAGAAGCCCGCTCCGAAGCGGCCGGTCGCCCACAAGGGCTGATCCCGCGGCACGTGAGGCGGGGCCACTGGTGAGCGGGCGTGCTCGCTCCGGTGGCCCCGCCTCGGCCATGTCCGGGCCGTGGGACCGCGTCCGCCGGCCACTGAACCCGACCTGCTCCGAAGGGAGTTGTTGACCATGAGGGAAGCCCGTGAGGCCTTCCGCCGTTTCTGGCCGCTGACCCGCGGTGACCGCAAGTGGCTCGCGGTGATCATCGCGTGTGTCGTGGTGTCGGCGCTCTCCGAGACCGCCGCGATCCTGCTCTTCGCGGACCTCACCGACAACGCCCTGAAGGCCGGTTCGCTGTCCGACTTCTGGGGCCCGGCCGCCGCCTGGCTCGGCGTCGCCGCACTGGGCGCGCTCGTCGGCTACTTCGGCAACTCCCTCGCCACCTGGACCGCGGAGAGATTCGTCCTGCGCCTGCGCGCGAACGTCTTCCGCCATGTCCAGGACCTCCCGCCCCACTTCTTCCAGAAGCACCGCCGGGGCGACCTGGTCGAACGCCTCACCGGAGACGTGGAGGCCATCGAGCAGATGGTCGTGTCCGGGGTCGTGGGCACCATCTCGGCAGCTTTCTCCGCCGTGTTCTACGCCTGCGCCGCCCTGTACCTCCGCTGGGACCTGGCCCTCGCCACCTTCGTCCTGGCCCCCCTCTTCCTCCTCGCCGCCCGCCGCTTCTCCGGCCGCATCAAGCAGGCCTCGCAGGACGAGCGGGTCGCGGACGGCGCGATCACCTCGGTGGTCGAGGAGTCCCTCGGCAACGTCGTCCTCACCCAGGCCTACAACCGCCGCCGCGACGAGGAGAAGCGCCTCGACGTGGAGGCCCGCGCATGGATGAAGGCGTCGGTGCGCGGCGCCCGCCTCAGCGAGATGTACGAGCAGTTCGTGGAGGTGGTGGAAACCCTCTGCGTTCTCGCCGTCATCGGCCTCGGCGTCTGGGAGATCTCCGCCGACCGCATGACCCTGGGCGCACTCCTCGCCTTCGCCGCCTTCATCGGCTACCTCTACCCCCCGGTCCGCAACCTCGGCCAACTCGGCCTCACCCTCACCGCCGCCACGGCCGGCGCCGCCCGCGTCAACGAGATCCTGGACGCCACCCCGTCCGTCGGCGACCCCCGCGAACCCGTCCCGGCCTGGCCCGTCCACGGCTGGGTCAGCTTCCACGGCGTGAGCTTCGCCTACCCGGGCGCGACCCGGAACTCGGTCGCCGACGTCACCTTCAGGGCGGACCCGGGCGAGCTGGTGATCATCACGGGCGAGAGCGGCGCGGGCAAGTCCACCCTGTCCAAACTCCTCACCCGCTTCTACGACCCCTCGACGGGCGTGATCTGCCTGGACGGCGTCCCCCTCCGCGACGTACCGCTCGAATTCCTGCGGGAGAACGTCGCGTTGCTCCCCCAGCAGACCCTCATCCTCAACGGCACGGTCCGCGAGAACATCGAGTGCGGCCGCCCCGGCGCGACGGACGAGGACATCGAACGGGCGGCACGCGCGGCGGCGGCGCACGACTTCGTCACCGCACTCCCCGAGGGCTACGACACCCGACTCGCCCCCGGCACGGCGGCGTTGTCCGGCGGCCAGCTCCAACGCATCGCGATCGCACGGGCGATGCTCCGCGAGGCCCCGGTCCTGGTCCTGGACGAACCGACGGCCGGCCTCGACTCGGTGGCCGCCCGCCAGGTGATCCAGCCCCTGCGCCGCCTGATGTCCGGCCGTACGACCATCATGATCACCCACGATCTGAGCCTCGCCCCGGACGCGGACCGCATCCTGGTGGTCGAGGGCGGACGCCTCGTCGAGTCCGGCACGCACGCGGAGCTGGTGGCACGGCGCGGCGCGTACGCCCGGCTTGCCGGCCCGCTCCCCGAACTGGCCCTCGCGGGACGGCGGTCGGACGACACGGTGACCCTGCGCGCGGTCCCGCCGCGGGCACCGGACGAGACGATGATCCTGCGGCTCCCGAAGCGGTAGTTCAGTCGGCGGGCGGAGCGGTGCGCAGGCTGTACCCGAGCCCCCGCACGGTGTGGATGAGCCGCGGTTCGCCGCGGCTCTCCAGTTTCCGGCGCAGGTACATCACGTACACATCAAGGGTGTTGGACGCGGGCTCGAAGTCGAAGCCCCACACGTGCCGGTGGATGCGCGACCGGGTGAGAGCGGTCCCCGGATGGTGCAGCAGATACTCCAGCAGCATGAACTCGGTCCGGGTGAGATCGAGCGGCCGGCCGCCCCGGGTGACGTCACGCGTCCGCAGATCCATGACGAGATCCTCGAAGACGAGCCGTTCCAGCTCGGGCAACGTCTCGGCCCCGGCGGCGGGTTGGACGCTGCGCCGCAGCAACGCCCGTACACGGGCGAGCAGTTCCTCGACGGCGAACGGTTTGCTGAGGTAGTCGTCGGCACCGTTGTCGAGCGCGACGATCCGGTCCCCGACCGCGTCCCGCCCGGTGAGCATGAGGATCGGCACGGTGGACCCGGAGGCCCGGATCCGCCGGGTGGCGGCCAGCCCGTCCAGCTCGGGCATGGTCACGTCCATCAGCACGAGATCGGGGGCGGCGGCATCGTCCACCGGCCCGAGGAGATCGAGCGCGGTACGCCCGTCCCCCGCGAGAACGGTCTCGTACCCCTCGAACCTGAGCAGCCGCCCAAGCCCTTCCCGTACGTCCGCGTCGTCATCGGCCAGCAGGATCTTCCGCGCCATCTCAACACGGTGTGACGGGCGGCTGTGGTGGGGCTGGCAGGGAGGTGTGCGTGGGCTGAGGGCCCGAGGGCAGGGGGTGTCGTTCAGTCCGCGTGGCGGCGGCGGTAGGCGCGGGTCTTGTTCCGGTTCCCGCACACCTCCATCGAGCACCAGCGCCCGCCGCCGTTGCGCGAGGTGTCGTAGAACGCCCAGCGGCAGTCCGCCGAGGCGCACAGCTTGAGGCGGCGCCAGCCGCCGCCGGCGACGCTCGCTGCGACGGTCTCCACGAGGACGTCGAGCCCGGGCGTACCGCTGTCGGCGACGAGCCGCAGCCCGCCGCCGCCCGCGTCCGGGGCCAGGACCAGGGGAAAGGGGGCGAGGGCCCGCGCGGTCCCGGCGCTGTCGTCGCCGGTGAGCGCGTCCCGCAGACCGGCTCGGAGTGCGCGGGCGGCGGCCAGGTCGGACGCCCGCAGTTCCCGCCCCGCGCCGACCAGGTCATGGGTCTCCAGCCATGCGGACAGGGCTTGGACGGAGGTCAGTTCGTCGTTGCCGGTGTGCCGTTCCCCGTGCCAGCTGAAGGCTCTTTCGTCGAGCGTGTTGAGGAACTGCTCGACCACCACGAGATCTTTGACGCCATCACTCACGACACCACCGTACCGCTAAGGCGGTGTTGACGAGTCGCGACACCGGCTATAGCTTTGAATGGTGTCGAAAACCTGGACGACCCCAACGACGGACACCCCCCGCGGCCCCTTGCTGGAGGTCCCGGAAGCGGCCCTCGACGACCTGCGGGACCGCCTGCGCCGGACGAGATGGGCGACACCGTGGCCCGTGGCCGGGTGGCGGGCGGGAACCGACGCCGACGAGCTGAGGCGCCTGGCCGAGTACTGGGCCGACGGCTACGACTGGCGCGCACACGAGACCGCGATCAACGCGCTGCCGTCCCACTTCGCCGACATCGATGGCACGACCGTCCACTACCTCCGCTTCGACGCCGAACACGAGGGCGCCCTGCCCCTCGTCCTGACCAACGGCTGGCCGAGCACGTTCTACGAACTGGTGGAACTGGCCCGAAGGCTCTCGGCGCCGTCGCGCCACGGCGGTGATCCGCGGGACGCGTTCACGGTGATCGTGCCGTCCCTCCCGGGCTTCACGTTCTCGTCCCCGCCCGCGAGCCTGGACCAGTCACCGCCCACCCACGAACTGTGGCACCGCCTGATGCACGACGAGCTGGGCTTCGAGCGCTACGGCGCACACGGCGGCGACCTGGGCTCGGGGATCACGGCCCGCCTCGGCGGGGCCCACCCCGAGAGCGTGGTCGGCATCCACGTGCTGGACATCCTGAGCACGCCCCCCGACGCCTCCGACGCCCGACTGACCGACGAGGAGCGGGAGTACCTGACCGCCATCGCCGCCTGGTCCCAGGAGGAGGGCGCGTACGCCCACCAGCAACGCACCCGCCCCCTCACCCTGGCACAGGGCCTGAGCGACTCCCCGACGGGACTGCTCGGCTGGATGGTGGAGAAGTACCGGTCCTGGAGCGACTGCGGCGGCGACCTCTCCACCCGCTTCACGGACGACTTCCTGCTCACCCAGGCGTCGCTGTACTGGTTCACGAACACGATCGGGACGTCGTTCATCCCCTACTACGTCTCCGGCCAGGGCCTCCTGGCGAAGCTGGACCGGGTGGAGGTACCGACCGCCCTGGCCCTGTTCCCCGCCAACCTCGGCGCCCCCGCCCCACGCGGCTTCGTGGAACGCAGGTACCACCTCACCCGGTACACGACGATGCCCCGGGGCGGCCATTTCCCGGCCCACGAGGAACCCGAACTGCTGGCCGACGACATCACCGAGTTCTTCAGGTCGGTGAACTGAGGACGGTGCTCTATGGCTTGGGGGTCGGCGTCGGCGGCGGCTCGCGGAAACCGGCGCCGGGGGCGGCACTTGGGACTCCCATCACCATCAAGCCGGACCACACGAGGTGGGCCCGTCCCTGCCGGCCGCACCAATACTCATCCGTGCGACAGCTCCGAGTCGTCCGGGTACTGGGAGGTCTCGGGCGGCGGAGCCGTGGGCGTTCCCGGCAGTCGTACGGTCGCCACCGTGCCGCCGCCCGGGGCGTGCGCCAGCGTCACCTCGCCGCCTGCCTGTTGGACCGTGCGGGCGACGATCGACAGGCCCAGGCCCGAGCCGGGCAGCGCGCGGGCGCTCGGCGAACGCCAGAAGCGGTCGAAGACGTGCGGGAGTTCGTCGGCGGGGATGCCGGGGCCGTGGTCGCGGACGGTGAGGACGCCGTTCGTGAGCCGGACCTCGATGGTGCCGCCCTCGGGGCTGAACTTCACCGCGTTGTCGAGGATGTTGACCACCGCGCGCTCCATGGCGGAGGGCTCGGACTGCACGAACCAGGGCTGGACATCCGCCGTGATAGTCAACTCCGGCCCGCGCAGGCGGGCTCGGCGCAGGGCCGCTTCGACGGTGTCCTGGAGCGAGACCACCTGCACGCGCTCGCCCCGCTGGCCCTCCGAGCGGGACAGCTCCTGCAAGTCGCCGATCAGGGACGCCAGTTCGGTCATCTGGGCCTTCACCGAGGCGAGCAGCGCCTTGCGGTCGGCGGGCGGGATCGGGCGGCCCGTCTCCTCGCTGCGGGTGAGGAGTTCGACGTTCGTGCGGAGGGAGGTGAGGGGGGTGCGGAGTTCGTGGCCGGCGTCCGCGATGAGCTGCTGTTGCAGTTCGCGGGAGGTGGCGAGCGAGGTCGTCATCGAGTTGAAGGACCGGGAGAGCCGGGCGATCTCGTCGTCGCTGTCCTCGTCCACGGGGATGCGGATGGCCAGGTCCTCGGTACGGGCCACGTGTTCGACGGCCTCGGTGAGCTTGTCGACGGGCCGGAGACCGGCACGGGCCACGGCGAGCCCGGCCGCGCCCGCGCCGATCACGCCGATACCAGAGACGAGGAGGAGGATCAGGGCGAGGTCGTTGAGCGTGTTCTGGGTGCTCTTGAGGGGGACGGCGACGAGGAGCGCGGTGCCGGGGTACAGCTGGGTGGGTCCGGCCGGGCCTGGGCTGACCAGCAGCGGCGTGGTCAGCACCCGCACGGAGTTGCCCTTGGAGTCGACGCCGTTGCGGTACACCCCCTTGAGGGTGTCCGAGATCTGCCCGAGATTGCTCTCGTCCTTGATCACGCCCGTGTCGTCGGCGGTGACTTTGATGACGCCCGCCGAGGTCGGGGCGATGCACGCCTTCCCGTCCGACTCGACCAGTTGGATATAGCTGGTCTGGGACGAGAAGCTGTTGAAGTCGGCGGTGTTGTCCTGATTCGTATCCGTCTGGGGGGCCTGCGGGCAGCTGCTGAGGAACTCGGGTACCTGGCCTGCGCGTTGGGGCTGCGCCATCTTCCTCAGATCACCGTCGACCTGGTCGTACAGCTTCCCCTGCACGATGAACCAACAGGTCACCGAGACCGCCGCCACCCCGAACGCCACCGCCGCGGCGACCAGCATCGCCAGCCGCGACCGGATCGGCAGCGTGCGGAACCGATGTCCGAGCCTGCTCACTCCGCCCCACCCTGTCGCAGCACGTACCCCACACCACGAACCGTGTGCACAAGCCGCGGCTCGCCCCCCGCCTCCGTCTTGCGGCGGAGGTACATCACGTACACGTCCAGGGAGTTGGAGGACGGCTCGAAGTCGAAGCCCCAGACGGCCTTGAGGATCTGCTCGCGGGTGAGGACCTGGCGCGGGTGCGCGAGGAACATCTCCAGGAGGGTGAACTCCGTGCGGGTCAGCTCGACTTGGCGGCCGTCCCGGGTGACCTCGCGGGTCGCGAGGTCCATGCGGAGGTCGGCGAAGGTGAGGGAGTCGTCCTCGGGTCCCGTACCGGCCGCGGCAGCCGCCGCGTAGGAGCTGCGGCGGAGCAACGCCCTTACCCGTGCGAAGAGTTCGTCGAGTTCGAAGGGCTTGACCAGGTAGTCGTCCGCGCCCGCGTCGAGCCCGGTGACGCGGTCGCCGACGGTGTCGCGGGCGGTGAGCATCAGGATCGGCGTCGTCGTGCCCGCGCCGCGCATCCGGCGGGCCGCCGTCAGCCCGTCCATGCGCGGCATCTGGATGTCGAGGACGACCAGGTCGGGCTGGTACGCGGTCGCCTTCTCCAGCGCGTCCGCGCCGTCGACGGCCACCTCGGTGTCGTACCCCTCGAAGGCCAGACTGCGCTGGAGTGCTTCGCGTACCGCCGGCTCGTCGTCGACGATCAGGATGCGCTGGGTGTCACGGTCGCCTTCGGCGGGACTCATGGGCTGGATTCCTCGGGTGCGGTGGGACGGGGGCAACGAACGGCTGGTCGCCATCAGCCTCGCATGTTTCCCGCCCGGTGCGTAAAGAGGAGAAGAGGGGATGAGAAGGGAGGGGTGGGGCGAAACAGGGGGCCTCGGCCGGAGGCCGGTGTCAGCCGCGCATCGTCTGGAGGCGGTTGAGCGGGACCTTGCGGTGGTGCGGGCGGGCCGCGCTGGTGCGCAGGCCCATCAGCTCCGGGACGGACGCCACCTCCGGCGCCCGCACCCGCGGCGCGTGCAGTGCGTACGCCACCCCGAGGGCCAGGCCGAGGCCGGCCGCTCCGGTGTCGGTCACCGTGTGCGAAACCTGCTTGATCATGACGTACTCCCTGCCTTGGTTCGTGTGGCGCGGTGCCTAGTTGTCGGAGCCGCCCGCCCGCAGCGACGCGAGGTCGGCCTTGACGGTGTTGATCGGGATGGCGAAGCCGAGGCCGACGCTGCCGGCGTCGGACGACGAGGACGAGGAGCTCGAACTCGCCGAGTACATCGCGGAGTTGATGCCGATGATGTTGCCGCTCGCGTCGATCAGGGCGCCGCCGGAGTTGCCGGGGTTGAGGGACGCGTCCGTCTGGAGCGCCTTGTACGTGGTGGTGGACGTACCGGTGTCGCCGTTGAACTGCTGGCCGCCGAACTGGAACGGCCACTGGCCTCCGCCGCCGGAGCTCTGCCCCTGGTTCTCGTCCGTCGAGACGGTCACGTCACGGGAGAGGGAGGAGATGATGCCGCTGGTGACCGTGCCGGTGAGGCCCTCGGGGGAGCCGATCGCGACGACCGTGTCACCGACCTGGACGCCGGCGGAGTTGCCGAGGGTGGCGGCCTTCAGACCGGAGGCGCCTTCCAGCTTGAGGAGCGCGAGGTCCTTCTTGCTGTCGGTGCCGACCACCTTCGCGGTGTAGGTCTTGCCGTCGCTCGTCTTGACCTTGATGGACGAGGCGCCGGAGATGACGTGGTTGTTGGTGATGATCTGGCCGTCGCTGGTGAGGATGACCCCGGAACCGGTCGACGAGCCGTTGCTGAGCGTCGCGTTGACCTCGACCACGCTCGGGCTGACGGTCGCGGCGATGGTGGCGACGTCGCCCTTCTTGCTGGAGGGCACGACGGCCGTGGTGGTGCTGGAGGTGGCGACGGTGTCCTTGCCGGTCAGCTCCTGGAAGGCGTAGGCCGTGCCGCCGCCGACGGCCGCGGCGACGATCGCCACCGCCGCGAGCAGGGCGATCGGGCCGCGCCGGGTCTTCTTCGGCCGGGGCGCGTCGCCCTGGACGTGGGTGAGGAGAGCCGTGTCGCCGCCGTCGTGACCGCCGCCGTCCGCGGCGAGGGCCGCTCCGTCACCGCCGCCGTACGCGCCGCCGTCGGCGCCGAAGGCGGCCTGCGGGGCGGGCGAGTGTGCGGGGGTGTGCGTCGGCCACCCGGGCGCGGCCGGCTGCTGCGTCTGCTGGACGGGCTGCGCGGGCTGCTGCGCCGGCTGCTGGGCCTGCTGGGCCTGCTGCGGCTGGTAGGCCGGCGGGGGCGGCCATTCCGGGTTCACGGGAGAAGAGGCGTGCTGCTGCTGGGGGTACGCCTGCGGCTGGTCGCCCTGGGGGGTCTCGTACTCGCCGCTGCGGCGGAAGCTCTCGGTCATGGCACAGAGCCTGTCGCGCGATCATGAGAGGTACCTGAGTGCCCGCTGAGAAGCCCGACAGAACCTCGTATGCCCGATATAAAGACGCCGGAGCCCCGTGAACACAGGGCTCCAGGCGAACTCAGCGACTCCGGTGACCTCCGGGATGGACGGGGTCGGCGTGCTCAGCCCTCGCAGCCGCAGGACTGCCGTATCACCAGCCGGGACGGGAACACCTTCAGCCGCTCGCGCCGCGACCCCGCGACCCGCAGTCCGTCGTCGAGGACGAGGTCGACGGCCGCGCGGGCCATCGCCGGGCGGTCCGATGCGATCGTTGTCAGCTTCGGGTCCGCGAGGGCGGCTTCCTTGATGTCGTCGAAGCCGATGACCCCCAGCTCGCGCGGTACGTCGATGCGCAGCTCGCGCGCGGCCCGCAGCAGGCCGATCGCCTGGTCGTCGGTGGAGCAGAAGATCGCGGGCGGGCGCCGGGGGCCGGAGAGGATGCCGAGGGCGACCTGGTAGGCGTCGTAGCGGTTGTACGGGGCTTCGAAGAGGCGGCCCTCGGTCGGCAGCCCGGCCTCGGTCATCGCGCGCCGCCAGCCCTCGACGTGGTCGGAGACCGGGTCGCCGACGGACGGCGTCTCCGCCGTACCGCCCATACAGGCGACGTAGTCGTAGCCGTGCTCCAGGAGGTGGCGTACGGCGAGCTGGGCGCCACCGAGGTCGTCCGTGACGACGGCCACGTCGTCGATCGCCTCGGGGCGCTCGTGCAGCAGGACGACCCGGGCGTCCCAGGCCTCGATCTCGGCGGCCGCGTTGTCGTTCAGCGCGTGGCTGACGAGGATCAGGCCCGAGACGCGCATCCCGAGGAACGCGCGGAGGTAGTGCACCTCGCGCTCGCCCACGTAGTCGGAGTTGCCGACCAGCACCATTTTTCCGCGCTCGGAGGCGGCCTGTTCCACCGCGTGCGCCATCTCCCCGAAGAAGGGCTGGCGCGCGTCCGGCACGATCAGGCCTATGAGGTCCGTGCGCCGCGAGGCCATGGCCTGGGCGACCCGGTCCGGCCGGTACCCCAGTTCCTTGATCGCGGCGAGGACACGCTCGCGCGTGGCCGGTGCGACCGGCCGGGGTCCGTTGTTGATGACATAGCTGACAACGGCGGTCGAAGTACCCGCCAGCCGCGCCACATCATCCCGAGTCACCTTGGCCACGCGCGGAGTCTACGCGGATGGACCGGCTCTGGGCAGGGCGTTTCGAAGCTTCTCCGTGCTTCCGCGCACCATCCGTGCGCGGAGGCGAACCGATAAGCGACGCCCTGCCCGGATACGGCTTACGCCTCGGCCGGGATCTCGGCCGCGTCCAGGGCGGTCGAGTCGGCCGTCTGGTCCGCATCCTCCGGCTTTGCCCCGGCGAGAGCGGCGCTCGCCTTGAGCTTTGCCTCCTCGCCGCCCCGGTCACCCTTCTCGGGGGTAACGAATCGATAACCCACGTTCCGGACGGTCCCGATCAGCGACTCGTGCTCGGGGCCGAGCTTGGCGCGCAGGCGCCGTACGTGGACGTCGACCGTCCGGGTGCCGCCGAAGTAGTCGTAGCCCCAGACCTCCTGAAGCAGCTGGGCGCGGGTGAAGACGCGGCCCGGGTGCTGGGCGAGGTACTTGAGGAGCTCGAACTCCTTGAAGGTCAGGTCGAGGACCCGGCCCTTGAGCTTGGCGGAGTACGTCGCCTCGTCCACGGAGAGGTCGCCGTTGCGGATCTCCATGGGGGAGTCGTCGTTGACGATCTGCTGGCGGCCCATGGCCAGGCGCAGCCGCGCCTCGACCTCGGCGGGGCCCGCCGTGTCGAGCAGGACGTCGTCGATGCCCCAGTCGGCGGTGACGGCGGCGAGGCCGCCCTCGGTGACGACCAGGATGAGCGGGCACCCCGGGCCGGTGGACCGGAGCAGCTGGCACAGGCTGCGCACCTGGGGCAGGTCACGGCGGCCGTCGATCAGGATGACGTCGGCACCGGGGGTGTCGACGAGGGCGGGGCCTTCCGCCGGTGCCACGCGCACGTTGTGCAGCAGCAGGCCAAGGGCCGGTAGCACCTCCGTCGACGGCTGGAGGGCATTGGTCAGGAGCAGCAGAGAACTCATATGTCTGGTTCCTCCTCGGTCCCTGCGAGGACGTGTGTCGTGCGGCACAGCGTTTGCGGTCCCGGGGGCCTTGTATCACCGGCGTCCACCTGTGGTTTCCCGTGGTGTACCGCTTCGTATACAACGCTCCTGAAAGCACAAAAGGACCCGGGGGCTTCTCTGCCCGAGTCCTCTGTCCAGCAGAATAGCCCACATGAGCGCTGGTACGGCAGGTCATGTGGCACGATCCACCGTTCGTCCGAACTCTGAGACGATCAGACGTACACGTTTGCGGACGTTTCTGCACACCGACGACGGGGTGACGATCGATTCCGTATACGAACCGGGGGCCGTCGTATACGACGCCTCCCGGTCACCTTCCGGTGATCCCGTGTTCGTCGTGGCGCACGGTTTCACGGGCGACGTGGACAAGCCCCATGTGCGGCGCGTGGCCGAGGCGTTGGCGCAGTACGGAGCGGTGGTCACGTTCTCGTTCCGGGGCCACGGAGCCTCCGGCGGACGGTCCACGGTGGGGGACCGCGAGGTCCTCGATCTGGCCGCGGCGGTCGCCTGGGCGCGCGAACAGGGGCACGCGCGCGTGGTCACCGTGGGCTTCTCGATGGGCGGTTCGGTGGTGCTGCGGCACGCGGCGCTGTACGGATCGGGCCGTTCTGAAAGTTCACCGGGTGATTCCGGGGGTTCGGGGCGCGAGGGGCGCACGGAAGCGCACACGGACGCGGTGGTTTCGGTGAGTGCGCCGGCCCGCTGGTACTACAGAGGCACCGCCCCCATGCGGAAGCTGCACTGGCTGGTGACCCGCCCCGAGGGCCGGCTCGTCGGCCGCTACGGCCTCAAGACCCGTATACAGAACGGGGGTTGGGACCCGGTCCCGCTCTCCCCGGTCGAGGCGGTCCCGCGCATAGCGCCCACACCGCTGCTGATCGTGCACGGCGACCGTGACGGCTACTTCCCCGTCGACCACCCCCGGATGCTGGCCGAAGCCGCCGCCGACCACGCCGAACTCTGGCTGGAGCCGGGCATGGGCCACGCGGAACACGCGGCCACCGACGACCTGCTGGCCCGCATCGGTCGCTGGGGCGGTTCACAGGAGAGCTAGCCTGACGGGTGTTGACGCCGAATCCGTCGACACCGATCTATCGAGGAAGCACATGCCAAAGGTCACGGTGCGCTACTGGGCCGCCGCGAAGGCCGCGGCCGGCACCGCCGAGGAGCCGTACGACGCGGACACCCTCGCCGACGCCCTCACCGCCGTCCGCGAGCGACACCCCGGGGAACTCGCCCGCGTACTGCTGCGATGCTCGTTCCTCATCGACGGTGACCCCGTGGGCACCCGCGGACATGAGACGGTACGGCTGGCCGAGGGCGGCACGGTCGAGGTGCTCCCGCCGTTCGCAGGAGGATGAGCGAAGCGATGAGCAACCAGCCGTACGAGGGTTATGGCGAGGGCTACGACCCCTACGCCCAGCAACAGCAGCCCCAGCAGACACAGGCGCAGGCCTGGCCCGGGCATCAGCAGCAGGCGTACGACGACGCGCAGGCCGACCAGCAGTACACCCAGCAGTGGCAGGGCCAGACCTGGGACACCCAGGTCCAGCAGACGAGGCCCGCCGCGTCCGACCTGGCGTACTTCCCGCCGCAGAACTACCAGGCGGAACCGCAGGGTTACGACCCCTACGCGCAGGCCCAGCCCCCCAGACCCGACGTGCCCGAGGCGCAGCAACCCGCCCCCTCGGCCGGAGACGGCTACGGCCCGCCCTCCCTCGGGGGCAACGCCCGCGTCACCGACGCCCAGCGGGCCAGGCTCGAAGGCCGTTCGCCGATCATCGAGCCGGGCATGCAGCCCGCCGGCCTCACCGCCGTCCTGGCGCTCCTGCTCTCCGTCACCGCGCAGATCGGGTCGTACGCCCTCGTCGTGCCGCTCGTCATCCTCCAGGCGGTGACGGCGGCGGGCTGGTTCCGGCTGAACGGGATGTGGCCCGCGCGGCAGGGCATCGCGCTCGCCTTCGCGGGGGCGCTCGTCGCGGACGTGGCGCTGCTCGCCGCCGGGCGGGAGAACGGCCCGGCCGCGATCCTCGGCACGCTCGGGGTCTGGGTGCTGCTCTCCCTCGTCACGCAGCTGCGCTCGCACGCCGACCCGGACACCCGGATCACCGGTCTGATGGCGACGGTCGCCTCGGCGGCCCTGGCCATCGTCGCGACCGGGCACCTGGCGGCCGACCCGGACGCGGTGACGGTCGGCGCGGCGGCGGTCGCGGTGGCGATCCTGGCCCGCGCGCTGCCGCTGCCGACGGTGGCGTCGGTCGTCGTCTCGCTGCTCGCCGCCGCCGGTGCGGGCATCGCCGTGGGCGGCATGACGGGCATGGGCGCGAAGGGCGCGCTGCTCGGCGCGGGCGCGGCGGTCTGCGCCCTCATCGGCCACCGCGTGGCGAGCTACGACTACCCGTCCCGCTTCGTCCACTTCACGGCCGGTGTGGCCCTCCCGCTGGCCGCTGCGGCCCCCGCGGTGTACGTGCTGGGGCGCGCGCTCGGCTAGGCCAGGCACCCGGGCCCGACGGCCAAGTGCCGTGCCGTGAGCGGGAGTTAAGAGACCTGTCACAGGTGATCGACAATTTCGCGGTACCCGTGCCGGACAGGACTACTCTCGCGCTGGGCGGCCACCAGGTCGTTGTACCGCTTTCGTCGACGACCACCAGGTGGGGATCTCCGTACATGCGTGGGCTACGAATACTTCTGATCGTCGTGGTGATTCTCGGGGCCCTGTTCGTGGTCGTGGACCGGGTCGCGGTCCACTTCGCGGAGCAGGAGGCCGCGTCCAAGGTGAAGACCAGCGAGAACCTGGCCAGCACCCCTGACGTCTCCATCAAGGGCTTCCCCTTCCTCACCCAGGTCGCCTCCGGGAAGCTGGACGACGTAGTACTCGGCGTCAGCCAGTACGAGGCGCCGACCGGCAACACCGCGGGCAGCGGCGGCGCCACGTCGATCCGGATCGACGACCTCAAGGCCGACATGAAGGGCGTCAAGTTCTCCAGCGGCTACAGCACCGCGACGGCGGCCAGCGCGACGGGCACCGCGAGCATCTCCTACGACCAGCTGCTCAAGGCCGCCAAGTCCGCCCCGACGAGCGTCTTCACCGGCGTCACGGCCCAGATCGTCGGCCTCTCGGACGGCGGCGACGGCAAGATCAAGGCCGACATGAAGGTGACGGTCACCGGGATCGGGACGACGACGTATCCGGTGCTCAGCACGGTCACCGTCGTCGGCAACACGGTGAAGGTGCACGCGGACAACCTGCCGAAGCTGGTCGTCGACCTCGCGGACTCGCGGGTTCGCACGATCACCGACTTCCAGCAGACGCTGAATCAGCTGCCCGGCGGGGTGCAGCTGGACAGTGTGCGGGCGGCGAAGAGCGGTGTGGACATCAAGGTGAAGGGTTCGAACGTCAAGCTGGCCGGGTAGGACGGGTGCCGGGAGCGGTCCATCCGTGCTCCATGCGCGGTCCGTGCGCGGTCCGGGCGCGGTCCGGGCGGGCCCGCCGGGCGCCGTCCGTGCGGGCGGTGTCTGTCCGAGGGGCGAGACGGCGGTGTCCGTGCGGCGACGGGATCAACGGCCGCGAGGGTCCGGATTCCCTGCCGTGGGGCGCCCAGCGGGTTTCTCGTCTCACATCACGGACGATCGTGTCTCAAAATACGACACACCGGTGACATGTGCGGCGATCCGTCCCTACGATCGTCGCTATGCAGTGCACTTTGAGCGTCCTCCGGTCGCGGGGACAGGCGGACTTCACGAAGCGGCGGGCAGTTGACCTGTGCCGCGTCGCCGCCATGCTCTGTCGCACGTTCTGAGCGGAAGCGCAGCCTTCCGTCTTCCCCCGTGCCCTTGACCTTGATCAGGGCACTCGCGCGAGCGCGCACCCCTCTCTCACGCACCGCACCGCCGTAACTGCCCCGGAGGAGAAAAGCATGAGCCGCAGTGACGTCCTGGTCGACGCCGACTGGGTCGAGGCCAACCTCGACAACCCGAGCGTGGCGATCGTCGAGGTCGACGAGGACACGTCGGCGTACGAGAAGAACCACATCAAGAACGCGATCCGGATCGACTGGACCAAGGACCTCCAGGACCCGGTACGCCGTGACTTCGTCGACCAGGAGGGCTTCGAGAAGCTCCTGTCCGGCAAGGGCATCGCCAACGACACGCTGGTGATCCTCTACGGCGGCAACAACAACTGGTTCGCGTCGTACGCGTACTGGTACTTCAAGCTCTACGGCCACGACAACGTCAAGCTGCTCGACGGTGGCCGCAAGAAGTGGGAGCTGGACGCCCGCGAGCTGGTGGAAGAGGTCCCCTCGCGTCCCGCCACCGACTACAAGGCGAAGCCCCAGAACAAGGCGATCCGCGCGTTCCGCGACGACGTCGTGGCGGCGATCGGTTCGCAGAACCTGGTCGACGTCCGTTCGCCCGACGAGTTCAGCGGCAAGCTGCTCGCGCCGGCGCACCTTCCGCAGGAGCAGTCGCAGCGTCCGGGTCACGTCCCGTCCGCGCGCAACATCCCGTGGTCGAAGAACGCCAACGACGACGGCACGTTCAAGTCGGACGACGAGCTCAAGGAGCTCTACGCCGACGAGCAGGTCGACCTCGCCAAGGACACCATCGCGTACTGCCGTATCGGCGAGCGCTCGGCCCTGACCTGGTTCGTGCTGCACGAGCTGCTCGGTGTCGAGAACGTCAAGAACTACGACGGTTCCTGGACCGAGTACGGCTCCCTGGTCGGCGTTCCGATCGAGCTCGGCGCCAACAAGTAAGCAACCGCACCACCGCTGCGACCTGAAGGAAAACAAGACATGTGTGGAGCGAAGGCCGGCGGCCCCGACGCCTCGACGATCAAGCCCGGTGAGACCACCATCCAGGGCCAGGTGACGCGCAACGGCGAGCCCGTGACGGGTTACGTCCGGCTCCTGGACTCGACCGGCGAGTTCACCGCGGAGGTCCCGACGTCCGCGACGGGCCAGTTCCGCTTCTACGCGGCCGAGGGCACCTGGACCGTCCGCGCCCTCGTCCCCGGCGCCACCGCCGACCGCACGGTGGTCGCCCAGACGGGCGGCCTGGCGGAGGTGGCGATCGCCGTCTGACGGCAGCGCCCGACGTCCGAGGGGCCGCACCTGTTCGGGGTGCGGCCCTTCGCCGTTCCCTGGGCGCGGCCCTTTGGCGTGCGCGGGCCTACCCTGGCGGAATGCTGGCACGTCGCCGTCGCGTGACCTCTTTTTGATGCGCTCCTTGCACTGCTTCGCAGGCTGCGGAGCGCTGCGTCGGCCTCCGGCCGTCGGCGTCGGTGGGCCCGCATCTGTGGAGTAGGTATCGATGCGGGCCTACCCTGGAGAAATGCTGGCACGTCGCCGTCGCGTGTACTTCGTCATGATGGGCATCTGCATCGGGCTCTTCGTCCTGGCCTGGGGAGTCGTGCGGATCTGGTCGGTGCCCGCGGCCGTCGGGATGTGTGTGGTCGCGATGCTGATCCCGCCGGTGGCCGCGATGGTCGCGAACCGGCGAGGCCCCGACGACCGCTGGTGGGACGACCCCTCCGGCGATCCCAAGTCGGACGAGTGGTGGGACGAGCTGGACGGCAAGAAGCGGCGCCCGTGAGACACGCGGTGAGCGGGTAGAGGGCGGGCATGTCGCCTACGAGACTGTCCACCGTGGTGCTCGACGCGCGGGACGCGCATGAGCTGGCCGACTTCTACGCCCGTCTCCTCGGGTACGAGGTCCGCGCCGAGGAACCCGACTGGGTCCTCATCGGCCCGCCCGACGGCGGCACCGGCCTCGCCTTCCAGACCGAGCCGGAGTACGTCCCGCCGGTGTGGCCCACCCGCACCCCCGGCGACCAGCAGATGATGCTGCACCTCGACATCCAGGTCGACGACCTGGCGGGTGAGGTCGAGCGCGCGGTGGGCCTCGGAGCCACGCCGCACGACCACCAGCCGCAGGACGACGTGCGGGTTCTGCTCGATCCCTCCGGGCATCCGTTCTGCCTGTGGCGGGAGGAGCAGGCGGTGTGACCGAGGGCCGTCACGGGACCCCGGCCGCCGACGGTCAGCCGGATGCGGGACGCAGGCTGTTCAGGAGCAGGCCGAGAGTGAAGTCGAAGCGGTCGGGGCCGGTGCCGGAGATCAGTTCGGCGGCGTGGGCCCGGGTCTGCGGGAACCTCTCGGCCGGCAGAGCCGTGAAGCGGGCCAGCAACTCCTCGTGGTCGAGCACCCATTCGGGGTCCTCGTGCCGGCGCCGTTGCCGGACCAGTGACTGTTCCAGGGCGTACGCGCTGACGTAGAGGGACAGCGCGTCGCGGGCCCAGCCGGCCGTCCGCGGTTCGATGCCGCCCGCGAGCAGGATCGCCAGGATTCCCTCGCCGACCCGCAGCGTCTCCAGGCTGGTCGGCACCGCGGCCAGCGCGGCACGCGAGATCCCGGGGTACTTCAGGTACAGGTCGCGGATCTGCGTGTACACCCCGGCCAGTTGCTCGCGCCAGGCGGCCGGGTCCGGTTCGGGGAGCGTGACCTCGGCGTAGAGCCTGCCGATCAGCAGGTCGTCGATGTCGTCCTTGTTGACGATGTGCGCGTACAACGACGAAGGGCCGGTGCCGAGCACGGCGGCGACCCGGCGGATGGTCAGTGCGTCGTACCCCTCGGTGGCGACGACTTCCAGGGCGGCGTCGGTGATCCGCTCGACGGTGATCGGCTTCTTGCGTGCCGGCGGCGCCGCTGCCTCCGCCCCGGGCTGGGCGTGACGGGCTGCGCGGCGCTGGCGGGGATCTGCGGGCATGCCCACCACCTTACCTTGACACGATCTAAGTTCGTTGAGTAGAACTTAGATCGTCAGAACGAACTTAGTTCGTTGGATCGGATCGACATCCCGGAGGTACGTCATGCGCGTGTCCGTCGTCGGAGCCGGACTGGGAGGTCTCGCTCTCGCCCAGGGTCTGCGCGGTGCCGGGATCGGGGCCGACGTGTTCGAGCGCGACCCCGGGATCGTCGCCCGGTTCCAGGGCTACCGGCTCGTGCTGAACCCGGTCGGTTTCCAGGCGGTGCGCGACTGCCTGCCGACGCGCTGGCACCCGCTGCTCGACGAGATCGTCATGGACGCCTCCGCCGAGCAGCTGATCCTGGACCCGCGGCTGAACGAGATCGGCAGACTCGGCGCGGGCCGTACCGGCATCGTGGTCGACCGGCAGGTGCTGCGACACCTGCTCCTGACGGGCCTCACCGTGCACACCGACGCCGCTCTGACCGGCTACGACGTGCGGCCCGACGGCACCGTCCAGGCCTGGTTCGCCCACCGCGACCCGGCCACCGCCGACCTGCTCGTCGGCGCGGACGGCGTCACCTCCGCGGTCCGCGGGGTGCTGTCGCCGGAGACCACCCCGACCGACACCGGCGTCCGCTTCGTCATCGGCCGCACCCCGCTGACCGACGAGTTCGCCGGCCTGTCCAAGGCGTACGGCTCGAAGATCGCGGGCGACGGCGTCAGCCTGCTGCTCGGCGCGATGCGCTTCCGCACCCCGCCCAAGCAGGCCGCCGAGCGACTGGCCCCCGACGTCACGCTGCCCGACATCGGCGACTACGTGCGCTGGGCGATGATCCTGCCGTCCGGCGGCTCGCTGGAGCACCTGACCCCGCAGGACGCCGTGCTGTCCCGGATGGACGGCTGGCACCCGGAGCTGCGCGCGCTGATCGAGCGGGCCGACCCGGACAGCAGCACCCTGCTGTCCATCCGGGTGGTCAAGCCCGCCGCGCGCTGGGCGCCCGGCCCGGTCACGCTGCTCGGCGACGCGATCCACGCGACCTCCCCGACCGGGGGCAACGGCGCGAACACCGCGCTGCGCGACGCCGACCTGCTGCGCCGCCGCCTGATCGAGGCGGACGGCGGCCGGCGGGATCTGCTCGACGCGGTCGGTGACTACGAGCGGCAGATGTTCGAGTACGGCGCGGAGGCCGTGCGCGGCAGTCTTGAGAGGCTGCCCGCGTTCGCCCCCGGAGCGAAGCCGTCCTGAGGCGCGGTTGCCCTTGGCGCGGGTGTCCTGGGCGCGGGGTGACGCCTCAGCTCGTCGCGATGATCGCCATCAGCAGTCCGCCGATGCACATCGCGGTGAGCGCGCCGGTCCAGAAGGCGTCCTCGCGGAGGGCACGGGGTGTCCGGAACCGGCGTCGGCGGCGGGCCGGGGTGGTTGGTGCGGTGGGAGGTGCCGCAGGGGGTGGTGGTGCCGGGGGCCTGTGCTGTCGTACGACGGGTAACGGCGCCGGTGGGATGACCGGGGGCGGTACCGCCTGGGCCGGGGGGACCTGGATCAGTTGGTGGGGGCGGGGGCGGTTCATACGGGGTGGGCCTCGCTGCGGTGTTTGCGGAGCAGGACATTCGCGTCGGTCTCGGCGCTGTGGTCGTGCTCGGCGCGGGCCAGCGACCGGAGTTCGGCCAGCTCCTCGCAGGGCGCGCAGTCGGGGACCGGGCGGGGTGGCACGTTGACCAGGAACGGGGCGTCGGTGCGGGCGCGGTTGTTCGCCGCGTGGACGCCCGCGCTGATGCGTTCCGCGTCCGTGGCCGGTCGGAGTGACCCGGGGTCCGCCTGCCATTCGCGGCCACCGCCGACGGGACGTAGGAGGGCGTACGGGCCGGCCGAGTCCTGGTACTCGCCCACTTTGCCGGTGTCGGGGTCGTAGAGCAGCGCTCCGGGTTCCATCGGCTCTCCTCCTTTTTATGCAACTAACGTACGGAATGCGCTAGTTGCACTACTCTGTGCATTCCTGGGTGTGTTACGAGGATGGCCCAGGTCGGAGGCGAACACAGCGCCAACGGGCTCAACTTCAACGCCGGGTGCTCCAAATTCCACAAATTCCACAGGAGGTTGTGATGCCGCAACGGGTGGCTGTCACGACGTTGAGCCATGAACCCAGGAAGCGGTTCGCCGAGGAGTTGCAGAGGTTGAGGATGCAACGGGGTCTCAGCCTGCGGGACTTGCAGAAGGCGGTGGGGTGGGACGCCTCGCTGTTCGGCAAGATGGAGCGTGGGGGCACGCTGGGTGGGCCCGAGGTGGTGCAGGCGCTGGATCAGTTCTACGGGTCGGGTTCGCTGCTACTCACCTTGTGGGAGCTGGCAGTTGGCGACCCGACGCGGTTCAAGGAGCAGTACCGCCGGTATTTCTTGCTGCAGGCCGAGGCGTTGAGCCTGTGGCACTACGCCGCGACCGCGCCATCGGGTCTGCTTCAAGCAGACGGCTACGTGCGCGAAGCGCTCGCGGCTGGCAGCGCCAAGGGCGAGGAGTTGGAGCAACAAATCGAAGCACGCGTGAGCCGACGGAAGTTGCTGGAGGGGGATGCCGCGCCTCCGTTCCGCGCCATCATCTCCGAAGCGGTGTTGCGAACGGGGCTGCGTGACAAGCGGGCGTGGCGGGCGCAGTTGGAGTTCCTGGCGGACGCGGCTGAGCGCCCGAACGTCACGATCCATGTGTTGCCGTTCGGTTCCGGAATTCACGGTCTGGCGAACACCAACACCATGTTCCTGAAGCTGCCGGACGGCCGGAGTGTGGCCTACGCGGAGAACGATGTGCGTGGCGAACTGATCGAGGAAACCGAACGGGTTGAGCAGCTGCAGCGTGCATATGATGCGGTGCGCGACCAAGCGCTGTCCCCGGCCGAGTCGCGGATGTTCATCCTGCAGACGTTGGAGGAAGTGCCGTGCGAGCCATCGACTTGAGCAACGTGGCGTGGCGCAAGAGCAGTTACAGCAACACCGACGGCGGCGACTGCGTCGAAGTTGCCCCCAACCTCTCCGGCCTCGTCCCCGTCCGCGACAGCAAGAACCCCGCCCACGGCACCGTGCTGCTCGGGGTCGGCGCGTGGGCGGAGTTCATCGGGTCGGTCAAGGGTCAGTAGACCAACGCCTGCGTCTCGTCCGCCATCGCCTCCTGTACGAACACCTGCGCCCCGGCGATCCGTACGCCCTCGATGACATCCTTCTCGGAGATGTCCCGCCGGGCCGCACACTGCGTGCACAGCGTGATGCGGCCCGCTGCCAGGATCGAGTCGATCAGGTCCGGCAGCGGGGCGGCATGCGGGAGTTCGAACTCCGCGGCGCGCCCCGGCAGGGCGAACCATGCGGACTCTCCGGTCAGCCACAGCGAGACGTCCACTCCGCTGGCTACGGCGACCGCGGCCACCGTGAACGCCTGTGAGCAGCGCTCGGGGGCGTCCGAACCGGCCGTCACCTTGATCACGAGCTTCTTCGACATGACCGAATCGTAATCAACTCCCCTACAACTCCCTTCAGTAGCCATGGGTCTTCTGTGCGCGCATATGGAATGCGCACGTCACGTTCTGTGGGGGACGTCTTGGAAGTACCCGAGGTACCTGAAGTACCCGTGGAAACACCTGAACACAGACCGCGCCGCCGCGGCCGCACCACCCTCCTGATCGCCGTCGCCGCCGTACTCGGGGTCGTCGCCGGTGCCTGCACGGGATTCCTCGTGCAGGCAGACCGCGCACCGGACGCGCTGCCCTCGCTCGCGCAGCCGACCCTGACGCAGGCGAAGGGCCCGGCGCCCGAGCCGCTGTCGGCCGCCCAGGACCGCAAGGTCAAGGTCGACGGCGACCTGCGCAAACTGCTGCTGAAGAGGCCCGCCGGGGCGCGGGCTGCCCTCTTCCCGCTGGGGAGCGACGGCTGGCTCGACCTGGCCGGCTACTCCGAGACGTACACGGAGCCGGACACCTCCTTCGCCTACCAGTACCGGGAGGAGTTCCGGCGCGCGGCCGTCACCAACTGGAGCGAGGGCTCACGCCAGGTGGACGTCGTCCTGGTGCAGTACCGCCAGGAGAACAGCCTCGGTGCCTCCGTCGCCACCACCGACGCCTTCTACTACGCGGGCCGTACCTCCCACACCGACAACTGGGCCGTCCCCGGCACCGGCGACGGTATGGCGTACGTCCACAATCCTTCGGACGGCGACTACAGCGCCGAGGCGCATGCCTGGCGCGGTGACATCGCCATGGAGATCTGGATCTACGACACGAAGCCGATCCCGAAGAAGAAGATCATGGATCTGGCCGAGCGGCAGATGGAGCGGCTGTGACCGAGAACCAGTTCGGTGAGGTCGGCCAGGTGGAGTTCGACGCGTCCACGGAACCGGTCGCACCCGAGACTCCGAAGAAACCCGCCCGCAGGGGTCGTATCGCCGCGGTCGTCGGCTGTGCCCTGCTCGCCGTCGCTGTCGTGGGCGGCGTCGGCTACACCGTCGTGACGGTGAACGGCGCCGACCGGGACGCGGGCGCCCCCACCTGGACGTTCCCGAAGTCCGCCGCGCAGGGCAAGGCGGCGCCGGCGAAGGGGCTCGGCGGCATGCTGAACCCGTACAACCTCGCCTACCAACGCGGCCCCGACATCGCGAAGTTCGGCGCCGACGCCCAGCTCACCGGCCGCCAGGCCACCGCCCTGCGCAAGCAGGAGGTCAGCGGCCTGCCCCGCTCCCAACGGCTCCTGCTGGAGAAGCAGATCGACGGGCAGCAGATCAAGGGCATCGCCATGCGCAGCTACGTCTACGCCGCGGCTCAGGAGACCAACGCCTACACCGTCGAGGTCCAGCTGGTCCGGATGGACGAGAAGGCGGCGCACACCCTCGCCACGTACGAGAACGGACTCCTGGACAGCACCACGGACGTGTTCCGCAAGGGACCGACGGTCCCGGGCCACAAGGACGCACGCTGCTTCCTGCCGAAGGCGTCGTCCGCCGAGAAACTCGACGAGATGCTCTGTTTCGCCAACATCGGCGACGTCCTCATCACCCTCGACGCCTCCGGCACCAAGTCCATGGACCGGAAGGGCATCGCGGCCTTCCTCCGCGAACAACTGGAACGCATCAAGACGACGGGGCAGGCGGTATGACCGACCAGCAACATTTCGCGGCGCCCTCGCCGGTGTCCGGGGTGCAGCACGAACACGAGCACGAGCACGAGCCAGAGCCCGTGTCCTCGGCTCCCGTGCGCAAGGACCGCCGCGTCCTGCGTGCCGCCCTGCGCTGGACCGCCGCCGTGGTGGTGTTCGCGGCGGCCGGGGCGGGGACGGCGTACGGCATCACGCAGCTGAAGCGGTCCGACGTACCCGGTCTCGCGACCGCCTCGGACGGCCGCTGGGACTACCCGGAGATCACCCGGCCGCCGCTGCCCTCCGGCAGCCCGGGGCCGTTCGCCGCGGACAACAAGGCGAACGCCCACTACGCGGATCAGCGGGCCCTGCTCCTGCCGGCGCCCAAGGGCGCCGAGGCCGACGCCTCGCTGCGCGGCACGGACGGCTGGCTGCCGACGAAGGCGTTCCTCGCGCAGTACGCCGATCCGGAGGACCGCAAGGACCTCGCCCAGAAGCTGACCGACGACGGCCTCCGGCACATCGCGGCCCGCGGCTGGACCGCGCCGGACGGCACGCACACCCGGATCTACCTGCTCCAGTTCGACACCTCGGCCGTGGCGGACACCCTGTTCTCGCCCGGCCTCATCTCGTATGACAGCCCCGTCTTCGCCCTGACCGGCGCCCCGGCCACGAGCTACGACGACGCCGTCTCGGACAAGATCCTCGCCAACCACGTCCGGGCCTCGGCGTACACCGAGAGCAAGCCCTACGGCGCCGAGGAGGTCCGCCAGGCCTACCTCTCGGCCGGCGACACCCTCGGGCTGATCGTGCAGTCCCGCAAGGGCGGCGCGAAGAAGGTCCCGTTCGAACAGACGGTCACCCTCCAGAGCCAGCTGCTCGGCTAGCCGCACCTCGCAGAGAGAGCCGGGGTCCAGCCGCGTAAGCTGGGCCCCGGCCCCGTGTACACGTACCGCTCGAGGAGCACCCGTGGAGATCTTCTTCGAAACCCTGCTGGTCCTGGTCTGCGTCGGCGTTCTCGCCTTCGCCGGGCTGAGCGTGAAGAAGCTGTACCAGGGCCAGCGCTGACCCCCACCGAGGAACTGCTGACGCCATGATCGAGATCCCGTCCGACCTCCACAAGGACCTGGTCCCCCTCGTCTTCCTGCTCGGCGAGTGGGCCGGCGCGGGCGTGCACGACTTCCCCGGCTCCGAGAAGTGCAACTTCGGCCAGGAGGTCTCCTTCACGCACGACGGCCGCGACTTCCTGGAGTACCACTCGCACACCTGGGTCCTGGACGGCGAGGGCAACAAGGTCCGCCCCCTGGAGACCGAGTCCGGCTTCTGGCGCATCGACGCCGACCGCAAGGTGGAAGTCACGATGACCAGGGACGACGGAGTCGTCGAGATCTGGTACGGCGACCTCGCCAAGCAGAAGCCCCAGATCGACCTGGTCACCGACGCCGTCGCCCGCACGGCCGCCTCCGGCCCGTACACCGGCGGCAAGCGCCTCTACGGCTACGTCAAGAGCGACCTCATGTGGGTCGGCGAGAAGCAGACCCCCGAGGTCGAACTCCGCCCCTACATGTCCGCCCACCTGAAGAAGGTCGTCACTCCGGAGGACGTCGAGCGCTGGGCGAAGGCCCTCCCGGACGACATGCCGGACGACGGGATCGCTTTCTTCAAGTAGTCCTAGACTCTGAGGTGTGGTGAGCACCGACTGGAAGAGTGACCTCAGGCAGCGCGGCTACCGGCTGACGCCGCAGCGGCAACTCGTGCT
The DNA here is from genome assembly GCF_044763565.1 of Streptomyces sp. NPDC096013. NCBI lineage: Bacteria > Bacillati > Actinomycetota > Actinomycetes > Kitasatosporales > Streptomycetaceae > Streptomyces > Streptomyces sp. NPDC096013. The sequence goes on along the minus strand of NZ_JBIWGK010000003.1, from coordinate 674,601 downwards.
CGAAGCCGTGGACACCCTGGAGCACGCGACCCCCGACGACATCCTCATCGAGGTGAGGAAGACGGCGTCGGGGGTCAACATCTCGACCGTGTACAGAACCCTGGAGCTCCTGGAGGAGCTCCAGCTGGTCAGTCACGCGCATCTGGGGCACGGGGCGCCGACGTACCACCTCGCGGACCGGCACCATCACATCCACCTCGTCTGCCGTGACTGCACGAACGTCATCGAGGCCGATGTCGAGGTCGCCGCCGAGTTCCGGGCCAAGCTGCGGGACACGTTCGGTTTCGAGACCGACATGAAGCACTTCGCGATCTTCGGCAGGTGCCGGGACTGCTCCCTGAAGACGCCCACGAAGACTTCGACTACCGAGTCGTAGGCTTACCCGTATGAAGAGCCCCCTGTTGTCCCTGCCCGGCGCCGTCCCCGCCGAAGGAGTGGACGAAGGCGTCGCCGCCCACTACGGCGACCTGTTCCGTGAGCAGCGCACCCTCGCCGACGGCACCGGTTTCGTGGACCTCTCGCACCGCGGGGTCGTCGCCGTCACCGGGGACGACCGGCTGAGCTGGCTGCACCTCCTGCTCACCCAGCACGTCAGCGACCTCCCCACCGGCGTCGCCACCGAGGCGCTGATCCTCTCCGCGCACGGCCACATCGAGCACGCGCTGTACCTCGTGGACGACGGCACCACGGTCTGGATGCACACCGAACCGGACACCCAGGAGGCGCTGATCGCCTACCTGGAGTCGATGAAGTTCTTCTACCGCGTCGAAGTCACCGACCGCACCAGCGAGTTCGCGGTGGTGTACGTCCCCGCCGGGTCCATCGCCGAGGTCCCGGCCGGCACGGTCGTCCGCGAGACGCCGTACGGCCGCGATCTCTTCCTCCCGCGCGAGGACCTGGAGTCGTACGCCGAGAAGTCGGGTCCCCCGGCCGGCATCCTGGCCTACGAGGCGCTGCGCGTCGAGCACCACCGCCCCCGCCTCGGCTTCGAGACCGACCACCGCACGATCCCGCACGAGCTGGGCTGGATCGGCACGGCGGTGCATCTCCAGAAGGGCTGCTACCGAGGTCAGGAGACGGTCGCCCGCGTCCAGAACCTGGGCAAGCCGCCGCGCCGCCTCGTCTTCCTCCACCTCGACGGCAGCGAGGTCCATCTCCCGGGCCACGGCACGGAGTTGAGGCTCGCGGCGGAGGGCGCGGAGGGCCGGAAGATCGGCTTCATCACCACCTCCGTACGCCACCACGAACTGGGCCCGATCGCCCTGGCCCTGGTGAAGCGGAACGTTCCGCTGGACGCCCCGCTGCTGGCCGACAGCACGGCCGCCGCGCAGGAGGTCGTCGTAGCGCCCTGAGGGCTTCCTAGAGGTCCACGACCACGGTGAACGGGCCGTCGTTCGTGAGGGAGACGCGCATCTGGGCGCCGAAGCGGCCCGTCGCCACCGTGGCGCCCAGGGAGCGGAGTTGGGCGACGACCTCGTCGACGAGCGGCTCCGCGATGTCGCCGGGGGCGGCGGCGTTCCAGGTGGGGCGGCGGCCCTTGCGGGCGTCGCCGTAGAGCGTGAACTGGCTGATGACGAGCAGCGGGGCGTCGATGTCGCTGCACGACTTCTCGTCGTGGAGCATGCGGATCGACCAGAGTTTGCGGGCCAGTTGGGCCGCCTTCTCCTTGGTGTCGTCGTGCGTGACGCCGACGAGGACGCACAGCCCCTCGCCGTCGATCGCCCCGACGGTCTCGCCTTCCACGACGACGCTCGCGCCGTCCACCCGCTGCACCACTGCTCGCATGGGTCCCATGATGCCCTGCGGGCGGGGAGGGGCTGTAAGGGGCCGATTTTTGATCCTTAACCCCCCATCTGGGGCCGTTCGGGGGCACTCGGTCACATAGCGGCCACTTGGGGTGGCACGATGCTGTCCACACGCCGGTCGAGGGGACGGGTTGAGGCACATGAGCACACCGAGTACCGGGCAGCCCCCCGGGTCTGTCTCGCTGATCCGCGCGGGGGGACCGGCCGGGCGCCGTCCGCCCGTGCAGCGCGTCGACAGCCCGCTGCTGCCCGATCCGCGCGCGCCCGACCTGACCGTCCTGCGGCTCCCGGAACTGCGCGCACTCCGCCGTGACGCGCAGCGCGACGAGGCCGACCTGAGTTACGTCCGCCGGCTCCTCCAGGGCCGTATCGACATCCTCCGCGCCGAACTGGCCCGGCGGTCCCCGGCGGGCGCGGCCTCCGTCGTCGACCGGCTGTCGGAGATCCTCGCGGACGCCCCGGCCCGGCACCGTTCCTCCGCCCGGCATGTCACGCTCGGCACCCCGCACAGCGAGGAGTACCGGCTGCTCGCCGCCGAGATGCTGGCCGAGGTCGAACTGTCCGACCTGGAGGCCCGTACCGACCTCGAACTGACCACCGCGATGGGTCGTCTCGTCCGGTACGAACAGCAGGTGTCCCGGCGCCGTCAGGTCCTCCAGCACACGGCTGACGGCTGTAGCGCGGAGATCGCGCGCAGGTACCGTGAGGGAGAGGCACAGGTGGACGACCTGCTGACGTGAGGGGCTGACGTGAGGGGTTCCGTGTGACAGTCGACCCGTATGACATGTCCTCTACGTCGGCGTCGGCGTCGGCGTCCGTGCCGGGGCCGGGGCCGGTGCCGGTGTTGGCGGAGGTGGTCCGGTCCGGCTTCGTGGAGAGCCGGCACCGGGGCAGCCTGGTGATTCTCGCGGCGGACGGCTCCGTGGAACGGGCCCTGGGTGACGTGACGACCCCCGTCTTCCCCCGCTCCTCCAACAAACCGATGCAGGCGGCGGGCGTACTGCGCGCGGGCCTCGACCTGTCCGGCGAACGCCTCGCCATCGCCGCGGCGAGCCACTCCGGTGAACTCTTCCACCGTGATCTCGTACGCCGACTTCTCGCCGAACACGGCCTGGACGCAGGGCAGTTGCAGTGCCCGCCGGATCTTCCGCTGGACCCTGTCGAGCAGGAGACGTATCTGGCGTCGGGTGCCGTGCGCGACCGGATCGCCATGAACTGCTCCGGCAAGCATGCGGCGATGCTGGCGGCGTCCGCGCTGCGGGGCTGGTCGTTGTCGTCGTATCTGGATCCGGATCACCCGCTACAGAAACTTATCCACAGGGTTGTGGAAGAAATGTCGGGGGAGCGGGTGGCGGCCGTGGGCACGGATGGCTGCGGCGCCCCGCTGATGGCGATCACACTGACCGGGCTTGCCCGCGCGTACCGCTCGTTCGTCCTGGCGGACCCCGGTTCGCCGGAGCGGCGGGTCGCGGACGCGATGCGGGCCCACCCCGAGTACGTCGCCGGGAGCCGTCGTCCCGATACGGCCTTGATGCGTGCCGTGCCCGGGGTGCTGTCGAAGATGGGGGCGGAGGGGGTGCAGGCGGTGGCTCTGGCGGACGGGCGGGCGTTGGCGTTCAAGGTGGAGGACGGGGCGGGGCGGGTGTTGGGGGCGGTGTTGGGGCGGGCGTTGGGTGCGATGGGTGTACCGGCGGAGGCGCTCGGGAGGTCGGTGGTGCTGGGCGGGGGGCGCGAGGTGGGCGAGATCCGGGCGGTGTTCTAGGGGGGGGCCACTCGCTTCTTGGCCAGTGTCGGGCTTCCGCGGCCCGAGTAAAGGGCGCTCCCTGCGGTCGCGTCGGCTGCGCCGATTCCGCTGCGCTCCACCCTTGACTCGGTCCGCTCCAGCCCGTTTGAGAAGCGAGCGAGTGACCCGGAGGAATGGGTGGCCCAGGTGTCTACGCCCCTGCCTGTACTGGCTTGCCAGCCGGTGTGAGGGGTGCGCGCTCGCGTCTCGCCAGCACGCCGCGTCGGCTCAGCGGCTGTCCGCCGGTGAGTGGTCCCAAGAAGCTGGGTACAAATCTAACCATTCTTGTGGTGGGTGAGCGGTTAGATTTGCAGCCAGCCTTTTTAGAGCCCCGCCTTCAGCCGGGTTGGCGCTCATCACGCACTCATCACCACACCACTCAGCCCACCGGCAACTTCTCGGCTCAGGCTCGCACTCGTCAGGCCGCCCGGCGGGGGCGAGGAAAATCCCGGCAGCCCCCGCCCACCCCGACCTACCGTGAATCCATGACCCGCCCCGACCAGACCCTCGCTGTCCGTCCCATCACCCAGCCCGAGATCCCGGACTGGATCCGCGCCCTGAACACCGGCTTCCTCCGCACCCCGGACGTCGGTGAGGAAGAGATCGCCGACCGCAGCACCTACATCGACCCGTCCCGCACCCTGGGCGCATTCGACGACGGCCGCTGCGTAGCCACCTTCCGTTCCTTCCCGCAGGAACTCACCGCGGTAGGCGGCACTCCCGTCCCCGCAGACGCCATCTCGAACGTCACCGTTACCTCCACCCACCGCCGCCGAGGCCTCCTGACCCGCATGATGTCCCAGGACCTGGCGGCCGCGAAGGAACGTGGCGACGTGGTGGCCACCCTGATCGCGGCCGAGTACCGGATCTACGGCCGCTACGGCTTCGGTCCCGCCACCAGTGCGACGAAGTGGCAGATCGACGTCACCAGGGCGGGCCTGGACCCCCGCTGGTCCGCCCCGGAGAACGGCGGGCGTATCGACCTGGTGGACGGCGCGGACGTACGCAAGCTCGGTCCCGAGCTGCACGAACAGCTCCGCCGCAGCCAGCCCGGTGTGATCAACCGCGACGACCGCTGGTGGCAGGTCGCCACCGGTGCCCTGCGCCTGACCCGTTCCCCGGAGTGGACGGAGCGGTTCTACGCCGTGTACCGGTCGGCGGAGGGTGAGGTGGAGGGCCTGGCCGCGTACGTCTGCGACGACACGTGGACGGATGCCAAGCAGCCGATGGACACGGCCACGGTGAAGGGGCTGATCGCGACCACCCCGGCCGCCGAGCGCGCCCTGTGGCACCACATCTGCTCCATCGACTGGGTGACCAAGGTGACGTCGGACTGGCGGGCTCCCGACGACCTGCTTCCCCTCCTTCTGCCTGACCCGCGCGCGGCCACGATCACGACCCAGGCGGACTGGCTGTGGGTGCGGGTCCTGGATGTCGTACGGGCCATGGAGGCGCGGTCGTACGAGGGGGAGGGCGCGTTGGTGTTCGAGGTGCTCGACGGTGCCGGGCTGGCCGGTGGGCGCTACCGGCTGGAGGCGTCGGCGGCGCAGGGGGCCTCCTGCACGCCGACCGCTGAGAGCGCCGAACTCATCCTGGATATAAGGGAGTTGGGGGCGCTGTGGCTCGGGGACGAGTCTGCCGTGCGGCTCGCGGCGTTGGGGCGGGTCCGGGAAGAACGAGCGGGCGCCGCCCGTGTGGCCGACGCCCTGCTGCGTACGTCCAGGCGGCCATGGTGCCCGGACATCTTCTGAACCTGAACGACCCTTCCGCTGCCGCCCCTTGATGGACTGGAACCACTGGGTGTACTGGACTCATCCGTAGCTGTTCAGTTGTGGTTGTCCTGCGGTGGTACCGGCTGACCGGGCTCTCGGCTCCCCTCCAGGAGAGAGACCCGGTCGGCCAAGTTGGCTAAGTTGGCGACCAACTCACTTCTAGTTATCTCCGATTGGAAGCGGCTCATAACCACCTTTCCCTGAACTGCCGAAAGATGGCGGGAAGTTGTAGTGTTTGGTCGTGGACCCGGAACACGCCACCGTCAGTGGACGGTCGAGGTCACCACGGCCACAGTGGTCACACCGCGAGCTGGCCGACGAGCTGCGCACCCGGATCAGGTCCGGTGTACTGCGGCCCGGCCAGCGCATGCCCACCCAGGCGAGGCTGGCGGACGAGTTCGGCGTCGAGCGCGGGGCCGTACGACAGGCACTGCGCATCCTTCAGTCCGAGCGTCTGCTCACCAATGTGACCAAGGGCAGCCCGGCGACCGTCGCTCCCGACCTCAGCGCGGCCCTGACCGGGCCCGGAGCCCCGCCGCAGCCCACGATGGTGGGCCTCGCGCCGCGCATCGCGGAGGCCTTCGCGCAGCCGCACGTGGAGATCGAGGCCCTGTGTCTGACGGCCGTCTCGCTCACCCTCGCCATCGGCGAACCGCTGCGTCAGATCCACGCCGGACGACTGAAACCGGCCAAGGTCGACGTCCGAGTGCTGCTGCCGAGCAGTGACATCGAACTCGCCTTCCCCTCCCGGGTGGACGCCCCCGCCGACGGCCGGCTGCAACAGCGCTGGCTCGCCCAACGCAACGCCCAGGGGCAGGTGTTGAAGCACAACCTGCTCGCGCTGCGCGCGACGCACGGCATCGATGTGCACATCACGTTCCGCGCGCTCCCCTTCACCCCACCGGTGAAGCTGTACCTGCTCAACGGCTCGGAGGCACTGTTCGCCTACTACACGCTGTCCCAGCGGGAGGCGGAGATCGGTCACGAGCAGGTGGAGATGTACGACGCGGAGGGCACCCAGTCGATGCTGTTCGCCTTCGACCAGGGTGCGGGACTGCGGGACACGACCTTCGTGGAACAGTCGCATCTGTGGTTCAACGCGCTGTGGGAGACGATCAGTTCGGAGCTGACACTCACGCCCCCGAGCTGACCGCCTCCGGGTGACTCACAGAGCCGGTCCGGTGACCAGAAGGGCCAGGACGACGGCCCCGATGGAGCTGATGGCCGGGCTCTTGGCCTTGATACCGACGGTGAGCAGTAGCAGGCCGATGATTCCGGTGGCGCCGTACTTCCACTGGACGATCTGCTCGAAGCCGACGACGAAGACGGCGGAGAGGAGGGCGATGGCAGGCACGGTGGTTCCCCCTTCGGGCTGCGGAAGCAAAACTTCCACCAACTTGAAGCAACTCTGAGAAGTTGGCAGCCAACTCTGCTTAAGTTGTTCCCGATTGGTACCTACTCACACCTACTTACAATCAGGTTCCAAACAACTCCCCTTAGATGGGGCAGAGTTATACCGTTTGGTAGTGACCCAGGAGAACGTGGCAGTGAACGGCAGCAGAAGCTTCTCGCCCCAGGAGATCGCCGACGCCCTACGCGACCGCATCCGCACCGGCGACCTCAAGGCCGGCGACCGCCTGCCCACCCAAGCCGACCTGGCAGAGGAGTTCGGGGTCGAACGAGGCGCCGTACGCCAGGCGTTGAAGCTCCTCCAGGAGGCGGGCCTGCTGACGAACGTCAGCAAGGGGAGTCCGCCGCGGATCGCGGAGCGTAGCCCCGTGGCGGGCGAGCCGCAGCCGACCATGGTGGCCCTCGCGCCCCGGCTGTCCGAGGCGTTCACGGCAACCCGGGTCCGGCTCGACGCCGCCTGCCTGACCGCCGAGAGCCTGATGCTGGCCGTGGGGGAGTCGGTCCGGCTGATCCACGAGGGTCGCGTCCGCCCCAAGTCGATCGACGTCCGTGTCCTGCTTCCCTCCCGGAAGATCGCCCTGGCCTTCCCGGTGCCGGTCGACGGCCGCGGCGAGGACGACCCGGTCCACCAGCGCTGGCTGATGATGCGCAACGCCCAGGCCCAGGTTCTCCAGCACAACCTGCTCGCCCTGCGCGCCACCCACGGCATCGACGTCCACGTCACTTTCCGCGCCCTCCCCTTCACCCCCCCGATCAAGCTCTACCTCCTCAACGGCGAGGAGGCGCTGCTCGGTTACTACGTCCTCGACGAACGCGAGGAGGAGTACAACAGCCAGACCCTGGAGATGTACGACACCCTCGGCTCCCGGTCGGTCCTCTTCTCCTTCCTGCGCAATGCCGGTGAACGGGACGCCGCGTTCGTGGAGCAATCCCAGCTGTGGTTCGACGCCCTCTGGGAAACCATCACGACGGACCTGACACTCTCCTAGTGACTTCTGATGCGACGCAGACCGGAATGGCGAAAGCAGGGGCGGACAAGGTGCGTGAACTGATCACGAACGCCCGTTTCGTGCTCTTCGACTTCGACGGGCCGATCTGCCAACTCTTCGCGGGGCACTCGGCCGACGACGTGGCGAAGGATCTGGTGGGCTGGCTGGAGGCCCATGGTCTCCGCGCGCTGCTGACAGACCGGGAGCGGAAGCACCCGGACCCGCATGTCGTCCTCAAAGCGGTCAACGAACGCCATCCGCGCAGCGATCTGGTGGCCGAACTGGAAGAGAGACTCACCCAGCAGGAACTCAAAGCGGTCGGCTCCGCTCAACCCACCGCGTACGCAGACCCGTTGATCCGTACGTGGCGTGCCGTGGGCTGTCGGCTCGCCGTGGCGACCAACAACTCGCCCCGCACGGTGAAGGACTACCTCGGCGGCCGCGACCTGCTCGACTGCTTCGACACGCATGTCTACGGCCGCACCAGCGACCTCGATCTGATGAAGCCGAACCCCGACTGCCTGAACCGCGCCCTGCGCGCGATGGGCGGCGCACCCGCCGACTCCCTGATGATCGGCGACACCCCGGCCGACTGCGAGGCGGCGGCGCGGGCCGGAGTTCCGTTCCTGGGCTACGCGCGTAACGAGGAGAAGGAAACGTTGCTGCGAGAGGCCGGCGCCGGGGCCGTCGTCGGCTCTCTGGAACCGATCCTGCAACAGCTCCGGGGGAATGGGTGACGTCCGGCAGCCGGGATCGACGTCTCATCAGGCGGGAGCGACGTCTTAACAACAGTGCAACCGGACTGTGCGTCCAGTGGTCCAGGGGGTCGGATAGCATGCGGCCACCCGGTGAGCAACCGCTCCCGATCGTGCGTATGGATGGGCGAACAAGCCAACCGACATTCGCATCCGAACGACCTCACGCAGAAGAGTGGCAAACCACCCGTTGTCGCCACTTGAGCGGCACTCTGGTCGTGCGGAGTACAACTCGCGATTAACGTCTTGCGTACCCTTCCACGTCCTGTGCGAACAACCCGGAGCGGCCAGTGGGCGCACCATCCGTTCCCCGTCCTCCTCACCTCGACGGGGAACGCGCCACGAAAGACCTGCCGGACGCCGTCTCCACGGCGTTCCTGCAGCACGCCACCCGGCAGGGCCGCGCGATTCACGGTTACCACAACCAGAACTACGTCCTGCGGCTGACGGAGTCCATGGCCGAGCGGGTCGGCCGGGCGCCCGGGACGGCGGTCACCGTGCGGATCCGGCGCCGCGAGGCGCTGCCCGTGGTCATCAGGACCTGGGCGAAGGAGTCGGAGATCCTCGGCGCCCTCGGTGCCGTGCTGCCGAACACGCCCGAGTGCCTCTTCGAGGGCGACGGCTTCGCCCTCCACAGCTATGTGGAAGGAGAGCCGCTCTCCGCCACCTGCGGTCCGGGCGAGGCCGTGGACCCCCTGCGGATCCAGCAGCTGGCCGGACTGCTCGCCCGCATGGCCCAGGTGCGCCGGGAGTCCCTGCCGCGGCTGCCGGCTGACTGGCCGCGCAACGACAAGGACAGCCAGGGCTTCCTGCGCACGCTGGTGCGGCTCACCGACGAACAGATCAGGCGGCCCAACTGGTCAGACTTCGGCGGCCTGTTCGCCGCCCTGGGCATCCCGGACGACACGCTGGAGCGGCTCGCGGAGCGGGTGCCGGTGATGGCGAGACGGCCGTACAGCCTGCTCCACACGGATCTGCACCGCGACAACCTGATCGTGACGCACGGCGGGACACCACCCCTCATCTGCGTCGACTGGGAACTCGCCACCTACGGCGACCCCCTGCACGACCTCGCCACCCATCTGGTCCGCATGCGCTACCCGGCCCACCAGTGGGGCGACGTCGTCGACGCCTGGGCGGACGCCATGCGCGCCGTCCGGCCGGCCGCCGTCAACGGACTCGCCAAGGACCTGCGGCACTACGTCGATTTCGAACGCGCGCAGTCCGTCTACCCCGACGTGATGCGGGCGGCGAAGTCGCTGGAGGAGAAGTTCGACCAAGGGCGCCTGCGCGAGGCGACCGCGTCGGTGCGTGCGGCGCTGAAGTCGGCGGCCGGGCCGCTGCGGCTGCGCACGGTGCCGGACGACGCCGAGATCGAACGGGTGCTGTACCGCTGGCAGGACTCCCGGCGCCACACCGCGAGCGGCGGCCGGCCGGTCGTCGGCACGGGCTGGACGCCCGCCGATGGTGTCCCAGAGCGTGGTGAGTTCCCTTTTCGGGCGGTGAGTGACGCCCTCGTCGCCGAGGGCGCGGCACCGGGCCGCCTGGTCTTCAAGGGCACGGCCCACCTCAACTCCGTGGTCCGCGTGCGGGTGAAGGACCACGACCGGCTGGTCGTCGTACGGCGGATGGCCGCGCGCCTGTGCCGCCGCGAACAGAGCTTCCTCGAGGAGCACAAGGTGCTCCGGGCCATCGAGCAGGCGCCGGTGGAAGTCGCCGCGCCCCGCATCCTCGCGCTGGGCACCAGCTATCAGGGCGAAAAGTTCGCCATCCACACGTACGAAGGGCCCAAGGACACGGGCCGACTGCCCGACCACCCCGTGCACGGCCTGCGGCCGAACGAGGCGGACGGGCTCGTCGACCAGCTCTGCGCCCTCACCGAGGTCGACTACCGGCCGATCGCCCCGGCCATCGGGGAGGGACGTTTCTACGCCTGGCTGAGCGAGCAACTCGCCGAACTGGTCGGCGACCTGCCGCACGAGTCCAAGCGCGCGGCCCGGCTGCTGGGCCTGCCGGACGCGGGCCGGCTGCACGAGATGCTCTCCCGCCACCAGGTGACCGAGCGTCAACCCGCCTTGCTGCACGGCGACTTGAACCCCTGGAACCTGGTGCGCCGCGCCGACGCCCACGCGCTCACTCTCATCGACTGGGAAATGGCGGTGGTCGGCGACCCGCTCTACGACCTCGTCCGGCACATGCACCTCACCCCGACCCAGCCGGAGATCCGCAAACGCATGTTCCGCCGCTGGTCGAACACCCTCGGCGAGGTCTACACCAAGGGCTGGGAGGAGGACTGGCACGTCTACCGCTCCCTGGAGATCATCCGCTCCGCCTACATCGACCTCGACCGCCTGGTTACCGGCGTGAATCTCGACGCCCCCAACGTCCGCAGAGCGGTCGACTCCTACGACGTCACCCTCGCCGTGGCCACCGGCTGCCTGGGGTTGCCGGCCAGCCGGATGGCCACGCCGCATCTGACGCGGGCGCTGGGTTAGGCGTCGAACAGAGGAATCAACTCCTGTTCCTCATAGTCGAGATGGGCCTCCAGTGCGGCCGTCAGGCGGTTTGCCTCGGTGCGGGTCTTCGCCGGGTCCGTGGGGGTCGCGAGGGTCTCGCGCAGGGCGTCCACCAGGGCCGCGATCTGCTCGTGCTCCTCGCGGAGGCGGGTCAGGGCCGCTGCGGAGCCGGGGTGGCGTTCGGCGATGAGGGGGAAGAGGACGGTGTCCTCGCCGGCGTGGTGGTTGTGGAGGCCCTGGCAGAACGTGAGGCAGTTGACGCGGAGTTGGGCGCCCAGAGTGGAGAACTCGGTACCGGCGTCTGCTGTCTTGTTCAACTCGCCGCGTATCAGCGCGAGTTCGTGGCGGAATGCGTCGTGCACCACCTTGATGGCCTCGCCGAAGGAGGCCGCGTTGATGGTGCCGGGGCCGCCCTGCGCCAGGCTGTGCAGGGCCACGACCGGGATGATCCGTTCGGTCTTCTCCTGGTACGCCGCCCAGCCCGGGTCCGCCTCCACGGCGCGGGCGAAGACCTCGTCGCGCTCCTCGCCGGTGAGGACGACGGCTCGCGCCTCGTAGGTGAAGACACCGCTCTCGACGGTGACTTGGGGGTGGGCGACGAGGTTGCGGAACCAGTCCGGATGCCGGTCGGAACCGGCCGCCGAGGCGATGACCAGGACCCGGTCGCCGTCGGGGAGATAGCCGACGGGGGTGGTGTGGGGGGCGCCGGTGCGGGCGCCGGTGGTGGTGAGGAGGAGGAGCCGGGCACCTTCGAAGTACCCGGTCATACGGCCCTTGTTGGCGCGGAACTCGTCGATGATCGGCTGGTTGAGGTCATGGGGCATCGGGTGGTGGACTCTTCTCTCTGTCGTTGCTGGTCCGGAGGCGTGGAGAGGGCGCGACGAACGCGCTGATGTGGCTACTCGACGTGTCTCTACGGGACGCACGACAGACGGCGGGCCTCTGGCCCACCAGGGCCTCACTCGGAGGCCGGGTACCCGACTCGCTCACGGCACAAGGCCGACCCGGCAGTCATGAGGGTGACGGTAGCGTCCGGCGTATGACTGAGGCCAGCGAATTCCAGGACGTCCCCACGACCACCCTCGCCGATCTGCTGGGCCACGCGCAGGTGCTGGACCTCGGCATCCGGTCGCTGTGGGCCCCGGCACCCCGCCTCGCCGGACCGGCGTTCACCGTGCGCTGCCCTCCGGGCGACAACCTCATGCTGCACGCCGCGATCTACCGCGCCGAGCCCGGTTCGGTCGTCGTCGTGGAGTCCGGAGACGTGGAGTACGCCCTCGCCGGCGGCAATGTGTGCGCGGTGGCGCAGCGGCGCGGGATCGCCGGGTTCGTCGTCGACGGGGTGATCCGGGACGTGGGGGAGGTACGGGAGGCGGGGTTTCCCGTGTTCGGGCGGGGCGTCGTACCGATCCCGGGGGTCAAGAAGGCCGTACTCCCGTTGAACGAGCGGGTGCGGTGCGGGGGAGTCGCCGTCGATCCCAGGGATGTCGTGGTGGCCGACGAGGACGGGGTCGTGGTCGTGCCGGGCGGGCGCCGGGCGGAGGTGCTCGCCGGGGCGCGGGAGCGGTTGGCCAAGGAGGCGGCGGAGGGTCTCGACGCGTGGGAGGCGGCGCACCGGGCTCGGGTTGACGAGCTGTTGCGGGCGGGCGGGTTCCAGGGGTGACCCGGGGTGGGGGAGCGGGTGCTCGGCTCGGGAGGAGAGGGCGAGGAACGGCTGATGTGCGTGGCGTGGAACGGCCGATGCGCGTGGCGTGGAACGGCTGATGTGCGTGGCGTGGAACGGCGATGTGCTCGATCCTGGTCGCGATGCTTCTCTTTCTCGATGTCGACGGGACGTTGCTCCCTTTCGGTGCGTCGCGGCCGTACCCGGCGTACGAGCCGCGCTTCGCGCCGCCGGTCGCCGGTGCCCCGCCCCTGCTGACCCGCGTCGACCCCGCGCTCGGGGCCCGGCTCACCGCGCTGGGGTGCGAACTCGTGTGGGCCACGACGTGGATGGACGACGCGAACGTGTGCCTCGCGCCCTGGCTCGGACTGCCCCAACTCCCCCTGGTCGACTGGCCCGACCCGGCCGAGGACAACGCGCCCGGCGGCCTGCACTGGAAGACCCGGCCGCTGGTCGCCTGGGCCGCCGCGCGCCCCTTCCTCTGGGTGGACGACGAGATCGGCGACACCGACCGTGCCTGGGTCACCGCCCACCACCCCGAACGCGCCCTCCTGCACCGCGTCGACCATCGACAGGGGATCACGCGCGCGGACTTCGAGGCCATGGAGGCTTGGCTGGCGGTCAACAGGTAGATGGTCGGCGGTAGTTGAGGATCAATGGTCGGGATCTGCGGTCGGGGTGGGCATGGCTGACTGGGTGATACGGGACGCTTCGGCGGGGGACGTCGAGGCGATCGCGGAGTTGCGGGCCGCGGTGTTGCGCGGCGATCTGGAGCGGGTCGGGCGGTATGACGCGCGGCGGGTCCGGCAGCGGTTGCGGGACGGGTTCGTGGCGGGGCACACCTGGGTGATCGAGGTGGGCGGGGAGTTCACCGGGTGCGTGGCGCTGCGGGCGGACGCGGAGGGGCGTTGCCACTGGCTGGAGCATTTCTATCTGGATGCCCGGTTTCAGGGGGCCGGCATCGGGTCCGGGGTGCTGGGGGAGCTGCTGGAGCGGTGTGACCGTGACGGTGTCCGGGTCGTACGGCTGAACGTGTTGCGGGGGAGTCCGGCCCGGCGGCTGTACGAGCGGTTCGGGTTCGTCGTCGAGGCCGAGGACGCGGTGGATGTGTTCATGGTGCGGGAGGCGGGCGGCTGACCTGTGGCTTCGGGTGCCGCCGTGACATTCGTGGGGGCTGTGTCGTCGTACGGGTATGAACACAGGAATCCGGTACGTCAGCCTCGGGCTGCTGGCCGTGGTCAGTCTGTACACAGGGCTGTGGGCCTACTTCTCGCCGTCGGGCTGGTACGCGAACTTCCCCGGGCTCGGGCTGAAGTGGCTGCCCCCACTGGGCCCCTACAACGAGCACCTCGTCAAGGACGCGGGGTCCATGTTCCTCGCGCTGTCCTGCCTGACGATCATCGCGTTGCGGCAGGTGCGGAACACCCGGCTGGTGCAGACGACGGGGGCGGTCTGGCTGGTCTTCAACGTGCCGCACTTCAGCTATCACGTTCAGCATCTCGACATGTACGGCACGCGCGACCAGGTCCTGAACGCCGTGTCCCTGTCCTTGCTGACGCTGCTGTCGGCGGTGCTGCTGGTCCCGATCCCGGCGTCGGCGCGTTCCGAGCGGGAGGGCGACGAGCGATGAGGTGGCGGCGGCGGACGGTACCGAGTGTCGACCTCGTCTCGGGTGTCGACTTCGTCTCGGGTGGCGCGGGGCGGTCTGTCGTCGGTCAGCGGCGTCAGTCGACCCGCGTCGGTCAGCTCGTGCCGGTGAGGTCGAGTTCGGGTGAGCCCGTAGCTGACGCCGGGCAACAGCAGGACCTGTCCCTGGGCGTGCCCGGTCAGGCTGATCCCGAGGGCCTTGACCCGCTCGGGCACGGGCGCGGGAGCGGGAGCGGCTCCAGGCGGAGGGGGTCGGCGGCTCGCCGTTCTCGTGGAAGCGGACGGTGCGCAGGGGGTCCGGCGCGGAAAGGGGGTGCCGACGCGGAATCTGGTGCGGAATCGGACGCGGTCACGTGGTCTCCTCCGGGCCAATCGGAACGCGTTCCGTCGTCTGGCCCGGGGTCTAGGCTGACCCCATGACCGTCCCAACCGGAACGCGATCCGTTCAGAGATGACCGCCGACCCGCCCCCGGCTGCCTCCCCGCAGCCGCGCGCCGACGCCGTGCGCAACCGGGAGAGCGTGCTCGCGGCGGCCACCCGCGCCTACGCCGCCTCCGACACCGAGCCGTCGATGCGCGAGATCGCCCGGCAGGCGGGCGTCGGCATCGCCACGGTCTACCGTCACTTCCCGACCCGGGAAGCGCTCGTCGATGCCGTGTACCAGGACCAGGTCGTCCGACTCACGGCCGGGGCACGGGAGTTGCTCGACTGTCACCCGCCCGCACGGGCACTGCGGCTGTGGATGGACCTGTTCGGGGAGTGGGTCGCCACCAAGCACGGCATGACCGACACCCTGCTCGCCATGGTCGACGCCGGCGCGATCTCCCTCGCGCACACCCGCCAGGAACTCCTGGCGGCCATCGCCACGATCCTCGAAGCCGGCGCCGCCGCCGGTGACGTCCGTGCCGATGTCCGCCCCGAGGACGTCTCCGCCGGCATCCTCGCCATGCTCGCCGTAGCCCCCCGCTCCGGAGACCCCGACCAGCCCCGGCGCCTCCTCGACCTCCTGATGGACGGCCTCAGGCCGCACCGGGATGCCGTCGACGAATACACCCGCTGACACGGATGGTGCAGTCACTGACGGAGCAGCGTCTCGTTGCCGACCTTTTCCGGCGGGGTCGGACCGAGCTGCGCGGGTGTCCTGTCCCAGATAGGAAGCCGCCTCTAGGGTGTTCATCGCGGAATCACACCGGTCGGCCCGGAGGCCCCATGTCCCTGCGGATGAAGCTGGTTGCGATAACGCTCGACTGCCCTGATCCGCTGGCCTTGGCGGCGTTCTATCAGCAGGCCACCGGCCTTGAACTGCATCCGAAGTCGGATGCCGACTTCGCGGGCCTCAACGGTGAGCACGGACTCTTGATCGGTTTCCAACGGGTCGACGGCTACCGGGCTCCGAGCTGGCCCGACCAGATCGTTCCCCAGCAGCTTCACATCTGCTTCAAGGTCGATGAGGACTTGACCGTGGCCGAGGCCCGGCTGCTGGAGTTGGGTGCGGGCAAGCCGGATCACCAGCCGCATGGGGACAAGGCGCGGGTCCTCACCGATCCGGTCGGGCATCCCTTCTGCATCAGCATGCGCTGATCGGCCCCCTTCCTACAGAAGAGCGGGACCGCCTACACGTCGCAGAGACAGGACAACTTCGTAGGACTCCCACAGAGCAGGCCCGAGTGGCACGGCACACTTTTGCAAGCGGGTGCTTGCAATAGTTAGCGGGGGTGGGGCAAGGTGGAGTCATGGCAACGCTCAACGTCGGCAATCTCGGCGAGTATCTGCGTGAGCAGCGGCGCACCGCGCAGCTGTCTCTGCGGCAGCTCGCCGATGCCGCCGGGGTGTCGAATCCGTATCTGAGCCAGATCGAGCGCGGGCTGCGCAAGCCGAGCGCGGAGGTGTTGCAGCAGGTCGCCAAGGCGCTGCGGATCTCCGCCGAGACGCTGTACGTGCGGGCCGGCATCCTCGATGCCGAGCGGGACCGGGACGAGGTCGAGACGCGTGCCGTCCTCCTCGCCGATCCCACGCTCACCGAACGGCAGAAGCAAGTGCTGCTTCAGATCTACGAGTCCTTCCGCAAGGAGAACGGGTTCGAGATCGCCGACGGGGGCGACGGCCTGGACCCCGTTCCAGACCTCGGTCTCGGTGTGGCCGACGGCAGCGGTGCCGAACCGCCGGAGCGGACGGCGAGACGGGACGACAGCGGTGTCGGCGGCGGCGGTGGAGACCACACCGGGCCGCAGGAGACCGCCGGTTGACCCGCGGACGTACTTCACACAAAACCCTCAGCTGATAGCGACCGGGAGGTCCATCACCATGGCCATCACCGATGACCTGCGCAAGACCCTGAGCGACCCCACCCCCCTCTACTTCGCCGCCGGCACCGCCGACCTCGCCCTCCAGCAGGCCAAGAAGGTTCCCGGCCTGGTCGAGCAGTTGCGGGCCGAGGCGCCGGCCCGGATCGACGCCGTGCGCGGCACCGACCCGAAGGCCGTGCAGGAGAAGGCCGCCGCCCGTGCCAAGGAGGCCGGTGCCAAGGCCAAGGAGGCGCAGGAGACGTTCCAGACCAAGGTCAACGAGTTCATCACCAGCCTCGACGGTGACTTCAAGAAGCTCAGCAGCACCCTCGACGCCGACCTGAAGAAGTTCGGCGAGTCCGCCCAGGACTTCGCGCTGCGCGGGGTCGGCGTCGCCGCCGAGTACGCCGTCAAGGCGCGCGAGGCGTACGAGAAGGTCGCCGAGCACGGCGAGCAGGCCGTGAAGACCTGGCGCGGCGAGGCGGCCGACGGGATCGAGGAGCTGGCCGTCGCGGTCGAGCCCGACCCCGCGCCCGTCGTGACGCCGGTGGCCGAGCCCGTCGTGGTGAAGGCCGAGACCCCGGCCCCGGCCGCCCCGGCGAAGAAGCCCGCCGCGAAGAAGGCCCCGGCCCGCAAGACCACCACCGCGAAGAAGACCACGCCGCCCGCCAAGTGACACGTACGGGTGATCGGTAACGGGTCGGGCACTCCTTGAGTGCCCGGCCCGTTCTTCGGGTAGCGGGAATCCGGTTGCCGGTACGGTGACCGGACAGGAACTGGCCGAGTCGGGTGGTGGACGTAGTGCTGATGCAGGGCTTCGCAGGGTTCATGTGGCTGTTGAGTGTCGCCCTGATCGTTTTCAGCGGCTTCGCGCTCGTCGACGCGGCCACGCGTCGTGAGGACGCCTATCGCGCGGCGGACAAGAAGACCAAGCCGTTCTGGCTGATCATCCTGGGGCTCGCCTTCGTGGTGAACCTCATCTTCAACATCCTGTCGTTCCTGCCGATCATCGGCCTCGTCGCGACCATCGTGTACATGGTCGACGTCCGCCCGGCCCTCCGCGGCCTCCCCGGCGGCGGCCGCAGCCGCAGAGGCGGCTCCAGCAGCGACGGCCCGTACGGCCCGTACAACGGCGGCCGCTGAAGCCGTAGGCGGTCCCTACGCCGACCGCTCGCCGAGCCCTACGGCGGCTCCACGCCGACCCCTCGCAGAGCCCTACGGCGGCCCCGGCACCAACCGCTCGCTTCAGCCGTACGGCGGCTCCTACGCCGACCGCTCGCTTGAGCCTTACGGCGGCCCCCACACCGACCGCGCTTCAGCCCTACGGCGGCACCGGCACTGACCGCTCGCTTCAGCCCTACGGCGGACCCGCACCAACCGCTCGCTTCAGCCGTACAGCGGCTCCTACGCCGACCCCTCGCCGAGCCCTACGGCGGCCCCCACACCGACCGCGCTTCAGCGATACGGCGGCACCTGCACCGACAGCTCCCGTCAGCCGTACGGCGGCCCCGCACCGACCGCTCCCGTCAGCCGTACGACGCGCCCCCCACACCGACCCCCCGCCCCGAAGCTACGGCGTCCGCTCCAGCATCAGCACCGCCACGTCGTCTGTCAGCTCGCCGCCGTTGAGGTCGCGGACCTCGTTGACCGCGGCCCGGAGCAGTTCCTCGCCCCGCAGGCCCTCGGCGAGTTGGCGGCGGACCATGGCCACCATGCCCTCCTGGCCGAGCCGTTCACGGCGGCCCTCACCGACCCGGCCCTCGATCAGGCCGTCGGTGTAGAGCATCAGACTCCACTCCGCGCCCAGTTCGACCTGCATCCGGGGCCAGCGGGCACCGGGCAGCAGGCCGAGAGCGGGGCCGTTGTTGTCGAAGGGGAGAAGTTCCGCGGGGCGGCCGGGGCGGGCGAGCAGCGGGGACGGGTGGCCGGCCAGGCAGAGGCCCGCGCGGCGGCCGTCGGGAGCGATGTCGACCGTGCAGAGCGTCGCGAAGATCTCGTCGTCGGAGCGCTCGTGCTCCAGGACCTGCTGAAGCGTGCCGAGCAACTGGTCGCCGCAGAGGCCCGCCAGGGTCAGCGCGCGCCAGGCGATGCGGAGTTCGACGCCGAGCGCGGCCTCGTCGGGGCCGTGGCCGCAGACGTCGCCGATCATCGCGTGCACGGTCCCGTCGGGGGTGCGCACGGTGTCGTAGAAGTCGCCGCCGAGCAGCGCGCGGGAGCGGCCGGGGCGGTAGCGGGCGGCGAAGCGGAGCGGGGAGCCCTCCAGGAGGGGGGTGGGCAGCAGGCCGCGTTCGAGGCGGGCGTTCTCCTGGGCGCGCAGCTTGGACTCGGTGAGCTTGCGCTCCGCGCGGTCCGAGCGCTTGCGCTCCACGGCGTAGCGGATGGCGCGGCTGAGCAGCCGCCCGTCGAGTTCGTCGCGGAAGAGGTAGTCCTGGGCGCCCACGCGGACCGCCTCGGCGCCGCGCTCGGTGTCGCCGGACGCGGTGAGGGCGAGGACGGCGTGGTGCGGGGCGAGCCGCAGTACGTGCTTGAGTACGGCGAGCTCGTCGTCGGTGCCGTCCGCCGCGCGGGCCGGGGCGGGCAGCGCGAGGTCGAGCAGGATGCAGTGCACGTCGTCGGTGAGCAGCCGCTCGGCCTCGGTGAGGTTGCGGGCGGTGCGGACCCGGATCGGTTTGCCGGTCGGGTCGAGCAGCTCGGGCACGACCGGCGAGCCGCCGGGGTCGTCCTCGATCATCAGGAGGGTGAGGTGGCCGGCGGGGGCGGCGTGGGCGGGGGAGTGGGCAGCGCGGGGCGCGGCCTCGGCCTGGTCGGCCCTCTCGCCGTTCTCGGCGCCGTCGGCCGTGTTCTCGTCGGTCGTGTCCTGCGGGCGCGGGGCGTCCACGTCTCCGGAAACGGGTCCGGACACGGTCGTGGAGCTGCCGCCTGAGCTGCCGCCGGGGCTGCCGTCGGAGCTGTCGCCGGTGATGTCTCCGGAGCGGTCTCCGAAGGGTCCGTCGATCGCGGGCTCGGCCGGCGCCTGACCACTTTCCGCGGCCGGGATCGCTCTCTGCCGCGGTATGGGTGCGGGCATCGTCCTGGTTCCTTCCCTCCCCCCGAGGGCACGGTGGGGCGAGGGACCTCGACCCACCGACGGGGACCATAGCGGTAGTGGGCGCAGTAAAGGAATGGTGTGAGACAGGTCGCCTGGCAGGCGGCCACTGTCATATGCCGTGTTCCGTACGGGAGTTGGGCGAGGCGGCTCTTACCCTGGGATGACGAAGGTCACGCCGGGCGGGGGTTTGGCGCGGGCGGTGCGTGCGCTGGGTCACGTGGCCGGGGTCACCGGCAGGCCTACGCCCGTTGACGGGACGTATCACGCATCCGGGCGTACAACACCCAATATCGGCATGGAGCCCGCCCCCGCGACCGTCACTGTCCGCCCCGGTCGCGGGGCGTGGATGATCGCGCCGTCGCCGATGTACAGGGCGACATGACTGGCGTCGGCGAAGTAGATGATGAGGTCGCCGGGGCGCATGTCCTTCACGGCGACGTGCGGGAGCTGCTTCCACTGCTCCTGCGAGGTGCGCGGGATCGGGTGGCCCGCGCTCGCCCAGGCCTGCGAGGTCAGCCCCGAGCAGTCGTACGTCGACGGGCCCTCGGCGCCCCATTCGTACGGCTTGCCGAGCTGGGCCGTCGCGTAGGCCACCGCGGCCTTGCCCGGCGAGGTCGCCTTGCCGGTGGCGTCCTTGAGCGCGCCGGAGTCGAGCCAGGCGGTCTGCGCCTTCAGGGCGGCCTGCTGCTCCAGCTTGGCCAGCCGCTCCTTCTCCTGCTTCTCCAACTGGGACTCGAGCTTCTCGGCCGCCGCGATCTGGGTCGTGATCTTCTTCGTGGCGGCGGCCTTGGCCTGGCGGTTCTTCTCCAACTGCTGCCACTGCGCGGACGCGTCGGCGGTGTACTGCTTCAAGTCCTGCTGGGTGCGGGTCAGTTCGGAGATCAGGCCCTTGGTGGCGCGCTGGCCTTGGAGCACCCGGCCCGTACCGTCCAGGAACGCCTGCGGGTTGTCGCTCAGCAGCAGCTGCGCCTCGTCCGGGATGCCGCCCGTGCGGTACTGGGAGCGGGCCGCGGCGCCGGCACGGTCCTTCAACTCGTCCAGTTTCTCCTGGCCCTTGACGATCTTCTTGGCCAGCTCGACGATCTCCGCGGACTGCTTCTTCGTCTGCTCCTCGGCCGCGTTGTAGGCGTCGGTGGCGACGGAGGCGGCGTGATAGAGGGCGTCGAGCTTGGTGCGTACGGCCTCAAGGTCCTTGTTGCTCACGGGCGTTGCGGACGCGGACGGGGTCGCCGAGGGGGTCGGGGTGGGTGCCGGGCTCGCGAACGCGGTGCCGGGTGCCGCGAGTACGGTGACCGCGCAGACGACCGCCACGGCCGTGGTGATCAGGGCCCGCCTGCCCGTGCCCCTGTCCGTCCCCGTGCTCATCCCCTGCCCCCACATCCACGTCAGCCGTCTGTGACCGCAATCTGATTGCCCGTCAGTAACTTACGGACGCCTGGGGGATCGTGCCATGTCCCTACAGAAAACGACAGAGGTAGTACTTCCCGTACTTCTCTCCTTTCCTTCCAGGTCATGCCCGGTGACGATCTCCCCGCTCGTGTGACGTCCGGCCGCAGGGGATCGTTCCCCACGCGCCCCACCCGCAACCGGATTCACCCGCGTGGCGCCAACGCCCCCCAGGACACGGTCACTTCGCCCTGCCGCCAGCGCACCGGTCCGTCCGTCACCGGCCAGTCCGCGGTGAGGTCCCGTACCGCGCGGATCCAGCGCTGGCGGGCGCCGTAGGAGGCGTAGGGGGAGGCGGCGGCCCAGGCGCGGTCGAAGTCGCGGAGGAAGGCATGTACCGGTTCGCCGGGGACGTTGCGGTGGATGAGGGCCTTGGGCAGGCGTTCGGCGAGGTCGGAGGGCCGTTCCAGGGAGCCGAGGCGCGCGGCGAAGGTGACCGTGCGGGGTCCCTCAGGACCCAGCGCGACCCATACGTGCCGCCGCCCGATCTCGTCGCAGGTCCCCTCGACGAGGAGCCCGCCCCGGGAGCCCGCTGACGCCGGCGCGAGCCGTCCGCACAGGTGCGCCCACACCTCGGCGACCTGTGCCTCGTCGTACTGCCGCAGGACGTTCGCCGCGCGGATCAGGGACGGGCGCTGCGCGAGCGGGATCTCGAACCCGCCGTGCCGGAAGGTGAGGCCGTCGCGCTCGTAGGGTTTCGCCGCGGCGACCCGTGCGGGGTCGATCTCGATGCCGACCACATGGGTCCGCGGGGCGACGGTCCGCAGACGCGCCAGCAGTTCTACGGCGGTCCAGGGCGCGGCGCCGTATCCGAGGTCCACCGCGACGGGGGCGGCGGTCCGGCGCAGCTCGGCGCCGTGCGTGGCCGCGATCCAGCGGTCCATGCGGCGCAGGCGGTTGGGATTGGTGGTGCCGCGCGTCGCCGTACCGATGGGGCGGGTCGCTGCGCGGGCTTTCATGGGTACGAGGGTATGCGGCTTCCCGGCGGGAGCCAGGCCGTGCCGCCCCGGTGAGCAGCACGCCCCCGCCGCACTCACGGCACGACCCGGCCGGTCCGCCCCGGCCGATCAGCGCGAGCCGCGTGCCGTCGACCTTCGGCGCAGGGCTACGACGATGCCGCCGCCCGCCGCGACCAGGGCCGCCGCGGTGCCCGCGAATGCCGTGGTGCCGTCGCTCGCGCCGGTGTCAGCGAGGTGGGTGCCGCCGCCGGCCGGGGACGGGGCGCTGCTCGCCGCGGGCACCGGGCTGCTGCTCTCGGCGGAGGAGGGGGACGACGAGGGCGTCGCGCTCGGGGTCGCGGAGGAGGCGGGGGACGGTGTCGAGGACATCGACGGCTCGGCGGATGCGGAAGCCGATGCCGACGCTCCGCATGTCACGTCCGGGATGACCACCAGCGGGGTGATGTCGTCGTCCACCTGGTCGCCGGCCTGGACATGGACGCGGTAGGAGACGCCGGGGTGCCAGTCCTGCGGGTGGAGGTCGACGCTGGTGCCCTCCGCGGTGGGGTGCTCGATGGTCTGGGTGTCGGACCACCGTTCCCCGCCGGGCATGCTGAGCTGGATGTACAGGCTGATCTTGGCCGGGGTGCCGCTCGCGTCCTTGTCGGTGACGCGGATGACGCCGTTGTCGTGGGCGTCGCAGAGGGCGGTCGCCGTGAAGTCGCCGATGTTGCACGCGAGCGCGGTGTGGGCGGCGGCGAGGGAGAGCGCGACCGCGGCGGCCGAGGTGCCCAGGACGCGGGCCGCTCCGGCGGCGCGGGGAGAGAGTGACACGTCTGTCCTTACGTTGGGGAGTCCGGGGTCGGACGCGCTTACAAGACCTGTGAGCCCCCTGTCACGGTTGCGGCGCCGCGGGTCAAGACGTGGCGAAGGTGAGGTCGGGTACGCCCCTGCGAATGGTCACGCCATGGTCATGACCACACGGCACCCCAGACGAACCGACCCCGCCCACCCCCACCCCCTAAGGGGCGCGGGGAACTGCGCGACAAGCCCCCACTCACCGGCACCCCGCACACAACGGAACAACCCACCCCCAACCCGACCCACACCCCACCCGCACTCCGGACACAACCTGAGCCTCCAACTCCACCCGGCAAACAACCCGAGCCCCCACCCCGGTCACCCCCGACGCCCCACACCCTCGAACAGTTGCCCGACCCCCGGCAACGTCTAGGCAAAATCCTTCGCTCCCGGAATGCGACCCCCCGCCCCCGGCGTTGCAGACACCTGGAGGGACCCCACGCCCTCCCGCAGTCATGCCCGCAGCGAGGAGGAACGCCACGTGAGCCAGTACGGGACCAGGCTCGGGCGCCGTTCCACGGCCTCGTCGTCACGGTTGCGGCTGCACCGCAAGCCACGCCGGGTCGCCATGCTCTCCGTGCACACCTCACCGCTGCACCAGCCCGGCACGGGCGACGCGGGCGGCATGAACGTCTACATCGTGGAGCTCGCGCAGCGCCTCGCCGCGATCAACATCGAGGTGGAGATCTTCACGCGGGCCACCACCGCCGCCCTCCCCCCGGCCGTCGAACTGGCACCCGGCGTGCTCGTGCGGCACGTCGACGCGGGGCCGTACGAGGGGCTCGCCAAGGAGGAACTCCCCGCCCAGCTCTGCGCGTTCACGCACGGGGTGATGCAGGCGTGGGCCGGCCACCGCCCCGGGTACTACGACCTCGTCCACTCGCACTACTGGCTCTCCGGCCACGTCGGCTGGCTCGCCGCCCAGCGCTGGGGCGTGCCCCTGGTGCACGCGATGCACACGATGGCCAAGGTCAAGAACGCCAACCTGGCCGACGGCGACACCCCCGAACCCGCCGCCCGCGTCATCGGCGAGACACAGATCGTCTCGGCCGCGGACCGGCTGATCGCCAACACCGCCGAAGAGGCCGACGAACTCGTACGGCACTACTCGGCCGACCCCGCGAAGGTCGCCGTCGTGCACCCCGGCGTCAATCTCGAACGCTTCCGCCCGGCGGACGGCCGCGCCGCCGCCCGCGCCCGCCTCGGGCTCCCGCAGGACGCCCTGATCCCGCTCTTCGCCGGCCGCATCCAGCCCCTGAAGGCGCCTGACGTGCTGCTGCGCGCGGTCGCCGTGCTGCTCGACGAGCGGCCCGAGCTGCGCTCGAACATCGTCGTCCCGATCGTCGGCGGCCCCAGCGGCAGCGGCCTCGCCAAGCCCGAGGGTTTGCAGAAGCTCGCCGCGCGGCTCGGCATCGCCGACGTCGTACGGTTCCGGCCGCCGGTCGGGCAGGAGCAGCTCGCCGACTGGTTCCGTGCCGCGTCCGTGCTGGTCATGCCGTCGTACAGCGAGTCCTTCGGGCTGGTCGCCATAGAGGCGCAGGCGGCCGGTACGCCGGTGCTCGCGGCCTCCGTGGGCGGCCTCCCGGTCGCCGTGCGCGACGGCGAGACCGGCTTCCTGGTCCAGGGCCACGACCCCGCCGCCTACGCGCGCGTGCTGCGCGACCTCGCGGACGACCCGGCGCGCGCGCCCCGCATGGGCGAGGCCGCCGCCCGGCACGCGCAGTGCTTCGGCTGGGACACGGCCGCCGCCGCCACGGCCGACGTCTACACGGCCGCGGCACAGGCCCACCGCCGTCACGTACGCTCGCACCATGGGTGAGTCAGCAGCGGACCAGGAGCGGGCGGCGCAGGTCATCGAGGGTTTCCTCAAGGGAGCCGAACTCGACTGGGAGAGCCCGGAGTCGGGCACGTTCGTCGTCCAACTCCCCGGCACCCGCAAGCTGTCGACGACCGTCTCCCTCCTCGTCGGCCGCCACTCCCTCTCGCTCAACGCCTTCGTCGTCCGCCACCCGGACGAGAACGAGACGGCCGTCCACCGCTGGCTCCTGGAGCGCAACCTCAAGCTGTACGGCGTGAGTTACGCCGTCGACCAGCTCGGTGACGTGTACGTCACCGGGCGGCTTCCGCTGTCCGCCGTCACCGACGCCGAGATCGACCGCCTCCTCGGCCAGGTCCTGGAGGCCGCCGACGGCAGCTTCAACACCCTCCTGGAACTGGGCTTCGCCACCGCGATCCGCAAGGAGTACGCGTGGCGGGTGTCGCGGGGGGAGTCGACGCGGAACCTGGACGCGTTCACACACCTGACCCAGCGGCCGACCCAGCCGACCGACTGATCCCGGCCGACTCCCCTCCGTAGGGCTCCCTACGGCATCTTGGTTCGGTCTTTGTTCGGCATCTTCCGCTCCTTCCCGGCTCCGTGGCATGCTCACGGCTGACGCAGATCTGAACGTCGTTCACATCCATGAAGAGCCGCATGGAAGGGCGTACGGACATGAGCAATCCCCGCTTCACCAGACGAGCCCTGCTCGGCACCGCGACAGCCGTGGCGCTGGGCGCGGCGACCGGCACGGCGAGAGCGGCCACCACCGCCCAGGTCCCGTCCCTCTGGCGGGAGTTCGCCCGCACCCCCTACACCCACCCGCAGATCCCGTACATCGGCAGAGCGGGCGCCCGACGCCACCCCCGGAGCCCCCTCGTCCTCGACGTCCGCCGCTACGGCGCCGTCGCCGACGGCGTGACCGACTCCGCCCCCGCGATCAACCGTGCCATCGCCGCTGCCGGCAGGGCCGGCGGTGGCACGGTGCTCATCCCGCCCGGCACCTTCCGTATCGACGACGTGATCCGCGTCGGCCACTCCGGGGTCGTCCTGCGGGGCTCCGGCAGCGGCCGTACGAAGCTGTACGCGACGCGGAACCTGACCGAACTGATCGGCGTCTACGGCTCCCGCTACGGCGGCGACAAGTCGTCCTGGTCCTGGGCCGGAGGCCTCATCTGGCTCGCCCCGGCGGCCCGTTGGGACTCCCTGGTCGCCGCGATCCGGGCGAAGACCTGGCCCTTCGAGGGCTGGACCGGCAACAAGCGTGACGAATGGCGGCAGTTGACGACCGTCGAACCGGCCCGCCAGGGAGCCTGGACGGTGACGGTGGCGGACGCCTCCCGACTGAGGCCCGGCGAACTGGTGTTGCTCCGCCTCTCCGACGACTCCGGCCACACCCTCCTGGAGCACATGGCGGGCGGCGGCCCCGGCCCCGAGGCGTACTACTGGGACGACAAGACGAAGCTCCTGTCGTACGTCCCCTACGAATGGCCCGTCCGCGTCGCCCACGTCCACGGCCGCACGGTGACCCTCGAACGCCCGCTGCCCCTCGACCTCCGCCCCGAGTGGAACCCCCAACTCACGACTCACGTATTGGAGTTGACGGGATCCGGTGTCGAAGCCCTCACCCTGGAGGCGGTGGAGACCCCGCAGCAGCCCCACCTCCTCGACCTGGGCTACAACGGGGTGGTCCTCCAGTGCGCCTACGACTGCTGGGTCGACGACGTGACGGTCCGGCACGTCGACAACGGCTTCGGCCTGGTGGCCGCCTCGGCGTGCACACTGCGCCGTACGACGGTGGCGGGCCGCGGCTCCCACCACCCCTACTTCTGCCGCGAGGGCTCGCACGACAACCTCGTCGAGGACTTCACCATCGAGCGGCGCACGGTCCCGGCCCCCGCCAACACCCAGCTCCACGGCATCAATGTCGAGGGCCTGTCGTCGTACAACGTCTGGTCGCGCGGGGACATGCGCATGGGCACCTTCGACAGCCACCGCGGGCTGCCCTTCGCCAACGTCCGCACCGACATCACGGTGGACAACGACGGCCGCCACGGCGGTGACGCGAGCGCCGGGCCGCTCTTCGGCGCCCGCTTCACCCACTGGAACATCCGCGTCACCAACGGCCGCGCCGGGCTGATGAAGCTCGACCAACTCGCCCCGTACAGCGCCACGGTGGGCCTCAACACGGTCACCGATTTCGACCAGATCGACGTCCCCGACTTCACCGACGACCTGCACACACGCCTGGAGCTCTACGGCACGACCGATGTCGTACGGCCGCGGAACCTGTACGAGGCGCAGCGGCGGCTGTAGGTGCAGCGGCGGCTGTGGGTCAGGTGCGGCGCAGGACGTCGTAGCCGACGAAGTCGAACATGCGGGTGGCGGTGGGGAGTCGGCGGGGTTCGGCGGTGAAGCGGTGGGCGCCGACGGACTGGGGGATCGACGGCTCCGACAGCCACAGGCGCTCGAAGCCGCGCTCCTCCAGCCAGGCGCAGACCTGGGGGACGAGGTCGGGGAGCAGGTCGCGGCTGCGGGTCCAGACGAGTGTGCCGCCCGTGCGGCACAGGGCGGTGCAGTGGTCGAGGACGCGTTCGACGTCGGCGTCGGTGATGTTGCCGAGGAGGCCGCAGACCAGGACGAGGTCGGCGGGGGCGAGTTCGGCGTACTGGTCCGTCAACGCGGCGTCCCCGGCGACGACTTCGACGCCGGGGAGGTCCGCGGCGCGGGCCGCGCGGATCGCCGCCTCCACGTTCCGTTCGTCCAACTCGACCAGCCGGGCGCGGACTTCACGGCCGCGGGGGTGGTCGGCCAGGACGCCGATCAGGTCGCGGCCCTGTCCCGCGCAGAGGCTGATCGCGGTGAGGGGGCCCGGCGGGGCGGTGTCGAGGGCGGCACGGATCCGTTCCTGGATGAGGGCCAGGCGCCGACTCAGGTAGGAGTCGGGGGAGTCGTAGGCATCGTGCCACTCGTGCCAGTCCATGCGCGGAATCTAGTCACCACGCCGACCCCTGTCGCGTGAATAACGCCCTGGGGTGACCCCGACCAACTTCCGGAAATGGCGGGTGAGATGGGACTGGTCGTAGAACCCGGTCACCGTGGCCACCTCGCCCGGCGGGCGGCCCTCCAGGAGGAGGCGGCGGGCGTGGTCGACGCGCCGGGACATCAGGTACTGGTGCGGTGCGATGCCGTACGCGCCGCTGAACGCCCGGACCAGATGGGCCGGATGGGCGTGCACGAGCCGCGCGGCCTCGTCGAGGGCGATGCCCTCGGTGACGTGCTCGTCGAGGAGTTCGCGGAGGTCGCGGGCGAGGGTGGGGGCGAAAGGGGCGAAGGGGGTGGGGGTGGTGGACGGCCGCAGATGGGCGTGCAGCCGTTCGGCGATGAGCGACAGGCGGCTCTCCGCCTCCAGTTCGTCGCCGGGGTGGCCCAGCGCGGTGTGCAACTGGCCCACCCGCAGCCGGAGTTCGGGGTCACGGAGGTCGGGACTGTCGACGGCGGAACCGATCAGGTCGTCCGGGAGGTGCGTGCCGTCGAGATAGAGGACGCGCTTGCGGAAGCCGTGCGGGGTGGCGGGGGAGCCGTTGTGCGGGACGTGCGGCGGCAGCAGGGACACGGTGTCGTGCGGGGTGCCGTGCTCGTGCCGGTCGAGGTCGTACCGTACGGCGCCGTCGTCCACGATCAGCAGCGTCCACGCGTCATGCACGTGCATCGGATACGCGTACTCGGTGAAGTGGGCGTGGAAGACCTCGACGACACCGGGGATACGGGGGCGCCAGGCGGAGACTTCCTGTTCGGGGCGGGACGGGCCGGGCTGCGAGGCCATGCAAAGAACGTACAAGACGGAGCCGCGGGGCGGTCGGCAGTCTCGACGTATGAGCACCGACACCACCGCCGTCACCTCCACGGCTGCCGCCACCGCCACCACCACCACTGCTGCCGCCGCCGGACCGGTCCGCTTCGACACCAAGATCGCCGTCCTGCTGCGGGACGACCTGGAGACCTGGCAGCGGCTGAACGTCACGTCGTTCCTGGTCAGCGGCCTGGGATCGCAGATTCCCGAGGTCATCGGGGAGCCGTACGAGGACGCCGACGGGGTCGGCTACCTCCCGATGTTCCGGCAGCCGGTGATGGTCTTCGAGGCCACGAAGGAGGTCCTGGTGGCGGCCCACGGGCGGGCCCTGTCCCGCGCCCTGCCCCGCTCGCTCTTCACCTCCGACCTCTTCACCACCGGCAACGACCGCGACAACCGGGCCGCCGTCCGGGCCGTCGCCACGGCCGAGCTGGATGTGGTCGGGCTGGCCGTGTACGGGCCGCGCAACGGCGTGGACAAGGTGGTGAAGGGGGCGCGGATGCACCCGTAGCCCGCCTCACCCTCCCCTCCTCTCCCGCTCAGGCGGCGCTGACCTCGGGCTTCGCCGCGGCCGGTGCCTCCACGGCCGTAGGTCCGGCGGCCGGGACCCGGCGCATCAGCGCGCCGTAGCCCACCGCCGCCACCGTGCCCACCGCCGCGCACATCGCCCACAGCCACTCCGCGCCGAAGTGGTCGATGACGGCACCCGACATCAGCGGGGCGACCAGCGCGGCGACCGCCCAGGACAGGGTGTACATGCCCTGGTACCGGCCGCGTCCCTGGACCGGGGAGAGGCGGACGACCAGGCCCGTCTGCGTCGGGGCGTTGATCATCTCGCCGAGGGTCCACACGCACACCGTGAGGGTGAAGACACCGACCGAGCCGGCGAACGCGGTGAGCCCGAAGCCGTAGCCCGCGAGGATCGACGAGACCACCAACAGCCGCTTGGCGTCCCGGTGTTCGATGAGACGAGTGACCGGGATCTGAAGGACGACGATGAGGAAGCCGTTGACGGCGATCGCGGTGCCGTAGTCCGCGGGCGTGAACCCCGCCTCGCCCATCGCGACCGGCAGCCCGACCGAGCCCTGCTGGAAGACGACCGCGACGAGGAAGGACAGTCCTACGACGCTCATGAACCGCCCGTCGCGCAGAACGGTCCCGAGCCCGACCGCGTCGGCCGCCCCCTTGCCGGCGTCCGCCGCGACGGTCGGCCGGGACTCGGGCAACCGCAGGAACACCACGACCGCGCAGACCGCCGTCATCCCGGCCTCCAGCAGGAACCCGGCGCGATAGCTGACCTCGGCGATGAAGCCGGCCGCCATGGACGAGACGGCGAAGCCGAGGTTGATGGCCCAGTAGTTGAGCGAGAACGCGCGGACACGGTCCTCGGGGCGCACGATGTCGGCCATCATCGCCTGCACCGCCGGGCGGGACGCGTTGCTCGCCGCCCCGACCAGGCACGCGACGGCGGGGATGGCGACCGGGTCGTGCATGAAGCCGAGCAGCGCCACGGACGCGGCGGTCGACGACTGCGCGATGAGGAGGGTGGCGGCGGCCGATGCGGTCGGTCAGCACGCCCGCGCCGAGGGAGGAGACGACGCCGCCGAGGCCGTAGAGGGAGGCGACGAGGCCGGCGTAGGTCGCGGAGTAGCCGCGGTCGAGGGTCAGGTACAGGGCCATGAACGTGGAGACGAACGCGCCGAGCCGGTTGACGAGGGTGCTGGTCCACAGCCACCAGAACTCGCGGGGCAGGCCGGAGACGGTCTCCCGGGCGGCGCGTCTCAGGGCGGCGAGTGACATGGATCGTTCCCCCACGGTCGGACAGCTGACGTGTAAGCGGCGATGGCCGCGAGCACAACTTACGAAGGGGAGGTCGTGGCGGACCACTCAATTAACAGAAGCCGTCAACTGTGGGGCGGGGAGCCGGGCGCCGGGCGGGGGCCCGAATGCGTGGATTACGCTCTGAGGCATGGCCGACGCACCGTACAAGCTGATCCTCCTCCGCCACGGCGAGAGCGAGTGGAACGCGAAGAACCTGTTCACCGGCTGGGTGGACGTCAACCTGAACGACAAGGGCGAGAAGGAGGCGGTCCGCGGCGGTGAGCTGCTCAAGGACGCCGGCCTGCTCCCCGACGTGGTCCACACCTCCCTCCAGAAGCGCGCGATCCGCACGGCGCAGCTGTCGCTGGAGGCCGCCGACCGCCACTGGATCCCGGTCCACCGCAGCTGGCGCCTGAACGAGCGCCACTACGGCGCCCTCCAGGGCAAGGACAAGGCGCAGACCCTCGCGGAGTTCGGCGAGGAGCAGTTCATGCTGTGGCGCCGGTCCTACGACACCCCGCCGCCGCCCCTCGAGGACGGCACGGAGTTCTCCCAGTCGGACGACCCGCGCTACGCGACGATCCCGCCGGAGCTGCGCCCGCGCACGGAGTGCCTCAAGGACGTCGTCGCCCGCATGCTCCCGTACTGGTACGACGGCATCGTCCCCGACCTCCTCGCCGGCCGCACGGTCCTCGTCGCCGCCCACGGCAACTCCCTCCGCGCCCTCGTCAAGCACCTCGACGGCATCTCGGACGCGGACATCGCGGGCCTGAACATCCCGACGGGCATCCCCCTGGCCTACGAACTGGACGCGTCCTTCAAGCCGCTGAACCCGGGCGGGACGTATCTGGACCCGGACGCGGCCGCGGCGGCGATCGAGGCGGTCAAGAACCAGGGCAAGAAGAAGTAAGCGGACGCCAGCAAGCCCCCGAACTGCGAGTTCTTCGCGGTGCGGGGGCTTTTTGGTGGGGCTGGGCCGTCTGTGGGCCGTCAGTTGCTCGTTCGGGCCGTCAGACGTTGCGAGCACGCCGCCACTCGTAGGCGCCGGGTGATGTCTCGACGACCTCGCGGGGGTAGGCCTCGCGGGCCTGGGCGAGCAGGTCACGCTGCTCGGTGACCCAGTTCGGTGGGGGCACGAACAGTGGGACGGTGACAGTGACTCCTGACGACGGTCCATCGTGCACGGACACCCAGAGCCCGCCGCTCTCGTCAGGCTTGAACTTCATCGAAGGAGTCCGCCCGGATGTGAGCCACATGGCGAACCGGCGGGACTCCAGGGTTGCCAAGGCGTCCTCCCAGTCCTCCAGGTCCTCAGGGAGAAGGGTTACCGAGAAGTTGCCGTCGACGGATTCCGCCTTGACGACGATCTCGCAGTCGAGGAAGTCGTGGCCGGTCAGGATTCCCGGTTGATAGCGGCCCAGGATGCGCACGGAGACACTGTGTCCGCTGGTGCCGGGCCTGTCGGCCAGGTGGATCAGATTGATGACGTCATTTGTCGGGTCCATGCATTTCCCTCCCCGAAGTGACCAGGTCCGAGCATCCTGCCGGACCACCTGCGGCTCTCACGGTTCGGGGTGCAGACGCTTCGAACAGACGTCAGACACGGCTCTGCTGGTCCACTCCCGGCTGGAGGGCATGAGGTGCGCACAGACGCGGAGTGTCAGCCCCGGGTCGGAGTGGCCCAGGTACTCGGCGAGGGCCTTGATGTTCTCCCCGGCGTCCAGGAGCACCGAGGCGTAGAAGTGCCGGAGGGCGTGCATGCCGTTCTCGCGGGACTCGGCGTACGGTTCGCCCCGCTTGCGCTCGGGGATCACCCCAGCCTCGGCGAGCGCCCGCTTCCACGCTTCCTCGTTGAGGGATGTGCGCCAGATGTGACCCCCGCGCGGTCCGGTGAACATCAGCCGCTTGGTCACCGGAGGCCAGCCCGCCACTTTCCACGGCAAGGTGACGTCGACCGGCGGGAACCGCTTCACGTGGGCCCGCAGGGCATCAGCGACCGGCCCGGGAAGCGGCACGTCCCGGAGCTTGTCCCCCTGGGCGGAGCGAAGCCGCCCTGCTTCGGCTCAGCTTGAGTTGCTGGACCACGTGCAGCGTGTCCGACTCGAAGTCGATCGCGTCGACGGCCACGCCGAGGATCTCGCCCTGGCGCAGACCGCAGCCGCCACCCAGGTCGACCATGGCCCGGAACCGCTCGGGCATGCCGGCCCGGACGGCGAAGACGCGTTCCGGCATCCAGGGGGCGACGCGCCTGTCATCGACGGTGGGCGGCCGGACGGATCGAGCCGCACACGGGTTCCGGGGGGTACGTCGTGGCTGGGGCGGTCGGCTCCACGGCTTTACGGAGCCACTTTGGCGCGAGCCTCGAAGATCATGGCCCCAACGTCGTGCTTTACCGGGCAGGTCCACAGACTGCCCGACGCGCCGCAAGCTTACGGGGCCATGATCACTCGCGCCAAAGCAGCGCCACCCCAAAGCCGCTCCACCGACCTTGCATTCTCTCCTCAGGTTTTTCGCCGGTATTCCTCGTTCGCTGCGGCATTTGAAATCTGACTTCTCACGTCTTTCAAGATCACCAATACGCGATCCCTGATGTCGATCCAGTCGGACAGGCTGACGTATTCCTCGCGGCCGTGCGCGATATCATTACGATGCCTTAGCAGGCGCTTGTCGATCGTGGACTGATAGATCTCGTGACGGCTTGCATCGCAGCCGATTGAATGCATGATGTCCGCGAAAACCTCAAACTTCAAGTTCGATCGGGTGCGAATCGTTGAAGAAACATAAGGAAGATTAGCGGGTAGGGTGTCAGCCTCCCTTAGCAAATCGACAATCGCCGTATGCGCGGAAGAGTTTTTCGAGGCCTCACCCCGACCTAGCTGTGCCCTAAGAGCAACGGCTGCGATCTCGGAGCGCAATTCGTTCACCTTGAGTCCTTTTCTGCTTATGTACTCAAGATAGGCGCGAGCACCTTCTTTTACGTAGCCCTCCCAGTGAGCGTAGACAAGGGCTAGGCCCCCGCGAAGTACCCCAGCGACCTGATGGGCCCGACACGATGAAGCAACCTGCTCCCAGAGCTGCATCTCGTGGGTCCGCCATTTGAGGTCTTCCGTCAACGACGACTCAAGATGATCAATCGTGCGGATGGTGGTCATCGTCAACTCGCCACAAAGATTCGACCACCCACAGGACCCATCATCGGCACGCGCGATGTAGCACGAACGCCAGCGCCCGAGTACTTCCGGAACTGCTCGTCGTTCCAAAGTTCAGAGAGCTTAGCGCGTAGCAAAGATTCCTGGGCGCTCCGCTCCAAGGCTTTCCAGCCATCGATATTCTGAGCAACACCGAGAGTCACCGCTTCAAAAGCGGATACACTAAACGCCCCTGAAGGTCGCTCCTTGCGGACGTCGTAACGCCGAAAAACATCTGGACCCAACGAGGAAAGCACCTCGAACACGTTCTCAAAAACCACTTGCTGCTCCGCAGAGTTGAAGTCCGAAGAAACAGCCATTTCTAGAACCTGATCCGAAAGGAAGGTATCCATGTCGGCGAAGCCCTTTAGCTGTGACGAGGTGGCGTTTCGCAGGACAAAGAATCGAGTTGCGAGCTCCAAGTCGTACTGTTCGGAGATCTGCCTACCAGTGAGCGGGGTGCAATCCGAGAAGGGCCCTTCTGAGCGCAGGCGATCCAGCCATTCGAAGAAGCTAGAATTAATCATCAGCAATTGAGCGGTCCTGACCTCTTGCGGAGAAGTCGGGACGCCACCGCTGTTCAATCTGTCGAAGAGTTCATATTTGACGCGGTCGTCAGATTCACGCAGCAGAATCCTGAAATCCAGGCGCGCTCGCTTAAAGTGGATTTTCAGCTCAGGGGAGAAGTGCGGCGCATCGGTTGAGAAGGTCATCCCTTCCAGAGAGGGCAGGTACTTGGTCTTGGTTAGCTTGCTCGGCGGGTAAACCTCGCCCGTACTTTCGTCTCGAAGCTCCCCCATAAACGACAGGATTGTTGATAGTCGCTGAAGTCCGTCAACAACCTCCCACACGCCGTCTTCTCGCTGCGCGACGAAGATAGTGGGGAGTGGAATGTCCAACAAAATTGATTCGATCAGACGAGACTGCTTCTCGATAGGCCATCGAAACAGCCTTTGATACTCGGGCCTGATTTGAATTTCTTTGTCGCGATAAAGGTTTATCACTTCACCGATCGACATTGTGTAACCGTCTGAGCGAATATTCTGGCGGCTACTCCGAGGTCGCTCGACAGTGGCCAATGACGACCGGCGACGACCACCAAGCGCGCGAGCCCACCGCCCCTGAGCAGCAAAAACCCAGGTTCCCAAGATCCCCGGCGAGAACCAGGGCAAGAAGAAGTAGCCCCCTTCCCGACCGGCCCCCCTTCCTGACGAAGCCCCCCACCCGCGGATTCCCTCCGGCGGGGGGCTTCGTGCTGCCCCGGCGAGGGCGGGACAGGGCATGGAAGAAGCCCCGGTGAAGACCCCGGAAGCGCATCGGAAGCGGATCGGTTCTGGTGGCGGAAGCGGTGATGTTGGTGGCATGCAAGGGGTCAATCAGCCCTTTGCGCGGATCTCCCGGAGCCTCGCCTTCCCCCACGCCGCCCATCCCGCCGTCCCGTCGGAGCGTCCCATGAACGACCTCGGGCCACCGCCGCCCACCCCCGCCCCTGCCCCCGCCGTGCCGAACCCCCCGACGCCCTACCGGGCCGACGGGCTGATACCGCCCTCCGGAGCCGCCCGTACCTGGGGGCTCACCGTGATCGGGGCACCCCTGCTCGCCGTCCTGCTGCTGGGGCTGGTCGACGGGGCGTACTCGAGCGGCGGCGGGGCGCAGGCCCAGCCGTGGAGCCCGCCCACGGCGTCGTACGCGTACACCCGGTCCACCGCGCCGGACCCGTACGCCGCCACCGACCCGGTCACGACCGCGCCCGGGACGACCGCGCCCGGCACGACCGAGACCGGGGACGCCGGGGGATGGAGCGCGCTCGTCGGTCCGACGGAGGAGACGACCAGCGCGACCACCGCGACCGCGGCGCCGGAAGCGGTCGTCAGCGCCTACTTCGCCGCGGTCAACAACCGTGCCTATCAGACCGCTTGGAACCTCGGCGGCAAGAACCTGGGGGATGCCGACTACGACGCGTTCGCGCGGGGATACGCCAACACCCAGCAGGACACGGTCAGTCAGATGTCCGTCCAGGGGAACGTCGTACGACTGGTCCTCAACGCGCTTCAGACGGACGGCACTTCGCTCTCGTACAACGTCACCTACACCGTCGAGAACGGTGTGATCACACACGGCACGGCAACCCCGATCGGCTGACATCCCCGTACGAGTGGAGCGCTGAACCATCGTGAGCACACAGGCACCGCACCACCCCCACGCTCCCGGCCGTCCGCCCGGAGCGCCGCAGGTCCCCCGCGTGTACGCGCGGACCAAGGCCACCCGCCTGCTGTCCGCGGGCACGTACCTCGATCCCGTCTACCGACGCGCTGTCATACGGGAGTTGCTCAAGAAACGCTTCCGGGTGGTCGCGCCGTCGTACGGCTACGACGCCGTCTCGGTCCTCGCCCACGCGCTGGCCGCCCGCCGGCTGCGCCGTGTCCAGTGCGGAGTCGTGGCCGCCTCGGCGGTCGCGCTCCTGCTGCTGACGATCGGCCCGCTGAGCTTCTTCATCGCCGCCCAGCTGATGTTCTGGGTGCTGTGGGGCGCCGCCTATCTGCGCCGGGTCGTCACCCTGCACATCCTGATGACCCGCCTGAAGGAGACCGGCCCCGCCGGCGGTTTCGACGGCTCCTACCCCGTCGCCGGGGGGCTCACCGACGCCCTGATCGGCAAGATCGACCGCGAACAGGCCGGCCAGACCGGCCTCGTCTTCTACGGCGGTTTCCGGCCCTTCGTCGGAGCCGGTGAGCCGCTGCGCGACTGGGCGAACGCCCAACTCCTGCTCGGCGCACCGAAGAACCGCCTCGCCGCCCGCAAGGAGTTCGAAGCGTCCGGGGGCGACCTCGACGAGGTGGAGCGCAAGCCCGTCCTGCCGTTCACCGTCCACGACATCACCACGTACGTCGCCCGGCGGATGGGCGCGGAACTGCGCGACGACGCCCGCTGGGACGAACGGATCGAGGGGCTGACCGTCGAGCAGCGCCGCTACACGACGGCGATCCGCACCAACGACCGTACGGGGGGCGCCGGTTGGTCCCAGCTGCCGGGGATGGCCGACCTCCCGGCCATCCACTGGCGGGAGGACTACGACTCGGCCCGCGAGTACCTGTGCATCCGCGTCGGCTCCTGGAACGAGGAGCTGGTGACCTCGATCTTCGTCGGCTTCGACCTCAAGGGCGACACCCTGCACACCGAGTTCTACACCTACGTACTCGGGCCGCTGGTAAGGGAGTTCCACCTCGTCGACCGACTGCCCGACGCGTTCGACGGACGGCTGGCGGTGCGGGTCGCCTGGGACATGGTCAAGGCCGTGCCGCGCTGGTGCCTGGCGCTGGCGCTGTGGCCGCTGCGGCTGGTTCCCCGGCGCCTCCTGCCCAAGCGGATACAGCGGTTCGTGCGGCCCGCGCGCGGCGGGTGGAGCACGGTCACGTTCATCGAAGGGGGCGCGGAAGTCGACACCAGCGAGTTCCGGCTCGCGCGCTACGCCAAGAAGTCGGTGGACTGCGGCGCGCTCACCAGCGTCCGGGAAATGGCCACCAGCGACACCTACCACCACTTCTTCCAGAAGACCGACGCCCTGAAGTACTCCCAGATCGTCGAGCGCAGGCTGCTGCACACCATCCGGCAGTTCCTGGGCGAGCACCACGTGGATCTCGCCGACCACGACCGCGCGCAGACCAACATCCTCGTCGGGGACAACTCCCAGGCGATCCTCGGCGGCCACAACGAGAACTTCGGCTACAACTACCAGCCGCCGGGCCCTGGTTCGCCCGCCGGCCGAGGAGGGCAGTAGGCATGGGCGACAGCGATAGCCATACCTTCGGAGACAACAGCCAGGTCATCCTCGGCGGGGAGAACTCGGGCTTCGGCTACAACTTCCATGCGGCGCCCGTGACGTCGCCCGCCGGGTCGCCGACTTCCGGGCGGGCGTCCGGCGACCGGACCTCCGGGCAGCCGTCCGCACCGCCGCCCGCCGGTCACGACCGCAGCCGTAGCGTCTTCGTCGTGCACGGCCGGGACGAAGAGGTGCGCGCGGCGATGTTCGGGCTGCTGCGCCGGCTCGACCTACGGCCGCTGGAGTGGGAGGAGTTGGTGCGGGCCACCGGCAGGACCGCGCCCTTCCTCGGCGAGGTCGTCATGAACGCACCGGCGCAGGCACAGGCGGCCCTGGTGCTGCTCACCCCCGACGACGTCGCCAAGCTCCACCCGCATCTGCTCGGCAACAGCGAGCGGGACGACGAGACCCAACTCACCGGCCAGCCACGGCAGAACGTCCTGATCGAGCTGGGCATGGTGCTGATGGCCTACCCCGAGCGGACCGTCATCGTGGAGGTGGGCCGGCTGCGGCACGTCGCCGACACCGCGGGCATCAACGTCATCCGGTTCGACGGCACGGAGGCCGTCCTCGCGAAGATCGCCGCCCGGCTGCGGCTGGCCGGCTGCCAACTCGACGACAGCGGGCCGGAATGGCGCGACACCCGGTACTTCCGGAATCTCTCCGCGTACCGACGGCTCGCCTGAATCACCGGAAAAGAGGGGGGACGGGCGCTCCGGCGTCCGTCCCTTCTTCCTTCTTTTCCGCGCGTTTCTCATACGCGGTCCAGTCCCGACGCCAGCACCCTCAGGAACGCCCCCACCTCCCGCATGTCGATCCGTTCCAGATCGGCGGGCCGTACGATCACCCGCAACTCCCGGCAGACCGCGCCCTCCCGGGACCGCGCGATGAACGACATCAGGATCAGCCGCAGCAGACTGTCCTGGTCGAGATGGTCGAGCCGGGACAGCCCCGAGCCGACCAACGGCATGGCCACCGCCTCCAGTTGGGCATGCCGGTGCAGCGCGTCCCACAGCCGGCCGAGCCCGAGCCAGAGGTCCTCGACACTGGACGCGGCCACACAGTCGTTGCCGATACGGCTGTACGCGACGCCGAACACCAGCCTCGGCCGGGCGCCCAGGACCGCGACCGTGCCGAGCGGATACCGGTCCAGTTTGCCCAGCGGCTTGCGCTCCCGGTCCTCCCGCGCGACCGGCGCGACGCCGGCCAGTGCCGCGGCCAGTTCCGCGTCCAGCCGCCGTACGTCACCCTCGTACCGTCGGAGCAGCAACTGCCCTTGCACACTGGCCGCGTTGATGACCTCACCGGCGGCCGACGCGGTGTCGAAGGTGTCGCAGAACCCGACGACGAGATGTGCCGGCTGGTCGAACACGTCGCCCGCCTCGACGACCACCGTGAGGTCGGGGCGCCGGAACACCTGCTCCACCCGCGGCACCGGACGCGCCTGGCCCAGCCCCCAGGCCAGGCAGGCCGCCACGGACACCGCCGTGACCGTGCCGGGATCGGGAAAGCTCCGGGGGAAGAACTGCCCGACGAACTGAAGGACCGCGGATATTCCGCCGAAAGCCACCATCGTGCTCCGCGCGAAAATCCTGCGGGCCCGCCCGCTGCCGTAGAACCGCGGAAATCCAGAACTCACGGTTCCTCCAGGACATCATGATAATCTGCTGGTCACTTATCGGTGACGCAGAGTGATGAAGAAGTGCGGCACAGCGATACAGGAACGCGGCGGGGGCGACGCGGGTGGCCGATGGACAAGTGCGCATTCAGGTCAGAGTGCTGGGGCCGGTCCGGCTCGACGTCGACGGGATTCCGGTCCGGCTGACTCCGCTGACCACCCGGCTGCTGGTCCGCCTGGTGGCCGCCGAGGGCGAAGCCGTGCCGGTGCGTCAACTGCGCCGGGACGTATGGGGGTTGGCGGACGGCCCGCGCCATCTGGACCAGCGCAACCGCAACGAGGTGCAGAAGCGCGTCCTGGAACTGCGGCGCGCTCTCGACCCCGTCCAGGACGGCACCGCCGCCCGCGTCCTGCGCACCGAGCAGCAGGTCACCGTGCACGGTCCGGAGACCGCCTACCGCCTGGAGCTGCGGCCCGAGGAACTGGACAGCGCACGGTTCACGGCCGTCGTCGGCAGCGCGCTGCTCGCCCCGCCCGCGACCGCCGCCCATGAGCTGGCCGAGGCGCTGGCCCTGGTCCGGGGGAGGCCGCTGGCCGAGGTCAACGGCGAGCACTTCGCGGCCCCGTTCATCCGCCGCCTCACCGCCCTGCTGGACTCCGCCCGCCGCGAACTGGTCCGTGTGCAGGCCGACCTGGGCCGCCCCGACCTCGCACTGCCGGTCGCCGAGCTGATCGTCCGCGACCATCCCGACGACCTCGACGCCGCCCGCGTCCTGGACACCCTGCGCGCCGCGCTCCGCGCCCGCCATGGTGCCGAACTGCTGCGCCACAGGGTCCCGTTGCCCGGCCAGCGTGCCGATGTCGTCCTGGTCCGGGGCGACTTGTTCGAGCAGACGGACTGCAATCTGGTCGTCGGCTTCACCGACACCTTCGACACGGAGACCGACCAGGACATCGTCATCAGTCGCGACAGCGTCCAGAGTCAGCTGGTCGACCGGCTGTTCGGCGGGCGGCGCCGCCTGCTGGACGAGAAGCTGAAGTCCGGGCTGCGGAGCGTGCGGGCCGTCGGCACGGAGAGCGTGCGGGCCAAGCCGCGCGGCCGGCGGGTCCGTTACCCGGTGGGCACGACCATCGCGGTGCCCGTCGACGGCCGCCGGATCTTCGCGGTCGCCTACTCGCGGCTCGGCAACGACCTGGTGGCCAGGTCCGGGGACGAGGACCTGCGGGCGAGCCTGGACCGGCTCTGGGCCTCGGTGGCCGTGCACGGCCTGTTCAGACCGGTCGCCGTCCCGCTCATCGGCTCCGGGCTGGCCCGGGTGACCGACCTCGACCGAGGCCAGCTTGTGGGCTTGATCGTCGACTCGTTCATCGCCGCGTGCCGACTGCACCCCGCGCTCACACCCGAACTCCGCATAGTGATCCGCCCGGAGGACCTCGCCAGCACCGACCTCTCCCCGGTCGAGCGGCGGTTCCACGAACTGGTCCCGGACCTGGACGACCGCACGGACCGCCCAACCCAAAGGTGAGACCGGGCAGTTGCGGGCGTCCAGCCCCCGCTCCGGCAGGTTCCTCCGCATCTCCGGCTCCCCCATGCGGCACCCTCCACCGGCTCCTGGCCCGCCCCACCACCCGGCCTCACCGAGCCCCAGTGCACCGCCCCGGCCGCTTCCGCGGGTAGCCACCATCCGCTTCCGATCCGATTCCGACACCCCTTACCCGCGACCCGCCCGGTGATTTCTCGTCATTACGTGGATACGTGACGTGACCGGGCGGGAGGATGAGCGTACGGCGCAACTCGTCCGCCCAGCAGACCTGTTGTCGCTCTCGTCCGCACGCACTCTCGGGGGGAAGAGCACCCATGGCGAACCAGTACCCCGGACCACCTCCGGAACAGCCGCCCGGGCAACCCGGTCAGAATCCTTATGCCACCCCGCCCGGTGGTCCCTACGCCGAGGGGGCCTACGGCTATCCCACGGCCCCGGGCTCGACCCCCGTCTACGGCTACCCGCACGCCGCCCCGCAGCAGCCGCAGCCGTACGCGCAACCGCAGCCCCAACCCGCTTTCGCCGCAA
Source organism: Streptomyces sp. NPDC096013 (assembly GCF_044763565.1). Classification (NCBI taxonomy): domain Bacteria; kingdom Bacillati; phylum Actinomycetota; class Actinomycetes; order Kitasatosporales; family Streptomycetaceae; genus Streptomyces; species Streptomyces sp. NPDC096013. The sequence goes on along the minus strand of NZ_JBIWGK010000003.1, from coordinate 633,455 downwards.
CCCTGTTGACCCTCGGGGACATCGCCGTCAACGGTGACACCATCGTGAGCCCCGCCGGGCCCATGCCGCTCAGGGGCGCGGTGTGGACGGCCACCGACATGTCCCGGACGGAGGAGCGGATTCCGCCGCATGCGATCGTGCTGGCGATCCTGTTCTTCCTGCTGTGCTTCATCGGGCTGCTGTTCCTTCTGATGAAGGAACGGGTCACCACCGGGTTCGTGCAGGTCAGTGTCAACAGCGGCGGGCGGCACCACTCCACGATGATCCCCGTGCAGTCCCGCGATCAGGTCGTGCACGTCCTCAACCAGGTCGGTTACGCGCAGTCCATCAGCGTGTGACGTGGGCCAACACGGCCGCGGCCCAGGCATGTTGTGCCTGGGCCGCGGCCGTCGGACGGATCAGCGCCGGCTCGCCCGTGCCAGTGCCGGGACGAAGCGCAGCGCGTCCACCGTGCCCACGCCCGTCGCCATGTCGTAGCCGTTGACCGCGGTGTAACCGGTCACGCCCTCGTACGAGTTGTTCGTGCCGTCGTTGACGTCGACGATGCCGTTGGCCTTCGCGCCGTGCCGCGCCAGCGTGTACAGCGCCGAGTTGATGTTGCCGACCCGGTGCCCCGCCGCCTGGTCCGCGAGGGCGATGATGCCCGAAAAGAGCGGGCTGGCCTCGCTCGTGCCGCCGTAGACGTCCCAGCCGACGGCCGTCGGGTCGAAGCTGGAGTACGTCCACGCGCCGCCGTTGACCGCGGCGGCCATCGAGACGTCGGGGGTGGCGCGCTGGGTGCCGACGATCTTCTTCACGCCGTTCTGGAACGACGGGCGGGCGAACACGTGGGACTGGCCGCCGCCGCCCGCGCCGTAGTCGTTGTAGACGCTGTCCGGCGTGACGCGGTCACCCTTGTCGTCCAGGTGGAGCTGCGTGCCGCCGATCGATGTGACCAACGGGTCCGAGGACGGCCAGGAGTTGACCGGCTTGTCGTAGTAACCCTTCCCGTCCGCCGTGGAGTCGGTCGCGCCGCCGTCGCCGGAGGAGGCGAGGACGGTGACGTGCTTGCGGTTCGCGTCCTGGAAGGCGTAGCGCAGCTTCTTGATGCTGGAGAAGTCGCCCTGGTCGAAGCCGGGGAAGGTGTTCTCGGTGGCGCCGAAGCTCTGCGTGATGACGTCGCCGACGCCGTGGTCGATCAGGTGCTTCTCGGCGTCCATCATCTCCGGCAGCCCGGTGACGCCCTCGGTCTCCGCGACGGCCGTCTCGACCAGCACGATCTTCGCGTCGGGCGCGACCGCGTGCGCCATCTCGACGTCCAGGGTGGTCTCGCCCGCCCAGCCGGTCATGTCGGCGTTCTTCGGGTCAAAGACGGGGACGTTGCCCCACTTGACGACGTTCACCTTGGTGCTGTGCATCCCGAACTGCTTGCTGTACGTGTCGAGATCGTGCTGGATCGTCGGCGAGCCGAACGAGTCGACGATGACGATCGTCCGTCCCTTGCCCGTGATCCCCTTCTTGTAAAGGGAGTTGAGGTGGTACGCGGTGCGGTACTGGAGCGGGTTGTAGCACGCGATGTGCCACTTTGCCTCGCACTGCGCGCTGGACAGCGGGCTGGGCACGTCGCGCGCGAGGGTGTGCCCGGTGATGGCCGGGACCGCCTTCGTCCGCGGTACGGCGGCGGGCGCGGCGCCGGCGACGACGGCCAGCGGCGCGGTCGCCAGTGCGGCGGCGGCGAGGGTCGCGGTGGCGGCCGTGGCGGCCGCGAAGTTCAGTCTCGTGCGGGCTATGTGCACGAATCCCCCCTGAGTGCTGCGGAGTCCGTCCGGCCGTCAGCCGGGCGAAATGGTCTCCGCGCATCTCATCGAGTGAGACATGCACAGGACAAGACTGTTGAACTGTCGATGCCGAACCCTTTGCCCAAACAGCACCAAGGAGTCGAACGCTCCTGGCGATCCGACCCGTTGACGCGGGCGTACCGCCTCAGACCGCGGAACCGGCCAGCCGCCTGAACGCCTCCGTCGTACCCGGGTGCGCGATCTCGTCCAGCAGGTGCCGCCACTCGGGGTCGCCCGGAACGGGATGCGCCCGGTCCCACGCGGCCAACAGCGGCGCGAGGGCGTTCTCGCCGGCGACCGCGGTGGTACCGGCGTTCATGAACTGCTGTGATTCCATGGGACGTTCCTTCCGGACGGGGTGCCTGCACGATCGGTCGCGAACTGCCTGACTTCTACGATGCCTTCGCCCGCCTACAGGAACCATGGAGAGCCCCACCCGATGAGGGGTGGGGCTGGCCGCACCTCCGAGGGCCCGCTCGCCGGTCCTCAGATCGAGTACGGCACCGCGTGCACCTCGTCCGCCCGGTGACCCGCGCGTTCGTGCACGCGCTGCACCGCCTCGGGCGACGGGGCCTCCGAGAGGCAGTAGACGGTCCCGCTCTCCGGATCGGCCCAGGCCCGCTCGAAGTGGACGCCCTCGTCCCGCTCCACCGCGAGGTCCGCCTTGTGGGCCGCCATCAACTCGTCGGCCGTGATGCCCTTCATTCCGTGGTGTACGTCCATGTACTGAGCCATGGCCGCGCACCTCCTTCCGTGCGCTCGCCCGCTCTGGCCTTCCCTTCCATGCTGCGCCCGTACGGTCCTCCCGGCCACCGTGCGAAGCGAACGGGGAAGGCCGCCCGGACACGGCGGAGGGGCCCCGGCGCGGTCTGCGCCCGGGCCCCTCCGGTGGTGTTACGCGGCGGTCAGCCGCACTGGCACGGATTGCCGGACTGGCAGCCGCAGCCGCAGCCCGAGCCGCAGCCGCAGGCGCCGAAGAGCGGGAGGCTCTTGATCTCGGCGGGCTGCTGGGTCTCGCGTTCCTGCGTCGGGTCGGGCGTCGTGGCGGGGGATTCGGCCATGGGTCCTCCTGGAGGCTGTGGCTGTGCCCAGCTGGTGGCTGTGCCCATTGGATGCCCGCTCCGCCAGGCGCATCAACGGCGCATTGGGGCTTCTCCGCAAGCCCCCGGCCGAGTATCAGCCGGGCGCGGGCCGGGCGTCGGCCGGGCTCCTGGCCGGGCGGAGGTCCCCGCCGCCTCGCCCCGGACCCTGCACCCTCCGCGGGCTGGGTTCTTTTCTAACCGGTAACAGGTCTGGACAGTGGTTAGATTTTCCCCCGGCTTCCCGGGACCCTACGCGCCCTCCGCCCCCGTCACCGGCTGGATGTCCGGCTGCAACTCGTCCGCGTGCTCGCCGGTGACCAGGAAGACCACCCGCTTCGCGACCGACACCGCGTGGTCGGCGAAGCGCTCGTAGTAGCGGCCGAGCAGGGTCACGTCGACCGCGGTCTCGATGCCGTGCTTCCACTTGTCGTCCAGCAGGTGCTGGAAGAGCGTGCGGTGCAGCAGGTCCATGTCGTCGTCGTCCGCCTCCAGCTGGAGGGCCAGGTCGACGTCCTTGGTGATGATGACCTCGGCCGCCTTGGCCATCAGACGCTGTGCGAGCTGACCCATCTCCAGGATCGTCGCGTGCAGGTCGTGCGGCACGGCGCGCTCGGGGAAGCGGAGCCGGGCGAGCTTCGCCACGTGCTGGGCGAGGTCGCCGGAGCGCTCCAGGTCGGCGGACATGCGCAGCGACGTGACGACGATCCGCAGATCCGTCGCCACCGGCTGCTGCCGGGCCAACAGGGCTATGGCCCGTGCTTCCAGGTCGTGCTGGAGGTCGTCGACCTTCTTGTCGGCCTCGATGACGCTCTCGGCCAGCTTCAGGTCGGAGTCCAGGATGGCCGTCGTGGCGCGTCCGATCGCCGACCCGACCAGCCGGGCCATCTCCACCAGACCGTCACCGATCGAGTCAAGTTCCTCGTGGTACGCGTCCCGCATCAGGGTTCCCTCTCCTACGTTGTGCTTCGGGGGTCAAAAGGGCTCAGGGGGGCTCGGTGGACTCGGGGGCCCGGGCCCGTCGGTGTGACGTAAACCGGCCCTTCCACCCCACGCTCCCACGTTCCCGTTCCTACGCGACGGTTTACGCCACCCCAAATGAATCAATACTGGCTCCAAGGTGAACTCTGGGCGACGAGTGTTCGAGGTCGCACTCCGATGGCTGTGGCCAGGAGGTATCCCATGCCTAACCTGGGGGCATGGACGTGAACGCGGCGGTCGCCGCAGCGGCAGCGATCGCCGGGGTACTCACCGGTGTCATCGCCATGCTGGCGTTCCGCTGGAGCGAACGCGACCAGAAACGACCGACCAGAACCTCCCTGCATACGGACCCGGTGCTTCCGCCGGGTGTGGACACCGTGCTCTCGGTGCTCCGCTCCTCCGCCGTCGTCCTCGACGAGGCGGACGCCGTGGTCAAGGCCAGCTCGGCGGCGTACGCCCTCGGACTGGTCCGTGGCGGAAAACTCTCCGTCGACCCCATGCTCCAGATGGCCCGGGACACCCGGCGCGACGGCGAGATACGCCAGGTCGAGCTGGATCTGCCCCGGCGCGGCACCGGACGAGGGGAGGCCCTCGCGGTCTCCGCCCGGGTGGCGCCGCTCGGCTCCCGGCTCGTCCTGCTCCTCGTGGAGGACCTCACCGAGGCCCGCCGTATCGAGGCCGTACGACGAGACTTCGTGGCGAATGTCAGCCACGAGCTGAAGACCCCCGTCGGCGCGCTCTCCCTCCTGTCGGAGGCGGTCATGGACGCCTCCGACGATCCTGAGGCGGTGGAGCGTTTCGCCGGCCGCATGCAGATCGAGGCCACGCGCCTGACCAATCTCGTGCAGGAGCTCATCGACCTGTCGCGGGTCCAGAACGACGACCCCCTCGAAGACGCCGAACCCGTCCGCGTCGACGAACTCGTCGCCGAGGCCATCGACCGCTGCCGGCACCAGGCCGGCACCAAGCAGATCACCATGGCCGCCGGCGGCACCGCCGACCTGCATGTCTACGGGAACCGGGGCCAGCTGGCCGCCGCCCTCGGAAACCTGGTCGAGAACGCCGTCAACTACTCGCCCGCCCGCACCCGCGTCGGCATAGCCGCCCGCCGGGTGACCGCGCCCGGTGGCGACCACATCGAGGTCGCCGTCACCGACCAGGGCATCGGGATCTCCGAGAAGGACAAGGAGCGCGTGTTCGAGCGCTTCTACCGTGTCGACCCGGCCCGCTCGCGGGCCACCGGCGGTACGGGTCTCGGGCTGGCGATCGTCAAGCACGTGGCCGCCTCGCACGGCGGGGAGGTCACGGTGTGGAGCTCCGAGGGACAGGGCTCCACGTTCACCCTGAGGCTGCCGGAGGCGGGTGCGGCCCGCGACCGTGCCCACCAGCACCCCGACCTCGACGACGAGGTCGAGGGGTCCCCTGAACCATCCCCGTACGAACCGCTTCCCGCCCCGGAGGTCCTTCCGTGACCCGAGTGCTCGTCGTCGAGGACGAGGAGTCCTTCTCCGACGCCCTGTCGTACATGCTCCGCAAGGAGGGCTTCGAGGTCGCCATCGCGACCACCGGGCCCGACGGCCTCGACGAGTTCGAGCGCAACGGCGCCGACCTCGTCCTGCTCGACCTGATGCTGCCGGGCTTGCCCGGCACGGAGGTCTGCCGCCAGCTGCGCGGTCGCTCCAACGTTCCGGTGATCATGGTCACCGCCAAGGACAGTGAGATCGACAAGGTCGTCGGCCTGGAAATAGGAGCCGATGACTACGTCACCAAGCCCTTCTCGTCCCGTGAGCTCGTCGCCCGTATCCGGGCCGTCCTGCGCCGCCGCGGCGAGCCCGAGGAGGTCACCCCGGCCGCCCTCGAGGCAGGTCCGGTCCGCATGGACGTGGATCGCCACGTGGTCACGGTCTCCGGCTCCAAGGTCGACCTGCCCCTCAAGGAGTTCGACCTGCTGGAGATGCTCCTGCGCAACGCGGGCCGCGTACTGACCCGTATGCAGCTCATCGACCGGGTCTGGGGCGCCGACTACGTGGGCGACACCAAGACCCTCGACGTCCACGTCAAGCGCCTCCGCGCCAAGATCGAGCCGGACCCGGGCGCGCCGCGCTACCTGGTCACGGTCCGCGGCCTGGGCTACAAGTTCGAGCCGTAAACCGCGAGCGCGGTCCTACGGGTGCTACGACGATGGGCGGGACCTCTGCGCGAGGTCCCGCCCATCGTCGTAGTCGTACGACTGCTGCCGCTCAGCCGGTCGCGGTGGCCGTGGCCGTCGCGCTCGCGGAGGCCGAGCCGGTCGGGGTGGCCGACGTGCTCGTGCCCGGCTTCGGCGAGCCGGAGGCGCTCGGGGTGGTCGAGGGGATGGCGCTCGGGCCCCACTTGCTGAAGTAGCTGTCCGCCGGGACGACGAACGCGCTCAGGCTCACGGCACCGGTCTTGCTGAGGGTGAAGGTGACCTTCTGGGCGTTGCCGTCCGGGATGCTGCCGGAGTCGCTCAGCGCGGCGGAGGCGTTGCCCTTGCCGCCCAGGACGAGAGAGCCGAAGGCCGGGACGACCAGCTTGCCCTTGCCCTTGGCGGGGGTGAGCGTGGCGGAGCCGGCACCGTCGACGCTGACGGAGTCCAGGGTCTGGGGGTCCTTGCCGGTGTTGAACAGGGTCGCGGAGATCACCGCGGGGCCCTTGGCCGTGGTGTCGGGCTGGGTGATGACGAGCGCGTTCTGCACCTTGATGACACCGACGGAGACGGCCGCGTTGTCCGGCTTGACCTCCAGCGTCTGTGCGTTGTTGCCGGCTCCGCACGCGGCGAGCGAGGCGATCGAGAACGCGATGGCGGCGGCGGCGAGGGCGCCGCGTCGAAGGCTGCTGCTCACGGCGGCGGCTACTCCTTGAACGTGGGCGAAGCAGGGCGACTCCCGAATAAAGCCGCCCTAAGTGTCTGTCAGCGGCCTTAGGTTACCGAGCCGTTCCCGCACCACCGCACCCGACCCTCCCTCAACCGGGTGCCCGTGTGCCCCAAGTGACTCACGGGTCACTTGGGGCCGCCACTTGTCCGGCATTCACATAAGCGGCTCAGCCGTCCGCCGACGGATTTTCCGTGAAGAATGCAGGTCACCTCGGAGAATTGATCAACGGCTGTTCCGCGGGCCTCGGTGATCAATTCCGGATTCGTCTCGTACCGGGCTCCGCCCACCGAACGGAGTAGCGGAAGTCGAGCACTTGGAACCAGACATTTAGGGACGTTCGTCCGCTTGGAGGCGCCTCCGGATGTGTGTAACGTACGCGTTTCACCTCGCCCGGAGAGCCGCTCCGACCTGCGAATACCCTCTTCCGCTCGGCCTCCGCAGCACGTTCCTGTTGCTGTTGTCAAGCCCCGAGATATGCCCTGACCTGCGAAAACGCCATTCAGAACCCGCAGTTTCCGTGTTACCCTGGATAGCCACGGAAGGGGTACCTGTCACATGACGTTCAAGGTTGGCGACACCGTGGTCTATCCCCATCACGGGGCCGCGCTGATCGAGGCTATCGAAACTCGCCAGATCAAAGGCGTGGACAAGACCTACTTGGTGCTGAAGGTCGCTCAGGGTGACCTGACGGTGCGTGTGCCAGCGGACAATGCGGAGTTCGTCGGCGTACGTGATGTGGTCGGTCAGGACGGGCTGGACCGGGTCTTCGAGGTGCTGCGCGCTCCGTACGCCGAGGAGCCCACGAACTGGTCGCGTCGTTACAAGGCAAATCTGGAGAAGCTCGCCTCCGGCGATGTCATCAAGGTCGCGGAAGTTGTCCGTGACCTGTGGCGTCGTGAGCGCGAGCGCGGACTCTCCGCAGGTGAGAAGCGCATGCTCGCCAAGGCTCGCCAGATTCTGGTGAGCGAGCTCGCGCTCGCGGAGAACACGAACGAGGACAAGGCCGAGGCCCTGCTCGACGAGGTTCTCGCGTCCTGACGCAGGCAACTGGTACGCCCTGCTCAGCACACTGATATGCCGTGGTGCCCGATGACAGCTCCCTTGTCGCCGGGCGCTTCGGCATGTTCGGGGAGATTTTCCGACCCGTCCCGACACCGGCGACGCCGGGACTCCGACCTCGTCGAACGCCAGGGGAAACGCCCCCCGATAATGGTGCGCCGGGCCCGGGCAGCAGGCTCGACCGGTGTCACGGAAGGGTCCGGTCAAGGCGTCGCGCCCGGCACTCCTGAGGCCATACCCACGTAGGTCGAGCACACAAACCTGACAGGAACCGATGTCTGACGATTCGCGCTCTTCGCAGGCGCAGTCCTCCGTCGCCGCCGTGATTCCGGCCGCCGGACGGGGCGTACGCCTCGGACCGGGCGCCCCCAAAGCGCTCCGCGCGCTGAACGGCACCCCCATGCTCATCCACGCGATCCGCGCGCTCGCCGCGTCCCGGTCCGTGTCCCTGGTCGTCGTCGTGGCCCCGCCCGACGGCGCCGCCGAGGTGAAGACCCTCCTCGGCGCGCACGCGCTGCCCGAGCGCACCGACTTCCTGGTCGTCCCCGGCGGCGACTCCCGTCAGGAGTCCGTGAAGCTCGGCCTGGACGCGCTGCCGCCCGGCTACGACGTCGTCCTGGTCCACGACGCGGCCCGCCCGCTCGTCCCGGTCGACACGGTCGACGCGGTCATCGAGGCCGTACGCGACGGAGCGCCCGCCGTGGTGCCCGCCCTGCCCCTCGCCGACACCGTCAAGCAGGTCGAGCCCGCGGAGACCCCGGGCGCGCCGGAGCCGGTCGTCGCCACCCCCGAGCGGGCCCGCCTCCGTGCCGTACAGACGCCCCAGGGCTTCGACCGCGCCACCCTGGTCCACGCCCACGAGACGGTCACCGACAACGTCACCGACGACGCGAGCATGGTCGAACAGCTCGGCCTCACGGTCGTGGTCGTCCCCGGCCACGAGGAGGCCTTCAAGGTGACCCGCCCCCTGGACCTGGTCCTCGCGGAGGCGGTCCTGGCCCGCAGGAGGCTGAACGATGGCTTCTGAGACGTACCCCCTGCCCCAGGTCGGCATCGGCACCGACATCCACGCCTTCGAGGAGGGCCGCGAGCTGTGGTGCGCGGGCCTGAAGTGGGAGGGCGAGGGCCCCGGCCTGGCCGGCCACTCCGACGCGGACGTCGTCGCCCACGCGGCCTGCAACGCCCTCTTCTCCGCGGCGAGCCTGGGCGACCTCGGTCAGCACTTCGGCACGGGCCGCCCCGAGTGGTCCGGCGCCTCCGGGGCCACCCTCCTGACCGAGGCCGCGAGGATCGTCCGCGAAGCCGGCTTCACGATCGGCAACGTCGCCGTACAGGTCGTAGGCCCGCGACCGAAGATCGGCAAGCGCCGGGACGAGGCGCAGAAGCTGCTGTCGGAGGCGGCCGGGGCACCGGTGTCGGTTTCGGGGGCGACGACGGACGGCCTCGGGTTCCCGGGCAGGGGCGAGGGCTTGATGGCCGTGGCCACGGCGTTGGTGGTCAGACACGGTTGAGCGGTCCGGCTCCCAGGGGCGCGGGGCTGGGACGTCGGCGGCTCCGCCGCAGGGCGCGACCAGCCCCCGCCGGGCCCCCACACAACAATCGACCCAACCGTCTGAGGCACAGGGCAACGCCCACTACCCTTGTACCGTGACCATTCGCCTGTACGACACCAGCGCCCGGCAGATTCGCGACTTCATCCCGCTCACCGCGGGCTGTGTCTCGATCTACCTCTGCGGTGCCACCGTGCAGGCCGCCCCCCACATCGGCCACATCCGCTCCGGCCTGAACTTCGACATCCTCCGCCGCTGGTTCGAATACCGCGGCTACGACGTCACGTTCATCCGCAACGTCACGGACATCGACGACAAGATCATCACCAAGTCCCGTGACCAGGGACGCCCTTGGTGGTCGATCGGCTACGAGAACGAGCGCGCCTTCAACGACGGCTACAGCGCACTCGGCTGCCTCCCGCCGACGTACGAACCCCGCGCCACCGGCCACGTCCCCGAGATGATCGAGATGATGCGCGGGCTGATCGAGCGCGGCCACGCCTACGAGGCCGACGGCAGCGTCTACTTCGACGTGCGCTCGTACCCGGACTACCTGGAGCTGTCGAACCAGGACATCGACGACCTCCGGCAGCCCCCCGAGGACGGCATCACCGGCAAGCGGGATCCGCGCGACTTCGCCATGTGGAAGGCGACCAAGCCGGGCGAGCCCGACTGGGAGACCCCGTGGGGCCGCGGCCGCCCCGGCTGGCACCTGGAGTGCTCGGCGATGGCGCACAAGTACCTGGGCCCCGCCTTCGACATCCACGGCGGCGGCCTCGACCTGATCTTCCCGCACCACGAGAACGAGATCGCCCAGGCCAAGGGCTACGGCGACGACTTCGCGCAGTACTGGGTGCACAACGCCTGGGTCACCATGAGCGGCGAGAAGATGTCGAAGTCGCTCGGGAACTCCGTCCTCGTCTCCGAGATGGTCAAGGCGTGGCGCCCGATCGTCCTGCGCTACTACCTCGGCACCCCGCACTACCGCTCGATGATCGAGTACAGCGAGGAGGCCCTGCGCGAGGCCGAGTCCGCGTTCGCGCGGATCGAGGGCTTCGTGCAGCGGGTCGTCGAGAAGGCCGGGGGAGTCGTCGAGCCCGCCGCCGAGGTGCCGCCGGCCTTCGCCGAGGCGATGGACGACGACCTGGGCGTCCCGCAGGCGCTCGCCGTCGTCCACACCACGGTCCGCCAGGGCAACAGCGCGCTGGCCGCCGACGACAAGGAAGCCGCCGTAGCGCGTCTTGCCGAGGTGCGTGCCATGCTCGGCGTCCTCGGCCTCGACCCGCTGGACCCGCAGTGGGCGGGCGAGACGGACCGCGGCGAAGACCTGCACGGCGTCGTCGACACCCTGGTCCGCATGGTCCTCGACCAGCGCGAGGCCGCCCGGGGCCGCAAGGACTGGGGCACCGCGGACGCCATCCGCGACCAGCTCAACCAGTCGGGCCTGGTCATCGAGGACGGCCCGCAGGGCCCCCGCTGGACCCTCGGCCCACGCTGAACCCACCCCGGTCAACGAAGATCGACTGTGCCGCCCGGCCTCCCGGGCGGCACACTGCATAGACGTACGTATTCACCGCACTCCACGACGGATCACACAGACAGGTAGGTCATGGCAGCCAACAACCGCCGCATGTCCGGCAAGAAGGGCGCGCAGGTCGGCAGTGGCGGCCAGCGGCGCAGGGGCCTCGAAGGCAAGGGCCCCACCCCGCCCGCCGAGGCGCGCAAGGGCCACAAGAAGAACCGCATCGCCAACGCCAAGGCCAAGCAGGTCCAGCGCCGTCCCGCACCGCGCGGTCGCGGCGGCAAGGGCACGTCCGAGATGGTCGTCGGCCGCAACCCGGTCGTCGAGGCGCTGCGCGAGGGCGTCCCGGCGGTCACGCTCTACGTCCAGCAGTTCATCGACAACGACGAGCGGGTCCGCGAGGCGCTCCAGCTCGTCGCCGAGCGCGGCGGCGTCCACCTCATGGAGGCCCCCCGCCCCGAGCTGGACCGCATGACCAACGGCCTCAACCACCAGGGCATGGTCCTCCAGGTCCCGCCGTACGAGTACGCGCACGCCGAGGACCTCGCCAACGCGGCCTACGACAAGGGCGAGGACCCGCTGATCGTCGCCCTGGACGGGGTGACCGACCCGCGCAACCTCGGTGCGATCGTCCGCTCCGTCTCCGCGTTCGGCGGCCACGGCGTCCTCGTCCCCGAGCGCCGCGCGGCCGGCATGACCGCCGGCGCCTGGAAGACGTCGGCGGGTACGGCGGCCCGTACGCCCGTCGCCCGCGCGACGAACCTGACGCGCGCGCTGGAGGCGTACAAGAAGGCCGGTCTCGCGATCGTCGGTCTCGCGGCCGACGGTGAGCACGAGGTCGGTGAACTCCCCGCGCTGGCTGGCCCGGTGGTGGTCGTCGTCGGCAGCGAGGGCAAGGGCCTGTCCCGACTCGTGGGCGAGACCTGCGACTTCAGGGTGCGTATCCCGATGCCCGGCGGCGCGGAGTCCCTCAACGCCGGTGTGGCGGCCGGAGTCGTGCTCTACGAGGCGTCCCGCAAGCGTTCCTGAACGGACGTTCGGCACCGTCACCCACTCGGGGCGATCTGTGGGTCGAGGGCGAGCTTGACGCTGTCCGGACACATCCGGCAAGTCAAAGCAGTGTCCTAAACACACGTCACTCGGTTAGATGAGTGTGGACACCAGAACACCCCGCACACCCACGGGGGACCGCTCGTCGGGATTCGACGACGCTCCCGCGCTGAGCATGGTGAAGGTGCCGAGCGATCCGGCGCAGGTCATCGTCAATCATGCGAGCTTCCGCGTGCAGCTGGGCGCCTCGACGCGCACCCAAAACCCGCGCCTCGCACGGCACTTGAGTGCCGCCGAGGACACCGCCCGGATGCCGGCGGCCGGCGCGGGTGCCGCGCGCCGCAGGCCCGTCGTCTGGAGCGGCAAGTCCGCCCCGGACGACACCGGCGCCCACCGGCTCCTCCAGGCCGTACGGGGCAGCGGCGTCCGCCACGGCGAACAGCCGGCCGGCGACGCCGGGGCCACGCAGGTCATCCCCCGTATCGACGACGGCGGTTACGCCGCCGGCTACGACGGCGACCTGACCGCGCAGACCCTGGAAACGCCCCTGGTCGGAGCCCAGCGCGGCCACGCCCACGACACCGGCGAGAACCGACTCCTGCCGCAGATGCGGACCGTGGGCAGCGCCTACGACGAACCCGCCTACGGGGACCGGGAGTTCGAGGACTACGACGCCGACGAGTCGGACGCGCGGCGCGACCAGCGGGCCAGACGCTACGGCAACGACCCGGTACGGCACGCCTATTACCCCGGCCGCCGGATGAACCTCGGCGTCGTCCTCCTCCCGCTCCGCATCTTCCTCGGCTTCATCTCCATCTACGCCGGCATGGGCAAGCTGTGCGACCCCGTCTACTTCGACGGCGGCAAACGCGGCTCCATGGTCAAGTGGCTCAACACCCTGCACCCGTGGGAAGTCGCCGAGCCGCTACGGCAGTTCGCGCTCCAGCACCCCGTCGGCTCCGGGCTCGTCATCGCCTTCGCCCAGGTCATCGTGGGCGTCCTCACGATCCTGGGCCTGTGGCAGCGGGTCGCCGCGGTCTTCGGCGCGCTGCTCTCCGCGGCACTCATCGTCACGGTCAGCTGGAAGACCGTCCCGGCCTACGACGCCCCCGACATCATCTACCTCGCCGCCTGGTCCCCGCTGATCATCGCGGGCGCCCCCGTCTACTCCGTCGACGGCCGCCTCGCGGGCAGCGCCTGGCGCCGCCTCGGACCCCGCGCCGACATCTGGGAGCTGCGCCGCTACGTGCTGCGCCGCGGCGCCCTCGTCACGGCCGTCTCCATCGGCCTCACCCTGCTCATCGGCTCGCTGCTCGGCGGTGCGGTCCGCGACTCCAGCCGTGTGGTCGTCCCCGGCCCCGGCGAGGCCCCGCGCAACGAACTGCCGGGCACCCCGCTCCCGGGCGAACCGACCAGGAGCCACAGCAGCAGTCCCAAGGCGTCCAAGTCCCCATCCCGGCACGCGCCTTCGGCCAAGCCGTCGGGCGCCGCGACGACCCCGGGCGCGACCCACTCCTCGTCCGGTACGGCCACCAGCGGCACCCCCAGCCAGACCCAGGGCACGGCGGGCCGCACCCAGCCCCAGCAGTCCTCCCCGGCCGGCCAGGCCCCCAGCACCACCTCGGGACCCACGTCCAGCGGTGGCACCAGCGGCGGCGGCACCGGCACCAGTGGCGGCTCCAGCACCGGAGGTTCCTCCTCCTCCTCCGGCCAGCCGGGCCTGGTGGGCGGCCTGTTGGGGTAGCTGGGCCGGTGGGCGGCTTGCTGAAGCAGCCGCCCACCGGCTGATCCCCGGTGAGTACGACGAAGGGGCCCGCACACGAAGGTGCGGGCCCCTTTCGGCACCCGAAACACGGCCTGACCGGCCGTCAACGCCCCAGCGCGGCAAGCTCCTTGGCGGCTTCGGTCAGATCCTTCGCGGTGTCGATGGCCCGCCAGTAGGCCCCCTGCGGAATCGGGAACCCGGCCAGCCTCAGCTCACGCGCGAGGTGCGGGAACGTCGTCCGCTCGTGATCCCCCCGCTCCGGCAGCAGGCCCGCGAACTCGGGCGAGAAGACGTACACGCCCGCATTGATCGCGTACTGCGTCGGCGGCGACTCGATGAAGTCCGTGACATGCCCGAACCCGTCGGTCTGCACGGCCCCCCACGGAATCCGAGGCCGAGCCAGGGCGAGCGTGGCCACCGCGTCGCGCTCGGTGTGGAAGTCGGCCATGTCCCGCAGCGAGAAGCGGGTCCAGATGTCGCCGTTCGTCGCGAACCAGGCCTTGTCCGGCCGGGGCAGATGCGCGGCGGCGTACTTGAGCCCGCCACCGCGGCCCAGCGGCTCCGTCTCGACGACGGTCCTCACGTCGACCGGCAGATCGGCCGACTTCAGCCAGTCCTGCAACACCTCCGCGAGATGCCCGCAGCTGACCACCACGTCCGTCACGCCCTCCTCGGCGAGCCAGACGAGCTGATGGCCGATGATCGGAGTCCCGGTGCCGGGGATCTCGACCATCGGCTTGGGCCGGTCGTCGGTGTAGGGGCGCAGCCGGGACCCCTGGCCACCGGCCAGGATCACGGCTTGGGTGGGCCGCGACGCGGCGTTCGGATCGGTCATGACCCGAACTGTACGTGGCGGCCCGACCGCATCTTTCGGCTGCAACCGTTCCTTAATCAGCCGTTACCGACCTCCTACTCCGGGCACCGGCTCCGGTCAGCTGTGCGCGGCCATGACCCCGGAGGCGAACGAGGTGTCGCACACGGGGCGGGCGTAGGACTGGGCACGCGTCGCGCCGTAGATGCGGACCGCGGCGCGGCCGAGGGCGCGGGCGATGGAGGTGCAGTGCGTGGCGAGCGACGGGTGGCCGTTCACCGCCTCCTGGAGGTGGGTCAGGACGACGCCGGGGTTCTTGTCCTGGAGCTCCGTCATGAGCTGGTCGCGCAGGATGTCCTGCGGGGCGCGTGCGGCGGCCCGTGAGGAGGCTCCGGCGGCCGTGACGTCGGTCGCGGTGAGCATCGAGCTGGAGGGGCTCCCCGACCAGTTGACCCGGGTGACCGCGAGGGTCCCGGAGAGCACCATGACGACAGGCAGGACAAGGGCGAGCGTGCGGCCGACCCGGCGGGCCGGGCCCCGGCCGCGTCGCGGCTGTTGGTTATTGGAGTGCTTCACGCGTGTGAGGGTAGCGTCCGGTAATGATTTGGCGACATTTAGTCACCAATTCGGGGGATGGATCGGTGCCTCGAATTGGGTAAGGCGTTGACGAACGCTGCTCGAAATGACCGGTCTGCCGGGGTATTTGTCGACACGGCCGGGCGTCCGGACGCAGCAGGAAGGGCCCCGCGGCGATCCGCGGGGCCCTTCCTGGGAACGTTTGATCAGACGGTGAGTTCTGACTCACCGATGCTGCCCGGCCGGCTGTCGCCGAAGCCTGACTGGTCGGTGACGCCGACCGGCCGGTGACGTCAGGCCGGCCGGGGAAATCCGGTCAGGCAGTGACGTCAGGCCGGCCGGTGAAATCCGGTCAGTCGGTGAATCCGGTCAGTCGGTGAGGCGCTCGCCCGTGGAGGTCGAGAACACGTGGATCTCGCCCGGACGCGGGACCACGTGGAGCGTGGAGCCCTTCTCCGGCACCGAACGGCCGCTGACGCGGACGACGAGGTCCTTGAGCTCGTCGTCGACCTTGGCGCTGCCGTAGACGTAACCGTCGGCGCCCAGCTCCTCGACGACGTTCACGGAGACCGCGAGACCGGCCGGGGCGTCCTCGGAGTCCTTGGTGAGGGACTTCGCGGCCTCGCCGTTGTGCTCGTCGATGTCGAAGTGCTCGGGACGCACGCCGACGGTGACCGTGCGGTCGCCCTTGTCGGCGGCGGCCTTGAGGGCCTCGCGGTTGACGGGCACGACCGAGTTGCCGAACTTCACGCCGCCGTCGGTGATCGGGACCTCGATCAGGTTCATGGCGGGGGAGCCGATGAAGCCGGCGACGAAGAGGTTGGCGGGGCGGTCGTACATGTTGCGCGGCGAGTCGACCTGCTGGAGCAGACCGTCCTTCAGTACGGCGACCCGGTCGCCCATCGTCATGGCCTCGACCTGGTCGTGGGTGACGTAGACGGTGGTGATGCCGAGGCGGCGCTGCAACGAGGCGATCTGCGTACGGGTCGAGACACGGAGCTTGGCGTCGAGGTTCGACAGCGGCTCGTCCATGAGGAAGACCTGGGGCTCACGCACGATGGCGCGGCCCATCGCGACACGCTGGCGCTGACCGCCGGAGAGGGCCTTCGGCTTGCGGCCGAGGTACTCGGTGAGGTCGAGGATCTTCGCGGCGTCCTCCACCTTCTGGCGGATCTCGGCCTTGTTGACGCCGGCGATCTTGAGCGCGAAGCCCATGTTGTCGGCGACCGTCATGTGCGGGTACAGCGCGTAGTTCTGGAACACCATGGCGATGTCCCGGTCCTTCGGCGGCAGGTGCGTGACGTCGCGGTCACCGATGCGGATGGCGCCGGCGTTGACGTCCTCGAGCCCCGCGAGCATCCGGAGCGAGGTGGACTTGCCACAGCCGGACGGACCGACCAGAACGAGGAACTCCCCGTCCTCGATCTCGATCTCGAGTCCATCTACGGCGGGCTTCTCGGAACCCGGGTAGATCCGGGTCGCCTTGTCGAACGAAACAGTGGCCATGGTGAAGGGCCCCCTTCTACCGGCAGGAACGTGCCGGACGATCCGTTGTAGGAAGGTGGTGGTGTAGTCCACGCGAGTGAACTGGGTCAGGACGGTACCTGGCGTTCGCCTGCGTGTCAGTACCTCCGGGCATGTGAACTTCGCGGAAATTTTCGACAGGGGGGTGCGGGGACCTGGGTACACTGCTCGGGCATGTGATCGCGCGGGCGGTTCCGTACGTGGCGGTACGCGTGGCGAAGCGCGCGGTGACACATGCGCAGGCCTCCTTAGCTCAGTTGGCCAGAGCAACGCACTTGTAATGCGTAGGTCGTCGGTTCGAATCCGACAGGGGGCTCTCTCCGAAGCCCAGCCCAGACTGTGTCTGAGCTGGGCTTTCGTGTTTTGTGGATGCGGATGCGGGTCGACCGGGGGCGCGACGTTATCGCCCCCCCTGCCCCGCCTCGTCCCGGCCGACGCCGACGTGAAGGGCGATCACCCCTTGTCGGCCAACTCGGGTGATCTGCAAGGGGTGTTCGGGAGCTGTCAGGTGGCAGACCGTCCATACGGCGCTCCCAGGCACCGCTCTGTCAGAGCGCGTCACTAAAGTTCT
This sequence comes from Streptomyces sp. NPDC096013, assembly GCF_044763565.1. Classification (NCBI taxonomy): domain Bacteria; kingdom Bacillati; phylum Actinomycetota; class Actinomycetes; order Kitasatosporales; family Streptomycetaceae; genus Streptomyces; species Streptomyces sp. NPDC096013. Next base: position 616,253 of record NZ_JBIWGK010000003.1, on the reverse strand, counting down.
CGATCAGCTGATTCTCGAACTCGCGTCCAAGTGTCGGCCTGAAGGTTCTCGACCTGGCGCAGCCCTTCCGCGCGCTCCGCACACTCACGCTTGAAGTCGACCGATTCCCTGGGGGGACCACCTTGAGACGCAGCACCTTCCTGGCGACGGCCACGGCAGCCGCCCTGTCCGCCACCCTGTTCACGGGGTTCACGGGACTTTCCCCGGCTCAGGCGGACGACGCCACCGGCGGTCCCGTTCTCTCCGACGCGGACGGCTGGGACGAACCCGGGCTGATCTTCGTGACCGCGCACTCCGACAGCCCCCTCACTCACATCACGGCCCACTTCTACCCGCTGGACGGACCAGCCGGCGGACCGGAAGCCGGGTCGGCCGAGGATTTCACCCAGTACACCGGGCAGGACGCGACGTCAGGGGTCTGGCGAGCGCCGGTCCATCTGGCCGACCTCGGCGACTACCGGGTGACCGTCGACCTTGAGGACGCCTCGGGCGCCACCGTCACCGGTGCCCTCTCCCCGCACACCCTGCGGTATCAGACCCTGGTCAGGATTCCCGAGCTGACCGCCACCCCCGCCGTGCCCGACTATCTCCACCAGCAGGTCACCGTCAGCGGCACTGCTGTCGCCACGGACCCCCGCCACCCGGACACCCCAACTCCCGCCGCCGGTGTGCCCGTCGACATCGAGACCGGACGCGGCCGGCTGAACGCGACCACCGGGGCCGACGGCCGCTTCACCGCCGCCTTCATCCCCGTCGAGCAGTCCGTCGACCTCACCGCCGCACCCGGGGCCTCCGACACCTACCCCGGCGCGATCGACTTGCAGACACCCAAGAAGTACCACCTGCACACCACGCAGGCCCCGGTCCGCTTCACCGCCAGCACCCACGCCCTGAACCTGAAGCAGGGAGCCACCGGCACCGTCACCGGCCGCGCGGAGATCCAGACCACCGCCGGCTGGCAGCCGCTGCCGAACACCACGATCAGCCTTGCCGGGCTCGACTCCCGTAACCAGCCCTCGTTCGAAGTCGGCGAGACCACCACCGACAGCCACGGCTCCTACACGCTGCACGTCTCCTCGTACAACGCCGCTCCGGCCGCCGAACTCATAGCCGGCACCGACTACATGCCCTTCCAGCAGGTCGCCACCGAGCCCTTCAGCCTCCACGTTGCCTACACCACCCACATCGACACGAGCGCGCAGCTCAACGACGACTCGTCCCTGCACGTCTCCGGCTACGTCTACTACGAGGACGCACGCGCGCACTGGCCCGCCAAGCCCACTGTCACCCTCCAGTACTCCAAGGACGGCAAGAGCGGCTGGAAGAACGCCACCACCATCCCCGTCCCGATCCGGCACAACAAGCCCCAGTTCGAGGAGGAGTTCGCCCGCACCTTCACCACGACGAACACCAACGCCTACTGGCGTGCCCAGTTCAACGGCAACCCCGACCTGGCGACCAGCACCACCAAGCCCGTTCACCTGGTCCGCTACGCCACCCGTATCACCGGCTTCCACGCCTCGCCCGACCCGGTCCGCAAGAACCAGCCCATTCGGTTCGCCGGCACGCTCCAGTACAAGAACGGCACTGCCTGGAAGCCGCTCAGCGACCAAGCACCCACCCTCTACTTCAAGCCCCGCGGCTCCACCGCATACCGCTACGTCACCGAACTGGGCACCGACAAACACGGCCACCTCATCGGCATGGTGACCGCCAAGCAGGACGGCACCTGGGCCCTCGCCCTCAGCCGTCAGACCGGAGACCGGTACCTCAGGAGTGCCCGGGTCACCGACTACGTCGACGTCCGGTGAACACCCGCCGGTGCCGCTGCCGCGGCGGTCTCTGCCAGGAGGTGGCGTACCGGGTTCAGCACGGTGAACCTGGGGGTGCCGCCGGCGTCATAGCTGGACAGGCGCACCAGGCCCCGGGTGCACAACAGGTGGACGGCGCTCAGCTCGAAGTCCCCGGCCGCCTGGTCCGGGGCGGCGAATGCCCGAGCCATGGTGAAGGGGAGCGCATGGCCGGCGAGCCGGTGCGGGACGTCGGCGTCGCGCGGATGCAGCGATGCGACGGACCCTCCCGAAAGTGATGTCGGCTCGTCGCCGCTGAGTCGGAAGTCAAGTCTGCGCTGAAAAATGGTCTTCACCGGCTTTTTTCGTCGGCATGAAGTGGCCCGGTCCGCAATATGACAGGCGCGCGGACCGAGGCCTTTTCCGGCCGTTGCACAAAGCGTCCAGGTGCCTGTCGTGGTGAGCGTCGTACCGTTCCCCGATGCTCGGGAGCATGTATCTCGTTCACGCGCTTCTGCACCCTTCCGATCACCCTGTGCCAACCGATTTCGCGGCCTTCGTCAGCGACTGCGCGGAACCCGACGATCAACTCGACCACGCTGATCTGCACCCGGACGCCGAGGACGGGCCGGTACTCGGCCTCTTTGTGACAGCCCCTTCCATGGCCGCGGCCGAGGGCACCGCTCGGGCTCTCGTGGAGCGTGCGCTGACGCGGCATCCAGTACTGGACGAGGGCGCGCTCGTGCGGTGCGAGGTGCCGTTCGTGTTGCCCTTCTACGAGTGGCTCGCGCTTCTCCCCGATGAGGGTGGACGGCTTATGCCAGGGCGCTTTAGGCCAGTGGAAACCGATGACAAGCCCGATACGGGTCGGGAAAAGTAATGGTCATCGGCCAGGGGGTTCCCCCGAAAGGCCAACTCCCACCACCCGGGGCCCTGGTCGGCCCTGCCCTGAAACAAGGAGCTGTCATGCCTGTCGCCAACGCCCTCAAGACCTCCCTCGTCGCCCTCCTGATCGTCCCCGCCGTCGCTCTCGCCGCCACCCCGCGGACGGGCTCCACCGTCGACCGCGCCGACACCGTCACGGTGACGCCGTCGGCCGGTGAGGACACCACCGGCTGGCAGTGACGCGGAGCCGGCTCCATTGCCGGACGAGGTCCCTCGCACCTGATTGCGATTCCCTGCGCTTTCCCCGCGGAAGAGGCTTGTCAGATGACTATCGAGGCGAATATCCCGCTCCTCGGCACCAAGGGAACCCAGTCGAAAACCCTCGGTCGCGTTTCTCCGCCCGAACAACTCGACTGGACCTTCGACGAGTCGCCGACGGCCACTGCGGCCGATATGCAGAGCGACCGCCGGACGCGGAAAAGCGCCCTCCTGACATGCCTTTGCGACGAAGCCGCCCGACAGGGCTGGACGGTCGCCTTCGACAACGCCGCCCCACAGCCGTTACGCGGATTTCCCCCCGGCCCCTTCGTAGGCGTCCGACGATCTGCCGGCCCGCCGCCCTCCCGAACCCGAACCCGCCCGCGGTCCGGACCGACGCGACGACCGTCCGAGGACGATGTTCCCCGCCCTCCGTACCGATGGGCCGCGGCACCTTTCCCCGGGCCCTTCGGCCGCCACCAGGCCGTCCGTTCTTCCGTACGCGCCCTGCCGGCGCCCCTCAGTTCACCGAGTAGCCGGGTCACCGCGGAGCACGCACCGGCGCTGGCCACCCACCGATCGGCACGCGGGCCGATCCCGTCACCTCGTCTTCGCCTGACCCATCAGTCGGTGGAGCAGCGACAGAACTGCGGCGGAGCTGCCAGAAGCAGATCGACCGGCACGGTACGAACACGCGCCCCGCGTCACTCGTAGCCGCCGAACCGGACCGGTGATCCGGACGCGGTCGGGCTCCTTCCACTCGCGCACCCGCCTCACCCGCTCACCCGCTCTCCGCCTCACCCGCTCTCCGCCTCACCCGCTCCCCGCCTCACCGGACTCCCCGCCTCACCGGCCTGGTCCGCACCCCGTGCCAGTCGACGGGGACGCGCCGCCCGCCCCGCGGGTCCGACCTTCACGTCACCACCCGCAATCACCCGCAAACCACCCCTCACCACCAGTCATCCCCCATCACCACCCGCACCACCCCCACAGGCCGCCCCCCCCGGGCCAGCGCGCCCACCAAGAAACGGACCCTCCTTTCCGACTCAGGCAGAGGACAGATGATGTCAAGCACACTTGCGGAACGGCCCACCTCCGCGGCCGGCACCTCCCTGACCGGTACCGTCCAGCAGCCGAGCGGTATGCCGGTGCATCGGTACAAGCCCTTCGTCGGCCCGGAACTGCCCGACCGCCGGTGGCCGACGCGCAAGCTGCGCAAGGCTCCGCTGTGGTGCTCGGTGGACCTCCGGGACGGCAACCAGGCTCTGCCCGAGCCCATGGATCTGGCGCGCAAGCACCGGCTGTTCCGGCAGCTCGTCGCCATGGGCTTCAAGGAGATCGAGGTCGGTTTCCCGTCGGCGAGCCAGGTCGATTTCGACTTCGTACGCGAGCTGATCGAGCAGGACCTGATCCCGCACGACGTGACGATCCAGGTCATCGTGCAGGCGCGTACCGAACTGATCGAGCGCACCTTCGAGTCGCTGCGCGGCGCCCCGCGCGCCGTGGTCCACCTGTACAACTCCGTCTCCCCGCTCCAGCGCGAGGTGGTGTTCAACGCGGACCGCGAGCACATCCTCGACATGACGGTCGAGGCGGTCCGGCTGATCACCAAGCTCGCGGAGGAACACGTAGGCGGGGAGATCCTGTTCGAGTACTCGCCGGAGTCGTTCACCGCGACCGAGCCCGACTACGCGCTGGAGATCTGCGAAGCCGTGATGGACGTCTGGCAGCCGGCCCAGGGGCGTCCGATCATCCTCAACCTGCCTGCCACCGTCGAGTGCACGCTGCCCAACGAGTTCGCCGATCAGGTCGAGTGGATGGACCGCAACCTGACCCGTCGCGAGCACATCAGCCTGTCCGTGCACCCGCACAACGACCGGGGCACGGGAGTGGCCGCGGCCGAACTCGCGGTTCTGGCCGGGGCCGACCGGGTGGAGGGATGCCTGTTCGGCAATGGCGAGCGCACCGGCAACGTGGACCTGTTGACGCTCGGCATGAACCTCTTCTCCCAAGGTGTCGACCCGATGATCGACTTCTCGGACATCGAGACGATCCGGCGGGTCGCCGAGGAGTGCACGCAGCTGCCGACCCATCCACGTCACCCGTACGCGGGCGACCTGGTGTACACGGCGTTCTCCGGTTCCCACCAGGATGCGATCAAGAAGGGGTTCGACTCGATGGAGCGAACGGCGCGGAGCGCCGGAGTCCTCGTCGACGAGACCCCTTGGGGCGTCCCCTACCTGCCGATCGACCCGAAGGACATCGGCCGTTCGTACGAGGCGATCATTCGCGTCAACAGCCAGTCGGGCAAGGGCGGGGTCGCGTACCTGCTCAAGACGGGGCACGGCTTCGACCTCCCCCGCCGCCTCCAGGTGGAGTTCTCCCGCCTGGTCCAGCGGCACAGCGAGGAGAGTGCCACGGAGGTCGGCTCCGCGCAGGTGTGGGAGCTGTTCACCAGGGAGTTCCTGGCCGAGGGCACGCGGCTGCGGGTGACCGGCGCGGCGGCCGGCGTGGTCGATGCGGAACTCGACGGAAGCACCCGCTCCTTCCGGGCCGACGGCGGCGAGGCATTCGCCGAGGCGCTGCGGGCCGCCGGGACGGACGTGGTCGCCCAGTCCCTCACCGTCCAGCCGGTCACCGCTGACAACTCCTCGGTGGTGGTCTACGCCGAGTGCGCGATCGGCGGCGAAAGCGTCTGGGGCGTCGGCCTCCACGCCAACGAGGGCGACGCGGCCGTGCGTGCCATCGCCTCCGCGGTCAACCGGGCCTTCCGGTAACACCGCGTCGGCTGGCGCAAGCCAGCCGTCAGTCCGCGTCAGTCGGCGCAAGCCAGCGGTAGTCCGCGTCAGCCGGCGCAAGCCAGCGGCAGTCCGCGTCAGCCCGCAGCAGACCCCGTAGGCCCGCGTCGGACCGGGCGCCCGCCACAGCACGGTCGACTTGGCAACCGGGCGACCGGAGCTCAGGAGAGAGAGGTGAGACATCGATGTTCAGAGATCTCCGGAAGCGTCCCGAGGCGTCCCCCGACGGGCTGGCCGAGGAGCTGACCTGCTATTTCCTTCACCATGCGGGTGGTTCCGCCGCCGGTTACATGCCGCTGGCCCGGACTTTCCCACCTGGCTGGCGGCTGCGCGCCGTCGATCTCCCGGGCCGGGGCGCGGCCTCCCATCAGCCGCACTGCCGTGACGCGGCGGAGGCCGTGGAACTGCTCATGCCCGCCATCCTGGGCGAAGTGAGCGGCCCGTACGCCGTGTTCGGGCACAGCATGGGCGCCCTGATCGGATACGAACTCGTCCGGGAGCTGGAGCGGGCCGGTCGTCCGCCGGTCTGGCTAGGAGTGTCCGCGATGCCGGCGCCGAAGCTGGCGAGTGCCCACTTCTCGGAGCGCCGCGATCTGTGGCAGCCGGAGCAACTGATCGGCTTCGTAAGGAAGTTGGGCGGTACTCCGGAGGAGATGCTGACCGATCCCGGTACGGCGGACTGGGTGGTCGGCATCCTGCGGGGCGATCTGCACCTGGTGGACACCTACGCATACGCGGAGGGGCCACCCGTCACGGTGCCGCTGTCGGTCTTCATGGGGGCCGAGGACGAGCTGTCCACGCCCGAGCTGATCGACGACTGGCAGTCGTACTGCACCCGGCCCGTGCGGTTCCACTCCCTGCCCGGGGGCCACTTCTACCTGTTCGAGCAAGCGGAAAGCCTGGCCCGGCTCATGGCCGAGGACATAGAGCGGGTCAAAGAGACCGCACTGCTGTGATCACGGTCCACCTGAAGCAAGAGATCGATCCCGACTGCGAAGGAAATTCCGGCAATGGAATCGTCACTGAAGACCACCCATCCGCAATACGAGCGTGGCGAGACGTCAGAACAGCCGGGCGCGTGCCCGGACCCGTCTGTTCCCCTTGCGCAAGGGGTTGCGGAGATATGGGCAGAATTCCTCGACGGTCGTGAAGTCGGGGCGGATGACAGCTTCTTCGAGATCGGCGGGAATTCCCTTGTCGGTATCCGCATCCTTGACCGCCTGTCGCAGACGTACGGCGTCCAGCTGTCCGTACGCGACTTCTATCTGGCGCAGACCCCGGCCCGGATCGCCGAGCTGATCGAGCGGGGCAGGGACCGGACGTGAGGCTGACCCCGGGAGCCGGCCGCGACATCGACCTCGATGACGTCGATCTGCTCGACCTGGACCTCTACACATCGGGCGATCCACACCGGATCTGGGACGTGATGCGGGCAAAGGCGCCCCTGCATCACCAAGTGCTCGCGGACGGCCGGGAGTTCTGGTCGGTGACCCGCTACGACGATGTCTGCCGCGTGCTCGGCGACCATCGGGAGTTCACCTCGGAGCGCGGCACGGTGATCACCCATCTCGGGGAGGACGACGTCGCGGCCGGCGTGCTGCTGACGTCCACCGACCCGCCCCGGCACAGCGAGGTTCGCCGGCCGATCGCTCCCAAGCTCACCGCACGGGAGGTGAAGTCCTGGCAGGACGGTATCCGGCGGGCGGTCGTACGGTTCCTCGAACCGGCCCTCGACGGTTCCCCCTTCGACCTGGGCGAGCAGGTGCAGCGCCTGCCGGCGATCGTCACGGGTCCGCTTCTGGGCATCCCGGAGAAGGACTGGGACGAACTCGTACAGCTGACGTCGATGGTGATGGCCCCTTCGGACCCCCACTTCAGCCTCGGCAGCGAAGCGGCGACGCTGGCCATCGCCCACCACGAACTCGTCGACTACGTGACCCAGTGGGTCAGGCGGCGGCGGTCGGACGGAGGCGGGGGCGGGAGTCTGCTCGACCACCTGATGAGCGTCCGCGCGGGAAACGCGCCGCTGACCGACGAGGAGATCGCCCTCGACGGCTACAGCATCCTTCTGGGCGCCAACATCACCACTCCGTACACCATCTCGGGCACGGTGCAGGCGCTCGTCGAGCATCCCGAGCAGTACGAGAAGGCCGCCGCCGACCTGTCCCTGGTGCCCAACCTCGTCGAGGAGGGGCTGCGCTGGACATCGTCCGCGTGCAACTTCATGCGGTACGCGGTGAGCGACGTGGAGATCGGCGGCGGCACGGTCCCCGCCGGCGGAGCGGTCGTCGCGTGGATCGGGTCGGCCAACCGGGACGAGTCCCAGTTCCCCGACCCGCACACATTCGACATCACGCGCGGCAATGCGAAGCGTCAGGTCGCCTTCGGCTTCGGACCGCACTTCTGCATCGGGGCACCGCTGGCCCGGATGACCCTGCGCGTCTTCTTCGAGGAACTGCTCGTGCGGTTCAGTTCGATCGAACTCGACGGAGAGCTTCAGCATCTGCGGTCGATCTTCATCGCGGGGATGACGCATTTCCCCGTCACTGTCCAGAAAAGACTGTGAGAAGCCCCGTGTTAGGTACTCGGCAGGACCTGCCGAAAAGGCGGAAGTCGAGTAATCGGCAGGTGTCGCCGTCCTTGATATCACCCACCCATATCCCGACCGGAGTGATGATGAAAGAAACCTCATCGGAAGCAGCGGAGAGCGCCACATGGTTGGCGGTGCGCAATGAGCAGGGGCGGCACAGCATTTGGCCCGCCGGCCTTTCCGTGCCCCCCGGATGGAGCGAGGCCGGATACCGCGGTGACAAGCCCGGCTGCCTGGAGTGGATATCGGAGAACTGGGCGGACTCGCGTCCGGCCGGTGTGGGTCGGGTGCGGACGTGAGGATCCGAGAAGGCGGCCGGCAATGGCTCGTCCGCGACACCGATCCTGATGCGCGAGCTCGGGTGTTCTGTCTTCCGGTGGCTGGAATGGGCGCTTCCGCCTATCGCGGCTGGCCCACGCGGACAGGTGACATCGAGATCTGCCCCATCCAGCTCCCGGGTCGTGAGAACCGGTTCAGGACCCCCGCTCACACGTCCATGGAGGCGTTCGCCAAGGAGGCGGCCGACGCACTCCAGCCGTACCTGGACAAGCCCTTCGCCTTCTTCGGCCACTGCTTCGGGGCGCGTCTGAGCTACGGCCTCTCGGTCGAGCTCGCCACCCGCGGCGGTCCGCTGCCCCAGCGGATCTTCGCCTCCTCCTGCCTGGCTCCCCACCGCGGTGGCTACTTCGGCGGCGGTCGCTCCGGCCCCTTCACACCGGAGACCACGGACGAGGAGTACCGGGAGGAGCTGCGCCACGGATGCGCGCAGCGCGGCGAGCCCACGCCCCCGGACGAACTGCTCGGCCTGTCCATCCAGGTGCTGCGGGCCGACATCGCACTGACCTGCGACTACCAGCCCCCGGGCCCCGGCAGCACCCCTTTGAACGTCACCACCATCTCCTGGACCGGGGACACGCACATGCGTCCCGAGGAGATGGACGAGTGGTCGGCCTACGGAGACGTGCACCAAGTCCTGCTGACCGGCGACGACTTCACCCACCGATCGGCACCGGCGGACCTGCTTCAGGTCATCGCAGACGGTCTCCCCGAATGAACAGGAGTGCTCACACCGTGAACACGGACGACCGCACTGCCCTCGGCGTGCCCCTCACCCTCACCGACCTCTTCGCCCGGTCGGCCGCCGCACACGGCGACTCTCCGGCGGTGTCGGACGACTCCGGCCGCCGCCTCACCTACGCCGAACTCGACCGCGCGTCGGCGGAACTGGCCCAACGCCTCATCGACGAGGGCGTACGACGCGAGGACCGGGTCGGCATCCACCGCGAGCGCGATGTCGACCTCGTCATCAGCATCCTCGGCGTACTGCGAGCCGGCGCGGCCTACGTGGCCGTGGACCTGCGCTACCCGAAGGCCCGGCGCGAACTCATGCTCCGCGCGGCAGACGGCCGCGTCACCCTGGTCGGCCCGGGCGAGCGCGAACAGCTCGGTGACCACGTGCGCACCATGGTCTGGGAGTACGACGCCGAACGTGCCCTGGCCGGCGCGCCGATGGCCGACCTCCCCGAGGCCGCTCCGCAGGACGCCGCGTGCGTGCTGTTCACCTCCGGCTCCACCGGCATCCCCAAGGGCGTCGTGGTCGAGCACCACAACCTCGTGCACTTCGCGGTGAATCCGCTGCTGCCGGAGCTCAGCCCCGCCGACCGCGTGGCCCAGATCGCGAACATCTCCTTCGACACCTTCCACTGGGAGCTGTGGAGTTCGTTCTGGGCCGGCGCCGAGATCGTCATGATGCCCTCGGTGCCCGACCTGGTGAAGGGCGACCCCGGCCGCGAGCTGCGCCGCCGCCGGATCACCGCGCTGCTCTCGCCGACCATGGCCTTCAACCACATCGCGGCCGAGGACTCCGACGTGTTCTCCTCGCTCCGCGTGCTCCAGACCGGCGGCGACGTGGTCCGTCCCGCCGCCTGCCGCGACGTGCTCGCGAGCAGGTTCGCGGGTCAACTGGTCAATCTGTACGGGCCCACCGAGGGAACCACCGCGGCCACCGCGTACACCATCACAGACGTGGCGCCGGACGCGACGAGCGTGCCCATCGGCGCGGGCCTCGCCGGCGTGGAACTGCACGTCCTCGACGCGCGGTTGCGGCCGGTCCCGCTGGGCACACCGGGCGAGCTCCACATCGGCGGAGCCGGCGTGACCCGCGGCTATCTGCACGATCCCGCACGCACGGCGGAGCGGTTCCTGCCCGACCCGTTCGGCACTCCCGGGTCCGTGATGTACGCGACCGGCGACCTCGTCAGCAAGCGCCCCGACGGCGTACTGGACTACCTCGGCCGCAACGACGACCAGGTGAAGATCCGCGGCTACCGGGTCGAGCCGCGCGAGGTGGAGCGTGCCCTGCTGGCCTGCTCCGGCGTTCTCGACGCCGCCGTGCTGCCACAGGGAGAGGGCCAGGACAAGCGACTCGTCGCGTTCGTCGTCTCCCACGGCCGGACCACCATGCCCGAGGTGCGCGCCTACGCCGAGTCGACCATCCCGGACTACCAGGTGCCCTCCGAGTTCGTCCAGGTGCCGGAGATCCAGTCGACCCCGCACGGCAAGCGGGACACGGCCGCCCTCCTTGAGCTCCTGGGCGACCGGGACCGGCGCCGCAGCGACTACGTGGCACCGCGCACGGACAGCGAGCACTACCTCACCCGGGTCTGGGAGGAGCTGCTCGGCACCGAGCGGATCAGCGTCGGTGACGACTTCTTCGAGCTCGGCGGCAACTCGATGCTGGCCTTCCGCATGAGCCGCCGGATCAGCCGGGACCAGGCGGCGGGCATCGGTCTGGAAGACGTGCTCGGCAACACCGTGCTGGCCGACATGGCGCTCGCCCTCGACGCCTCGCAGAGCAAGGGGCAGGCGGGATGACGCGGATTCTGGAGTCGGCCGTGGACATCGACCTCAACGACACCCAGGCCTTCGTCACGGGCGACCCCCACGAGTTGTGGGCGCGGCTGCGCAAGGAGGCCCCGGTCCACTGGAACCCCACACCCGAGGGCGGGTTCTGGGCGCTGACCAAGTTTGACGACGTGCTGATGGCCTTCCGGGACACCGAGACGTTCAGCTCGGAGCACGGAACCGTCATCGGCGGCTCGTTCCGCAACGAGGTCGACACCGCCTCCGGGCGGATGCTCGTCACCTCCGACGCGCAACGCCACCGTCAGCTGCGCCGCCGGATGCACCGGGTGTTCTCCGCCAAGATGATCGAGCGGGTGTCGGAGACGGTCCGCGAGCGGGTCGCCGTCGTACTGGACAGGATGTGGGCCGACGGCGGCGGCGACTTCGCCACCGACGTGGCCCGCGAGCTGCCGGCCGGCGGTCTGATGGCCCAGCTGAACATCGGACACGCCGACGCGCTGCACCTGCTGCGCCTCACCCAGACCATGATCGGGTACCGGGACGAGGACCACTCCCTCGGCATCGCGCACGAAGGGCTCCGGCTCGCGACCGCCCAGGCGGACATCTTCGACTTCTTCCTGGACCTGATCGCCGAGCGCCGGGCCGAACCGGGCGACGACGCGGTGAGCATCCTGCTGCAACCCGAGCCGGGTGAGCGTGAACTCGACGAGGACACGCTCCTGTTCAACCTGATGAACCTGGCCATCGGCGGCAACGAGACGACCCAGCACAGCGCCAGTGGCGGTCTGCTCGCGCTGATGGACGACCCGGCGCAGTGGGAGGGCCTGCGGGCGGACCCGAAGCTGGTCGGCACCGGTCTTGAGGAGTTCGTCCGCTGGACGTCCACCGCCTCCTATGTGCAGCGGCAGGTCACCAGGCCTGTCGTGGTGCGCGGTGTGGAGCTGGCGGAGGGCGACTCGGTCACGCTGTGGACGGCGTCCGCCAACCGCGACGAGGACCAGTTCCCCGACCCGAACGGGTTCGACCTCGGCCGTACCCCGAACCGCCATGTCGGCTTCGCCAGCGGACCACATCACTGCATCGGTGCCGCGATGGGCCGTACCGCGCTCGCCGCCCTGCTCCAGGGACTGCGGGAGCGGCCCGGCCGGCTGGTCCCGGCCGGCCCGACCGTGCGGCTCCGGTCGAACTTCATGCTGGAGTACAAGAGCGTTCCCGTCGAGGTGACCGCGCCATGAGCGTCTGGACGCTGCAACCCGTTCCGGCCGACGGCGACTACCTGGTCTTCGGCGTGCCGTACGCGGGCACCGGAGCCGCCTCGTTCAAGGCGTGGCCGCGGGAACTCGGCGCGGGCCGGTTCTGCGCCGTGCAACCGCCGGGCCGGGAGAACCGGTTCGGGGAGGACCATGTCGGCAGCCACCAGGAGTTCGCCGAGGGCCTGGTGGCGGAGATCGCCGACCGGCTGGACCGGCCGTACGCGCTGATCGGTCACTGCGGTGCGGTGCCGTTCCTGTTGCAGATCGCGGCGCACCTGGAGAAGCAGGACCTGCCGGCTCCCCGGCGGCTGTTCGCCTCCGGGTGGGGTGCTCCGCACAAGGGGCTCTACGGCAGGCTCAACTTCGTCGACCTCGACGAGGTCGACATGACCGCCGAGATCGAGGAGCGGTGCACGGCCCTGGGCTACCGGCTGCCCCCGGAATTCCTTGAGATCGCCGCGGAAACCCTGCTCGCCGACGTGCGGTTGCAGCGCGGCTACCGGGCCGAGGCACTGCCCAGCCGGAACATCCCCGTCTCGGTGATCGGCTGGACCGAGGACGCTGTCGTCCCCCAGGCCGACGTATGGCCCGGATGGGACGAGTGCGCCTCGGCGACCTACCACGTCCTGGCGGGCGATCACTGGGAATTCCTCCGTTTCCCCCAGGAACTGCGCGACCTCGTCGAGCGCGAGATGGCCGCCGCGATCAACCAGTAGCCGGCTGCCGCGGCTCGTGACCGCCGGACATCACGCATACGAACGCGGCCGTACGGAATCGAGGCTGCGCAGACCGCAAAGGACCAGACATGCCCCTTCCCATGGTGAGACATCGAACCCCCGAGGTCATCGACCGGTCGCGCGTGACGCTGACCGACCAGGAGCGCGCCGAGGTGCGCGCGGTGGCGGCGGAACTGCGCCGTCACCCGGCCGCCGGGCAGGTCGACGATCCCCGCTGGCTGGCGCAGGCACGGCTGCACAGCTGCCGGCTGCCGGTCCGGCTGCTGGAGGCCCTGCGCGACTTCCGCTCCGAACCCGGCCCCGGTGGAACCCTGTTGGTCGGCAACCTCCCCATCGACGCGGAGACGCTGCCCGACACTCCGTCGGTGCCGGACTCGGTGGAGCGCGGGGTCACGGTGCCCGCTTCCACGGCGATGCTCCTCGGCCAGCAGCTCGGCGATGTGTTCGCCTTCCGCGACGAGAAGCGCGGCGCGCTGGTGCACAACGTCGTGCCGGTCCCGGCACTGGCCGCCTCGCAGAGCAACGGCGGTTCCGTCCGGCTCGACCTGCACAACGAGAACGCCTTCCATCCGCACCGGCCGGACCTCATCGGGCTGCTGTGCCTGCGCAGCGACCACGAGGGAACGGCGGGCACCCTGTTCTCCTCCATCAGGAGGGCGCGGGTGCTGCTCGACGACACCGACCTGGCGATCCTGCGCCAGCCCCGCTTCGTCACCGAGGCACCACCGTCGTTCCACGCGGGCGACGCGACCACCACGCACCGCGTCCTGAACGGCTCGTTCGACGATCCGGACATCCAGGTCGACTTCAACGCGACCAGGGCGGTCGACGACGAGGCCGGCGCAGCGCTGCGCCGGCTCGGCGACGCCCTGGCCGAGGTGGCGTCGGAACTGGTGCTGCGGCCGGGCGACATGGCGTTCCTGGACAACCGCCTCGTGGTGCACGGCCGTACCCGGTTCACCCCCCGCTATGACGGCAACGACCGCTGGCTGCACCGGGTCTACGTCCAGCTGAACGGGCGGCCCAGCCTGTCGCACCGGATCGGCCCGGGGCCCGTACTGGCCCAGGGACCGTGCCGACCCCGGCCCTGACCCGGCCCACGGCCCGATCCGCCGGACAACTCCCCGTCGAGCGCCCGTGATACTCCCGAAAGGACACAGCACATGAACGCAGCTCAGTCGGCTGCCCTCCCGTCGGCCGAACCGGCGCGACCGAGCCTGGTGCGCCAGATCCTCCTGGACATCTGGTGCACCACGCTCAAGCACGACGTGACCGTGCACGACAACTTCTTCCAGGCCGGCGGCGATTCGCTGACGGCCCTGGTCACCATCGAGCAGATCAACCAGCGCCTCGGCTGGCGGCTCAACATGGGCGACCTGATGCGGTTCCAGACCATCGCCGCACTCAGCGAGGAGAAGGCGCAGCCGCAGGCCGCCAACAACGAGAACGCGCTGATCCGGATGAGCAACCAGGGTGCGCGCACCCCGATCGTCTTCGTCCACGGCGGGCACGGCATGGTCGACGGCTACGGCCGGCTCGTCCGTGAGCTGGCCGCGGACCGGGCCTGCTACGGGCTTCAGTCCCCCTTGCTGGTGGAGGGCGCCGGGAGCGTGCCGGACGACATCCCGGGGCTCGCCGCGCTCTACGCGGACGTGCTCCAGGACGAACTGGGCGAGGACGAGTTCCATCTCTTCGGCGCCTGCGGCGGCGGCGCGCTCTGCCTGGAACTCAACCGCATCGCCGCCGATCGCGGGCTCACCGTCGGCCGGACGATCGTGGTCGACGGCTACATCGAGCTGGACCCCGACGCCCCGATGTCCGAGGACGAGCTGATCGTGGACTTCTACGAGGGCCTCCTGCGCATGGCGGGCGCGACGGGACTGTATCCGGCGATGACCCCGCAGGACGCCGACCTCGAACTGGCGCTGCGCAACTCGGCCGCCGCCATGTTCGGCACGGGCCTGGGCTTCGACGAGCGGGCCGAGGCGTTCTGCCGCCGCCTCCACACCTCCTACGTCAGCACCGCGCGGGCGCTGGAGTCGTACCGTCCCGAGCCCGCCGACGTCGATCTGCTCCTGCTGCTCGCGCAGGACAACTACACGCTCGACGGCTGGAGTTCGGTCGTCAAGGGAGAGCTGACCGCGGAAGTGCTGGACTCCGAGTTCTACGGCCAGCGGCTCTGCATCGAGGAGG
Organism: Streptomyces sp. NPDC096013; assembly: GCF_044763565.1. Taxonomy (NCBI): domain Bacteria; kingdom Bacillati; phylum Actinomycetota; class Actinomycetes; order Kitasatosporales; family Streptomycetaceae; genus Streptomyces; species Streptomyces sp. NPDC096013. The sequence continues at coordinate 600,884 of NZ_JBIWGK010000003.1, read as the reverse complement.
CCGCGTACCTCGTGGCCCGCACCACCGACTACCTGGGCGAGAGCTGATCAGCATGGACAGCACAGCCACCAACCCGTTCGAGGACACCACCGGCGTGTACCTCGTGCTGCGCAACACCGTGGGCCAGTACTCCCTGTGGCCGGATTCCGTCGGGGTGCCCCCCGGCTGGCACCCCGTCTTCGGCCCCGGACCGAAGACGGCCTGCGCCGGGCACATCGAGCAGAACTGGACGGACGCGGCCCCCGTGCGCCGGGGTGCCGAGGCGGGAGAGCCGGCGTCATGACCACGCAACTGGAGCGTCTCGCCCCCCGGGCCCAGGGAGCGGAACCGTCGGCCGGTCTCGTCGCCCGGTTCGAGGAACAGGCCGCCCGTGCCCCGCACGCACCGGCACTGATCGCCGGGGACACCGTCGTGACGTACGGCGAACTCGACGTCCTGGCAGACCGGGTGGCACATCGGCTGATCGACCGGGGTGTGCGGGCGGAGGACGTCGTCGGCGTCCTCCTGCCGACCTCCCCCGACCTGGTCGCCGCGCTTCTCGGCACCCTCAAGGCCGGGGCGATGTATCTGCCGCTGGACCCCGGCTACCCCCCGGACCGGCTCGCGTACATGGTGGCCGACGCCGCACCCCGGGCGCTGATCACCACCCGGGAGGCGGCGGCCGGACTCGACCGCCCGACCGGGGCCGGCACGGGTGCGGTGCTGTACCTGGACCAGCGGGAGGACCGGCAGGAACCGGTGCCGGCCGGCCGGGCCCGTACCGGCTACGACCCGGACCGCGGCGCCTACACCATCTACACCTCGGGTTCGACGGGCCGCCCCAAGGGCGTGGTCGTCACGCACCGTTCGCTGGCGAACTTCCTGGACTGCCTGACGGACCGGTTCCAGGTGCACTCCGGTGACGTGGTGTTCTCCACCACCTCGATCTCCTTCGACATCGCCGGGCTTGAGCTCTACCTGCCGCTGGTCAACGGCGCCGTGGTGCACCTGGTGCCGCGCGGCACCGCCGTGGACGGAGTGGCACTGCGCCGCCGCCTGGCCGAGGCCCGGCCGACGCTGGTGCAGGGCACTCCGGCGCTGTGGCAGCTGCTGCGCGAGGCCGGCTGGAGCCCGGACGAACTCCCGCGCACCGCACGCCTGTTGTGCGGAGGCGAGGCGCTGCCGCAGGATCTCGCCGACTTCCTCGCCACGGGCACGGCCGCGGTGTGGAACCTCTACGGCCCGACCGAGACCACCATCTGGTCGCTCCTGGCACCGGTGGCCGAGGGGGAGCCCGTCACCATCGGACGCCCGCTGTGGAACACCGGAGTCCACGTCCTGGACGAACACCTGGCGCCGGTGGCGCGGGGCGGCACGGGCGAGCTGTACCTCTCCGGGGACGGACTGGCGCGCGGCTATCTCGGCAGGCCGGCCCTGACCGCCGAGCGGTTCGTGGCCTGCCCGTTCGGCGCCCCCGGCAGCCGTATGTACCGCACCGGAGACCTGGTGCGGCAACGCGCCGACGGCACGCTGGACTTCGTCGGCCGCGTCGACGAGCAGGTGAAGATCCGCGGCTACCGCGTCGAACTCGGCGAGATCGAAGCGGCGCTGCGCCGGCTCCCGCAGGTTGCCCAGGCCCGCGTGGTCATGCGTGAGGACATCCCGGGCGTGGCCCGGCTGACCGGGTACGTCGTGCCGGCCGCCGGCCACACACCCGCACCGGACGAACTGCGCCACGCCCTCGGCGCCTGGCTCCCGGCGTACATGGTGCCCGCCGGCATCGGGGTCCTCGACCGGTTCCCCCTGACCCCGGCGGGCAAGGTCGACCGCAAGGCGCTGCCACCGGTGGACTTCGCCCGTACCGGCGCGGGCCGCACTCCCGCCACCCCGCAGGAGCGGGTGCTGGCCGAGCTGTTCGGTGAGGTGCTCGGGCTCGGCGACGACGTCGGTGCCGACGACAGCTTCTTCGACCGGGGCGGCAACTCGCTCCTCGCCACCCGTCTCGTCTCCCGCGTCCGGGCCGGACTCGGCGTCGAGATACCGATCAGCGCCGTCTTCGACGAACCCACCCCGGCGGCCCTCGCGCTGCGGCTCACCGATGCCGAGCGGGCCCGGCCCGCCCTGCGCACGATGGACCGCGCCGCCTCGCTCCCGCTGTCGTACGCCCAGCAACGCCTGTACTTCCTCCACCGGATGGAAGGTCCCAGCTCCACCTACAACCTGCCCCTCGCGGTCCGGCTGACCGGCGAACTCGACCTGGCGGCCCTGCGCGCGGCCGTCGCCCACCTCCTGCGGCGGCACGAGAGCCTGCGCACCCGCTTCGTGGACGGGCCCCTGGGAGCCGAGCAGTGGGTGGTGGACGCCTCGGACGCCGCCGTGACGGCCGCAGCCGACATCCGGGTGCACGAGATCACGGACGAGGAACTGCCGGCCGCCGTCGACAGCGCGGCGGGACACCTCTTCGACCTCACCACCGACATCCCCGTACGCGTCGACCTGTTCCGCACCGGCGGCCACGAGCACGTGCTGCTGCTGTGCATCCACCACATCGCCAGCGACGGCTGGTCGCTGGCCCCGCTGGTGCGCGACCTCTGCGACGCGTACACCGCCCACCGGGCCGGCACGGCTCCCGCGACACCGCCGCTGGAGGTCCAGTACGCCGACTACACGCTGTGGCAGCGCGAACTCCTCGGATCGGCCGAGGACGCGGACAGCCTCATGGCACGCCAGCTCGCCTACTGGCGCGAGCAACTCGCGGGTGCGCCCGAGCTGTTGGAGCTGCCCGCCGACCGTCCCCGCCCGGTCACGGCGACCTACCGGGGCGACGTCGTGCCCTTCGAGGTGCCGGCCGCGCTCACCGACCGGCTGACGCAGCTGGCCAGGCACGAGGGCGTCAGCCTGTTCATGGTGCTCCAGGCGGCCCTGGCGACCCTGCTGACCAAGCTGGGCGCCGGCACCGACGTGCCCCTGGGCGGTGTCCTCGCCGGGCGCGCCGACCGTGCCGTCGACGACAACGTCGGATTCTTCGTCAACACCCTGGTGCTGCGCACCGACACCTCGGGGGACCCGGCCTTCACCGACCTGCTGGCCCGGGTCAGGACCTCCAACCTGGCCGCCTACGAGCATCAGGACCTGCCGTTCGAGTACCTCGTCGAGGTGCTGAACCCGACCCGGGGCACCAGCCACCACCCGCTGTTCCAGGTCATGCTGGTGCTCCAGAACAACGTGGCCCCGCAGTGGCGGCTGGGCGATCTGGCGGCCGCGCACGAGGTGGTGCCGACCCGCACCTCGAAGTTCGATCTGACCTTCGAGCTGACCGAGCGGTTCACCGCGGACGGACGGCAGGACGGGCTCAGCGGTGAGATCGAGTACGCGACCGACCTGTTCGACCGGTCCACGGCCGAGACCCTGACCGAACGGCTGCTGCGGGTGCTGCGGTCGGTGGCCGACGACCCGGCGCGTCCGCTGGCGTCCATCGACGTCCTCGGCGCGGCCGAGCGGCGCACGATTCTCCAGGAGTGGAACGACACCGGCCTGGAGCTGTCCGGCGCCACCTATCCGCAGCTGCTGGCCGAGCAGGTGGCCCGTACCCCCGACGCCGTCGCGCTCGTCCACGAGGACACCGAGCTGACCTTCGCCGAACTGGACCGCAGGTCGAACCAGGTCTCCCACTGGCTGATCTCCCGCGGCGTCGGCCGCGAGGACCTGGTCGGACTCGCGCTGCGGCGCGGTCCCGAGCTGCTGTGCGCACTGCTCGGCATCCTCAAGTCGGGCGGTGTGTACCTTCCGCTCGACCCGGACTACCCACCGGACCGGCTGGATTTCATGATCGCGGACAGTGCTCCCGTCATGCTCCTGACCACGAGCGACGTCGTCGCGAAGCTGACCGGCGAGGCGCGGCAGCTGCCACGCCTGGAGTTCGACGACCCGGACACGGCGGGCGAGTTGGCGCGCTACCGCGTGGACGCGCCGACGGACGCGGACCGCCGCTCACCGCTGCGCCTGGACGACCTGGCCTACGTCATCTACACCTCCGGCTCCACCGGGCGCCCCAAGGGCGTCGCCGTCACCCACCGCGGAATCCCCAACCTCGCCCACAGCTACCTGGAGCGGTTCCGGCTCCAGCAGGGCTCGCGGTTCCTTCAGTTCTCCTCGATCAACTTCGACCCGACGTTCTGCGAGCTGTGCTGCACCCTGCTCGCCGGCGCGACCGTCGTGCTCACCTCGCCCGACGAACTGCTCTCCGCCGACCGGCAGCGCGAGGTGATGAGCCGGTACCGGCCGACGCACATCACCTTCTCGCCCACCATCCTCAGCGGCATGGCCCAGGACGCCCTCGCGGACTGCGGCAACGTGATGGTCGCCGGTGAGGCCTGCCTGCCCGCACTGGCCGCCGCCTGGGCGCCGGGCCGCCGGCTGATCAACGCGTACGGGCCGACCGAGGCCACCGTCGACACCCTGTACTGGGAGTGCGGCAGTGGCCCGGACGGCTTCGAGGACGCGTCGATTCCGGTGGGCCGCCCGCTGAGCAACACCAAGGTGTACATCCTCGACGCCGCGCTCTCCCCGGTGCCGCCCGGCGTCACCGGAGAGCTGTACATCAGCGGCGACGGTCTGGCGCGCGGCTATCTCGGCAGGCCGGCCCTGACCGCCGAGCGGTTCGTGGCCTGCCCGTTCGGCGCACCCGGCAGCCGTATGTACCGCACCGGGGACCTGGCGCGCTGGCGCGCGAACGGCGCGTACGGCGTGGTGGACTTCGTCGGCCGCGCCGACGACCAGGTCAAGATCCGCGGGATGCGCATCGAACTCGGCGAGATCGACGCGGTGCTGAAGGACCACCAGGAGGTGGCGCAGTCCGTCGTCGTCGTCCGCGAGGACACCCCGGGCCATCAGCAGCTCGTCGGCTATGTGGTCCCCCGGGCGCACGGCGGGGCCCACGACATCGAGCACGTCGGCAAGTGGCACCAGATCCACGAGCAGGGATACAGCGAGCAGCGCGACCTCGGCACCGAGCAGGACTTCACCGGCTGGAACTCCAGCTACGACAACGAGCCGCTGCCACTGGAGCACATGACCGAGTGGCAGGCGGCCACGGTCCGGCGCGTTCTGGACCTGCGGCCGGCCAGAGTCCTGGAGGTAGGGGTCGGCTCCGGTCTGATTCTGCGGCCGGTCGCACCGCACTGCGCCACGTACACCGGTGTGGACTTCTCCCACGCCCTGATCCAGACCCTCGGCAGGGCGATCGAGGGCAGCGACCTGCACGACCGGGTCGATCTGCACACCATGGCCGCCCACGAGGTCGGTGCGCTGGCGCCCGCCCGCTTCGACACCGTGGTGATCAACTCGGTGGCGCAGTACTTCCCCAGCGTCGACTACCTGATCGACGTCGTGCGCCAGACCATGGCGATGCTCGCTCCCGGCGGGCGCATCCTGCTGGGCGACATCCGCAATCTGCGGCTGCTGCGGGCCTTCGTCACCGCCATCGTCCTGCACGACGGCGCGGAGGCCGGCGAGTCCGCGGCCACGGTGCGGGACATGGTCACCCACCAACAGGAGCTGGAGAGCGAGTTGCTGCTCGATCCGGCCTTCTTCACCCGGATCGGCGATCTGGTCCCGGACGTCGTCGGTGTGGACGTGCAGCTCAAGCGAGGCTCCTTTCGCAACGAGCTGACGGACTTCCGCTACGACGTGGTCCTGCACAAGCGGGGAGCGGACCTGGTGTCGCTCGCCGACGTGCCCGTACGGGAGTGGAGCTGCGCCGAGGACGTCGACACCCACCTGAGCACGGCCCGGCCGCACGCGCTGCGCGTCACCGGCGTTCCCAACGACCGGGTGACCGCTCAGGTGGCGACCGCCCAGCGGGTGGCCTCCGGCACCGGCACTCTCGTACGCGACCTGTCCGAGGCCGCCGGCATACCGGCCGGGATCGACCCCGAGACCCTGTGCGAGATCGGCGCCGCACTCGGCTACACCGTGCACCCGACCTGGACAGATACCGAGGAGGGCGACCGGTTCGACGTGGTGTTCCTCGCCGCCGCCGGGCGGGCCGCTGGGCAGGGGCTGACCGATGTGTTCCTCGCCTCGGACGAGGACGAGCGTCCGCCGCGGCTGCTGGCCAACGACCCCCAGGCCTCCGATCGGGGCCGCGTCCTCGCCACCGAACTGCGCCGCCACGCGGCACGACGGCTGCCGGACCACATGGTGCCCGCCGCCGTCGTCGTCCTGGACGCGTTGCCGCTGACGCCCAACGGCAAGCTGGACATACGGCAGTTGCCCGCACCCGAGTTCGGCTCCCGGACGGGACGGCCACCGGCCACGCCGCGGGAAGCCACGATGGCGGCACTCTTCGCCGACGTCCTCGGCCTGGCGGCGGTCGGCGCCGACGACCGCTTCTTCGATCTCGGCGGCGACAGCATCCGGTCCATCCAACTCGTCGGCAGGGCACGCGCGGAGGGGTTCCGGATCACCCCGCGCGATGTGTTCCACGACCAGACGGTCGAGGCTCTGGTGGCTCGGGCCGCTCAGCACGCCGAGGCGCATCCGACGGACGACGGCGCGGTCGTGGACGTCGACATCGACGCCTGGGAGAAGATCCTGCGGACTCCGGACCCGGCCTACCCGGTGACCGACGCCTCACCCGCCACGCACCGGGGGCGCATCACCCGGCGGGTCGCCGGCAGGGACGCCGAGCGGCTGCTGACCGATCTGCCGCGCCTCTACCGCTGCGGCCCCGAACACATCGCGGTCGCCGCGCTCGCTCCCGTGCTCGTCGAGTGGCGCCGCGAGCAACTGCCGCAGGCCGGAGCCTGGCTGCGCCTCGACATGGCCACGACGAGCCTGCCGACCGCGCACCCGGTCCGACTCAACCCGGGCGTCCCGGACCCGGACAAGGCGCTGGCCGAGCCGCGTGAACTGGCGCGGGTGCTGAAGCGGGTCAAGGAGCAGGTGCGCGCCGTACCGGAAGGCGGCAGGGACTACCCCGCGCTGCTCGCCGACCCCGCGGCCGCACAGCGCCTGTCCGCGTACGGGGCCTCCCAAGTCTGCCTCCGCCTGCTGCCCGCCGGTCCGGCCCAGGCCGACAGCGACATGCGCACCGGGGACGACGGCACCGAACACCCTCTCCGCGTCGATGTCCGGCAGGCCGACGACAGCCGGACGCTGGAGACCGTCTGGTCCTGGGATGCCACACGGTTCTCCGAAGCCGCCGTGGAGGCGCTCGCCGACCGGTGGGTGACCTTCCTGGCCGCGCTGGCGGAACTCGCCGAACATCCGGAACTGGGTGGGCTGACCCCGTCGGATGTCGGCCTGGTCCAGGTCAAGCAGTCGACCATCAACCAATTGGAGACCGACTACCCGGGCCTCTGCGACATCCTGCCGCTCACCCCGCTCCAGCAGGGCTTCCTGCTGTACACCGCAGCCGGCCACCACGGCCCCGACCCCTATCAGAGCCAGACCCTGTTCGACCTGGACGGGCCGCTCGACCCGGAGCGGCTGCGACAGGCGGCCCACGCACTCCTGATGAGGCACGACAACCTGCGCGTCGGCTTCACCCACCGAGGCCTTCAGGCTCCGGTGCAGGTGGTGCGGGAGCGGGTGGAGACGCCGTGGACCGTGCACGATCTGACCGGGCTCGCACCGGCGGAGCAGGAGCGCCGGGAGGCGGAGATCCTCGCCGCGGACCGCGGCCGGCGGTTCGACCTGTCGGCGCCCGTGCTGATGCGCTTCACCCTCCTGAGGCTGGGAGCGGAGCGGCACCGGCTGCTCGTCGGCGACCACCACATCCTGCTCGACGGCTGGTCCAACTCGCTGGTCTGGCAGGAGCTGTTCGCCCTGTACCGCGGCGAACCGCTGTCGGCGGCACCGCCCTTCCGCGACTACCTGGCGTGGCTCACGTCCCGCGACCGCGATGCCGCGGCATCCGCATGGCGCCGCCACCTGGCGGACATCGACGGCCCGACCAGGGTCCATACGGCCAGGCCGGCACCGGACGTCCCGCTGCGCACCCTGAACGTCACGCTGTCACCGGAGCTGACCGGATCACTCCAACACCGGTGCGCCCAGGCCGGGGTGACGCTCAACACGGCCCTCCAAACGGCGTGGGGCATCGCGCTCGGCCGTCTCACCGGGCGCGACGACGTGCTGTTCGGCAACACCGTCTCCGAACGGCCGGCCGACCTCGACGGCGTCGAGTCCATGGTCGGACTGCTGCTCAACACCGTGCCGCTGCGCGTGCGCATCCAGCCGGGCGAGCCCGTCGGCACGACCATGGCCCGGGTGCAGGAATCGCAGCTGGACATCTTCCCGCACCGCTCCCTCGAACTCACCGAAATCCAGCGGCTGCTCGGAGAAGGCGAACTCTTCGACACCTGCTACGTGTTCCAGAGCTACCCCGAGGATTCCCTCGCGGAAAGCGAGATCGGCGGACTGCGGGTGCGTGAACAGGCGCTCGGCGCGAAGGGCCTCCCGCATTATCCGCTCGGCATCACGGTAACTCCGGGCCGACAGCTCGGCTTCACCGTCGGATACCACCCTGATGTGTTCGACGACGACCAGATCAACGACATCAAGGAGTCCATCATCAGTACGCTCGAAACGATCACGGCGGGGGAAGGCCGATGAAGAATTTCCTGACGATGGTCCGCGAACTTCCGTTCGCGATGAAGGTCCTCCTGGCCTCCACCGCCGCACGAAGCCTGAGCTTCTTCGCGATCCTGGCCTATATGCCCATCTACCTGTACGACACGGTGGGCATGGACGGTGCCGCCATCGGCTATGTGATCGGTGGCAGCGTACTGGTCGGCACGATGGCGAGCGTCTACGGCGGCTATCTCGCGGACCGGGTCACCAAAATCAACCTGGTCATCCTGCTGGACCTCGCGATCATTCTGCTCTACCTCAGTCTGACGGTCCTCCACGACCCGTTCACCGTCACGGGCGTCCTGCTGCTGACCAATGTCGCTTCCTCATCCATGGGCGTCGCCGGCAGTGCCCTGCTCTCCGAACTGGTGCCACCCGAGAACCGCACCAAGGTGTTTTCCCTGCGCTATTCGTTGCAGAACATCGGTGCCGCGGTGGGTCCATTCCTGGGTGTCGCCGCGGTCGCGGTCGGATCGGGCGGGCCGTTCCTTCTCAGCGTCACCGTCATCGGCGCCTCCCTGCTGCCGCTGATCATTTTCCGCCCCCGGTTCCTGTCCACCGGAAAGGGCGCGACGACACCGGCCGCGGCAGTAGAGCAGGGCGCATCAGAGCAGAGCGCGGAAAAGCAGGACGAGGAAGAGACGCCCACGTTCCGTCAGGTGCTCAAGGTGATGGGAGCGGACCGGCGGCTGACCTACTTCACCATCGGCGGAATTCTCAGCATCGTGGTGTATGGGCCGCTCCTGACCTTCATGTCGCAGTACCTCGTCCTGGTGGAGGACCGCGACACCGCCTACAAGCTGGTGGCCTATATCTCCGCCGCCAACGCCATCGCGGTCATCGGCGCCCAGTACGCCCTCGGCAGCCGTCTGAAGCAGGACAACCTGCTGAAGTGGCTGACCATCGGGATCGGCGCCTTCGCCGTCGGGTTGCTCGCGATGTCGCTCTCCACGAACGCGGCCATCATCGTCATCGCCGTGGTGATCTTCAGTCTCGGCGAAGTCATCGTGGTGCCCGCGGAGTTCACGTTCATCGACGCCATCGCTCCGGAGAAACTGCGCGGCAGCTATTTCGGCGCACAGAACCTCATCCATGTCGGCATAGCTCTGGGGCCGATCCTCTGCGGTTTCCTCCTCCAGCATTTCGCGCCGGCCGCGATGTTCTACGTCCTGATCGCGGTCGTGGTCGTCAGCCTGTGGTTCTACGTCATCGGATGCCGGGCCACGGCGGCCGTTCAGGAACCGGCGAAGGTGCCGGTGGTGAGCGGGAGATGAGCTTCGAGGAGATCACGCGGAAGTCGTACTGCCCTTTCGCCAAGACGTCGAAGATGGGGCCCGGGATCACCCTGCGGACCACGGATGTCGAGAGTGAGCTGGCAGGGCACCGGGACCTCATCTCGGAATTCTTCCGCACGGCCGCCGAACGCTCACGCGACGGAATGATCATCACCTTCGAAGAAGAGTCGGTCGGAGTCACGCTGGACGCGCTGGTGGATCTCACCCGACGCTTCTTCACCGTGCTCACGCAATTGTTCTCCAGCGTGTACATCCCCGATGATCCGCGGCCGGACGAACGCTGGTACGCGATGATCGAAGGCGAACTCTTCTTCCTGGTCTCCTTCGCTCCCTGCTATCCGGAGACATCCCCGCGGTACACCTACGGCGACCGGCGGACCTACTTCCTGCTACAGCCCGCCAGCACTTTCGAGCGGCACGCCAAAGCCATCGATCGGCAACGAACGGGAATCAGTCGCGCTTTCACCGCGGTCGGCAAACCGTATGACGCGCGACTGGCCAATGTGGAGAACGACATGTTCAAGGCCGTCATGCCGATCGGCCCTCTTGACCGTCACATCTCATGGTGGAGCCCTGCGGGCGACCCCGCGAAATAAAAGGCTGACAGCAACCATTCGACACCAGAAGCGAGGCGTTAATGAGTCAGTACCGCGGCATTCTGAGCTATGAACTCTCCGCCGAGGAGATATCCACCCTCCAGCAGCTGCTCGCCGACCCGAGCGTGGCACAGAACGATCCCGGTGAGCAGGCGTTCTACGACAACGCCTGGGAGCTGGTGTCGCACGTACCGGTGGGACTTCGTCGGTTCCTGGAGGATTTTCGGCGCAATGACGCAGCGGCCGGCTTCCTGCTGAGCGGCTTCGGCGTCGACGACGACGCCGTCGGCCCGACCCCCCGCAACTGGGCCGAGGGCGCCGCCGCCGGACGCACCCGCCGAGAAGAGCTGTTCCTCGCGCTGATGGGCCAGTGCCTCGGCGAGGTGTTCAGCTGGCCCACACTTCAGTCCGGACGGATGATCCAGAACGTGCTGCCCATCGCAGGCGAGGAAAGCGAGCAGAGCGGACACGGCAGTGGGGTCCTCCTCGAATGGCACACCGAGGACGCCTTTCACCCCTACCGCTGTGACTACCTGGCCCTCTTCGGCATCCGCAACCACGACCGGGTTCCGACGACGCTGGCCTCGGTGAAGGAAGTGGCGCTGTCGGCGGACACCCGGCAGGTGCTGTCCGAACCGCGGTTCTACATCCTCCCCGACGATGAGCACCTGCGTCAGCTCGCCGTACAGCGGCCCAACGACCCCGGCCTGCTGCGGATGCGCGAGATGAGGGACAACCCCGAACCCGTCGCCGTGCTCTTCGGCGCCGGGGACTCCCCGTACCTGCGCATCGACCCGTACTTCATGCGCTGCGTCGACGGCGACGCCGTGGCGGAGATGGCGCTCAAGGAGCTGGTGACGGAGCTGGAACGTGTGCAGCAGGACGTGGTGGTGGAAGCGGGCACCCTGCTGGTCGTCGACAACTACCTTGCCGTGCACGGTCGTCGTGCGTTCACGGCACGCTACGACGGAGCCGACCGCTGGCTTCAGAAGGCGGTCGTCGCACGTGATCTCCGTAAGTCGAGGTCCGCACGGGAGTCCGCCGCAGGACGCCTCGTGGTCTGATCCAGGCTGCACGGAGGCGATGCCGACGGGCACCGCCGTCGCCCGGTCCTCGCGCACCAGCGCGAGGACCGGCCCGTTTCGCGGGGAACGGCGAGGTCGGCGAGGTTCTGGCAGCCGACGTCTGCACCCCTTTTATCGCGCCGCTAAAGGGCCCGGAACGTGTGTTGAGCGCTGTGCGCCCGCCTCCCGCTTACCAGGACGGTTCTTCTGGAACCCGGAGCGTGCGGGTACGCTCCGAGCGAGATGAGGTAAGTGAACTCACCAGGTTCTAAGGGGGACATGGATGTTCGACGTCCTGGGCATCGAAGGGGAAACAGCGACGATATATCGCACGGTGCTGAGCCATCCCAATAAAGGATTCGAGGAGATCAGGCAGATAACCGGTCTTTCCGAAACCGTTCTCCGTGCTCACCTGGATCGATTGAGTGAACTCTCGCTCGTCCGGCTCCCTCCGGATGATTCAAGGACTCTGCACGCGGTCGGACCGGAAGTCGCGATGAAATTGCTCCTGGCGCGTCAGGAGGCCCGGCTCGCCGCCGAGAAGAAGCGCACCGAGGACGTACGGCTCGCCGTCGAAAGCATGGTGGCGGAGTTCGCGCAGCGCTCCGGGGGAGCGGCCGGCGCGATAGAGCAGGCGACCGGCATCGACGAGATCCGCGACCGGATCAGCCTGCTCTGCCACGAGGTGCGCACCGAGGTCATGGCGTTCGCCCCGTCCGGGGCCCAGACCGTCGAGAACATGGAGGCGGCCAGGCCACAGGACATGGAGCTGCTGGAGCGCGGGGTGCGGATGCGCACCCTCTACCTCGACAGCCTGCGCAACAGCCAGCCGACCGTGGCCTACGCGACATGGCTGACGAGCAGAGGCGGTCAGGTGCGCACGGTCCCCACCCTTCCGGTCCGGCTGCTGATCGTCGACCGGGAGACGGCCGTCATTCCGATGGACGAGGAATCGAGCGCGGACGGCGCCCTTTTCCTCAAGGGAAAGGGAGTTCTCACGGCCCTGTGTGAACTCTTCGATTCGGTGTGGCAGCGAGCCGTCCCGCTCGGTGATGTGCCCGGCGAAATCGACGAGCACCGGCCCAGCGCGGTGGAGGTGGAATATCTCCGGCTGCTCTCCGACGGTCACACCGACGAGGTGATCGCCAGGCGCCTCGGAGTCTCCCCCCGTACCGCTCGCCGAATGGCCGCCGAGGTCATGGAGAAGCTGGGCGCCCGCAGCAGGTTCCAGGCCGGAGTGAAAGCGGCCCAGCGCGGCTGGATAACCGTCGTCGGGGTCTGATCGAGCATCACCGCGGCTCAATCCGGGTTGTCGGCAGGACGAGGAAGTCAAGTCCCACTCGGGAAATCCTCAAGCACTGCTGGAATACCGGTGGAACAGGCGCTGGGCAGCTACGCGACCGGCAGAGGCATCTCAGTACGAGTCGTCGTCGAAGTCCATGAGGTCGCGATCGTAGAGATCGTCATCTCCGGGCAGCGGCGGGAGCACCATGGCACTGGGCAGCGGGCCTTGGTCCTGCTGGCGTGCGTAGCGATGCGTGCGGACCCGCAGATGCATCTTCCGTTCCTGCGCCTTCAGCCGACGCCGCTCGCGCCGACCGGCTTCATCGTCGTCCAGTTCCTGGGTGAGCCGGCGATTTTCCCAGTACTCACGCTCCTGGTCGGCTACCTCCTCGCCAGGAGAGGGGACACCCTCACGGTCACCGTCGTCGTCCAACCGGGCAGTCATACGGCCCAGATTACGGCAGTTCGGCGCCCTTGAGCGGGGTGTGCACCCTTGTCGAGAGCGGTCCTTGAGCGCGAACCGTCTGCTGCATCATGTCGGCGTGATCACCATTCATCTGAGGTACGAGATCGACGCCGACAAACTCGAGGACTTCGAGGAGTACGGTCGCCGCTGGGTCGGGCTCGTCAACCGCTTCGGCGGGACGCACCACGGCTACTTCCTGCCGAGCGAGGGCGACAGCGACATCGCCTACGCCCTCTTCTCCTTTCCCAGCCTCGCCGCATACGAGCAGTACCGCACGGACAGCAAGACCGACCCGGAGTGCCAGGCCGCCTTCGAACTGGCCCGCGAGACCCGCTGCATCAAACGGTACGAACGCCGCTTCCTACGGCCGCTCGACGTCACCTCCTAGACCATCCACGACCATGGACCGTCCACGGCATCAGGCGGACAGGTCGCGGGTCTTCAGGACCGGGTCCGTGATGCGGGACGTGAGGGCGCGGGTGAAGCGGGCGGCGTGCAGGACCTGGAAGGGTCTGGAGTGGAACGGGCGGGTGGCGGGGTCCACGCGGTCGGTCAGGTTCAGCTGGTTGTGGATGCCCGCGGTCGCTTCGTAGGCGTACACCAGGTGCTTCTCCCTCGTGTGCCAGTCCGTGGCGGCGAGGGCGGCCGTCAGGACCGGGGTCAGACGGTGGCCCGCGGCGGTGCGGGCGAAGGCCGTGCCCAGCCATTTGTCGTACGGGGGATAGCGGCGGTCCATGAGCAGGCACAGGCGCATCAGGGTCCGGGTCAGGGCGGCCGTTGCCGTCGCCGAGCCGAGTTCGTCGCCCGCCTCGCCGCAGCGGCCCACGAAGGCCTCCTCCTGGGCGATCCGGTTCCACTCGCGGGCCAGCACATGGAGCCAGACGTCCCGGGGGTACCAGCGGAGCGAGTGGCGGGCCGGCCCCAGTTCGTGCAGGCCGTCGTGGAAGACCGCGCCCGCCGTGACCTCCGCGAGGAGCTGGGTGGGGGTGGTCAGCCAGTCGGTGGTCGTCACCTCCTGGCCGGGGTCGAAGCCGAGCGTGGATCTGAACCAGGCCGCGGTGTGGGTGACTTCGACCCTGTGGTGGACCGGGCCGGTGGTGGCGCGCATGACCCGGATGTCGCCGTCGGCCGTCGCGGCGAAGTTCGTCGGGTAGCCGTGGAAGGTCTTCGGGAGGTGTTCCGCCAGGTGGTGCCGGATACGGCCCGCGTGGCGGGGGACGTCCCGGGGGCGCAGGAACAGCTGGAGCCGCGGGCCCCACTCGTGGTCCCGCGAGCGCGGGGTGTCGTAGCCAAGGACCTCGGAGCCGCTGCCGATGCGGGCGGCGGAGTGCGGGATGTCGGGGGCCGCGTCCTCCAGGAGCGGACGGACGGCTTCTGTGTAGAAACGGCGGGAGAGTTCCAGGCCCGGTAAGAAAGGTGTCATATCCGTGAAGCTCATGCCCCGACCCTGCCCAGTCCGCGCATGATCGTGCACGCCGATTTCGCCGGTCCCTCCCAACTCCCGCTCGCGGCAGGCCGGTCGGGCGGGCTGATCGCCGGTCAGCCGGGCTGACCCAGCGTCCGCAACGCCTCGTCCGTCAGCCGGTACACCGTCCACTCGTCCTGGGGGCGGGCGCCCAGCGCCTCGTAGAAGGCGATCGCGGGGCGGTTCCAGTCGAGGACGGACCACTCCAGGCGTTCGTAGCCGCGTGCCACGCAGATACGGGCCAGTTCGGTCAGGAGGGCTTTGCCGTGGCCCGCGCCCCGGGCGGTGGGGCGGACGTAGAGGTCCTCCAGGTAGATGCCGTGGACTCCGCGCCAGGTCGAGAAGTTGAGGAACCACAGCGCGAAGCCGACCGGTTCGCCGGTGGTGTCGTCGGTCGCCATGTGGGCGTAGGCGCCGGGGTGTTCGCCGAAGAGGGCCTCGTGGAGCTGCTCCGGGGTCGCTCTCGCCTCCTGGTGTTCCTTCTCGTAGGCGGCGAGTTCGCGGATCAGGGCGTGGATGACGGGGACGTCTGTGGGGGTCGCGGTGCGGATCATGAGGGGAGGCTAGCCGGGGCGGGGTGGCGGCGGAGCGCCGGATCGTCAGGCGCCCTCGACCGCGTCCGGCACCTCGGCGGCAGCGGCGGGCAGCTCCCGGGACTCCTCCTCCCGCAACTCCTGTTCCCGCGGCCCTTGTTCGTCGCGCTCCCGCTCCCGCTCTCCTCGCCACGGCAGCAGTAACGGCGACGTCAGCAGCAACACCCCCGCGACCGCGATCGCCGCCCGCGGTGTCGTGGCCGCCGCCAGCACCCCCCACAGGGCCGTCGTCGCCGCGATCGCCGCGCTCGTACTGACGGACCACGCCGTGAGGGTGCGAGCGACCCGGTCGGGGGCGGTCTGTTCGAGGCGGGCGGTGGCGAGCAGGGGGTTGAAGACGCCGATGCAGGTCACCATGGCGAGTTGGAGGGCGGTGACCAGGAGCATCCCGGGCAGTCCGGGGGTGACGAACGCCAGGCCGACCGGCCAGCAGGCGCGGAGCGTTCCGGACGTCAGCAGCACCCTGCGCCGGCCGAACCGAGCCGCGAGCGGGCGCGCCAGGCGGGAGCCGATGAAGCCGCCCGCGCCGGAGGAGGCCGCGAGGACGAGGGCGAACTGCCAGGGCGAGAAGCCGAGGTGGCCCAGCAGGAGTACGGCGAGCAGCGGCTCGGCGGCCATGATCAGGCCGTTGACCGTCATGGCGTTGAGGAGCAGCGGGCGCAGGGTGGGGTGGGCGAGGATGTAGCGCCAGCCGTCGAGCAGATCGCCCGCGCGCAGCCGGGGCCCGCCGCTCCGCTCGGGGCGCGGTTCCGTGCCGCCGATGGCGCGGATGCCGAGCGCCGACAGCAGATAGCTGACCGCGTCGGCCACCACCGTCGTCACCGGTCCGAACAGCCCGATCGCGGCTCCGCCGAGCGGCGGTCCGAGCATCGTCGAGGTCCAGGTCGTCGACTCGAAGCGGGAGTTCGCGACCAGCAGATCCTCCGGCGGGACCAGCGACTTCAGATACGAGCCGCTCGCCGCGTTGAACGCGATGTTCGCCGCGGCGACGACGGTCGACACGACGAGGAGCTGCGCGAAGGTGAGTAGCCCGCACGCGAACGCCACCGGGACCGTCAGCAGCGCCCCGAACCGGGTCAGGTCCATCGCGATCATCACCGGCCGCTTGCGGCGGAACTCCACCCACGGTCCCAGCGGTACGGCGGCCAGCGCGCCCACCGCCCGCCCCGACGCGGCCAGCGCGGCCACCTGGGTCGGGCCGGAGTGCAGCACGAGGATCGCCATGAAGGGGAACGCGCCGAAGCCGAGCCCGGTGCCGTAGGAGCTGACCGCGAACGACGCCCACAGCCAGCCGAAACGGCGTCCCAGCGCCCGTCTCCCCGCCATTCCCGCCCCATCCGTTCCGCTGCTCGCCCGCGCACATCCGTCGATCCGGACCCGGGGCCATACCTCGGCGTCCGGGCCACCGGCATCAAAGCGAGTGCCGGACCCCGGGATCAAACAACCGACTCGCCGGGGATTCACAACCCGTGGTTGTGGCAGCTGCTCAGCGGCTACTCAGTGGCTGCTCAGCGGCTTCCGGCGGTCCGTTGTCAGTGGCCGCCAGTATCGTCGCAGGCGTGGATCTGGACGCCGTACGCACCTTCGTGGCCATCGCCGACGCGGGCCGTTTCCAGGATGCGGCCACGGAGTTGTCGATCACCCAGCAGGCCGTCTCCAAGCGGATCGCCGCGCTGGAGCGGGCCATAGGCGTGCGGCTCTTCGCGCGGACGCCGCGCGGGGCGGAGCTGACCGTCGACGGGCGGGCGTTCCTGCCGCCCGCGCGGGATCTGCTGCGCGCCGAGGCGCGGGCGTTCGCCTCCGTGCGGCCCGGGCACCGGGCGCTGCGCGTCGACGTGATCGGGCGCGGGCTCGCCCCGGCCGCGCTGCTGCGGGACTTCCACCGCGCCCGTCCCGAGATAGAGCTGGACGTCGTCACCCTGTTCGACGCCGACGCGGCCGTCGACGCGATCCGGTCCGGCACGGTCGACGCGTCCTTCCGCGCCGTCACCATGACCGGGCGCCGGCTCCCCGACGACATCGAGGTCAGCCGCGCCTTCGACGAACCCGTCCAGCTCCTCACCGGCCCCGCCCACGCCCTCGCCGGCGCCGGGACCGTCACCCCGGCCGACCTCGTCGGGCACCGGATCTGGATGCCCGGCCTCGTCCCGGGCACCGAGTGGGCCGCGTACTACGACGCACTCGCCGCCGCGTTCGGACTCACCATCGAGAGCAACGGACCGGACTTCGGGGTGGAGCCGCTGCTCGACACCATCGCCGGGTCGCGTGCGCTGGCGACCTTCGTGGGGGAGCAGACCCGGCTGGTCTGGCCCGCCCACCACGACCTGCGCCGGATCGCCGTCCGGAACCCGACGCCGGTCTACCCGCACTCCCTGGTCCGCCACCGCGACAACCGGCACCCCGGCCTTGCCGCCCTGCGCGACCACCTCGGCACCGCGCCGACCCCGGACCACGCCGACGCCGAGACCGTCGAGACCTGGACACCTGCCTGGGCGTGACGGTCAGTACAGGTCGCGCAGCCGTCGTCCGATCTCCAGGTGATCCGGCGCCGGGGCGCGCCCGTCCGCCACCGACCGCAGCGCGTTCTGCAACACCCGCCCCAGCGTCCAGGCCCGCGCCCGCGCCCGGTCGAGACCGATCACGTCGGTCATCGCGTCGAAGCGCCAACGGATTTCGTCGGGGGCGAAGCGGTTGTCCAGCGCCGGGAAGAGTTCGAAACCGGGGTCGCCCGCGAGGGGCTTGGGGTCGATCGCGAGCCAGGGGCCACGGTCTTCGGTGGCGGTGGCGGTGGCGGTGGCGGTGGTGGTGCCGCTTTCGGGTTCGGTGGGGGCGAGCACGTTGTCGTAATGCAAGTCCCAGTGCAGCAGCCGGTCCCCGGGCTCGGCCGCGACCTCGCGCACCGCCGCCGCGCAGTCCCCGATCAGGCGTCGGTCCGCCGGGTCGGGGAGGCGGAGGAGGGCGGACGGCGTCCGCTCCAGCATGGCCGTCGTCAGCGGGCCGAGGCGGCGGCGCAGTTCCGGTGGTGCGGATACCGCGGTCAGGCGGGCCAGCAGGCGGGCGATCACGAGGGCCGCGGCCCGGGAGTCCGGTTCGTGGGTGAGGGCGCGGGACGCGTCGAGGCGTTCCAGGAGCAGGGTGCCGGTCCCCTCGTCGTACTCCAGAAGCCGTACGGCGCCGTCGCCGCCCCAGGCGCGCAGGGCGATCGGCTCGCCGGCGGTCTCCTCGTCGAGGTACTGGAGTTTCAGCGCGGCCCGGGTGCCGTCGGCGCGCAGGACGGGCAGGACCAGGGCGCACATGCCGTACATCGAAGGGCCGTCGAGCCGGAGCGACCAGCGGTCGAGGAAGCCCGCCGCGCGATGCGGGAGTTCCGCCACGAAGGCGCGTCCCGCCGCTCCGTTGAACCTCTCCTGCGAGGTGACCAGCGCGGCCGGGATGTCGATCACGGCTCCGACCATACTTGCGTGCGTGAATCGGCTCATGCGAATTACCCGGGGCCTCCACAGGGTGTGGGCGTACGTCCGCAGCGCCCCCGGCACGTATGTCTGGCTGGGGATCCTCTTCGTCACCACGGTCGCCATGCACCACATGTCGCCGGATTTCGAAGAGGACTTCCTGCGGCAGCGGTCCACCAACATCCACGAGCTGTCGAACAGGCCGGTACGGGTGCTGTTCGCCAGCGCGATGTGGATCGACGGGGGTCGCTGGGTGCCGTACGCGGTGCTCTACACGGTGTTCCACGCGCAGGCCGAGCGGTGGATCGGTACGGCGCGGTGGCTGATGGTGTGTGTGGCCGCGCATGTGCTGGCGACGCTGATCAGTGAGGGGGCGCTGCTGTGGGCGATCAAGCACGACATGGCGCCGGAGTCCGCCGTCGACACCCTTGACGTCGGGGTGAGTTACGCGCTGGCCGGGGTCGTCGGGGTGCTCGCGTACCGGATCGCGGTGCCGTGGCGGTACCCGTACCTGGTGGTCGTACTGGCCGTCTACGGAGTGCCGCTGGCGACCGGCCGTACCTTCACCGATCTCGGGCATTTCACCGCCGTGGTGATCGGGCTCGCGTGTTATCCGCTGGTCAGAGGCTGTGGAAAAGCATGGAATCCGAAGGAGACACTGGCCGCGCTCAGGGGTTAGCGTCCGGTCATGAGCAGCTCGGTGAGCGGTGGCGCGAACGGCGTCCTGAACGGTGTCGTGAACGGTGGCGTCTCCTTCTGGTACGCGGACGACGGCATCCCGGTGCGACGGGAGCCCCTCGGTGGTGACGCCTCCGCCGATGTCGTGATCGTCGGGGGCGGATACACCGGGTTGTGGACGGCGTACTACCTGAAGAAGGCGGCGCCCTTCCTGCGGGTCGTAGTCCTGGAGCAGAAGTTCTGCGGGTACGGCGCTTCGGGGCGGAACGGCGGGTGGCTGTACAACGGGATCGCCGGCCGCGACCGGTACGCGAAACTTCACGGCCGGGATGCCGCTGTGCGGTTGCAGAAGGCCATGAACGACACCGTCGGCGAGGTCGTCGCGGTGGCGGAGGCGGAGGGGATCGAGGCCGACATCCATCGGGGTGGCGTGCTCGAAGTCGCGTGTACGCCCGCGCAGTTGGCCCGGCTGAAGGCCTTCCACGAACACGAGCTGTCCTACGGCGAGACCGACCGGGAGCTGTACGGCGCGCGGGAGACCGGCGAGCGGATTCGGGTCGCGGACGCGGTCGGGTCCACGTGGACTCCGCACGGGGCTCGGCTGCATCCCGTGAAACTGGTGAAGGGGCTTGCCGCCGCGGCCGAGGCGTTGGGCGTCGTCATCCATGAGTCGACGCCGGTGACGGAGATCCGGCCCAAGCACGCGGTGACGCCGTACGGGACTGTGCGGGCGCCCTACGTCCTGCGGTGCACCGAGGGGTTCACCGCGAGCCTCAAGGGGCAGCGGCGGACCTGGTTGCCGATGAACTCGTCGATGATCGCCACCGAGCCGCTCACCGACTCGCAGTGGGAGTCGGTGGGGTGGGACGGGCTGGAGACCTTGGGGGACATGGCCCACGCCTATATGTACGCGCAGCGCACCGCCGACGGGCGGATCGCGTTGGGCGGGCGGGGGGTGCCGTATCGGTTCGGGTCGAAGACGGACAACGACGGGCGGACGCACGCCTCCACGGTCGAGGCGCTGCGGGAGATCCTCGTGCGGTTCTTTCCGGCGCTCGCGGGGGTGCGGGTCGCGCATGCGTGGTCGGGGGTGCTCGGGGTGCCTCGGGACTGGTGCGCGACGGTGACGTTGGATCGGGCTACGGGGCTGGGATGGGCCGGGGGGTATGTCGGGTCCGGGGTGGCTACGACGAATCTCGCCGCGCGGACCCTGCGGGATCTGGTCCAGTTGGATTCCGGGCAGGCGGGGGCCACTGAGCTCACGGGGTTGCCCTGGGTGGGGCATGCGGTGCGGAAGTGGGAGCCGGAGCCGTTTCGGTGGTTGGGGGTGCAGGGGATGTACGCGACGTACCGGGCTGCGGATCGGCGGGAGTCCGGTGGGTACGGGGTGGAGTCCTCGCGCTTGGCTCGGTGGGCGGATCGGGTGGCTGGGCGGGGGTGATGCGGTGCCGCAGTGCCGCGTCCCCGGGTTGTTTGGGGTGCGGCTTCGTGAGTGCGTGTCTGTGCGTTGGGGTCGCCCGCGGTGCGTTGTCGGGCGGCGCCGCGCCGGGGGGTCTCCGTCCTCGGATCGGCGCGGCAAGGTTCGTGCAGAGTGCGGCGGTGTTGAGCGCCGACCGCTGCGGGCGGACACCCCCCGACACGACGCCTTGCCGCCGTACGCGGCTGCGGACCGCTCGGGTCAGGTCACCGACTGAGAGTGCGACTCCGGTAGCGGGGACTGTGCCGTGGGGGCGTGCTTCGGGGCTCGCGCTGTGACCATCAGGCCCGCGACCAGGCCCGCCAGGAGCATGACGCCTACGGCCCACCAGATGGCGACCGTGTAGCCGTGGACGATGCCCTTGCTGGTGATGAGGGCCTTCTGGGCGGGGTCGTGGAGGTGGGCGACGATGTAGGCCGTGCTGCTGGTGGTGGCGATCGTGTTGAGGAGGGCCGTGCCGATCGAACCGCCCACCTGCTGGGCGGTGTTGACGGTCGCCGAGGTGACACCCGAGTCCTGCGGGGCCACGCCGGCCGTGGCGGTCGCGAAGACCGGCATGAAGATGAGGCCCATGCCGAGGCCCATCAGGAGCAGGCCGGGGAGCAGTTCGGTGGTGTAGTCCGAGTTGACCGTCAGGCGGGTGAAGAAGGACATGCCCGCGGCGGCCAGTACCGCGCCCGGGACCATGAGCGTGCGCGGTGGGACGTGGTGCATCAGCCGTGCCGAGATCTGGGTCGAGCCGATGATGATCGCGACCGTGAGGGGCAGGAAGGCCATGCCGGTCTTCACGGGCGAGTAGTCGAGGATGACCTGAAGGTAGTAGGTCATGAACAGGAACATGCCGAACATGCCGATGACCGCGAGGCCCATGGTCAGGAAGCAGCCGGCGCGGTTGCGTTCCTTGACGATGTGGAGGGGCAGGAGCGGGCTGGGGGCCCTGTTCTGCCACCAGACGAAGGCCGTGAGGAGTGCGACGCCTGCCGCGAACAGGGCCAGGACCAGGGGGTCCGTCCAGCCGCGCGGCTCCGCCTCGCTGAAGCCGTAGACGATCGCCACGAGTCCGCCGCAGCCCAGGAGTGCGCCGGGGACGTCGAGGCGGGCGCCGGTGTGGCCGGGGCGGTCGTGGAGCAGGGCGAAGGCGCCGAAGACCGCGATGATCGCGATGGGGATGTTGACGTAGAGGCACCAGCGCCAGTTCAGGTACTCCGTGAGCAGGCCGCCCGCGATGAAGCCGATCGCCGAACCGCTGCCCGCGAGTGCGCCGTAGATCCCGAAGGCTTTTCCGCGTTCCTTCGGGTCGGTGAACGTCGTGGTCAGGAGGCTGAGGGCGGAGGGGGCGAGGATGGCGGCGAAGACGCCCTGGAGGGCTCGGGCGCCGAAGAGCATGCCCGAGGTCGTGGCCGCGCCGCCGAGTGCGGAGGCGCCCGCGAAGCCGATCAGGCCGATGATGAACGTCCGTTTGCGGCCCACCAGGTCCGCGATCCGGCCGCCCAGCAGGAGCAGGCCGCCGAACGCGAGTGTGTACGCCGTGATGACCCATTGCCGGTTGCCGTCGGACATGCCGAGGTCGCGCTGTGCGGAGGGGAGTGCGATGTTCACGATCGTCGCGTCCAGGACGACCATGAGCTGCGCGAGAGCGATGATCACCAGGCCCCACCAGCGCCGGGGATCGGGCCCGTCCGTCGCGGCTGATTCACCTGTTTGGGTGACACTCATCTGGCCAGAAGACCATGAATCGGTATCTATCGCATCCCGAGTCGGAGTCGGAGTCGGAGTCGTGTGTGCGGGTGGGGGTGCGGGTACGGGTGTGGGCGTGCGGGTGGGGTCGGATTCGGTTGGGCGTGGGGCGGTCATGGTTCCAGCACCACCTTTCCGGTTGTCCTTCGGGTTTCCAGGGCGTGGTGGGCGTCTGCTGCCTTGGGCAGGGGGAAGCGTTCCAGGGCCGGGCTGAGGCGGCCTTCCGCTGCCTCGGTGAGGGCGCGCAGCTCCAGGGTTCGGATCGGGCTCGGGCCGCCTGCCTTCTGCGTCATCGCGGGGCCGAGCGTTTGCTCGGACCGGCCCTCGATGGCGTACGGCTCGCCGCTCGACCAGCCGAAGACGAGGTGCCGGCCGTCCTCCCGGAGGAGGTCGGTCGCCTCGCGCGCGATGTCGCCGCCCACTCCGTCGAATACGACGGTCGCGCGCCGCCCGCCCAGCCATGCCCGTGCCTTGGCGGGCCACTCGGGGGCCGTGTAGTCGAGGGCCAGGTCGGCGCCGTTGGCCTGCGCGAGGGCTGCCTTCTCGGGGCTGCCCGCCAGGCCGATGACGGTGGCACCGGCGTGCTTGGCGTACTGGACGAGGAGCGTGCCGAGGCCACCGGCGGCGGCCGGGACGATCGCCACGGAGTCGGGGTTCAGCTCGGTGAACTGCACGATTCCCATCGCCGTACGGCCCGTTCCGATCATGGCTACGGCCTGCGCGAAGTCGAGGTTCGCCGGGATCTCGTGGACGCGGTCGACGTCGACCACGGCCAGCTCCGCGTACCCGCCCGGCGCGAACCCGAGATGCGCCACCACCCGCTTCCCGAGCCACAGCCCGGCGACCCCGTCCCCGAGCGACTCGACGACACCGGCGACCTCGCGGCCGGGGATGGTGGGGAGGGCCGGTAGTTCGGGGAGGGGGCCGCGTTCTCCCTTCCGTAGAACCGTGTCCAGGAGGTGGACTCCCGCCGCGGTTACGGCGATGCGGACCTGGCCGGGGCGGGGGAGGGGTCGGCGGCGGGTTCGTAGATGAGGTTCTCGGCGGGACCGAAGGCGTGGAGTCGGATGGCGTGCATGGGGCCCCCAGGGTGACGAGCGTGTTCCGGCGGATGGGCTGGGCGGGCTTGTACGGGTTGTGCAGGCTTGTACGGGCTGTGCGGGTCCCCACTCTTCGACCTCAAGCGCGCTTGAGGTCAAGTGCCGGCCGTCCTCGTTGTCAGTGGTGGGGTGCAGGATGGGGGCATGGCGAGGAGAGCGGCGACGGGTGGAGTGAAGGGGGCGCGGCGGCCGGAGGTGCGGTTGCCCGTGCTGGAGGCTTACGAGGGTGGGGAGTTGGAGCCGGACGGGGATTATGACGGCCTTGACTTCCGCGACCAGGACTTCGTGGGCCAGGACGGCGGGGGCGCCCGCTTCATGGACTGCGCGCTGACGGGGTGCGCGCTGGACGAGACCCGGCTGCACCACGCCCGCGTACTGGACTCCGTCCTCACCGGCATACGGGGCGTCGGCACGGACCTCGCGGAGTCGACCCTGCGTGACGTCGAAGTGATCGACGCGCGGATGGGCGGGGTCCAGCTGCACGGTGCGGTGCTGGAACGCGTGGTGATCCGCGGCGGCAAGATCGACTACCTGAACCTGCGCAAGGCCAGGCTCCGGGACGTCGTCTTCGAGAACTGCGTCCTCGTCGAGCCCGACTTCCTCGATGCCCGCCTCGAACGCGTCGAGTTCGTGGACTGCGCGCTGAAGGGGGCGGATTTCACGGGGGTGACGTTCACGGATGTGGATCTGCGGGGCGCCGTGGAGCTGGAGATCGCGCGGGGGGTCGAGCGGTTGTCCGGGGCGGTGATCAGCATGGGGCAACTGGTGGATTTGGCGCCTGTGTTGGCCGTGCAGATGGGGATTCGGGTGGAGGGGTGAGAGGGGAGGCGTGAGGGAGTGAGGGGGGTGAGGGGCTGAGGGGGGAGGGGGCTAGGGGGAGGGGCCAGGGGTTTGTGAGGGGCGCTTCTTGTGGTGCGGGGGGCATCACCCGGTCCGTCTGGTCCTTTAGCGGAAGCTTCGCTGACTCCGGTCCGTCCGGTCCTTGAGCGCAGAACTCGCAGACTCCGGTCCGTCCGGTCCTGGGGTGCAGGCACGCAGACTTCGGCCCGTCCACCTCTTAACTCCGGCTGGAATTATCCCGCCCACCTCTCAGCTCAGGCCGGCATTATTCAGCCCGTCCGGCGTTTGAGGACGAGGCCCCTTCAGGGCCGATGGGGGTCTGGGGGCGCAGCCCCCAGGGACGGCGCCATCAGTGCGGGGTGACGGGGAAGCTCAGGGCAACCGGCAACCGGCAACCGCAACCGGCAAGCTCAGGGTGTCAAGGGACCCTCGGGAATCTCGCCTGGAGCGTCCAGATCGCCGGGTTTTCGCCGAGCGCCTCGTGCAGATCGACCAGGTCCGCGATCAGGTCGTGGAGGAAATCCCGCGCCTCACGCCGAAGTTCGGCGTGGGAGAAGGTCAACGCCTCCTCATCCCCCCGCATCCAGTCCGCCTCGACATCCACCCACCCGAACCGCCGCTCGAACAGCATCCGGTCCGTCGACTCGGTGAAGTCCAGTTCCGCCCGCTGCGGCCGCGACGCCCGCGACCCCGCCGGGTCCTGATCGATCCGCTCCACGATGTCGCACAGCGCCCACGCGAAGTCGAGCACCGGCACCCATCCCCACGCTGTGGACACTTCCCGGTCCGCCTTGGTGTCGGCGAGGTACACGTCACCGCAGAACAGGTCGTGCCGCAGCGCGTGGACGTCCGCGCGGCGGTAGTCGGTCTGCGGGGGGTCCGGGAAGCGGTTGGAGAGGGCGTAGCCGATGTCGAGCACGTAGGAGATGGTGTCACGGTCGGGGAGATCCAAGGTCAGCCGGAGTCTTCGGAGCCTCTGCGGCCTCCGCCACATCCGCGGCCTCCGCCACCTCCGCGGCCTCCGGAGGCCGGGCCAGCAGCCCGAGCGCACGAAGTGCGCGCCCCGGCACCGGCCGGACGGCCCGGGGTCGACGCCCCCCCGAGCTCATAGGATCGCGCACGTGTCCAGATCCGCACGGCTCGCCCCGACTGCCACGCCCTCCCTGCTCTCCCTCACCCTCACCGTCGCCCTCTCCCTCAGCCTGATCCTGGGTCTGACGGCGTGCAGCGGACCGAGCGGGGTTCATGCCACCCCCGGCAGCGCGGGCGTAGGCGACCCGTACTTTCCGAAGTCCGGCAACGGCGGTTACGACGTGACCCACTACGACCTGACCCTCGCCTACACCCCCGACACGTCCGACACCTCCGAGACCCGCGACACCCCCACCGCCCCCGCCCTGACCGCCACCGCCACGGTCACAGCCCGCGCCACCACCGCCCTCTCCGCCTTCGACCTCGACTTCCAGGGCATGAAGGTCAACTCCCTTACCGTGGACGGCAAGAAGGCATCCTGGACCCGTAGCGGTCAGGAACTGAAGGTGCGGCCGTCCGAGGCTCTCCGCAAGGGGCGGACGTTCAGGACGACGGTCCGCTACTCCGGCACTCCCGAGACGATCACCGACCCCGACGGTTCGGACGAGGGCTGGCTGCCCACGGCGGACGGCGCGCTCGCGCTCGGTGAACCGACCGGCTCGATGGCGTGGTTCCCCGGCAACGACCACCCGTCCGACAAGGCGACGTACGACATCACGATCACCGTGCCGAAGGGCCTCCAGGCGGTCTCCAACGGCGAGTTGAGAAGCGAGACGACCACGGGGACGGGCACCACGGGGACCGCCCGAACCACGACGTACAGCTGGCACACCCCGCAGCCCATGGCGACCTACCTCGCCACCGTCGCGATCGGCCGCTACGACATCACCCGCACCACCACAAAGGATGGCCTCCCCGTCTACGTCGCGGTGGACCCGCAGGAGACCGCGGTGAGCCGCAAGGTGCTGGCCCGGCTCTCCGAGATCATGGAGTGGGAGGAGTACAACTTCGGCCCGTATCCCTTCTCCTCCACCGGTGCGATCGTCGACCGCGGCGGCGACGCGGGCTATGCCCTGGAGACGCAGAACCGGCCCTTCTTCCCCGGCGCCCCCGACACCGCCACCCTCGTCCACGAACTCGCCCACCAGTGGTACGGCGACTCCGTCACCCCGAAGACCTGGCGTGACATGTGGCTCAACGAGGGGTTCGCGACCTACGCCGAGTGGCTCTGGGCGGAGGACCACGACGGCGACACCGCCCAGCAGACCTTCGACGCCCTCTACAAGGGCACCTACTTCGACGACAAGGCGGACGACGACGCCGTCTGGGCGTTCCCGCCGGCCACCCCGACCTCCGCCGCCCACATCTCCGACAGCCCCGTCTACGAACGCGGCGCGATGGTCCTCCACAAGATCCGCCGCACGGTCGGCGACGCCCGCTTCTACGACATCATCCAGGGCTGGGCAGCCGCCCACCGCCACGGCAACGCGGACACGGCGGACTTCACGGCTTACGTCGAGAAGATGGCCCCGGGCAAGGACTTCGGCGGAATCTGGAAGGACTGGCTGTACGGGGACGGGAAACCGGCCCGCCCCTGACCGGCCCGCACGCCCCTGCCCGGGGCGGAGGCGCGGCCGGATCAGCGGAGCTGCTTGCGCAATACCGTGCAGGGGCGGCCGAGTTGGCGGTCCACGCGGTGGTCGATGACGGTGTAGCCGAGGGCGGTCCAGAAGGTGAGGGCGCCCGGATTGTTGTCGAGGACGGCCAGGCGTACGGCGGTTCGGCCGGAGGCGCGGAAGCGGGTCTCCACGAGGGACGCCAACTGCCTGCCGTAGCCCTGCTGTTGCTGTGCCGCGTCGATCATCAGGAGGCCGATCCAGGGGTCGCCGTCGGCCGGGTCGGGGTGCGTTCCGAGGGTGATCGCGATCCCGATCAGCTGCCCGGCGCCGCGGGCGAGCAGGACCTCCACGTCCGGGTCGGCCAACTCGTCGGCCAGCGCGGTCGCCACCTGCTCCGGCCGGATGTCCGCCGGGTCCGGGAAGTCGCCGCTGAGCGCGTGGAACGCGTGGTTCGAGGCGTACAGGGCGGTCAGCTCGGTGAGCAGCTCACCGGGGAGCGCACCGGCCTCGGTCGGCGTGAGCGGTTCGAGGAACATGGGGGCACGATAGGGCCTGTCTGGGGCTCCGCCGCGCTCCAACCGGAACCGTTTCCCCGCCTAGCGGAACGGGATGTTCAGCCAAGGGCTTCCCGCCTCCGACATCAGGATCCGGTGCGCCGAGACCATGTCCTGGTACCACTCCCCGAACTCCTCCTCGTCGAAGTGGAGGCAGCGGCCGAGGATGTAGCCGGCGGAGAAGTCGGGCCAGGAGCGGTAGGCGAGGGCTGCGGCCCGACCCGCGCGGGCCACGGCCGACTCGGTCTCCGGAAGGGTCGCGAAGCGGGCGCCCAGGCCCCAGCGGGCCATCTTCGAGGCGCGGCCCAGGTCCCAGGCCTCGACCGACGTGACGTAGCGGTTCTCGTCGAGGATGCCGTCGGCGCGCATACGGGCTTCGTAGCGGGTGATACGGCCGATGAGGCGCTGCACGCCCGCTATGCGCGCCTCGGTTTCCGGCTCGGGGCGCGGGTCGGTCTTCGTGACGCCGTCCTCCGTGATCACCGTGGCACCCTCGGAGCCGGCCCGGATGACCGTGGCCACGGCCTGGCGCCAGTAGGCGGTGTCCACGTGACCGCCGAAGTCGCGGGCGATCGTACGGCGCAGGCTCAGCGCGAACTCCCATACGGAGCTGGACGCTTCGCAGGCGAGCAGGTTCCGCAGGTGGTACTGCCACTCGGCGCGGGTCGTGATGCCCCACCACTCCCGCAGCCGCCTGCGCTCACCGTCGTAGCCCTGTCCGTGCCAGGCCAGTGCGTTCCAGAGGGAGCCGTTGCTGACGCAGAGGAGGGCTCCGCAGGCCAGGCCGTGGGCGACCGGGCCGTGCAGTGCGCCGCCCACGTGGAGTGCGCGCAGGCGCATCGCGGCGGAGGGGATGTCGGGGCGGTTCGCCGCGCGTGACCAGTCCGTCGTGCCGGGTGGGCCGTAGGGGAGGGCCACTTCGCAGGGGGTGCCGGGGTTGATGACGATCGTGGGCGGGTCCTGCGGATTCCAGACCTCCGCGATCCAGCGCAGTGAGGCGCCCGAATACACCAGGTCGTCGGGGCGGGGTGCGGGCAGCAGGCCGTCGGTGAAGAGCTCCCAGTACCGGGCGCCGGTGCGCTCGTCGCGGGTGAACACCCGGTGGACGCGCTCGGGTTGGGCGTCGTAGGCCGCGCGGGACATCTGGTAGTAGATGCGGACGCGGGACAGTACGTCGTAGTACGCCGTCCAGTCCCCGCGCGCCCGCGCCTCGACCAGCGCGTGCTCCGTGTCGGTCGGCGGGGTCCATGCGGGTGGTGGCGGGGGCCCGAAACCGGCGGGGGACGATCCGAACGACATAGGGCTCGCTGTCCTTCCAGGGCAGGCCGACGACGACACACCAGATCGGCCACGGCAACCGCGACCGACGAGCGACGACCGACGAGTGACGGCCACAGCACGGCCGACCGGGCGGATCGGCGGGCCAGGGCGGTCCGATCAACACCGCTGCTGGTCCCGGCACAGTGACATACGTGGCTGAGACCTTCCTGAGTGGGCCCGCCCCCTGTGTTCTCCGTCATCCCGTCCATGCCGAAGCCCCCGGCCGCAACCGCAGCCAGGGGCCTCACCTACGGCACTACGAGCGTGGCGGAACTCAGACGTTGACGCCGAAGTCCTGCGCGATGCCGACCAGGCCCGAGGCGTAACCCTGGCCCACCGCGCGGAACTTCCACTCCGCGCCGTTGCGGTAGAGCTCGCCGAAGACCATCGCCGTCTCCGTCGCTGCGTCCTCGGAGAGGTCGTAGCGGGCGATCTCGGCGCCGCCGGCCTGGTTCACGATGCGGATGTACGCGTTGCGGACCTGGCCGAAGTTCTGCGAGCGGGTCTCCGCGTCGTAGATCGAGACCGGGAAGACGATCTTCTCGACGTCGGCCGGGAGGCCGGCGAGGTTGACGTTGATCGCCTCGTCGTCGCCCGCGCCCTCGCCCGTGCGGTTGTCGCCGGTGTGGACGATCGTCTGGTCCGGGGTCGACTTGTTGTTGAAGAAGATGAAGTGACCCTCGGAGTAGACCTTGCCCTCGGGGTTGACCGCGATCGCCGAGGCGTCGAGGTCGAAGTCCGTGCCGGTGGTCGTGCGGACGTCCCAGCCGAGGCCTACGGTGACGGCGGTCAGGCCCGGGGCCTCCTTGGTGAGCGAGACGTTGCCACCCTTGGACAGGCTTACAGCCATGGTTGGGAGTCCTTCCCTCGTTACGGTGCGGGCTTCGTACTGTGGACGAAGCTACCGGTACCCCTATGAACGCCAAGAGGGGTACCGAAGGTTCCAGGTGACTTTACTTTCTTTACCCGTAACTCCCGGGGTAATTGGAGTGACGTGGACCGGACAGACGCGCGACCATGGGGACATGTCCGGTCCCTATGCCATCCGCGGCTCCGTCTCCCTGCCCGAGGCCGAGCTCATGTGGCGTTTCTCGCGGTCGTCAGGGCCGGGTGGGCAGCACGTCAACACCAGCGACTCCCAGGTGGAACTGCGGTTCGACCTGGCCAAGACCGAGGCGCTGCCCCCGGTGTGGAAGGAGCGCGCGCTGGAGCGGCTCGCCTCACGGCTCGTCGACGGCGTCGTGACCGTACGGTCCTCCGAGCACCGCTCCCAGTGGCGCAACCGGGAGACCGCCGCCGTACGCCTCGCCGCGCTGCTCGCGGAGGCCACCGCGCCGCCGCCGAAGCCGCGCCGGGCCACCCGGATTCCGCGCGGTATCAACGAACGGCGGCTGCGGGAGAAGAAGCAGCGGTCCGACACCAAGCGGGGGCGGAACGGGCGGGACTGGGGGTAGTTCCTCCACGCCGGGTGCCCGTCGGCGCATTCCTCCGTCGTGTCCGTCCGGTCGGTGAAGGGGCGGACGGAGAAGGGGCGGATGGTGAGGGGGAGCGTGACCCATGGGCGGCTTCGAATTCCCCGATAAGAGGCGTGCCCCAGAACGGGCCCGAAGAGAACGGGCCCCGGAACGGCACGGAAAGCGACGGCGAATTCCTCGTCGCCCGATTCGAATCCCCTGACACACCCTGACCTTGCTACGACCCGACCCACCCTGACCTCGCTACGTCAGGTGCAGCACGCCCACCGTCTCGCCCTCGCTCAGTTCCCCGGTGGGCCGGAACCCCAGACCCAGGTAGAACTCCGCCGGGCCCGACGGACCCTCGTGCCACGTCACGTACAGCTCCTCGCCGCCGCGCCGCCGGATCTCCGCGGCGACCGACTCCACGGCGAACCTGCCGTAGCCGCGGCCCTGTTGGTCCGCCGCGATGTTCAGCCGCCACAGGCCGGAGCGGATGACGGAGCCGTCCAGGTGCCAGTCGATGTCGAAGAAGGCCATGAGGAAGCCGACGGGCCGGTCCTCGTCGACGATCAGGCGGGGCCACGCGGTGCCCGGACGGACGTAGGCCTCGGCGAGGGACTTCATGACGGGGGAGACCGCGAACTCCTGGTCGGGGCGGACCCGGATGCCCACGGCGGCCTCGAAGTTGGCCGGTGTGATCTCTTCGAGGCGCGGCCCTGGTCCAGGGACGGGGTTGGTCGTCATGCGTGCACGGTAGGCGGGCGATCACCGGTGGGCCACCGAATTCCCGCCGGCACCCCGACCGCTGTCACCGGGCCCGGAACGGCGTCCTCGCCGCCTACCCCAACTGCCGGTACCGGCCCCGGAAGTACGACAGCGGCCCGCCCTCCGCGCTCCCCACCTCCGCCGTGAGCACCCGCCCGATCACCAGCGTGTGGTCCCCCGCCGGGACCCGCTGTTCGGTCCGGCACTCAAGGGTGGCGAGGGCGCCGCGGACCAGGGGCGCGCCGGACGCCTCTCCGCGGGCGTAGGGGATGTCGTCGAAGAGCAGGCGGTCGCTGATGCGGCCCTTCATGGCGAAGCGGCCCGCGATGTGGCGCTGGCTCTCGGAGAGGACGGAGACGGCCCACAGGGGCTGTTCGTCGAGGAGGTCGTCCATGCGGGAGCCGTTGCGGAGGCTGACCAGGACGAGGGGCGGGTCCAGGGAGACCGACATGAAGGCGGTCGCCGTCATGCCCACGTCCTCGCCGACCGGAGCCTGCGGGTCGTCGGGGTCGTACGGCTCCTCCTGCGCGGTCACCAGGACCACGCCCGCGGCCAGCCGGGAGAGGGCGGCGCGGAACTCGTCGTTGCTCACCCCCACAGCATGCCCGGAGGGAACGGTCTTCGAGGTCGGGGCGGTCTTCAGCACGCCTGAGACGCTAGCCTCCGGCGACCGCGCACCGCATCGGACCTGCGGCCCAGTCGGGACCTAGGTCCAATGGCCCACGCGGCGGAACATCGTCGTGCATCATGTCCACACACCCACAAAGTTTGCGTTCAGTAAACGCACAGGGAAAATGCAGAAACTCCCCTCAATTGTTCATCTTCCGCTGTGACTTGAGTCACAAGAGGTACTAATTGTTGACCCTGTGTACCGAGTGGGGAGCGCGCTGTGATTCAGTGGCGGGGAAGATGACCCTTGATTCACTGCGAGGTCTCGGGGGGAGGGCGAGTATGGAGACCGAGTCGGAACCCTACGTCCGTCTTGCGACCCTGCGACAGCTGCACACGGTCATGGCGGACATGAACACCGCCCGCAGCCTGGCGGACACCCTGCAAACCGTCGCCGACGGCGTCGTCAACGGTCTCGGGTACGAGCTGGCGTGCGTCAATCTCGTTCGCCCCGACGGCGACCTCGTGGTCGCCGCCTTCGCGGGCAACTCCGCCGCCGAGGCACTCATCACCGGCCGCGTCGGCTCCCGCGAGTCCTGGGAGCGGCGCCTCGGCATGGGCGAGGCCTGGGGCGACCTGCGCTTCATCCCGCACACCGAGGGCTGGGTCCTCGACGAGGACGACGTACCGCAGTGGTACACCGACGGTCCCGCCCCCCGCTTCGAGGACGAGTGGCACCCGTCCGACCGGCTCTTCGCGCCGATGTACACCCCCGGCGTCTCCGGCGGCTCGTGCGGCGAGCTGATCGGCGTCCTGTCCGTGGACCGCCCGCGCAACGGCCGGCGGCCGGGCGCGTGGGGCCGTGAGGCGCTCCAGATGTACGCGTTCCAGGCGGCCATAGCGATCAGCAACGCCCGGCTGCGCGCCAACATGCAGCGCGCCCTGGTCCGCCTCGAGCGCGAGCAGCAGGCGCTGCGGGCGAGCGAGGAGAGCTTCCGGCAGGCCTTCGAGTACGCCCCCTCCGGCATGGCCATCGCCGAGATGGGCGGCGACCAGCACGGCCGCATACTGCGCAGCAACGACGCCCTGTGCCGCCTGCTCGGCCGCCCCGCGTCCGCGATGCGCCGCTACTCCTTCTCCGACCTCGTCCACCCCGAGGACATAGGCACCCTGCTCAGAACCTCGGCGGAGGGCGGGCGCGCGGAACTGCGCCTGGGCCGCCGGGACGGCACGTACGTCTGGGTCTCGCTCCGCAACTCCGTCGTCGCGGACGCCGCGGACGGGCCGCGCTTCCTGCTCTCCCACGTCGAGGACATAGAGGACCGCAAGCGCCGTGAGCTGCAACTCGCCCACCGCGCCGCGCACGACGCGCTGACCGGCCTGCCGAACTCGGCCGAGCTGCGCACCCGCCTCTCCGCCCGCCTCTGCCAGCGCCCGCAGGCCACCCACCCCGGCGAGATCGAGTCGATCGACGCCGCGTACGGACATCCGGCCTACGACGCGAACGGCCACGGCTTCGACTTCCGGCCCGGTGCCGACCTCCTCGACGCCTACGACCACCACGTGCACACCGTCGCCCCCGAGGGCGAGCGGGACGACGGCACGAAGGGGCTCGCGGTCCTCTTCTGCGACCTCGACGGCTTCAAGTCGATCAACGACCGGTTCGGTCACAACGCGGGCGACGCCGTCCTCATCGAGGTCGCGCGGCGGCTCGGACGGGCCGTGCGCGACGGTGACACGGTGGCCCGGCTCGGTGGTGACGAGTTCGTCGTCCTGGCCGACGGGCTCGGCCGGGCGGACGCCGCCGACCTCGCCGTACGCCTGCGGAACGAGATCATCCAGCCCATCCGGGTCGACGGGCGGGCCATGCGGGTCGGCGCCAGCTTCGGTATCGGGTGGGCCCACTGCGGCATGACGGCGGACGAGGTCCTGAAGTCCGCTGACGAACGGATGTACATCGAGAAACGATCTCGTCCCAAACAGCACAGACGCGCGGGATGATCTCCAGGTCAGCGGTCTGATGCGGTCCGAGTCACCCGTTTGGACGACGCGGAGCGGGTAGGCTCGCAGTTCTGCTGACGTATCTGCACCCGCACCTGTTGAGGAGTACCTAGGGATGACGCCCGGCAACAACGGCGCGAGCACGCCCGAGGACGACGACCCGTTCGGCTACCTCTACGCCGACGGTCAGGCCAACGGAGCCCAGCCGCCGTCCGGTGGCGGTTACGGCTACCCGGGCTCGGTCAACCGTGTGCGCCCGGTGGGCGAGCGCCAGTACGGCGGCCAGCAGGCCGCCGCGGCCCCCACCGCCCAGTACCAGCAGCCGTACGGCCAGACGGTCCCGCAGCAACAGTCCTACGGCGCCCAGCCCAACGCCCACTACCAGGCCCCGGAGACCTTCCCCGGCGGCCCCCCGGCCGGCCAGCAGCCCCCGGCGTACAACCACAGCGGTGGCAACGGCGGCCGAGGACGGGGCCCCAACACCAAGGGCCTCCTGATCGGCGCGATCGCGGTCGTCGCCGCGGTCGTCATCGGCATCAGCGTGGCGATGATGAACGGCAGCGACGACAACAAGACGAACGACCAGGCGGGTTCCACCCCGTCGGCGTCCCAGAGCGCGTCGTCGAGCCCGTCGGCGAGCAGCAGCGCGTCGAGCGGCCTGGAGACGCAGACCATCGACGCCAAGGCGCTGAACCTCCAGGGCGGCGCGACCCTGGCATCGGACGTCGAGGGCGCCGACGCGGCCGGCGGCGTTTATGTGACGGGCCTGAACACGGTCGGCGCCTCGGTCAGCTGGCAGGTCAACGGCATTCCCTCGGACGGCACGTACACGGTCTTCGCGCACTACAGCTCGACCAGCGACGACCAGCAGATGACGCTGAGCGTCAACGGCAAGAAGTTCGGCAGCCCGTTCAGCCTGAAGAACTACGCGAAGGCCGCCGACGGCGACTTCGCGAAGGG
The DNA here is from genome assembly GCF_044763565.1 of Streptomyces sp. NPDC096013. Lineage (NCBI taxonomy): Bacteria > Bacillati > Actinomycetota > Actinomycetes > Kitasatosporales > Streptomycetaceae > Streptomyces > Streptomyces sp. NPDC096013. The sequence continues at coordinate 565,904 of NZ_JBIWGK010000003.1, read as the reverse complement.
CTGGACGACGAGCTTCGTGTGGCCGAGCCTCACCAAGGGCAGCAACACCCTCACCCTGTCCTGCGAGAACGGCGACAACTGCAACGTCCTCCTGGACCAGTTGTGGGTGAAGCAGGGCCAGGTCAAGAAGTAACCGGGGCGCGTCGCGCGCCCACGGCGGTGTCGGGTGCCTGGTGGTCGTCGGCCGGCGCTGGCCCGTTGTCTCAGGCCGCGCCGGCCTCCCCCGTCACCGTCACCCGCCCCAGCAGCTCCTCGTAGGCCGACCGGTCGAACTCGCCCGCCACCGGGGCCAGTACGGTCGCGGCGGACAGGGCGACCGCTCGTGCCAGACGGTCCGGCCAGGGCAGGTGCTCCACCAGGCCCGAGAGCAGGCCCGCGACCGCCGAGTCGCCCGCGCCGGTCGGGTTGCCGGGGATGTGGGTCGGCGGGGTCGCGTGCCAGGTGCCGTCCGGGGTGGTGGCCAGGAGGCCCTGTGCGCCCAGGGAGGCGACCACCGCGTGGGCGCCTCGGCGGCGGGTGTCCCGGGCCCCGCGCAACGGGTCGTGGGAGCCGGTGAGTTCGGCGAGTTCGCCGGTGTTGGGCTTGACGAGGTCGGGGCGGGCGGCGACTCCTCGGCGGAGGGGTTCGCCGCTGGTGTCCAGCAGGACCGGGACGCCGGCGGTTCGGGCCGTGCGGATCAGGCCGGCGTACGCGCCGACCGGGAGTCCGGGGGGCAGGCTTCCGCACAGGGCCACCGCCGAGACACCAAACAGCAGGGACTCGTACGTCTTCTGGAACGCCGACCACTCCGCCGGCGTGACCGTCGGGCCGGGCTCGTTGAGTTGAGTCGTGTCACCGGTCAGCTCGTCCACGACCGCTATCGTGCGGCGGGTGGTGCCGGAGACCGGCAGCAGCGCGTCCACGACACCTGAGGTGCCGGTGAGCCGGGCCTGGAGCTCGCGTCCTGTCGGGCCGCCCGTGAAGCCCGTGACCGTCACCTCGTGGCCCAGGGCTGCCAGCACCCGGGCCACGTTCAGGCCCTTGCCGCCCGGCCGTTCCGTCACCTCGGAGACGCGGTGCGAACCGTGCGGTCGCAACTCCCTTACCCGATAGGTGATATCGAGAGCGGTGTTCAGCGTGACCGTGAGGATCACCGGGCCGACCTCCCCCGAAGTGTGTGCCGCTGCCGTCCAGTTCGGTCCCGATCATGCCAAAGAGGCGGCGGTCCGCCCAGTCTCCCGGGTCGGCCGCCGCCTCAACGGCGGTGCAATTCAGCCCAGTTGGGGATCTACCACCCATTCACCGCGCCTCATCACGCCCTTGAGGTCGAACTCCCCGTCCAGCAGGACCAGGTCCGCGTACTTGCCCGGCTCCAGCGAGCCGACCTCGTCGTAACTGCCCAGCAGGCGGGCCGGGTTGGCCGAGATCGCCGCGACCACGTCCTCCACCGGCAGCCGGTCGACCGTCACCGCGCGCTTGAAGGCCCGGTCCAGCGTGAGCGTCGACCCCGCGATCGAACCGCCCTCGACCAGCCGCGCGACCCCCTCGCTCACCTCGACCTCAAGCGGGCCGAGCATGTACCGGCCGTCCCCGAAGCCCGCCGCGTCCATCGCGTCCGTGATGAACGCGACCCGCTCCGCACCGGCGTGGTGGAACGCCAACTCCAGTGCCGCCGGGTGCAGATGCGTACCGTCATTGATCAACTCGACGGTGACGCGCCCGTCTTCGAGCAGCGCCGCGATCGGTCCGGGCTCCCGGTGCCCGAGCGGCGGCATCGCGTTGAACAGATGCGTGGCGACCGTCGCGCCCGCGTCGATCGCGGCGACCGTCTGCTCGTACGACGCGTCGGTGTGGCCGATCGCCGCGATGACGCCGAGTTCGGTGAGCAGGCGTACCGAGTCGAGGCCGCCGGGGAGTTCGGTCGCCAGGGTGACCATCTTCGCCTGGCCGCGGGCCGCGTCGACCAGCTTGCGGACGTCCGCGGGGTCGGGCTCGCGGAGCAGCGCCTCGGAGTGGGCGCCCTTGCGGCACGGGGAGATGAACGGGCCCTCGAAGTGGATGCCGGCGAGGTCGCCCTGCTCGGCCAGTTCGGAGAGGAGGCCGGCGCGCTGGGCGAGGAAGTCCATCTCGCCGGTGACCGTCGAGGCGACGACTGTCGTGGTGCCGTGGAGACGATGGGTGTGGATGCCCTGGAGGACGTCCTCGACGGTGCCGGAGGTGAAGGAGGCTCCGCCGCCGCCGTGGTTGTGGATGTCCACGAAGCCCGGGACCAGGGTGAAGCCGGTGACGTCGACGAGGCGAGCGTTCTCGGGGGCGGCGCCGGTGATGCGGGTGCCGTCGATGATCACTCGGCCGTCCCGCACGGTTCCGGTGGGGAGGACCACTGTGGCGCCGGACAGGATGAGGGGGCTCGTGCCGGTTGCGGGCTGCGGGTGCGTCGTGGCTTGTCGCGCAGTTCCCCGCGCCCCTGGGTCGGCTGCCATCAGGCGGTTACCTCCGTACGGTCGGTGTGGTTGAGGAGATCCCAGGCCAGTAGGCCTGCACCTAGGCATCCAGCCGTGTCGCCCAGGGCCGCCGGGACGATCGACGGCGGCTTCTGGAAGGTGATCCGGCGTCGGACCGCTTCCCGGAGCGGTGTGAACAAGGTTTCCCCCGCCTCCGCCAGGCCGCCACCGATGATGATGGTGCGGGGGTCCAGGAGGGTGAGGGCGGTGACGAGGCCGTCGGCGAGGGCGTCGATCGCCTCGTGCCAGACGGCCGTGGCGATCGGGTCGGCGGAGTCGACGGCCTTGGCGCAGTCGGCCGCGTCCGCCGAGGGGTTGCCGGAGGCCGCGGCCCACGCCTCGGTCACCGCCGCCGCCGACGCGTACCGCTCTAGGCAGCCGGTCTGGCCGCAGGGGCACCGCAGGCCGCCGGGGCGTACGACGATGTGGCCGACCTCGCCCGCGAAGCCGTGCGCGCCCGCCTCCACCCGGCCGTCGATGCCGATCGCGCCCGCTATACCGGTGCCCAGCGGCACGAACAGGAAGCGGTCGGCGCCCTTGCCCGCGCCGATGCGGCCCTCGGCGAGACCGCCGGTGCGCACGTCGTGGCCGAGGGCGACCGGGACCTCGCCGAGCCGGGCGGCGAGCAGGTCGCGCAGGGGTACGTCGCGCCAGCCGAGGTTCGCCGAGTAGGCCGCGATGCCGCGTTCGGCGTCGACGATGCCCGGGACGGCGACACCGGCGGCGGACGCGGGCTCGCCGTACTGCTCCTCGCCGTACGCGCGCAGCTCGGCGGCGAAGTCGAGGATGTGCTCGACGACCGCGTCCGGACCGCGCTCGCGGCCGGTCGCCCGGCGGGCCCGGTGCAGCAACTCGCCCTCCGCCCCCACGAGGGCGGCCTTCATCCCGGTGCCGCCCACGTCGAGGGCGATGACATGTCTCACGGGGGACAGTGTGGCCCGTCTACCCGCGAGAGGTCTAGTCCACTCACGTGGTGTAGACCTTATGGGTTCACAGAGCGAACGTCACGAGAGCAAAGGTGGGGATGCGGCAGTGCAGCGGCGTAGGACAGGAATGATCGCGGCGACGTCCGTTCTGGGCATGACGGCGGTCCTCGGCGGCTGCGGCCTCGGCGGGGGATCGGGTGACGTGACCCTGCGGCTGGTCGCGGCCGACTACGGCGACTCCGCGTCGAACAGTTCGCGGAAGTACTGGGACGGGGTCGTCAAGGCGTACGAGGCGAAGCACGAGAACGTCAAGGTCGAGGTCAGCGTCTACTCCTGGAACGACGTCGACCGCAAGGTCAAGGAGATGGTCGCGGCCGGCAAGGCGCCCGACATGGCGCAGATCGGCGCGTACGCGGACTACGCCGCCGCCGACAAGCTGTACTCGACGGCCGAGCTGCTCTCCATCCCCGTGGAAGCCGATTTCCTGGAGCCGCTGCTGGACGCGGGGCAGGTGAACCACATCCAGTACGGCATGCCGTTCGCCGCGTCCACACGCGTCCTCTTCTACAACAAGACCCTCTTCGCCGACGCCGGGCTGACCCCGCCGAAGGACTGGAGCGAGCTGGCCGCCGACGCGCAGACGCTGAAGGCGCGGGGCGTGAAGTACCCGTTCGCGCTGCCGCTCGGCCCGGAGGAGGCACAGGCCGAGACGATGCAGTGGCTGCTCGGCGGGGGCGGCGGCTACACCGACGACATCGGCACGTACACCCTGGACTCCACGCGGAACATCTCCACCGTCACCTGGCTGCGCGACAACCTCGTCGCCAAGGGCCTCACCGGGCCCGTCGCCCCCGCCAAGCTCAACCGCGCGGACGCGTTCGCCGCCTTCGCCGACGGTGACGTCGGCATGCTAAACGGCCACCCGACGCTCATGCAGCAGGCCACCAAGAAGGGCGTCAAGTTCGGCACGGTCCCCATGCCCGGCCGCAACGGCAAGGCCAAGTCCACGATGGGCGTCGCCGACTGGATGACCGCCTTCAAGCAGAACGGCCACCGCGAGCAGATCGGCGACTTCCTCGACTTCGTCTACAGCGAGAAGAACGTCCTCGCCTTCTCCCGCGAGTACGACCTCCTGCCGGTGACCAACTCCGCCTCCAAGACGATGGCGGAGTCCCCGCAGGACAAGGCTCTGCGGCCGTTCCTCGACGAGCTCCCGCTGTCCACGCTCTACCCGGTCGGCAACACCTCCTGGGCCGCGGTCAGCTCCGACATCAAGCAGCGCATAGGCCAGGCGGTGGCCGCGAACGGCAGCCCGGGCGGGGTGCTGGGGCAGCTCCAGGCGTCGGCGTCGCTGGCGGAGAGCGGCGGGGAGTAGCGGCGCGGAGTGCCCGGGGCCGTTGTCAGTGGCGGGGGCTACGGTGCAGACATGGAGAAGGACAGGCCCGCCCGGCTTCCCGCGCTGAACCGGAGGGAACAGGACATCCTCGCGCTGGAGCGCCGCGGCTTCCCCGGCCCCGGCGTGAAGGAGCGCGCGATACGCGAGGAGCTGGGCCTGGCCCCCGTGCGTTATTACCAGCTGCTCAACGCCCTGCTGGACGACGAGCGGGCCCTGGCCCACGACCCGGTGACGGTGAACAGGCTGAGACGGGTCCGCGAAACCAGGCGTACGGAGCGGTAGCGGCAGGTGTGGGTCCCGGCCCCGCCCGGATAGGGTCGATGTCATGGGCAGCCCTCAGGACTCCACCGATCCCTTGGCCGTACTGCCGACCCCTGCCACCCGCGCCGGACGCGAAGGCCTGGCGGCCATCCTCGCCAAACCGGCCGCCGCGGTGGTCGGACTCGACTTCGACGGCACCCTCGCCCCGATCGTGCCGGACCCCGAGCAGGCCCGGGCCCACCCGGACGCGGTGCGCGCGCTGGCCGCGCTCGCCCCGAAGGTGGCCTCCGTGGCCGTCGTCACCGGGCGCCCGGCCGGTGTGGCGGTGCGCAACGGCGGCTTCGCGGGCGTGCCGGGCCTGGAGCACCTGGTCGTCCTCGGTCACTACGGCGCGGAGCGCTGGGACGCGGTGAGCGGCAGGGTCACGGCTCCCGCCCCGCACCCCGGTGTGGCCGCGGTCCGCGCCGAACTCCCGGGTTTCCTGGACCGGTTCGGCGCCTGGCAGGGCACCTGGATCGAGGAGAAGGGCCGCGCGCTCGCGGTCCACACCCGCCGCGCCGAGGATCCGCAGGCCGCCTTCGAGGCCCTCCGCGCGCCCCTCACCGACCTCGCCGCCCGCAACGGCCTGATCGTCGAACCCGGCCGTCTGGTCCTGGAGTTGCGCCCGCCCGGCATGGACAAGGGCGTCGCGCTCACCGACTACCTCCGCGAGACCGGCGCCGAGTCCGTCCTCTACGCTGGCGACGACCTCGGCGACCTCCCCGCGTTCGCGGCGGTGGAGAAACTCCGCTCGGACGGCATCCCCGGCCTGCTGGTGTGCAGCGGAAACGACGAGGTCACGGAGTTGCGGGAACGGGCGGACCTGGTGGTGGACGGCGCGGCAGGGGTCGTGGAACTGCTGTCGGCGCTCGCGGCACACCTGGAGTGAGAGGCGTGGCACCCTCGGGAAGCTGGGGCCTGTTCTAACCGGTCATGACGCAGTGCGATGGTTAGAAAAACACACAGCTTCCAGAGACCCCTACGGCCGCCCCGCCCGACCACCCGCCCTGAACTGACCAGCCCCGCTCAACCGGCCTGATTCCGCAGTGCGTTCAGCTGCTCCAGGAACCACTGGGCCGGGGGCAGGGCCGTGGCCGCCGCCGTCAGCCTCTTGGTGCGCTCGGCCCGTTCGCCGGCCGGCATGGTCAGCGCCTCGTGCAGGGCGGCGGCCGTGCCGATCACGTCGTACGGGTTGACCGGGATCGCGTCCTCGCCCAATTCCTCGTACGCGCCCGCCTCCCGGGACAGCACCAGCACACAGCCCTCGTCGGAGACGACCGGGACCTCCTTGGCGACGAGGTTCATGCCGTCACGGATGGGGTTCACCAGGGCCACGTCGGCCAGCCGGTACGCGGCCAGCGAGCGGGCGAAGTCGTCCTTGACGTGAAGCACCACCGGGGTCCAACCCGCGGTCCCGTAGCGGGAGTTGATCTCGTCGGCGACTCGCTGCACCTCCGCCGTGTAGTCGCGGTAGACGGCGAGGTCCTGCCGGGACGGGTAGGCGAACGCCACATGGACGACCTGCTCCAGCAACTCCGGGTGGTCGTCGAGGAGCTGGCGGTAGGCGAGCAGCCCGCGCACGATGTTCTTGGACAGTTCGGTGCGGTCGACCCGGACGATCGTCCGGCGGCCCGCGCCGATCTCCTCCCGGAGGGCGGTGATCCGCTCCTCCACGTCCGCCTCGTGCGAGCGGGCCCGCAGGAAGTCGGCGTCGGCGCCCAGACCGTGGACACCGATCCGGGTGTCCCCGACGCCTCCGGCGAACTCCGTACAGCAGGCCGTGAACGCGTCCGCCCAGCGGTGGGTGAGGAAGCCGAGCCGGTCCGCGCCGAGCATGCCCGTCAGCAGTTGCTCCCGGATGTCGTCCGGCAGCATCCGGAAGTAGTCGGCCGGCGCCCACGGCGTGTGCGAGAAATGGCCGATGCGCAGGTCGGGGCGGAGCTCGCGCAGCATCCCGGGGACCAGGCACAGGTGGTAGTCCTGCACGATCGCGACCGCGCCCTCGGCCGCCTCCTGGGCCAGCGCCTCCGCGAACGCCCGGTTGTACGCCTCGTACGACGCCCACTGGCGCCGGAACTCCGCGTCGAAGACCGGCTCCAGCGGGGTCTGGTACAGCATGTGGTGGACGAACCACAGCACGGAGTTGGCGATGCCGTTGTAGGCGTCGGTGTGCACGTCGGCCGGGATGTCCAGCATCCGTACGCCGTCCTCGCCGACTCCGCGCCGCACCGCCTCGCGGTCGCCGTCGGAGAGCGCCGAGCACACCCACAGCGCGTCGGCGTCGGGCCCGATGGCCGAGAGTCCGGACACCAGCCCGCCGCCACCGCGTCTGGCGCGGAGCGAACCGTCGTCGCCCACCTCGTACGAGACGGGACCGCGATTGGACGCGACGAGCACCTGAGCAGCACCGCGAGGGGGCGTGGAGGCCGCAGAAGTGGAAGCTGTGGTGGAAGCCGTGGAAGCCATACGCCACAACCTAGCCCGGCCCGGAAACGCTCAAACGTACGGACGGCCGTCTGCGGACCGTATGAGTCCGTATACGACCGTCCGTGACCGTCTGCGCCGCTTATGCGACCTTGCGGGACTGGTATTCGGTGATGTCCACCATCGGCGGCCGCTCCTCCAGGTCGACGGAGTAGGTGCGCGGCTCGAAGCCGTCCGGACCCCGCTCGAACTGGGTCAGGACCGGCCGGATGAGGTGGCCGCGGGCCAGCCGCAGCTGGGCTGTGCGGTAGATCTGCGCGGCCATCCGGCCCAGGGCATGCCCGTCCTGGTGCCGGTGCTTGCGGACGCCGACATCGACCTGGGCGAGGGCGTCGAGACCCACCAGGTGCAACGCGTCGACCAGCATGCCCAGTTCGACGCCGTACCCGACCGGGAACGGCAGCTGTTCGAGCAGCGAGCGGCGGGCCGCGTACTCGCCGCCGAGCGGCTGCACGAAACCGGCCAGCTGCGGCCAGTGCATGTTCAGCAGCGGGCGGGCCATCAGCTCGGTGACGCGGCCGCCCTGCGCGGCCGTCCTGCCGGAAGCGGTCGCATGCGACTCGGTGCCGAGCGGGCGGTCGTACATCGCCTTGACGAGGTCCACGCCGGGGTCGGTGAGCAGCGGGCCCACGATCCCGGTGACGAAGTCCGAGGAGAACTCCTTCAGGTCCGCGTCGACGAACGCGACGATGTCACCGCTCGTCACCAGCAGCGAGCGCCACAGCACCTCGCCCTTGCCGGGCACGGCGGGGATGCGGGGCAGGATGTCGTCACGGTGCACGACCCGGGCGCCCGCCGCGGCGGCCACCTCGGAGGTGCGGTCGGTGGACCCGGAGTCGACGACGACGATCTCGTCGACGAGGGGGACCTGCTGCATGAGGTCGTGACGGATGATCGCGACGATCTCGCCGACCGTCGCCTCCTCGTTCAGCGCGGGCAGCACCACGGAGACCGACTGCCCCGTGCGGTGTTTGGCGGCCAGGATCTTGTGCAGCGGCCGGTCCGTCAGGGACCAGGAGCGAGTGCTCAGCCAGTGCTCGACATCTTTCAGCACGTTGCGCGGCTCCTCTACGTTCTCTCGGCGGGAGCGGGTCACACGGTGTGTGTGATCCGTCTCGCGGTTCGGACGGCTCTCTTCAACTGTCCTGGCCTTCGGTTACAGTCTTGAACAACGCTGATGACCATCGCATGTCGGGGGCCGTCGGCGTACACAATCGAATACCGCTCATCCAGAGGGGCAGAGGGATACGGCCCGATGAAGCCCCGGCAACCCTCCAGCCGGTCTTGGCACTCAGCTGCGCGCTGACGTGGTGAGGCTCCCGGCTCGGGAAGGTGCCAAATCCGTCTCACGGCGAGATGCGTCGTGAGGAAGATGAGGAGAAAGGGCCTCCCCTCCATGGCTGCGCAGACTGTCGCAAGCACCACGAACCCCGCGAACCCGGACACGACCTCCGCGAACACCGTCGATCTCGGCCCCGCCACCGCGCTCTCCTGCCGCGAGTGCGGCCACCGCGTCCCGCTCGGCCCGGTCTTCGCCTGCGAGGAGTGTTTCGGCCCGCTGGAGATCGCCTACGACTTCTCGGCCTACGACACCGAAGAGCTCCGCAAGCGCATCGAGGCGGGCCCCGCGAACATCTGGCGGTACGCGCCCCTGCTGCCCGTCCCCGCCGACGTGGCCGACAAGCCGAACATCAACCCCGGCTGGACCAAGCTCGTCAAGGCCGACAACCTCGCCCGTGAACTGGGCGTCGACGCGGGCAAGTTGTTCGTCAAGGACGACTCCGGCAACCCGACGCACTCCTTCAAGGACCGCGTCGTGGCCCAGGCCATCGAGGCCGCCCGCGCCTTCGGCTTCACCACCCTCTCCTGCTCCTCCACCGGCAACCTCGCCGGTGCCGTCGGCGCCGCCGCCGCCCGGGCCGGCTTCCGCTCCTGCGTGTTCATCCCGCACGACCTGGAGCAGGGCAAGATCGTCATGGCCGCGATCTACGGCGGCGAGCTGGTCGGCATCGAGGGCAACTACGACGAGGTCAACCGCTTCTGCTCCGAGCTGATCGGCGACCCGGCCGGCGAGGGCTGGGGCTTCGTCAACGTCAACCTGCGCCCGTACTACGCGGAGGGCTCCAAGACCCTCGCGTACGAGATCTGCGAGCAGCTGGGGTGGCAGATCCCGGACCAGCTCGTGGTTCCCATCGCCTCCGGCTCGCAGCTCACGAAGATCGACAAGGGGCTCCAGGAGCTGATCAAGCTCGGGCTCGTCGAGGACAAGCCGTACAAGATCTTCGGCGCCCAGGCCGAGGGCTGCTCGCCGGTGTCCGTCGCCTACAAGGCCGGGCACGACGTCGTACGGCCGCAGAAGCCGAACACGATCGCCAAGTCGCTGGCGATCGGGAACCCCGCGGACGGTCCCTACGTACTGGACATCGCCCGGCGGACCGGCGGGGCGGTCGAGGACGTCAACGACGAGCAGGTCGTCGACGCGATCAAGCTGCTCGCGCGGACCGAGGGGATCTTCGCGGAGACCGCCGGCGGTGTCACGGTGGGTGTGGCGAAGAAGCTGATCGAGAGCGGGCTGCTGGACCCGACGCTCACCACGGTGGTCCTCAACACGGGTGACGGGCTCAAGACGCTGGACGCGGTAGCCGGTACGGGGCTCACCGCGACCATCCGACCGAACCTCGACTCGTTCAGGGAAGCTGGGCTCGCGTCGTAGCGTCGTTCTTCCTCGCGCCCCCCACAGCCATGAGTCGTACCCGACCGGAGGTCATCAGCATGAGCGTCAGTGTCCGCATCCCCACCATCCTGCGCACCTACACCGGCGGGCAGGCCGAAGTCACCGCCGAAGGCGGCACCCTCGCCGAGGTCATCAGCGACCTGGAGAAGAACCACACCGGTATCTCCGCCCGCGTGCTGGACGACCAGGGCAAGCTGCGCCGGTTCGTCAACGTGTACGTCAATGACGACGACGTGCGGTTCGAGCAGGGGCTGGAGACGGCCACTCCGGACGGGGCCGGGGTGTCGATCATTCCGGCGGTTGCCGGAGGCTGATCGTTACCCTGGGTAACGCAGATTACCGAGAGTTCATCCAATTGCCTCCTCCGTGAGAGAAGCGGAGGGGGCAATTCTCTATGGTTGAGCACGGTACAGTTGGGGAACCCGCTCCACTCCGCATGCCGAACGCATATGAGTACTGGCTCCGCGTGCGATGAGAAGTAGCCAAAGTGTGCAGGTCTTTTGCGCCTTATGTTCCCTTTATCGGGCCCGACTTGCCCTGAAGTCGGACGAATTCTCCGTAAATTCCCGACCGGTCCTGCCCGGAATTCTCGTCTGATTGACCTGTTGCAGACGGCAGTTGGACGGATACATTCGGCCGCGGTCGACGCGTTCCGGCGCACGCCCCCAATCCTGTGGGGGGTGAGGTCTGACCCGGATCCGCGAAGTGCGGGTCCGTGCAAGGGCCAGTAATAGGGGAGTTAGGCATGGCTCAGGGCACCGTCAAATGGTTCAACGCGGAGAAGGGGTACGGCTTCATCGCGGTCGACGGTGGTGCGGATGTTTTCGTCCACTACAGCGCGATTCAGATGGACGGCTACCGCACCCTGGAAGAGGGTCAGCGGGTCGATTTCGAGATCTCGCAGGGTCAGAAGGGGCCGCAGGCGGACATGGTCCGGCTCGCGACCGGCTGAAGCACGCGCCGACGAACAGCAGCGACGTTCTTCGTTCCTCACCGAAGGGCTCGTACTCCTGGGGGGTCACCTCCTGGGGTACGGGCCCTTCGGCATGCCCGGCCGCCACCCCTGGGGGAGCCCGCTTCGCGAGCGCGCCTTGCACTCGGGCATGCCGAGTGCTAATCATTGGCGTTAGCACTCTGAAGGTGAGAGTGATAACGAAGGACCGGGTCGGTGAGGCCCGCAGGCCAGGTGGTGCAAGGAACCACGGGGCAGGCAGGCCGTCCGTCGCGGGCGCCAGCGCGGTCCGGAGCAATCCACCCCAGTCCGGGAGGACCACTTCACATGGCCAAGATCATCGCGTTCGACGAGGAGGCACGGCGCGGTCTCGAGCGCGGGATGAACCAGCTCGCCGACGCCGTCAAGGTCACCCTTGGCCCCAAGGGCCGCAACGTCGTCCTCGAGAAGAAGTGGGGCGCCCCCACGATCACCAACGATGGTGTTTCCATCGCCAAGGAGATCGAGCTCGAGGACCCGTACGAGAAGATCGGCGCCGAACTGGTCAAGGAAGTCGCCAAGAAGACGGACGACGTCGCCGGTGACGGTACGACCACCGCGACCGTCCTCGCCCAGGCCCTCGTCAAGGAGGGTCTGCGCAACGTAGCCGCGGGCGCCAACCCGATGGCCCTCAAGCGCGGTATCGAGAAGGCCGTCGAGGCCGTCTCCGGTGCCCTGCTGGAGCAGGCCAAGGACGTGGAGACCAAGGAGCAGATCGCTTCCACGGCCTCCATCTCCGCCGCCGACACCCAGATCGGCGAGCTCATCGCCGAGGCGATGGACAAGGTCGGCAAGGAAGGCGTCATCACCGTCGAGGAGTCCCAGACCTTCGGGCTCGAGCTTGAGCTCACCGAGGGTATGCGCTTCGACAAGGGCTACATCTCGGCGTACTTCGCCACCGACATGGAGCGTATGGAGGCCGTCCTCGACGACCCGTACATCCTGATCGCCAACTCGAAGATCGCCAACGTCAAGGACCTGCTCCCGCTCCTGGAGAAGGTCATGCAGTCGGGCAAGCCGCTGCTGATCATCGCCGAGGACGTCGAGGGCGAGGCCCTGTCCACGCTGGTCGTCAACAAGATCCGCGGCACCTTCAAGTCCGTCGCCGTCAAGGCTCCGGGCTTCGGCGACCGCCGCAAGGCCATGCTCGGCGACATCGCCATCCTCACGGGCGGCGAGGTCATCTCCGAGGAGGTCGGCCTCAAGCTGGAGAACGCGACCGTGGACCTCCTCGGCCGCGCCCGCAAGGTCGTCATCACCAAGGACGAGACGACGATCGTCGACGGCTCGGGCTCGGCGGACCAGGTGGCCGGTCGCGTCAACCAGATCCGCGCCGAGATCGAGAACAGCGACTCGGACTACGACCGCGAGAAGCTCCAGGAGCGCCTCGCCAAGCTCGCCGGCGGCGTCGCCGTCATCAAGGCGGGCGCGGCCACCGAGGTCGAGCTCAAGGAGCGCAAGCACCGCATCGAGGACGCCGTTCGCAACGCGAAGGCGGCCGTCGAGGAGGGCATCGTCGCCGGTGGCGGCGTCGCGCTCATCCAGGCGGGCCACGTCTTCGAGAAGCTCGAGCTCGAAGGTGACGAGGCCACGGGCGCCGCGATCGTGAAGCTGGCCCTCGAGGCCCCGCTGAAGCAGATCGCCGTCAACGGTGGCCTCGAAGGCGGAGTCGTCGTCGAGAAGGTCCGCAACCTGCCCATCGGTCACGGCCTCAACGCCGCGTCCGGTGAGTACGTGGACATGATCGCCGAGGGCATCATCGACCCGGCGAAGGTCACGCGCTCTGCCCTGCAGAACGCCGCGTCCATCGCCGCGCTCTTCCTCACCACCGAGGCCGTCATCGCCGACAAGCCCGAGAAGGCCGGTGCCGGCGCGGGTGCCGGTGGCGGCATGCCGGGCGGTGACATGGACTTCTGATCGACCTCTGGTTGATCAACGGTCTTACCGAGGGCGGTACTTCCTGTTCCGACAGGGGGTACCGCCCTCGGGCATGTCCGGGTCCGGTGCGTTCCGGCCCGATGCCTTCGGGGTCGCCGTGGCCGGGATCACAGGGCCTGGTGCCGGGCGGACGGAATGAGGGGCTTGGCCGGGAGGTTGTCGTTGACGCATGATCAATGCATACGCACATACCGACTGGTACCCAGCAGTTACGAGGAGCCCCCACACGTGTCTACGACCGCCCCCGCCTCCCGAGCCGCCGACCTCCTCGGCCGTCCGATCACCCTCAACGGCCTGACCGTCCCTAACCGGATCGTGATGGCGCCGATGACCCGGCAGTTCTCGCCGGGCGGCATCCCCGGCGATGACGTGGTGTCGTACTACTCCCGCCGCGCGGGCGCCGGCGTCGGCCTCATCGTCACCGAGGGCACCTACGTCGGCCACGACTCGGCCGGGCAGAGCGACGACGTGCCGCGCTTCCACGGCGCGGAGCAGCTCGCGGGCTGGGCGAAGGTGGCCGAGGGCGTGCACGCGGCGGGCGGCACGATCGTGCCGCAGCTGTGGCACATCGGCATGGTCCGTGAGCAGGGACAGCCGCCGTACGCGGACGCGCCCGCGGTGGGCCCGTCCGGGCTGCGGATCGGCAGTGACGAGGCCACCGGCAAGGCGATGACGCAGCGGGACCTGGACGATGTCATCGGGGCGTTCGCCGAGGCCGCCGCCGCGGCCGAGCGGATCGGATTCGACGGGGTCGAGCTGCACGGCGCGCACGGATATCTCCTCGACCAGTTCCTGTGGGCGGGGACGAACCGTCGTACGGACGCCTACGGCGGTGACGCGGTGGCCCGTACGAAGTTCGCGGCGGAGATCGTGGCGGCGGTCCGGGAGACCGTGTCGCCCGAGTTCCCGATCATCTTCCGGTACTCGCAGTGGAAGCAGGAGGTCTACGGGGCCCGTCTCGCGGAGACGCCGGAGGAGTTGGAGGCGATCCTGACTCCGCTCGCGGCGGCGGGTGTCGATGTCTTCCACGCGTCCACCCGGCGTTACTGGATTCCCGAGTTCGAGGAGACCGGGTCCGAGCTGAACCTCGCGGGGTGGACGAAGAAGCTCACCGGAAAGCAGACCATCACCGTGGGGTCCGTCGGTCTCGACGGGGACTTCCTCAAGGGGTTCCGCGGCGAGGGGGCTCCGGTCAAGGGCATCGACGACCTGCTCGACAGTCTGGAGCGGGACGAGTTCGACATGGTGGCTGTGGGGCGGGCGCTGCTTCAGGACCCGGAGTGGGCGGCGAAGGTGCTCGCCGGGCGGGTTTCGGAGTTGGCGGCGTATGACGCGGCGGCGCTGAAGTCGCTGAGCTGAGCGTCGAGTTGTGGATACGGGCCGATGGGGCCCGGGGACTGACCCCCCGGGCCCCATCGGCCTGAAGGTGCCTCGTCCGCACCGGGACCTGTCGGTGCCCCCCAACTCCGGCTAGCGTTCGCGCACATGAGGATCCTGCACCTGTCCGACACCCATCTGGAGCGCACCGACGCCCCCAACCGTCACGGCGTCGACGCGACCGACTCGCTCCGGCTGATGCTGGGGGAGCTGCGGCACCAGCGGGGGGTGGACGCGGTCGTCGTGACGGGGGACATCGCCGATGACGGCGCGGTGGAGGCGTATGCGGCGGCGAAGGAGTTGGTGGGCGGGTTCGCACGGCTGATGGGTGGAGTGCCGGTCTTCTACACGACCGGGAACCATGACGAGCGGGAGGCGTTCGGCAAGGTGCTCGGGAGCGGGCACGGGGCCCCGGACGCCGTGTTTCCGGCGGAGTTCGGGTGTGCGGCCGTCAGCACGGTCGGCGGATACCGGTTCATCACGCTCGACTCGCTCGTGCCGGGGGAGGTCTACGGCCGGCTCAGCGCGGCCCAACTGGACTGGCTCGGCGAAGAGTTGAGGACTCCCGCCGAGCACGGGACCGTGCTCGCCTTCCATCATCCGCCGATTTCCCTCGATACGCCGACCCAGCGGGCCTTCGGGCTCGTGAACCCGAAGGAGTTGGCGGACGCGATCCGGGGGAGTGACGTACGGGCCGTTCTCACCGGGCACTTCCACCTTCAGCTCTTCGGCTTTCTGGAGGCGACGCCGGTGTGGGTCACGCCCGGGGTCGTCAACCGGATCGATCTCACCACCGCTCACGGCACGGAGCGGGCCGTGCGGGGAGCCTCCGCCTCGCTCGTCGAACTGGGCGGCGAGACCGGGCCCATGTTCCACACCTTCCACGCGCGGGACCCCCGGGCGCACGAGACGGTCTACCAGTTGGACGCGGAACAGGTCCGGTCGGTCATCGAGCGGCATGCGCCCAACGGAGCGTAGGGCGGGCTGTGTTGGCGGAGCGGCGCGAGGACCGGGTATAGTAGATCTTGAGCCCGTCGCCGTAACTCCGGTCGGCTGGTGCTGCGTTGGTGGTCCAAGGAAAGACGCCCCGCTTCCCGCGGGGAAATGCAGGTGCAAGGCCTGCCCGGCGCTCCACTGAAGTCCCCGTCCCGCATCGCGCGGGTCGGGGACTTCGCTGTGCGGGCCCTCAGAGGTTGCCCAGCGGCTCGATGTCCACGTGCACCGGAGTACCCCAGACCCGCAGCACCTCGTAGTCCGTGAACTCGTGCACGAGGCGGTACGCCATCGCCGGGCGGGAACCCCGGCGCTGGGCCGTGAGGTACAGCTCGGCCTCGTGGCGGTCGCGGCGCGGGGTCCCGCAGAGCTGCCAGGCCTGGCCGTTCCAGAGTTCGGGGAGCCAGCGCTGCTGCGCCTGCGGGCGGTCCTCACGGACGCCGTAGCGGGACGGGGTGGTGTCGGTGGGCCGGGGCGCCGCCGGGCCGTTGAACTCGGAGCGGCGGGCCGAGCGGCGACGGGTCTCGCAGAGCAGGCACAGGTCCGGCGCGCTCTCGTCGACCGGGCCGCCCGGGTGCTCCAGGCAGCGGGTGGTGGGCGCGGAGCCGCTGACGCTGTCGTCCAGCAGGTCCAGGGCGCGCCTGAGATCCGCCTTGACCTCGTGCAGCCGGGCGTCGGGGGTGTCGGACGTGAGCGCCTCGCCGTGCTCACCGAGAAGACGGAGGGCACGGCCGAGGGCGGTCTGCTGGGCGTGGTTCATGGTTCTGCCGACCATAGTCGGCTTTGCCGCGCCGGGGGCGGAGGGGGTTGTGCCGGGGGCGAAGGGAGGCTGTGCCGTGGATGGCGGGGGTGGGCGCATCGCGCACTGGTGGCACAAACTGCCATCCATGCAGAAGGGATCATTCCCCCGTGATCGACTGACCCCATGGCCCTGATCCCGCCCCGCCTGCTCCGAGCCCTGGACTCCTTCAACTCCGCCCACCCCTGGAGCCACAACGCGTACTACCACCCGTGGCTGCTACGGCGGTTGCCCAGCGGCTTCGGGCAGGCCCTGGACGTGGGGTGCGGGACCGGTGACCTCGCGCGGCTGCTGACCGTACGGACCACGGGCGGTGTCGAGGGCATCGACTCCGATCCCGAAATCATCGCCAGGGCACGGCTGTCGACCCCGCCCGGCGCCCCCGTGGTCTTCACCGTCGTCGATGCCCGGGACGGGATACCCGCCGGCCCCTACGACGTCATCACCTGCGTCGCCGCCCTCCACCACCTCCCCTTCGCCGAGACGTTGACCCGCTTCCGCGATCGACTCACCCCGGGCGGAACCCTCGTGGTGGTCGGCTGCGCCCGTGAGGCGGATGCCGTCGACTCGCTCCTCGGAGCCGTCTCCGTCGCCCTGAACGTCGTCATCGGCTGGCTGAAGAACCGGGGTCGCAGGGCCGCGTCCCGCCCGGTGGCCATGACCGCCGTCACCCGGCCGCCGGAGATGACCTTCGCGGAGATCCGCCGCGAGGCGGTCCGGGTCCTGCCGAAGGTCCGGCTCCGCCGCCGGCTGTTCTGGCGGTACACGCTGGTGTGGCGGAAGGGGGCGGTGTGAGAGGGGTTCTGCGCAGGGAGTCGGGCGGCCCCGGCACGACTCGGCATGCCCTGGCACGACTCGGGACGCCCCGTCGCGACTCGGCACGCCCCGTCACGTCGTGCGGGCCCGTGTTCGGGGGTCGGTGTTGTTCGAAGGGGTGGGGGTGATTCCGGTGAGGCCGAAGGCGTACGTCGTCAGGAAGCCGACCGCGTATCCGGTCAGCAGGCCCCCCGCGTAGATCAGCACCGTCATCCCCAGCCCCCTGTTCCCCGCCAGCAACGGGAACAGGGCCCACCCCGACGGTCCGATCGCCGTCGCGCCGACCTTGTCGCCCAGCATCGCGAAGAAGCCGACGAACGCCCCGCCCGCCGCCCCGCCCGCGCAGGCGGTCAGGAACGGGCGGCCGAGGGGGAGTGAGACGCCGTAGATGAGGGGTTCGCCGACGCCCAACAGGCCTGCCGGGAGGGCGGACTTGATGGTCGTACGGATCGACGTGTCGTGGCGCAGGCGGAAGTAGACCGCGACCGCCGCACCCACCTGGCCCGCGCCCGCCATCGCGAGGATGGGCAACAGGACGGTGTAGCCCTGCTGTTCGATGAGGGTGGTGTGGATGGGGATGAGGGCCTGGTGGAGGCCGAGCATCACCAGCGGGAGGAACAGGCCACCGAGGACCAGGCCCGCGAAGGGGCCCGTCGTGGAGAGGAGCCAGTTCGACGCGGTGCCGATCGCGGTGGAGATCTCCCCGGCCGCGTACATGAGGCCGTAGAGCGTCGCGAGGCCCGAGACGAGGACCGTCAGGGTGGGGGTGACCAGGACGTCGAGGGTCGCGGGAACCCAGATGCGGCACCATTTCTCGACGCAGGTGCCGAGGAACGCGGCTGCCAGCGCGCCGAGCACTCCGCCCTGGCCGGGGGCGAGGGCGACCCCGAACGCCGTCACCTTCGCGACCCCGGGATAGACGACGACCGCCGCCACCGCCCCGCCCAGCACCGGCGTCCCGCCGAACTCCTTCGCCGTGTTGTACCCGACGAACACCGCGATGAGGGAGAGGAAGGCGGAGGGGATGACGGCCAGGGCCCCTGTCACTCCAGGGAGCCAACGCAGGTTGATCAGCAGTCCGTTGAGGCCCGCGAGGACTCCGCAGCCGATCAGGGCGGGGATGAGCGGGACGAAGATGTTGGCGATCCGGCGGAGGAGCAGCTTGCCGGGGGTGGCGTTGCGCGCCTGTTGCCGCTCCTTCAACTCGGCTCCCTGCGCGGCCAGTTCGCCCGCTCTGCCCACCAACTTCTCGAACTCCGGGGTCACTTTGGCCACCACCCCCGGCCCCAGCACGATCTGGTACGTGTCGTCGTCCACGACCCCGAGCACGCCGGGCAGCGCCCGCAGCGCCGCCTCGTCCACCAGCGAACGGTCGGCCAGGCCGAGGCGCAGACGGGTCATGCAGTGGGCGACGGAGGTGACGTTCGCGGGGCCGCCGACGAGCGGGAGGAGGGCGGCGGCGGTGTCGTACGGAGTATCCACACCCTGAGCCTGCTGGTCAGTCGCCCGCCGCCGCGAGCGCCGCGCGCAGGCGACCGCCGGACTCCTCCAGAAGGCGGGCGGCCGTCGGGCCGTCCACCCCGGCGAGGACCAGCAGGATCGCGTTCTTCACCTCGCCGTCGGTGGCCGCGAGGGCCCGCTCGATCTCCGCGTCGTCCGCGCCGGTCGCGAGCGCGACGATACGGCGGGAGCGGGCGCGCAGCTTCTCGTTCGACGCGCGTACGTCGACCATCAGGTTCCCGTAGGTCTTGCCCAGCCGGATCATCGTGATCGTCGACAGCATGTTCAGGACGAGCTTCTGCGCCGTGCCCGCCTTCAACCTCGTTGATCCGGTGAGGAGTTCGGGGCCCACGACGACTTCGATGCCGTGGGCCGCGGCTGCGGCGAGGGCGCTGTGTTCGTTGCAGGAGAGGCCGATGGTCAAGGCGCCGTCGCTCCGCGCGTGCTCCACGGCCGCGATCGCGTACGGGGTGCGTCCCGAGGCCGAGACCCCGACCACCGTGTCGTCGGGGGTGAGGGCCAGCGCGTCGAGGTCTGCCCGGGCGAGGTCCCGTGAGTCCTCGGCGCCCTCGACGGACGTCACCAGTGCGTCCGGGCCGCCGGCGATCAGGCCCACGACCTGGGAGGGGGCCGTGTTGAAGGTCGGGGGACACTCGGACGCGTCCAGCACGCCGAGGCGTCCGGCGGTGCCCGCGCCCATGTAGATCAGCCTGCCGCCTCTGCCCATCCGCTCCGCGACGGCGTCGATCGCGGCGGCGATCTCGGGGAGGCGGTGCGCCACCGCTGCGGCGACCGTGGCGTCCTCGGCGTTCATCAGGCGGGCGATGTCGAGGGTGGGGAGCTGGTCGATACCGGCGAGTTCCGGGCGGAAGGCTTCCGTGGTGAGGGTCTCCAACTCGGCACGGAGCTCACGGGGGTTGGACGTCGAGGTCATGGAGAAGCGGCTCTTTCTGTTGTTCCTTGTCCGCGGGCCGGTGGGGGCTGGTGGCGCCCACGCGGCGGAGCCGCACATCGATACGGCCCGCGCCCCTGAAGATGTCGGGCTTGTCGTCGCGCACTTGGAAGTGCCGCTGGTGCCACACCCCCTAGGGGCGCGGGGAACTGCGCGACCAGCCACAACGCGCCCGCAGACGACAACGCACCTCTAACGCCTGTGTCGATGCGCCAGCGCCTCATAGGACGCCGACAACGCCGGTGCCGCCTGTTCATACGTCCGCTGCGCCACCCCGATGAACAAACAGTCCACCACCAGCAACTGACTCGTACGGGACGACATCGCCGCCGGCCGAAGCTCACTCTCCCGCGCGGTGGACGTCGTGAGAATGTGATCGGCGTACTGCGTGACCGCGCCGTCCGGCCGCCCGGTGATCGCCACGGTCGTGGCCCCGTGCTCGAAGGCCACCCGCAGCGGCTCGATGACGTCACCGGTGGACCCGGAGTGGGTGATCGCGATGGCCACGTCGCCCGCCCGCAGCTGCACCGCGTTGGTCACGGCGAGGTGCGGGTCGCTGTGGGCGTGGGCTATGAGCCCTATCCGCAGCAGCTTCTGGGCGAGGTCCTGCGCGACGAGCCCGGACGCCCCGACGCCGTAGATGTCGGTACGGCGGGCCGCGGCGAGCGCGGTGACGGCCGCGCCGAGCTGCGCGGTGTCGAGCCCGGCGGCCGTGTCCGCGAGGGTCTGCTGCTCGTCGTAGGCGAGTTTCGCGACGACGTCGGCGATCGGGTCGTCGACCGCGATGTCGGTGGTGAGGGCGGGCGCGCGCCCGGACTGCTGCTGCGCGGCGAGCCCGGCGAGGGCCAGGCGCAGGTCGCGGTAGCCGGGGTAGCCGAGGATGCGGGCGGTGCGGACGACCGTGGCCTCACTGGTGCCGGTCAGCTCGGCGAGGCCGGTGACCGTGAGGGCCGCGCAGCCCGCCGGGTCGGCGGCGACGGTCTCGGCGACGCGCTGCATGGAGCGGGTCATGGAGGGGGCGAGGGTGCGCACCTTGGCGGCCAGGGCGGCGGGTGGCGTACTCCCGGAGGCGCTTCCGAAAATTTCCTTCACTTCCTGGGTCACCCTTGAAAGATATTTTCGTCCGGTGGTCGGGTCAAGAGTGCGCACAATAGGTGCATGGACCCCGACAACGACCCCATGGACGAGCCTGTGGACGGCCCCGTGGACGCCCCCCGTGACGAGCCCGTTCCCATAAGCCCGCTGGAGCGGGCGCTGCACGCCGCCCGTGCCCTCGTGCTGGCCGATCTGGCCGCCCGTGAGGTCGTCGCGGCGGACGTGGTGTCCATGGTGGAGGAGTCCGTCGTGGAGCGGCGCTGGTGGGTGGAGCAGTGGCCGGAGGGCGTGGCGTACGTCGCCGGGCTGGTCGCCCAGGATGTGCAGGACGCGCTGCTGGAGGCGTACGGCCGCTGGCCGCTCTGCCCGGTCTGCGAGGCCGGCGATCCGCACGCCCTGGAGGTCGAGCCGGAACTCGGACCCGACCCGCACTGGGTCTGCCACCAGGCGGGTGTGAAGGTCGCCGCCGTCGGGAGCCTGGGCTCCCTGTGACCGTCTACATCGACCCGCCCACCTGGCCGGGGCACGGCCGCCTCTGGTCGCACCTGGTCAGCGATGTCTCGTTCGACGAACTCCACCTGTTCGCCGAGGAGTTGGGCGTACCGCGCCGGGCCTTCGAGCGCGATCACTACGACATCCCGTCGCATCGTTACGCGGACGCGGTGGCCGCCGGGGCGGTGGAGGTGCGGAGCCGGGAGGTGGTGCGGTTGCTGACCGCGGCGGGGCTGCGCAGGCCCAAGGGGCGCGCCGGGTGAGGGAGTTGGCGGGCGTCGGCCGAACGTGCCCGCTCAGCGGCCCAGTTGGCCCGGCGGCCCCTCCTCAGCGGCCCAACTCGTAGGTGAACTCGCCCTCCACCTCGTCCTCGCCCACCTTCCTGAATCCCGCCCGGGTGACGACCGCCTGTGACGCTAGGTTGTCCCGTTCGATCGTCGCGAAGACCGTGCGTACGTCGTCGCGGGCCAGCGCCCAGGCGGAGAGCGCGCGGAGCGCCTCCGTCGCATAGCCCTGGCCGCGGGCGCCCGCCGCCAGGTCGTAGCCGACCTCCACCCGGCCCTCCTCGTCGGGGACGCCGTGGAAGCCCAGGCCGCCGACCGCGCGGCCGTCCTCGCGGCGGACGAGGGTGAAGACGCCGAACTCCGGGCGGTGGACGCCCGATTGATACGCCTTGAGCAGGAAGGTCGCGGCCTCCCGGGTGCCCGAGTACGGGCCGCCCTCGATCCACTCGAAGCCGCCGTCACCGCCGCCGACGAGGTCGGTCGCGGACGCGGGGGTGACGCCCTGGAGAGTGAGGCGGTCGGTGTCGTGGACGAGGTTGTTGTGCCAGCGCCAGTCGGTGACGGGGTCCCGGCCGGGGAGGTCGCCGCGGCCGGTGGCCCACAGCAGGGTGAGCCAGGGGGAGGCGCCGGGGCGGACGTGCGGGAAGATCCGGGTGAGGACGAACTCGGCGAGTTCCGGGTCGGGCCGGTAGTCCAGGCCCAGGCCCTCGGCGATGTCATGGGTGTGCAGCAGCACCTCGGCGGTGCCCATCGCGGCGAAGCCCTCGCGGTTCGCGCTGCGGAACGGGTACGGGTGGAAGGCGCGCACCTCGCGCGGGGTGGTGCGGACGGCGGCGGCGAGCAGGGCGCCGGTCGTCCAGATCACTTCCAGGACACCGGAGTTGTCGGTGCCCTCGTCGAAGGTGATGTCGAAGGGGAAGTACGCGTTCTGCGCCCGACCGGCCAACTGCCCCGCGTACGCGATGAGATCGCCGGCGATGTGCTCGGCGGTGTACCGGCAGTTCCACTCCAGCCGGCCCGCCGTGGCCTTCTCCCAGTCCGGACCGTGCCAGTCCGTGCCGGTCGCCGTGCGCAGCAGCGCCACGCAGCCCGCGACGGCCTCTTCCAGCGTGTCCGCGCCCGCGTTTCCGTCCGTGTTTCCGCCCGTGGTCCCCATGCGGGGGAGCATACGGGCCGCGACGTCATCCGGCGGTCGGGTCCGCCGAGGCCAGGAGATCCAGTTCCGACGTCAGGTTGTAGCGTGCCGTGGCCTCCCACTCCGCTGCCCCGTGCGGCGTCCTGAACAGCCGCGGTAGGGACAGGAGTTGGCGCAGGATCGCCGAACGGCCCTCCCTGAACGCTTCGTTGGGGACGAACGCGTACTCCTCCCGGACCGCCGCCGTGTACGCGGCGTACGCCGACGGGGGTGCGGCCAGGATCGCGAGGTCCGCGTCGCACAGGACCTGGCCGTCGGGGTCGTCGTCCGCCGGGGCGTGTGTGACGGTCAGCCGGACCAGGCGTGCCACCTCGGCCGTCTTCGCCTCCGGTACGCCTGCCTCCGTCAGCGCGCGCTCGGCCAGCCGCGCGGAGCGTTCCTCGTTCTCGGAGCGGTCGGGGAGGTAGACCGCGTCGTGGAACCAGGCCGCGAGCCGTACGACGTCCGGGTCGGTGGCGTGTTCCTCCAGGACGTCGATGTGGTCGAGGACCGAGGTGAGGTGGGTGAGCGTGTGGTAGTGGCGCTGGGGTTCCTGCCAGCGGGCGAGGAGGTTCTCGGCGTACGGCGACGGGTCGGGGCCGTCGGCGGAGGGGCGGGCGCCGTCGAGGGCGCGGGTCCAGCGGGCGCGGAGGGCGTCGAGATCGGGCATGCCCCTTATTTTCCTCCAGGCCCTAGCGTGGAACGCATGACCTACGCCGACACAGCACACGACGTACGCGATCCCGAACTGCCCGGCAGGCTGCTCGTCACCGAGCGGGACGCCCTGATTCCGCTGCTCCGTTCCCGACCCGACGACGACTTCGCGCTGGCGACCCTCGCGTGTCCCGGCTGGACCGTGCGGGACGTGCTCGCGCACTGCGCGGCCGCGCTGACGCGGGTGGTGGAGCGGCGCTTCGAGGAGGGGGTGTTCTCGCCGGAGGCCAACGACCGGGACATCGCGGAGCGGGCCGACTGGACGAACGGGCAGGTCGTCGACGAGCTGGAGCGGGGGATGACCGAGGCCGGGGCGGCGATCGCCCGCGCGGGCGGACCGCTGGACGCCGTCGCGCTGGGCGAGTGGGTGCACGCAGGTGACGTGCGGGACGTGCTCGGGGTGCCCGGCGCCTATGGGGGCGAGGGGCTGGGGTCCGCCCTCACCCTGCTCGGCCACGTGACCCGGCAGCGAAACCACCGGCCTCTGCACGCCGACCTCGACGACCTGGACGATCCGCTGCTGCTGGGCGATCTGTCGGGCGAGCTGACCCCGGCGCGCTACATCGGCGACGCCCCCACGCTCGTACGCCTGTACGCGGGACGGCCGGTGCCGGACGGGACGGGGTACGAGCTGGCGGGGGCCGATCCCGCGGAGCTGAACATCTTCGGCGGGTGATCCGGGTCAGGCGCCGGGGGTGATCTCGCGGGCCCCGATCCTCACGCGTACCCTGATATTGGACTAGACCTGTAGCCGCTCCAGGGAACACGACGGAAGGGGTCCTATGAGCACGCGTGCAGTCCTGGAGGTGATCGCCCTCGGCGCCGAGGACGCGGTCGCCGCCCAGGCCGGAGGCGCGGACCGTCTCGAACTGGTCACCGACATGGCGGCCGACGGGCTCACCCCGCCGGTGGAGACCTTCGCCGCCATCCGTGCCGCCGTCGACATCGACCTGCGCGTGATGCTGCGCCTCGCGGACGGGTTCGCCGCGGGCGACGTCGACCGGCTCGTGCGGATCGCCGGGGAACTGCGGGCCGCCGGCGCCGACCAGTTCGTGCTCGGGTTCCTCGGCCCGGACGGCGGGGTCGACCTGGACGCCGTGGAGCGGGTCGTCGCCGAACTGGACGGCTGCGCCTGGACGTTCCACCGCGCGATCGACCGCGCTGTCGACCGCGACGCCCTGCGCAAGCAGCTCGCGGGCCTGCCGGGCCTCGACGCCTATCTCACCGCCGGTTCGGCCGACGGCGTCGACGACGGCCTGCCCACCCTGCTCCGCGAGGCGGCGCTGCACGGCGAACCGGGCTACGAGCAGCGCGTCCTCGTCGGCGGCGGCCTGCGCCTCGACCATGTGCCGACCCTGATCGCCGCGGGCGTCGACGCCTTCCACATCGGCGGGGCCGCCCGGCCCGGGGGCTGGGAGCGGCCGGTGTCGGCGGAGGCCGTGAGCGAGTGGCGGGCGGTCCTCGACGGCGCCTGAACCGTCCGGCCCCCTGTGCGAACCACCCTTCTCGCTCAGGCGAGCTGGGCGGGAAGCGGCGCCGTGTGCGTGACGATCAGGCCCGACACCGCTCGGGTCAGCGCCACGTACAGGCGCCGCAGGCCGGTGCGTTCGTCCGGCTCGCCGTCGACCACCGCCTGCGGTTCGTCGAGCACCACGTAGTCGTACTCCAGGCCCTTGGCGAGCGACGCCGGGACCAGCGTCAGCCGGGTGTCCGCGGTCGTCTCCTCGCCCGGGTCGATGTAGCCGATGCCCGCCGCGGTGAGGGCTTCCGCCAGCGCCGGGATGCGCGCATCGGCGGCGATCAGGCCCGTCGAGCCCTCCTGGCGCAGCAACTCCTCGCAGGCGGCGACCACTTCGCTCGTGCCGGCCGTCTCGCGGAGGTCGAAGAAACCCGGGTTCTCCCGGACCGAGGCGACCGGGGTCAGGCCCGGCGCGATGTGGGGGAGCAGCCGGGAGGCGTACGTGATGACGTCCGTCGGCACACGGAAACCGGCCGTCAACTCCTCGATCACGCCGTCCGACTTGCCGAGGTGGGCCAGCGCCTCGTCCCAACTCCGCGTCGCCCAGGGCGTGGTGCCCTGTGCGAGGTCGCCGAGGACGGTCGCGGAACCGGTGGTGCAGCGGCGGCCGACCGCCCGGTACTGCATGGGGGAGAGGTCCTGCGCCTCGTCGAGCACCACATGCCCGAGCGAGTGCGTCCGCTGCACGAGGTCGGTCGCCTCGTCGATCAACACGGCGTCCGCGGCGGCCCACTTGGCGGCCTTGACGCTCCGCACCGCCCGCTTTCCGGAACCAGGCAGCGCCCAGAGGATCGTCTTCTGCTCGTCCTCGTCGAGGATGCCGTCCGCGTGCGCGGCGAGGAAGTCCGCGTCGGTGAGCAGCCGCAGCACGACCTTCGCGGGCTCGACCGGCGGCCACACCGCCTTGACGGCCGCCTTCACCGCGGTGTTGCGCGCCACCGCGTCCTGCACCCGGTCGTCCGGCGCCTCCCCGGACCGCTCCATCTGCACCAGCACGGCATGCGCGATGCGCTGCGGAAGGGCCTCGCGGGCGGCGCCGTAGCGGATGCCGCGGTCGAGCAACTCCCGCACGATGGCTTCGAGTTCGTACGCCGGGACCCGCCAGCGGCGTGATCCGCGCACCACCATCACCGGCTCGGTGGGCATCGTGACGTGCGAGTAGACGGCTCTGCGGAGGACCTCGGCCATCCGGGCGTCGCCCTTGACGACGGCGGCCGGTGCCTCGTCCGTGCCCCGCACCTCGACATGCGCGACCAGGTCGTCGACGGTGCCCTGGCGGACCGTCAACTCGCCCAGGGCGGGCAGGACTTGCTCGATGTAGTGCAGGAAGGACTTGTTCGGCCCGATGACGAGGGTGCCGGTGCGGGCGAGCCGCTCGCGGTGGGCGTAGAGGAGATAGGCGACGCGGTGCAGGCCGACGGCCGTCTTTCCGGTGCCGGGGCCTCCCTGCACACAGACCGTCCCGCCGAGACCGGACCGTACGATCTCGTCCTGCTCGGGCTGGATGGTCGCGACGATGTCGCGCATCGGGCCCACGCGCGGGCGCTCGATCTCCTGCTGGAGCAGCTTGCTGGTGGCGGCCGCCTCGGCCGGGTCCATGAGGTGCTCGTCCTCGTACGCCGTGAGGTCGCCGCCCGTGTACCCGAAGCGGCGGCGCAGCGAGACGTCCAGCGGGTCCTTCTTGGACGCCCGGTAGAACGGCTGCGAGACCGGCGCGCGCCAGTCGATCACCATCGGGTCGCCGTCGGCGTCGTGCACATGGCGGCGGCCGATGTAGAACTGCTCGCCCTCGGCGCCCTCGGCCTGCTCGGCGCCGGGAGCGTGCAGATAGGTGAGGCGGCCGAAGAACAGCGGGGTGTCGCTCAGGTCGGCCAGCGCCTTGATGCGGTCGTCGATCTGGCGGGCGAGGACCTCGGCGTTGACCCAGTTCGCCGTGACGTCCTTGATGTCGAGGGACTCGACGTCCTCGCGCATGGCGCGCAGCGCGGAACGGGAGGAGGCCAGGTGGGCGCGCTCGCGGGCGAGCGGATCGTCGGTGGGCGTGGACAAGGGGGTGCCTCCGGAGGGCCTGCTGATGCGGCTGCTGGGTGTGTGCTCGATGGGTACCGGCCGGTTTCCGTCCGGGCGGTGGCACTCCCTGCGGGGAGGCGGGCAAGAGCGGAGATTCTAGGTCGCCGGACACGGGCGAGGCGAATGGTTTTACGGCCGCGTTGACGCCGGCGCGGGTGTCCCCTAGGGGACACCCCCTCCACCCAGGAGGGGAACGGGTCAGCCCGGAGGCGTAGAAGGGGGCCCGGAGGTTGGCTCCACGGACCGATGCCGACCTTATGTCCCAAGACGCACCATGGAGACATGAGCGCAGCAACCATCACCCCGATCCCCGCCCGCCCGACCGGCGCGACACCGGTCACCGGCGGCAGCCACCCCCACCGCCTCGGCAATGCCCTGCGCGCGATAAAAGTGTTCGCGGGCGCCGCGTTCAGCGTGGTCGTCCTCGGTGAGTACGGCGAGGAAGCGGGCGTTCTCCGTAAGTGACCGCCCGCTTGGCCCGCTCGACCCGCCGCATTCGCCGCGTCCGCGTCTCCGCGTGACGGTCAGTTCTCCGCGAGGATCTCGTCCGCGTCCATGATCCGGTAGGCGTACCCCTGTTCCGCCAGGAAGCGCTGGCGGTGGGCGGCGAAGTCCTGGTCGATCGTGTCGCGCGCGACGACCGAGTAGAAGTGCGCCTGGTGCCCGTCGGCCTTCGGCCGCAGCACCCGCCCGAGCCGCTGGGCCTCCTCCTGACGCGAGCCGAACGTACCCGACACCTGGATCGCGACGGTCGCCTCCGGCAGGTCGATCGAGAAGTTCGCGACCTTCGACACCACGAGCACGCTGATCTCCCCCTCGCGGAACGCCCCGAAGAGCTTCTCCCGCTGCGCGTTGGAGGTCTCGCCCTTGATCACGGGCGCGTTCAGGTGCTCGCCCAGTTCGTCGAGCTGGTCGATGTACTGCCCGATGACGAGGATCTGCTGACCGGCGAAGCGCCGCACGATCGCCTCCGTGACCTTCCGCTTCGTCGCGGTGGTCGCACAGAAGCGGTACTTCTCCTCGGCCTCGGCGGTGGCGTACGCGAGCCGCTCGGAGTCCGTGAGGTTGACCCGGACCTCGACACAGTCGGCGGGCGCGATGTAACCCTGCGCCTCGATCTCCTTCCAGGGCGCGTCGAACCGCTTCGGCCCGATGAGCGAGAACACGTCCGACTCCCGGCCGTCCTCACGCACGAGGGTCGCGGTCAGGCCCAGCCGCCGCCGCGCCTGGAGATCGGCGGTGAACTTGAAGACCGGCGCGGGCAGCAGATGCACCTCGTCGTAGAGGATGAGCCCCCAGTCGCGGGAGTCGAACAGCTCCAGGTGCGGGTAGACACCCTTCCGCCGCGTCGTCAGCACCTGGTAGGTGGCGATGGTGACCGGCCGGATCTCCTTGCGCGTCCCGCTGTACTCCCCGATCTCCTCCTCGGTCAGCGAGGTCCGCTTGATCAGCTCGTGCTTCCACTGCCGGGCGGAGACGGTGTTGGTGACGAGGATCAGCGTGGTCGACTTGGCCTGCGCCATGGCGCCCGCGCCGACGAGGGTCTTCCCGGCACCACAGGGCAGCACGACGACCCCGCTGCCGCCGTGCCAGAAGTTCTCCACGGCCTGCTTCTGGTACGGGCGCAGCGCCCAGCCGTCCTCGTCCAGGTCGATCGCGTGCGCCTCGCCGTCGACGTACCCGGCGAGGTCCTCGGCCGGCCAGCCCAGCTTCAGCAGCACCTGCTTGATCTGCCCGCGCTCGGAGGGGTGCACGGCGACGGTGTCGGGGTCGAGGCGGTTGCCGACCAGCGGGGCGATCCGCTTCGACCGCAGGATCTCCTCCAGCACCGGCCGGTCCGTGGTGGTGAGGACGAGCCCGTGCGCGGGGTGCTTGCTCAGGGTCAGCCGGCCGTACCGGTCCATGGTCTCGGCGATGTCCACGAGCAGCGCGTGCGGCACGGGATACCGGCTGTACTCCACCAGCGCGTCCACGACCTGCTCGGCGTCGTGCCCGGCGGCCCGCGCGTTCCACAGCCCGAGCGGGGTCACCCGGTAGGTGTGGATGTGCTCCGGCGCCCGCTCAAGCTCGGCGAACGGCGCGATGGCGCGCCGGCAGTCGTCGGCTCGCTCGTGATCGACCTCTAGGAGAAGGGTCTTGTCGGACTGGACGATGAGGGGGCCATTCACGCGCGACTGCCTTTCTGCGGGCCTCGGCCGGGCCTGGAGGACTCGGGACGGCCAAACGTCCAGTGTGCACTACCGGCCGGTGATCACGGCGGGGTCTGGGAGGGTGGGGGCTCGGGCGAGCGGAGGGTGGGGGCCGTGGGAGAACTGGTGGACCGGGTGGACGAGCGGGACCGGGTGCTCGGGGTGGTGGAGCGGGGTGAGGCGATCACCCGTCACTGGCTGCACCGGGTGGCGACGACTGTCTGCCGGGACCCGGAGGGCCGCGTACTGGTGCATCGGCGGGCGGCGGACATGTCACGGTTCCCGGGTCAGTACAACTGGCTGATCGGGGGCGGTGCGGAGGCCGGGGAGTCGTACGAGGAGGCGGCGGCTCGTGAACTCACCGAGGAACTCGGGGTGCGGGCGCCGGTGCGGTTCGCGCTCAAGTTCCTGTGCCGGGGAGTGATCAGCCCCTACTGGCTCGGCATTCATGAAGCGGTCGTCGACCGGGACATCACCCCCGACCCGGACGAGATCGCCTGGCACGCGTGGGTCACGGAGGGCGAACTGCGGGAGATGGCGGGCAGGCCGACCTTCGTACCGGACGGCGCGGAGGCGCTGGCCCGCTACCTCAGTCCTCGGCCAGTTCCGCCACCCCCGTCACCCGGTGCAGCGGATACGTCCTGACCTCGTCCGCCGTGTGGTCGTACGCCGTGACGAAGCCGCCCTCCACGCGGATGGGGGCGATCACGCGCTGGCTGGCGGTGCCCTCGGCGTTGACGTAGCCGATCCAGAGGGTGGTGCCGGTGAGGACGGCGGCCTGCATGGTGGCGAGGGTCTCGGCCGAACTGGTGCGGGGGAGTTCACCGTTGGGGGGCGTTGTCGTCTTGAGGGGGGTCGTCGAGGCGCGGTCGCCCGCCCTGATCGCGCGGATCGCCGCCGACAGGAGAGTCGTGTCCGGGGTCGGCGGGCCGTCCGGTACCGGTTCCGGGGCCGTGCGGGGCGGGGTGCGCCGGGCGTGGGCCCGGGTGATGACGACATCGCCCTCGGCGGACTCGGCGGCCGGCGCGAAGCCCATCGCGCGCAGCCCGTCGAGCAGCGCCGCCGGGTCGGCCTGGGCGGCCAGCACGGTCGGGGCGAGGCGGCGCAGGCGCAGGCCGGCCGACCGTTTGTCCGCGAGGATCTCGCTGAGCACCGCGTCGTCGTCGCAGCGGACGTACGCCGAGGCCGCGCCGATCCGCAGATGGCCGTGTCTGCGGGCCACGTCGTCGATCAGGTAGGCGAGGGGCTGCGGGACCGGCGTACGGGAGTGCGCGGTGAGGAAGTCGTGCAGGTCGGACGCGGAACGGCCCGCGTCCAGCGCGCGGCGCACCGAGCCCGGGGTGAAGCGGTACACCGTCGCCCCGCCCTTCGACTCCACGTCCGCGAGCACGTCCAGCATGTCCGCCAACGGCCGCTCCAGCGGGCCCGGCGCCACCGCCGTCAGGTCCGCCTGGAGCAGCACGTGGTCCAACGGCTCGGGGAGCAGCGGGGCGAGAATCCGCGCGGCGGCGGCACTCGCGGCGGCCTGCTCGGCGGGGGAGAGGGGGTCCGGGGGAGTGGGCGGACGGTGGTGATGGACGGGGAGCTTGTCGCCGGGGCCGGAGGGATCGGCGACAAGGGCGGAGTGGCCGGAGGAACCGGCGCCGTCGAGGGAACCGGCAGCGCCGGGGCGCCCGGAGGAGCCGATGGCGGGGGAGCCGGAGCCCCCGGAGACGCCGACACCGGAAGCGCCCGGGACACCGGAAGCGTCGACACCAGAGGAGCCGGAGCCCCGGGAGGAGCCGATTCCGGAAGCGCCCGGGACACCGGAAGCGCCGACACCGGACGATCCATGGCCACCGGAGGAACCGACACCGGATGATCCATGGACACCGGAAGCGCCGACACCGGACGATCCCGGAACCCCCGAAGCGCCGATACCGGAACCGCCCGGGACACCGGAAGAGTCGGCGGTCGCCATGCCGCCGCCCCCGCTCTCACCCCGGGCCGGGTCCGCCGCCCCCCGGCGACCACCACCCGCTCCCGCCAACTCCAGCCCCAGCAGCGCCCGTCCCTGCCGGGACAAGGCTCCCCGCCCGGTCACCCCCAGCATCTCCGCCTCGTCCAACGTCCACCGGGCAAGCCGACTCCGCAGATCGTCGTCCCCCTGGGCACCCGTACCCGCACCCGCACCGGAACCCGCACCCTGGGTACTCCCGGTACTCCGCTGCCCCCCACCCGCCCCCCGCACGGGCCGCTCCCACCGCAACCGTGCCAGCACCGACTCCGTGGACGGCGAGGCGCCCTCGGGCAATCCGGCGAGCAGCCCGAGCACCCGGTGCCGTACCTCCGGAGCCGCGGAGCGGTCCAGGCCGGGGCCCAGCGCGGACAGGGTCCGGTCCTTCGCGTCCCGGCCGCCGACCAGGCCCGACGTCCGGGTCGACGTCAGCCACGCCTCCGCGA
Source organism: Streptomyces sp. NPDC096013 (assembly GCF_044763565.1). Lineage (NCBI taxonomy): Bacteria > Bacillati > Actinomycetota > Actinomycetes > Kitasatosporales > Streptomycetaceae > Streptomyces > Streptomyces sp. NPDC096013. The sequence goes on along the minus strand of NZ_JBIWGK010000003.1, from coordinate 534,236 downwards.
GCCGGGCCCAGCGCTGGGCGGCGGGCCGCTCCAGCCACTCGTCGTAGGCCGGGGTCGCCGCGTACCGTTCGTCGGCGTCGCCGTCGGAGGCCAACAGGCCCGCCGCGTAGGCGAGTTCGACCCAGAACGCGGCGACGGGCTCGGCCACGTCCAGGGCGACCGCCGTCCGCTTCAGGTCGCGGACGCTGAGGCCGCCCGCGCGCATGACCGTGGGTCCGCCCTCGTCCCAGTCCTTCAGCAGCTCCTCGACCGTCGCGAGCGCGGTGTACGCCTGCCCGGCCGCCGTCGTGTCCACAACCTGTGGACGGTGCGTCGCCTTCGCCTCGACCACGGGCGCCACCGGCTCGACCTCCCGGTGCGCGCGCCCGGCCCGCAGATGCAGGGCCACCTCGCGGGGGAGTACGACCGTGCCCGGCGCCGTCGGCAGCAGCAGACCCCGGTCGATGAGCCAGCGCAGCCAGGGCGCGGGGTCGGCGGTGACCTGGCCGTACGGCGGTCCCCAGACCAGCCGGTCGAGCACCCCCAGCGACTCCTCGGGGGCCCCGGCGAGCAGTGCCTTCATCCGCCGCCGGGCCGTGAACAGCTTGGTCAGGGACGCCACCGCGGACACCGGGTCATGGGTGGAGGGCAGGCCCGCCGCCGTCACGATCTCCTGAATCCGGCCCGGCGACATGCCCGCCGTGGCCTCCGCGACCGTGGGCCCGAGGCCGGTCGGCGACGGGTGCTGCGGCGACGGCGCCAGCAGCTCACGCGCGGTCCGCACCAGCCGCAGCCGGTCGTCCGCGCCCCACACCAGCGCCTGTTCGCGCAGCGCGGCGAGGGCGCGCGGCAGCGCGTGCACGACCGCGGGATCGCGCCGGTCGCCCGCCATCAGCGCGAGCAGCTCGTCGTACGACGCGGGGTCCGCCGCCACGGCCAGCGCCTCCGCCGTCTGGAGCGCGAAACGGTCGAGGCGTTCGAGGGCGCGCACGACCGACCCGCGGGTACCGGCCCGGGTCGCGAGCTGGGTGAGGTCGGTGGGGACGGGCGTGATGAGGTCGGGGCGGCTGCGCAGCAGCGCGGCAAGGGAGGCGTCGTCCCTGGTTCGGAGGGCCTCCGCGAGCGAACGGGGCGGCGTGGCCGGGGTGCTCATCCGACCCACGGTAGCGGGTGCGGGCCTCGGGCCGGTGTCCTCCGCCCCGAGGTGAGCGCACCGCGACGATCCGCGTGCGGACGGTACCCGCCCGTCGGTGACCGGCCGGTGGCCGGCCGGAGACGTCCCCGCACCCGGGCAACGCGGCGGCCACCCCCTCCCCGGCCGGAGGCCGCACGCCTACGGCGATCACCTCCCGCCCGGCCCTCGTCCGATCCGCCCGCATCCGGTACCGGTCCGCACCAGGACCCGCCGTGCGCCCCCGACGCGCGGCCGACGCGAGCCCCGACCTGCGCTACGGTCGTTCCGGCGGGGTATCCAACGCACCCGCCCCGGAGGGGACTTCGTGGGTATCGAGAGCGACCAGGTCGTCTACGAGTATCTGAGCCGCGTCGGTGACGTGGCGCAGCAACGCCAGCTGCCCTCGGTCACGCGTATGCGGCTGGTGTCCGAGCTGCGCAACGAGATCGACCGGCGGCGAGCGGGGGCCACCGTCGACACACCGGCCGCCGTCCAGCGCATCCTCAAGGGCCTCGGCACCCCGGACGAGATCGTCGCCGCGGCCGGCACCGGCGCAGGCGTCCCCCAGGCCCCGACGCCCTCCGTCCCCGTACAACGCGACCACGAGGACGATCTACGGCCGAAGGGACTGCGCCGGGTCGTACCGCTGCCGCGTACCCGCCTCACCAAGGCCGCACCCGCACCCGAGCCCGACGACGCCCCCTCCGCGCCGCATCTCGCGAGCGCGTCCGAGCTGGGCTCGAGCGTGCTGCAACCGGACTGGTGGCGGACGGGGAGCGGCAACGGCAACGGGTTCGCGCTCGGCGACAGCGTGCCCGGGTTCACCGGCGGGATCGAGATCCCCGAACTCCTCAAGCCCCCGCCGCCGAAGGAGACCCCGAAGGAGCCGGCGAAGGCGCCGGAGACGGTGGTCGCTCCGGTGATCGAGCAGGTGCCGGAGACCCCGGCCCGCCGGCGCCGTATGGTCCCGCGGCTCCCCGTCGGACGCTGGTCCAACCCGCTGTTGCTGATCGCCGCCGCGCTGCTCGTCGTGGGCGCGGTGCTCGGCAACTGGTTCGCCCTGCTGCTGGGTTGGCTCATCGCCTATGCGTCCCGGCGGCTGTCCGACGCCGAGACCAAGGCGGCGGTGATCGGTCTGCCGACGGCGGCCGTCGCGGCCGGGATCGTCTGGCTGTGGGGCCGCAACGACGGCCGTTGGGGCACACCCATCGCCCAGGGCCACATGAACGACGCGATCTCCGAGACCTGGCCGTGGGTGGTGCGGGGGGCGGCGGTGGCGTCGGCGCTGTTCCTGGTGTGGCGGTCGCAGCGGCAAAGGTAGGGCGGCGGCCGATCCGAGGGCCCGGTGGGATTGTCGTAGCGACTGGGCACAATGGCCCATATGACCTCGCGCGCCCAGAACTCCGTCCCGCCCGCCCTGACCGTCGGTTTCGACCTCGACATGACCCTCATCGACTCCCGGCCCGGTATCCACGCCTGCTATGTGGCGCTGGCGGAGCGGACGGGGACGTACATCGACGCCGATCTGGCGGTCACCCGGCTCGGGCCGCCGCTCGCGGACGAGTTGATCAACTGGTTCCCGGCGGACGACCTGCCCGCCATGGCCGACCTGTACCGCGAGATGTACCCGTCGATCGCCATCGCCGCGACCCCCGCGATGCCCGGCGCCCCCGAGGCGATCGCGGCCGTGCGGGCGGCCGGCGGACGGGCGGTCGTCGTCACCGCGAAGTACGAGCCGAACGCGAAGCTGCACCTCGCGCACCTCGGTATCGACGCCGACGCGGTGATCGGCAACCTGTGGGCCGAGCAGAAGGCGGAGGCGCTGCGCGAGGAGGGTGCGAGCGTCTACGTCGGCGACCATGTCGGCGATGTGCGCGGCGCCCGCACCGCCGGGGCCCTCGCGGTCGCGGTGGCGACCGGCCCGTGCGACGCCGACGAGCTGCGCGCGGCCGGGGCGGACGTGGTGCTCGGCGATCTCACCGAGTTCCCGCGATGGCTTTCGGACTACCTTCCGGTGCGCGCCTGACGGCGGCCCGCGGCGACCGACTGGAGCACGCCTCCGGCGGCCAGCAGGAATCCGACGCCCATGAGCATGCTCAACAGGTACATGTACGTGGGAAAAGGCGTCGTGTGGAGCAGCAGCGGTACCACGGTGACGAGTGTGGCCACCGCGCCGAGGAAAAAGACGATGGCACCGGCACGGATGAGTCGGTCACCGGCCGCGGCGGAATTCGTTTGGGTTTTGTCGCGCACTGGACCAGGGTAGTTCCCTGCGCAAAGGAACAACCCGGCGACGTCTTGTCACCGGCCTGAAGACCATTAGCCTTGGTACCGGCGGGTCCCGACGACCCGCCGGTCTGCTATCCGAAGCAGTTTTCCGACGAGTACGAGGACGAGGACAGACGTGCCTACCGGCAAGGTCAAGTGGTTCAACAGCGAGAAGGGCTTCGGCTTTCTCTCCCGTGACGACGGCGGTGACGTCTTCGTCCATTCCTCGGTTCTGCCCGCCGGAGTTGATGCCCTGAAGCCCGGACAGCGCGTGGAGTTCGGGGTCGTCGCCGGTCAGCGCGGCGACCAGGCCCTCTCGGTGACCCTGCTCGACCCGACCCCGTCGGTGGCGGCGGCCCAGCGCAAGAAGCCGGACGAACTGGCCTCCATCGTCCAGGATCTGACGACCCTCCTGGAGAACATCACCCCGATGCTGGAGAAGGGCCGCTACCCCGACAAGGCCTCCGGCGGGAAGATCGCGGGGCTGCTGCGGGCGGTGGCGGACCAGTTGGACGTGTAGACATCCGGGAGATCCAGGGGAGTTCGACGGCCCGGGAGAATCCGGGCGAGTGCGGGCCGAGCGGCGACACCAGCCTCTCGGCCCGTTGCGTCGGGGCTTCCCGGTGGGCGCGGCTCAGGGAAACGTGAGCGCGTCCGGTGCGAGCGCGGGCACAAGACCCTCCGCCGCCGCCCGCGTCAGCAGTCCCCGGATCGCCGCGTACCCGTCGTCCCCGAGGTCCGCCGTGAACTCATTGACGTAGAGCCCGATGTGCTGGTCGGCGACGCCCGGGTCCATCTCCTGGGCATGCTCCATGACATACGGCCGGGAAGCCTCGGGATCGGCCCAGGCGGCCCGGACGGACTCCCGGATGGAGTCGGCGATCAGCTTCAACCGCTCGGCGCCAAGCGACCGTTTGGCGATGATCGCGCCCAGCGGGATGGGCAGTCCGGTCGTCGCCTCCCAGTGCTCGCCCATGTCCGCGAGCTTGTGCAGCCCGTAGTTCTGGTACGTGAAGCGGGCCTCGTGGATGACGAGTCCCGCGTCGACCTTCCCGTCCCGCACGGCCGGCATGATCTCGTGGAACGGCATGACCACGATCTCCCCGACCCCGCCCGGAATCGTGTCCGCGGCCCAGAGCCGGAACAGCAGATACGCCGTCGACCGCTCACTGGGCACGGCGACGGTACGGCCCGTCAGGTCCCCGGGCCCCCGGGTGAGCACCAGCGGCCCGCACCCGCGCCCCAGCGCACCCCCGCACGGCAGCAGCGTGTACGCGTCGAGCACATACGGCAGCACGGCGTACGACACCTTCAGCGCGTCCAATTCACCGCGTTCGGCCATGCCGTTGGTGATGTCGATGTCCGCGAAGGTCACGTCGAGCGCGGGCGCGCCCGGCACCCGGCCGTGCGCCCAGGCGTCGAAGACGAACGTGTCGTTCGGGCAGGGCGAGAAGGCGATCTGAAGGGGCTCGGTGGATTCAGCGGATGAGGTCATGCCTGTTCCAACTCTCCAGTACGGTCGCGGACTTCCCGAATCCCGCGGTGAGTGCCGCGAGCGCGTCGCCGATCCGCCAGGCGGTGCGGTCGCGCGGGCCGACGGGGTTGGAGACCGCGCGCAGTTCCAGGACGGGGACGCCGTGGGCGGCGGCTGCCTCGGCCACGCCGAAGCCCTCCATCGCCTCGGCGAGGGCACGGGGGTGGCGGGCGCGGAGTTCCGCGGCGCGGGCGGCCGTGCCGGTCACCGTGGAGACGGTGAGTACGGCTCCGGTGCGGGCGCCGGTCGCGGTCGCGAGCTCTCGTACGAGTGCATTCGGCGGACGGTGGGTGACGGTGCCGAAGCCGAGTTCGGTGACCGGGAGGAACCCGTCCGGGGTCTCGGCGCCCAGGTCGGCGACGGTGATCTCGTCGGCGATCACGAGGGAGCCGACGGGCGCCTCGGGCTGGAAGCCGCCGGCGATCCCGGCGGAGACGACGAGGGCGTAGGGGGTGCGGGCCAGGGCGGTGGCCGTGGCGGCTGCCGCAGCGGCCGGGCCCACCCCGGCGGCGATGACATCCACGGTGGTGTCGCCGGTGAACGCCCGTGCCACCGCGTCCCGTTCGGCGGGGACGGCGGTGGCGACGAGGACACGGAGGGAGGACGTGGTCAGGAGTCCTTCTTGAACTTGAAGGACCACAGGCCCTTGACCGTCTTGTCGCCCTCCTTGATGGAGACGACGGTCGAGTTGCCGGTCGCGCCGTACTGGGTGTTGAAGAACACGCTGCCGGGGATCGTCCGGTACGTCTTCTTGCTGGAGTCGGTCAGCGGCTGACCGTTCATCAGGATCGTCCAGCCGCTGTCGGCGATCTTCGGGTCGACGCCGAAGCGCACGGTGGCGTCCGGGTCGACCGAGATCGACGTGGAGGCCTTCAGGCACTTCGGCAGGTCGGCGGTCTTCACCGCGTCGCCGTCGTTGTAGCAGGTGGCCTCCGTGTGGACCGAGTTCCTCCCGACGGTGATCGTCGAGATCGGCGTCGGCTTGTCGCACGCCGACAGGACGAGCAGTCCGGCGGAAACGGCGCCGGCGGCGGCGACGGCGCGGCGGCGTCGCACAGCGGATTGCATGGTCATGGGCGAAGGCTATCGGGCCCGTCCGGTCCTCCCCCCACCTGGGGTGCGGCGTGCCGGGCCGGGTACCGCGGGTTAGGCCACTCGCGGGCTCCCCGTGCCGCCGTGCCGGGCCGAGGTGAGCAGGCCGCGCAGGGTGGTCAGCCAGCCCACGGCGATGACCGCGGCGGCGAGGGTGAGGCCGAGGGTGCCGTTCAGCGGCATGACGATGCCGATCGCGCCGCCGAGCACCCAGGCCATCTGGAGCATCGTCTCGGAGCGGGCGAACGCCGAGGTGCGCACCAGCTCGGGCACGTCCCGCTGGATCAGCGCGTCCAGGGACAGCTTGGCCAGCGCCTGGCAGAACCCGGCGGTGGCGGCGAGGCAGGCCACGAGCACGGCGCCGAAGAAGATCGCGGCGGTGACGGCCGCGCCCAGCACGAGGGCGACGACGGTCACGATGATGAGTTCCGGGGCCCGTTGCCGCAGCCAGGAACCGACCGCCGTACCGAGCGCGTTGCCCACACCCGCCGAGACCGCGACGATGCCCAGCGACACGGCCGCGCTCTGCCCGGTCATCGGATGCTCGCGCAGCAGGAACGCGAGGAAGAAGGTCAGGAACCCGGAGAGCCAGCGCAGCGCCGCGTTTGCGCCCAGCGCGTGGGTGACGGCGATGCCGACCGTGCGCAGGCCCGGCCGCTTGACCTCCTTGGGGTGCGGGCCGTGCAGATGGTCCTCGTCGGCCGCGAGCAGCGCCGTGTCCTCGCCCTTGGCGGAGTCGACCTTGGGGTCCAGGAAGAAGCACAGGACCGTACCCGCGACGAAGATCACGAAGGCGCCGTAGAGCGGCCAGGGGTCGCCGATGGCGTGCAGGCCGCCCGCGATGGGCGCGGCGACGCCGGTGGCGAGGAGGCCGGCGAGGGTGACTCTGGAGTTGGCCTTCACCAGGGAGATGCGGGGCGGCAGCAGCCGGGGCACCACGGCGCTTCTGACGACGCCGTACGCCTTCGAGGCGACCAGGGCGCCCAGTGCGGCCGGATACAGCTCCAGGCTGCCGCTGGCGACCGCGCCGGAGATGATCAGCGCGAGGAGGGCGCGGGCGAGCATCGCGGCGGCCATCGCGGCGCGGCGGCCGTGCGGGAGCTTGTCGAGGAGGGGGCCGATCACCGGCGCGAGGACGGTGAACGGCGCCATGGTGATGGCCAGATAGAGCGCGACGCGGCCCCGGGCCTCGTCGGTCGGTACGGAGAAGAAGACGGTCGACGCGAGGGCGACCGTGATCATCACGTCGCCGGCGCCGTTCACCGCGTGCAGTTCGATGAGGCGGCCGAGGCCCGACTCGCCCGCGCCGTGCGCGTGGGTGGCCTTGCGGATACCGCGGGCGGTACCGGTGACGGGGAAGTGCAGGGCACGACCCATCGCGCGGACGGAACCGCTCACCCGGCCCGAACCGCCACCTCGGATGTTCCCCTTCGTGCCACCGACTCCGGTGGCGCCTTGGGGCGACCTCGCGGCTGCCACCCCGTCATAGTGCCCCGAGAACGGCGCGAGTATCGCCGTTACCGCGCGTATGGAGCCGTGCGGAGACGGATCGCGGACAGGCCGGAGACGGATCGGGAACGTGTCGGAGACGGATCACGGGCCCGTCGCAGACGGATCTCGGCCCCGTCGGAGAGGGATCGCGGACGGTATTCGATGCCGTACCGGGACCGTCGGTGTGGGCGCATGGCGCGGGAGAAGGTAGCGTGCGTAGCGCGCCGTGGCGATTGTTCTCGGCCGCGCGCCTCTCGGCCATCCCGCAGAATGGATGGCGTAGGCGTGCCCGAGCGCGATCGGGTGCGGACGTCGACGCGGCCCTCCACCAGTGCCCCCAAGGGCCTGGTACATGTCTTTCAGCCGCTCCGTCCGCTCCCTTCGCCGCAACAGGCGCACCCGTGAGACGGCGTAGGAGAGAAGCGATACCTGTGAGCGCAGCGACCACGCGAAGCCGCACCCCCGACCGCCTGTGCGCCGAGGCCGTCGACCTCGCCCGTGCCGCAGCCGAGGAGGCCGCCGCGCCCGGCGTGGTCGGCGAGCACGCCGGCTTCGAATCCGACGGTGACCGGGTGGTCACGCACTTCTTCGAGTGCAAGGAGTTCGGCTACCGGGGCTGGCGCTGGGCCGTGACGGTCGCGAGGGCGTCCCGCGCCAAGCTGGTGACGCTCGACGAGGTCGTGCTGCTGCCCGGCCCCGACTCCCTGCTGGCCCCCGAATGGGTCCCGTGGAGCGAGCGCCTCCGCCCCGGCGACATGGGCCCCGGCGACCTGCTCCCCACCGACGCGGAGGATCTGCGCCTGGAGCCCGGCTACACCGGCGAGGACGAGCCCCCGCCGAACTCCGCCGTCTCCGAGGAGATGGCGGAACTGATCGAGGCGGAGGACGCCGAGGTGATGGCGGGCACCCCCGCCACCCTCCCGGTCGCCCCCACCCGAGGCTCGATCGCCGCCGTCGCCGAAGAACTCGGCATCCGCCGCGCCCGCGTCCTCTCCCGCTACGGCCTGCATGTCGCCGCCGACCGCTGGGAGGACGGCTTCGGCCCGAAGACCCCGATGGCCCAGGCGGCCCCGGCGGCCTGCGTCAGCTGCGGCTTCCTCGTCGCCATCGGCGGCTCCCTGGGCCAGGCCTTCGGCATCTGCGCCAACGAGTTCTCCCCGGCCGACGGCCACGTGGTGTCCTTGGCCTACGGCTGCGGCGGCCACTCCGAAGCAGCCGTCATGCCCAAACCGCCCCAGCCGCCGGCCCCGGTGATCGACGAGACGATGGTCGACCCCTTCCCGCTGCGGCCCGCGCCGGATTCCGGATCGGTGCCGGTGGGCGCGGACGAGGAGACGGCGGAGCTGGGGCACTCGTAGCTCTCCGTCATCCGACGGCTCACGGGAGACGACCGCACGGCCACGTACGGCCGCTACGGCATCCCCGTCCACCGCACCGTCACCCTCGACCTGGATGAACTCCCGGTTCCGGAGCCCGAGTCAGGGGCCGGCGCGCGCTGCCCGACGTGGGGCGGGCCGGCGCCCCCTCCCCGGCAGCTCCACCCTCCTCCGCGCGGTACCTTCGTCGCGACGCCGATGAGGAGAGTGAACGTACGTGAGTAAGTTCGTGCGGCCCGCTGCCGAGGGTGCCGACCCGTTCGGGACCGCCCGTCTGCGGCGTGGGGTGCTCGATGCCTGGGCGACCAGCCCGGCCCGGTTCCGGGAGGACGCCAACGCCGAGGAGGACCTCGTCCTCGGCGGGTACCGGGACCGGCTCGTCGTCGAGCTCGCCCAGAACGCCGCCGACGCCGCCGCCCGCGCGGGCGTGGCCGGCCGGCTGCGGCTCACCCTCCGCGACGGCGTGCTGTGCGCCGCCAACACCGGCGCTCCCCTCGACGCCACCGGCGTCGAATCCCTCGCCACCCTGCGCGCCTCCGCGAAACGCGACGCCGGTGACAGCGCCGTCGGACGGTTCGGTGTCGGCTTCGCCGCCGTAGTCGCCGTCACCGACGAACCCGCCGTCGTCGGCCGCCACGGCGGCGTCCGCTGGTCCCTCGCCGAGGCCCGCGACCTCGCCGACGACACCGCCCGGCACAGCCCGGGACTCGGCACCGAGATCCGCCGCCGCGACGGCCACATCCCGCTGCTGCGCCTCCCGTTCGCCGCCGAGGGCACCGCCCCCGACTCCTACGACACCGTCGTCATCCTCCCCCTGCGCGACACCGCCGCCGAGGACCTCGCCGAGCGCCTCCTCGACGCCGTGGACGACGCTCTTCTGCTCGCGCTCCCCGGGCTCATGGAGGTCGTGGTCGAGGTCGGGGACCAGGCACCCCGCACCCTCACCCGCCGCACCGACCGCGCCGACACCGTCGTGGACGACAGCCGGGACGGCAGCACCCGCTGGCGTACCGTCGCCGCGCACGGGGAACTCGCCAAGGAACTGCTCGCCGACCGGCCCGTAGAAGAGCGGCTGCGGCCCTACTGGTCCGTCACCTGGGCCGTGCCCGTCGACGAGGACGGGACGCCCGCCCGGCCCCGCACCAGCCCTGTCGTGCACGCGCCCACGCCCAGCGAGGAACCCCTGGGCGTACCGGCCCTGTTGATCGCCTCGCTGCCCCTCGACACCACGCGCCGCCACGCCGCGCCCGGCCCGCTGACCGACTTCGTGGTGGAGCGCGCGGCGGAAGCCTACGTCGAACTCCTCGCCGCCTGGCGGCCGGTGACCGCCGGCATCATCGACCTCGTGCCCGGCCCGCTGGGCAAGGGAGAGCTGGACGGCACCCTGCGCCAGGCGATCCTGGCGCGACTGCCGCGCACCTCCTTCCTCCCGCCCGCCCTCGAACCCGCCCCCGACGACACGGAGTTGCCCGAGGCGCTACGGCCCCGGGACGCCGAGGTCGTCGAGGGCGCGGGCGCCGACACCGTGCGCGTCCTCGCCGAGGTGCTCCCCACCCTCCTGCCCGCCGGCCTCGAACGGCGCGTGGAACTCAGGACGTTGGGCGTCGCCCGGCTCCCCCTCACCGACGCCGTCGACCGGCTGGCCGGCCTGGAGAAGGACCCGGAGTGGTGGCGGCGGCTCTACGACAGCCTCGCGGGCGTCGACCCCGACCGGCTCACCGGACTGCCCGTGCCGCTAGCCGGGGGAGGCAGGACGACGATCGGGCCGCGCCAAGTCCTCCTCCCCACCGCCGACTCCGCCCAGGTGGAGCCCGAAGTCCTCGCCCGCCTCGGCCTCAAGGTCGCCCACCCGGACGCCGCGCATCCTCTCCTGGAGAAGCTCGGCGCCCTGCCCGCGACGCCCCGCGCGGTGCTCACGACCCCCCAGGTACGGGCCGCCGTGGCCGCCTCCCTCGACGAGGAGGGCGGGGCCATGTGGGACGAAGCCGCCCCGGACAGCGACGAGTTGGCGGAGACCGTGCTCGCCCTGGTCCGGGACGCGGGCCTCGAACCCGGTGACGAACCCTGGCTCGGCGCCCTCGCCCTGCCCGACGAGGACGGCGAACTCGCCCCCGCCGGTGAACTGGTGCTGCCCGGAAGCCCGTTCGCACAGATCATGCGGGAGGGGGAACTCGCCTTCGTCGATGCCGAGTTGGCCGATCGCTGGGGCGAACAGCCGCTCGCCGCCTGCGGAGTCCTCGCCACCTTCGCCCTCGTCCGCGCCACCGACGTCGTCCTCGACCCGGACGAACTGGAGCCCCGCGACGGCGACTTCGCGGAACCCGACGACCCGGGTCTGCTGGACTCCGTGGACGTGTGGTCGGAGGACGTCCTCGACCGCTTCCCGGACACCCCCGTACCCCCCGTCGCCACGGAACTGGTCGCCGTCCGCGACCTGGACCTCGTCGACGACGACCGCTGGCCCCAGGCCCTCGCCCTCCTCGCCCAGCCCCCGCTCCGTGACGCGATCACCCAGCAGGTCCGCATCCTGCTGCCCGACGGCACCCACGAGGTCGTACGCCCGTACACGGCCTGGTGGCTGCGTGGCCACCCGGTCCTCGACGGCCGCCGCCCGGCGGGCCTGCTCGCGGCCGGCGGAGACCCGCTCCTGCGCGGTCTCTACGACGAGGCCGACGCGACCGGCTTCGACGACGAACAGGTACTCCGGGCGCTCGGCGTCCGCACCTCCGTGGCCGCCCTGCTGGACGAGCCCGGCGGCGCCGCCGAACTCCTCGACCGCCTCGCCGACCCCGACCGAGAGGTCACCGGCGCGCAACTGCACGCCCTGTACGGCGCGTTGGCCGACCTCGACCCGGAACAGGTGACCCTCCCGGACGACCTGCGGGCCGTGGTCGACGGCGAGGTGACGGTCGTGGACGCGGCGGACGCGGTGGTCGTCGACTCCCCGGACCTGCTCCCCTTCACCACCGGAGTCCCGCTGCTGCCCGTCCGCCCGTCCCGCGCCGCCGAGCTGGCCGAGCTCTTCCAGGTCCGCCGGCTCAGCGAGTCGGTCACCGGCGAGGTCACCTCCGAGGGCACCGAACACGACGTACCGGAGTCCGTCCGCGTCCTCCTCGGCCCGCTCACCCCCACGACCTACGTCGAACACGACGAACTCGTCGTGGACGGCACCGAGATCGACTGGCGCCGCGGCCGGGACGGCGTCCTGCACGCCTCCACCCTGGAAGGCGTCGCCGCCGGCCTCGCCTGGGCGGCGGGGCAGTGGCCCCGGCGGTTCGAGGTGGCGGCGCTGCTGGAGGACCCGTCCAGGACGGGGGAGCTGGCCCGGGACCGGTGGTTCGACTGAGCCGAGGAGCGAGCTTCACGACTCTCGCGGAAATCTTCCACGAGTCGTACGACCATTCCCTTTCGTCGCGGATCTGATCGTCCGGGCCGACCGGCCCACGATCACTTCTGTAACTGGGGAATCCATGCGCATGCGTGCCACCCTCGGCGTCGTCACCGGCGCCTTGGCCCTCTCGGCCCTCGCCGTACCCGCCGCACAGGCCGACGAGGTCCACGGGGACACCACGATCTCGGGCGTCGTGGTGAACGGCGGGAAGCCGGTCGTCGTCGCCGCGACCGCGAAGAAGACCTTCACCGTCAGCTTCACCGTGAAGGACGCCTCCGGCGTCGGCTGGGCGCAGGCCGTTCTCTACCACGGTGCGGACATCGACTCCTCCGACACCGGTGCGGTCGCCAACAGCAGCGACCACCGCGCCACCTGCACCAAGGTCAACGCCACGACCTCCACCTGCAAGTCGACCTTCGACGTGCAGTCGGGCACCAACGCCTTCAACTTCGCGGCCGGCGGCTGGAAGGTCTGGGCGATCGCCACGGGCAAGGACAGCGACTACGTCCAGAAGGGCAACGCCAAGACCTTCCAGGTCCAGCGGCTGTCCAAGCTCACGGCCGACGCCACCCCGGAGCCCGTGAAGAAGGGCAAGACCATCACGGTCACCGGCAAGCTGACCCGCGCGAACTGGGACGCCGGCACGTACTCCGGTTACTCGACCCAGCCGGTGAAGCTCCAGTTCCGCAAGAAGAGCTCCAGCACCTACACCACGGTCAAGACCATCAAGACCAGCTCCAACGGCAGCCTGAAGACCACCGTCAAGGCCACGGTCGACGGCTACTTCCGCTACAGCTTCTCGGGCACCTCGACCACCCCGGCGGTCAACGCCACGGGTGACTTCATCGACGTGAGGTAAGGCGTCCCCCGGTCCTGGTGGAAGGCGGAATGCCAGCCTTTCACCAGGACTTCGTCATCCCCGCATAAAATCCGCCTCAGACGTACAACCGTTCCCACCCGTCGCGGATCAGATCACGTGAGCCAACAGGCTCCGCCATCACTTGGGTCCCGGCGCAGACGACGAGCCGTTCGGAACGACCAGCGCGTCGGGGCCCCCTTTCTCCACTTGGGGAACGCATGCGCATAAGCGCCACCGTGGCAGCCGTCTCCGGCGCCCTGGTCCTCTCCGCCTTCGCCGTACCGGCCGCGCAGGCCGCCGACGCCCCGTCCGGCAAGGCCGCCTTCGGCGCCGCCACCGCCGACGGCAGCGCCACCGCCGCCGCCACGCTCGACGTCACCTTCTCCAAGGTGAAGGTCAACAGCGGCAAGGCCGTCGTCGTCGGCGCCACCGCGAAGGTCGCCATCCCGGTCACCTACACCGTGACGCACGACGCGAGCCTCGACGTCAGCACCGACAACTTCGCCAGCGGCCCGCTCATCTACCGCGGCTCCTCCATCACCACCGCGACCAGCGAGCTCATCAGCGACGACCCGGGCACCTGCACCGCCGCCTCGACCACCGTCCTGAACTGCAAGGGCACCATCTACATCCGCCCGTCCGACGGCGACGTGACGAACGCCGAAGCCGGCACCTGGAAGGCGGGCGGCCTCGCCATCACCGCCGACGGCGCTCTCAAGACCCAGGGCGACCAGGGCAACGTCCCGGTGACCCGCCTGGGCAAGCTCACCGTCAACGCCACCCCGGAGCCCGTGAAGAAGGGCAAGACCATCACGGTCGTCGGCAAGCTGACCCGTGCGAACTGGGACGCCAACAACTACACCGGCTACTCCACCCAGCCGGTGAAGCTCCAGTTCCGCAAGAAGAACTCCACCACGTACACCACGGTCAAGACCATCAAGACCACCACGAACGGCAGCCTGAAGACCACCGTCAAGGCCACGGTCGACGGCTACTTCCGCTACAGCTTCGCGGGCACGCCCACCACGGCCCCGGTCAACGCCGCGGGCGACTACGTGGACGTCAAGTAACCATCCCCAAGAGCAGCTGCCCGCGCCCCGCAACAAGGGCCGCGGGCAGCCGCCTTTTCAGGGCCCGCTCACCCCACCGCCCGCCGGTCGACAAGCCGCCACACCACTTCCAGCACCGCCCCCGCCACCACCGAGATCCCCACGGCGATCCACGGCATGGTCACCCCCACCAGCTTCAGAGCGAAGAAGTGCTGAAGCCAGGGCACGACCAGCACGACCACGAACGCCGCGCCCATCGAGGCCACCAGGGTGATCCGCCACCAGGTGTAGGGCCGGGCGATGATCGCCAGCACCCACATCGAGATCAGAAACAGGGTCAGGGTCGCCGCGCTGGTCTCCGCACCCAACGATCCCTTCCCCGTGTAGTAGTGACGGGCGATCAGATACGTCACGAAAGTCGCCACGCCGGCGATCGCCCCACCCGGGATCGAATACCGCATCACCCGCCGCACGAAATGGGGTTTCGCCCGCTCCGTGTTGGGCGCCAGCGCGAGAAAGAACGCCGGAACCCCGATCGTCAACGTGGACAACAGCGTCAAGTGCCTTGGCAGGAACGGGTATTCGACCCGCCAGCACACCACCAGCACGGCCAGCAGCACCGAGTACACCGTCTTCACCAGGAACAGCGTCGCCACCCGGGTGATGTTCCCGATCACCCGCCGCCCCTCCGCGACCACCGAAGGCAACGTGGCGAAGCTGTTGTTGAGCAGCACGATCTGTGCGACCGCCCGCGTCGCCTCGGACCCGGACCCCATCGACACCCCGATGTCGGCGTCCTTGAGGGCGAGTACGTCGTTCACCCCGTCCCCGGTCATCGCGACGGTGTGCCCGCGCGACTGCAACGCCGCCACCATGTCCCGCTTCTGCTGCGGAGTGACCCGCCCGAACACCGTGCCCTCGTCGAGGGACTTGGCCATCTCCTCCTTGTCCGAGGGGAGTTGACGCGCGTCCACGACCTTCCCGGTGAGCCCCAGCTTCTTCGCCACCGCGCCCACGGACACCGCGTTGTCCCCGGAGATGACCTTCGCGTGCACGTCCTGGTCCGCGAAGTACGCCAGCGTCTCCGCCGCGTCGGGCCGCAGCCGCTGCTCCAGCACCACCAGCGCGGTCGCCGACGCCTCCCGCGTCACCTCGGGATCGTCCAGCTCTCCCGAGACCCGCGCCAGCAGCAGCACCCGTAGCCCCTGCTCGTTCAGCCGCGCGGTCTCCGCGAGCGCGGGATCGTCGTCGGCCAGCAGCACGTCCGGCGCCCCGAGCAGCCAGGTGCTCGACTCCCCGTCGCTCTCGCTGAACGTCGCCCCGCTGTACTTCCGTGCCGACGAGAACGGCAGCGACTCCACGCACCGCCACTCCCCGCTGTCCGGACAGGCCGCGATGATCGCCTGCAAGGACGCGTTCGGCCGCGGGTCCGACTTCCCGAGCGCGCCGAGGACTTTGCGTACGTACGTCTCGTCGGCCCCGCCCAGCGGGCGCAGTTCGGTGACGTCCATCCCGCCCTCGGTGAGCGTGCCGGTCTTGTCGAGGCAGACCGTGTCGACGCGGGCGAGCCCCTCGATGGCCGGCAACTCCTGCACCAGGCACTGTTTCCGGCCAAGCCGGATGACCCCGATCGCGAAGGCCACCGAGGTGAGCAGGACGAGCCCCTCCGGGACCATCGGGACGATCCCGCCGACCGTCCGCGCGACGGAGTCCTTGAACCCGTGCTGTTTCACGACGAGTTGGCTGATGACCAGGCCGATCGCGGTCGGGATCATCATCCACGTCACGTACTTGAGGATCGTGGAGATACCGGTGCGCAGTTCGGAGTGGACGAGCGTGAACCGGGACGCCTCCTCGGCGAGTTGGGCCGCGTACGCCTCGCGCCCCACCCTCGTCGCCTCGAACGCCCCGCCGCCGGCGACCACGAAACTCCCGGACATCACCGGGTCCCCGCGCCGCTTGACGACCGGGTCCGCCTCACCGGTGAGCAGCGACTCGTCGATCTCCAGGCCGTCGGCCTCGACGCACTCCCCGTCGACGACGACCTTGTCACCGGGCCCGATCTCGATGAGATCCCCGAGCACGATCTCGGAGGTGCTCACCTCCGCCGCGGCCCCGTCCCGCCGTACCGTCGGCTTCGCCTCGCCGATCACCGCGAGGGAGTCGAGGGTCTTCTTCGCCCGCCACTCCTGGAAGACACCGATCCCGGTGTTGGCGATGATCACGTACCCGAACAGGCTGTCCTGGACCGGCGCGACGAACAGCATGATCAGCCAGAGGACGCCGATGATCGCGTTGAACCGGGTGAAGACGTTCGCGCGGACGATCTCGGCCAGGGAGCGGCTGCTGCGCACGGGGACGTCGTTGACCTCCCCGCGCGCCACCCGTTCGGCGACCTCGGCGGTGGAGAGCCCGCGTGCCCGCGCCGCCGGGACGGGGACGGGGTGCACAGGGTCGAGTTCGGCGCCCGCGTCGGTGTGCGTCATGCATTCGACGGTACGTGCGGTTTTACGGCTTCACCCGCCGAGTGCCCGGAAGATCCGACCAGGGGAGGACGGCGGGCGGGGCGGGCTGATGCCCCGGGTGGAGAGGGGACTCATCACTCCGCAGCAGGAGCGGGACCCCGCGCCTCGGCCTCGGCCGCCATGCGCTTGAGCGCCGCGTCGCGCCCCCGGACATACCAGATGCCGATCAGCCCGAGTCCGCTTCCGGCCAGGCAGGTCCACAGCCACCACAGATGACCGTGGTCGTCGAACCAGCCGTAGAAGGGGAGCTGGACCAGGAAGAGGACGAACCAGAGGATCGTGCCGCCGATGATGGTCGGGACGATCGGGCCCTCCAGGGGCTCCGGTGCCTCGTGTGTCGGTGTCCACTTCGCCATGGCCCCAGCTTACGAGGCGGTGCGACGGGCCTGTGCGGCGGTGCGACGCGCTGATGAGGGGGCGGCGGGCGCTGGGCGGGGACACGCGGCCCCACGCCGGTCTACGCGCGGAGATAGCGCCTGACGTCTTCATATGTTCATACTGAAACGGTTTCCGTCTGTCCACTTCTGCTCGTAGGAACATCCAATGCCGACCGCGCTCGACCGTTACTTCAAGATCTCCGAGCGTGGCAGCTCGCTACCCCGCGAGATCCGCGGCGGCTTCGCCACCTTCTTCGCGATGGCGTACATCATCGTGCTCAACCCGATCATCCTGGGCAGCGCGAAGGACATGTACGGCCACCACCTCGACAACGGCCAGCTGGTCACCGCGACCGCCGTGACGGCCGCGTTCACCACCATCCTGATGGGCGTCATCGGCAACGTGCCGATCGCGCTGGCCGCCGGACTCGGCGTGAACTCCGTCGTCGCCCTCCAGCTCGCGCCCCGCATGTCGTGGCCGGACGCGATGGGCATGGTCGTGCTGGCCGGTCTCGTCGTGATGCTGCTGGTCGCCACCGGGCTGCGCGAGCGCGTGATGAACGCGGTGCCGTACGGACTGCGCAAGGCCATCTCGATCGGTATCGGCCTGTTCATCATGCTGATCGGGCTCGTGGACTCCGGGTTCATCTCCCGCATCCCGGACGCCGCCCAGACCACCGTCCCGCTCCAGCTCGGCGGCGACGGTCACCTCAACGGCTGGCCGGTCCTCATCTTCATCCTCGGCGTGCTGCTCACCCTCGCGCTGATCGTCCGCAAGGTCTCCGGCGCGATCCTGATCTCCATCGTCACGATGACGGTCCTCGCGGTGATCGTGAACGCGGTCGCGACGATCCCCTCCTGGGGCCTGACCACCCCGAAGTGGCCCGGGAACCCGGTCGCCACCCCGGACTTCGGCCTGATCGGCAAGTTCAGCCTGTTCGGCGGCTTCTCCAAGGTCGGCGTGCTGACCGGCATCCTCTTCGTCTTCACGGTCCTGCTGTCGTGCTTCTTCGACGCGATGGGCACGATCATGGGCATCAGCGACGAGGCGAAGCTGACCGACGGCGAGGGCAACATGCCCGGCATCAACAAGGTCCTCTTCGTCGACGGCATCGCCGTCGCGGCGGGCGGCGCCAGCTCCTCGTCCGCGACGACCTGCTTCGTGGAGTCCACGGCGGGCGTCGGCGAGGGCGCGCGCACCGGCCTCGCGAACGTCGTCACCGGCGCGCTCTTCGCCGTCGCGCTGTTCCTCACGCCGATCGCCACGATGGTCCCGTCCCAGGCGGCCACCCCCGCGCTGCTCGCGGTGGGCTTCCTGATCCTGTCGGGCTCCGTCAGGGAGATCGACTGGGCCGACCACACGATCGCGATCCCGGCCTTCATCACGATGCTGATGATGCCGTTCACCTACTCGATCACCAACGGCATCGGCATGGGCTTCATCACGTTCGTGGTGCTGCGGCTGGTGGCGGGCCGGGGCCGGGAGGTCCCGGTGCCGATGTACGTCGTCGCGGCGGTCTTCGGCTTCTACTACCTGATGCCGGCGCTGGGTCTGACCTGATCCGCGCCGCTACGGCCGTCACGTGACGCCGTAGAACTTCTCCGTCTCCTCGACGGCGGTCTGGAACCGCTCGTCGAAGTCGTCCCGGATGAGCGTCTGGACCACATAGTCCTGGACGCTCATTCCCCTTTTCGAGGCATGGTCGCGGAGCCGTTCGAGCAGCTCCCCGTCTATCCGCAGGCTGAGCACGCTGGTCCCCATGAACACGAGGGTCCGGGGCGTCTCCGGGTGGCGCGTGACGTTCCGCGTCGGGATCACTCATATGGGTGATGTAAGGGTTCAGTGTCCAGGGTCACGGGCATCCCGGCGTGTCGCCATTGGTCTTTAGCGAGAGTAATGAGTTACGCTAAAGAACATGCCGGACCTTACCCATGGCGACGACGCTGCCGCCGTGAACTCCCTGCGAGCAGCCGTGATGCGGTTGTCCCGTCGACTCAAGCACCAGCGGGTCGACGAGTCACTGAGCCCCACCGAGATGTCGGTGCTCGGCACCCTGTCCACCTGCGGCAGCGCGACCCCTGGCGAGCTCGCTCGCAAGGAGCATGTGCAGCCGCCCTCGATGACCCGCATCGTGGCGCTGCTCGAAGCGAAGGGTCTGGTCCAGCTGGAACCGCACCCCGAGGACCGGCGCCAGAAGGTCGTCACCAAGACCCCCCAGGCCGAGGCGATGCTCGAAGAGAGCCGCCGCAAGCGCAACGCGTTCCTGGCCGGCCTGGTCGACGGCCTCGACGAGGACGAGTGGGCGAAGATCGTCGCCGCCGCCCCCGTGCTGGAGAAACTCGCACACCTGTAAAACACGTTCTCTGTAGGAGGCGACTTTTTTGAGTCCGGGACCCGGAGCAGACTCCGCCCCCGCGCCAGCCACCCCCGACTCCCCGCCCACCCCTGACACCGCCGGACGCACCGGCAAGTCCTCGATGTTCAGCTCGCTGAAGATCCGGAACTACCGCCTGTTCTTCATCGGCCAGGTCGTCTCCAACACCGGCACCTGGATGCAGCGCATCGCCCAGGACTGGCTGGTCCTCAGCCTCACCGGCTCCTCCGCCGCCGTAGGCATCACGACCGCCCTCCAGTTCCTGCCGATGCTGCTCTTCGGGCTCTACGGCGGTGTCCTCGTCGACCGGCTGCCCAAGCGGCCCACGCTGCTCGTCACGCAGTCCGCGATGGCCCTCACCGGCCTCGCCCTCGCCGCCCTCACCCTCTCCGGCCACGTCCAGGTCTGGCACGTCTACGTCGCCGCCTTCGCCGTCGGTCTCGCCACGGTCGTCGACAACCCGGCCCGGCAGTCCTTCGTCTCCGAGATGGTCGGCCCCGACCAGCTCCAGAACGCGGTCAGCCTGAACTCGGCGAACTTCCAGTCCGCCCGCCTCGTCGGCCCCGCCGTCGCGGGCGTCATGATCACCGGCGTCGGCACCGGCTGGGCGTTCCTCTTCAACGGCCTGTCCTTCGTGGCCCCGCTGGCCGGCCTGCTCCTGATGCGCAACCGCGACCTGAAGGTCGTCGAGCGCGCCCCGCGCGGCAAGGGCCAGCTCCGCGAGGGCCTCCAGTACGTGGCCAAGCGCCCGGACCTGATCTGGCCGATCGTCCTCGTCGGCTTCATCGGCACCTTCGGCTTCAACTTCCCGGTGTGGCTGTCGGCCTACGCGGACGACGTCTTCCACGCGGGCGCCGGCGGGTACAGCCTCTTCAACACCCTGATGGCGGTCGGCTCCCTGGTCGGCGCCCTGCTCGCCGCCCGCCGCGGCACCGCCCGCCTCCGCGTCCTGATCGCGGCGGCCGCGGCCTTCGGCCTGCTGGAGATCGTGGCCGCGGTGGCACCCTCCTACTGGCTGTTCGCGCTGCTCATGATCCCGATAGGCATCGCCGGCCTGACGGTCAACGTCACGGCCAACACCGCCGTCCAGATGGGCACCGACCCGGCCATGCGGGGCCGCGTCATGGCCCTGTTCATGATGGTCTTCATGGGCGGTACGCCGCTGGGCGCCCCCGTCGTCGGCTGGATCACCGACGCCTACGGCCCCCGGGTGAGCTTCGCCCTCGGCGGCGTCATCGCGGCGGCCGCAGCCGCCACGATCGGCCTGGTCCTGGCCCGGATGGGCGACCTGCGCCTGTCCTTCGGCTGGAACCATGGCCACCCGAGCGTCGCCTTCGTACCCCGGGAACGGGAGCAACTGGCCACGGCGGCCTGACCGTTGCGGACCGGCCCGGAGGATGTGCGTGTCACACCCTCCGGGCCGGCACCTGTCCCGGCCGCCGGTACTCCCGGACGAGCCACTCGACGGCCCCGTAGGGCACCCACGCCGAGGAGTGGTGGAAGGCTGCCCCCATGAGACTCTTCGCGGCCCTCCTGCCGCCCGAGGACGTACTGGCCCAACTCGGCACGGCCGTCGACGAGTTGCGGGCCCTCCCGGGCGCGGACGCGCTCCGCTGGATGGGCCGCCCGGGGTGGCACTTCACGCTCGCCTTCTACGGCGAGGTCGACGAGGACGTCGTACCCGACCTGTCCGCCCGGCTGGAGCGGGCCGCGCGGGCGACCGGGCCGTTCGGGCTGGCGGTGCGCGGCGGCGGGGAGTTCGGGCAGGGGCGGGCGCTGTGGGCCGGGGTGGACGGCGACGTCGCGGCACTGCGGCTGCTCGCCGACCGGTGCGAGGCGGCGGCGCGGGAGGCCGGCGTGGCGTTGGGGGAGCACCGGCGCTATCGCCCGCACCTGACCGTGGCGCGGAGCCGGGAGGCCGTGGACGTACGGCCGTATGCCGAGCGGCTCGACGGCTTCGCCGGGCGGGCATGGACGGTCGGGGAGCTGGCGCTGGTACGCAGCAACCTGCCGACGTCGGGTGCGCCCGGCGAACAACCCCGGTACGAGGCGGTCGGCCGCTGGGAGCTGGGGGCGGCCGGTTAGGCTCGGATACGTGGACCCCAAAACCCGGAACCGGATCATGGCCGGTGTGCTTGTGCTGTTGTTCGTTGTCGTCGGGCTCGCCGCGGCGCTCGGTAAGTGAGGGCGGGGCGCGGGGGACTGCGCGATCACCGCCGGCTGCGCGTCCGCGGGGGCCGGCCGCGCCCACGCGGCGGAGCCGCACATGTCATCGCCCCGCGCCCCTGAAAAAAGGCGCTCGCCCTCGCCGACTACCAGGCGAAGGCCTCCGGCGACGGACCGGGACCCGGGAAGATCTCGTCCAGTGACGTGAGGAGTTCCTCGCTCAGGTCCAGTTCCACGGCGCGCAGCGCGCTGTCGAGCTGTTCGGCGGTGCGCGGGCCGACGATCGGGCCGGTGACGCCGGGGCGGGTGAGGAGCCACGCCAGAGCCGCTTCGCCGGGCTCGATGCCGTGCTTGTCGAGGAGGTCCTCGTAGGCCTGGATCTGGGCCCGCGAGGTCGGGTTGGCGAGGGTGTCCGCGGCCCGGCCGCTCGCCCGGCGCCCGCCCGTGACCTCCTTCTTGATGACCCCGCCGAGGAGTCCGCCCTGGAGCGGGGACCAGGGGATGACCCCGAGGCCGTACTCCTGCGCGGCCGGGATGACCTCCATCTCGGCGCGGCGCTCGGCGAGGTTGTAGAGGCACTGCTCGCTGACCAGGCCGATGGTGCCGCCGCGGCGGGCGGCGATCTCGTTGGCCTGGGCGATCTTGTATCCGGGGAAGTTCGAGGAACCGACGTAGAGGATCTTGCCCTGCTGGATGAGGGTGTCGATCGCCTGCCAGATCTCCTCGAAGGGGGTGGCGCGGTCGATGTGGTGGAACTGGTAGATGTCGATGTAGTCCGTCTGGAGCCGCTTGAGGCTGGCGTCCACGGCCCGCCGGATGTTCACCGCGGAGAGTTTGTCGTGGTTGGGCCAGGCGTCGCCGTCGGCGGCCATGTTGCCGTAGACCTTGGTGGCGAGGACCACCTTGTCGCGGTGGACGGGGCTCTTGGCGAACCAGCTGCCGATGATCTCCTCGGTGCGGCCCTTGTTCTCACCCCAGCCATACACGTTGGCGGTGTCGAAGTAGTTGATACCGGCGGCCAGCGCCGCGTCCATGATCCCGTGGCTGTCCGCCTCGTCGGTCTGCGGGCCGAAGTTCATCGTCCCGAGAACCAGTCGGCTGACCTTGAGGCCTGTGCGTCCGAGCTGCGTGTACTTCATGAGTGACCAGCCAACGACTTCGAGTGCGCTCTACGCAAGGGGGTCAGTCGCGGGGGAAGTCGCCGGTCCTGAGGGTGAGGTCCAGGGGAGTAGCGGTCAGGTCGACATCGGTTCCGTACGCGACCCGCAGCTCGCACCGGTAGTCGCCGCCCTTGGGTTCGGTGTACACGATGCACCGGTGCCTGTAGGGGTCGGCGACGAGGTACACAGGAACCTCGGCGGCGGCGTAGGCCTCCTTCTTGGGGCCGTAGTCGTTGGATGCCGTCCCTTGTGAGATGACCTCGGCGACGAACTCGATGTCCTCGTACCGCCAACGGCCCGCTTCGTCCTTCGCCGCGCCGTCGCGGAGCTTGGCGACGTCGGGGCAGAAGCCGTTCTGATTCCCCGGGAAGTCGATCCGGACATCGGAGAAGACCCGCGCGTGCCGCCTCCCGAAGCGATCTTCGAGAGCCCAGAGGATCTCGCGAATGGTTTCCCAGTGGATGTCCCGCTGCGGAGTCATGTAGACGAAGCCCCCGACGATCTCGGCCTTGTATCCCTCGGGGACGGGCAGTCGCTCAAGTCGCTCGAACCATTCGTCCAAGCGCTCGGTGTTCTCGTCGGCCATGTCGATCTCGATCCTGTCGTCCAGGACGGTCATCCGGCGCTCCTCCCCGGCCGCTCCCACGAACGGGCACAGCCAGCAGTACAACGATACGCACGGTGACCGGGGTACGTGGTGATCACGCCATCGACCGTCGAAATCCGGTTGCCCCCACACCTGAGCCGGGACGACACCCCCGGCCGTCAGCGCCAGGCGGACCGCCTGGACGAGGAGTGGGCCGACCGGTACCTGTCGTGGTCCCGGGCCGCGCCCCCGTGTTCCTCGTTCGCGTTCTCGCTCCCGCTCTCGTCGCCGTACTCGCCCCCCACCCCCCACGCCTGATGCATCGCCCCCGCGAACGCCCCCGCGATCTTGTGCTCACCGGCCGCGTTCGGATGGGTCCCGTCGTACGTGTCGTGGTCGACGTCGTACGACTCGGGGAGGGAGGCCAGGAGAAGCGGGGAGCGCCGTTCGTCGAGGTCGGCGACGGCCTTCGCCTGGAGTTCGTTGAAGAGGGCGACCTCGGTGGCGAAGGGGACGTCCGTGCGGGCCCGGACGTTCGGTATCACCGGCAGGAACACCATGCGGACGGAGGGCTTCGCGGCGCGGGCCTCCGCCACGAAGGAGCGCAGGTTCTCGGCCGTCTGCCCCGCGTTCGTGTAGAAGCCCAGGTCGATCAGGCCGAGGGAGACGAGGAGCACGTCCGCCCGGTGCGCGCGCACCGCCTCGCCGATCAGCGGAGCCATGTGCAGCCAGCCCTCACCCCAGCCGGCCAGGTGGAAGTGCGGGAAGTCGGGGTCGGCGTACTCGTACGACGTGGGCGTGTCCGTCGCCTTGTCGTACAGCGTCTCGCGCGGGCCGACCACGGCGAACGGACCGCCGTAGGTCGCGCGCAGGTGCTGCCACATCCGGTAGCGCCATGTGTGTTCGCCCGCGCTCCCGATCGTCATGGAGTCGCCTACGGGCATGAACCTGAGCATCCGCTCATGATGGACGATCAACCGCCGGGGGATGGAACGGGCGGGGTGTGAGGCCCACCACGCCCCCCTGCCCGGCAAGTCCACCGCCGCACCAGCCCGCCCGCTGCCCCGCCGTGCGGGATGGCAGGCTTGCCCCATGCGTCGCTTCCTCGCGTTCCTCGGCGCCGGCTTCCTCGTCGGCGCGCTCGCCCTGCCCGCAACCGCAGCAGCACCGGCCGCCGCCGACGACGGAGGCAAGGGCGACAAGGGGTTCACGATCTCGGACTCCCGCATCACGGAGTCCAGCGGCCTCGCCGCCTCGCACCTCCACCCCGGCATCTACTGGACGCACAACGACAGCGACGACGGCCCGTACCTCTACGCCGTCGACAGCGCCACCGGCAAGACGGTCGCCACGGTCACCTTCAGCGGCGTCGGCAGGCCCCGGGACGTCGAGGCGATCTCCATCGGCCCGCACAACGAGATCTACGTCGGCGACATCGGCGACAACCTCGACGGGACCTGGCCCTACGTCTGGATCTACAAGCTGCCCGAGCCGAAGGTGCTCAAGGACCAGACGATCCGGGCGACGCAGTACGTCGTGAAGTACTCGGACGGCGCCCGCAACGCCGAGTCGCTGGTCGTGCACCCCAAGACCGGCCGCGTGTACATCATCGACAAGAAGGAGGACGGCGGCCACCTCTTCGAGGGACCGGCCACGCTCTCCACCTCGGGCACCAACTACTTCAAGCCCATCGCCGCCGTGGACCTCTGGGCCACCGACGCCGCCTTCTCCCCGGACGGCCAACAGCTCGCCGTACGCGGCTACTTGGGCGGCATCTACTACGACTGGAACGGCGGGAAGATCAAGCGCGCGGGGCGTCTGGACGTACCGCTCCAGGGGCAGGGCGAGTCCGTCAGCTACTCGCCCGACGGCACCAAGCTGCTGTACGGAAGCGAGGGCACCGACAGCCCGGTGCAGGCCGAGGACGCCCCCGGCGGTGGTTCGGGTTCCGCCAAGTCACCCTCGGGCGGCGGGAGTTCGGCGAGCGGCGACAGTTCGAACAACAACGTCAAGCTGGGCGCGGTGGCCGTCGTGGTCGTCTGCGGCGCGCTCTTCGGCCTCCGGCGCCTCACCCGCCGGCGCTGAACTCCCGGGCCGCTTCCACAGGTTCGGCCGCCGACTGTGGACGATTGCCGATGTCCGTTGCCTTGACGTGTCCATGTGGCGTGGCTTCCATGGAGGGTGTCGGGTGGTGGGAGCGCTCCCATCGGTTCCGGACCCGCCCCTCCCGAGAGAGGAAGCAGCGACATGTTCCGCAGCTTGAGAAGAGCGCTGGGGGTCGTCGCCGCGGCGCTGTTGCTGCCGCTGGCCGGCGTCCATGGAGCGCAGGCGGCCGATGCGGCGAGTACGGCGCGTGCGGCGAGCGCAGGGAGTGCGGCGGGTGCCACGGCCGCCGCCCCCGGCGCCGGCTACTGGCACACGAGCGGCCGCCAGATCCTGGACGCGGCGGGCCAGCCGGTCCGTATCGCCGGGATCAACTGGTTCGGCTTCGAGACCGCCAACTACGTGGTCCACGGCCTCTGGTCACGCGACTACAAGAGCATGATCGACCAGATGAAGTCGCTGGGCTACAACACCATCCGCCTCCCCTACAGCGACGACATCTTCAAGTCCGGCACGGTCCCCAACAGCATCGACTTCTCCAACGGCAAGAACGCCGACCTCCAGGGCCTCAACTCCCTCCAGATCATGGACAAACTGGTCGCCTACGCGGGCCAGGACGGTCTGAAGGTCATCCTCGACCGGCACCGCCCGGACGCGTCGGGGCAGTCGGCGCTCTGGTACACGGCGGCGGTGCCGGAGTCGACCTGGATCGCCAATCTCCGCTCCCTGGCGGCCCGTTACGCGGGCCAGTCGACCGTCATCGGCATCGACCTTCACAACGAGCCGCACGATCCGGCCTGTTGGGGCTGCGGTGACGTCGCGACGGACTGGCGGCTGGCGGCGGAGCGGGCGGGCGACGCGGTGCTGTCGGTCAACCCGGACCTGCTGATCTTCGTGGAGGGCGTGCAGACGTACAACGGCGTCTCCGGCTGGTGGGGCGGCAATCTGATGGGCGCGGGCCAGTACCCGGTGCGACTGACCGTCCCCAACCGGGTCGTGTACTCGGCCCACGACTACGCGACGAGCGTGGCCCAGCAGCCCTGGTTCAGCGACCCGTCCTTCCCGGCGAACATGCCCGGCGTGTGGGACAAGTACTGGGGCTACCTCTTCCGGCAGAACATCGCCCCGGTGTGGGTGGGCGAGTTCGGCACGACCCTGGCGTCGACGGTGGACCAGAAGTGGCTTGCGGCACTGGTGAGTTACCTCCGCCCGACCTCGACCTACGGCGCCGACTCCTTCTCCTGGACCTTCTGGTCCTGGAACCCCAACTCCGGTGACACCGGCGGAATCCTGAAGGACGACTGGCAGACGGTGGACACGGTGAAGGACGGCTACCTGGCCGGCATCAAGGCCCCGGGCTTCCCCAGCACGGGATCGGGCGGCGGGGACGGAGGAGGCGGCGGGTCCACGGCCGCGTGCACGGCGATGTACACCACCACCAGCGACTGGGGCGCCGGCTTCAACGCGTCCGTGACGGTGACGAACACGGGTGCGTCGGCGCTCAAGTCCTGGCAGGTGAAGTGGACCTGGCCCGGCTCCCAGCAGATCACCACCATGTGGAACGCGACGTACACCCAGACCGGGACGAGTGTCACGGCGGTGAACGCGGATCACAACGGGGCCGTGGGCGTGGGGAGTTCGGCGAGTTTCGGCTTCGGAGGCGCTCCGGGGGGCGGGGCTGTGCCCACGGTGAGCTGTACGGCGACGTAGGGCGGCCGAGCAGTCCGGGGCACCCGGCACCCGGAAGCCGGTGGTGCCCCCCCTCCTCACCGTGGGCCTCCAACTACCCCCGGGGCAAGGACGTGTTGGTGATCGGGAGCTTCTGGGTCGCCCCGGCCACGTACAGGTCTCTCGGAGCCGTGCGGAGCACGAACGTGTCGTCGTAGGAGGAGACGCGGACCGACATGACGAAGAAGCCGTCGTCCTCGGCGGTCACCTTCACGTGGTACTGCTGCTCCCAGTACGTCTGGAGGAAGACCTCCGTGCCCTCGGGCTCGACGCCCTGGGGGAGGGTGACCTTGCCCTGGACGGTGAGGATGTCGCCGGCCTTCACCTTCTTCTTGTTGACGGAGTAACTGATCTTGCTGGTACGGGCCTTGGCGGCGACCGTGGTCTCCGTGAAGTAGCCGTCCTGCGGCGTGTTGGGGTCGCCGTCCTCGTCGTAGGAGGCGGTGATGTGCACGTCGTGCTGGACGTTGAGCAGGCTGCTGCCGCCCGAGTGGTCGATGTCGACGTCCGGGACCGTGAACTTCCCGTTGGCGTCGGTGACCGGCTTGCCGAGGTCGCGGGGCTCGTAGTAGTTGGGGTCGATCGGGTCGCCCCACGGGTTCCAGGTCGTGAACTGGACGACTTCCTGGAGGGTGACGGGGATGTTCGGCGCCGGGGTGCCGTCGGCCTTGGTGACGGTGCCGGTGACGTCGACGTGCCGTTCCTGGTAGTTCGTGGTGGTGGGGCTGGTCGTCACGGTCAGGACGTACGCCTTGGAGGGGGCGTCGTCCGCGGAGGCGGCGGGCGCGGACAGGGCGCCTGCGGCGAGCAGCAGTGCGGCGGTGGCGGCGAGCCGCGTCGGCAGGGATTTCCTGGGCATGGGGCAACTCCAACTTCGGTCGGTGGCAGAGGAGTTGCGCCGCAGGTGTGCGACGCACCGGGTTCGACCGGCCGGGTCGGGCGGGAGTTGCTCCCTGTGCGTTCGCTGTTACGTGGCTGTGGTGTGCGGGTGGTTTGTCCGGTTTTCGGGTTCACCTGGACTTCGGCCGCACGCTGCCGTGTATTGCCCTACGACGACGAAAGGCGCCCCGCGGACCGGCCGCGGGGCGCCTTTCGTCGTCGTAGCGAGAACGACTGTGACCAGGGAACTACAGCTTCTCGATGACGTAGTCGACGCACTTCGTCAGCGCCTCGACGTCCGCCGGGTCGATCGCCGGGAACATCGCCACGCGGAGCTGGTTGCGGCCGAGCTTGCGGTAGGGCTCGGTGTCGACGATGCCGTTCGCGCGCAGGACCTTGGCGACGGCCGCCGCGTCGATCTCGTCGGCGAAGTCGATCGTGCCGATGACCTGCGAGCGCTGGGTGGGGTCGGACACGAACGGGGTGGCGTACTTCGAGTCCTCCGCCCAGGTGTACAGACGGGTGGACGAGTCCTTCGTGCGGGCCGTCGACCAGGCGAGACCGCCCTGACCGTTGATCCACTCCAGCTGCTCGTTGAGGAGGAACAGGGTGGCCAGCGCGGGGGTGTTGTACGTCTGGTTCTTGCGGGAGTTGTCGATCGCCGTGGGGAGACTGAAGAACTCCGGGACGTGGCGGCCGGACGCGTGGATGCGCTCGGCGCGCTCGATCGCGGCCGGGGAGAAGACGCCGATCCACAGGCCGCCGTCGGAGGCGAAGGACTTCTGCGGGGCGAAGTAGTAGACGTCCGTCTCGGCGATGTCGACCGGGAGGCCGCCCGCGCCCGACGTGGCGTCCACGAGGACCAGCGCGCCCTCGTCGGCGCCCGCGACGCGCTGGACCGGGGCCGCGACACCCGTCGACGTCTCGTTGTGCGTGAACGCGTACACGTCGACGCCCGCCTCGGCGGCCGGGTCCGGGTGCGTGCCGGGGTCGCTCGCGATGACGGTGGGCTCGGCCAGCCACGGGGCGAGCTTGGCCGCCTTGGCGAACTTCGAGCTGAACTCGCCGAAGTTCAGGTGCTGGGACTTGTTCTCGATCAGGCCGTGGGTCGCGACGTCCCAGAAGGCCGTCGAACCGCCGTTGCCGAGGACGACCTCGTAGCCCTCGGGGAGCGAGAACAGCGCGGAGACGCCCTCGCGGACCTTGCCGACCAGGTTCTTGACCGGGGCCTGGCGGTGGGAGGTGCCGAGCAGGGACGTGCCGGTGGCGGCCAGGGCGTCCAGCGCCTCCGTCCGCACCTTGGAGGGGCCAGCGCCGAAACGTCCGTCGGCGGGCTTGATGTCAGCGGGAATCTGGATATCAGCCACGAGCGGGAGCGTATCTCCTCGGCGAAACGGGACGGAAACGCGTCCGTTCGATGAGACGACCACTCCGGCTCGTGGACCGACGGCGAGCTAGCTGTGGCGATCTACGGCGATCTACGGCGTCAGCCGGACCGGCAGCTCGTAGAGGTCGTTCTGCGTCACCACCGGCTTGTTGCGGAGCTCCGACGCCGGGACCGCCAGGTCAAGGGCCGGGAACCGCTCGTAGAGCGCCGGGAGCGCCACCCCCGCCTCCAGCCGGGACAGTGCCGCGCCGGGGCAGACGTGCGGGCCGTGGCCGAAGGAGATGTGCCGGTTCTCGCTGGTGCGGGTGATGTCGAACTCGCCCGCCGTCGGCCCGTGGGCCTCCTCGTCACGGCCGATCGCGGCGTACGACACGATCAGCGCGTCCCCGGCCGGAAGGGTCCTGTCGCCGACCTGGACGTCCTCCGTGGCGAAGCGGATCAGGACGTGCGAGGTGGGCGTCGAGTGGCGCAGGGTCTCCTCGATCACCGAGGACCAGTCCGCCTCGCCGGCCAGCACCAGGGCCCGCTGGACGGGGTGCGCCGACAGGTTGACGACCGTGTTGACGATCAGCGAGATAGTCGTCTCGTGGCCGGCCGCGACCATCAGCTGGAGCGTGGAGACGATCTCCTCGTCGGTGAGGTGGTCGCCGTTCTCGGAGGCCAGGATCAGCGCCGAGGTCAGGTCGTCGCCGGGCTCGGCACGCTTGGCCGCGACCGTGTCCGCCATGATGCCCGCGAGTTCCGTGAGCGTCGCGATGACCTCCGCCGGCGGGGTCTGCGTCGAGAAGAACTTCTCGAACAGCTCCTTCAGCCGCGGGAGCCGGTCCTCCGCGATGCCCATGAGGTCGGCGATGACGTACATGGGGAGCGGGTACGCGAACGCCGCCTTCAGATCCACGACATCCCCCTCCAGGCCGTCCAGCAGGCCCTCCGTGAACTTCGCTATCCGATCCCGCATCTGCTCCACCCGGCGCGGGGTGAGCGCCTGCGCGACCAGCGTGCGCATCCTGCGGTGGTCGGCACCGTCCACGGTCAGCATCGAACGGCCCGGGTTCGCGAGCCCGATCAGCGGCCAGTCCGCGGGGATCTCACCGCGCTGCCAGGCACCCCAGACGTTGATGTCCTTCACCAGCCGCGGGTCCGTGAGCAGCTGCTTCGCCTCGGCGTGCCGGGTCACCGCCCACACGGGCACGCCACCGGGCAGCTCCACGGCGGCCAGCGGACCGGCCGCGCGCAGCCTGGCGCTCTCACCGTCCAGGTCGCCGACGAACGGGTCGAGGACGATACGGGTCTCTTCGGTACCGGTGCTCATACAGGTGCCTCCAAGGGCAGGGGTGGGGTGCCGCGTCCCCCGGGGTCGTGGTCAACTCCCGGGCCCCCGGCGGGCGTTGTGGTGCCGCCGGGGTGACGCAGGATCGGGTCCGGAAGCTCAGAGCGCGGGCACGGGCGTGAACCGCACCGGCAGTTCCGTCAGCCCCCGCAGCCACGGCGAGGGCCTGCGGGTGAGGGACTCGGCGGGTACGGCCAGGTCGATGTCCGGCAGCCGGTCCAGGACGACCTCGATACCGGTCCGCGCGATCACCTCGGCGACCTCCTGCGCCGGGAACGGACACCGGTGCTCGCCGTGCCCGAAGGAGAAGTGCGCGTTGTTGCCGCCGGTGAGCGCGGCGCCGTCGGTGCGGACCTGGGGGTCGGAGTTGGCGCCCTGGAGGCCGAGGAGGAGCAGGTCGCCCGCGCGGATGCGGCGGCCGGCGAGCTGGGTGTCGCGGGAGGCCCAGCGCCCGGCCACGTTCTGGGTCGGGGTGTCCTCCCACAGGACCTCGTTCATCGCCTCGGCGACACTGTTGCGGCCGCCGAACAGCGAGGCCGCGAACCGGTCGTCGGTCAGCATCAGCCGCAGCGAGTTGCCGATCCAGTCGGCGGTCGGCTGATGGCCGGCCGCCATCATCACCATCAGGTCCTGGGCGATCTCGACGTCGTTGAAGCCGGACTCGTGCGTCAGCATCCGCGACACGACGTCGTCGGCCGGCTCGTCCTTCCGGTCGGCCAGCAACCGCCCCATGGACGTGGCGAGATGGGTCTGCCCGGCGATCGCGCGCTCCCGACCGTCGATCATGTCGTTCAACGCCGTCACCAGGCCGGGACCCTGCTCGTCCCGGAAGCCGTAGAGCCGCGCCAGGACGCGCACCGGCAGCAGCATCGCGTAGTCGCCGACGAGGTCCGTCTCGCCCTTGGCGCAGATCCCGTCGATCAGCTCGTCGGCGAACTTCTCGGTGTACGAGCGGAGTTCGGACGGGTCGACGGCCTCCAGCGCGTCGCTGATCATGCCGACGCGCTCGCGGTGCCGTTCGCCGACCGTGTAGAGGATCGACGGCTGCTTGCGGCCGATCATCGGGAGCAGCGGCCAGTCGTCGGGGATGTCGTCCCACTGGTTCCACAGGTCGGAGTCGCGGCTGAACAGGACGGGATCGCCGGTGACTTGGTGCAGCTCGCGGTAGCCGAGCACCAGCCAGGCCGGGATGCCGCCGTCGAGCACCACGGGTGTCACGGCGCCGTGCTCGCGCCGCATCTCCCGGTACAGCTGCGCCGGTTCGGTCTGGAACCTGGGTCCACTCAGCGGTACGGGCGCGGTCACAGGGCCAACTCCTGGTGGGGGGCGTGAACTTGGGTGTCGTAGCGACCGCTCCGCGGGCCGTGGTGGTTCCTGACGTACTCGACCAGGGTGATCAGGACCTGCTTCGCGGACGCGCGGGAGCGGGCGTCGCAGTCCAGGAGCGGGACGTGCGGATCGAGGTCGAGGGCCTCGCGGATCTGCTGCGGGGCGTAGGTGGGGCCGCCGAAGTCGTTGCAGGCCACGATGAACGGGGTGCCGTGGTCTTCGAGGCGGTCGATGGCGTACCAGGAGTCGCCGATCCGCCGGGTGTCCACGAGGACGACCGCGCCGAGCGTCCCGGAGAAGAGCCGGTCCCAGAGAAACCAGAACCTCTCCTGGCCGGGGGCGCCGAACAGATACAGCACATTGCGGGCGTCGAGCGTGATGCGGCCGAAGTCGAAGGCGACCGTGGTCGCGGACTTGCCGCGCACCTCGCTGATGTCGTCGACGGCCTCGCCGGCCTTCGTCATCGTCTCCTCGGTGTTGAGGGGACGTATCTCGCTGACCGAGCGGACCAGCGTGGTCTTGCCGACGCCGAAGCCGCCGACGACCACGATCTTCAGGCCGTTGTCGGCGGTGGCACCCAAGGGGGTGCGCGCGTCAGAGGTTGCGGAGTCCAACGAGCACCTGTTCCAGGACGTCGGGATCGAGAACGGCCTTCCGCGGATGCCGGGCACTGACCCGGCCGGCCGCGAGAAGGTCGGAGAGGAGGATCTTGGTGATGGACACCGGGAGCTTCAGCTCGGCCGCCAACTCGACGACGGCCGTGGGGTGTTCGGTGAGCCGCAGGATCGCCGCGTGCTCCGACTGCATACCGGCCACCGGGTCGCACTCGGCGACCACGAGGGTCACCAGGTCGAACGGGTTGTCCGGTGCGGAGCGGGCGCGGCCCCCCGTGAGCGTGTAGAGGCGGTCGGGCGAGTCGTCCCTGCCGGGGCGGCTCATGACGTACGCGGTTCCGCGCGCAGGTGCTCGCCGAGCTGTTCGACCAGCTCGCTCATGTTGTGCCCGATCAGCCCCGCGTCCGCGTCCTCGGTGGTGACCAGCGCCAGGTGGGCGCCCTCGCCCGCCTCGACGATGAACAGCACCCCGCCGTAGAACTCCGTCATCGCGGAGCGCACGCCTCCGCTGCCGTCGCCGAATTCCACCGAGGCGCCGTGCGACAGCGACTGGATCCCCGCGGCGATCGCGGCGAGCTGGTCGGCCTGGTCGACGGAGAGTTCGGGGGTCCGGCACAGCTTCAGGCCGTCCCGGGACAGCACGAGCGCGTGCCGCGCGCCCGGGGTGCGCTCCAGGAGGCCCTCGATGAGCCAGGTGAGCTTCTCGTCGGCGGTCGTCGTGCCGGTCATGAGGTGGCGTTGCCTTCCGGGTGGGAGGGGGAGGTGACGGGTTCCGCGGCTGCGGAGGGGTCCGGGTCGGGGCTCGCGGCGCGCACGGCCTGGCGGAAGCTGTTGAAGCGGGCGGTGCGCGCGAGGGTGTCGTCGGCGGAGGGCGCGGGGCGGGGCGTCTCGGGGGCCGGGGACTCGGCACGCGCGCGTGACCGCTCGGCCTCGGCGAGCGCCTGACCCCGGCGGCGCTTGGGCAGGCCTTCGGGCAAGGTGTTCGCGGTGTCCGGCGCCGGGTCCGGGAGCGTGCCCCGGTCAGGGGACTCGTGCGTGGGCACCGGGTCC
This sequence comes from Streptomyces sp. NPDC096013, assembly GCF_044763565.1. NCBI lineage: Bacteria > Bacillati > Actinomycetota > Actinomycetes > Kitasatosporales > Streptomycetaceae > Streptomyces > Streptomyces sp. NPDC096013. The sequence goes on along the minus strand of NZ_JBIWGK010000003.1, from coordinate 500,414 downwards.
GGGTCCAGATCGGCGAGGGTGCGCCCGGCGGCGTAGGACATCCACGGCTGCTCCACGGCGGCGGGCTCGCGAACGGCCTCCGTGTCAGCCGGCGTTGATCCCTCCGGGGTCGACGATTCCGGGAGCGGGAGGGAGTTCTGCGGCGCGGGGGCGTCCTGGGGCACCAGGATGTCCTGCGGTACGAGCATCAGGACACCGGTGCCGCCGCGCGCGGAGGGCCGGTACGACACCTTCAGGCCGTACTTGCGGGCGAGGCGGCCGACGACCGCGAGGCCGAGGCGGGTACCGGTGAGACCGCCGAGTTCGACGGCGTCGCCGGACACCGCCCGTTCGGCGCGCCGGAGTTGGATGTCGCCCATGACGAGACCGCTGTCCTCCACCGAGAGGATGACCCCGGCGGGCACTTCTTCCACGTAGACATGCACTTCGGCGCTCGGCGGCGAGAAGTTCGCGGCGTTGTCGAGGAGTTCGGCGAGCGCGTGCATCACGCCCTCGGCCGCGTGCCCGGCGACGGCGGCATCGCTCGCGGAGTGCACGCGCACCCGCTGGTAGCCGCTGATCCGGCCCATCGCGCCGCGCAGGATCGACTCCATGGCGATCGGGCGGGCCCAACGGCGGCCGGAGCGGGCGCCGGTCAGGACGGCGACGGAGTCGGCGAGGCGGCCCGCCTGCGCGGTGCGGTGGTCGAGGTGGAGCAGGTCAGCGAGGACGTCCTCATCCGAGTGCCGCTCCTCCATGGCGCGCAGGTCGGCGAGCATGCCGGTGGCCAACGCCTGCATCCGGCCCGCCGCGTTGGCGGTCGCGGAGAGCGCGGCGGCGCGTTCGTGGGAGTCGCGGCGGGCCCGCTCGGACAGCTGCCTGTTCTCGGCGGTCAGCCGGGCGCGCTCCAATTCGCCCTCCTCCGTGAGGCGGGCGCGCTCCTCCGCGAAGGAGGTGGTCAGCCGCAGCCGCTCCTGGGCGAAGTCGGAGGTCAACCGGGCGCGTTCCTGCGAGAGTTCGGCGGTCAGCCGGGCCCGCTCGTGGGTCAGCTCCTCGGTCAGCTGCACCCGCTCGCGGTCGAAGTCCGTGCTCAGCCGGGCCCGTTCCTGCAACAGCCGCCCCGCGTCCAGCGTGACGGCCTCCAGCCGGCGGCGGGTGATACGGGCCGTCTGGTACGCGTGCGTGGCGATCGCGACGGCCGCGCACAGCAGCAGCGCACCGGCGCTCGCCGCGCACGCGACCGCGAGGCGCTTCGCGTCGGGGGTCACATAGACCGCGCCGACGACCGCGAGCGCGGCCAGTACGGCGGTGAGCACGGGTACGGGGGCGACGGTGCGGAAGGTGGGGCGTTCGCCGGGAAGCATGGGGGCGGTCATGAAGGGGGTCCTCGGTCGGGTCCTCGGGCGTCTTTGGTCGGGGGTCCTCAGTCGTCCTCGGTCGTGTCCTCGGGGGGTGCTCGTCGGGTTCTTGGGCGAGAAGCGACACCGGGTGCTCAACTGACGGTCACTATATGAGAGTTAGTGACAGAACTGGGGAGGTTCTGGATGCGTTTACAGAATCGGTGCCCCGTGGGCGGGAAGTTTCCCGGAACGTTTCGCCAGATGCCGGACGGTCACTGTCAGTGGTCGGGTGCATGCTGGGGGCATGGCGGATCTTCAGGCGGAACTGGCGGGTGTGCGGGCCGAGCTGCGCGGCACCGTCCGGGGCGAGGTGGATTTCGACGTCACGTCCCGGGCACTGGTGACCATGGACGCGTCGAACTACCGGCGCGTCCCGCTGGGCGTCGTCGCGCCCCGTGACGCCGATGACGTGGCGGCGACGCTGGCCGCCTGCCGGGCTCATGGAGTGCCGGTCGTGGCACGCGGCGGCGGCACCTCGATCGCAGGCCAGGCGACGGGCGTGGGCGTGGTGCTGGACTTCACCCGCCATATGGACGGGCTGGTGTCCCTCGACCCCGCGTCCCGTACGGCGGTAGTCCAGCCCGGCCTGGTCCTCGACCGCCTCCAACAGGCCGCCGCCCCGCACGGGTTGCGCTTCGGCCCCGACCCCTCGACCCACAGCCGCTGCACCCTCGGCGGCATGATCGGCAACAACTCCTGCGGCTCCCACTCGGTCGCCTGGGGCACCACGGCGGACAGCGTGAGCGCACTGTCCGTGACCACCGCGCGCGGCGACCGACTGCGCCTGGGCCGCGACTGGTCGGGCGCTCCCGAGGGTCTACGGCCCCTGGTCGAGGCCGAGTTGGCCCGTCTGCGCACGGGCTTCCCCGACCTCCCGCGCCGCATCTCGGGGTACGCGCTGGACGCCCTCCTCCCCGAGAACGGCGCGGACGTGGCCCGCTCCTTCTGCGGCAGCGAGGGCACCCTGGGCATCGTCACGGAGGCGGTCGTACGCCTCGTCGAGGCGCCCCGCGCGCGTGCGCTGGCCGTCCTGGGCTACGCCGACGAGAGCGCGGCGGCGGAGGCGGCGGCGGGCCTGCTGGTGCACGGCCCGCTGACGGTGGAGGGCATGGCGGCCGACCTGGTCCGCTCCACGGCCGACCTCCCCCGGGGCGGGGCCTGGCTGTTCGTCGAGACCGGCGGCGACACGGCGGCGGAGGCACACGCGCGTGCCGAGACGATCGTCCGCGCGGCCGACGTCCTCGACTCCCTGGTGGTGACGGACCCTTCGGGCCAGCGCGCCCTGTGGCGCATCCGCGAGGACGCGAGCGGTACGGCGACGCGCATTCCTGTGAACACCTCCCAGTCCCCAGGGGCCGGGGGAAGCGCGGAGGCGTGGCCGGGCTGGGAGGACTGCGCGGTGCCACCGGCGCGACTGGGCGCGTATCTGCGGGACTTCAGGAGCCTGCTGACCGCGCACGGCCTACGGGGCACGCCGTACGGCCACTTCGGGGACGGCTGCATCCATGTCCGCATCGACTTCGACCTGTTGACGAAGGCGGGGATCGCCCGCTTCCGGGACTTCTCGGAGGAGTTGGCCGGGCTGGTGACGGCGCACGGCGGCTCGCTCTCCGGGGAGCACGGGGACGGGCAGGCGCGGGCCGAGCTGCTGCCGCGGATGTACGGCGCGGAGATGGTGGCCCTGTTCGAGCGGGCGAAGGGGGTGTGGGACCCGGACGATCTCCTCAACCCCGGGATGCTGGTGCGGCCGGCCCCGCTGGACACGAACCTCCGCTTCTCGGTGCTCCCGCGTCGGCCGGTGGACGTGGTGTTCGGGTACCCGGCGGACGGCGGGGACTTCTCGGCGGCGGTGCGGCGCTGTGTGGGGGTGGCCAAGTGCCGTACTCCCGAGGCCGCCGGATCGTCGGTGATGTGCCCGTCGTTCCGGGCGACGGGCGAGGAGGAGCACTCCACGCGCGGGCGGGCCCGGCTCCTCCACGAGATGCTCGCGGGCGAACTGGTCACCGACGGCTGGCGGTCGACGGAGGTCCGTGACGCGCTGGACCTCTGCCTGTCCTGCAAGGGCTGCCGCACGGACTGCCCGGTCGGGGTCGACATGGCCACGTACAAGGCGGAGTTCCTGCACCACCACTACGAGGGCCGGCGACGGCCCGCGGCGCACTACGCGATGGGTTGGCTGCCGCGGTGGCTGCGGCTGGTGGCGCGTACGCGTACGGCGTGGCTGGTCAACTCCCTCGCTGCGGTACGGCCGTTGGCGGCGGTGGCGAAGAGGCTGGGCGGGATCGCGGCGGAGCGGGAGATTCCGCGGGTGGCGGGGACGACGTTCACGCGGGCGTGGCGGCGGAGCGTGCGGGAGGGGGTGGAGACGCCGGGCCGGGGTCAGGTCTTCCTCTGGCCGGACACGTTCACCGAACACCTCTCGCCGGCCGTCGGCCTGGCGGCGGTGCGGGTGCTGGAGGCGGCGGGGCTGGCCGTGCTCCCGGTGACGGCGGGGAAACCGGTCTGCTGCGGTCTGACGTACGTGTCGACGGGCCAACTGGACCGGGCGCGGGAGGTGATGCGCCGCACGCTGGACGCGATGAGCGGCCCGCTGGACTCGGGGCCCGCACCGCATGTGGTCGTCCTGGAACCGAGCTGCGCGGCGGCCCTCCGCACGGACCTCCCCGAGCTGCTGCCCGACGACCCCCGAGCGGCCCGCCTCTCCGCGTCGATCCTCACCTTCGCCGAGGCCCTGGAACGCCTGGCCCCCGACTGGACCCCGCCCCGCATCGACCGCCCGGCCGTCGGCCAGACCCACTGCCACCAGCACGCGGTCCTGGGCGACACCCCGGACCGCCGCCTCCGCACGGCAGCGGGCCTGACGGGCGAACTGTCGGGCGGCTGCTGCGGCCTGGCGGGCAACTTCGGCTTCGAGAAGGGGCATTACGAGGTGTCGGCGACGTGCGCGGAGGAACAGCTGCTGCCGTCGGTGAGGCAGGCCCCGGAGGACGCGGTGATCCTGGCGGACGGCTTCTCGTGCCGTACGCAACTGGAGCAGCTGGCGGGGGTACGGGGACGACACCTGGCGGAGGTACTGGCGGAAGCCCTGGAGACCGAGAACAAGCAACAGGCGAACCGACCCGGCTGAGGGCGGAAGCACAGGTTCATCAAGGCTCCTCTCAGGTTTGTCAGAGAACTCTCAGGTTCGCCGCCGTAACCCAGGATTCACAAAGGTATTCACAGCGCCTGCTTGCCGTTCGCTTGCCATTTTTGCTGCTTCTTGGCGTCGGCCGCGTGTAAGTTCATCCGTGTCGGGAATTCCCCGGGCGGTAAAACGCTCGACTTTGACGCACAAATTCCTCTGCACAACCAAGGAGTTCGGAATGGGCCTCAACAAGCTCGCCCCGCTGCCCAAGCCCAAGAAGCAGCAGCTTCCGCCCCCGCCCGCCCCGAAGCCTCGCAGGAAGCACGAGCCGAAGCCACTGCCGAAGCCGCTGCCCGGCCAGGACAGCTGATCCGGCAGTAGAAGAGGGCCGACCCACGCAGTCGGCCCTCTTTTCTTTCCCGAATTCGAAAATCCAAAAGAATTCTGATGACGGAAAGCGGAGGGGGTCATGGGTGTGGATTCGGACGAGGAAGACCTTGAATACGGCGAGGAGTACGAAACTCCCACCACTCCCACCATTCCCGCCCGCGTGGCATTCCGTCGGTTCTGGCCGCTCACCCGGGGGCTCAGACGCTGGCTGACGCTCGTCTGGGTGTGCACCGTCGTCGGCGCGCTCGCCGAGACCGAGGCCATCCTCCTCTTCAGCGACCTCACCGACCGCGCCCTCGCGAAGGGCTCCCTGAGCGCCTTCTGGAACCCCGCCGCCCAATGGCTCGGCGTGGCGATCCTCGGCGCGTTCGTCTCGTACGCCGGCAACTCCCTCGCCGCCTGGGCCACCGAACGCTTCGTGATGAGACTGCGCGAGCATGTCTTCGACCACGTACAGCAGTTGCCCCCGCACTTCTTCCAACGGCACCGCCAGGGCGACCTGTTGTCCCGCCTCACCGGTGACGTCGAGGCGATCGAGACCCTCGTCGTCTCCGGCGTCGTCGGCACCGCGTCCGCCGTTTTCTCCGCCCTGTTCTACGCCGCCGCGGCGTTCTGGCTCCGCTGGGACCTCGCCGCCGCCACCTTCGTCCTCGCGCCGCTCTTCTGGCTGGCGGCTCGCCGTTTCTCCGGCTCCATCAAGGACGTCTCCCGCGAGGGCCGGGTCGCCGACGGCGCGATCACCTCCGTGGTCGAGGAGTCGCTCGGCAACATCGTCCTCACCCAGGCCTACGGCCGCCGCGACGCCGAGCGCCGACGCCTGAACGAGGAGGCCGGCGCCTGGTTCCGTGCCTCCGTCCGCTCGACCCGGCTCAACGAGGCCTATGAGCAACTCGTCTCCGTCATCGAGACCGTCTGCGTGCTCGCCGTCATCGGCATCGGCGCGTGGGAGATCTCCACCGGCCGCATGACTCTCGGCCAACTCCTCGCGTTCTCCGCCTTCTTGGGCTACCTCTACCCGCCCGTCCGCGGCCTGGCCCAACTCGGCCTCACCATCACCGCCGCCACCGCGGGCGCCGAGCGCCTCATCGAGATCCTCGACGTACGCCCGTCCGTCACCGACCCCGCCCGCGACCCGGAGACCGGCCGACCGGACGGCACGGTCGAACTTCGCGACGTCTCCTTCACCTACCCGGGCGCGGACCGGACCGCCCTGGAGGGCCTCTCGTTCACGGTCGACCCCGGCGAACTGGTGATCGTCACCGGCCCCAGCGGCGCCGGCAAGTCCACGGTCTCCAAAATGCTCCTTCGCTTCTACGACCCCGACGCGGGCGAGGTGTTGCTCGACGGCGTACCGCTGCGGAACCTCCCGGTGGCCCGCCTGCGTGAGTACGTGACCCTGCTGCCCCAGGAGACCCTGGTCCTGCACGACACCGTCCGCGCGAACATCGCCTGCGGGCGGCCCGGCGCCAGCGAACAGGCGATCGTGGACGCGGCCGTCGCCGCCGACGCGCACGAGTTCATCCTGCGGCTGCCCGAGGGCTACGACACGAAGGTCGACCCCAACTCCGCCCGGTTGTCCGGCGGTCAGCTCCAGCGGCTGGCGATCGCGCGGGCGATTCTGCGGGACGCGCCGGTTCTGGTCCTCGACGAACCCACGACCGGGCTGGACTCGATGGCCGCCCGCCGGGTCGTGAAGCCCCTGCGACGCCTGATGGCGGGCCGGACGACCATCATGATCACCCACGACCTCAACCTCGCCCCCGACGCCGACCGCATCCTGGTCGTGGACCGGGGCCGGATCGTGGAGACGGGGCGGCACGAGGAGTTGATGGCGCGGAGCGGGGCGTACTCGCGGTTGCATCGCTCGCAGAACAACGCGGTGATGGACACGGGGGAGTTGAGGCTCCCGTCGTTCGTGGAGGCGGGGGCGACGGCGGGGGTGGGGGCGGGTTACGGATACCCCGCGGCGCCCGTTTTCGTGGAGAGCTGGGCACCGCAGACGTACGAGCCGCCATACGACCGGCCATACGAGCCGTCGCACGAACCGACGTACGGGCAGACGTACGGGCCGACATATCAACCGCCCTACCCGCAGGCCGAGCACCCGGAGTACTCCGATCCTCTCTTCGGGCCCATGCCCGCCACCCTCCCCGACGGTCGGCCCCTGTTCCGGGATTAGGCCCAGTGACAGTTGCATAAAGGGTTCGCACACCTGTCGAAGTCCATTACCATGGACTGAGTAGTGCATCGTGATGGACGAATGTGCGCTGAGCCGAGCCCCTGGAAGCCCCCGTGAGCATCCCCAGTACGTCGACCTCCGCCCCCGCGGCCACCCCGGCCGTGGGTCCGACCGCCGACCTGGCCGTCACTCCTGGCCGTATGGGCTCGCTCGGGCCGGTGGGGCTGGTGCTGGCCGGGGGGATCTCGGTGCAGTTCGGTGGTGCGCTGGCGGTGACGTTGATGCCCAGGGTGGGGGCACTGGGTGTGGTGACGCTGCGGTTGCTGGTGGCCGCGGTGGTGCTGCTCGTGGTCTGCCGGCCAAGTGTGCGGGGGCACTCGCGGGCGGACTGGGGCACGGTCGTCGTCTTCGGCGTCACCATGGCCGCGATGAACGGCCTCTTCTACCAATCGCTGGCCCGCATTCCCCTGGGCCCCGCAGTGACCCTTGAGGTACTGGGCCCGCTCGCCCTCTCTGTCCTGACGTCCCGGCGCGCGCTGAACGCGGTCTGGGCAGGTCTCGCCCTGGCGGGCGTCTTCCTCCTCGGCGGCGGAGGCTTCAGCAGCCTGGACCCCGTGGGCGTGGCCTTCGCCCTGGGGGCCGGGGCGATGTGGGCCACGTACATCATCTTCAGCGCGCGTACGGGGCGCCGCTTTCCGCAGGCTGACGGGTTGGCGCTGGCGATGGTCGTGGCGGCGGTGGTGTTCCTGCCGCTCGGTGTCGTGGAGTCGGGCACGAAGCTCCTGAACCCGGCGACCGTCGCCCTCGGATCAGCGGTGGCCGTTCTGTCCTCGGTCCTTCCCTACACGCTTGAACTCCTTGCCCTGCGCCGTCTCCCTTCCTCCACCTTCGCCATCCTCATGAGCCTCGAACCGGCGGTGGCTGCTACTGCGGGCTTCCTGATCCTTCACCAGGCGCTGTCCGTTCCGGAAGCCATGGCTATCGCGCTGGTCATTGCGGCGAGCATGGGGGCGGTGCGGACGCAGGTGGGGCGGGGGAAGGCGAAAGTAGACGCGTAGGTGACCGTTGGGCCACTCGCTTCTTGGCCAGTGTCGGGCTTCCACGGCCCAAGTAAAGGGCGCTCCGCTCCGCTACGCGTCGGCTGCGCCGATGGCCCTGCGGGCCACCCTTGACTAGGACCGCTCCAGCCCGTTTCAGAAGCGAGCGAGCGGCCCGGAGGAACGGGTGGCCGGCTAGGAATCCCGTGCCTGTACTGAGCTGTGGACCGGTGTGAGGGGATGCGCGCTCGCGTCTCGCCAGCACGCCGGGTGGGCTCAGCGGCGACCGCCCGGTGGGGTGCGAGGTACACGCACTCGCGACTCGCCAGCACGCCCCCTCGGCTCAGCGGCCAACCCTGAGTGGGTGGATGGGCGGTGGGTGGATGGGCGGATGGGTGAGTGGGCGGGTGGAGGGGTGCTTGGGGTGGGGGGTTGCTGGAAGCTGGGTGTAAATCTAACTGCTGTCGCGCCTTTGGCTGGTTAGGAGTGACCCCGGCTTTTAGGGATGGGGCCGAGTCCGGGGGAGAGGGTGAATCACTGGCGTCTCACCTGCACACCGCGCTGGCCCAGCGTGCCACCGCCCGATGGGGCGCGAGGAGACGCGACCACACCTCGCCTGCATGCCACCTTGGCTCAACGGCCAGCCGTTGGTGGTGAGTTCGGGTGGGGGTTGCGGAAGGCTGGGGTACCCCTCGGCCCCTGACCCGCTGACCTCAGCCCTCGGCCCCTCGGCCTTCGCCGTCGACCTCCGCTCTTGGCCCCCCGGCCTCGGGCCCCGACCCCCGATGCCCGGCTCCCGGCCCTTGGCCCCTCCTCCCCCGGCCCCTGGGCGTCCCCGCCCTTGGCCCTCCTTTCTCGCCTCTCGACCTTCAGCCCCTCGGCCTTCGTCGTCGACCATCGGCCCTTGGCCCCCCGACCTTCGCCTGCGCCCCCCGGCCCCTCGACCTTCGGCCCCTAGCCTCCCCGCCCTCGGCCCTCCTTCCTAGGACTTTCGGCCCCTGGGTCCTCGGCCTCTCGCCCCTCTGCCTCTCGGGTCCTCCGCCGTCGGCCCTTGGCCCTTACGCGTCTCGGCTCCTTGACCTCTCGACCTCTCGGGTTCTTGGCCCCTCGGCTCTTGGCCCGCCGACTCCTCGCTTCCTCGGCCCCTTGCCCGCCTTGGCGCCTTGCGGTCTTGGTCACTTTTGGGCTTGGTCTCTTGGGTGGTGAGTCCCGCCGGTCGGGAGGTGTTGGGATGACTCGGTCTGCTGGCGGGATGTTGGTGCGTCGCCCCGTTCCGAGCCGGGCCTCTCGGGGGGCTGGGGTCATTTCTAACTGGTCAAAGGTCGTTACGGTGGTTGGATTTACACCCAGCTTCCAGCAACCACCCGCCCAGCCTTCGCTCCCTTCTTCCCTCTGTACGCCCATCCCCCCACTCAGGGGTGGCCGCTGAGCCGAGGGGGCGTGCTGGCGAGGCGCGAACGCGTTCCTCGACCCGGTTCACGGCGTAGCCCACCCGACGGGATTCGTGCCTGGCCACCCATCCCTCGGGGCCGCCCGCTCGCTTCTCAAACGGGATTGCGTGAGCCGAGTCAAGGGTGGAGCGGAGCGGAATCGGCGGAGCCGACGCGTAGCGCAGCGGAGCGCCCTTTACTCGGCTCTCGCCATCCCGACACTGGCCAAGAAGCGGGCGGCCCGACGTCCACGACGCAACCCAGGGTTGCAGCAGCCCCCCCGGGTGCCCGTGCCCCCCCGCCATTTAATAATGCAAGCACGCTTGATTGTTTCTGGTGCCCCTGCCATGCTCCCCCCATGTCCGATCCGACGCGCGTGTTCGACGATCTGCGTGAGGAAGGCGAGGAACTCGACCGGCTCGTAGCCGAGTTGGGCCCGGAGGGCTGGGCCCTTGAGACTCCCGCCGCACGCTGGACCGTCGCCCATCAGATCGCCCACCTGGCCTGGACCGACCACTCCGCCCTGCTTGCCGTGACGGATCAGGAAGCGTTCCGTGCGCTGGTCGAGAAGGCGCTGGCCGCCCCCTCGACGTTCGTGGACGACGGGGCGGCGGAGGGGGCCGCGAAGGCACCCGGCCGGCTTCTCGACGACTGGCGGGCCGGGCGGGCGGCCCTGCTGGACGCCCTGTACGCCGCGCCCACGGGGACTCGTTTTCCCTGGTACGGGCCGCCCATGTCAGGTGCGTCCATGGCCACCGGGCGCCTTATGGAGACCTGGGCCCACGGGCAGGATGTCGCCGACGCGGTGGGCGTGGTGCGACCGCCCACGGATCGGCTTCGGCATGTGGTGCGCATTGGTGTGCGGGCCCGCGACTTCGCCTTCGGTGTGCACGGGCTTGCCGCGCCGGGCGAGGAGTTCCGGGTCGAACTCCGCGCCCCGTCGGGGGAGTTGTGGAGCTACGGGCCCGACGACGCCCCGCAGCGCGTCACCGGCCCCGCTCTCGACTTCTGTCTCCTCGTCACCCAGCGCGCCCACCGCGCCGACCTCGCCGTGGAGGCGGTGGGGCCCGACGCCGACCGGTGGCTCGACATCGCTCAGGCCTTCGCGGGGCCGGCCGGTCCCGGGCGACCGCCGAAGGGGGACCGGGCATGACCTCCACCGTCGGCCCCCTCCGGATCGGGAATGCCTCCGGGTTCTACGGCGACCGGTTCGACGCCCTGCGCGAGATGCTCACTGGGGGGCAACTGGACTTCCTGACCGGTGACTATCTCGCTGAGTTGACCATGCTCATCCTGGGGCGGGACCGGCTGAAGGACCCCGGCGCGGGGTATGCCCGTACCTTCCTCAAGCAGTTGGAGGAGTGTCTCGGGCTCGCCCATGAGCGCGGGGTGCGGATCGTCACCAACGCCGGTGGGCTGAACCCCGCCGGACTCGCCGACGCCGTACGGAAGTTGGCCGATCGGCTCGGGCTTCCCGTGCGCGTCGCGCATGTCGAGGGGGACGATCTCGCCGCTCGGTATCCGGATGCCCTGGCCGCGCACGCCTACCTCGGTGGGTTCGGGATTGCCGCCTGTCTTGAGGCGGGGGCCGATGTCGTGGTCACCGGGCGCGTGACCGACGCCGCGCTCGTCACCGGGCCCGCCGTCGCCCACTTCGGGTGGGGGGCCGAGGACTACGACCGGCTCGCGGGCGCCGTGGTCGCCGGGCATGTGCTGGAGTGCGGGACCCAGGCGACCGGCGGCAACTACGCCTTCTTCACCGAGCACGCGCCCGAGAAGCTTCGACGGCCCGGCTTCCCGCTGGCCGAGGTGTACGAGGACGGTTCGTCCGTCGTCACAAAGCACCCCGGTACAGGGGGAGTTGTCGATGTCGGCACCGTCACCGCCCAGCTTCTCTACGAGACGCACGGTGCCCGCTACGCGGGACCCGATGTCACCGCCCGGCTCGACACCGTCCGGCTCGGGGCGGACGGTGACGACCGGGTGCGGATCGACGGGGTGCGCGGGGAAGCGCCGCCCGCGACCCTCAAGGTCGGCCTCAACCGGCTGGGCGGCTTCCGCAACGAGGTCACCTTCGTCCTCACGGGGCTCGACATCGAGCGCAAGGCCACCCTCGTACGGGAGCAGCTGGATCTCGTGTTCCGCGAGGCCAAGTCGCGCCCTTCCGGCATCCGTTGGGATCTCGCCAGGACCGATCACGCCGATGCCGTCACCGAGGAGACCGCCAGCGCGCTGCTGCGGCTCGTCGTCCGGGACGCCGACCAGGATGTTGTCGGGCGCTCCCTGAGCGCCGCCGCCATCGAGCTCGCGCTCGCCAGCTACCCCGGCTTCCATGTGCTGACCCCACCTGGGAAGGGCGCCCCCTATGGCGTCTTCGATGATGTGTATGTCCCCCAGGGTGCCGTCGACCATATGGCCGTCCTCCACGACGGGCGCCGGATCGCTGTGGCCCCGGCCCACGACACCCTCGTACTGGAAGACGTTCCGGAGCCGGCCCTGCCCGAGCCGCTGCCGGACGGGCCCACGGCGCGGGCGCCCCTCGGTCTGGTCGCCGGGGCCCGGAGCGGGGACAAGGGAGGGAACGCCAACGTGGGGGTCTGGGCGCGTACGGATGAGGCGTGGCGCTGGCTCGCCCATGCGCTGACCGTCGAGCGGTTCGGGCAACTGCTGCCGGAGACCGCCGAGTTGGAGGTCGCCCGGCATGTGCTGCCCAATCTCCGCGCCCTCAACTTCGTCGTCGTCGGGATTCTCGGCGAGGGTGTCGCCGCTCAGCATCGTTTCGATCCGCAGGCCAAGGCCCTGGGGGAATGGCTGCGGTCCCGTCGTCTGGACATACCGGAGGTCCTCCTGTGACCGTCCTCCCGACCGCCCTGGACACCAACGGTCCCGACTACGCCGCCCACCGCGAGGCCATGCTCGCCAAGCTCGCCGACCTCGACGCCGAACACGCGAAGGCCCTCGCGGGCGGCGGGCCGAAGTACGTCGAACGGCACCGCACGCGCGGCAAGTTGCTCGCCCGCGAGCGGATCGAGCTGCTCCTCGATCCCGACACGCCCTTCCTGGAACTCTCCCCGCTCGCCGCCTGGGGCAGTGACTACGCGGTCGGTGCCTCCCTCGTCACCGGCATCGGAGTGGTGGAGGGCGTGGAGTGCCTGATCACCGCCAACGACCCGACCGTGCGCGGCGGAGCCAGCAATCCCTGGTCGCTGAAGAAGGCCCTGCGGGCCAACGACATCGCCCTCGCCAACCGGCTGCCCTGCATCAGCCTCGTGGAGTCCGGGGGTGCCGATCTGCCGTCCCAGAAGGAGATCTTCATCCCGGGCGGCGCCATCTTCCGTGATCTGACCCGGCTTTCGGCCGCCGGCATCCCGACGATCGCCGTCGTCTTCGGCAACTCCACCGCCGGCGGCGCCTACATCCCCGGCATGTCCGACCACGTGATCATGGTCAAGGAGCGCGCGAAGGTGTTCCTCGGCGGGCCGCCCCTCGTGAAGATGGCCACCGGCGAGGAGAGCGACGACGAGTCCCTCGGCGGCGCCGAGATGCACGCCCGTGTCTCGGGCCTCGCGGACCACTTCGCCGTGGACGAGCAGGACGCGCTGCGGCAGGCGCGCCGCGTCGTCGCCCGCCTCAACCACCGCAAGGCGTACGGCGATCCGGGCCCGGCCGAGCCCCCCAAGTACGACGAGGACGAGCTGCTCGGCATCGTCCCGGGGGACCTGAAGACGCCCTTCGATCCCCGCGAGGTCGTCGCCCGCCTCGTCGACGCCTCCGACTTCGACGAGTTCAAGCCCCTCTACGGCACGAGCCTCGTCACCGGCTGGGCCGCCCTGCACGGCTATCCCGTCGGCATCCTCGCCAACGCCCAGGGGGTCCTCTTCAGTGCGGAGTCCCAAAAGGCCGCCCAGTTCATCCAGTTGGCCAACCAGCGCGACATCCCGCTGCTCTTCCTGCACAACACCACCGGCTACATGGTCGGCAAGGAGTACGAACAGGGCGGCATCATCAAACACGGCGCCATGATGATCAACGCCGTCAGCAACAGCCGCGTACCGCACCTCTCCGTCCTGATGGGCGCCTCGTACGGCGCCGGGCACTACGGCATGTGCGGCCGTGCCTACGACCCCCGCTTCCTGTTCGCCTGGCCCAGCGCCAAGTCCGCCGTCATGGGCCCCCAGCAGCTCGCCGGTGTGCTGTCGATCGTCGCCCGGCAGTCGGCCGTGGCGAAGGGGCAGCCCTACGACGAGGACGCGGACGCGGCGCTGCGCGCCATGGTGGAGCAGCAGATCGAGTCCGAGTCCCTGCCGATGTTCCTCTCGGGGCGGCTGTACGACGACGGCGTCATCGATCCGCGCGACACCCGCACCGTCCTCGGCCTGTGTCTGTCCGCCATCCACACCGCGCCTTACGAGGGCGCGCGCGGTGGCTTCGGCGTCTTCCGGATGTGAGGGATCACGTGATTTCGACCGTACTGGTCGCCAACCGGGGCGAGATCGCCTGCCGGGTCTTCCGTACCTGCCGTGAGCTGGGCATCCGTACGGTCGCCGTGCACTCGGACGCCGACGAGCACGCGCTGCACACACGCCTGGCCGACGCGGCGGTACGGCTGCCGGGGTCATCGCCCCAGGAGACCTATCTGCGCGGGGAGTCGATCGTGAAGGCGGCCGTCGCGGCAGGTGCCGACGCCGTCCACCCCGGCTACGGCTTCCTCTCCGAGAACGCCGACTTCGCCCGCGCGGTCCTGGCCGCCGGCCTGGTCTGGATCGGCCCCCCGCCCGAGGCGATCGAGGCCATGGCCTCCAAGACCCGCGCCAAGGAACTCATGGGCATCCCCTCCCTGGAACACGTCACCGAGAACGACCTCCCGGTCCTGGTGAAGGCGGCGGCGGGCGGTGGCGGGCGCGGCATGCGAGTCGTACGCCAACTCGCCGACTTCGACACCGAGTTGACCGCCGCCCGCGCCGAGGCGACCAGTGCCTTCGGCGACGGCGAGGTCTTCGTCGAGCCGTACGTCGAGGGCGGCCGGCACGTCGAGGTGCAGATCCTCGCCGACACCCACGGCACCGTCTGGGCCCTCGGCACCCGGGACTGCTCCCTCCAGCGCCGCCACCAGAAGGTGATCGAGGAGTCCCCGGCACCGGGCCTCGCCAATCAACTGGTGCAAGAAATCAGCGCGTTGGCCGTACGCGCCGCCCGGGCAGTCGCCTACGAGGGCGCCGGAACCGTCGAGTTCCTCATCTCCCCGGACAACAAGGCCCACTTCCTGGAGATGAACACCCGCCTCCAGGTCGAACACCCGGTGACCGAAGCCGTGTTCGGCATCGACCTGGTGGCCCTGCAACTACGCGTCGCGGAGGGCGAGCCCCTCGACAGCAACCCCCCGCACCCACACGGCCACGCCGTGGAGGCCCGCCTCTACGCCGAGGACCCGGCAACCGACTGGACCCCCCAGACCGGCACCCTGCACCGCCTCACCGTCCCGAACGGCGTCCGCCTGGACACGGGTTACACCGACGGCGACGAGATCGGCGTCCACTACGACCCCATGCTCGCCAAGGTCGTAGCCCACGCCCCCACCCGCGCCGAGGCCGTTCGCAAACTCGCGGGAGCCCTGGACCGGGCCACCATCCACGGCCCGGTCACCAACCGCGCCCTCCTCGTCAACTCCCTGCGCCACAAGGAGTTCACGACGGCCCGCATGGACACGGGCTTCTACGACCGCCACCTCCAAGACCTCATCCACCAGGCCCCCGACCCGCACGCCCCGCTCGCCGCGGCCCTGGCCGACACCCACGCCCGCTCCCGCTTCGGAGGGGCCTGGCGCAACGTCCCGTCTCAGCCCCAACTGAAGCGCTACGCCATGGGCGACACCGAACACGAGGTCCGGTACCGCCACACGAGGACGGGCCTGACGGCGGACGGGGTGCGCGTCGTCCACGTGGACGCCGGCCGAGTCGTACTCGAAGTGGACGGCGTGCAAAGGAAGTTCGAGGTGGCCCGCTACGACACCGACCAGGTGTACGTGAACGCCACGACCCTGACGGCCCTGCCCCGCTTCCCCGACTCCACCACCCAACTGGCCCCCGGCTCCCTCCTCGCCCCCATGCCCGGCACGGTGGTGAGGCTCGCGGACGGCCTGACCGTAGGAGCCGCCGTAAAGGCCGGAGACCCCCTGCTCTGGCTGGAGGCGATGAAGATGGAACACAGGATCACGGCCCCGGTGACAGGCCGGCTGACGGCCCTGAACGCGGTACCCGGCCAACAGGTGCGACTGGCCGCCCTGCTGGCCGTAGTCCAGCCCGACTGAGGGGCGCGGGGCCGTACCGACAGGCGGCGACCGCCGCACGAGCGCGACCAGCCACGACGAGGGAGCCACATGCCCACGACCGAAACAGAAGAACACCGGGCCCTGCGCTCGGCAGTCGCCGCCCTCGGCAAACGCCATGGTCGCGACTACGACCGAGAGCAACTCTGGTCCGATGCGGCCAAGCTGGGCTATCTCGGCGTCAACCTGCCGGAGGCATACGGCGGCGGAGGCGGCGGCATCTCCGAACTCTCCATCGTCCTGGAGGAGTTGGGCGCGGCCGGCTGCCCGCTGCTGATGATGGTCGTGTCACCGGCGATCTGCGGCACGGTGATCGCCCGCTTCGGCACGGAGGCTCAAAAGCAGACGTGGCTCCCCGCGTTGGCCGACGGCACCCGGACCATGGCCTTCGGCATCACGGAACCGGACGCGGGTTCCAACAGCCACCGCATCACCACCACGGCGAGGAAGGACGGCACGGACTGGCTCCTCACCGGCCGCAAGGTCTTCATCTCCGGCGTGGACCTGGCCGACGCGACCCTCATAGTCGGCCGCACGGAAGACTCCCGGACCGGTCGGCTGAAGCCCTGTCTGTTCATCGTTCCGCGAGACGCCCCCGGCTTCACCCGCCGCCGGATCGACATGGAACTCCAGGCGTCGGAGAAGCAGTTCGAGCTGACCCTGGACGACGTACGACTTCCGGCGGACGCCCTGGTCGGAGACGAGGACGCGGGCCTGCTCCAGCTCTTCGCCGGGCTCAACCCCGAACGCATCATGACCGCCGCCTTCGCGATCGGCATGGGCCGCTACGCACTCGCCCGAGCGATCGAGTACGCCCGCGACCGCACCGTGTGGGACGCCCCGATCGGCGCCCACCAGGCGATCGCGCACCCCCTCGCCCAGGCGCACATCGACCTCGAACTCGCCCGCCTGATGATGCAGAAGGCGGCGTACCTCTACGACGCCGGGGACGACGTCGGCGCGGGCGAGGCCGCCAACATGGCCAAGTACGCGGCCGGCGAGGCATGCGTGCGGGCCGTCGACCAGTCCGTGCACACCCTCGGCGGCAACGGCCTCACGCGCGAGTTCGGGCTCGCCTCGTTGATAACCGCCGCGCGCGTGGCTCGTATTGCTCCGGTGAGCCGGGAGATGATTCTCAACTACGTCTCCCACCAGACCCTGGGCCTGCCCAAGTCCTACTAGCCCCGAGCCAGTACAGGCCCGCGCCAGTCCGCGCCAGGAGGAACCATGTTCCGCAGCGAGTACGCAGACGTTCCGGCCGTAGAACTCCCCATCCATGACGCGGTGCTGGCCCGGGCGGCGGAGTTCGGGGACGAACCCGCGCTGGTCGACGGCACGGACGGCACCACGCTGACGTACACCCAACTCGACACGTTCCACCGGCGGATCGCGGCCGGGCTCGCGGACGCGGGGGTGCGCAAGGGGGACGTGCTCGCCCTGCACAGCCCCAACACGGTCGCCTTCCCGCTGGCGTTCTACGCCGCGACGCGCGCGGGTGCCTCCGTCACGACGGTGCACCCGCTCGCCACGCCGGAGGAGTTCGCCAAGCAGCTGCGCGACTCCGCGGCCCGCTGGATCGTCACCCTGTCGCCGCTCCTGGCCGCGGCCCGCCGGGCGGCCGAACTCGCGGGCGGCGTCGAGGAGATATTCGTCTGCGACAGCGCGCCAGGTCACCGTTCCCTCGCCGACATGCTCGGCTCCACGGCCCCCGAGCCGGTCGTCGACATCGACCCGGTGACGGACGTGGCGGCCCTCCCGTACTCCTCGGGCACGACGGGCACCCCCAAGGGCGTGATGCTCACGCACCGCCAAATAGCCACGAATCTGGCCCAGTTGGAGCCCGCCGTCCCGACCGGACCCGGCGACCGCATCCTCGCCGTGCTGCCCTTCTTCCACATCTACGGCCTGACGGCCCTGATGAACGCCCCCCTGAGGCAGGGCGCCGCGGTCGTGGTACTGCCCCGCTTCGACCTGGAGACCTTCCTCGCGGCCATCGAGAACCACCGCATCACCGGCCTCTACGTGGCCCCGCCGATCGTCC
Organism: Streptomyces sp. NPDC096013; assembly: GCF_044763565.1. Taxonomy (NCBI): domain Bacteria; kingdom Bacillati; phylum Actinomycetota; class Actinomycetes; order Kitasatosporales; family Streptomycetaceae; genus Streptomyces; species Streptomyces sp. NPDC096013. The sequence continues at coordinate 482,509 of NZ_JBIWGK010000003.1, read as the reverse complement.
TGGCCCTGGCCAAGCACCCGGCGGTCGCACAGTACGACCTCTCGTCCCTCAAATACATCATCAGCGCCGCCGCCCCCCTCGACGCGAACCTCGCCGCCGCCTGCTCGCGGCGCCTGGGCCTGCCGCCCGTGGGCCAGGCGTACGGCATGACGGAACTGTCCCCGGGCACCCACGTGGTCCCCGTACGGGACATGCCCAGCGCACCCCCGGGAACCGTCGGCAAGCTGATCGCCGGCACCGAGATGCGGGTCGTCTCCCTCGACGACCCCGGCAAGGACCTCGGCATCGGCGAGGCGGGCGAACTCCTCATCCGCGGGCCCCAGGTGATGAAGGGCTACCTCGGCCGCCCCGACGAGACCGCCGCCATGATCGACCCGGACGGCTGGCTGCACACCGGGGACGTCGGTCATGTCGACGACGGCGGCTGGCTGTTCGTCGTCGACCGGGTGAAGGAACTCATCAAGTACAAGGGCTTCCAGGTGGCCCCCGCCGAACTGGAGGCCCTCCTGCTCACCCACCCCGGCATCGCCGACGCGGCGGTCGTGGGCGAGTACAACGACGACAACAACGAGGTCCCGCACGCCTATGTGGTCCGCCAGCAGACAGCCCCGGACCTCTCGCCAAGCGAGGTCCTGATGTACGTCGCCGAACGCGTCGCCCCGTACAAACGCGTCCGCGTCGTCACCTTCGTCGACACCGTCCCCCGAGCCGCCTCCGGCAAGATCCTCCGCCGGGAACTGCGAGGCCGCGCATGACACTCATCGGCCGTACCCGCACGCGGGGCATCGAGACCCTGAGCCTCGACGCACCGGAGAGCCGCAACGCGCTGTCGGCATTCCTGGTGGGCGAGTTGACGGACGCGCTCACGGACTGCGCGAAACAGGACGACGTACGCGCGGTCGTCCTCACCCACACCGGCAACACGTTCTGCGCGGGCGCGGACCTACGGGACCCCCCGCCCCCGGAGTCACTCGTGGCCCTGCTCCGGCGGATCGTCGAACTCCCCAAGCCCGTCGTCGCCCGGGTGACGGGCCACGTGAGGGCAGGCGGCCTGGGCCTCCTCGCGGCCTGCGACATGGCGGCGGCGTCGACCGCATCGGCCACCTTCGCGTTCACTGAGGTGCGCATCGGGGTGGCCCCGGCGGTGATCTCCCTCCCGCTGCTGCCCCGCACCGACCCGCGCGCGCTGGCCCGCTACTACCTCACCGGCGAGCGCTTCGACGCGACGGAAGCGACCCGCGCGGGCTTGCTGACGGCGGCGGGAGAGGACGTGGACGAGGTACTGGCACCGATCCTCGACGGCCTGCGCCGGTCCGCTCCCGAGGCCCTGGCCGAGACGAAACGGCTGCTCACGGCTAGGGTGCTGGAGACCTTCGACCGGGACGCGGCCGACCTGACCGCGCTCTCGGCACGGCTGTTCGGCTCCGCGCAGGCCCGCGAGGGGATGACAGCATTCCTCGAACGACGGGATCCCGCATGGGTGGTGTGAGCGCGACGACGGCGCCGGGCGCGGTCGACCGCAGACCCAAGCAGGACCGCAGCCGGGCCACCCGCCAGCGCCTCCTGGAGGCCGCCGTGTCCTGCCTCGCCGAACACGGCTGGGCCGGCTCCACGGTCTCCGTCGTCGCCGAACGCGCCGGCGTCTCCCGAGGCGCCGCCCAACACCACTTCCCGACCCGCGAGGACCTCTTCACGGCAGCCGTCGAGTACGTCGCCGAGGAACGCTCCACGGCCCTCCGCGCCCTGTTCCCCGAGGGCGCCACGGACCGCCGCGCGGTGGTGCAGGCCCTGGTCGACCTCTACACCGGCCCTCTGTTCCGCGCGGCTCTCCACCTCTGGGTGGCGGCCTCGAACGAGGAGCAACTCCGCTCTCGCGTAACGGAGTTGGAGGGACGAGTGGGCCGCGAGACCCACCGTATCGCGGTCGAACTGCTGGGCGCGGACGAGTCCGGCCCAGGTGTCCGGGAAACGGTCCAGGGCCTCCTGGACATGGCACGAGGCCTGGGCCTGGCGAACCTGCTCACGGACGACAGGGCCAGGCGGGAGCGAGTGGTGACCCAATGGGCGGCCCTTCTGGAGCATGCCCTGGGGCGAGGACTCTAGGGGCGCGGGGCTGTATCGATGTGCGGCTCCGCCGCGTGGGCGCGACCAGCCACATCCGGCCCGCAGTCGCCCACGCACCCAAGCCCCCTGTTCAGTCGGCGATGTCCGCGTACCCGACGATCGACTCAGGCCCACGGGACTCCGGCCCCACATATCTCGCGGACGGCCGCACCAGCCGCCCCGTCCGCTTCTGCTCGAGAATGTGCGCCGACCACCCCGCCGTACGCGCACACGTGAACATCGACGTGAACATGTGCGCCGGCACCTCGGCGAAGTCCAGCACGATCGCCGCCCAGAACTCGACGTTGGTCGCGAGCACCCGATCAGGCCGCCGGGCGTGCAACTCGGCCAGCGCCGCCTTCTCCAGCGCCTCGGCGATCTCGAACCGCGGCGCCCCCAACTCCCGCGCGGTACGCCGCAGTACACGGGCCCGAGGGTCCTCGGCCCGGTACACCCGGTGCCCGAATCCCATCAGCCGCTCACCCTTGTCGAGGGCCTGCCGGACATACGCTTCGGCGTCCCCGGTCCGCTCGATCTCCTCGATCATCCCGAGCACCCGGGACGGCGCCCCGCCGTGCAGCGGCCCGGACATCGCGCCCACCGCGCCGGACAGCGCGGCGGCGACATCGGCACCGGTGGAGGCGATGACCCGAGCCGTGAACGTGGACGCGTTCATCCCGTGCTCGGCAGCGGACGTCCAGTACGCGTCCACGGCCGCCACGTGCTTCGGGTCCGGCTCCCCGCGCCAACGGATCATGAACCGCTCGACCACCGACTGCGCTTTGTCGATCTCGCTCTGCGGCACCATCGCCCGCCCCTGCCCGCGCGCGGACTGCGCGACGTACGACAGCGCCATCACGGCCGCCCGGGCGAGGTCGTCGCGGGCCTGCCGCTCGTCGATGTCGAGGAGCGGCTTGAGGCCCCACACGGGAGCCAGCATGGCCAGCGCGGACTGGACGTCGACCCGGATGTCCCCGGAGTGCACCGGGATCGGGAACGGCTCGGCGGGCGGCAGCCCGGGGTCGAAGGCGCCGTCGACGAGCAGCCCCCAGACGTTGCCGAACGAGACGTGACCGACCAGATCCTCGATGTCGACGCCCCGGTACCGCAGGGCGCCGCCCTCCTTGTCCGGTTCGGCGATCTCCGTCTCGAACGCGACGACTCCTTCGAGTCCGGGTACAAAGGAGGGGTCGAAGTCGGACATCAGGCGGCTCCTCATGCTGTGGCTCCACGGTCGCGGGGGACTCGCGGGCCGAAGGTAGAGACATCAGCACCATAACGCCGAGTGCCACACAAGGGGAGGGTGTACGGCACTCAGTGCCACCAGAACGCGCGACCGTAGCCGGCCTCAAGGCGTCGTACGGCAGGATGACCGCGTGACCGACCGCGATGCCACCGCCGACCGTGATCCCCGCCTCGACCCCGCCGCGATGCGCAAGCAGTACCGCGTGGCCGGCCTCGACGAGACCGAGCTGGCCGGCGGCCCGATGGAACAGTTCGGCCGCTGGTTCGAGGAGGCGGTCGTACAGGAACTCGTCTACGAGCCGAACGCCATGGTCGTCTCCACCGCCGACGCCGACGGCCGCCCCAGTTCGCGCACGGTCCTGATGAAGCACTACGACGACCAGGGCTTCGTCTTCTACACGAACTACGACTCCCGCAAGGCCCGCGAACTCGGCGCCAACCCCTACGTCTCACTGCTCTTCCCCTGGCACCCGATGGCCCGCCAGGTCCTGGTCACCGGCATCGCCCGCCGCACCGGCCGGGACGAGACCGCCGCGTACTTCCGCACCCGCCCGCACGGCTCCCAGCTCGGCGCCTGGGCGAGCACCCAGTCCTCGGTGATCCCCTCCCGGGCCGAACTGGAGTCGTCGTACGAGGAGTTGGCCGCCCGCTACCCCGAGGGCGAACAGGTCCCGGTCCCGCCGCACTGGGGCGGCTTCCGCATCGCCCCTCAGACCGTCGAGTTCTGGCAGGGCCGGGAGAACCGCCTCCACGACCTCCTGCGCTACACCGCGCAGCCCTCCGGCAACTGGCACGTGGACCGGCTGAGCCCCTGACACACGGGCCGGGGAAACACAGCGACCCGCGAGCTCAGGTCCCTCCGCCTGACGGCGGGGGAGCCGGCCGGACGTACCGGCGAGCTCGCGGGTCGGGTGACTGCGTTGGGTTAGGCCGGTTGCGTGCAGCTCTCACACGCTGGTCCGGCGCCGAACCGAGTACGACGGCGGGCCACTAGCCCGCAGCCACCTCTTCCGTCCGGTTTCCATACATCTGCCGAACCACCTCCTTTCCGAAGTACCGCCACCCTAAGAACCCTCCGCCGCCGGATCAACCACTTTTTACGAGCCCTGAACACACTGGACGCGAACCCGCTGGTCACTTAGGTTCCGGCCCATGACCGACCTCCGCATCGAACTGGTGGAACCGGACGCCGAGCACGCGCTCCAGGACTGGCGCCACGTCCACAACCTGATCGTGCCGCCCGCCGCGATGGACCTCGACGAGGTCCGTGAGCGGAGCGCACGGAACCGGCTGGAGAACGCGTACCTGGGGGACACGCTCGTGGGGTGCTCCACCGTGCGGCCCCCCGAAGGGGAGGACGCGGTGGCGACCGTCATCGCGCGCGTGCTGCCCGCGTTCCGACGGCAGGGCCACGGGACCGCCCTCTACGAGAACGGCCTCACGCGCGCGCGTGCGCTCGGCGCCGGTGCGGTCGAGACCGTCCTCCTGGCCGCCAACACCGACGGTGTGCGGTTCGCGGAGGCCCGGGGGTTCGTCGAGACCGAGCGGTATGTGCTGGACGGCGAGAGCGACGTGTGGATCACCATGCGACTGGCATAGGGACGGTTTGCCGTCGTACAACGATTCCTTCAATCTTGCGGGAACTCGATGTGTGCTGCGTCACGTTCGAGTTGAATGAGAGGGAGTGAGTGTACGGACGCGCCGTGTCCACGGACGCAGCCTGAAGGGGGGTCCAGGTGAGTGCTTCCCGGCGTAGTGGGACCACCGACGAGTTGGGTCCCGACGAGCCCGAGCGGGACGGCGGGCCCGAGGGTGTCGGTGGGTCGGATCTGCTGGCCGCGTTGCTGGACGGCATGGACGCGGCACTGTGTGCCTTCGACGCGGACGGGGTGCTGACGCACTGGAACCGCGAGGCGGAGCGCATCCTCGGCTGGACCGCCGCCGAGGCCGTCGGACGGCACGGGCTGGCGGGATGGGCCCTGCGCACGGCGGACGCCGAGGAGGTCGAGGCGCGGCTGATGTCCGCGATGCAGGCCCCCGGGCGGCAGGTCCACGAGTTCGCCCTGCTCACCAAGGACGGCGGGCGCGTGCTGGTGCGGACCCAGTCCGCCGCCGTGCGCGGGCCCGACGGGAAGCCCGCGGGGGTCTACTGCGCCTTCAGCGAGGTGCATGCCCAGATCGACCTGGAGCGGTCGATCGCCTTGAGCGAGGCTCTCTTCGAGGACGCCTCCTGGGGTGTGGTCCTGGTCGACGCCGACCTGCGGCCCGCCGTCGTCAACTCGCACGCCGCGCGGGCGCTCGGCACCGGGCGCACCTCCGTCCTCGGGCGCCCCCTCGGCGAACTGCTCGCCCAGGGCGTCGAGGAGCTGGAGGCCGCCCTCACCCACGTGCTCGCCGAGGGCGCGCCGCCCGCGCCCGCCGAGATCTGGGTGAGCGTGCGGACCCCGGAGGGCAACCTGCGGCGCTGCTGGCGCAGCGGCTTCCTGCGGCTGGCCTCCCCGCTCACCGAGGAACCCGTGCCGCTCGGCGTCGGCTGGCTCTTCCAGGACGTCACCGAGGCCAAACAGCTCGAACAGGAAGCCTCGCTGCTCCGCTTCCGCGCCCAGCAGCTCCACCGCGCCGCCCGCGCCGCCGCCGAGTGCGAGGACCCGCGCGACGCGGCGACCGTCCACCTCGACTTCGCCCTCGCGGGCTTCGCGGACCACGCCCTTGTCGACCGGGTCGCGGGCGGATCGCTGAACGACGGCGACGGCCTGCGGAGCGGCACGACAGCCGTACGCCTCATCCGCGTCGCCGCCACGCCCACGGGAGCCCCCGGCCCCAGCCTGCTCACCGGCGCGGCCGGTCTGCCCGTGCGCTATGCGGAGGGCCATCCCGCCCTCCAGTGCGTCGAACGCGTCGGCTCCGTGCGGGCCAGCATCGGCACCGTCCCGCCCGAGCAGGCCCGCGAGTGGGCCCGCGTCCGCCAGTGGCCCACGGACGCCGTGCACGCCCTGTGCGCGGTCCTGCGCAGCCGGGGGCGGACCCTGGGCGTCGTGACGTTCCTGCGGGGCGCCGGGCGCAGCCAGTTCGAACGGTCCGACTCGATCTACGCCGAGGACGTCGCCGTACGGATCGCGGCGGCGCTGGATCTGGCGGAGCGGGTCGGCGAGAAGTGAGCGGGGCCGCCCGGCCGGAGGCCCGCTCAGCAGCCGTGAAAGAACACGCGGCAGCCGTGGAAGAGGCTGCTCAGTACTGGTAGAAGATCCGGTCGCGGTACTCCTCGAAGACGCGGCCGTTCCACTCGTGGCCGCCGTCGACGTTCCCGGAGCGCAGCAGGGGCGGCTCGATGCCGCGGTCGGCCAGGGTCGCGGCCGCCGTCGCCATGACCGCCTGGAGGAGGGCCGTGGTGACGGCCGTGGAGGCGGGGGCGAAGGGGGCCGGGATGGTGTCGAGGGTGAGTTCCGCGTCGCCGATCGCGATCTTCGAGTCGAGGACGACGTCGCAGTGGTCCTTGAGGTACGTCCCCGAGGTGTGCCGTGAGGTCGTCTCCGAGGCGTACGCCACCGACGTCACGCCGATGACCCGTACGCCCAGGGAGCGGGCCTTCATCGCCATCTCCACGGGGAGGGCGTTCCGCCCGGACAGCGAGATGATCACCAGGGCGTCGCCGTCCCGCAGCGGTGAGGTCTCCAGGACCACGCTCGCGAGGCCGTCGACGCGCTCCAGGGCGGAGCCCAGCGTGGCCGGCATGACGTCGACGCCGACGACTCCGGGGACCGTGAGCAGGTTCATCAGGGCGAGGCCGCCCGCGCGATAGACGACGTCCTGGGCCGCGAGCGAGGAGTGCCCGGCACCGAACGCGAAGAGGCGTCCGCCCCCGGCCACGGTGTCCGCGAGGAGCGTGCCGGCCGCCTGGACGGGCTCGGCCTCTTCGTCGCGGACCCGCTGGAGGAGGGTGATCGCGGCGTCGAAGAACTGGCCGGCCGGCGTACGGTCGCTCATACGGGAGCCTCCTCGGTGAGGTTGTGTCGCGGATCACCGTGCGGTCTGGACCATCGGGATGTCAATACGGCGGCCAGGGCGATCCGGGCCACCGCACAGCCCGTGCCGGGCCTGCCGCGGAGCAGGCGCGGAGCACGCGTGGAGCACGCCGGGAGGGGTGCCGAGGGCGGCCGTGACCGGCCGGTTTCGGCGGCGCGGCACGGTTGTCAGTGGTATGCGTCAGAATTGGGTCCAGGGCCAGCGCACGCGCCGCGGAGCCGTCGAGCTTCGGGCAGAGGTAATCGAGGGGCACGTATGTCCGGACTGATCGACACCACGGAGATGTATCTCCGCACCATCCTCGAGCTGGAGGAGGAAGGTGTGGTCCCCATGCGCGCCCGCATCGCCGAGCGGCTCGACCAGAGCGGGCCCACGGTGAGCCAGACGGTGGCGCGCATGGAGCGCGACGGCCTGGTGGCCGTGGCCAGCGACCGCCACCTGGAGCTGACCGACGAGGGCCGCCGGCTCGCCACCCGCGTGATGCGCAAGCACCGGCTCGCCGAGTGTCTGCTCGTCGACGTGATCGGCCTGGAGTGGGAGCAGGTGCACGCCGAGGCCTGCCGCTGGGAGCACGTGATGAGCGAGGCCGTGGAGCGCCGCGTCCTGGAGCTCCTGCGCCACCCCACGGAGTCGCCGTACGGCAACCCGATCCCCGGGCTGGAGGAGCTGGGCGAGAAGGACGGCGCGGACCCGTTCCTGGACGAGGGCATGGTCTCGCTGGCCGACCTCGACCCGGGAGTCGACGGCAAGACCGTCGTCGTACGGCGGATCGGCGAGCCCATCCAGACGGACGCCCAGCTGATGTACACGCTGCGCCGCGCGGGCGTGCAGCCCGGCTCGGTGGTGAGCGTGACGGAGTCCGCGGGCGGGGTGCTGGTGGGCAGCGGCGGCGAGGCGGCCGAGCTGGAGTCGGATATCGCCTCGCACGTGTTCGTCGCCAAGCGCTGAGCCGAGGGGCGGGGACCGGGGTGGGCGCCGGGCCGGGTGCCGTGCGGAACGCTGAGCTGCGGGTCGTCCAACTCCCGGGGTGCGAGGGGTAGTTGTGGCGTCGCGGCGGGGCCGTCGGCGATCCCGGCGAATCCCAGATTTAGTGAGCTGAATCGCCGCGCTCGGACGTTTCGCGTGCCAGGCTGTCGCGTGAGGCATATGACCGTGAGGGGGCGGGAGGATGTGCCGAAGACGTGGAGAGGGCCCCGGCGCCGCACGGCGCCGGGGCCTGTCCTCCCCTGTGCTGACCCGGAGCCCCGAGCGCTCAAGGTCATTCCCCTCGGACCGTTTTCCCCGAGCGGTCCGCCTCCCGCTGAAGATCTCCCCCCGGCGGCGGCGATCATTCCTCGCGCCGGGTCACTCGAACGAGGGGTGTCACGGCCGAGGACGGCATCTTCGAATTCGTATTCGATAACCTGCGGGGGATGAAACGCGCGGGGCGTGCCCTGTAGGAAGAGACACGCACGCGGCGCGCGGCGGGGGCGCGGGGCAGAGGTCAGAAGCGCGGAACGAGGGCAGAAGAGGAGAGACACAAGCACCGAGCAACGGCACAAGCGGCAGAGCGTGGTTCACAGGACCGGTGGCTCGAAGCGGGAGCGAGCGGTCCGTGCGGAGCTAGGGGGGTGCCAGGACCAATGGCGCGGCGCATCGACGTGACCGGCGCAGGCGGCGTACGCCTGGCCGCATGGGAGTTCGCGGACCCGCCCAAGTCGGGGGAGATCGAGCGAGCACCCGGAGTTCTCTTACTGCACGGCCTGATGGGCCGTGCCTCGCACTGGGCGTCCACCGCCCGCTGGCTCTCCGAACGGCACCGCGCCGTCGCACTCGACCAGCGCGGCCACGGCCGGAGCGAGAAGCCGCCGCGGGCGGCCTTCACCCGCGAGGCCTACGTCGAGGACGCGGAGGCCGCGCTGGAGCAGCTCGGGCTCGCCCCGGTCGTCCTCATCGGCCATGCGATGGGTGCGCTGACGGCGTGGCAGCTCGCGGCGAAACGGCCCGATCTGGTGCGGGGGTTGATCATCTGTGACATGCGGGCGTCCGCGCTGGGCGCGGCCTCGCAGCGGGAGTGGGCCGACTGGTTCACCTCGTGGCCCGTTCCCTTCGCCACGCTCGCGGACGTCCGCAAGTGGTTCGGTGAGGACGATCCATGGGTGGAGCGGCCCAATCCCTCCCGGGGGGAGTTCTACGCCGAGGTCATGCAGGAGTCCGCGGACGGGTGGCGGCCGGTGTTCGAGCCCGAGCAGATGCTGAAGTCGCGGGAGACATGGGTGTACGACGCGCACTGGGAGGAACTGGCCCAGGTGCAGTGTCCCGCGCTGGTGGTGCGGGGGCTGGACGGAGAGCTGGGGCGGGCCGAGGCGCAGGAGATGGTGCGGGTCCTTCCCAGGGGGGAGTACGCGGAGGTCGGTGACGCGGGACATCTCGTGTTCTACGACCAGCCCGACGCCTGGCGGGCGGCTATCGAGCCGTTTCTTGACGGGGTGCTGGTGTGAGGTGTGCGCCTAGGGGGGTGGGGGCTCCTGTTGCGGGGCGGGTGCGGGTGGGTCGTGGCTGGGTGCGCAGTTCCCCGCGCCCCTGAAAGACCGCTCAGGCCTTGCTCACTGCCGCCAGGATCTCCGGGAGGCGTCTTGCCGTGCCCGGTGCCGCCAGGCGCAGGCCCGCGTAGGTGATCGCCGTTCCGTAGGCCGCACCCACCGGGAGCAGCACCCAGCTCCACTGGTCGCCGTCCGCGCTGACGTTCGCCCAGATGGTGAGGGCGATGACGGGGGAGCAGAGGAGCGCGGCGGAGATCATGCCGCCGAAGATGGAGATCCAGGCGAGGCCGGCCTGGCCGGGGGCGACGTTCTTGTGGGTGCCCTGGGGGATGGAGTAGGGGAAGCGGGCCGAGGTCCAGGCGCCGGTGGCGAGCATCGCGCCGAGGAGGGCGAAGGACAGGCCGAGGACCTCGGGGAGCCGGTGCCAGTCGCCGAGCAGCGCTGTCGTCACGACGGTCACGAGCGTCGCGTACGGCAGGGTGATCAGCAGCAACGCCAGCGCGCGGGCGCGGAGTTCGACGTAGGCGTCCCGTGTCGTGGAGATCGTCGTCGCGACCATCCAGAACGCGGAGGTGTCCTGGCCGAACTGGTTGTACATCTGGATGCCGAGCATCCCGGCTGCGAAGCACGCGAAGTACACCGAGCCCGTGCCCTGGATGGCGTTGAACACCGGCACGATCAGACCGATCGCCAGCGAAGTCACCCACGCCGCCTTGGTCTTGGGGTCGCGCCACACGTACCGCAGGCTGCGTTCCATGACCGTGCCCGTGCGGCCCGACGGGAGGAGCCGGGACAGCGCGCCCGTCGCTGCCTTGTCCTTCGCCGCCGGTTCCGCGGACTGGATCGTCGAGCCGTCCGGTGCCGTCATCAGCTTGGTCAGACTGCGGGACCAGAGCACCACCAGGGCCGTCAACGCGGCCACGGACAGCGCCAGTTGGGCGGCTGCCAGACCGTAGGAACCCTTGCTCACCGAGTCCACCGCGCCGACCGCCGTCGCCGGTGGCACCCAGCGCAACACCTCGGCCGCCGGATCGAGCTTGGACAGGCCGCTCGAACCGAGGTGCTGCAATCCGAAGTTGACCACCTGCGCGCCGACCGCGATCACCAGCCCGCTCAGCACCGCGAGGTCGCGGCCCTTGCGGCTGGTCAGCAGGCGGATGTTGGCCGCGGCCACCGCCCGCGCCAGGGCCACGCAGCTCAGCAGCCCGAGGGCGAGCGCCACCACCGCGGTGACGTAGGCGGCGGCGCCGTGCGCGACCGCGATCACCGAACCGAGCAGCAGCACCAGTGTGAACACCGGCCCGATGCCCACCAACGAGGCCGCCAGCAGCGCCCGTACGAGGGGCTGGGGCCGAAGGGGCAGCATCACCAGGCGAGTCGGGTCGAGGGTCTCGTCGCCGGACGGGAAGAACAGCGGCATCACCGCCCAGCCCAGCCCCAGGACCGCGACGAGGAGTACGACCACGGAGACCGCGCTCGCGTCCCCGCGCAGCGCGATCAGCCCGACCAGCTGGAGCGCGGCGATCAGCAGCGCCACGACCGCCGACGCGACATACGCGGCCCGGCGCCCGCCGGACTGCCGTAGACCGTTGCGGAGCAGGGACAGCTTCAGGCGGACGACGACCGGGGTGATCGAGGCGGGAGCCGTGGTGTCGGTCATCGGGCGCCGCCGCCCAGCCAGTCGAGGTCGGAACCGTGGTCGCGGGCGCCGGCGCCGACGAGTTCGAGGAATGCCTGCTGGAGCGTGGGGGATTCGCCGCGGACCTCGGCGAGCGTGCCCTGTGCGCGGATGCGGCCGGCGGCCATCACGGCGACCCAGTCGCAGAGGGACTCGACGAGTTCCATGACGTGGGAGGAGAAGACGACGGTGGCGCCGGAGGCGGTGTAGCGCTCCAGGACGCCCCGGATGGTCTGCGCGGAGACCGGGTCGACGCCCTCGAACGGCTCGTCCAGGAAGAGGACTTCGGGGTTGTGGAGGAGAGCGGCGGCGAGCCCGATCTTCTTGCGCATACCGGTCGAGTAGTCGACGACCAGCTTGTGCTGGGCCCCGGCCAGGTCGAGCACGTCGAGCAGCTGCGTGGCCCGCTTGTCCACCTCGGCCCCGGGCAGCCCCCGCAACCGGCCGCTGTACCCGAGGAGTTCACGGCCCGACAGCCGCTCGAAGAGCCGCAGCCCTTCCGGCAGCACACCGATCCGCGCCTTCACGGCCACGGGGTCCTGCCACACGTCGTGCCCGACGACCGAGATGCTCCCCTGATCGGGCCGCAACAACCCGGTCACCATGGAGAGGGTGGTGGTCTTCCCGGCTCCATTGGGCCCGACCAGCCCGATGAACTTCCCCGAAGGCAACTCCAGATCGATCCCGGCGACAGCGATCTGCTGCCCGAACCGCTTCCAGAGCCCACGCACACTCACAGCCGACGTCATACCGTGCAGCCTACGGTCAGGGGACCTGCCCAAGGGGCGCGGGACAGTGTCGGTACCCGGGTCCGCCGCGGGGCGCGAGCAGCCCCCACCGAACCGGCACGCGCGCGACTACCGATCACGCCCGCACGCGTAGGCGAGCGGCGAGATCAACTCCTCCGCGTCCGGCAGCCAGCGGTTCGCGGCGGTAGGCCGGCAGGCCCACTGCACGGCCCCCCGAGACCCGAACCGCGTGGGCGGCGCGGCCACATACCCGCCCTCGCCCAGCACCACCAGATCCAACGACGCCGGCGACCACCCGATCCGCCGCACCAGATCCGGCACCTTCACCGACGCCCCCGGCAGCACGAAGAACTCCATCCGCCGCGCCGGCGTCACCATCACGGGCCCGAGCGTCAGTTCCATCCGCTCCATCCGGGCCAGCGCGAGAAAACCCGAACTCTCCGGGACTGAGATCGCGTCGAACGTCCGCCCCGTGGGCAGCAGGATCGAGGACGCCGGCTGCTTCTGCCACATCCGCCGCGCGACCGTCGCACTGCCCGTCGCCTGTGTCGCCCAGTCCTCACGCGCCGGGTGTGCGCCGGGTGCGGCGCACGCGGTGTCGCCACAGGAGCAGTGCTGCACCCCGTCGACGGCTTCCAGCCAGGTGCCGGGGAAGACGTCCCAGTGGCGCTCCTCCGCGTAGCGTACGGCTGTCTCCAGCAGCGATTCCCCGCGCTGCTTCGGAATCTGAGCGGCTTCGGTGCCCGCGATCGTCTCTTCCACGCCCAACACAACTCCCGCACCCACCTGGAGTTACGGGCGTAGCGCGCGCGGGGGAGGGGCATCGATTCCGCAACTGGGGCGCATGGAGGCATGTGCGGGGGCGCGCGGGAGGAACGACAGCGGCAGCTGGGTAGCCACGTGTGGGGCGGGCACCAGCTTTTACCCCGGCATTCCTCGCAAGCTTCGCATTTTCGCCATGTTCGCTGGGCATTGATCTTCACGGCCGGATCTTTTCGCTTCAGGGGTTGTTCCCAGGGGGTACGCCATGGCCGCAAGGCCACTTGTCGCGCGGCAGCCGAACGAACGGCTGCAAGCGCTCATCCAGGAGGCGGGGTGCTCGAACGCCGGGCTGGCCCGCCGGGTCAACATGTGCGGCGCCGAGCACGGTCTCGACCTGCGCTACGACAAGACGTCCGTGGCCCGCTGGCTACGGGGACAGCAGCCGCGAGGGCGGGCGCCGGCGATCATCGCCGAGGCGCTGGGCCGCAAGCTGGGCCGTACGGTCACGATCGACGAGATCGGCATGGCCAACGGCAAGAACCTCGCGTCGGGCGTGGGCCTCCAGTTCTCGCCGACCGTCCTCGGGGCCATCGAGCAGGTGTGCGAGCTGTGGCGCAGCGACGTGGGCCGGCGGGACTTCCTGTCCGGTTCGTCGGTCGCCGCGTCCGCGCTGGTCGAGCCGAGCCGTGACTGGCTGATCTCCTCGCCCGACTCACAGGTCGCGCGGGCGGCGGGGCCGAGGGTGGGGCAGTCCGACGTGGCGGCCGTGCGCGCCATGACCCAGGCGCTGAGCGACCTGGACCACCAGTACGGCAGCGGGCATGTGCGCCCGGTCGTCGTGCACTACCTCAACAGCGTCGTCTCCGGGCTGCTGGCGGGGTCGTACCGGGAAGCCGTGGGGCGTGAACTCTTCGCCGCCGTCGCCCGGTTGACGGAACTCGCCGGGTACATGGCCGTCGACACCGGTCAACCCGGCCTGGCGCAGCGGTACTACATCCAGGCGCTGCGGCTCGCGCAGGCGGCGGGGGACCGCGGATACGGCGGCTATGTCCTCGCCGCGTCCATGAGTCACCTGGCCGCGCAGCTCGGAAACCCGCGTGAGATCGCCCAGTTGGCGCGGGCGGCGCAGGAGGGGGCGCGGGGGCGCGTGACCCCGCGGGCCGAGGCGATGTTCTACGCGGCCGAAGCGCGCGGGCACGCCCTGATGGGGGACGCGCGGTCCGCGCAGCTCGCGTCGGGGCGCGCGGTGAGCGCGCTGGACGCGGCCGATCCGTCGTCCGGTGACGACCCGGCGTGGATCGGGCACTTCGACGAGGCCTATCTCGCCGACGAGTTGGCGCACTGCCACCGCGACCTGGGCCAGGCCGAGGCGGCGGCGCGGTGCGCGCAGGAGTCGCTGGACGGGCACCCGGAGTCGCGGGCGCGCCGCCGGGCCATCGGATATGTGCTGCTGGCGAGCGCGCAGGTGCAGCAGCGCGAGGTCGAGCAGGCCTGCAACACGGGCCTGAAAGCGGTGGAGTTGCTCGGTTCGCTGCGGTCCAACCGGGGCGCCGAGTATCTCGACGACTTCCAGCAGCGGCTTGAGCCGTACCGGGACGAGCCGGTGGTGCGGGAGTTCGGGGCACGGATGGAGTTGCAGGCCGCCGCGTGAACGGCGGGGTGACCAGCAGGTGAACACCGCTCCGGTGCGGAAAGGAGTGCGGACAGCGGCACTTGGAGCGGAGGCGGGTCCGGGACTGTTACGGCCGTCACAAGAGGGCAGGTCCAGTCCAGTGCTGCGTGGCACCGGGCTCGGGGTACCCGGTAGCGTGAGCCGACGATCCCGTAGGTCCCCCATTCGTAGGAGTCCCGGTGACGCAGAGTGGACAGGGCGAGGAGCCCTCGGCGCGGCCCGCGCGCGAAGGCATCGTGCTGCCCTCCGACGGAGGTGAACCCCTCCTGCCGGGTATGACGGGCGGACGCGGTAACCAGCAGTCGGGCGGGCAGCCGTCGATAGCACCCCCGACCAGCGGTCAGTCCTGGGGCGGGCCCTGGGGCCCCGACCGGCACGACCAGCAGCAGCACCAGAGCCCGGCCCCGCCGCCGGGCCAGGGCTGGGGCGAGTCGCAGCAGCAGTGGGGTGCCGGCCCCGAGCAGCCCGCGTGGGGCGCCCAGGACGGCATCCCGGGTCAGCCGGGCGCGCTGCCCGAGGAGAGCGCCCAGCACGCGGCCTACGGCGTGCAGCAGCAGTCGTACGCCCAGGAGTACCCGTCGGGGTACGCCCAGGAGCCCGCCGCCGGATACGTCGGCGCGGGCTACGCGGCCGAGCAGCCGCCCGCGACACCCCAGGGCGCCGCGCAGAACTACGGCTACGGATACGGCGGTTCCGCCTCCACCGGGCACCAGCCGTCCTCCGGCGCCCTGCCGGCCGCGTTCCCGAGCGTGCCGCTGCCGCCCGCCGACGAGGGGGCCACGCAGTACATCCCGCCGGTGGCCAACGTGCCCGGTGACGAAGGCGCCACCCAGTTCCTGCCGCCGGTGCCGGCCGCGCCCATGGACGAGGGGGCGACGCAGTTCCTGCCGCCCGTCACGCCCGGGGCGCTGCCGCCCGAGGTGCCCGCGGGGCCGATGCCGCAGCAGGCCGGGCACCCCGACGCGCAGCCCACGCAGTTCCTGCCGCCGGTGCCCGCGCAGGGCGGCGCTCCCGGGTACGGGGTGCGGCCGGGCGGACCGGACGACCGGCAGCCGCCCGCCGAGTTCGACAACCTGTTCCGCAGCGACGCCGGGGGCGAGCAGCCCGCCGGGTCCACCCAGCAGATGCCCCGCTTCCAGCAGCCGCCGCGCGCGGAGCAGCAGGGGCAGGGGTACGGGCAGGCCCAGCCGTCGTACGCGCAGCAGGGGTACGCACAGCCGTCGTACGCCCCGCCCGGGGACGGCGGCCGACGCGGCGCGCCGGGGGACGACGGCGGCCGGGGCGGGCGCCGTTCGCGGGTGCCGCTGATCGCCGGGGTCGGGATCGGTATCGCGATCCTCGGGGTCGGTGCCGGGGCGCTGCTCAGCGGGGGCGGCGGCAAGAGCGACGCCAACAAGACGGTGGCCGCGACGTCGGCCGCCACGGACGGTTCCTCGTCGGCGGGCACGGATGCCGCGAAGGAACAGGCCGTGGCCCTGGACAAGTTGCTCGCCGACAGCGGCAGCAGCCGTGCCTCGGTGATCAAGGCCGTCGGCAATGTGAAGGCCTGCAACAAGCTCGGCGAGTCGGCCTCCGACCTGCGGGACGCGGCCAAGCAGCGCGCCGAACTGGTGACCAAGCTGTCCCAGCTCAGCGTGGACAAGCTGCCGGACAACGCGGCCCTGACGACCGCCCTCACCAGCGCGTGGAAGGCGTCGGCGTCGGCCGACAACCACTACGCGGCCTGGGCCGACCAGGCCGCCGGCAAACACGGCTGCAAGAAGGGCCAGGCCCGCACCACCGGCCAGACCGGCGCGGGCAACGCGGCAAGCGGCGTCGCCAGCAACCAGAAGGTCAAGGCCGCCGCCCTCTGGAACACGATCGCGAAGACGTACGGCTTGACCCAGCGCCAGCCGACGCAGCTCTGAGGAACGCGGGCGCGGGCCTCGGAAGGGGCCCGCGCCCGGCTCCTAGTCCAGATCCGCGCTCTCCAGCGTCCTCGTCATATCGAAGAAGCCCTTCTTCGCCGAGACCAGGACGCCCTTGCGGACGACCTGGAGGGTCACGCACGCGTTCACCAGGCGGGACAGGCCGACCGAGGCGAGGTTGTCGTCGCGGGAGCTCCACTGGAGGGTCGGGGTCAGGCCCCCGGTGTTGACCTTCACGCCGTCGTCGAGGGCGCGGCGCACGGTGTCGGAGGTGATGTCGCCGCTGCCGAGCGAGTTCACGACCGCCTTGAACGCGGTGTACGCGATCCAGGTGGTCTGCACGCCCGCGTCCGCGGGGTCGATGCGGTTGTCGCCGAAGGCCACCTCGTTGACGGCCTTCTTCATCGGGTCCCAGCGCGCGTCGCTCGCCACCGGGTACCAGCCGGTGATGTACGACCCCTCGTAGGGCCCGGACTGCCCGCCCGTCGAGTTGATCTCGGTCTGGTCGACGCTGCCGAGCACGGTCGCGGCGTGCACCGCGGGATAGTCCTGACGGTCGCGCCGGAAGGAGTCCATGAAGGTGTCGGTACGGTCCCCGAGCGAGGGCACCACACAGCCCTCCTTGCCCGAGCCGCCGGTCGCGCTCTCCAGCGCCCGCGTCGACTGGCTGGAGTACTCGGTCGCGTCGTCCGCCGCGAGCTGGTCGGTCGCCGCCGCGTGGCCGCCCGCCGCGAGCCCGGCGTTGAGCAGCGGGGGCAGGTCGTCGCCCGCGATGGAGTCGGGCCGTACGAGGGCGACCGGGCCGCAGGCCGGGCCGAGTTCCTTGCCGAGGCCCGCCAGGAGCGCGGGCTGGCCGCCGTTGACGGGGTAGGACAGGGCGCGGGTGAACTCCTCGGTGGTGACGCCGTAGCCGCCTATGTAGGGGATGCCGGCGCCCTCCAGCGGGGCGAAGAACGAGTCGCTGAACTCGCTGTAGGAGCCGACGACCGCGACCACGTTCTTCTCCACGGCCTGCCGGGCGCACTTCGCCGCGGACACGTTCGTGTTGTGGTCGTTGCAGGTCAGGACCGTGAGCTTGCGGCCATTGATCCCGCCGTGCTTGTTGATCCACTTCGCGTACGCCGTCGCCATGGCGGGCATGCCGGGCTTGTTGGTCGCGCCGGTGTCCCACGGCGCCCACGTCATGACGGTGATGGAGTCACCCCCGGCGCCCCCCGTGACACCGTGGATGACCCCGCAGCCGGCGAGGAGGGACGCGCACACCCCCAGGGCCGCCGCCGACAGGGCGGTCGCTCTGACGGGCCGGGTGAGAGGGGGGAGGAAGGTGCTGCGGTTGCGTCGCCTGCCGGTCATGTCCACACACGCTTCCGCCACACCGCTAACCGAGCAGTGACTCTGGGTCAACAGATGGTGACGTGGGGGTGAATTACGGGGGGTGTTCCTGTGTGTGTGACGAGGAACGTACGATCGATGACCGTGCAAGGTTCGGAGAACTCTTCCCGTCGCCCCCGTCGCTCCTCCACCATGGGCGGCATGCCACTGAACGACATGCCCTGGTGGCGCTGGCGCAGCAACGTGCGTTCCGCGCTGCACATGCTCTCCGACCCGGCGTTCCAGCAGAACGTCTGGCTGGCAGGTGTCGACGGGTACGGCGACGTCACCGACGCCGTCTACCGCCTCGTCGAGGACACCTGGCTCGACAACTGGTCCGCCGAGAAGTACGTCGGCACGATCTTCCGCGACTCCCAGGAGGCGGCCCTCGTCGACACCGCCGTCCTGCGCGTCCTGCGGATCATGCACCAGGTGGGCCCCGACGCGCAGGTCTCCGCGTACGTCGACCACCAGGCGTGGCCGGAGGCGGTGCGGGCGGCGCGGGACGCGCATGTGCGGATGGCGGTGAGCGACGGGGAGGACCCGGACGCGCCGCCGCGGACGCTTGAGGTTCTCCAGATCATGACGCGGTCCGCGTAGCGCCGGGCGGGTTCGCCGGGGGCGGGTTCGTCCCTTCGCGACACGCCGGGTGTCCGGTCGGTCCGGGTGGCGGACGCCGATGTGTCCGCTCAGGGGGATATGGGACCCTGTCCGGCATGAACGCGCAGTCCACCCCCGCCGCGGCAGCCGCCGACCAGTACGTCCTCACCCTGTCGTGCCCCGACAAGCAGGGCATCGTGCACGCCGTGTCGAGCTACCTCTTCATGACCGGCTGCAACATCGAGGACAGCCAGCAGTTCGGTGACCACGACACGGGGCTGTTCTTCATGCGCGTCCACTTCTCGGCGGAGTCGCCGGTGACGGCGGAGAAGCTGCGGGCGAGCTTCGCGGCGATCGGTGACTCGTTCCACATGGACTGGCAGATCAACCGGGCCGGGGACCGGATGCGGGTCGTGCTCATGGTCAGCAAGTTCGGGCACTGTCTGAACGACCTGTTGTTCCGGGCGCGGATCGGGGCGTTGCCGGTGGAGATCGCGGCGGTGGTGTCCAACCACACGGACTTCGCTGAGCTGGTGGAGTCGTACCACATTCCCTTCCACCACATTCCGGTGACGAAGGAGAACAAGGCCGAGGCCGAGGCGCGGGTGCTCGAACTGGTCCGCGAGGAGAAGGTCGAACTCGTCGTCCTCGCGCGGTACATGCAGGTTCTCTCCGACGATCTCTGCAAGGCGCTCAGCGGGCGGATCATCAACATCCACCACTCCTTCCTACCGAGCTTCAAGGGTGCGAAGCCGTATCACCAGGCTCATCTGCGGGGTGTGAAGCTGATCGGGGCGACGGCGCACTATGTCACCGCCGACCTCGACGAGGGGCCGATCATCGAGCAGGAGGTCGAGCGGGTGGGGCACGACGTCACCCCGGACCAGCTGGTGGCGATCGGCCGCGATGTCGAATGCCAGGCGCTGGCACGGGCGGTCAAGTGGCACGCGGAACGCCGAATCCTCCTGAACGGCCGCCGGACGGTCGTGTTCGCCTAGGAACACGGGGGTTGCTGCTTCGGCGGTGGGTGCGGGTGCGGGTGCGTCGTGGCTGGTCGCGCAGTTCCCCGCGCCCCTGAGGGTCTCTCCGTGCGGGTGTGGGTGCGGGTGCGTTGTGGCTGGTCGCGCAGTTCCCCGCGCCCCTTCGGAACCCCGGCCCAGTTTCAGGGGCGCGGGGAACTGCGCGAGCAACCACGGACTACCCGCACCTGCCCCGCAAACGGAAGCCCCCTCACCCGCACCGACGAAACGAACCGTGCGCTACGAAGGGGCGCGGGGAACTGCGCGACCGGCCCCCACTCACCCGCAGTCGCCGACGAAGCCGGAACCGACCCCTACATCCGGCTCAACGACGCCGTGGCGAACAGCACATCCCGGATCGCCTCCCGGTCACCGAGTTGCCCCGCGGCCGCCTCCTCCGGAGAAACGTGCCCGGCGGCGAGGTGGCAGAACTCGACGCCGTCCAGGGCGATATGGGCGACTTCCCGCTCGGCCGACCCCACCGCGCCGGGCGAGTCCAGGGAGATCAGCCACTCGCCCCCGCCATGCCCCTCGATCTCCAGCCGAAGACTCCGCCCCGCCTCCCCCGCCCCGACGAGATGCCGCCCGCTCACCGGCGAAGCCAACCCGTGCCGACGCCGTACGGCCAGCGCGGACGGCAACATCCGCGCGGCCAGATCGATCATCCGGTTCAGACCGCGCGGGGACGGCGGCTCGTACGGATAGTCGACCGCCTCCGCGATGTCCTCCGCGTGGACCCAGCACTCGAAGGCCCGGTCGAGCATCGCATCGTGCAGCGGAAGCTCGAAGTCGCCGTAGGACACGGCCAGTCCGCCGGTGCTGCCGCCGGTGAAGGACACCGTGCGGACGATGTTGTGGCTCTGCTCGCGCCAGGGCGCGCGGATGGACCGGGTCGTCGGGAAGTGCGACGACTTCCAGTACGCCTCGGTACGCGCCGCCGGCGTCGACGGCTTCGCGGTCTCCCCGGTCAGCGGGTCGTCGAGGCCGAGCGCCGCCGCGACCAGGCCGTCGACGGTCAGCAGATGCGCGATCACCCCGGCGACGGTCGTACGACGGCTCGTCGGCCCCACGCCGTCGAACCACCGCAGCCGCACGGGCGCGTGCCACTCGGCGTCACCTATGTCCTGGAGCAGCGCGTCCAGCCGCGCCGTCTCCGCGTCGTACGCCGTCGCCCACTCCGGCACCGGGATGCGCGGCGGCCGGCGGTCGAAGGAACCGGTCAGGACGCGCGTCCGCAGCCCGGGGTCGAGGTCCAGCGGCTCGACGGGATGCAGCAGGCCGACCGCACTGCGCAGCCGCATCGCCTCGTCCGCGCAGGCCCCGCACTCGCCGAGGTGTTCCTCCACGGCCGCCGTCTCCTCCGCCGAGCACGCGGCCAGCGCCCACGCGCCGAGCAGCGCCTTCAGCACCTGGTGCTCCAGCACCAGCGGCACCGGCAGGGACGCGGTCGCGTCGAGGTCGGGCAGCGGACGCCCGCTGTCCTCCACGGAGGCCCGGGGCAGCGGGATGCGCGGCGGCTCGCCGTCCCCGTCCCCGCTCGCGGCACCGCTGTGCGCGAACCCCCCGCCGCCGGGATCACCGGCCCCACCCCGCGAGCCCTCACCGCCCCCGGGATCGCCACTACCGCCCGGCCCACCCCGCGTGCCGTCGCCGTCGTCGTCCACCGAACCGCCGTTCCCGGAGCCGTCGTTCACAGGGCGGCCGTGCTCGGGGCCACCAGGCCTGCCGGACCCACCCGCCCCACCCTGCGCGGGCACGACCCCCTCACCGTCGCCGAACCCGTCGTACTCCTCGCGCCCCTCGTGTCCCCCGAAGTTCTCGAAGTCGTCCCGCCACGCGTCGCTCACGTGCCACCCCTCGCTCCCGGCGGTGCGCCGGCGTCGTGGGCGGTGGACAGGAGCTGGAGGCCGAGGCGGAGGCGGCGCCTGGCCTCGTCCTCGGTGACGCCGAGGTCGACGGCGGTCTGGCGGTAGTCACGGCGCTGGAAGTAGGCGAGGTCCAGGGCGGCCCGCAGCGGGGCGGGCATGGACGTGACGATGTAGTCGGCGCGGGCGGCGACGGAGGCGTGGCGGACCTTGCGCTCCAGCTCCTCCGCGGAACCCCGGCCGTCGCGACCCTCACGCGCGAGCGCGGCCGTCTCCGTGGCCCGCAGGCGCTGCACGGCGAGCCGGTGCGTCAGCGCGGCCACCCAGGAACGCAGCGGGCCCTGCTTGGGGTCGTAGGCGTCCGGGTGCTCCCAGACGTGGGTGAAGACCTCGCGGGTGATGCCGTCGGCCGCGCGCTCGTCGCCCAGGACGCGGTGGGCGAGGGAGTGCACGAGGGACGCGAAGCGGTCGTACAGCTCACCGAGGGCCGCCGCCTCGCCGCGCGCGAGCCGCTGCTGCATCTTGCGGTCCCAACGGGGCGGTGCGTCCTTCGTCGCCATGCGACCCCCTTCACCGTGGCTGTGCCCGAGTCAAGCGTGCGCTCACCGTCTCTTCGAATGTAGTGGGCACGTCTGACAGCGCACCCCCCATTCTGCAATTGCACGCCCCCGAACCGACGCAGGTGGTAGCGGATCTGTGCCTACCCTGCCCACATCTGATCGAACAGGATCGAAGCCGACTAAAACAAGCCTCTTCCGACCGGTTTCCGTTTCTGGGCCTGTGTTTCAGGGAACGGCCGCTGGGCAGCCGCGCTGCAAGGAAGCGTAGGTACGGCTTCCGTTTCCGGACGGTTTCCGGGAGTTCCGGCTAGCGAAAGGCTCGATGGTGGCCTTCAAAGTGAACGACGGCGAGCGCGGCGGCTGGTCCGTGCTCCTCGTGTCCGGCGAACTGGACCTGGTGACCTCGCCGGTGTTGCGCCAGGCGGTGCACGACGTGGTGGCCGAGGGGCAGCACAGCCTGGTCCTCGACCTCTCCGAGGTGCTGTTCTGTGACTCCAGCGGCGTCGGCGTGCTGATCGCCGTCCGCCGACTGATCCGCTCCTGCCAGGGCCATCTGCGCGTGGTTCTGCCCGCGCAGGGAGCCGTCGACGGCTCTCATGTGAACCGGGTCCTCGGCGCCCTCGGTGTGCGTCGTCTCTTCGACGTCTACCCCGATGTGATGACGGCCACAGAGGACGAACCCGAGGACGAGGCGGACCCTCTCTCGGCGTGACACGGCGGTTTCCGGCGTGACGTCGTTGTTTCGGAATTTCCCCGGTCTTGGTACAAGCGTCGTTTTCCGCTCCCGGACCCGTCTCGGCGTCGTACGCTCCCTGCCAAGTGCACCCCACATGAGTAAGGCGGCCCGAAAGACATGGTCAGCACCGAGTACGAGCGACGGATCGCGGCCCGGTTCGCCACCTTCGACCAGGACGGCAACGGGTTCATCGACCGGGAGGACTTCAACTCGGCGGCCAAGGCGCTGCTCACGGAGTTCGGCACGGCGGCCCGCTCCGACAAGGGCCAGGCCCTGTACATCGGCGCGGAGGCGTTCTGGCAGGGCATGGCCGGCATCGCGGACCGGGACGGCGACCAGCGCGTCAGCCGCGAGGAGTTCGTCAACGGCGCGGTCAAGCGGCTGCGCGACAACCCGGAGCGCTTCGCCGAGATCGGCCGCCCCTTCCTGCACGCGGCCCTCGACGTGGCCGACCCGGACGGCGACGGCTCGGCCACGATCGCGGACACCGTGCGCGTCCTCAAGGCCCTCGGTGTGCCGGACGACATCGCCGCGACGGCCGCCGACGCCCTCGACACGGACAGCGACGGCAAGGTGGGCGAGGCGGAGATCGTCTCCTCCTTCGCCCGCTACTTCACCGTCCCCGAATAGCGCTCCCGCAGCTTGTACTTGAGCACTTTGCGCAGGGTCTCGTTGCGCGGAAGGGCGTCCACGATCTCCAGCCGCTCCGGCAGCTTGTGCACGGACAGCCCTTCCGCGCGCAGATAGTCGGTGACGGCGGCCAGGGTCAACTCCCCGGCCCCCGGCGGCTGTTCGACCACCGCGCACACCCGCTCCCCCCGCTCGGCATCGGGCAGCCCCACGACGGCCACGTCCCCGACGTCCGGATGCGCGGCGAGCAGATCCTCGATCTCCTTCGCCGAGATGTTCTCCCCCTTGCGGATGATCACGTCCTTCAGCCGCCCGGTGAGAATCAGATGCCCGGTGTCGGTCAGCAACCCGAGGTCACCGGTCCGCAGGAAGCCGTCCCCGTCGAACGCCTCGGCCGTCTGCGCCGGGTCCAGGTATCCCTGGCACACGGCCTCCCCGCGCAATCGCACCTCCCCGCCCGCCGCGATCCGTATCTCCATCCCGTCCGGCGGACGCCCCTCGGTCGTGGCCAGGTTCTCCACGGTGTCGTCGGGCGCCCCCATCGTGATCATCGGCACCTCGGTCATGCCGTAGCCGTGGGTGAGCTGCACCCCCATCTCCCGTACGACGGAGTGGTAGACCTCCGGCGGCTTCGGCGCGCCACCGCCCGCGAGCAGCCGTAGCGAGGGGATGACCTTCTCGCCCGGCTGCTTGCGCTGCTCGGCGAGGAACATGGAGTAGAAGGCGGTTGAGCCGCCGGCCACCGTCACCCCGTGCTTGCGGTACCCCTCCAGCGCGTCCGGCAGGGCGAACTGCTCGAACAGCACCGCGGGGAAGCCGTACAGCAGCAGCATCACCGTGTAGTCGGGCCCCGCTATGTGCGCGTACGGGAAGGCCATCGAGCCCACGTCGTCCGCCGTGAGGTGGAGCGCGTGGGCGAGGCAGGAGCCGCCCGCGATCAGTGAACGGTCCGTGTGCAGCACGCCTTTGGGATCGGAGGTGGTGCCGGAGGTCCAGTAGATCCAGCGCACGGAGGTGCCGTCGGCGGGCGGGGCCGGGAGCAGGTCCGGCTCTCCGTCCGGGAGTTGGGAGCTGTCGTACGCCTCGAAGATCCCCCTGGCGCCGAGCCGCCGTGCCATCTCCGTGTGGTCGAAGCCGCGCCAGACGCCCGGCACCGCGAAGAACTCCGCCTTCGACTCCCGCAGCGCGAAACCGACTTCGCGGTCGCGGTAGAAGGGGATCACCGGGGTCTGTACGGCGCCCAGGCGGGCCAGCGCGAAGGAGAGCAGGGCCGTCTCGATGCGGGTGGGGAGCTGCCAGGCGACGACCGTGCCGGGGCGGACGCCCATGCCGTACAGGCCCGCCGCGACCCGCTCGGAGCGGTCGTGCAACTCGCCGAAGCTCAGGGCCCGGTCGTCCTGGAGGAGGACCGGGCGGTCGGGGGTGAGGTCGGCGCGGCGGGCGACCAGGTCCCAGAGGGTGCGGGAGGAACTCAGGGAGTGCGCCGTCTCGTTCATGGTCCCCCTCCTTGGCTGACGACTCGTCAGGTGACATGCTATCTGACGGGTCATCAGATAAGTACCGTCCCGGCGGAGGGGAACCCATGACCACCGAACTGCCCCGCATCATCAGCGTCGACGACCACGTCATCGAACCCGCGCACCTCTTCGAGACCTGGCTGCCGAAGAAGTACCGCGACCGCGGCCCCCGGCCGCTCACCGCCGGAATCGGCGAACTCGCCTACGTGGCAGGCAAATACCAGATCACCATGGACCCGGAAGGGCCGCCCACCGACTGGTGGATCTACGAGGACCTGAAGTTCCCGTACAAGCGCAACATCGCCGCCGTCGGCTTCGACCGCGACGACATGACCCTGGAGGGCATCACCCGCGAGCAGATGCGCCCCGGCTGCTGGGACCCGGCCGAACGGCTCAAGGACATGGACCTCAACCACGTCGAGGGCTCGCTCTGCTTCCCGACCTTCCCGCGCTTCTGCGGCCAGACCTTCGCCGAGGCCCACGACAAGGAGGTCGCGCTCGCCTGCGTCCGCGCCTACAACGACTGGATGGTCGAGGAGTGGTGCGGGGACAGCGGCGGCCGGCTCATCCCGCTGTGCCTGATCCCCCTGTGGGACGTGGAGTTGGCCGTGGCGGAGATCCGGCGCAACGCGGCACGGGGCGTGCGCGCGATGACGTTCTCCGAGATCCCCACCTACCTCGGGCTGCCCTCCATCCACTCCGGCTACTGGGACCCCTTCTTCGCCGTCTGCCAGGAGACCGGCACGGTCGTCAACATGCACATCGGCAGCAGCTCCCAGATGCCCGCCGCATCCCCGGACGCACCGCCCGCCGTACAGGCCTCGCTCTCCTTCAACAACGCGATGGCCTCGATGATGGACTTCCTCTTCAGCGGCGTCCTGGTGAAGTTCCCGACCCTCAAACTCGCTTACTCCGAAGGGCAGATGGGCTGGATTCCGTACGCCCTGGAACGCGCCGACGACGTCTGGGAGGAGCACCGCGCCTGGGGCGGGGTGCGGGACCTGATCCCCGAGCCGCCGTCGACGTACTACTACCGGCAGATGTTCTGCTGCTTCTTCCGCGACAAGCACGGGGTCGCCTCGCTGGACGTGGTGGGCCGGGACAACGCCACGTTCGAGACCGACTACCCGCACGTCGACTCGACCTTCCCGCACACCAGGGAAGTCGCCCTCGACCATGTGAAGGGCCTCGACGACGAGACCGTCTACAAGCTGATGCGGGGCAACGCGATCCGCATGCTGGGCCTGGACCTCGACCGGTAATGGACCTCTCCTACACCCCCGAGGAGGAGGAGTTCGGCGCGCGCCTGCGGGAGTGGCTGGGCAAGGCGCTCCCCACCCTCCCCGCGAAGCCGTCCCCGGACGACTGGCCCGGCCGTCGTGCCTACGACCTCGGCTGGCAGCGGATGCTGTACGACGCCGGGTACGGCCATGTGCACTGGGACGCGTCCCCGACGACCCGGCTGATCTTCCTGGAGGAGACCGAGAAGGCGGGCGCGCCCTACGTGGGGGCCAACTTCGTCGGGCTGTTGCACGCCGGGCCGACGATCGCCGCCGAGGGGACTCCCGAGCAGCGGGAGCGGTGGCTGCCGCCGGTGCTGCGCGGGGACGAGGTGTGGTGCCAGGGGTTCAGCGAACCCGGGGCCGGGTCCGACCTCGCGGCGCTGCGCACCCGCGCGTGGCGGGACGGCGACGACTACGTGGTGAGCGGCTCCAAGATCTGGACCTCGCACGCCGAAGTCGCCGACTGGTGCGAGCTGTTGGTCCGCACGGACCCCGCGGCGCCGAAGCACCGGGGGATCAGCTGGCTCGCGATGCCGATGTCCGCGGCGGGGATCACCGTGCGGCCGTTGCGGACGCTGGCCGGGTCCGCGGAGTTCGCCGAGGTGTTTCTCGACGAGGTGCGGGTGCCGGTCGGGAATCGGGTGGGGGACGAGAACGACGGGTGGCGGGTGACGATGGTGACCCTTTCCTTCGAGCGCGGTACGGCCTTCGTGGGGGAGGTCGTCGCCTGCCGGCGGGTGCTGGGGGAGCTGGCGGTGGAGGCGCGGCGGAACGGGTGTTGGGACGACGCGGTGCTCAGGCGTCGGCTCGGGCGGCTGAACGCCGAGTTCCGGGCGCTGTGGCGGCTCACTCAGTGGAACGTGAGTGAGGCCGAGGCGAGTGGGGGAGTGCCGGGGGCCGGGGGGTCGGTCTTCAAGCTCCGGTATTCGCACGCGCGGCAGGAGCTGTACGACGTCGCGGCGGACGTTCTCGGGGTGAACTCCCTTGATCTGGAGCGGCCCTGGGTGCTGGACCGGCTGTCCTCGCTCTCGTACACGATCGCGGCCGGTACCTCGCAGATTCAGCAGAACATCGTGGCCGAGCGGATTCTCGGGCTGCCGAAGGGAAGGTGAGCCGTGCGGTTTCAACTGACCGGCGAGCAGCAGGCGTTGCGGGCCGTCGTGCGGGATGTGGTCGGTCGCTCGCCGGCCGCGGACCCGTCCTGGCCGGTCGCGCCCCGCGGCGGAGCCGCTGATGGACGCAGCCCCGCGCCCCCGAAGTGCCCTCCTCGGCTGGACCGGGGTCTGTGGTCGGCCCTGGGACGGCTCGGGGTGTTCTCGCTGCGGTTGCCCGAGGCGGAGGGGGGAGCCGGACTCGGGTTGCCCGAGGCCGTGTTGGTGTTCGAGGAGCTGGGGCGGGCGCTGGTGCCCGGGCCGTTGGCGGCCACGCATCTCGCGGCCGGGGTGGTGCCCGGCGCGGCCACCGGGGAGGCGGTGGTCGCCGCTGCCGACGGCAGCCTCGTGGAGTGGCTGGACGAGGCCGATGTCGTGCTGCCGGGCGCCGAGGGCGCGGTGGCGATGCGGTCGGTGGACCCGTCGACGCCGGTGCATCGGGTGCCGGCCCCGGCGCGGGTCGAGCCGGTCGCCGTGCTGCTGACCGCCGCGGAGCAGCTGGGTACGGCCGGGCGGGTGTGCGGGCTCGCGGTGCAACACGCCCGGACCCGGGAGCAGTTCGGACAGCCCATCGGCGCGTTTCAGGCCGTCAAGCACCTGTGCGCGCAGTCGTTGGTACGGGTCGAGGTGGCCCGGGCCGCCGTGTACGCGGCGGCGGTGACCGGGGACGCGGTGGACATCGCGGCGGCCCGGCTGCTCGCCGACGAGGCGGCCGTGCGCGGAGCCCGGGACTGTCTTCAGGTGCATGGCGGGATGGGCTTCACCTGGGAGTCCGAGGTTCATCTGCATCTGAAACGGGCGTGGGTGCGGGCTCGGCGTGGCGGCGGGGGCACGGAGAGTGAGGAACTGCTCGCGGCGGATCTGGCGGGTCGCCCGGGCTAGCGGGGCGTCTGCCTGCGGGGATCGGAAGGGGCTCGACAACGGTGTCACGGATCGTGGCATATCGGAATCACGGAGCGTTGATATCGGGTTGTGTCCTACGCGTGACTTGTCACGGCCTGGAGTCGCCCGGGGGCTCCGGTACCTTGTGTGGGATGCGAGTGGTTCAAGGTACGAGCCATGCCGGTGTTGCCTGTGAGGCGGCCCCGGATCGGGCGGTGCGCTCCGTGGCTCGTACGGCAGAACGGGCTTTCACCCCTGCCTGTTCGACTCCCCGCGACGAGCGTCGCACAGTATCCCGCACACGTACTCCTTCGCGCTGGAATATGCCCGAAGCGCTTGTTGGGGTGACTGAACGTCAACCATGCTGTCTCGCAAGGGATTCACGTTCCGTGACCCCGGTTCTGGCCGTTGTTCTGGCCATGCAGGAAATGGCTACGATCGTGGCCCTCGTGAGGCGCGAGGCTAAGTGTCCGCCGGTTCGGATGGTGTGAGCGGTGCAGGTGCTTCAAGTGCAGCTGGAGATCCGGCCCGACCCCGCGGAGGTGGGGCGAGCCCGACGGTGGGCGCGCTCGCGCCTCGCCGGGTCCGGGATAGAGGCCGACGAACCGCTCGCCGAGACGCTGATCCTGCTCGTCTCCGAACTCGTCACCAACGCCGTGGTGCACACCGGTTGTCCGGCCGTGCTGCGGCTCTCGCTGCCGGGGGTGGCGACCGAGTCCGCGACCGTACGGCTGGAGGTCGCCGACACCAGCTGCAAGGCGCCCGTGCCGCGGTGCGCCGAGGGTGACGAGACCGGCGGCCGAGGCCTGGCCCTCGTGGACGGCCTCGCCGACCGCTGGGGCTGGAGCGCCGAGGGCACCGGCAAACGCATCTGGTGCGAGCTGGACCGGGGCGGTGAATCCCGCGAGACCGCGTTCGGGGGCGGTGTCACGGCGTTCGAGGGCTTCGGGTTCGAGGGCTTCGCGTACGAGGCCGTCTAGCCGGCCGGTTCTCCCGTGACGGGCGTCTGAGCTGGTCGCCCGGTGCCGCCGTGTAGGTGCTGTCTGCAAGTGCCGGGTGGAGATGCGCCGGGGTGTGCTTCCGTGTGCGCCCGGCGACAAAAAGGGATCAAGGGGGCATTTCCCCGGACGGGCGTTGACGCGAAGTGACCATGTGGTCACGCTTGTGGGCAGCGATTCGCCGCGAGGGGACGACGAGGGCTTCGGTGACGGGAGTCCTCGGCGAGTGTGGGTCGTGTTCGGCGTGGGTCTCCTCGGGGCGGGAGGCCAGGACGGGTACGCCGGAGTCGGATGGCGGCACGCGGTGCCGTGCTCGGGGCGGGCAGCAGCGTGCCGCCATCCGACCGTAAGCCCGGCCCTCGTCAAAACCGGACTGCCCTAGAGGATGGCGATCGGGGCCACCGGGGTTCCCGTGGCGCCCACGAAAGGTTCGGGCATCGCGGAGAGGAGGAACGCGTAGCGGTTCTCTTGTCCACAGGCTGTGGACAACTCTTCGAGATTCCAGTTCTGGCCTTGCAGCATCCCCATCTCGACCAGATCGAGCGCGTGCACCGGCAGCCACAGGTCGGCGATCTCCGGCGGAAATATCTCGAAGGTGAGGGTGTCGTTGGCGACCGCCGCGACATCGCGCGCGTGGAACCACTCCGGCGTACGGACCGACAGCCCGGGCGACGGATAGCCGTACCCCTGCTTGTCGCCCGCCAGATACACCTGCACCTGCCCGGTCCGTACGAGCACGATGTCGCCCGCGCGGACCCGGGTGCCGGCCAACTCCTCGGCGGCTTCCAGGTCTTCGGGGGTGACGGCGTGGCCGCCCTCCAGCCGGTCGACGCCCCGCGCGCGTGCCACGTCCAGCAGGACCCCGCGCGAGACGATGTGCCGGGCCTTGTCGATCCCGCTGAACTCGGCGCCGCCGTGCGGGGTCACGGTGCCGGCCGGGCGGCCGTTGTAGAGCTTCCCGGAGTGCGAGACATGGGTCAGCGCGTCCCAGTGCGTGCCGGCCTGAAGGCCCATCGTCACGGCGTCGTCGCTGCACGCCACCGTCCCCGGGCCGAAGAGTTCCTGGTTGATCTGCACCATCGCGTGCAGGGGGTTGACCCGGCCCGGGATCATCCCCGTCTGGACGCCGTCCTGCTGGAGCGGGAGGGCGAGGGGGACGCGGCGGCCGGTGCGGATCTCGGCGGCGGCGGCTCGGACCACCTCGTCGGTGATCAGGTTCAGCGTGCCGATCTCGTCGTCCGACCCCCAACGGCCCCAGTTGTTCACGCGCTTGGCGATGTCGTGGAACTCGGGACCAAGTGTCGGCGCTGACATCGGGGCCTCCCCGGGGCTTGTGTCCAGGCATCTGACGGGCCGTAGAATCTGAATCGAATCTAACGGACCGTCAGAAACTGCGGGAGGGGCCGGACATGGGGAACTTCTTGGCAGGCAAGGTCGTCGCCGTCACGGGGGCCGGGCGGGGGATCGGACGGGCGGTCGCGCTCGCGGCCGCCGCCGAGGGGGCGCGGGTCGTCGTCAACGACTACGGCGTCTCGATGGACGGGGCCTCGCCCGCGAGCGAGATCGCCGAGGGGGTCGTCAAGGAGATCCTGGCGGCGGGAGGCGAGGCCGTCGCCGTTGCCGACGACATCTCGACGATGGCCGGCGGACAGCGGGTCGTCGATGTCGCGGTGTCGTCGTTCGGGCGGATCGACGGGGTGGTGTGCGGGGCCGGGATTCTTCGGGAGCGGATGCTTTTCAACATGTCCGAGGAGGAGTGGGACCCCGTTCTCGCGACCCATCTGAAGGGGACGTTCACCGTGTTCCGGGCCGCTTCGGCGGTGATGCGGAAACAGCGGGCCGGGACACTCGTCGGATTCACCAGCGGCAACCACCAGGGCTCCGTCTCGCAGGCGAACTACAGCGCCGCGAAGGGCGGGATCATCTCGCTCGTGCGGAGCGCCGCGCTGGGCCTGAACAAGTACGGGGTGACCGCGAACGCGGTGGCGCCCGTCGCGCGTACGCGGATGTCGGCCAACGTTCCCATGGAGCTGGCGGAGATCGGGTCGCCGGAGGATGTCGCCGCGATGGTGGTCTATCTGCTGTCGGACGCGGCTTGCGAACAGGGGATCACCGGGCAGGTCTACACCGTCGCCGGGCCGAAGATCGCGGTGTGGGCCCAGCCGCGTGAGCTGCGGGCCGCGTATGCCTCCGGCGGGTGGACGGCCGAACGGATCGCGGAGTTCCTGCCGGGGTCCGTCGGGGTGGATCCGATGCCGATGCTCGCGCGGTTGCGGGAGATGGAGCAGGCGGCGCGAGAAGGGAGCCGGCCCAACGCCTAGTGGGGCGGGGGCTGTTGTGGGCGGGTGCGGGTGCGGGTGGGGTGTGGCTGGTCGCGCTCACGCGGCTGAGCCGCACATCGATACGGCCCCGCGCCTCTTGAGGGAGATGGCCTGAGCGGTGTTCTTTGAGGAGCCCCCTGTGGATTTTGGGTTTGCTGCCGAGGACGAAGTGTTCCGGGCGGATGTGCGGGCCTGGTTGGCGGAGCATGTTGATGCGGATCAGGATCGGCGCAGTTGGGAACGGGCGCTCGGCAAGAGCGGCTGGATCGGGCTGGGCTGGCCCGAGGACGGATACGGCAATCGCCTCGCGACCCTCACCCAACAGGTCGCCTGGGCCGAGGAGTACGCGCGGTCCGCCGCACCGCCGAGGTCCGGTCACATCGGGGAGAACCTGCTGGCCCCGACCCTCATCGCGCACGGCACCGACGAGCAGAAGTCCCGGTTCCTGCCCGCCATCGCCGCCGGGGACGAGCTGTGGTGCCAGGGGTACAGCGAGCCGGGGGCCGGGTCGGATCTCGCCGGGGTGCGGACCGCCGCCGTGTGGGACGCGGGGGAGGGGGCGTACCGGATCAGCGGGCAGAAGATCTGGACCTCGCTCGCCCATGAGGCCGACTGGTGTTTCGTGCTGGCGCGGACCGAGACGGGGTCCCGGCGGCACCGGGGGCTGAGTTTCCTGCTCGTGCCCATGGACCAGCCGGGGCGCGTCGAGGTCCGGCCCATCCGGCAGTTGACCGGGACCAGCGAGTTCAACGAGGTGTTCTTCGACGGGGCACGCGCGCGTGCCGAGCATCGTGTGGGGGGTGAGGGGGAGGGGTGGACGGTCGCCATGAGCCTGCTCGGATTCGAGCGGGGGGTGTCCACCCTGACCCAACAGATCGGGTTCGCACGGGAGTTGGGGCGGGTCGTGGAGGCCGCCGTCGCCTCGGGGGCGGTACGCGATCCCGTCGTACGCGAGCGGCTGGTGCGGCAGTGGGCCGAGTTGCGGGCCATGCGGTGGAACGCGCTGCGGACCCTCGGGCGGGCCGGGGACGCGGGGGCGCCCAGTGTGGCCAAGCTGCTCTGGGGCGGCTGGCATCAGCGGCTCGGGGAGCTGGCGATGCAGGTGCGGGGGGCCGCGGCGACGGTCGGGCCGGTGGACTGGACGCCGTCCCTGACGTACGAACTCGACCTGCTCCAGCACCTGTTCCTCTTCTCACGGGCCGACACGATCTACGGCGGCTCGGACCAGGTTCAGCGCACGATCATCGCCGAGCGGGTGCTCGGTCTGCCCAGGGAACCCAAGGGGGTCGTCTGATGCGCGGTGTGGTCTTCGACGGCGAGCAGATCCAGGTCGTGGACGATCTGGAGGTACGGGAGCCGGGACCCGGGGAAGTGCTAGTCGCCATCTCGGCGGCCGGGTTGTGCCACAGCGATCTGTCTGTGGTGGACGGGACCATACCGTTCCCCGTTCCTGTGGTGCTGGGGCATGAGGGGGCCGGGGTCGTCGAGGCCGTGGGTGTGGGCGTCACCCATGTGTCGCCCGGGGATCATGTCGCTCTGTCCACGCTCGCCAACTGCGGTACCTGCGCCGAGTGCGACCGGGGGCGGCCGACCATGTGCCGGCAGGCCATCGGGCGGCCGGGGAAGCCGTTCACGCGGGGCGGGAAGCCCGTGTACCAGTTCGCCTCCAACTCCGCCTTCGCGGAGCGGACCGTGGTGCAGGCCGTGCAGGCCGTACGGATACCGAAGGACATTCCGATGCCGTCCGCCGCGCTCATCGGGTGCGGGGTGCTGACCGGGGTCGGTGCCGTTCTCAACCGGGCGCGGGTGGGGCTGGGGGAGAGCGTTGTCGTCATCGGGACCGGGGGGATCGGGCTCAATGTCCTTCAAGGGGCCCGGATCGCGGGGGCGTCGACGATCGTCGCGGTCGACGCGAATCCTGGGAAGGAGGCTGTGGCGCGGGAGTTCGGGGCCACGCACTTCCTGACGTCCGTCGAGGGTGTGCGGGAGATTCTGCCCGACGGGGCCGACCACGCGTTTGAGTGCGTCGGGCGGGTGGAGTTGATACGGCAGGCCGTGGATCTGCTGGACCGGCACGGGCAGGCGGTGCTGCTCGGGGTGCCGCCGGCCACCGCCGAGGCGTCCTTCCTCGTCTCGTCCATGTATCTGGACAAGTCGATCCTGGGGTGCCGGTACGGGTCCTCGCGGCCGCAGCGGGACATCGCCCTGTACGCGCAGCTGTACC
This sequence comes from Streptomyces sp. NPDC096013, assembly GCF_044763565.1. Taxonomy (NCBI): domain Bacteria; kingdom Bacillati; phylum Actinomycetota; class Actinomycetes; order Kitasatosporales; family Streptomycetaceae; genus Streptomyces; species Streptomyces sp. NPDC096013. The sequence goes on along the minus strand of NZ_JBIWGK010000003.1, from coordinate 448,691 downwards.
GCGAAGGGCGGTTGCTGCTCGACGAGTTGGTGACCGAGACGTATCCCGTCGAGGACTTCGAGAAGGCGGCGGGGGACGCGGAGGCGGGGCGGGTGGCTCGGGGGGTGCTGACGTTCTGACGGGTGCCCAGGAGCTCGGGGGCGCTGAATCGTCGGCGGCTGCCGGTCCGTGGGGGCTGGTCGCGTGGTTCCTCGCGCCCCTTGAGGGCGCCGCAGGTCAGTCGAGGGTCTCGACCGTGCCGTAGCGCGCTGAAGCGGTGGTGGCTCCCGTCTCCGTGCGGAACGTGCGGCGGTATCCCGTCGGGGTGACGCCCAGGGCCGTCTGGAGATGCTGGCGCATGGACTGGGCCGTGCCGAAGCCGGCGTGTGCGGCGACCTGGTCCATGGAGAGGTCGGTGGATTCGAGGAGGTGGCGGGCGCGTTCGACGCGCTGCTGGGTGAGCCACTGGCCGGGGCTGACGCCGACCTCCTCGCGGAAGCGACGGGTGAAGGTACGCACGGACATCGCCTCCTGCTCGGCCATGTCCCGGAGCTGGAGGGGTTCGTGGAGGCGGCCCAGGGCCCACGCCCGGGCGGCGGTCGTGGTCGCGACCTGCGGGTCCGGGACCGGGCGGTGGATGTACTGCGCCTGGCCGCCGTCGCGGTGCGGCGGTACGACGGTGCGGCGGGCGACGTCGTTGGCCACGGCGGTGCCGTGGTCGCGGCGGACCATGTGCAGGCAGAGGTCGATGCCGGCGGCGACACCGGCGGAGGTGAGGACGTCGCCGTCGTCGATGAAGAGGACGTCGGCGTCGACCTCGATCCCCGGGAAGAGCTCCTGGAAGCGCTCGGCGTCGGCCCAGTGCGTGGTGGCGGGGCGGCCGTCGAGGAGACCTGCGGCGGCGAGGACGTAGACGCCGGTGCAGATGGAGGCGAGGCGGGTGCCGGGGCGGATGTGGGCGAGGGCGGCGGCGAGCTCGGGGGTGAGGACGCCGTCCTCGAAGACCGGACCGAGTTCGTACGACGCCGGGACGATCACCGTGTCGGCGGTGGCGAGGGCCTCCGGGCCGTTCGGGACGTGGATGGCGAAGTCGGCGTCGGTGTCGACCGGGCCGGGCGGACGGACCGAGCAGGTGACGACCTCGTACAGCAGCCGCCCCTCGGCGTCCCGGGGCCGGCCGAAGATGCGGTGCGGGATGCCCAGCTCGAAGGGGAGGATGCCGTCGAGGGCGAGGACGACGACGCGGTGGGGGCGAAACTCCGGCTCGGGCTCTCGACGCATGGCCCAATCCTAGCGAATGCTGTCCTTCGGGCCAGTGGCTCGGGAGGGGCGGATGGCCGAGGCTCATTGACGTGACGCAGACAACCGATGCCACGCCCGGTCCCGGCGCCGCCGAGGAACCCGGCTCCGGACCCGCCCCCGCGCCCGGTGGGGCCGGCCGTCGTAGCCGTACGCGGCTCCATCGCGCCTGGTTCGTCGCGGCGGTCACGTTCGTGACGATCATCGGCGCGGCGGCGTTCCGTTCGCTGCCGGGGCTGCTGATCGATCCGCTGCACCAGGAGTTCGGGTGGTCGCGCGGGACGATCGGGGCCGCGGCCTCCATCAACCTCGCGCTCTACGGGCTGACGGCCCCCTTCGCCGCCGCGCTGATGGACCGCTTCGGCATCCGGCGGGTGGTCGCGGTCGCGCTGACCGTGATCGCGCTGGGGTCCGGCCTGACGGTGTGGATGACGGCGCCGTGGCAACTGCTGCTGTGCTGGGGCCTGTTGGTGGGTCTCGGCAGCGGTTCGATGGCGCTCGCCTTCGCGGCGACGGTCACCAACCGCTGGTTCACCGCACGGAAGGGCCTGGTCACCGGCATCCTGACGGCGGCCTCGGCGTCCGGCCAGCTGATCTTCCTGCCGCTGCTGTCCTGGATAGTCGAGGAGCACAGCTGGCGCCCGGCGGCGGTGACCGTGTCCCTCGCGGCGCTCGCGGTGGTGCCCTTCGTGTGGCTGCTGCTGCGGGACCACCCGGCGGACGTGGGCGCGAAGCCGTACGGCGCGACGGAGTTCGTGCCGAAGCCGGAACCGGTGACCGGCGCGGCCCGCCGCACGGTCTCGGTGCTGTTCAAGGCGGTCCGCACGGGCCCGTTCTGGCTGCTGGCCGGGACCTTCGCGATCTGCGGGGCGTCCACGAACGGCCTGGTCCAGACCCACTTCGTGCCCGCCGCCCACGACCACGGCATGCCCATCACGGCCGCGGCCTCGCTGCTCGCGGTGATCGGCGTCTTCGACGTGGTCGGCACGATCGCCTCCGGCTGGTTCACCGACCGCTTCGAACCCCGCCGCCTGCTCGCCGTCTACTACGCCCTGCGCGGCGTCTCCCTCCTCTTCCTCCCCATGCTGCTGGCCCCCAGCGTCCACCCCCCGATGCTCTTCTTCATCGTCTTCTACGGCCTCGACTGGGTCGCCACCGTCCCGCCCACCCTCGCCCTGTGCCGCGAGCAGTACGGCGAGGACAGCGCGATCGTCTTCGGCTGGGTCCTCGCCTCCCACCAGATCGGCGCGGCCCTCGTCGCCTTCCTGGGCGGGGTCGCCCGGGACGCGTTCGGGTCGTACGACATGGTCTGGTACCTGGCGGGAGCGTTGTGCGCGGTCGCGGCGCTGATGGCGCTGGTGATCCGGCGCCGGCCGGTCGTGCGGGCGGGTGCGGTCGCGGTGGCGTGACCGCTACGGCGCGGAGTGGATGTTGCCCTTCGCGTCCACGGTGTGGGTCTGCCAGTACGTGTCCCACTTGTCCTCGACGTGCTGCGGCACCTTCCCCTTCGGGTAGCGCGCGTAGCCGCTCGGCGGGTTGTCGCCGTTCTTCACGCAGGCACCGCCCATGGTGCTGTCCACGGCCAGGACCGGATACTCGCCCTCGCTGCACATGGCGTCCGCCGTGGAGAACGAACAGGCGGACAGCAGTGCGGAGGCGGATATCAGGACGGACGTGAGAACGGCGACTCTTGTGTGCTTGCTCATGGTGGAGATCCCCCGGTCAGATGCTCGAATCGGTCTGAGAGCAAGACTGTCGGAGGAGCGGCGGACCTTCATGAGTACGCGGGCTCAGAACCGGAGCGCGGGTTACTCAGGAGCACTCAGACGAACCGGCCCCGATGGAACAGCAGGGGCGCTCCCTCACCCTCGTCGGCACCCAGCGCGTCCACCCGTCCCACCACGATCAGATGGTCGCCCCCGGTGTGCACCGCGTGGATCGTGCAGTCGACCCAGGCGGCGGCGCCGGTGAGGCGCGGGGAACCGGAGACGGGGGAGGCGTCGTACGGGACGCCCGCGAACTTGTCGGTGCCGCTGACCGCGAAGCCGCGGCACAACTCGCCCTGGTGGGCGCCGAGTACGTTGACGCAGAAGACACCGGCGCGGGCGATGCGCGGCCAGGTCGTGGAGGTGCGGCCGACCATGAAGACGACGAGCGGCGGGTCGAGGGAGAGGGCGGAGAAGGACTGGCAGGCGAAGCCGGCGGGGCCGGGTTCGCCGCCGGCCGCGGGGGCGGTGATCACCGTGACGCCGGTCGCGAACGTGCCCAGTACGCGCCGGAACCGGCCCGGGTCGACCGGTGCCCGCTCGTCGTCCGTGACGCATCGAAGCTCCGGCCGCGGCAGCGCCTCGACAGGCTGCGCGGCCGGAGCGCTTCCGGCCGACCTGAGGTACCGGACGGCTGCTGCCGCCGCCCCTGCGTGTCCCATCACACCCCCATTGAAGCTGACGGGTCATCAGTTAGGAAGGGGTGCGACACCCTCCGCATCCGGCTCATCGCCCCCGGTACTCCGGACTGCGCCGCTCCACGAAGCCGGCCACCCCCTCCCGCGCGTCCTCCGTCGTCATGTTGATCTCCTGTGCCGCCGCCTCCGCCGCGAACGCCGTCGCGCGGTCGGAGTCCAGGGACGCGTTGACGAGCTGCTTGGTGAGGGCGAGGGCGCGGGTCGGACCGGTGGCGAGGCGTTCCGCCCACTCGCGGGCCGTCTTCTCCAACTCCCCGTCCGGTACGACCCTGTTGACCAGGCCGAGCCGTTCCGCCTCCGGTGCGGTCAGCGCGTCGCCGAAGAACATCAGCTCCTTCGCGCGCTGGGGGCCGATGAGACGCGGCAGCAGATACGCGCCGCCGCCGTCCGGGACCAGCCCGCGCCGTACGAACACCTCGATGAACCGCGCCGACTCCGCGGCCAGGACGAGATCGCAGGCCAGGGCCAGATGCGCGCCGAGCCCCGCCGCCGTGCCGTTCACCGCGGCGATCACCGGTTTCTCGCAGTCCAGGACGGCGGCGATCAGGCGCTGCGCGCCCCGGCGGATCACCCGGGCCACGTCACCTGCCACCCGTTCGGCACCGGTCGACGCCCCGCCGCCCCGCAGGTCCGCGCCCGCGCAGAAGCCTCGCCCGGTGCCGGTGAGGACGACCGCCCGGATCGTCGGGTCGGCCGACGCGTCGCCCAACAGGCCTATCAGGACGTCCCGTTGGGCCGGGGTGATCGCGTTCAGGGCCTCGGGGCGGTTGAGGGTGAGGTACGCGACGCCGCCCCCGACCGTGTGCGTGACCTCGGCCGTCGGATCGCTCATCGGCACACCGCCAACGCGTCCAACGCCACCGCGCCCTGCCCCCGCGGCAGCACCATCAGCGGGTTGATGTCCAGCTCCGAGAGCACATCGCCCAGTTCGAGCGCCATGCGCTGCACCCGGAGGATCACCTCCACCAGGGCGTCCAGGTCGGCCGGTGGGCGTCCCCGCACCCCGTCCAGCAGGGGCCGCCCGCGCAGCTCACCCAGCATGTCCCGCGCCGCCTCCTCGCCGAACGGCGGCACCCGTACGGCCACGTCCCGCAGGACCTCCACCAGCACTCCGCCGAGCCCCACGGTCACGGTCGGGCCGAAGAGTTCGTCCTGTGTGACACCGACGACCATCTCGACGCCCCGCTCGACCATCTGGCACACGAGGACACCGTCGAGCGTCACGTCCTCGTAGCGCGCGATGTCCGTCAGCTCGCGGTAGGCGTCCCGGACCTGGCTCGCCGAGGTCAGTTCCACCTTCACCAGGCCCAGTTCCGTCTTGTGGGCGATCTGTCCGCCGGACGCCTTCATCACCACCGGGTAGCCCACCAGCCCCGCCGCCCGTACGGCCGCCGCCGCGCTGGTCACCAACTGCTCGCGGGGGACCCGGATTCCGTAGGCCCGCAGGAGCTGCTTCGCCGCGTGCTCGCTGAGCTGCTGGCCCGGGCGCATCAGGGCCTGGGCCTTGCGGAAGGAGGGGGAGAGGGCGCGGGGGGCCTCGTCGAAGGGGGAGCGGTAGGCGTGCACGAAGCGGTGGTGGGAGAAGTAGGCGCCCAGGGCGGTGATGCAGTTGCCGACCGTGCGGAAGGTGGCCACCCGGGAAGAGCCCAACAGGCGCTCGCGGTAGGCCGGTTCGGTGCCGACCGGTGAGCCCCACACCACGCACACCAGCTTGTCCGTGCGTTCGGCGGCGGCCACCAGGTCCTCCACCAGCTTGTCGCTGAGCGGCGGGAACGGCCCCGTGATCGGACAGACCAGGACCCCCACCCCGGGGTCGTCGAGGATCGCGTCGATGATCTTCCGGCCGCGCCAGTCGCCCACCGGATGACCGCCGTTGTCGACGGGGTTGGCCACGCTCAGGTACGGCGGTATCCACTCGTGCAGTTCGGCCTGCTTGGCGGTCGACAGCTGCGGCAGCCGCAGGCCCGCCTCGCTCGCCAGGTCGGCGAAGTGGGCGCCCGTGCCGCCGGAGATCGAGTAGACGACGACCCCCTCGGCCACCGGGGGCTTCGCCCTGGCCAACAGGGCCGAGGTGTCCTGGAGTTCGTCCAGGCCATCGACGCGGATCACGCCGTACTGGCGCATCGCCGCGTCCACCACCGTGTCCGCGCCGGTGAGTTTGCCGGTGTGGGAGGCGGCCGTACGGGCGCCGGTCTCGGTGCGGCCGACCTTCACCGCGACCACCGGCACCCTGCGGCGGGCGGCGCGGTCGGCGGCGAGGAGGAAGGAGCGGCCGTCCTTGAGGCCCTCGATGTAGCAGGCGATGGCGCCGACCTCGGGACGCTCGGCGAAGTAGGAGATGAAGTCGGCGGTCTCCAGGTCGGCCTCGTTGCCGGTGGGGGCCCAGTGGGAGAGGCGGATGCCGAGTTCCTGGAGGGCGAAGACCGGGCGGCCCTGGTGGCCGGACTGGGTGATCAGCGCGATCGCGGGGCCGTCCAGGTCCTCGCGGAAGTGCTCGAAGGCGTTGAGGTTGGTGTTCGGGCCGAGGAGGCGCAGGCCCGACCGGCCCACGGCGGCGGCGAGCCGGGCCTGCGCCTGCGCGCCCTCCTCGCCGGTCTCCGCGAACCCGGACGCGAAGGCGACCGCGAACTTCACCTTCGCCTCGGCGAGTTGCTCGATCACCGGGAGCGGGTCGGCCACCAGCACCACGGCCAGGTCGACCTGTTCGGGGAGGTCGGCGACGGAGGGGAAGCAGGGGACGCCGAAGACCGTCGTACGGGTGGGATGGACCGGGTGGAGCCGGGCGCCCACCCGCCCCGCCCAGGCCATGAGCTGGCGGGTGATGCCGGTGTTCGGGCGGCCCTCCGCGTCCGAGGCGCCGATCACGGCGACCGACTCGGGGCGGAAGAACCGGTCCAGGTCGGGAACGCCGGCGTACAACGGACGCCCTCCGACGTCGAGATCGTCGACGTCGGCGGGCCTGCCGTGGACGGCGGGGCCGGGTTGCTCACCGCAGGCGATGACCCGGGCCCGGCGGGAGTCGGTGGTGAGGGTGCCGTGGGTTGATCCAAGCATCGGTTCGCCCCGCTCCTGTGTGACGTGACAGTCGTGACAGCGCAAATAATTGACGCACTGTCAGATTACTGAACTGACAGTGCGTCAGGAACTGTCGTGCACGCAAAAGACGGGCGGACCCCGGGTCAGGAGGCGGCGGGCACACCCTTCCGGGCGCTCTTCGCGGCCTTCTTGGCCTCTCTCCTGGCTTCCTTCCGGGTCTCCCTGGCGAGCGCCTTCGCGATCTTCTCGGCGTCGATCGCCATCTCGCGGAACATGCCGCTGATCGGGTTGGTGAAGCCGGTGAAGTAGAGGCCGGGCGCGTCCTTCGGGGTGTCCGCGCCGTGCACGACCGGCTTGCCGCGGGCGTCCAACACGCCCAGGTGGCCGACGAGTTGTTCCAGGGAGCGGACGTAGCCCGTGGCCGCGATCACCGCGTCGGGGCCGATGCGGTCGCCGCCGGCGAGGACCACCTTGCCGTCCTCGAAGCTCTCCACCGCCGTCACCACCTCGACCCGCCCCTTGCGCACGGCGTCGATCAGACCGACGTCCTGCACCGGGATCGACCCCTCCTTGACCCGGCTGTACAGCCCGGTGTCGGGGCGTGGCAGCCCCTGCTCCGCCAGGTCCGGCACGCTGAGCCTGCCCACCGGTCCCGCGAGCCGGTCGACCAGGCCGACCGGCAGCCGTCGTACGAGAACGCCTGTGTACTGGGCCGCCCAGCCCGCGGTCGAGCGGCGCAGGATGTGCGGGGCCGTGCGGACGGCGAGGCGGACGCGGGACGCGCCGCCCTCCACCAGGTCGACGGCGATCTCCGCGCCCGTGTTGCCGATGCCGACGACCAGGACGTCACGGCCGGCGTAGGGCTGGGCGTTGCGGTAGTCGGCGGCGTGCAGGAGGTCGCCGGTGTAGGTGTCGCGGCCGGGCCAGTCGGGGATGCGCGGAGTGTGGTTGGTGCCGGTCGCGACGACGACCGCGCGGCCGGTCAGCTCACGGCCGCCGGTGGCGTGCAGCAGCCAGCCGGCGCCGTCCGCCGAGCGCTCGACGCGGGAGACCTCGACGCCGGTGACGATCTCCAGCTCGTGGACCTCGGCGTACTTCTCCAGATAGCGCACCACGTCGTCCCGCGAGACCCAGCGGCCGAACGGGCGCGGTATCGCGAGTCCGGGCAGCGCCGAGAGCCGCCGCGTGGTGTGCAGATGGAGGCGGTCGTAGTGCCTGCGCCAGGAGGCTCCGACCCGGTCCGACTTCTCCAGTACGACGGCACGGATGCCCTGTGCGCGCAGCGCGTACGCGGCGGCGAGACCGCCGGGGCCGCCGCCGATGACGTACACGGGACGGTCTGCGTGGTTCTGCGCCGCGAGGATCGGGGACGCTGTGGAGTCGGCCATGAGCGCGAGCGTAATCACGCACTACGTTGATGGGTCTCGGTCAAGCCCGGAATTGGTTGCGGATTGATCACGGGTGTGGAGGACCGGGTGAGACCGGTGGCGTAGGGGCTCTGGTTGTGGGATGCGGCCGGGAACGAGGACGACGCCGAGCCCGCGGGGTGCGCGGTGGGGCTCGGCGTCGCGGTCGGTTGCGGTGCCTACGTGTGCTTGGCCCTGTGGCCCGTCACCTGGGCGATCCAGGTGATGAAGTCGCCCGGGTCGGTGTTGGCGCCGTGGCCCTCGTCCCAGTAGTAGAGGTGGTTCACGTCGTCGCCCAGGTTGTCGAGGCGGGCGGCGAGGTTGGCGGCGACCGTCAGCGCGGTGTCCGAGTCCTTGGTGCCGAGCCGGATCCACCAGTGCTTCGAGCGGTTCGGGTTGACCTTCTCGACCAGGTGGTACATCGGGTTCATCAGGTCGAGCTTCTCCGGGATGTCGCCGGCGACGCGCTTGCCGCTGAGGCCCGTCGAGTCGTTCTTCGCGCCGTACGCCGTGAAGTGGCGGGCCGACGTCGTGCCCGTGCCGAACTCGTTGTTCTCCCCGGCCGACAGGTCGAAGGCGTCGAACGCGGGGGCGTCCTTCTTGCGGGCGCCGACGTGGGTGAGGAAGTCGCTCCAGGTGAAGGTGGCCCTGCCGCCGGACCAGGTGATGAAGGTGTTGGCCTTCAGGTAGGTCGCGCGGGCGGTGTCCGAGAGGGCGGCGAGGTACGTGGTCGCCAAGGGCTCCAGGTACTGCCTGACCATGTACTCGTCGAGGTTGCGGGCGTTCAGCGGGCCGAAGCCGCCGAGGCCGCGCAGCTTCAGACCGGCCTGGTACTCGGCGAACTGGGCCTGTAGCGCCTTGGACACCGTCTGGTTCACCTGCTTGCCGATGCTCAGGTCGTTGGCGCCCCAGTTCCACTCGTAGGCGCCGTCCGCGTGCTCCAGGTCCGTGATCGGGCACCAGGCGCCGGTCGCGAAGATCGCGTCGGAGGCGTCGGCCGCGCCCAGCGCCTTGAGGTACGGGTCATAGGCCGGGCTGTCGCCGGAGGCGCCGAGGAGGGACGACAGGGCGCCACCCGCGCTGGTGCCCGCGGAGACGATCCGCTCGACGTTGCCGGGGATACGGCCCTTGTTCGCCCTGATGTAGCGGACCGCGGCCTTGAGGTCGACGATCGCTGCGGGGGCGGTGCCGTAGTACTCGCCGCTGGAGTTCTTGAGGGTACGGCCGCGGGCGCCGGGCTCGATCACGACGTAGCCGGCGGCCAGGGCGAGGAGCTGGTTGCTGGAGGTGGCGCCGCCGGTGGCGTTGGTGTTGCCGTTGGCGCCGGGGGCGGAGGCGGCTGCGCTCGGGGCGGCCGAACCGCTTGCCGTACCGCCGGTCGAGCCCGTGGGGGCGCCGCTGGGGGCCGCGCCGCCGCCCATCGCGGAACCGCCGCCGCCGACCTCGGTGGCGGTCGACACGGAGGCGGGGAGGTAGCCGCCGACGGAGTTGGCGAGCAGGATCGGCGCGTTGCTCGCGTCGACCGCCTTGCCGTCGATCTCCACCGGGGCGCTGACGATCAGGGACTGGTAGGTGGCGTCGACCGGCTTGGCGACGTACGTGATCGCCTTCCAGAAGTGGTAGACCACCGTGTGCTCGGTGCCGGCGGTGTCCGTGACCGTCTTCGTCAGCTTCGTGCAGGCGTCCGGGTCGAAGACCAGGGAACCCGAGGACGACGACGACTTCGAGTCGCTCGACGCGTTCGCGCTGAGTGCGATACCGCCGACCGCCGCGACACCGGCGGTCGCGCCGATGCCCATGACTACCGTCCTGCGCTTGACTGCCCTGTGCTTCACCGTGCTGCCTCTCGTCTTACCGACCGCGTCGTCCCGACCGCTCCTTGGCCTTGCGCTTGCGAACGTAATCGGGGCTGAACAAAATCGTCAACAATCTGCCGGACGTTCATGGGGGACCCACAGCGGCATGGCCGGAACACAGGATTTTCATGGCCGGCTCTCGGCTTTCCTCAGCTTCTGACGTACCGTCAGATTCATGGATGCGATCTGGCTCAGCGGAGCGGACTGGCTCGCGGTCCTCCGCATAGGACTCGGGCTGTGGTGGCTGGAGAGCTGGCGGCACAAGGACAAGAAGGCGTGGTTCGAGCGCGGCACGGGCATCGCGTGGGCGTCCGACGTCGCGGCCAAGCACCGCTGGACGGCGGTCCGTTCGGGCTTCGACACGGTGGTCGCGCCGCGCCCGCGCGCCATGTCCTACGTCGTCGTCTACGCCGAACTCGCGACCGGCCTCGGCCTGGTCGCGGGGTTCCTCACCCCGGCCGCCCTCGTCGGGGGCCTGCTCCTCAACGTCCTCTACTTCACGCTCATGATCCACGACTGGGCGGAGCAGGGACAGAACGCGATGATGGCGCTCATCTCGGTCGTGGCGCTGTTCGCGATGTCCTGGCAGGTGTGGTCGGTGGACGCGGCGCTGGGGTGGTTCTGATGGGCGAAGCGCGGTTCGACGTCCCCGAGCCCGACGCCTTCACCCGCACCTACTGGGACGCGGCGGCGCGGGGCCGGCTCCTCCTCCGCCGCTGCGCGGACTGCGGGCGCGCCCACCACTACCCCCGCGAGTTCTGCCCCCACTGCTGGAGCGAGCACGTCACCTGGGAACCCGCGAGCGGCCACGCCACCCTCTACACCTGGTCCGTCGTCCACCGCAACGACCTCCCGCCCTTCGGGCAGCGGGTGCCGTACGTCGCGGCCGTCGTCGACCTCGCGGAGGGACCCCGGATGATGACGGAACTGGTGGAGTCCGGCACGGCCGAACTGCGGGCCGGGACCCCGGTCTACGTCGCGTTCCGGGACGGGGTGCCCGTGTTCAGGCTGAGGAAAAAAGACGTATCCGGTGCACGGGGCGCTTGATTCAATGGCGCGATGGCCCACATACGCGAGCGGTCCCTCCAGCGCCCCTTCCCCGAGCTGAACGGTCACGGACTCCGGCTGCGCCCCTGGGACCCCGACGCCGACAGCGACGTGACCGACTGGCTGCGCGGAGTCTCCGACCCCGAGTTCCAGCGCTGGAACACCCCGCTACGGCCGATCACGGACGCCACCAGCGCCCGTAACTCGCTCCGCTCCCGCGCCGAGAGCGCGGAGGACGGCGTCAGCGCCTCGTTCTGTGTCACCGACGCGGCCAGCGGTACGACGCTGGGGCACATCGGCGTCAACGACATCGACCACATCGTCCGCGTCGCCCGTGTCGGCTACTGGACCCTGCCCGAGGCCCGCGGCCGGCACGTCGCCGTCCGCGCCCTCACCCTGGCCGCCCGCTGGGCCCTGACCGACCTGGGCCTGCACCGCCTCGAACTCGGTCACGCCCTCGGCCACGACGCGTCCTGCCATATCGCCGAACGCTGCGGCTTCCCGGCCGAGGGAACCCTGCGCGGGGCGATGTTCGAGGCCGGCAGCCAGAGCACCTTCCGCGATGTACACCTGCACGGCCGCCTGGCCACGGACCCGGAGACCGACGCGTGACACCGACCGACTGGCACATCACCGGCGACCTGACCGACTTCCTCACCCGGGCGGGCGAGTTCCTGCGTTCGCGCCCCGCACTGCACACGGTCCATCTGACGGTGACGGAGGCGCTGCGCGGCCGGGGGCTCCGCGTCTACGGCGAGGGTGACCCGGTGTTCGGTCTGCTGGAACGGGACGGGGAGGTACGGGGCGCGTTCTTCCGTACCCCGCCCGGTCGCCTGATGCTGACCCCGCTGGGGGGTGGGGAGGCCGGCGGGCTGGCCGCCCAACTGGCTGCGCGAGGGGACGAGTTGCCGGGAGTCATGGCTGAGCTGGACACGGCAGCGGAGTTTGCGGAGGAGTGGGGGCGGCGGACGGATTTGGACTGCCGACTTTACGCACGTCAACGCCTGTACCGTCTGGGCGAGTTGACGCCCCAGCGGCCCTCGCCGCCGGGTCGTCCTAGGGTTGCGACGGCTGACGATCGCGAGCAACTCATGCGCTGGTACGTCGAGTTCACCGAGGCGATCGGGGAGAGCGGTCCTTCGCAGGACCCCGGTGAGTGGGCCGACGCGCGGATCGCGTACGGCGGGATCACGTTCTGGGAGACCCCGGACGGTACGCCGGTGTCCATGGCCGGGATCACGCCGAAGGTGGCCGGTCAGGTGGGGGTGGCTCCCGTCTACACCCCGGCGGAGTTCAGGGGCCGGGGTTACGCGGGGGCGGTGACTGCGGAGGTCAGCGGGATGGCGAGGGCGGCTAACGCGGAGGAGGTGCTTCTCTTCACCGATCTGGCCAATTCGACGAGCAACGCGCTGTACCAGCGCCTCGGGTATCGGCCTGTGGAGGACTTCGCGGGCTATGACTTTCGCGCCGGGTCTTCCGTGAGGTGACTCGCCTCGGGCTGCGGCTTCCGCGCCGGGGCGTTCCCGAGGTGATACTCACCTCATGGCAACGGGAACTGACCTTCACGAACTGCTTCGATCGCTACGCGTATGGGACCCCGAGCTGACCAAGCTCCCGCCCCTGGACCCGGCCACGGCACCGGACGCGCCTCTCCCCCTGTTCACCACCTGGTTCGCGGAGGCGGTGGCGGCCGGGGAGACGGAGCCGCATGTGATGTCGCTGGCGACGCGGGACGGCGATCCGGCTACCGAGGGCGGTGGGCTGCCCGATGCGCGGATGGTGATGCTGCATGGCGCGGACGAGGAGGGGTGGTCCTTCGCCACTCACACCACCAGTCGCAAGGGTCACCAGCTCACGACGTTTCCGTACGCCGCTCTCGCCTTCTACTGGCCCCTGCTGGGGCGTCAGGTTCGCCTGCGTGGGCCGGTCGTCTCGGCGACCTCGGCCGAATCCCAGGCAGATCTCCATGCTCACTCGACCGGGGCCCTCGCTGCCGCACTGACCGGCCGTCAGAGTGCTCCGCTCTCCTCCCTGGCCGAGTTGGCGCAGGCCTCGGAAGCGTCCTGGGCGCTGGCTCAACGCGAGCCGGAGACTCCGGCTCCTTCCTGGTGTCTGTATCGGGTGTTCCCGGACGAGGTCGAGTTTTTTCAGGGGGATGCTCTGCGACGTCATGTGCGGCTGAGTTATGTCCGTGGGGAGCGGGGTTGGTCTAGGGGGTTGCTCTGGCCCTGAGCCTGGGGGGGCGGGTTGGCCACTCGCTTCTTGGTCAGTGTCGGGCTTCCGCGGCCCGAGTAAAGGGCGCTCCCTGCGGTCGCGTCGGCTGCGCCGATTTCGCTGCGCTTCACCCTTGACTCGGGCCGCTCCAGCCCGTTGGAGAAGCGAGCGAGTGGCCCGGAGGAAACGGGTGGCCCGGGTGCCTACGCCCTTGCCTGTACTGGGGTGTGTGGCGGTGTGGGCGGTGCGCTGTCGCGTCTCGCCTGCACGCCGGGTCGGCTTAGCGGCTATCGCCCGGTGGGTGGGGGCGTATCGCGGGTGAGTGGTCAGCGGTCGCCGGGTGGGTGGGTGCTGGAAGCTGTGGGTGAATCTAACTGGTGTGGGGTGGGGTGACTGGTTAGGAAAGGGTGCGGCTTGCGGAGGGGTGGTGCGGGCGTCGGCTGGTTGTTGTTGAACTTCGTGGCCGGGTGGCGCGTACCACTTGCCGAGGGCCGTGTCGGAGAAAGGGTCTGGCGATTTCCGTCTCAGTGGAAGTTCGGACGAGCAGCGCACCCGTGCGTCGGCAGGTGCTGGGGCTGGACGGTCTTCGCGGGCTGGCCGCGCTGTATGTGGTGCTGTTCCACTGCTGGCTGTACACCTTCCCGGGGTACCCGAACAGTTCGGCGCCCAGGGTTCTGGACGTGCTGATGTTCGGGCGGCTCGCCGTCGTCTTCTTTCTGGTGTTGTCCGGCTTCTCGCTCGCCATCTCGCCGGCCCGGCATGGCTGGCGGACCGGGGGAGTCGGTCGGTTCCTGCGGCGGCGCGCCTGGCGCATCCTTCCGCCGTACTGGGCCGCGCTGGCCATGAGCCTCGGGGTTTCGCTGTTCTTGGTCCCGGCCTCGCACTACGGGCCGCCCACCGGCTCGTCTGTCCTTGTCTACGGCCTTGTCCTCCAGGACGTGTTCTTCGCTCCGACTCCGAACGGCGCTTTCTGGTCGATCGGGGTGGAGGCCGAGCTGTATCTCCTTTTTCCACTGGTCCTTCTTGTTCGGCGGCGGTTCGGTGCGGCGGCGGTCGTCGCCTGCGTGACGCTTCCGGTGGTCGTCCGTGGGCTGCTGGCCCCTGGCGCCAATCCGGTCGAGGGCGACAACTGGCTTGCCCCGCATCTTGCGCCCGTGTTCGTCGTGGGTGTGGTGGGGGCGGGGGTCGTCGTCGCGTCGGAGCGTGTCCGGCGGCTGCCGTGGGGGTGGTTCGCCGTCCTGGCCGCCCTGCCCGTCGTGGTGCTCGGTGTCGTGCGGGGGTCTGTTTGGAGCGTGCACCATTATTTCTGGGTCGACCTCGCCGTCGCCCCTGCCATGACGATGCTGATCGCCGCCGTCGCCACCGGCCAACCCGCTCGGCTTGTACGGCTGTTGACCGCCCGGCCGTTGCGGGTGCTCGGCGATGCCTCCTACAGCCTCTACCTGATCCACCTGCCGGTCGTCCTGGTCGTCATCCGTCGCGTCGCCCCGCATGTGGTCGCGCCCGGGCTGCCCACCTTCTGCTTCACGCTGCTCGTGGGTCTGCCCGTCTCGGTGTCGGCGGCTTGGCTGTTCTCCCGGATCTTCGAACTGCCCTTCAAGCGCAACCGGTCCTGGAAGGCCCTGCTGGCTCAGTCCCGCCCCAGTACCACCGTCCCCGAGGAGCAGAACCAGCCGCCGGTTCCCGAGGCGACCCCCAGTCGCGGCAACTCGCCGTCCGCGCCCGTCACTTGACGCGCCCCGCCCTCGCCCCGCAACTGCCGCACCGCCTCCACCAGCAGGAACAGGCCCCGCATTCCGGGGTGTTGGGCCGACAGTCCGCCGCCGTCCGTGTTCACCGGCAACTCCCCGCCCTCCACCCGCAACCGCCCCTTCTCCACAAAGGCACCCCCCTCACCCTTCGCGCAGAAACCCAGGTCCTCCAGCGTCACCAACGTCATGTAGGTGAACGCGTCGTAGATCTCCGCGAAGTCGATCTCCGACGCCTCGACTCCCGCCCGCTCGAACGCCAGTCGGCCGCTCACCGCCGCCGGTGAGACCGTGAAGTCCGGCCACTCGGACATCGCGGCGTGCGAGACATGCTCCCCGGTGCCGAGCACCCACACCGGCGCGGTACGGCAGTCCCGTACGTACTCCTCGGCCGCCAGCAGTACCGCCGCGCCGCCGTCGGACCGTATGCAGCAGTGCAGTTTGGTGAACGGGTCGGCGATCATCGGGCCGGAGAGGACGTCGTCCACGGTGATCGGGTCGCGGAACATCGCCTCGGGGTTCAGGGCCGCGTTCGCCCGGGCCTGCACCGCCACCTCCGCCAACTGCTCGATCGTCGTGCCGTGTTCGAGCATGTGGCGGCGCGCGGCCATCGCGTACTTGGCGATCAGGGTGTGGCCGTAGGGGACCTCGAACTGGAGGGGGCCCCGTGCGCCGAAGGAGAGGTCGCCCGTTCTGCGGCCCGCCTTGATGTCGGCTCGGGCCGTCGAGCCGTAGACCAGGAGGACGGCGTTCGCGTGGCCCGCCGCTATCGCGTCCGCCGCGTGGGCCGCCATGACCTCCCAGGTCGAGCCGCCCACGGAGGTGGAGTCGACCCAGGTGGGGCGCAGGCCCAGGTATTCGGCCACCTCCACCGGCGCCAGGGTGCCCAGGCCCGCCGACGCGAAGCCGTCGACCATCTCCCTTCCCAGGCCCGCGTCCGCCAGTGCGCGGCGGGCCGCCTGGGCGTGCAGGGCGTAGGGGGTTGCGTCGTCCACGCGTCCGCAGTCGGACAGGGCCACGCCCACCACGGCGACCTTGCGGCTCCCCACTGGCATGAGGGGCCTCCTCCCTCTGTGCATATCGTGCCCGGACTCCTAATATGACGGACCGTCAGATCTGGAGGGAAGTGCCATGGACGCCAGCTTCACCGCCGAGCAGGACGAGATCCGCCGTACCCTCCGCGAACTGCTCCACAAGCGGTGCGGCCCCCAGGAGTTGCGTGCCGCCGTCGACACCCCCGCCGGACACGACCCCGCCCTCTGGACCGCCCTCGCCCGGCAACTGGGCCTGCCCGGACTCGCCCTCCCCGAGTCCTACGGCGGTATCGGCTGCTCGGTGACCGAACTCGCCCTCGCGGCCGAGGAGATGGGCCGTTTCCTCGCCCCCTCGCCGCTCCTCGCCACCGCCGTGCTCACCGCACCCCTCGTCCTCGCTCTCGGCACCGACACCCAGCGCGCCCGCCTGCTGCCCCGCATCGCGGCCGGCTCCCTCACCGCCGCCCTCGCCGTCCCCGGCACCGAACTCACCACCGCCCTCACCCTCACCGGCCCCAACGGCGGGGAATGGGCGGGGGGCGGACGCGCGGGCGGGGTGCAGGCCCGGCAGGTCGCGGACGCCGGGTGGCGGTTGTACGGGCAGGTCGCGCAGGTGCTCGACGGGCACAGCGCCGATGTGCTGCTGGTCGCCGCCCACGCCGGGGGGTTCGCCCGGTCGCGGACCCTGCTCTTCCTCGTCGCGGGCGACGCGGACGGGCTCGTACGCACACGGCAGACCGCCCTCGACGCGACCCGGCCGCAGGCCCGCCTCGAACTGCGGGACGTGGCCGCCGAGTTGCTCGGTGAGGACGACGACAGCGCCCCCGGCGGTCCCCGCGTCCTCCGCGAGCTCTCCGCCACCGGCGACACCGTCGCCGCCGTCCTCGCCGCCGAGGCCGTCGGTGCCGCCGACCGCGCGCTGGAGCGGACCGTCCAGTACGTCAAGCAGCGGGAGCAGTTCGGGCGGGCGATCGGGTCGTTCCAGGCGGTGAAGCACCGGCTGGCCGATGTGTACGTGCAGGTCCAGGCCGCCAAGTCGGCCGCCTATTACGCCGCTTGGGCAACCGGCCAGGGGGAGCGGGTCGGTGGGCTCGCGCTCGCTCAGGCGCTGGAGGCGCTGCGGACCGCCGCCGCCGAGGGAATTCAGTTGCACGGCGGGATCGGCTTCACCTGGGAGCACGAGGCCCATCTCTACTTCAAGCGTGCCACCGGGGACGAGCTGCTGTTCGGGCCGGTGCACCGGCTGCGGGCGCATGCCGCCGAGGGGGCGCATCTCTTCGAGAGCCGCGAGGTGACGGTGTGATCGGTGTGCGTGCGGTGCAGAAGGTGTCGTCGACACGGGCGTTCGCGCGGATCGCCCCCCATGTCATCCCCGCCATGGACCGGACCGTGCACCGGCTCACCCGCGGGAAGGTGCTGCTCAGCGCCCAGATGCTGCCGGGGGTGATCCTGACCTCCACCGGGGCGCGGAGCGGGCAGCCGCGCCGAAGTCCCCTTGCCTGTATGCCGGAAGCCGGTGGCTGGGTTCTGATCGGGTCCAACTTCGGGCGTACCGGGCATCCCGCCTGGACGCACAACCTGATCGCCCATCCCGACGCCGAGATCAGCTGGAAAGGGGAGGAGATCCCCGTCACCGCACGGCTGTTGGAGGAGGAGGAGCGGGCCGCGGTGTGGAAGGCCGCGCTGGCGTTCTGGCCGCCGTACGCCACGTATCAGCGACGGATCGAGCGGGAGATCCGGCTGTTCCGGATCACACGCAGGGCAGGCGGTGGTCCACCGGAGTGAACCACCGCCCACGAGACAGGACTTGGGACCTGGAAGCAGGGACTCCTACTTCGTCGGCTTCTTGCCGGTCACGCCCAGGTGGACCAACAGCGCCAGGTTCGGCTTGAGTTCAGCCTGCTTGACGCCCCACGTCTGGAAACCCTTCTGGTGCGAGGCGACGGCCGCGAGCATCGCGACCAGTGAGCCGGCGATCGCCGCCGGGTTCACGTCCTTGTCGACCCTGCCCTTGGCCTGCAACTCGGCGACGGCGTCCGAGAGGGAGTTGTTGACGGAGTTCAGGATCTTCATCCGGATCTTGTAGAACCGTTTGTCCCCCTCGGCGGCTCCGAGGTCGACGACCCTGAGGATCGCGTCGTTGCGCCGCCAGAACTCCAGGAAACCGTCCACGAGTTCCTGGGAGGTCTGCCAGCCCGCCTTGCCGACCCAGGAACGGCCGGCCAGGAGTTCGGTCAACTGACCGCCCTCCGTGGCCATTTGCTCGGCGATCTCCAGGACGGCGCCTTCGACGTCCGGGAAGTACTGGTAGAAGGTCGCGGGTGAAGTCCCCGCCTTCCGGGCGACATCGATGACTTTGACGTCCCGGTAAGGGGAGGAGCTGAGCATCTCGCTTAGGCAGTCGAGCAGCTTCTGCCGGGTCGCCTGCCCACGCCGGCCGGCCACGCGGCCATCGACGGTACGCACTTGTCCTGTCATGCCGTCAGCTTACCGAGGGGTGATCGGAGCGCGATTCGGCCGACTGCAAATGGGGTGCACGAGGGTCCGGAGGGTGGTGTGCCTGGTCTGCGGGGTGCGTGCGTCGCCGTTACTTTGACGGTATGGCCGAAAACAGGGCATCCGCGTACGGAGAGGGCGTCCCCTGCTGGGTGGACGCGCAGCTTCCGGACCTGGCGGCGGGCAGGCGGTTCTACGGTGAGCTCTTCGGGTGGACCTTCGAGGAGGCGTACGGCGGCTCCGTATGGGCCCGCAAGGACGGAGAGGCCGTCGCGGCGCTCGCCCACAAGGCGGACGGGCGCATGCCGACCGTGTGGACGGTGTACTTCGCGACCCCGGACGTGGTGCGGCTGAGCGGACGCATCCGGGAGGCCGGCGGCCAGGTGGTGACCGCGCCGGTGGCCGTGGGGGAGCTGGGCACCGCCGCTCTCGCCGCCGATCCGGAGGGGGCCGTCTTCGGGCTGTGGCAGGCGGCCCGGCACCCCGGTTTCGGGACCCGGCACAAGGCCGGCACCTTCGGCTGGGCCGAGCTGTACGCCCGCGACACGGAGAGCGCGAACACCTTCTACGGCGGACTTTTCACAGACGCCCTGTTCGGCCCGGACGCCGCTCCCGACTTCGGGCGGGCGCCCGTCTCCGACGTCTTCCCGGTCGAGATGCCCCCGCACTTCCTCGTGCACTTCCGGGTCGAGGACATCACCGCCGTGCTGGGAACCGTGCACCGGCTGGGCGGGCGGGTGCAGGTTCCGCCCTTCGAGACGTCGTACGGGAAAGTGGCGGTCGTCACGGACAATCAAGGGGCGTCGTTCGCGCTGCTGCAACGCTGACACCTGGACGTTTGTCCGGAGATATGGCGAGACACCCCGATTAGTCGCCGGGTTCGCAACCTGTGGCCCGGCCAGGAAGAATCGGGGTGCGTGCCGCCATGGCGGTGCGGTGGTGAGACGCTGCACGGGGTCGCGTACATATGTGGGTGGCGTGGCCCGTACGGGGAGGTGGCAGGCAAGTGGTGGATCAGCTGACGCAGCACGATCCGCGGCGGATCGGGCCGTTCGAGGTGCTGGGACGGCTGGGCGCGGGCGGCATGGGGCTGGTCTATCTCGCGCGCTCGGCGTCCGGCCGGCGCGTGGCGATCAAGACCGTGCGGACGGAACTCGCCGAGGACCAGTTGTTCCGGGTCCGCTTCACGCGTGAGGTCGAGGCGGCGCGTGCCGTCTCCGGCTTCTACACGGCGGCCGTGGTCGACGCCGATCCCCGGGCGGCCGTGCCCTGGCTGGCCACCGCGTATGTGCCCGCGCCCTCGCTCGAGGAGATAGTGAACGAGTGCGGGCCGATGCCGGCCCAGGCGGTGCGCTGGCTCGCGGCGGGGGTCGCGGAGGCGTTGCAGTCCATCCACGGGGCGGGTCTCGTCCACCGTGACCTGAAACCGTCCAACGTGCTCGTGGTCGAGGACGGGCCGCGGGTCATCGACTTCGGCATCGCCTCCGGTGTGTCGAACACCCGTTTGACGATGACCAATGTGGCTGTGGGCACCCCGGCCTACATGTCTCCCGAGCAGGCCAAGGACTCCCGCAGCGTCACCGGCGCGAGTGATGTGTTCTCGCTCGGCTCGATGCTCGTGTTCGCCGCCACCGGACACCCCCCGTTCCACGGCGCCAACCCGGTCGAGACCGTCTTCATGCTGCTGCGCGAGGGCCCCGACCTCACCGGCCTCCCGGACGAACTGCGCCCCCTCATCGAGTCCTGCATGCAGATGGAGGCCACCGGCCGGCCCAACCCGGCCGACCTCCAGGCCCAGCTCGCCCCGCACCTCTTCGGCTCCGGCTCCGACGACAGCGGTACGGCCTCGGCCTGGCTGCCCGAGCGCGCGGTCGGCCTGATCGAGACCCGGCGCGGTGGCCGCCCGCCCGTGAAACCGGCGCCCACCAGCGGCCGCAGCGGTGGCGGTCGCGTCGCCGTACCGCCGCCGCCGTCCCACGACCCCGTCGTGCCGGTCCCGGTCGGCGCCCCCGACACCGGGCCCGTACGGCTCGCGGGCGCGCCGGTGCCCATCGGCCCGGGTCCCCGTGTCGCCGACGCCCGCGCCGCCGCCGTGAAGGCGCCCCCGCCGGAGGCCGGCCTCGTCGCCTCCTGGTCCCGGCCCCGGCCCGGCGTCAACGGCGTCGACCCCGCCGCCGTACCCCCGCCCCCCGCGCTGCCCCCGGAAACGGCCTCCGGCTGGCGTCCCTGGCGGTTCCGGATGTCCAACGACGTGTGGGGCACCCCGACCGTCGCGGGCGACCTCGTCTACGTCACCTCCTTCGAGGTGCACGCCCTGGACGTGGCGACCGGCCGCCGTTCCTTCAAGACGCGGGACGTCGCCTGGTCGATGGCGGTCGCGGACGGCCGTATCCACGCCTCGGACGGCCCCACCCTCTTCGCCCTGGACGCCCGCGAGGGCGGTGACCTGTGGCGGCTGTCCACCGACGCCTGGGTGTACTCCCTCAAGGCGGAGCGCGGCACCGTCGTCACCGGCACCCGCGGTGGTGGCGTGCAGGCCTGGGAGGCGTCCACCGGGCAGAAGCTCTGGCAGCTGACCGGCGCGCAGACCGACTTCGAGTCCCCGGAAGCGGGCCCGGCCCTGCACGACGGCACCGTCTACGTGTGGCAGGACGCCCGCCTGCGCGCCCTGGACGCCCGGACGGGCGACGAGCGCTGGTCGTATCCGATCGGCGACGCGGCCTCCTGCGGCGGTGTCCCCGTCCGGATCACCCCCGCCCCCGACGGACACGTGTACCTCGCCGCCGGCACCCGCGTCCTCTCCGTGGACGTCGCGAGCGGCCGGGTCCGCTGGCACTTCGAGGCCCCGGCGGTCTTCCTCTGTCCGCCGACCTTCGCCCCCGGCCCCGCGGTCACGGGCGGCGGCATCTACCTCGCCGACTACCTCGGCACGGTCTACGCCCTCGACGCCGCCGACGGCCGCGACCGCTGGCGTATCGCCACCGAACCGCGCGCCTCCATCGAACCCGTCCTGGTCGCGGCGGGGCACGTCCACGTCGGCAGCGGCAAGGGGCTCTACACCCTCGACGCGGTCACCGGAACACCCAAATGGCGCTTCCAGGCGGGCGGCGACATCGTCGGCGCCCCCGCGGTCGCCGAGGGCCGTATCCACTTCGGCTCCACCGACCACCTCCTGTACACCCTCAAGGCCGACGACGGCCGCCTCCGCTGGAAACTCGCCACCGGCGGCGAGATCACCGGCGCACCGGTCGTCAGGGACGGGGTCGTGTACGCCTGTAGCAAGGACCGCTGCGTGTACGCCCTCGACGCGGAGAAGGGCACGGGCACCGCAAGGACCTCGTGAGCGGCGCCAGTTGACCCAGGTGGGTACCATGATCGGATGCATACGCGGGGGCGCAGGCTCAGATTCACGGCGGTACTGGCACTGACGGTACTCACTCTCACCGGCTTCTCCACGGGACGGCACCACAGCCACAGCCGTCACGGGAGCGGCGGCGGGGGCGGGTGCTCCAGTTCCCGCCAGGACCACGACAGTTCGTCGCCGGGCGGCGGCTCGTCCGACGAGGCGTACGGCTCCGGGACCGGTGGCAGCACCGGTACGCACCGTTCGCGGCCCACCTACCGTTCCACCCCCACGGCGACCTCGTCCGCCTCCGCCCGGCCTCTGAAGGACGGCACCGCGGTGCTCAAGCGGTGCGCGAGCGTGGACGACCCGTACACGACCGTCGAGGTCAGGAACCCGAACGGGCGCGAGGCGCTCTTCACCGTGAAGGTCGCGTACAAGGACAGGACCGGGTTCACCATGGCCGACACAACCCACCAGGTGTATGTGCCCGCGAACGGCAAAGCGACCCTCCGGATGGCCGCCGCCAGTACGGGGGCCCTGGACCGGCTCGATCACTGCGAGGTCGACCCCAGGGCCACCGCGGCCTGACCCTCACCGGGTCCGGAAGCCGCCGTTCTTCCGGTCGGCGAACAGCTCCGCCTGCCGTTCCGCCGGGAGGTTGCCCAGCGCGATGAGCGGCGGTGCCTGCGCGTATCCCTGCGCCCGCGCCGCCTCCTTCGCCGCCCACAACGCCCGCACGGTCCCCTGGACCCCCTCCGCCGGATATCCGGCGATGACGGTCGCGCAGGCCACCGCCGCCTCCAACGCCCTTCCTGGCTCGGCGAGTTCGGAGACGAGTCCCAGCTCGTAGGCCCGCCGCGCGGAGATCCGCTCCGCCGTCCCCATCAGCATCATCCGCGCTACCTCGCCGTACGGCATCCGGTGTGCCATCAGCACCGACTCGTACGCGCTGACCATGCCGTAGGTGGTGTGCGGGTCGAAGAACACGGCGGTCGGGTCGGCGACGACGAACTCGCTCTCGCCCAGCAGATAGAACGCCCCGCCGCAGGCCATCCCGGTCACGGCGGCGATCACCGGCTTCCACAGGTCGTTGGCCTTCGGGCCGATGTGCAGCAGCGGATCGTCCTGCATATAGGGGGAGTTGGGCTGCGGCACCACCGCGTCCCGGTCCAGCCCGGTGCAGAAGGCACGCTCCCCGGCCCCGGTGAGGACGACGGCCCGCACGGAGTCGTCGAACCGCAACTCCCGCCATGCGGCGCTGAGTTCGTCGGCGGTGGTGAGGTCGATGGCGTTGAGCCGGTGCGGCCGGTCGAGGGTGACGACGGCGACGCCGGTGTCCTTGTCGACGGAGACGTTGAGGGTCACGGCCGCTCCAGGACCCACTGCGGAAGCCCGCCCTCGTCGAACACGACCTGCACCCGCGCCCCGATCCGGACCCGGTCGGGGGAAAGGGAGTCGAGGGCTGCCCCGGCGCCCGTGACCAGATTCCCGACCAGCCGGATGCGCGGGGCGTCGGCCAGCTCCACCACGACCACGTTGTACGGCGCGACGGCCGCGTAGTCGGGCAGGAGCGGGGGATGCGGGAAGACGTACGACCACACCCGGCCCCGTCCGCTCACCGGCCGCCACTCGCTCGCGAAGGACTGGCAGTGGGGGCAGCAGGGGCGGGGCGGGAAGCGGGGTTCGGCGCAGTCGGCGCAGGTCTGGACGCGGAGTTCGCCGTCGCGGGCGTACTGCCAGAAGGGGGCGCCGTCGTCGTCGGGGACGGGAGCGAGCATGGGCGGATCAACTCCTCAGTTCCTCAGTAGCAGGGCGGAGGTGGGGACGCCCTCGCCCGCCGTGACCAGGCAGGTGGCGGCGTCCGGGACCTGGGCGGTGCTGGTGCCGCGCAGCTGTCGTACGCCTTCGTTGATCAGGTTGAAGCCGTGGACGTACGCCTCGGAGAGACCGCCGCCGCTGGTGTTGAGGGGGAGCCGGCCGCCGATCTCCAGCGCGCCGCCCTCCGTGAAGGCGCCCCCTTCGCCCCGGCCGCAGAAGCCGTAGCCCTCCAGGGAGAGCGGGACGAGGGCGGTGAACGCGTCGTAGATCTGGGCGACATCGACGTCCTGTGCGGTGAAGTCGGCGTGTTTCCACAGGTGTCGGGCGGCGGTCCAGGCCGGGCCGGTGAGCGGGTCGTCGTTCCAGTAGTTGACCATGCCGTGGTGCTGGGCGGGGAGGCCCTGGGCGGCGGAGTGGATGTGGACGGGGGTGCGGCGGCAGTCGCGGGCGCGTTCCCGGGAGACGATCACGCAGGCCAACGCGCCGTCCGTCTCAAGGCAGTTGTCGAAGAGGCAGAGGGGTTCGCTGATCCAGCGGGAGGTCATGTACATCTCGCGGGTGAGCGGGCGGTCGTACATGATCGCCGCCGGATTCTGGTTGGCCCTGTTCCGGCAGGCGAGGGCCACGTTGAACAGATGGTCGCGGGTGGCGCCGTACTCGTACATGTAGCGGCGGGTGAGCATCGCGATCTCGTCGGCCGGCCGGAGGAGGCCGAAGGGGCGCGTCCACTGGGCGGGGGTGGGGAGTTGGCGGGTCGTGTTGGTCCACGGCCGTACCCCGCTGCCCCGCTTCCGGGACCGCCAGGCCACGCCCACGGTCGCCTGCCCGGCGGCGATGGCGGTGGCGAGGTGGGCGACGGTGGCGCATGAACCGCCGCCCCCGTAACCGACCTTGCTGAAGAAGGTCAGGTCGCCGAAGCCGACCGCCTTCGCCAGTTCGACCTCGTCGGTCTCCTCCATCGTGTAGGAGGCGAGGGCGTCGACCTCGGCGGGGGCGATGCCCGCGTCGTCGAGGGCGGCCAGGACGGCGCGACAGGCCAAGGTCCGCTCGTCCTCGGGGAGTTGCTTGGCGAAGGGGGTCTGACCGATGCCGACGATTGCGGTGGCGTCCTTGATTCCGGCCATGGCTGGGGCCTCCACATGGTGCCGGGGCAGCTGACAGGGCGTCAGGCTACAGCTAATCTGACGGACAGTCAGCTAATGCGTACAGGGAGGCCGTTCGTGCGCGGAGACGTGGAGTGGGGAAGCATTCCGGGACTCGTCCGGTTCGCGGCGGAGCGGTACGCGGACACCGAGGCGGTGGTGGAGGGCCGGACCCGGATCTCGTACGCCGAGCTGGGCGCCCGCGTCGAACGATCGGCGGCGGCCTGCGTCGGAGCGGGCGTCTCGCCGGGCGACCGGGTCGCGATCTGGGCCCCGAACTCACTCGACTGGATCGTGGCGGCGCTCGGCGCCGTCTCGGCGGGGGCGGTGCTGGTGCCGATCAACACCCGTTTCAAGGGAGTCGAGGCGGCGGACGTGCTGCGGCGCAGCGAGGCGCGGCTGCTGTTCGTGACCGGGACGTTTCTCGGCACCTCCTACGTGGCCTCGCTGCGGCGGGCGGTCGCGGAGGGGCCCGGGCTGCCGGGGCTGGACCAAGTGGTGGTGCTGTCGGACGACGCGCCCGCCGACTTCCGCACCTGGAAGGACTTCCTGGCGGGCGGGGACGGAGTGCCGACGGCCGAGGTGCGGGCGCGCGCGGCGGCGGTGCGGGGCAGTTGGCCCTCCGACATCGTCTTCACGTCCGGTACGACGGGGCGGCCGAAGGGCGCGGTCATCTCGCACGCGCAGACGCTGCGGGCGTACGAGATCTGGAGCGACCTCGCGGGGCTGCGGCAGGGCGACCGCTATCTGATCGTGAACCCCTTCTTCCACACCTTCGGCTACAAGGCCGGGGTGCTGGCCTGTCTGATGCGGGGCGCGACGATGATCCCGCAGCCGGTCTTCGGGGTCGACACGGTGCTCGCCAACATCGCGGCGGAACGGGTCTCGGTCCTCCCCGGCCCGCCGACCCTCCACCAGTCCCTCCTGGACCACCCGGCCCGCGACACCCATGACCTCTCGGCCCTCCGGCTGGTCGTGACGGGCGCGGCGGTGGTGCCGTTGCGGCTGGTGGAACGGCTGCGCGGGGAACTGGGCGTGGAGACCGTCCTCACCGCTTACGGCCTCTCGGAGGCCAGCGGCATCGTGACGATGTGCCGGCGCGGCGACGATCCGACGGTGATCGCGTCGACGTCGGGGCGGGCGATTCCCGGTACGGAGGTACGGGTGGAGGCACCGCCCGGTTCGCCGGGCGAGGTCCTGGTCCGCGGCTTCAACGTCATGCGTGGCTACTACGAGGACGAAACCGCCACCGCCCAGGTCGTCACGGAGGACGGCTGGCTGCGCACCGGCGACGTCGGCGTCCTGGACGACGCGGGCAACCTCCGCATCACCGACCGCATCAAGGACATGTTCATCGTCGGCGGCTTCAACGCGTACCCGGCGGAGATAGAGCAACTCCTCGGCATTCACCCCGACGTGGCCGACGTCGCGGTGGTCGGCGTCCCGGACCCCCGCCTCGGCGAGGTCGGCAAGGCCTACGTCGTCCGCCGCCCCGGCGTCACCCTGACCGGCGACGACCTGATCGCCTGGGCCCGCCGCGAAATGGCGAACTACAAGGTGCCGCGGGTGGTGGAGTTCGTGGGGGAGCTGCCTCGGAACGCGAGCGGGAAAGTGGTGAAGGGGGCGTTGCGGGGGGCGGGATGAGGTGCCGGGCCGTC
This sequence comes from Streptomyces sp. NPDC096013, assembly GCF_044763565.1. Taxonomy (NCBI): domain Bacteria; kingdom Bacillati; phylum Actinomycetota; class Actinomycetes; order Kitasatosporales; family Streptomycetaceae; genus Streptomyces; species Streptomyces sp. NPDC096013. The sequence continues at coordinate 422,148 of NZ_JBIWGK010000003.1, read as the reverse complement.
ATGCACGGCTGGACACACACGTCGGCCGCGACGGCTCCCCCTGGGCCGTCGCGGCCGGTCCCCCGCGGTGGGTGAAGGTCTAGCTGGGGTCGGACGTGATGTGCGTGTTGTCCGGTGTGGCGGTGCCGTCGTCGTCGGCGGCCACGACAGTCTCGACGTCCGTGATGTGCGTGTTGAGCGGCTTGATGTCGCCGGTCAGCTTGGCGTCGGTGATGTGCGTGTTGTCCGGTTTGACGATCGGCTCGTCGTTCTTGGTGTCGCTCATCTCACTGGCTCCCCTGTTACGTGCGGTGATTGGGCGGGATCCGCCCGGCAACTCCCCCGAGAACTGCCGGACGGATCCGCGAGGCCGGTTCACCTTAGATGCCCGGCCACCTGCCGTTCCGTCTGCCCCCCGACGCGACGGCCCGACACAGCTGAGAGTGCCGGACCGCGATAAACGAACGATGAACGCCCTTCGGGGAGGGCGCCGGCTCCGGCGGCGTCAGACGGTGGTCGACGGCGCCAGCAGGCCCCGGACCTCCTCCACCTCCGGCGACTCCAGCCGCTCGTAGATCTCCAGCGCCTCCGTCCAGCAGACCTGGGCGCGGCCGGATTGGCCGATGCCGTTCAGGGCCTTGCCGAGGACGGTCAGGACGTTGCCGCGGCGCCACTCGCCGCCGATCTCGCGGAGCGGCGTCAGTGCCATCTCGGCGTTGGCCGCCGCCTGGGCGGGACGCTGGGCCAGCAGGTCCACCTCGGCGAGACGGAAGAGGGTCATGCCCTCCCAGAGGCGTTGCCGGCTCGCGCGGAAGACCGTCAGCGCCTGCTTGAGATGCGCGACCGCGTCGGCCGGCTGGCTGTTCTTGCCGAGGGCCAGCCCGAGGGCGTAGTGGCCGTTGGCCGCCTTGAGGGTGTGCCCGAGTTCCTCGTACATCTCGGTGCCCTGGCGGGCGAGGCCGACCGCGCTCTCGGCGCGTTCCGTCTGAAGGTGCAGGCGGGAGAGGTTGCACAGCGCCGACGCGGCGCCGGAGAGGTCCCCGCAGGCGCGGAAGCTCGCGATGGCCCGCTCCAGGAACTCCTCGGCCTCGTCGTAGCGGCTCCGGTAGAAGGAGTAGATGCCGAGGAGGTTCGCCGCCCAGCAGCACGGCAGGGCGTCGTCGGAGGCCTCCGACAGGGCGAGTGCCTGCCCGGCCTCCTGGTGCGCCTGCTCGAACTGCCCGGAGAAATGGCGGGCGTTGGCCAGCACCAGGACGGCCCGGCCCTCCGCCCGGCTGTCGGCGGCCTCGCGGGCCGCGTCGCGCAGGGTGGTGCCGGCCGCCTCGTACTCCTTGAAGTTCGCCCCGGACTCCGCGAGGTCGACCGCAGCCCACAGCAGGTCGACGGCCCGCCGCAGCGTCGTCCCGCCCGCCGACTGCCGTACGCAGGCCAGCAGCGGCATCGCCTCGCTGTAGAGCCAGTCCTGCGCGGCCCGGCGGTCGGGGAAGACCAGTCCGTCGACGCCGGTCTCCTCCAGGTGGTCGACGAGGCGGTCGCCGGGCCGCTCGATGCCGTAGACCCCGGCGGCCGTGGCGAGATAGAAGTCCAGCAGCCGCGACATCGCCGCCGTCGTCTCGCTCGGCGGCCACTCGTCCCGCTCGGCACACGCACGCGCGTAGAGCCGCACCAGATCGTGGTACCGGTAGCGTCCGGGCGCCGCCGATTCGACAAGCGACGTGTCCACGAGGGATTCCAGGATGTCTTCGGTGTCCTCCAGGGGGAGGTCCAGCACCGCCGCCGCTGCCGCGAGGGAGACGTCCGGGCCGTCCGCCAGCCCCAGCAGCCGGAACGCCCGCGCCTGGGCCGGCTCCAGCTGGCCGTAGCCCAGCTCGAAGGTGGCCTTCACGGCGAGGTCGCCTGCCTGGAGCTCGTCCAGCCGGCGCCGCTCGTCGGCGAGCTTGGCGGCGAGGACGGAGACCGTCCAGGTGCGGCGGGCCGCGAGGCGGGAGGCCGCGATGCGGATCGCGAGGGGCAGGAAGCCACAGGCCGCGACCACGTCGAGGGCGGCTTCCCGCTCGGCGGCGACGCGTTCGGCGCCGACGATCCGCGTGAAGAGCTGGAGGGCCTCCTCGGGGGACATCACGTCGAGGTCGACCAAGTGCGCCCCGGCCAGGTCCACCATCCGCACCCGGGAGGTGACCAGCGCCGCGCAGCCCTCGGTGCCGGGCAGCAGGGGCCGTACCTGGGCCGCGTCCTTCGCGTTGTCCAGCAGCACCAGCACGCGCCGCCCGTCCAGCACCGACCGGTACAGCGCCGACCGCTCCTCCAGGGAGTCCGGTATCGCGGAGTCCGGGGTGCCCAACGCCCGCAGGAACGCGCCGAGTACGGTCTCCGGCTCGGCGGCCCGGGAGCCGGCGCCCTGGAGGTCGACGTACAACTGGCCGTCGGGGAAGGCGGATCGGGCCTGGTGGGCGACATGGACGGCGAGGGTCGTCTTGCCCACGCCGCCGATCCCTGCCAGCGCCGACACGGCCATCACGCGGCCCTCGGCCGAGGCGAGGACGTCGCTCAGTTCCGACACGAAGGACACGCGGCCGGTGAAGTCCGGGACCGTGGCCGGGAGTTGGTGGGGGCGGACCGGTGCCGTCGCGGTCTCCGCCGCCGGTGCGGACGGTTCCGCGAGGCCCGGGTCGGCCTGGAGGATGCGGTGCTGGAGTTCGCGCAGGCCGGGGCGCGGGTCCACACCGAGTTCGTCGGCGAGCAGCCGCCGGGTGTCGGCGTACACGGCGAGGGCCTCCGCCTGGCGGCCCGAGCGGTACAGGGCGAGCATCAGCAGCTCGCGGAGGCGTTCGCGGAGCGGGTGGGCCGCGGTGAGGGCGGTCAACTCGCTGACGGCCTCGGCATGGCAGCCCTGCTCCAGGTCCATGTCCAGCCGTGATTCGAGGAGTTGGAGCCGCCACTCCTCCAGGCGGACGCGCTGCGCCTCCGCGTACGGGCCGGGCAGTCCGGCCAGGGGCTCCCCGTCCCACAGCGTGAGCGCGCGGCCCAGCAGGTCCCGCGCGTGGGTCAGGTCACCCGCCGACTTCGCCTTCTCCGCCTCGGTCGCCAGGTCCTGCACCTCGGCCACGTCCAACGCGCGCTCGGGCAGCCCCCGTACGGCATAGCCGCCGGACTCGCTGACCAGGACCCCGGCGTCCAGGACCTTCCGCAGCCGGGACGCGTAGGTGCGCACCGCCGCCAGCGCCTGGGACGGAGGGTCGTCGCCCCACAGGGCGTCGATCAGCTCACCGGCGGTCGCCGTGCGGCCCTCGCGCAGCAACAGCGCCGCCAGCAGGGCGCGTTGCTGAGGGGAGCCGGTGGGCAGCGCGTCGGGGCCCCGCCAGGCACGTACCGGACCGAGCACGCTGAAGCGCAGTGCGGCCGACTCCTCCGTGCCGGAGTCGGGGCGCCGCTGCTCCGGTACCCGCGGTCCACCGTCCATCGCCGTTCCCCCTAGGCAAGCCTGATAACTACGACAGTTTGCCTTGTTCACGGCGGATGCGTCAGCTCTCGGAGACACCGCTCACACGCGGCCACGCGGGACCTCACAAGGCTCTCACACGGCCTGCGCACAGTTCCGCACACAACCGAGCATCCCGAACCCGCATCCAGCTAGCTGACGGGTCGTCAGATCGGCGCTACCGTGAGCGCCATGGACACCCAGACCACCGCTCCGACGCCCCTTCCGCCGATCATCTCCGTCGACGACCACACCGTGGAGCCCGCCGACGTCTGGCAGCACCGGCTGCCCAGGAAGTACCTGGACACGGGCCCCCGCGTAGTCCGCGCGCCGCTGAAGGACATGACGTTCCTCGGCGGCCGGTTCAAGCCCGTGATGGGTGAGCCCGGCGACGACGGACCCATCGGCGACTGGTGGGTGTACGAGGATCTGCACCGCCCGCTCACCCGCCTCGACACCGCCGTCGGCTACAGCAGGGACGAGATCAAGCTCGAAGTCATCACTTACGAGCAGATGCGTCCGGGGTCGTACGACGTCCCGGCCCGGCTCGCCGACATGGACGTCAACCACGTCCAGTCCGCGCTCTGTTTCCCCACCTTCCCCCGTTTCTGCGGCCAGACGTTCACCGAGGCCGCCGACCGCGAACTCGGGCTGCTGTGCGTGCGCGCCTACAACGACTGGATGGTGGAGGAGTGGTGCGGCCCCGAAGCGCGGGGCCGCCTGATACCCCTGCCCCTGATCCCGCTCTGGGACCCGGAGTCGGCCGCCGCAGAGGTCCGCCGCAACGCGGCCCGCGGCACCCGCGCCGTCGCCTTCTCCGAGATACCCCCGCACCTCGGCCTGCCCTCCATCCACACCGACGACTGGGACCCGTTCCTCGCCGCCTGCGCCGAGACCGGCACCGTCGTCGCCATGCACATCGGCTCCAGCAGCCGCATGCCGTCGACCTCGGCCGACGCGCCGCCCGCCGTCGGCTCCACGATCACCTTCGCCAACTGCTGCTACTCCATGGTGGACTGGCTGATGAGCGGCAAGTTCGAGCGCTTCCCCGACCTCAAGGTCATGTACGCCGAGGGCCAGATCGGCTGGATCCCCTACATCCTGGAGCGGGCCGACGTCGTCTGGGAGGAGAACCGCGCCTGGGGCGGCGTCGCCGACAAGGTCCACCGCCCGCCGTCCGAACTCTTCGCCGAGCACGTCTACGGCTGCTTCTTCGACGACGCCTTCGGCCTGAAGAACCTCGACGCGATCGGCGTCGGCAACGTCCTCTACGAGACCGACTACCCCCACTCCGACTCCACGTGGCCCAAGTCCCGCGAGGTCGGCGAGGCGCAGATGGGCCACCTGGCGCCGGACGTCGTCGAGCGGATCGTCCGGGGCAACGCGATCGACCTCCTCGGCCTGACCCCGGCCGGCCTGTGGGAGGGCCCCAAGTGACCTCCCTCGCCTACGGGTTGCAGCTCCCCGTCCAGTCCCAGAGCACCATCTACGCCGAGCCCTGGGAGGCCGGGGCAGGGCCCGCCGACCTCGTCGCGATCGCGCGGGCCGCCGACGGGGCGGGCTTCGACTACGTCGCGGGCTGCGACCACGTCGGCGTCCCGCGCCGCCTGGCCACGGCCATGAGCACCATCTGGTACGACCCCGTCGCCACCCTCTCCTACCTCGCGGGCGTCACCGAACGCGTCCGCCTGCTCAGCCATGTGGCGGTCGTGGGCCTGCGCCACCCGCTCGTCACCGCCAAGCAGTACGCCACCCTTGACCACCTCAGCGGCGGCCGTCTGATCCTCGGGGTGGGCGCCGGGCACGTACGCGAGGAGTTCGAGGCGCTGGGAGTCGACTTCGAGCGCCGGGGTGCCGTCCTCGACGAGTCGATCGACGCGCTGCGGGCAGCCCTCGGACCGGACGAATTCCCGGCCCACCACGGCAAGTTGTACGACTTCGAGGGCCTGGGCCAGCGCCCCCGGCCCGCGCAGGCACACGTCCCCCTCTGGGTCGGCGGCTCGTCGCCCGCCGCCGTCCGCCGGGCCGCGCTGAAGGCGGACGGCTGGCTGCCGCAGGGCGACCCCCGCGACCGGCTGCCGGCGCAGATCGAGCGGATACGGCGACTGCGCGAAGAGGCCTCGGTCCAGGGGCCGTTCGTGTTCGGGGCGATCACCGAGCCGCTGTACGTGGGCGAGCCGGGATGGGAGGTGGGCCGCCGCACGCTCAGCGGGGCCCCCGACCTCGTCGCCGAGTCCCTGCGCGCCTACGGGGCGATGGGCGTGGACCAGATCCAGGTGCGCTTCCGGTGCCGTGACCGGGCCGAACTCATCGACCAGATAGCCGCGTTCGGGGCCGGGATCGCGCCCCATCTCGACCACCTCGACTAGGGAGACCGCATGGGCAAGCTGGACGGACGTGTCGTCATCGTCACCGGGGCGGCACGCGGGCAGGGCGAGCAGGAGGCGCGGCTGTTCGCGGCCGAGGGCGCGAAGGTCGCCGTGGCGGATGTGCTGGACGGGCAAGGGGAGGCGCTGGCCGAGGAGTTGGGGGCGCTCTACGTGCACCTGGACGTGGGGGAGGAGGCCGACTGGGCCGCCGCGGTCGGGGCGGTCAAGGGGGCGTACGGGCGGATCGACGGGCTGGTGAACAACGCGGGGATTCTGCGGTTCAACGCCCTCGTGGACACGCCGCTCGAGGAGTTCATGCAGGTCGTGCGGGTCAACCAGGTCGGCTGCTTCCTCGGGATCAAGACCGTGGCGTCGGCGATGGAGGACGGCGGCACGATCGTCAACACGGCCTCGTACACGGCGGTGACGGGGATGGCGGCCGTCGGGACGTACACGGCGACCAAGCACGCCATCCTCGGGCTCACCCGCGTCGCCGCGCTGGAGCTGGCGAGCCGGCGCATCCGGGTCAACGCCGTCTGCCCCGGGGCCGTGGACACCGCGATGTCCAACCCGGCACGGCTCGACCCGGACGCGGACCCGGAGGAGATGACCCGGGCGCTGGACGAGCTGTACCGCAAGCTCGTGCCGCTGGGCCGGATCGGGCGGGCCGACGAGGTGGCGCGGCTCGCGCTGTTCCTGACGTCGGACGACTCGTCGTACATCACCGGGCAGCCCTTCGTGATCGACGGGGGCTGGCTGGCCGGAGTCAGTGTTATCTGACGAGGCGTCAGCTATTGACGAATCTGACGCCACGTCAGAAAGTCGTAGCACTCAGACGAACCCATCTGGACTTGGGACGGTGAACCTCCTTGGAATTCGGGCTCTTTGTACAGGGATACGTGGGCAAGCGCGCCGAGACGGACCCGCTGGCCGAGCACAAGGCGCTGATGGAGGAGACCGAGTACGTCATCCAGGCGGACAAGTCCGGGTTCAAGTACGCCTGGGCGTCCGAGCACCACTTCCTGGAGGAGTACTCGCACCTCTCGGCGAACGACGTCTACCTCGGCTATCTCGCCCACGCGACCGACCGCATCCACCTCGGATCGGGCATCTTCAACCCCCTCGCGCAGGTCAACCACCCGGTGAAGGTGGCCGAGAAGGTCGCCATGCTCGACCATCTCTCCGGCAACCGCTTCGAGTTCGGCAGCGGTCGCGGCGCCGGTTCGCACGAGATCCTCGGGTTCATCCCCGGGGTGACCGACATGAACTACACCAAGGAGATCTGGGAAGAGACCATCGCCGAGTTCCCCAAGATGTGGCTCCAGGACGAGTACGTCGGCTTCCAGGGCAAGCACTGGCAGCTGCCGCCGCGGAAGATCCTGCCCAAGCCGTACGGGAAGGCGCACCCCGCGATGTGGTACGCCGCCGGGTCGCCGCCGTCGTACGCCATGGCCGCCCGCAAGGGGCTCGGGGTGCTCGGGTTCAGCATCCAGAAGGTGTCCGACATGGAGTGGGTGCTGGAGCAGTACAAGACGGCGATCGTGAACGCGGAGCCGGTGGGGGCGTTCGTCAACGACAACGTCATGGTGACGACGACGGCGATCTGCGCGCCGACCCATGACGAGGCGATCCGGATCGCCACGAGCGGGGGACTGCACTATCTGCCCTCGCTGGTGTTCCGGTACCACGACACGTTTCCCCGGCCCGAGGGGTTCCCGGTCTGGCCGGAGACGCTCCCCGAGTACACGCCGGAGTTCGTCGAACTCCTCGTGGAGGAGGAGCTGTTGATCTGCGGCGATCCGGACGAGGTGCTCACGCAGTGCAAGCGGTGGGAGCAGGCCGGGGCGGATCAGCTGAGCTTCGGGTTGCCGGTGGGGGTGCCGAAGGAGGAGACGTTGCAGACGATCCGGCTGATCGGGGAGCACGTGGTTCCGAAGATCGACACGGATCCTGTGCACCGGACCACGCGGTTCCGTCAGTCGGCTTGAGGGTTCGTCGCGGGGTGCGGGTCGGCTGTGGCTGGTCGCGCAGTTCCCCGCGCCCCTGGGTAGGTATGCGTCACGCATCTCAAGGAGTCACCCCGTGTTCGATCACGTGATCAAGGGTGCGACCGTCGTGGACGGGACGGGCGCGCCCGCGTACACCGCCGACGTCGGCATACGGGACGGTCGTATCGCCGAGATCGGGTCCATCGGAGAGGAGGCCCGGACCAGCGAGGACGCGCACGGACTCGTCCTCGCGCCCGGGTTCGTCGACCCCCACACCCACTACGACGCCCAGCTCTTCTGGGACCCGTACGCGACGCCCTCCCTCAACCACGGGGTGACCACCGTCGCCGCCGGGAACTGCGGGTTCACGCTCGCGCCGCTGAAGCCGGGGGACGCCGACTACACGCGCCGGATGATGTCCAAGGTCGAGGGGATGTCGCTGGTCGCGCTGGAGGAGGGGGCGCCCTGGAGCTGGCGCGGGTTCGGGGAGTACCTGGACGCGCTCGAAGGGCGGATCGCCGTCAACGCCGGGTTCATGGTCGGGCACTGCGCCCTGCGCCGGTACGTGATGGGGCCGGACGCGGTCGGCGGGCAGCCCACCGAGGAACAACTCGCCGAGATCGTACGGCTGTTGCACGGGGCCATGGACGCCGGTGCCTGGGGTTTCTCCACCACCCAGTCCTCCACCCACTCGGACGGCGACGGACAGCCGGTCGCCTCCCGGCACGCCCGCCCGGAGGAACTGCTGGCCCTGTCACGGGCCGTCGGCGAGCACGAGGGAACGCAGATCGAGGCGATCGTCGCCGGATGCCTGGATCAGTTCAGTGACGCGGAGATCGATCTGTTCGTCGAGATGAGCGCGGTGGCGGGGCGGCCGTTGAACTGGAACGTGCTGACCATCGACGCCGCCGTGCCCGAACGGGTGCCCCGGCAGCTGTTCGCCAGCGAGCGGGCCCGGAAGGCCGGCGGCCGGGTCGTCGCGCTGACCATGCCGATCCTCACGCCGATGAACATGTCCCTCGGCACCTTCTGCGCGCTGAACCTGATACCCGGTTGGGGGCCGATCCTGAGCCTGCCCGTGCCCGAGCGGATCGCCAGGCTGCGGGAACCCGACGTACGCGCCGAGATGCTGCGGAGCGCCAACAGCAAGGAGGCGGGCGTCTTCCGGCGGCTCGCCGACTTCGGGCGGTATGTGATCGGGGACACCTACAGCGAGGCCAATGAGGGACTGACCGGGCGGGTGGTGAAGGACATCGCCGCCGAGCGTGGTCAGGAACCCTTCGAGTGTCTGGTCGAGATCTGCGCGGCCGACGAGTTGCGTACGGTGCTGTGGCCCATGCCGTCCGACAACGACCCCGCCTCCTGGGCCCTGCGCGCCGAGACCTGGCGGCACGAGGACGTGCTGCTCGGCGGGTCCGACGCGGGGGCGCATCTGGACCGGATGTGCGGGGCGCCGTACACGACCCGGTTCATCGGGGACTGTGTGCGGGGGCGGAAGCTGGTGGGTCTTGAGCAGGCCGTGAAGATGCTCACCGATGATCCCGCGCGGCTGTTCGGGCTGCGGGAGCGGGGGCAGGTGCGGGAGGGCTGGCATGCGGACCTCGTGCTGTTCGACCCGGAGCGGATCGACGCCGGCAAGGCCACCCTGGTGCACGACCTGCCGGGAGACAGCCCGCGTCTCGACTCCAAGGCGATCGGGATACGGGCCGTGTGGGTCAACGGAGTCGAGGCCATCCGGGACGACGTGGTGAGCGGGCACGTGCCGGGGCGGGTGCTGCGGTCGGGGCGGGACACCAGGACGGTGAGCACCAAGTGAGTTCCGAGCCGGGTTCTCGGGGGGCGGGCTCCCACGTCGCCGACGGGCAGCGGTTGTTCGTCGGCGGGGAGTGGGTCGAGCCCGACGGCGGGCACTATGCCGTGATCGACCCCGCCACCGAGGAGACCGTGGGGTGGGCGCCCGAAGCCTCTCGGGAGCAGGTGTCGGCCGCCGCCGCCTCGGCTCGGGAGGCCTTCGGGGCCTGGTCGCGGACGCCGGCCGGGGAGCGCGCGGCGGTTCTCGGCCGGGCCGCGGACCTCATCCGGGGGCAGCTGGTGCCGTACGCCGAACTCGCGCAGGCGGAGAGCGGGGCCACGACCGGGACCGCGCGAGCGATGCAAGTGGGCGTGGGAGCCGCCCGGTTCAGGCGGTACGCGACCGTGGAGCCGGGCGAGTGGGCGATCGCGCCGCAGGTGAACGAGGCGGGCCCGTTCGGGCGGGCGGCTGTCATGGGGGCGCTTGCCGTGCGGCAGCCGGTCGGGGTCGTCACGTGCATCACGTCGTACAACAACCCCTGGGCGAACCCCGCCGGGAAGATCGCGCCCGCCCTCGCCATGGGCAACACGGTGGTCGTGAAACCCGCGCCGCAGGACCCGCTGTCCGTCTACCGCATGGCGGAGGCGCTGGAGGCGGCCGGGGTGCCGCGCGGGGTCGTGAACGTGGTCAACGGGCAGTCCGTGGCGGTCGGCGAGGCGGCCGTGGAGTCGCCGGACGTCGACATGGTCAGCTTCACCGGGTCCACGGCGGTCGGACAGCGGATCGCCGAGGTGTGCGGGCGGGCGATGAAACGGCAGTTGATGGAGCTGGGCGGCAAGGGCGCGGCCCTCGTCTTCGACGACGCGGACCTCGCCTCCGCCGTCTCCGGGATCGGTACGACCTTCTCCTTCTACAGCGGGCAGATCTGCACGGCACCGACGCGAGTGCTGGCGCAGCGCGGGATCTACGACCGCCTCGTCGACCAACTGGCGGCCTACGCGCGGGTGTTGAAGGTCGGTGACCCGCGCCTCCCGGACACGGTGGTCGGGCCGGTGATCTCGGCGGCGCACCGGGAGCGCGTCGAGTCGTACGTCGAACTGGGCCGCAAGGAAGGCGCGGTGGTCATGGCGGGCGGCGAACGGCCCTCCTCCGGGCCGGGGTTCCTCGTGGCGCCGACCGTCCTCGCCGACTGCGGACCCGAGATGCGGGTCGTCCGCGAGGAGATCTTCGGGCCGGTCGTCGTGGTCGTCCCCTTCGACGAGGAGGAGGAGGGGATCGCCCTCGCCAACGACAGCGACTACGGCCTCATCGACTACGTCTGGTCCGCCGACGTGGCCCGAGCCTTCCGGGTCGCCCGGCGACTGCGCGCCGGCGGCGTGGGCGTCAACACCGTGGGCCGCAACATGGAGGCCCCGTTCGGCGGCTTCAAGAAGAGCGGGGTCGGCCGGGACGTCGGCTCGTACGCGCTGCACGCGTACAGCGAGGTGCAGGCGATCGTGTGGCCGGGGTGAAGGGCCTCCCGTCGTGCTCGCGCGGGTTCAGTCCCGCAGGTCCACCCGTACCGTCAGCAGGTTTGAGCCCATCGCCTTGACCGCCGCGCTGTTGAAGCGGGGGAGGGTGCGCAGCCGGGCCCGGGGGTCGTCGTCGGGCAGGAGGTGGGCTGTGCCGGTGTGCCAGCGGCCCATGATGCGGACGCGGACTTCGGGGTCGGCCTTGATGTTGCGGACGTAGTGCGAGAGTTCACCGAACTCCGAGACCAGCCAGAAGGTGTCGCCGACGCGACGGCCGCCCAGCGGGGTGCGGCGGGGCCTGCCGGAGACGCGGCCGGTGGTCTCCAGCACGGTCTGGGTGGGCAGGTGGCGGGTGACCGAGTTCAGGACACGCTGGAATCTGCTGATGGTGCGGTACTTGGCTTCGGGGTTCGGCGCGGGCATCGGGACTCGGGTCTCCTGTCGGACGGGCGGGCTGTGGCCTTCAATGGTGCCGTGCGGGTCGTGACATGGAATCTGTGGTGGCGGTACGGGCCCTGGGAGGCCCGCCGGAAGGCGATTCTCGCCGTGTTGCGTGAACTGCGGCCCGATGTCGTCGGGTTGCAGGAAGTGTGGGACACGCGGGACTCAGGCGGGGAGAACCTCGCCGGGTGGCTCGCCGGTGAACTCGGGATGCACTGGGCCTGGGGCGCCTCCCACGACCCCGGGTTCTGGCAGCGGCGGCTCGGCGATCCCGCCGTGGGTATCGGCAACGCCGTCCTCAGCCGCTGGCCCGTCGCCGAGCGGGCCGTCCTGCCGCTGCCGCCCGGGAACGGCGACGGCGGCCGGCTCGCGCTCTACGCGGGGCTGGACGTGCCGGGCCACCGGGTCCCGTTCTTCACCGCCCACCTCTCCTCCTTCCCCGCCGCCTCCGCCGTACGGTGCCAACAGGTCACCGCGCTCGCGGAGTTCGTCGCCGGGCGGCGCGGGGAGGGGCCCTTCCCGCCCGTCGTCACCGGTGACTTCAACGCCTGGCCGGACTCGGACGAGGTGCGGCTGTTCGGCGGGTACAGGACCGCGCCGCCCGTGCCCGGCCACGTCCTCGTCGACGCCTGGGACTTCGCCGAACCCGGGGCGCCCTCGGCCACCTGGGACCTCCGGAATCCGTATGTCGCGGGCACGTCCGGGCCGAGCGTCCGCATCGACTACGTCTTCGTGGCACCGACCGGGCGCGGTGGGCTCGGGCACGTGCGGGGCGCACGGCGGGCGGGGGACGGGCCGGTCGGCGGGGTGTGGCCGACCGACCACGCGGCCGTCGTCGTGGACCTGAGTGACGAACTGGACGCGGAATGACGCCGGTTCAGTGCGCGGGGTCGCCCAGGAAGATCGGATTGGTGAGCGCGGCCAGCGCGCCCGGTACCGGTCCCGCCGCCGTCTCGTGGCGCAACTCGGCGCGTACGTACGCCGCGTAGGCCGGGGTGGTGTGCCACTCCACGACGCCCGCGCCGGCGACCGGAAGCGGATCGCTCGTGAAGAGGACCCCCTGGTCGGTGACGAGGCGGACCGTGCAGCGCGGGGCGCCGGTGACCTCCAGCCGTACCGTGACCGGGGTGTCCGCGTCGACCCTCAACCGGTCGCCGATTCCCGCCTGTTGGGCCCGGCCGCCGGACGCGGTGAAGGTGAGGGAGATGTTCTTGGACTCGGCGATGTAGGAGTGCCCGGCGCGGATGCCGTCCTGGACGGCCTCGCGGGTCAGGTCGTCGGCCAGGACGACCGTCTGGGGCAGGCCGACCACGTCCGGGTCGCGGTGGGCGTCGCTGTTGCCCATCGCCGGGAGCCACCCCCGGTTCTCCCGCACGGACGCCACCAGCGTCGCGTCCCAGGAGGCAAGGGCGATCTCGTCGTCGGGCGTGTAGGGGCCGTTCCACACCTCCACGGCGTCCGCCTCGCCGAAGCCGAACTTCCAGGCGCAGCCGATGCAGGTGGCGTGCGGATGGGCGGGCACGACCAGACCGCCGGCCCGCCGGATCTCACGGGCGTACCGGCCGAAACGGTTGTCGCGGGCCCGGTAGCGCCAGTCGATGAACGTGTCGGGTTCGGTGCCGAGGGCGACGACGTGACCGTTGCGGGTGGTGATCTCCTCACCCAGCATGATCAGCAGGTCGTCGCCCGCCTCCGGGGCCCAATGGGGGTGCGAGGCCTGGGTGTTGTGGTCCGAGGTGTTGATGAAGTCCAGGCCCGCCGCGCGCGCGAGCGCCGCGATCTCGGCGGGGGTGCGGCGCCCGTCCGAGTACCAGGAGTGCAGATGGCAGTCACCCCGGTACCAGTCCCGCCCGCGCCCCTTCGCCCGCTCCGGCGGGTACACCGGCCGAGGGGCGGCGCCCGGTGCGCCGTAGGTGAGCGTGATCGTCAGCTCGTACGCCAGGCCCTGCGGGGAGACCGTGTACGGGCCCAGCGCGATGTGCCAGGTGCCGGCGTGCACCGGGCCGGGGAGGTAGCCGGGCGTCGCGTCGTCGGCGCGGAGGAAGAACTCCGTGCGGGCCCCGCCCGACCAGCCGCGGAAACCCCGGCCGCCGAGATCCGTGCCGCGCTGGTCGAAGATGCCGATGTCGAGGGCGTTGCCCTGGGTGCCGGCCGGGACGGACGGTCTGTCGTACGTGTACGCCACCTTCAGCTCGCGGACCCCCGCGGGGACCTCGACCGGCACGTACACGAAGTCGGGCGAGCCGGTCGGGAGGGTGCCCCGTACCGTCCGGCTCTCCTGGTCGCCGTCTGCCGCGGCCGCGGCGCCGCTCGCGAAGGTCACGCTTCCCAACGTAAGCGCGGCGGCGGCGCCCGTCACGATCAGCGCGCGCCGGTTGATGCCGTTTCCGTGATCGTCGTCGCACATGCTGCTGCTCCCGGGGTGTCGTCAGTGACAGGGATGGCGCGTACGACTCTGCTAGTCGGCTGTGAACTCCCGTGCAAGGACAGGGAATCGCAGGGTGTCGGGAAACCGCACCGGCACGGAAGGGGGCGGCGCGCTCCCGCTGCCAGTGACACCGTGCAACGACTTCCCGGCAGGAACGAATCGGCCGTCCCTCTTTGGCCTGATCAGAGCGATCGTATGCTCGAAGGATGACGACTCCCGCGAGCTCCGGAACCGGCCCGACCGAGAACTCCATGCGTCGCGCCCTCAAACGCGCCCGTGACGGCGTGGCCCTCGACGTCACGGAGGCGGCGGTGCTGCTCCAGGCGCGCGGCGAGGCCCTCGACGACCTCACCGCGTCCGCCGCCCGGGTGCGTGACGCGGGCCTGGAGACGGCCGGCCGCCCCGGCGTGATCACCTACTCGAAGAGCGTCTTCATCCCCCTCACCCGCCTGTGCCGCGACAAGTGCCACTACTGCACCTTCGTCACGGTCCCCGGCAAGCTCCGCCGGGCCGGCCACGGCATGTTCATGTCCCCGGACGAGGTCCTCGACATCGCGCGCAAGGGCGCCGAACTCGGTTGCAAGGAAGCCCTGATCACCCTCGGCGACAAGCCCGAGGACCGCTGGCCGGAGGCGCGCGAGTGGCTCGACGCGCACGGCTACGACGACACCATCGCGTACGTCCGCGCCATCTCGATCCGCATCCTGGAGGAGACGGGCCTGCTCCCGCACCTCAACCCCGGGGTGATGACCTGGACGGACTTCCAGCGCCTCAAGCCCGTCGCGCCGTCCATGGGCATGATGCTGGAGACGACGGCGACCCGCCTCTGGTCGGAGCCGGGCGGCCCGCACCACGGCTCCCCGGACAAGGAACCGGCCGTACGGCTGCGGGTGTTGGAGAACGCGGGCCGGTCCTCGGTCCCCTTCACGTCCGGCATCCTGATCGGCATCGGCGAGACGTACGAGGAGCGCGCGGACTCCCTCTTCGCGCTCCGCAAGGTGTCCCGTTCGTACCACGGCATCCAGGAACTGATCATCCAGAACTTCCGCGCCAAGCCGGACACCGCGATGCGCGGGATGCCGGACGCGGAGCTGGACGAACTGGTGGCGACGGTCGCGGTGGCCCGGCACATCATGGGCCCGGCGGCCTGCATCCAGGCACCCCCCAACCTCGTCGACTCCGAGTACAAGCGCCTGATCGGCGCGGGCATCGACGACTGGGGCGGGGTGTCCCCCCTCACCATCGACCACGTCAACCCCGAACGCCCCTGGCCCCAGATCGAGTTGCTGCGCGAACAGTCGGCGGAGGCGGGCTTCGAACTCCGCGAACGCCTCTGCGTGTACCCCGAGTTCGTGGGCCGCGGCGAACCCTGGCTGGACCCGCGCCTGCTGCCGCACGTACGGGCCCTGGCGGACCCGGAGACCGGCCTGGCACGTGAGGACGCCACGGTGGAGGGCCACGCCTGGCAGGAGCCCGAGGAGGCCTTCGTGGCGACCGGCCGCACGGACCTCCACGCCACGATCGACACGGAGGGCCGCACCTCCGACCGCCGTGACGACTTCGACGAGGTCTACGGCGACTGGGGCGCCCTGCGCGAGGCGGCGGCCCCCGGCATGGCCCCCGAGCGCATCGACACGGACGTACGCCAGGCCCTGGCGACGGCGGCGGACGACCCGACCAGGCTGACCGACGCGGAGGCGCTGGCGCTGCTGCACGCGGACGGCCCGGCGCTGGACGCGCTGACGCGGATCGCGGACGACGTGCGGAAGTCGGCGGTCGGCGACGAGGTGACGTACATCGTCACGCGGAACATCAACTTCACCAACGTCTGCTACACGGGCTGCCGTTTCTGCGCCTTCGCACAGCGCCGTACGGACGCGGACGCCTACACGCTCTCCCTGGACCAGGTGGCGGACCGGGCCCAACAGGCCTGGGAGGTCGGGGCGGTCGAGGTCTGCATGCAGGGCGGCATCCACCCCGACCTGCCCGGCACGGCGTACTTCGACATCGCGAAGGCGGTCAAGGAACGCGTCCCCGGCATGCACGTCCACGCGTTCTCCCCGATGGAGGTGGTGAACGGCGCGACGCGCACGGGCATGTCCATCCGCGAGTGGCTGAGCGCGGCGAAGGAGGCCGGCCTGAACTCCATCCCCGGCACGGCGGCGGAGATCCTCGACGACGAGGTCCGTTGGGTCCTGACGAAGGGCAAGCTGCCGACGGCGACCTGGATCGAAGTGGTCACCACGGCCCACGAGTTGGGCATCCGCTCCTCGTCGACCATGATGTACGGCCACGTCGACCAGCCACGCCACTGGCTCGGCCACCTCCGCACCCTGGCCGGCATCCAGCAACGCACGGGCGGCTTCACCGAGTTCGTGACCCTGCCGTTCATCCACACCAACGCGCCGGTCTACCTGGCGGGCATCGCCCGGCCGGGCCCGACGATGCGGGACAACAGGGCGGTGGTGGCCATGGCGAGGCTGCTCCTGCACCCCTGGATCCCCAACATCCAGACGAGCTGGGTGAAGCTCGGCTCGGAGGGCGCGGCGGAGATGCTGCGCTCCGGGGCGAACGACCTCGGCGGCACGCTGATGGAGGAGACGATCTCGCGGATGGCGGGCTCGTCGTACGGCTCGTACAAGTCGGTGCGGGACCTGGTGGCCGTGGCGGAGCTGGCGGGCAGGCCGGCGAAGCCGCGCACCACGCTCTACGGCGAGGTGCCGGAGGAGCGGCAGCGGGCCGCCGCCGTCTCGGACGGGCATCTGCCGGAGCTGCTGCCGGTGCTCGACTGAGCGGGCGGAGCCGTGGACGGGGGCCGGTACGATGATCCGACCCCTGTTCGATCGGAATGCGGGGGCCGTGTGTAGCTGAGGAGATGCGTGCCCGTGCCTGCCTCCAAGGTCTGGGTGACCGGTCTGACGGTGGGAGCGATCGCCGCGGTCACGGTCCTGGCCGTCCAGGCCAACAAGGGGCCGCACCCGAAGGCGTCCGCCGCCCGCCCGAGCGCGTCGGCGTCCGCGCACGCCTCCACGTCCCCCAAACCGCACGCGACGGCCGCCGCCGGGGTCCCGGCCGACTCCGGCACCGGCCGCCGCATCGTCTACGCGGTGGGCGAGAAACGGGTGTGGCTGGTCGACGCGAGCGACAAGGCGGGCCGCACGTTCACGGTCTGGCCGGGCACGGTGAGCCCCGACCCGGGCACCTACACGGTGTCGGTCCGCAAGGACGCCACGACGGGCTCCGACGGCGTCCAGATCGAGAACATCGTCTACTTCGCCACCAAGTCCGGCCTCAACATTGCCTTCTCCAACGCGGTCGACGGCTCCTCGCCCCCACCGGCGGCGGGCAAGCAGACGGGCGGCGTCCGCATGGCCAAGGCGGACGGCGCGGCGCTGTGGGCCTTCGGCACGACCAGCACGAAGGTCATCGTGGTCAAGTAGCGGACGGCATCACCGGGCCGCTTTATCGGGCCGCTTCATGGAGCCGCTTCATCGGGGTGGACGTCGGGCCGCCCGCTTCTTGGTCAGTGTCGGGATGGCGAGAGCCGAGTAAAGGGCGCTCCGCTGCGCTACGCGTCGGCTGCGCCGATTCCGCTCCGCTCCACCCTTGACTCGGCTCACGCAATCCCGTTTGAGAAGCGAGCGGGCGGCCCCGAGGTATGGGTGGCCAGGCACGAATCCCCCTACCTGTACTGAGCTGTGCCTCGGTGCGACGGACACGCGTCGGCGCCTCGCCAGCACGCCGGGCCGGCTTAGCGGCCAACCGCCGGTGGGTGGATGGGTGGATGCGTTGATGGGTGGGTGCTGGAGGCTGGGGTCTTTTCTAACCGGTCATCACATCCGACACCGGTTAGATTTACCCACAGCCTCCAGCACCCACCCACCCACCGACGGACCGATCGACCGCTGACCATTCGCCGCCACCCGCGATGCACACGCACCCCACCCACTCACCGTTGGCCGCTAAGCCGGCCCGGCGTGCTGGCGAGACGCGACCGCGCACCCCTTACCCCGCCCCGCAAGCCGGTACAGGCGGGGGCGTAGACACCTGGCCACCCATTCCTCCGGGCCACTCGCTCGCTTCTCAAACGGGCTGGAGCGGACCGAGTCAAGGGTGGCCCGCAGGGCCATCGCCGAAGGCGACGCGCAGCGCAGCGGAGCGCCCTTTACTCGGGCCGCGGAAGCCCGACACTGGCAAGAAGCGAGTGGCCCACCCCCCCCATACCGCTCCACCCCCTCAACCCACCGTCCCCGTTCGATTACAGTGCTGAGCTGACTCGTACGTACGAACGGCACGATGAGGGGGCTTTGGTGAGCACGGCAACCGGGGCCGTCTGGGGGCGGGTGGAGCAGCAGGATTTCCGGAGTCGGGTGCGGGGGACGTTGCTGGGGGCCGCCGTAGGGGACGCCCTGGGTGCGCCTGTTGATCTCTTGGCGATGGACGAGATCCGGGAGGCCTACGGCGCCGAGGGTGTCGTGGATCTTGCCTTCGGGTTCGGGCGGCGTGGGGGCATCACTCATCTCACTCAGCTCAGTCTCTTCAGCGTGGATGGGTTGATCCGGGCCCAGGTGCGCCGGGACACCGGGGCCTGGCATCCGCCCACCGATCTGCATCGGGCGTATCTGCGGTGGGCCGCCACTCAGCACGACTGGGGGCCCGATGAGCGTCGTAAGGATGACGGATGGCTGGCACGGGAGGAGTGGCTCTACGCGCGACGTGAGCCGACTCGGGCCTGTCTGCTGGGGTTTGGCGATGAGCGGATGGGGACGCTTGACGCACCCAAGAACCCTGGGGAGGCGGGAGGGGAGGCCGCCGCCCGGTCAGCGCCTTTCGGGCTGCTCGTGGGGTGGGAGCCCCAGCTGGTGATGCAGCTCGCCGTGGAGTGTGCCGCGCAGACGCACGGACACCCCGTCGGGTATCTCGCCGCCGGGGCCTACGCCGTCATCGTGCATGGACTTGCAAGGGGTGAGAGTCTCGACGCCGCCGTGCAGCGGGCGCTCGCCCTGCTCGCCGCCCGGCCCGGCCACCCGCCCGTCTCCGACGGTCTGCAACGCGCCCTCGGCGCCGTACGGCAGGGGATGCCCACCTCCGGGCGGGTCGAGGAGCTGGTGGGGGAGGGAAGCGCGGAGGGAGTGCTCGCCGGTTCCGTCTACTGCGCGCTCGTGGGTGAGGACGTACGGCACGGGTTGTGTCTGGCCGTGAACCACGGCGGGCCGTCCGCTGTCGTCGGCGCGCTCACCGGCGGCCTGCTCGGGGCGCTGCACGGCGAGACGGCCCTCCCACCGGCCTGGCTGGCCGAACTGGAGGGCCGTCCCACATTGCTCGTGCTCGCCGATGACTTCGCGGTGGAGATGACCCAGGGACCCGCGTTGCACGGGCCCGCCGGGTCCTCCCCGGGATGGATCGCCCGGTATCCGCGGGGTGCCTGAGTCCTACGACTGGCTGCCTACGGCGTCGTCGCCCGCGCCCGCCTGAGCCTGCGCCGGTACCGCCACCGCGGCCGCTTCCCCGTCGTCGTCCCCGCCTCCGTTGATCTTCTCGATCAGCGCGTCCCGCTCCGGGGTGTCCTCGGGCTTCACATAGCCGATGAGGATGTAGAGGACGAGGGAGACCGCGAGCGGGATCGACACCTGGTACTGGAGCGGGACCCCGCCGTCGACCTCCCAGTTGATGGGGTAGTTGACCAGCCAGAACGCGAGCAGGCCCGCCGCCCAGCTGGTGAGGGCCGCCGTAGGACCGGACTTGCGGAACGGGCGGAGCAGACCCAGCATCATCGGGATCGCGATCGGGCCCATGAGACCGGCGACCCACTTGATGACGACGGTGATGATGTCCTTGAACGTGGGCGAGTTGACCTGGGTGGCCACCGCCATGGAGAGGCCGAGGAAGACGACCGTGGTGACGCGGGCCGCGATGAGCCCCGAACGGTCGTTCCACGCACGGGCCTTGGCCGACACGACCGGCGCCACGTCCCGGGTGAAGACCGCCGCGATCGCGTTGGCGTCGGACGAGCACATGGCCATCGTGTGCGAGAAGAAGCCGACGACCACCAGGCCCAACAGGCCGTGCGGGAGCAGCTGTTCGGTCATCAGGCCGTAGGAGTCGGAGCCGTCCGGCTTCTGCGCGTGGACCAGGAGCGGTGACATCCACATCGGGAAGAACAGGACCGTCGGCCAGATCAGCCACAGCGCCGCCGACAGCCGGGCCGAACGCTCCGCCGCGTAGGGGGACTTGGTGGCCATGTACCGCTGGGCCTGGTTGAGCATGCCGCCGTTGTACTCGAAGAGCTTGATGAAGAGGAACGCGAGGAGGAACACCGTGCCGTAGGGGCCGACGAGCGGTTTGCCGTGTCCCTGGAGCGCGGGTTCGTCCCAGGCGCCGAGGAATCCGATGCCCTTGTCGTTCAGCTTCAGTACGACGGCCACGAACATGGAGATACCGGCCAGCAACTGGATGACGAACTGGCCGAGTTCGGTCAGCGCGTCCGCCCAGAGGCCGCCGATCGTGCAGTAGACCGCCGTGATCGCGCCGGTGATGAGGATGCCCTGGTTCAGGGACACACCGGTGAAGACGGACAACAGGGTGGCGATCGCCGCCCACTTGGCCGCCACGTCCACGATCTTCAGCAGCATCCCGGACCAGGCGAGCGCCTGCTGGGTCCTGAGGTTGTAGCGGTTCTTCAAGTACTCGAGCGGGGATGCCACATGAAGCCGTGAGCGCAGCCGGTTGATGCGCGGCGCGAACAGCTTGGAGCCGATCGCGATGCCGAGCGCGATCGGGAACGACCAGGTGATGAAGGATGTGACGCCATAGGTGTAGGCGATGCCCGCGTAGCCGGTGAACATCACCGCGCTGTAGCCCGACATGTGGTGCGAGATGCCGGAGAGCCACCAGGGCATCTTCCCGCCGGCCGTGAAGAAGTCGCTCACATTGTCGACGCGCTTGTGCGACCACACGCCGATCGCGACCATCACGCCGAAATAGCCGATGAGCACGGCCCAGTCGAGCCCGTTCATATGCGCCCTCCCACGATTGAGCCGGTTCAGCCCGGGGCTCATCGTGGGCGGTCGCGCGTGAGCACGACAAGTAAGCGTGAGGTCAAGGGGGAGTAAAATCGTTCGGATTGATGTTCCACGTTCATCTACATGAACTCACCGCATCAGCTCCCCCGCGTTGACCAGCAACGACTGACCCGTGATCGCTCGCGCCCGGTCCGACGCCAGGAACACCGCCGCGTCCGCCACGTCCCCGTCCGTCGCCAGCTCCGGCAACGCCATCCGGTCGGACAGCCGCTTCAGCACCTCCGCCTCCGGCACCTGCTCCGTGTGCGCGGTGAACTGGACGTACGCCTCCACCGGCGGCCCCCACATCCACCCCGGCAGCACGGTGTTCACCCGGATTCGATACGGCCCCAACTCCCGTGCCAGCGAGTACATCGCGCTCGTCAGCGCCCCCTTCGACGCCGCGTACGCCGCCTGCCGCACCTGCGAAGGCGCGGCCACGGCCGACTGCGTCCCGATGAACACGACCGAGCCGCCGCCCACCTCCTTCAGCGCCGGCAGGCAGGCCCGCGTCATCTTCAGCGTCCCCAGCAGATTCACGCCGACCACGGACTCCCAGGTCGCGAAGTCCGCGTCCTCGACCCCGCCGAAGTAGCTGTCCCACGCGGCGACCTGGACCACCGCGTCGACCCGCCCGAACCGCTCCCGCGCCACCGCCACCAGCGCCTCGCACTGCCCCTCGTCCGTGATGTCCGTCGCCCGGTACGCCGTGTGCGACCCGTCCGGATCGATCTCGGCGGCCGACTTGGCGAGGTTCGCCTCCGTGCGCGCCCCGAGGACGGCGTTCCCTCCGTCCCGTACGACGGCGGCGGCGACCTGGTGGCCGAGTCCCGCCCCGACCCCCGAGACGACGACGGTCTTGCCCGCGAGCAGCGACATCCGATCCCTCCCGGGGTCTGGTCAATTATCTGACGGGGCGTCAGAGTATGGGCGACCGGCGGAGGACGGAAGGGGAGCGACGTGAGCGAGGAAACCCGGAGCGACGTGTACGCCGAACTGGCCGCCGTAGGACCGTACGGAGTCCGGCCGGGGCATGCGCTGATCACCATGGTCGAACCGCGTCCCGGCCACGAGTACGCCTACAACCGCTGGTACGAGGACGACCACTACTACGCGGGCGCGATGGCCATGCCCTGGATGTACGCGGGCCGCCGCTGGGTCGCCACCCGGGACCTCCAACTCCTGCGCTCCCCCGAGAAGTCGGCGATCGCGCAGCCCGTCACCGCCGGCTGCTACCTCTCCACGTACTGGGTCACCGAGGGCCGCTACGACGAACACATGAAGTGGACCGTCGGCATCAACAAACGGCTCAACCGGGACGGGCGGGTGTACCAGGACCGTACGCACGTCTTCACGGCGTTCCAGGACCACGAGGCGACCGTCTACCGGGACGGCGCGGCGGGCCCGCGGGACTTCCACGCCCTCGACCACCCTTACGCCGGGCTGGTGCTGGAGGTCGTCGACAGTGAATCGGCCGAGCAGCGCGCCGAGTTGCTGGAGTGGCTACGCTCCCGCCACCTGCCGAAACGGCTCGCGGGCTCCCCGGCCGCGATGGTGACCGTCTTCCGGCCGACCCCGCTGCCGGGCGACCGCATGACCTACGTCAAGCAGGTCGAAGGGGTCGACACCCGGCTCACCCTGCTGTGGTTCCTGGAGGCCGACCCGCGCGACTGCTGGGAGGAGCACTTCGCCGACCTCGAAGCGCCGATGGCCGAATCCGGCCTGGGACGCGTGGAGTTGGTGGCACCCTTCATCCCCACGGTCCCGGGCACGGACAAGTACGTCGACCGGCTGCGCTGACTACTTCAGCTCGTCCGGACACGGCGTACCCCGAGGCAACTGGTACGGCGCCGCCAGCCGGTACGTTCCCGCCTTCGGCGCCAGCAGCATCGTCCACTTGTCGCCCTTGGAGTCCTCCTCCGTCTCCATCAGGCAGCCGTTGAGGTTGTCGTACGACTTCGGCGTGCCCTCGGCGCGGTGCTTGGACGCGTCGGTCTCCTGCGGGGGCTTGAGGCTCTTGCCCTTCGCGTCGACGATGCTCAGCCACGGCGAGTACGGGATACGGATGAGGATCCGCCCCTTCTTCCGCACCTCGATGGTCAGCTCGCCCTGCTCCGCCCGGTCCACGACCGAGTTCGGCTCGGCGAGCGGTGTCGGGTCGGTGACCTGGAACAGCTGCCAGTTCGTGTCGCCCCAGATCTGCTTCAGATACGGCATCCCGCGCTGGACCAGGGCCCGTTCGCGCACGCCGCCGTCGCCGTCCAGCTTGTCCTTCGGCAGCACGACGTAGTGCACGGCCCAGCGCTGGAGCCACTCGTGGTAGTTCGCCGAGTTGAGGGTGTCGTCGTAGAAGAGGGGGTTGCGCTCCATGTCGGCCTGGCGGTTCCAGCCGCGGGCCAGGTTGACGTACGGCGCGAGCGCGGAGGCCTCGATGTGGGACGCGGCCGGGACGACCTCGACGCGCCCGCGCTCGGCGCCCACGGTCTGGAGTTCGTTGACCAGCGGCGCGAGCTCGTGCGACCAGGACGCGGCCGGGGCGGTGTTGACGATGTCGTCGATCGACTTGAAGCCGATCCAGCCGTTGAAGCCGACGAAGGCCAGCGCGATCACGTACCACTTGCGTGACCGGGGCACCGCGAACGGCAGCGCGGCGATCAGGGCCACCCCCGCGAACAGCATCGCCAGCCGGCTTATGTTCGAGCCGATCTGCGAACTGACCAGCCAGACGAGGATGACGCCGATGCTGTACACGGCGGCCGTGATCCGTACGGTCGTCCACTCGCGCGGGACCAGGAAGTAGACCAGGACCCCGGAGATCAGCGGCAGGATCATCGAGCCGAACATCATCGGCTGCGTGCCCGAGAACGGGAACAGCCACGCGGACACGGCCACCACCGCCGCCGGCGCGAGACCCAGAGCCCACGCGCCGGGGCGTCGCTTCTGAAGGAACAGGGCCACGGCGACCAGACCCACGAACAGCCCCGCCACCGGCGAGGACATCGTCGCGAGCGCCGCCAGCGGGGCCGCGCACAGGGCCTTCGCCCACCGCTTGTAGCGCCAGCGGTACGGCCAGCAGAACACCACGGCCACCGCGCCGAGCCCGAAGACCAGACCGAGGCCGTACGTCACCCGGCCCGACACCGCGTTGCACAGCAGCGCGAAGACACCCGCGAGCGAGGCCCACAGCGGGTTCCTCACCGAGCGGCTGCGGATCAGGATCATGGTGAGCAGACCCGCCGAGATCGTCCCGGCGATCATCATCGTCGTCCGCACGCCGAGGACCGACATGAGATACGGCGAGACCACGCTGTACGACACCGGGTGCATGCCGCCGTACCAGGCGAGGTTGTACGCCGAGTCCGGATGCCGGCCGACGAACTCCGCCCACGCGTCCTGCGCCGCGAGGTCGCCGCCACTGTTCGCGAACGTGAAGAACCAGACGATGTGCAGGACACCGGAGAGCAGCGTGAAGCCGATCACCGGGTGCCGGAGGAAGGGGGCGCGGAGCCGGTCGACGAACCGCGTCAGGCGGGTGCCGCCGTCACGGCTCGCACCGTCGTCCGTGCCCTGGGCGCCGGCTGCCGCGTCATCCGTCGCGGCGGGCGCGGGCAGGCGTATTCGCGGGCCGGTTCCCGGGCCCGGATCGGCATCGTCGGCGCGTGTCGGCTCCGCAGTGGCCACCTGAAGGCACTCCCCGTGTCCCGTCTTCTGTTCTCGGCCGTGTCCTGTCCCGTTCCCGGCCTGTTCGACGCCGCGTCTCCCCGACCGGCGACCTGCCCCGATTCGCGACGCTAGCACGCACCCCGCCGACAGGCTCCCGGGTGGGTGCCCGCCTGGCGGGGTGCGGTGACGTACATCGCCTCGTGGGTCAGCCGAGGCGGGTCAGCTTGGACGTCAAGGCCGGTTCCGCCAGATCCTTCTGGAGGGCGACCGGCACCTTGACCGCACCGCCCGAACCGTCGCCCACGGTGAGCGTGCCCACCTTGGTGCCGGCCTTCGCGGTGTGCGGTACGTCGTCGGGCGCGAAGGACAGCTTCACCTTCAGGCCGGCCCAGCCGACCGCCGCGACGTCCTTGGTGACGACGACCGGCGTGTGACCGCCGAGCTGGTCGTCCACGTACCCGACCACGGTCCCCTTCTTCAGGATCTTCGCCGCGGTCATCGCGTCCTGCGCCGCGAGCATCGCCGTCTTGCTGACCGTGTTGACGGTGTCGATGATCGGCGCGGTGTGCTGGCCGAGGATCGCGCCGACGACGACGGCCGTCTCACCGCCGACCTGCTTGGTGGCGGCGAAGAGCAGGTTGCCGCCGGCCGCGGTGGTGGTGCCGGTCTTGATGCCGAGCGAGTTGTTGTACGGCACCAGGCGGTTGTAGTTGGTCCACTTGTGACCGGACGGGTCGACCCAGCTCGGCAGCTTCGTGATGTCCATCAGCGACTGGATCTTGACCAGCTGGTTGCCCAGCTTCACCTGGTCCTCGGCGGAGGAGACGGTGGTCTCCTTCAGGCCCGACGCGTCGGTGTACGTCGTGTTCGTCATCCCGAGTTCCTTGGCGGTGGCGTTCATCTTCTTGATGAACGCCACCTCCGAGCCCGCGTCCCAGCGGGCCAGCAGGCGCGCGATGTTGTTCGCCGACGGGATCATGATCGCCGAGAGGGCCTGCTTCTCGGTGAGGACGTCACCGGCCTTCACGGTGTTGAGCGTGGACTCGCCGTCCTTGTCGTAGCCGCCCTCCTTCTCGGCGGTCGCGTCGACGGTGATCTTCTCGCCCTCCGTGCCCGCCTTCAGGGGGTGGTCCTTGAGGACGATGTACGCGGTCATCGCCTTCGCGACCGAGCCGATGGCCACCGGGGTCTGCTTGCCGAAGTTGCCCATCGTGCCGATGCCGTTGACGTCCATCCAGCCCTGGCCCTCGGTGGGCCACGGGAGGTTCACCTTGCTGCCGTCGAAGGTGTACGAGTCCTCGGCGGTCAGGGTGAGGGACGGGGTCGGCAGCGGGCGTACGGCCTGTACTACTGCAAACACGATCGCCAGGAGGATGACCAGCGGGGTCCAGATCTTGACCCGGCGGATCGCCGTGCGGACCGGGGTCTCCGGGGGCGGCGGGGTGTTGGTCAGTTCGGCGAGGAGGTCCAGCGGGGGCTTCGGGGGAAGCGGTTGCTGGGTGGTGTGCTCCGGGCCCACGTGGTGGACGGGGCGGGTGGCGTCCTTGGGGGCGGTGTCCCTGCGGGGCGTGCGGGGCTCGTCGAGGGGCTTGAGGGCGACGAACTTGCTGGTGCGCTCGGGAGCGGACTCGGGGGTCTTGGGGGTCTTGGGGGTTTTTGTCGCCCCGCCGAGCTTGAGCATGGTGGTGGGCTGGTCGACCTCGGGCTTGGGAGGTCGTACGGCCTTGAAGACGGTGGTGGGGTGATCGACGGCCCCGGCCTCGGCTTCGCCCTCGGCCGTTTCCGGTTTCCCACCCGCACCACCCGTGCGGGTCTCGTCGTCGGGTGCGGGTGGCGCCTGTGGGGCGCGGGCGCCATCGGCGGCTCTCGGCCCGGCCCCACCGTCCGCCGCGTCGCCTTCGGCTTCCGCGCCGCCGTCCGCCGCGTCGCCTTCGGCTTCCGCGTCCGCCCGCCCGTCGCCTTCGGCCTCCGCCTCCGTCCCGGCGTCGGTGGGCGTGTCGGCTTCGGAGGTCTTCGGGGCGGCGGCAGCGTCGGTGTCGGTGTCGGCAGCAGCGTCCGTGGCGGGGGTTGCCTTGGCCTGGGCGGTCCTCGGGTCGGTGGCCGCGGGGGTGTCGGCCTTCGTCTCCGTGGCGGGGGTTGCGGTGGCCTGGGGGTTCTTCGGGTCGGAGGTTGCGGGGGTGTCGGCCTTCGCCTCCGTGGTGGGGGTCGCGGTGGCCTGGGGGGCCGGGTCGGAGGCCGCGGGGGCGTCCGTCGTCGCCTCCGTGCCGGAGGTCGTCCTGCCTTCGGCGGACTCCGGGTCGGCCGCGTCAGTCCCGTCCGCCTCGGGAGCCATGTCCTCGGGGTCGTCGGAGCCGGCGTCGATGGCTTCCGCGGCGTCGTCGGCCGTGGAGGCGTCCTCGGGGTTGCCGGAGCCGGGGCCGGTGGCTTCCGTCGCCTCGTCCGCCGTGGACGCGTCCACGGCGTCGGCGGCCCGCTCACCCTCGGTCACCTCGTCGTCGCTGCCGGGCTCGGCGGCAGCCGCATCGCGCGCCTCGTCGCCCTCGGCGGAGCCGTCAGCCGCCCCGGCGTCGCCACTCGCGGTCTCTCCGGGCTTCCCGGCACCCCGGTCGGCCTCGGCCGCCACGGCACCTTCGGCGTCGGTGTCCTCGGTGTCCTCGGTGTTTTCGCTGTCCTCGGTTTGCTCGGGGTGCTCGGCATCCCCGCTCGCGGAGCTTCCCCCCGCACTCCCGGCGGGCTTCCCGGTCGCCTCGGCGTCCTCAGGGGTGTCCGCGTCGGCAGTCCGCCCGGAGTCCGCAGTGCCCTCGTCGGACACCTCGGCCCCGGCCAACTTCCCGGCATCCTCGGAGACTTCGGCGTCGGCGGGCCGCTCGGAATCCCCCCGAGCCTCCCCGTCCTCCGAGCCCTCGGCCCCGTCCGCGGACGTCACCCAGGCCGCCACAGCCGCCCGCAACCGCGCATCGCCGGCCGTGCCGTCCTTGGCGGAAGGGTTCTGCTCATCGGCGCTCTCGGAGGCCCCGGGAGTCTTCGCGGGCGCGGAGTCACCGGGCTCGTCGGACCCGGACCCGGCACCTGACCCGGACTCCGATTCCGCCCGCAGCTCCTTGATCGAGAAGACCTTCGTCGCCGTATCCACACCCCCGCGCCGGTCCGCGGACGACGGCGAGGATGACGACGATGTCGCGTCATCCCGGGCCACCGCGAGCCGGGGGTCACGTTCACCCCTGGCCTCAGGAACCGGACTCGCGCTCCCCGGCGTCGGTTCTGCCGACGACTCGCGCTGCTTCGACCTGTCGGGGGACTCGCCCGCCACCGATGCCTCCTCCATGCGCCGCACGCTCCGCGTGCGTCAACCGAACCGACCGAGATAACCGAGTTGGTTACAAAAACAGCTGGAAAATCAGCTGGGAAATCTCCTACCCGCAGTCCGGACAACGCATCAACCGACGCTGTCCGAACCATGTACCAGTGTCCTGTGTGCGGGCTTAACCCCACCGGTAGACGAGAACGACATACCTACCGGTTCCACTACGAAGCGGTCACGCACTCTCGACAAGCCAATGTGAGAGGGGTCACCCTGTCATTCATCCACGCGGGGAGGCATGGATGGGCAGGAGCCGCAGAACACTTCCGGAAGAGCTTCTGTTGCTGGCATTGGACCCGACCACGGGTACCACTGCACAGCCGCAGTCGCTCGACCTCGGTCTGGCCGGAGCACAGCTAGTGGAGCTGGCGCTGGCCGGACGGATAGCCCCAGACGGGGATCGTATCGCCGTGGTGGTACCACGGCCGACCGGAGATCCGACTTTGGACTGCGCGTTGGAGTTGCTGCGAAGGCGTGGCGCTCCCGTACGTGCGGTGAACTGGATTGGCGGGCCCCGACTGGGACTTCGCCAGACCTACCTCTCGCATCTGGAGCGGTGCGGCATGGTGCATGCCGTGGCGGGACAGATGTGCGGGGTGCTGCCGACGACTCGCTACCAAGCGACGGACAACGACATCAGCCGGGAGATCAGGGCCCGGCTCGATTCCGCGATCCGCACCGGTGTGCCACCGGACCCGCGGACAGCCGCGCTCGCCGCACTGGCGCACGCGGTCGGTCTCGGCAAACACCTGTATCCGGGCAATGAGGGACGCTCGTCCCGCTCCCGGCTGCGGGACCTGATCAGGCACGACCCGATGGGCGGACTCGTGGCGCACGCCGTGATGGACGTCCAGAACGGAGTGGCGGCACAGCCACGCCGTAGCCCGGCCCCGGCCGGCCGTCAGGCCGCGCCCGGATCAAGGCCACCGGAACCGGCTCGTGGTGTTCCGATGCAGCCGCACCGCGGCACCATGGCACGCGCCGTGGCTCACTGAGCCGCAGTCCCACGGCACACGCCCGCATCACCGAGGACCGCACGACGGAACCACCGCAGGACCGCAAGATCGTAGGACCGCACGACCGCAGTACCGCCGCACCGCCAGTCCCCAAGACCCGGTTCGGGAGCCGCTGGTCCGAGCGGGGTGGAGTTGACGTAACGTCACTCCACCCCGCTCGGCCGCATCTACGGGCACCTCCGGCAACCCGAACCTGGCGCGTACCTGCCGCATATCCACCGTTTCCCAGCGGTAGAAACCACCTTGGTGGCAGTCTGCTCAACAGCAGATACGCAAAGTGGCAAGCATTGAGCAGCACGTAGCAGCAAGCAGAGGCATGCAGCCGGAGGTGCACGTTCCCGTGGCGTCAAGTGTCAATCCCACCGTCAGGCGACGCCGGTTGGGCCAGGAGTTGCGTCGGCTCCGCGAGCTCAAGGGCATGACGGCCGAAGAGGTCGCCGAGAGACTCCTGGTGTCCCAGTCGAAGATCAGCCGGCTGGAGAACGGCCGGCGCAGCATCAGCCAGCGCGACGTCCGCGACCTGTGCGGGGTCTACGAGGTCGAGGACGTCCGGATCGTCGACTCCCTGATGCAGATGGCCAAGGACTCCCGCCAGCAGGGCTGGTGGCACTCCTTCGGCGACATCCCGTACAGCGTCTACATCGGACTGGAGACGGACGCGGCCAGCCTGCGCGTCTACGACCCCCAGGTCATCCCGGGCCTGTTGCAGACCCGGCAGTACGCCGAGGCGCTGATCACCGGCGCGCTGCCCGAGTCGGCCCCGGCGGACGTCGAGAAGCGGGTCCAGGTGCGGCTGCGCCGGCAGGAGCGGATCGCGGCCGCGGAGAACCCGCTGCGGCTGTGGGCGGTGCTCGACGAGGCGGCGCTGCGCCGCGAGGTCGGCAACAAGCAGGTGATGATCGGGCAGTTGGACGGTCTCATCGAGATGTCCCAGCTCCCGCACGTCACCGTGCAGGTGATCCCGTTCGCGATGGGCGCGCACCCGGGTGTCAGCGGGCAGTACGCGATCCTGGAGTTCCCCGACGCGGCCGACTCCAGCGTGGTCTACATCGAGGGCGTCACCAGCGACCTGTATCTGGAGAAGGCGCAGGACGTCCAGAAGTACAGCGTGATGTACGAACACCTCAGAGCGCAGGCCCTGAACGCGGACCAGAGCCGTGAGTTCATCTCGAACGTGGCGAAGGACTATGCGCGTTGAACCGTCCCGAACGGCTCGTGACGCGTGCGGTGCCGGAAAATACACCCTCCTCGGGTAAGAGGGAAGACACCACTGGAATATGCCACCCGGTCGAGTGAATGGCCGCTCCGTGCGGCGATGTTGGCGAGTAGCGTCGATCACGCCATCAAGCAACAACGTTGGCGCAAACCGTGTCCCGCAGACGGAGTGATGTGCGGGACACGGCGACAGCAACTCAGCAACTGGTAATCGGAGCGAACATGGCAATCAAGCAGGGCGCCGCGGACAAGTGGATCAAGTCCTCTTACTCGCAGGGCAACGGCGCGTGCGTCGAGATCAAGTCCCCGGTCCTGTCGGCGATGGCCGTCCGGGACTCGAAGGTCTCCGAGGGGCCCGTCCTGGACTTCCCGGCCGACGCGTGGAAGGCCTTCGTGGCATCGGTCAAGGCATAGGCACACGACACGGGGGGAGGATCTTCCTGATCTTCGAGCGATCAGGTGATCGGCAACTTCACCGTCCAGAGCGTCACCGTCGACAGCCTCATCGTCGGCCGCGTCACCATCGACAACTTAAAAGCACCACCGAAGCCCTCTCGACTGGCCGCCGTCCTTGCCGAGGGGGCTCGGCTTTTTACCTGGACCTTCCCGGCCCTGGACCTTCCCGGTCCCCGGGCCTTCCCGGTCCCCGGGCCTTCCCGGTCCCCGGGCCTTCCCGGTCCCCGGGCCTTCCCGGTCCCCGGGCCGCTCCGGCCCTCGGACCGCTCCGGCCCTCGGACCGCTCCGGCCCTCGGACCGCCTCGGTCCCCGGGCCTTCCCGGTCCCCGGGCCTTCCCGGTCCCCGGGCCTTCCCGGTCCCCGGGCCATCCCGACCCTCGGGCCATCCCGGTCCCCGGACCGCTCCGGTCCCCGGGCCATCTCGGTCCCCGGACCGCTCCGGTCCCCGGGCCATCTCGGTCCCCGGACCATCTCGGTCCCCGGACCGCCCCGGTCCCCGGGCCATCCCGGCCCTCGGACCGCCCCGGTCCCCGGGCCGCCCCGGCCCGGGATCACCCCGCCCCCCCGGCGCACCCCGGCTCAGTGCGCCGACGGCTCCGCCGGGAACTCCAGCGGGAACGCCACGTCGCACACCGCGTCCCCCGGCCCCGCCGCCTCCCAGTCCACGAAGTACACCTCGCGGCACGGACCGGCGTAGCGCAGGCCCTGCGCGGCCACCCACTGCTCGACCGCCTCGAACGCGGCCAGGATCTGCGGATGCGCGACCTGCGCCTTGGTGATGCGGGTGTACGCCAGGCGCCTGGCCGGTTCCACCCGGACCGCGGTCTGCCGGGCCCGCCCCTGCCGTGCGGCCCACGCCCGCGCCGCCGCCTCGTCCGCGACCGGTACGCAGGCCTCGGCCGGGCCGTCGCTCTCCATCGACACCTCGGCGTGGTAGACGACGAACGGCGCCGCGCTCACGCCCCCGCACTCCCGCGCCGCTTCCCCGAGCCGCCCCAGCGAGGCGCCGATCCAGGCCGGCAGCTCGTCCGCGAGGGTGTGCCGGGTCTCGGTGATCAGCACCTGTTCCGGTACCTCGACCGTCTCGACCACGAATGTTCCGTACATCTCGGAGCTCCTCCCCGACAGACGTGCACGGAGGTACTCGGCGAGCGTGCGCTGCCCGGCGATCCGGGTCTCCACGGCCGTCCAGTACGCGGCGAGGAGTTCCGCCGCGTCGCTCCCGTCGGCCTCGACCAGCTCGGCGATCCGGGCCAGCGGCATGTCCAACTGCCGTAGCAGCGCGACGAGTCGGGCCCGTTCCGTCTGGGCGGCGCGGTAGTAGCGGTAACCGCTGACCTCGTCGACGTACGCCGGTGACAGCAGCCCCAGCCGGTCGTACAGCCGCAACGCCTTGGCCGAAAGCCGCGCCCGCGCCGCGAACGCGCCGATGGTCAGCAGTTCGTCGTCCACCCTCGCATCCTCCGTCACCGGGCGGTTTCCGTCCGCCCGGCGAGAAGGACGCTCGGCCCTGCCCCAGGGGCAAGGTCAACACCTGCCCACGTCGGTCCTAGGCGACTGCGGACTCCACCGCCGCGACGACCTCCGCCGACTCCGGCTCGGTCTGCGGGGAGAAGCGGGCGACGACCGTGCCGTCGCGGCCGATCAGGAACTTCTCGAAGTTCCAGCGGATGTCCCCGGTGTGGCCCTCGCCGTCCGCGAAGCCGACGAGGCGGTCGTACAGCTCGTGCCGGCCGTCTCCGTTGACCTCGACCTTCTCGGTCAGCGGGAAGGTCACGCCGTACGTCGCCGAGCAGAACTCGGCGATCTCCTCGGCGCTGCCGGGCTCCTGCCCGAGGAACTGGTTGCAGGGCACGCCGAGCACGGTGAAGCCCTGGGCCGCGTACCGCTCCTGGAGCCGTTCGAGGCCCGTGTACTGGGGGGTCAGCCCGCACTTGGAGGCCACGTTCACCACGAGGACGGCCTTGCCCGCGTACTGCGAGAGGTCCGCCGAGCCGCCGGTGAGCGACCCGATCTCGACACCGAGGGGACCCGTGTTCTCTGTAGTCGTCATAACCGGATGCTAACTCCGGTAAATGTCGTTCTCCCCACGGGCCCACGGACCCCCAGCCCTTACAGGCCGCCGCCCACGCACCACACCCCGGATGTCCCGGCACCCCAGCCGTCCCCACCCCGGATGCCCCCGCACCGCTCCTGGCCGTCCACAGCCCGATGGCCCTCCCGCCCCAGCCCTACAACCCCGCCGCCTTCACCACGACCTCCCCCGCCGCCGTCCGCGAATACAGCACCGACCGCCCCGCCCGCCGCCGCTCCACGAGCCCCGCGTCCAGCAGCACCCGCAGATGCCGCCCCACCGAGCCGAGCGCCTGCCCGGTCACGGCGGTCAGCTGGCTGGTACTCATCGGTGAGCCGAGCAGCATCAGCACCTCGGCCCGCGAGGCCCCCAGCAGCGTGCCGAGCCCCGTCGGCACCGCCCGCCCGCCGGGATCGGCGAGGGCGCCCGTGCAGGGGTAGACGATCGCGTACAGGTCCGGCTCCTCCCACGACACCCACCCGGCCTTCGATGTCACCGGCATGAAGAGCAGTTCCGCGCCGGAGACCTCGCGCGGTGGGTTCTCGTGCAGGTTGATCTGGAGCCGGTTCTCCCCGAGCCACCGCGTCCGCCCCGGTTGCAGGGCGTCCAGCACGGCCGCCCAGCCTCCCTGGCTCACCTGGGCCGTCCGCGCGACCACGTCCGCCTCCAGCACCCGCCGGCGCCGCGCCCAGTACGGCCGTACGGTCTCCTCCCAGACGTACTCCAGGACGCGCGCCGCCCGCTCGGGCAGGTCGTCGCGGTCCAGGGCGGCGGGAAGCGGGCCGGCGAGGGAGACCCGGAGGTGGGCGCGGGCGGCGGCGGGGGGAGTGGCGCGGACCCGGGCGACGGTCTCGGCGAACGACTCCTGGTCGGTCTGGGTCGGGCAGCAGAAGTCGGCGATCCAGGACCGCCCGAGCGCCGCCCGTACCAGCGCCCCGCTGACCGGATCGGCCGCCAACAGCCCCCGGTAGCCCGGCAGATGGTCCCGCAGCCACATCTGCTCACCCGGGTGCGCGCCCACCCCCGCGTGCAGCAGTTTCAGCGCGGCGAAGGTCTCGGCGAACGACGACAGCACGAACCGGCTCCGCGCGAGGGTGTCCGCGTTGAGCTGCCACAACCCCATCCACGCCCCCCGTGTTTCGCGTCCGGGCGAAAGAATAGGACCCTCGCGGGCACCCCCGCAGACTCCGCTCATGCGCAGCTACCGCGAGCTCTTCCGTACCCCCGAATACACCCCGTTCTTCCTCTCCTTCGCCGCCCAGAACGCGGCCCTGACCATCAGCGGCCTGGCCCTGGCGACCCTCGTGTACCGGGCGACCGCGTCCCCCCTGCTCTCAGCCGTCAGCATGTTCGGCCCGCAGCTCGCCCAGATGCTCGGCGCGACCTTCTTCCTGTCGGGCGCCGACCGCCTGCCCCCACGCGCCACCCTCACCGGCATCAACACGGCCTTCGCGGTCTGTACGGCCCTGCTGGCGCTCCCCGGCCTGCCGATCGCCGCGGTCCTCGCCCTCGTGTTCCTCCAGGGCCTGATCGCCTCGCTGGGCGGCGGGGTGAGCGGCGGACTGCTGAACGAGATCCTCTCCAAGGACGGCTATCTGCTGGGCCGTTCGGTGTTCAACATGGCCTCGGGCCTGATGCAGGTCACCGGGTTCGCGGCGGGCGGCGCCCTCCTGGCCCTCCTCGCCCCGCGCATCTGCCTCCTCCTCGCGTCGGGGCTGTACCTCACCACGGCCGTCGTCCTCCGCCTCGGCCTGACCGCCCGCCCGCCCCGCATGGCGGGCCGCCCGTCGGTCGCGGCCACCTGGCGCACGAACGCCGTCCTGTGGTCCTCCCGCCCCCGCCGCCTCACCTACCTCGGCATGTGGGTCCCCAACGGCCTGATCGTCGGCTGCGAATCCCTCTACGTCTCCTACGACCCCGGGTCCGCGGGCGCGCTGTTCGCGAGCGCGGCGCTGGGCATGTTCGTCGGCGACCTCACCCTGGGCCGCTTCGTACCGGCCACCCTGCGCGCCCGCCTCGACATCCCCCTCCGCCTCCTCCTGGCCACCCCGTACCTCTTCTTCGCCCTGCGTCCGGGGATGCCGTGGGCTGCCGTCGCGGTGTGCGTGGCCTCCGTCGGCTACGGCGCGAGCCTCGTCCTCCAGGAACGCCTGATGGAACTCACCCCCGGCGAACTCGCGGGCCACGCCCTGGGGTTGCGCTCCGCGGGCATGCTCTCCATGCAGGGCATCGGCGCCGCCCTCGCGGGCACGGTGGCCCAACTCACCTCCCCGGCAACGGCGATGACCCTGGTGGCGGTGGCGTCGGTCGGGGTGACGCTGGTGCTGGCGGTGCTGGGCCGACAGGTGCGGGGGGAGGTGCCGGAGGCGCAGACGGCCTGAGGGAGAGGGCGATCCGTACTTTTCCGTGCGCACAGGCATCCTTGACAGCGTCCGTACTGTTTCGCGACGTTTGAGCCCTGCCGAACTGTTCGTGTCTCGTCGTACCTTGGGATACGTAGGCAGGACGCGGACGACGCGTCGTGGGGGAAAGTGGGGGGACGGTCGCCCATGCGATCCAACAGCAAGGCGGACATCACGATCCACAGACCGGAGGAGCTCAGCAGCACGCTCCGCCAGGCCTGGCACAAGGCGATGGACGAGTCGCCGGACTACGCGAACCCTTTTCTGGCACCGGAGTTCGCGGGCGGCGTCGGCCGTCATCGCGGCGGCGCGCAGGTGGCGGTGCTGCACGAGGGCGGGGAGCCGGTCGGCTTCTTCCCGTACGAGCGCAATCCCGTCGGCGTCGGCCGGGCCATCGGCCTCGGCCTCTCCGACTGTCAGGCCCTGGTGCACCGGCCCGGCGTCACCTGGGACGTCCAGCAACTCCTGCGCGCCTGCGGCCTGTCGGTCTTCGAGTTCGATCATCTGGTGGAGGAACAGCAGCCGTTCGGCCGCTACGTCACGGGCACGTTCGCGTCCCCGGTGATCGACCTGAAGGACGGCGACGGCGAGGTCCCGTACCCGGAGTGGCTGCGCGGCGCCTATCCGGGCATCGCCAAGACCACCCTGAAGAAGGAACGCCGGCTGGGCCGCGACCTCGGCGAGATGCGGTTCGTCTACGACGAGCGCGACCCCGAGGTGCTGCGCACGCTGATGCGGTGGAAATCGGCGCAGTACCGCAGGACCGGCCGCATGGACCGCTTCGCGCGCCCGTGGATCGTCGACCTGGTGAACCATCTGTTCCGCGTCCGCGAGGAACACTTCACCGGCATCCTGTCCGTCCTCTACGCCGGGGAGCGCCCCGTGGCGGCCCACTTCGGCCCGACGTCCCGGACGCTGTTCGCCGCGTGGTTCACGGCGTACGACCCCGAACTGCGGTACTACTCACCGGGGTTGATCATGCATCTGCGGATGGCCGAGGAGGCGGGGCGGCATGGGGTGCGCCTGATGGACCTGGGGCGCGGCGACAAGGAGTGGAAGGACTGGCTCAAGACGCGCGAGCTGCGTGTCGGGGAGGGGTTCGCCACCCGTCCGCACCCGGTGGCGGCGGCCCATCGCCTGTGGCGGCGCCCGGTGCGCGGGCTGCGCAACACGGTGCTGGCCCATCCGTCCCTGCGCGATCCGGCGGACCGGCTGCTCAAGACGGTGGGCACGCTGCGGACGACGGGCAAGGTGGCGCCGAGGAAGTGACGGCGAGGTGTGTCGGCCGGGGCCCTGGACCGCTGAGGTCGGGGCCCTTTCCGCGTTCTCGGGGTGGCCCCCGCCATCTGTACGACAGGCGGTCGTGGTAGACAACGCCGATGATGGTCAGGGCTGTTGTGCCCGGCCCGCGGGCAACCGCGCGACAACAGGAGGGGTAACCCGTGCTTCTGAAGACCTTCCGCTGGTCGTTCGCGGTCACCGCGGTCGGCCTGGCCCTCGGGGTCTGGTACGGCGGCTGGACGGCGTTCGGTGTCATCGCGATCCTGGCCGTCCTGGAGATCTCGCTGTCCTTCGACAACGCGGTGGTCAACGCCGGGATTCTGAAGAAGATGTCGGCGTTCTGGCAGAAGATCTTCCTCACGGTCGGCGTCCTGATCGCGGTCTTCGGCATGCGCCTGGCCTTCCCGGTGGTGATCGTCGCGGTCACGGCGAAGAAGAGCCCCTTCGAGGCGGTCAACCTCGCGCTGACCGACAAGGACCGCTACGAACAGCTGGTCACCGACGCCCACCCGGCGATCGCGGCCTTCGGCGGCATGTTCCTGCTGATGATCTTCCTGGACTTCATCTTCGAGGAGCGGGACATCAAGTGGCTGGGCTGGCTGGAGCGCCCTCTCGCCAAGCTCGGCAAGGTCGACATGCTGTCCGTCTGCATCGCCCTGATCGTCCTCCTGATCACCTCGATGACCTTCGCGACCCACGCCCACCAGCACGGCGGCGCCCACGCGGACAAGGCGCAGACGGTCCTGATCTCCGGCATCGCCGGCCTCATCACCTACATGATCGTCGGCGGCCTCTCGGGCTTCTTCGAGGACCGCCTGGAGGCGGAGGAGGAACGCGAACAGGAGAGCAACCGCTCGGCGGTGGTCCTGGCGGGCCAGGCCGCGTTCTTCATGTTCCTGTACCTCGAAGTCCTGGACGCGTCCTTCTCCTTCGACGGCGTGATCGGTGCCTTCGCCATCACCAACGACATCGTGCTCATGGCATTGGGGCTGGGCATCGGCGCGATGTACGTCCGTTCCCTGACGGTGTACCTGGTCCGCCAGGGCACCCTCGACGACTACGTCTACCTGGAGCACGGCGCGCACTACGCGATCGGCGCCCTGGCCGTGATCCTGATGGTGACCATCCAGTACCAGATCAACGAGGTCATCACCGGGTTGGTGGGGGTCGTGCTGATCGGGTGGTCGTTCTGGTCGTCGGTGCGGCGGAACCGTGCGGCGGCGGAGGGGGACGGGTCGGTGGGGGCCGCGGACGAGGCGAAGGTGCCGTAGCCGTAGCCGTAGCCGTAGCCGTAGCCGTAGCCGTAGCCGTAGCCGGGATCGGAAGTCGGTTCCGGGCTGTCGCCGGCCGCTGTCGGGCCTCCGCCGAGACGCCGGAGGCCCTCCCGTCCACCGGACGGAAGGGCCTCCAACCAACCTCTCACTGTGCCCTCGGCAGGATTCGAACCTGCGACACCGGCTTTAGGAGAGCCGTGCTCTATCCCCTGAGCTACGAAGGCGGGACGGATCGCCCCGAAGGGCGGCTCAGGACAGGGTAGCGGATTCGGGTGGGGCGCTGCCGTCCGGTTCCGCGGGGCCGGGTCAGGCCGCCGACACCCTGGTGAAGCGGCCCGCCACCCGCAGGTCCGCCTCGATCGTGCCCGCCGTCGCCGTCAGCTCGGGCAGCACGTCCCGGACGTACTCCTCGACCGTGCGGCCGGTCACATGGGTCGCCGTGTTCAGCGCGGCCACCACCCGGCCCGTACGGTCGCGGACCGGTACCGCGATCGAGCGCAGACCCGCCTCCAACTCCTCGTCGACCAGGGCGTATCCCCGCCTGCGGACCGTCTCCAGCGCCGCGGCCAGCGCCGCCGGGTCGGTCAGTGTGCGCGGGGTCAGCGCGCGCAGCTCGTGTTCGCGCGGCGGCGCGTCCGCCAGCAGGACGCGTCCCAGGGCCGTCGCGTACGCCGGGAGGCGGGTGCCGACCGCGATGTTCACGCTCATCACGCGGCTGGTGGCGACCCGAGCCGTGTACTGGACCTCGTCGCCGACGAGGATCGCCAGGGACGCCGGTTCGTGGACGCGGGCGGCGAGGGCGGTGAGGTGGGGGTGGGCGAGGACGGGCAGGGTCGTACGGGAGAGGGGCGGGAAGCCGAGGGACAGGACCCGGGGGGTGAGCGCGAACCGGCGGTCGCCCGACGGGGTCACCAGGCCCAGGTGCTCGTACGTGATCAATGCCCTGCGGGCCGTCGCGCGCGCCAGTCCCGTCGCCTGGGCGACCTCCGTGAGGGTCAGTTCGGCGCGGTCCTCGCCGAAGGCCGTCAGGACGGTCAGGCCGCGGGCCAGGGACTCGACGAACTCGCGGCCCAGTTCCTGCTTGGACGCGCCCGTCCAGGTCGCGAGTCCGGAGGGGGCGGGGGACTCGCCGCGCGGTGCCTCGCGCAGGTCCTCGGCCAGGTCCTCCTCCATCGTCCGGACCGCCGAACGCAGCCTGGGCAGAAGGGAGTTCCGCAGATCGTCGGCGGTGTGCCGGCTGGTATGGCTCACGACGCTCGCCACGCAGGCGATCGTGCCGGTACGGGGGTCCCGTACGGTTACGGACACCGCGACCAGCCCGGGTTCGATCAGCTGGTCGTCCAACGCCCAGCCGTCCTCGCGGACTTGGGCGGTCCACTGCTCGAAGTCGGGCCCGGGGGAGGATCGTCGGGGTACGGCCGGGAAGCCCTCGTCCCTCGGGTCGGCGGCCCGGCGCTCCCGCCAGTGCCGCCACTCCGGTTCCGTCCACTCGGTGGCGAACAGCGGTCCCGGGGCGGTGCGTTCGGCCGGGAGCAGGTCGCCGATGCGGAAGCTGAGGGACATCGCGCGGCGGCGGGTCGCCTGGTGGATGAAGCGGATGCCGTCCCGGTCGGCCACCGCGAGCGACACCGACTCGTCCAGTTCGTCGGCCAGCGCGTCCGCGCGGGCGTCGAGCAGGGCGGGCAGGCGCAGCGCGGCGAGGTAGGCGTTGCCCAGCTCCATGATCCGAGGGGTGAGGACCGCGTCCCGGCCGTCGAGACGGACGTATCCCATCCGGGCGAGCGTCCCGGTGATCCGGTCCACCGTCGAGCGGGCGAGACCGGTCGCCCGCTCCAGCGCACTGAGGCTCAACACCCCGCCCGCCTCGGTCAGTTGCCGCACCACGGCGACCCCACGGATCAGCGGCGCGACCGCCTCGGCGGGCACTCCGGCGGCGGGGTCGGCAAGCGAGGTCTCAGCGGGCATCGATTCTCCGGTACGGCAGTCTCGGCAGCCCTACGGTAAGGCCGACCTCGCCGCCTTCGTCACCAGTGGGATCACCGGT
This sequence comes from Streptomyces sp. NPDC096013, assembly GCF_044763565.1. NCBI lineage: Bacteria > Bacillati > Actinomycetota > Actinomycetes > Kitasatosporales > Streptomycetaceae > Streptomyces > Streptomyces sp. NPDC096013. The sequence continues at coordinate 382,315 of NZ_JBIWGK010000003.1, read as the reverse complement.
GGGTTCACCGGAGGGTTCGCCGCCGTACCCCTACCGCGTCCGGCTCACCGCCACCCGATACGTCCCCGCCCCGTCGACTCCCGTGACCGCGATGCGGATTCCGTGCCCCGGGTCCGTGAACGTCTCGCCCGCTGCGAACGGCGCGTCCGAGAGTTCGGCCTGGACGTTGGGGCTGCGGGTGCAGCCGCCGCTGTCCCGGTGGGCGTCGTAGACCTTCACGGGGCCCATGCCCGTGTCGACGTCCGCCTCGACCTTGTAGATGAGGACGCCGGGGCGGCACACGGCCTCGTCGTTGCCCTCACGGGTGCGGAGTTCGAGGGCGTAGCCGGTGCGGCGGTCGATGGGGACGAAGACCAGGCGGGTGCCCTCGCCGCCGGGCCGCTCCAGCGGGGTCAGGGTGTACCGCGTGGTGCCCGCGGTGCGCGCGCAGTCGACCTGGGACGGGTCGAGCCAGCCGAGCTTCCACTTGTGCCAGCCGAGGAAGTCGTTGTTGGCGCCCCAGTCCTCGCTCATGATGTCCCAGTGGCCGACCGCGCTCCCGCCCTCCTGGGTGTAGAGGTCGGGCAGGCCGAAGGCATGGCCGTTCTCGTGGGGGAGGACGCGGTAGCCGGTCTGGGAGTACGAGCCGGAGCCGTCGTCCTGGCGGGAGTACACGAAGGAGGCGTTGGAGACCGGGACGCCGTCCGCGACCGGGGCCTCCGTATTGCCCGCGAACGTCACCGACAGGACCGTGTCCAGGGCGGAGGGGCCCGCGTTCGGGGTGACCAGGACGTTCAGGAGGTCGTACTGCCGGAAGTCCACCGTGGGGTCGGCCGCGGCCACGATGTCCTGGACGAGCTGCCGGTAGCCGGGGTCGAAGGGTGCGCCGCGTTCTATGCCGTAGGACCGGAAGGGCTTGGGCATGCGGAGCCAGTGGTCGACCGGGGTCGCGGGGCGGTAGTCGAGGCGGCCGTAGGAGCTGGTGGCGAACCACTCCTGGGTCTTGGGGAAGAACTCGCGGTACCGGTCCATGGCGCTGCCCTCGCCGGGCGCGTCGGAGAAGTCGACCATCAGGGTCAGGGCGTGGACCGTGCCGGTGGAGCGGGAGTAGCCGCCGGGGGTGGGGATGCCCTCGGACATCTGGACGTCCAGCGGGCCGTTGATCAGGCAGGGGCCGAGCGTGGAGGTGCGGGCGAGTGCGACCGGGCCCGCCGCCGTCATGGCGCCCGGGGTGAAGCGTTCCGTGCCGGCCGAGGTGCTGACCGCGAGGGTCAGGACGGTCACGGACGCGAGGGCGGCCACGCGGCGCGGGCGTATCCGACGGCTGGGCTGCATACGGGGACCCTTCGCGCCAACGGCAGCCGCCGGTCTCCGGCTGCATCCTTTCGATCACCCTGTGTCGACTCCCGTGCGGGCGCGCGCTGGAGGAGACCGACCGTGTGTTTCTCGCTGGTAGGGGGCCGAACGGGGAGCCGGGAGGGCCGGTGCGCGGAGATCCAAACCGGGAATTCGGCGAATGTGACTCAGGTCACATCTAAAGAATCGCGGAGGCGGAAATAACCGGGGAGCGTCTCCCCGTTTAGCCATGTGTCCGAGCGAAACGGGGAGTGCTTCCCCGGATCGCCTCAGCAGTCCAAGACTTCAGGAGTACGCCGTGACGACCGCGACCCCCGTACAGCGAAAGGTGACCCGGCCCCGTGCCGACGCTTTGCGCAACCGGGAGCGGGTCGTCACCGCCGCCCGCGAGATGTTCGTCGAGTTCGGCCCCGATGTGCCGCTCGACGAGATCGCCCGCCGGGCCGGCGTCGGCAACGCCACGCTCTACCGCAACTTCCCCGACCGCGACGCCCTCGTCCGCGAGGTAGTGGTCTCGGTCATGGACCGTACGTCGGAAGCCGCCGAGCAGGCGCTCACCGAGACCGGCGATGCCTTCGCCGCTCTGGAGCGCTTCGTGCACGTGGCCGCCGACGAACGGATCAGCGCGCTGTGCCCGATGATCTCCGGCACGTTCGACCAGTTCCACCCGGATCTGGAAGCCGCGCGCGAGCGGGTCGAGCAGCTCATCGACGAGGTCATGGACAGGGCCAGGAAGTCCGGTCAGCTCCGCACCGACGTGGGTGTCGGTGACGTGATGGTGGCCGTGGCCCAGCTCAGCCGGCCCCCGGCCGGCACCGGTTGCCTCAGCGCCGACCGCTTCGTACACCGACACCTGCAGCTGTTCCTGGACGGACTGCGGGCCCCGGCCCGCTCGGTCCTGCCCGGTACGGCCGCGACGATGGAGGATCTCCGGCAGCCCTGACCGATCAGTTCAGAGCATCACGCCAGTCTCAGTCTCGACAACAAGCACCGGCTCTCGTCCCGTAGCGACCGCAGAGCGTCGCCCGCAGGACGAGCCGTCCCCGAACACGTCCTTCTTCCGAATTTTTCCGTCACGAAGTCCCGAAGTGGGTACCACCATGTCTGAAACAGCTCGAAGCGCTCCAAGCGCTCTCGACAAGGCCGCCGAGGCCGCCGAGCACGAAGCCCATTCCAACCGCTGGAAGGCGCTCGCGTTCATCGCGCTCGCCCAGCTGATGGTCGTGCTCGACGCGACCATCGTGAACATCGCCCTCCCGTCCGCCCAGACCGACCTGGGCATCTCCGACGGCAACCGCCAGTGGGTCGTCACGGCCTACGCGCTCGCCTTCGGTGGTCTGCTGCTCTTCGGTGGCCGTATAGCCGACCTGTGGGGCCGCAAGCGCGCCTTCGTCGTCGGTCTGACCGGCTTCGCCGCCGCGTCCGCACTCGGCGGTGTCGCCACCACCGGCGCCATGATGTTCGGCGCCCGTGCCCTCCAGGGCGCGTTCGGCGCGCTGCTCGCACCCGCCGCGCTCTCCCTGCTCGCGGTCATGTTCACGGACGCCAAGGAACGCGCCAAGGCGTTCGGCATCTACGGCGCGATCGCCGGTGGCGGCGGCGCCGTCGGCTTCATTCTCGGCGGTGTGCTCACCGAGTACCTGGACTGGCGCTGGACGTTCTTCGTGAACATCCCGTTCGCGATCGTCGCCGCGCTGGGCGCGTACTTCGTCATCCGCGAGCCGGCCGGTGGCCGCAACCGCAACCCGCTCGACATCCCCGGCGTGCTCCTGTCGACCCTCGGCCTCGTGTCCCTGGTCTACGGCTTCACCCGCGCCGAGACGGACGGCTGGGGCGACTCCTCCACCATCGCGCTCTTCATCGCTTCCGCGGTCCTGCTGGCCTCGTTCGTCATCGTCGAGTCCAAGGTCAAGGCCCCGCTGCTGCCCCTGCGTGTGATCACCGACCGCAACCGCGGCGGTATCTACCTCTCGCTCGGCATCGCCATCATCGCGATGTTCGGCACGTTCCTCTTCCTCACCTACTACCTCCAGGTCGTGAAGGGCTTCTCGCCCATCAAGACCGGCTTCGCCTTCATGCCGATGATCGTCGGCATGATGGTCGGCTCGACCCAGATCGGCACCCGGCTGATGACCCGCCTGCCGGCCCGTCTGCTGATGGGCCCCGGCTTCCTGGTCGCCGCGGTCGGCATGCTCCTGATGACGCAGCTGGAGATCGGCTCGTCGTACGCCTCGATCATCCTGCCCGCGATGCTGCTGCTCGGTCTCGGCATGGGTACGGCGTTCATGCCGGCCATGTCCCTGGCCACCCTGGGCGTCGAGCCCCGGGACGCGGGTGTCGCCTCCGCGATGGTCAACACCTCGCAGCAGGTGGGCGGCGCGATCGGCACGGCCCTGCTGAACACGATCGCCGCGTCCGCGACGACCGCGTACATCAAGGACCACATCGCCGGTGCGGGCACCTCCAAGACCCAGCAGCAGCTCGTCGCGCTACAGGGCCAGGTGCACGGCTACACCAACGCCATCTGGTTCGCCGTCGGCATGCTGGTGACGGCCGCCGTGATCGTCTCGGTGCTCGTCAACGCGGGCAAGCAGGGTTCCGACCCGGTCGCCTCCGGTGACGACGTCGAGGACGACTTCAAGATCCCGGTCGTCGCCCACTGACGACGCCCGGCCGGTCGTACCCCCTTCGCACCATCCGTGCCTACGGGGAAGGGGACGCCCCGTAGGCACGACTCCTAGGAACTGCCCTGGTTCTCCGTTGAGTTGAGCGGCTCAGCGGAGCCAGGGCAGATCCGCACCCGCTTCGTTCGGCTGAAGTCCCTCGGCGACGATCTCCATGATCTCGCCGAGGGACTTCTGCTGTTCCGGGGTCAGCCGCTCGAACAGCGCCTGCCGTACGGCGGTCACATGGCCCGGCGCGGTCCGGCGGAGGACGCCGTAGCCGTCGTCGGTCAGCACCGCGAACTGGCCGCGCTTGTCGGACGGGCAGTCCTCGCGGCGCACCCAGCCGTTCTTCTCCAGCCGCGCGATCGCGTGCGAGAGGCGGGAGCGGGTGATCTTCGCGTTCATGGCCAGCTCGGTCATCCGCAGCCGGCGGTCCGGGGCCTCGGCGAGCTGCACGAGCAGGCCGTAGTAGATGTGCGGCATGCCCGCGTCCCGCTGGAGCTGGCGGTCCAGATGGTCCTCCAGAAGGGTGCTGGCGTGCATGTAGAAGCGCCAGACGCGCTGCTCCTCGGCGGTGAGCCAGTGGGCTTCAGCGGGTGCGGATGCGGGTGCCGTGTTCATGCACCCCACTGTACGAGAAGTCTCCTTGAATGTTAAACAAACGAGGGGTAAGCTCTGACGCAGGAAGTTTGAGAGTTAAAGCATCGAGTTCGACCCTGGGAGTGACCGTCATGTCCACCGCCGCACCGGAGCGCATGCCCGCCCTGTATCTCAGCCATGGCGCCCCGCCGCTGGCGGACGACCCGATCTGGCCCGGCGAACTCGCCGCCTGGTCCGCCGGCCTCCCCCGCCCCAAGGCGATCCTCATGGTCTCCGCCCACTGGGAGGAGGCCCCCCTCGCCCTCGGCGCGGTCGACCCCGTTCCCCTGGTCTACGACTTCTGGGGCTTCCCCGAGCACTACTACCAGGTCCGCTACGACGCCCCCGGCGCCCCCGAACTCGCCGAGTCCGTACGGAAGCTGCTGCGCGCCCCGGGCATCCCCGTCCAGGACGTCCCCGACCGCGGCCTCGACCACGGGGCCTACGTCCCGCTCGTCGAGATGTTCCCGGCCGCCGACATCCCCGTCCTCCAGGTGTCGATGCCGACCCTCGACCCCGCCAAGCTGATGGACATCGGCCGCAAGCTCGCCCCGCTGCGCGACGAGGGCGTCCTGATCGTCGGCTCCGGCTTCTTCACCCACAACCTCGCCGCCCTGCGCCACACCGGCGGGGGAGTGCCCACCTGGTCCTCCGAGTTCGACGACTGGGGCAGGCGCGCGCTGGAGTCCCGTGACTGGGACGGCCTGCTGGACTTCCTCCACAAGGCCCCGGCCGGGCGCTACGCCCACCCGCGCACCGAGCACTTCGCCCCCCTGTTCGTCACCATGGGCGCGGCGGAGGCGGGCGGCGAGCTGGACACGCGGGAGTCGGTGAACCCGTCGGTGATCGACGGGTTCTGGATGGGGATGGCGAAGCGGTCGGTGCAGTTCGGCTGAGGCCGGGGCGGCGGGGCGCGCAGCCCTCTCCCCGTGGGAAGGGCTACAACTCCTTCTCGTACCAGGCGACATCCCAGTAGCGGCCGAACTTGCGGCCCACCTCCCGGTAGGTGCCGACACGCCGGAACCCGAAGCGTTCATGCAGCCGCGTGGACGCTTCGTTGGGCTGTGCGATGCCCGCGTACGCCCGGTGCACGTCCTCGTCCGCCAGGGACGCGAACAGGGCCTCGTAGAGCAGCGTCCCGATGCCCCGGCCGCCCGTCTCCGGGGCGAGGTAGACCGTGACCTCGACCGAGGTCGAGTAGGCGGGCTTCGCCCGGTAAGGGCTGGATGTGGCGTAGCCGAGGATTCGCTGTGAGTTTCCTTGGAAGGTCCCGTCCACGGCAACCTTCAGCCGGTATGGCCCGTCTTCAGGGTGGGAGAGCAGCCAGGGGCGGCGCTCCTCCGGCGTGAAGGCGGCGGTGTCGAAGGTGATCGGGGTCTCGCGTACGTAGTGGTTGTAGATGCCGGTGAGGGCTTCGAGGTCACCCTCGACTCCCGACCTGACCTGCACCTCTGTACGTTCCGATGGCATCGCGACCCCCTTGTGGCCGGACAGGGTACTGCAAGATCAGAAAAATAGGGGAGCGGGTTGGGAATTCTGTCCGGATTCCAGTCGTTGTTTCCATCAGATGCAGGGCACACGAGAAGAGTGCCGAAGCATCGGACGAACACCTGCTGACCATCCCCCAGTGCCAAAGGGCCTGGGGGGACCCCATTCGCAAGGGAGCACGCATGGCAACCCGTGCCGTCGCCCGTCGTAAGTCCGCCACCGGCGAGACCTCCGACGCGGCACGCAGTGTTCGCGCCCATGGCGGCGAGATCGCCGACCGCGACCTGGTCGGCATGTATCTCGACGAAATCGCGCGGACACCGCTGCTCGACGCCGCCAAGGAAGTCGAGCTTTCGCAGACCATCGAAGCGGGCGTGTTCGCGCGCCAGGTCCTCGAGGGCGAGGAGAAGTCCCAGGCGGACGCCTCCCGCGCCGAGCTCGAGGCACTGGTCGCCGAAGGGGAGCGTGCCAAGGACGTCTTCATCCGTTCCAACCTCCGCCTGGTCGTGGCCGTGGCCCGCCGTTACCCGCGGAGCGGCCTGCCCCTGCTGGACCTGATCCAGGAGGGCAACGCGGGCCTGGTCCGCGCCGTCGAGAAGTTCGACTACCGCAAGGGCTTCAAGTTCTCGACGTACGCGACCTGGTGGATCCGCCAGGCCATCACCCGCTCCATCGCCGACCAGTCCCGGACCATCCGGCTCCCCGTCCACCTGGTGGAGGAGCTGGGCCGGATCCGCCGGGTGCAGCGCGAGTTCAACCGCAAGAACGGCCGGGAGCCCGAGCACGCGGAGATCGCCGCGGAGCTGGACTCGACGCCGGAGCGCGTGACCGACGTGCTGGACTGGGCCCGTGACCCGGTCTCGCTGAACATGTCGGTGGACGACGACGGCGACACCCAGTTCGGTGACCTCCTGGAGGACACCTCCGCGGTCTCGCCCGAGCAGTCCGTCATGACCCTGCTGCGCAGCGAGGAACTGGACGATCTGATCGGCCGCCTCGACCAGCGCACGGCCTCCATCATCAAGATGCGGTACGGCATCGAGGACGGCCGTGAGCGGACGCTGACGGAGGTCGGCAAGGAGCACGGGCTGACGCGGGAGCGGATTCGGCAGATCGAGAAGCACGCCCTGCTCGAACTGAAGAAGCTGGCCAGTCAGACCGGGTTCGACGCGGCGGCGTAAGCGGGGTGCCGGGGGCTCCCTTTGGGGGCTCCCCCGGGTGGTGTCCGGCCCGCAAACATGGCTGTGTAACGCCGCTTCAACCTCAAGGGCCCTGGGAACAAGACTTCAGGGCCCAGGAGTTGGGGTTCGGGGTACGCCCCGAGACCCCCTGAGCCACGTCCCGACGCAATCCCCCCCCCGGCGCCGGGACTCTCCGGAACCGGGCTTCGGCGCTTACCCCCCAGGCGTCGGGGCCCGGTTCTTTCTGCCGGAGCACGCTTGGATGGCGGGGCACCCCGTACCTGAACTCCGGGGTGGCCCGCCGAATGGCAGATTGTGCCACAGAGGCATAGCCTGCCGATGTGAGCAGCCCCACCCCAGCACCGGATTCCGCCTCCGCACCGCACTCCCGCACCGCCCCGCTCTCGCTGACCGAGCGGCGCAAGGCCGAGACCCGGATGGAGATCGCCCGGGCGGCGGCCGGACTCTTCGTGAGACACGGGCTGCGCGCCACCCGCGCCGAGGACATCGCCCAGTCCGCCGGTATCGCCCCGCGCACGTTCTACCGCTACTTCGCCACCAAGGAAGAGGCCGTCGCCCCGCTCTACGCGGCCGGCGCCCAGCGCTGGGCGGAGGCGGTCCGCGCGGCCCCGGCCGCCCTGTCCGTGCCGGAGGCCCTGGAACACGGGGCACGCCACACGCTGACCCCCGGGGTGGGCGTCTCCGTCAACTCCTGGACCTGGGTGCGCACCCTGATCGGCATGGCCGAGACCAGCCCCGCCCTGCGCCGGGTCTGGGCGGAGGTCTGCCAGGCCTCGGAACGGACCCTGGGCGAGGTCATCATGGAACGCCTCACCCGGTCCGACGGCACCCCCGCCGACCGGGCCCCCTCCGCTGTCTCCCCGGAGCTGCGCTTCGCCGCCGCCGTGGCAAGTGCCGCCGTACGCACCGCGGTTGAGGGCTGGGCGGCCGAGGAGGCGCACGGCGGTGCGGCGGCCGGCCCGGCGGACATGGCGCTGCGGAACCTGCGGGTGCTACGGGACTTTCCCTGGGGGGAGCTGGGAGCGGCGGGACCGGGCGGGGGGTGAGCCCGGCTCACGGGCTCCGGCCGCCACGGGGGCGAGCCCGGCTCATGTGTCCCGGCCGTCACGGGAGGTGGGTCCGGCTCGTGTGTCCCGGCCGTCACGTGGGGTGAGCCCGGCTCACGGGTCCCCGCCGTCACGGGGTGTGAGTCCGGCTTACGTGTCCCCGCCGCCCGCCCGGATCAGCCGCTCGCCCAACTCCCGTACGCATCTGGCCAGTTCCGTCGGCTCCTGCACCGTGAACTCGTACCCCAGCATCGCCAGCCGTACGGCCAGCCAGTCCACCGCGTCGCCGGTCGTGGCGCGCAGGCGGCAGCTGTCCTCGCCGAGCGGCTCCGGGGCGCCGAGCCAGGCCGGGATGCGGGCCGCCACGGCGTCGGCGGGGGCGGCGAAGGTGACGGAGTACTCGTAGGTCTCCTGACGCCGGTACATGGACTGCCGCAGGTACTCCGCCGCGCTCCCCGTCGGCAGCTCGCGCGGGGTGAACCGCGCCCCCGTCGCGAAGGGCCGGCTCACCCGGTCGACCCGGAACGTGCGCCAGTCCTCGCGGTCGAGGTCGTAGGCGACGAGGTACCAGCGCCGGCCGGTCGAGACGAGGCGGTACGGCTCCGTCACGCGGCGGGACTCGGTGCCGTCCTTGGCGCGGTAGGCGAAGCGCAGCCGCTCCCGGCCCGCCACCGTCGAGGCCATCACCGTCAGCGTCTCGGGAGCGATGCTCGCGCCGTCGCCGCTGGTCAGCGGGGTCGTGGCGGCCTGGAGGGTGGCGACCCGGTGCCGTAGCCGCGAGGGCAGTACCTGTTCCAGCTTCGCCAGCGCGCGTACGGACGCCTCGTCCACGCCCTCCAGCGCGTGCCCGGCGCCCGCGCGCAGGCCGACCGCGATCGCCACCGCCTCCTCGTCGTCCAGCACCAGCGGGGGCATCGCCTTGCCCGCGACCAGCCGGTAGCCGCCGTCGGAGCCGAGGGTCGCCTGCACGGGGTAGCCGAGTTCGCGCAGCCGGTCGATGTCCCGGCGGACCGTGCGCCGGGAGACCCCGAGGCGGTCGGCCAGCTCGCCGCCGGGCCACTCGCGGGGCGTCTGGAGGAGGGAGAGGAGCTGGAGGAGCCGGGCCGGGGTGTCCGTCGTCATGAGTGCTCCGTCGTCTTCATGGGGTCGTCCTCATGGGGTCGTCCTCACGGTCGTCTTCACGGGTTCGAGGATGCCGTAGAAGTAGGACACGATCTGACCTAATAGGGCTCTAGCTTCGGGTCATGACCTCCACCGAAACCCTTGTGGACAGCTCGGCCCCGGCCCCCGAGGCCCCCGTGGCCGGCGCGGGTGACCGGCGTCGCTGGTTCGCCCTCGCGATCGTGATGACGGCGGCCTTCATGGACCTCGTCGACGTCACGATCGTCAATGTCGCGATCCCGTCGATCCAGCGGGACGCGGGCGCCTCCTTCAGCCAGATCCAGTGGATAACGGCCGGTTACGCGCTCGCCTTCGCCGCCGGGCTGATCACCGGCGGGCGGCTCGGTGACATCCACGGCCGCAAGCGGCTCTTCCTCGTCGGCATCGGCGGCTTCACGCTCGCCTCCGCGCTCTGCGGCTTCGCCGCCAACCCGGAGATGCTCGTCGCCTCGCGCATCCTTCAGGGCGGGATGGCCGCGATGATGGTGCCGCAGGTGCTGTCGATCGTGCACGCGACCTTCCCGGCGCACGAACGCGGCAAGGTGTTCGGGCTGTTCGGCGCGATCGTCGGACTGGGCGCGGTGTCCGGTCCGCTGCTCGGCGCGCTGCTCACCGAGTGGAATCTGTTCGGGCTGGAATGGCGCCCGATCTTCCTGATCAACCTGCCCGTCGGTATCGCCGGACTGATCCTCGGCACCCGCTTCATCACGGAGTCCAAGGCCCCGCGCGCGCTGAAGCTGGACCTGGTGGGCGTCACCCTGGTCACCCTCGGCCTGCTGATGCTGCTCTATCCGCTCACCCGGGGCGACGAACTGGGCTGGCCCGCCTGGGGGTTCGTGTCGATGTCCGGCTCGATCGGGGTCTTCGCCGGGCTGGTGGCCTACGAGCGCCGGAAGGCGGCGCGGGACGGTTCGCCGCTCGTCGAGCTGTCCCTGTTCGAGGTGAAGAGCTTCGCGGCCGGTATCGCCGTACAGACGGTCTTCGGGATCGGGCTCGGCATCTTCTTCCTGGTCTGGACGCTGTACATGCAGATCGGGCTGGGCTGGAGCCCGCTGCGGGCCGGGCTGACCGGTGTGCCGTTCTCCCTCGCCTGCTCGGCGGCGGCCGGGATGTCCGTGCAGAAACTGGTGCCGCGGCTCGGCGGGCGCAATGTGCTCCAGACCGGCGCGCTGGTGATGGTGGTGGGCGTGCTGCTGTACCTCTGGGAGGCCGACCGGTACCAACTGGCCATCGCCTCCTGGCAGATGGCGCTCCCGCTCGTCGTGATGGGCGCCGGCATGGGCCTGATCTTCGCCCCGCTCACCGACACGATCCTCTCCGAAGTGCCGCGCGAGCACGCGGGATCGGCGTCCGGGCTCATCAACACCGTTCAGCAGATGGGCAACGCGCTGGGGCTGGGGCTGGTGTCGGTGGTCTTCTTCGGCTCGATCGGCGACCGGCTGACCCCGGCCGAGGTGGGGCCCGCGTTCGTCAACGCCTTTCAGGACTCGCTGGGTTGGGTCGCCGCGGTGATGGGGCTGATCTTCCTGCTGATGTTCGCGCTGCCGGGGCGGGCGGCCGGGGCGGCGGTCGCGGGGGCGGTCGAAGGGGTGGTCGAAGGGGCTCCGGTCACGGAGGCGACGGCCAAGGGGGCTGAGGCCACAGAGGTCGAGGCCAAGGAGGCCGCGTTCGGCGGGAGTTGATGCCTCTCCAGGTGCCTGACAGCGCCCCGCCCCGAGCAGTACGGGGGTGGGGCGCTCGACGTGAAAGAGCGGACGATGGCGTACGCCGGGGGACGGGTGGGGCGTACGCCCGGCAGGCCGGACGGCGCACCGGGGGCCGAACGCCGCACTACGTCCCCTAATGCTCGCTTCTGTGGTGAACACTCCGGTTACGGGCGTCTCGTGGGCCCAAGTCGCCCGCGCCGAGGGAAAACTGACGGACCGTGAGTTACCGGTGGGGCGGGCGGGCCGGGTGTGCGGGACGGGGGGCGGGCGCGGGATCGGGACGGTGTTTTTATTATCTTGTCGACACTTCACGATGTTGCGGCGGCGAACCGTTGATTTCCGTTCAGGAATCCGCCCGGCACCGCGACCGGCCACATTTTCTGTCGCCTTTGATTGCCTCGGGAAAAGGAATTCCGGCAGCGCCGTCCGGTTAATCGGGCGGGCCGGAGTGGGGCGCTCCGCGGGCTTTGCCGGGCGGGCTTCCGGTGGCCGGAGTCGGCGGTCGCGCGGGCCCGTACTGGCCGAATCTGTTTACTCTTGATCGATGGCAATCAGTTGATAACGCTGTCATGTCCCTGTGGGTGGCGGAAGCGCCTTCCTCACGTGGGGACAAAGGGGGCAAAAGGCTCGGCCTGTCGGGGCGTCCCGACGGCGCGTGTGGCGAGGTTAGCTGTCGGTGACAATCCCCGTGGGCGGGGATTTCGCTGGACTATCCGGCGCCGGTGGTGGGCGGGGAGTGACCCAAACGGCATCCGTGGTGTTTACTGGGCAGCGGTCTGATCCTTGGTGGGTCCGGACCATTCCGGGAGGCCCTGGGGGTGGTGCCCCGGGGCCTCTCGTTTTTTGCCGACGGTTTGTGTACGTGTCATATCTCGGCCACCTGAGAAGGGTCCCGGCACCCCTCCGGGACGCGGTGGATAACCAGAACGGCCGCGATCGGCAATGCGGTAAAGGGTGTTTTCTTTCCCCTTCGTATTGCTCGTGATCTTCTGTAATAAAGCCCTACGGCCAGGGGTTTCCGAAACGATCTACATTCTCCGCCGCCACCTTCGAAAACGCGGCTGGCTCTTCACTCGTGGCGAGGGGTACCGTGCTATCTCGCGCCACTGTTTCCACCCGCCGGGCCTCACCAGCCGGGCGGTGCCGTATCTCCCGGAACGTTCCGGACCCACCACCCGGAACCTCGCTGAACAGCGGGGTTCTCCTGCGTAGACACTACGAGGATCGCACTATGCGTACCGTCAACGGCGACGGCGTACGTCCGCCGTCGCACCGCGGCTCCCGCGGCACCCTCCTGGTGACACCCCGTCACCACCCCACGCGTCAGGGCGCGCACGCCGGTGCGCGTGCCGACGCGGCCGCCGGGGCGGGGGAGTGAGCGTGCCCTCGACCGCCGACACCAACCGGCCGACCGACCACCCCCTCATGGGCCATGAGGACAAACCTGAGGGAAGCTTCCTGCAACGCCTGTCCGCCGACGACTGGCGTTTTCTGCTGGAGGACGACCTCCGGGGCCGCAGCTACGGCCAGGACGAGCACCTGCCGATGGCGGCGGACGACCGGAACGTCTACCTGATCTGGGACGGCGTCGTACGACAGGACCGCTTCCCGCTCGGTGACTGGGAGGGCGCCCCCGTCGTCACCCGGTTCCGGGGCGGCGGCCAGCTGGTCGGCGAGGCCAAGCTCATCAGCCCCGAGTCCGCCGTCCGCACCCGCTGCCTGACCAGGACCGTCGTCATCCCCTGCCGTGCGCGCCGCTTCAACGTGCTGCTGAGCAAGCGGCCCGAGGCCAAGCTCGCGCTGCTGCGCAGCCTGGAGCACCGCAACCGCAGCGACGAACTCGTCTACACCCTGACCACCAGGCCGCCCCTGGAGCGCACCAGTCGGCTCCTGGCGCATCTCGCCGACACCGCGGGCACCCCCGATGCCCGGACGGGCGTCACGCACATCACGGGCCCGGCTCAGAGGGACATCGCGGCGGCGCTCCAACTCGCCGTCTCCACAACGGAGAACGCGCTGCGGACCCTGCGTTACCACGGGATCGTCGAGGCTCGGTACCGGAAGTTCCTCGTCCATGACGTCGACGCGCTGCGTCACCTCGCCGGCGGGGTGTGACCCCGCCCGGCGCACCGTTCCCCTCCCCGCTCGCGTTTCATCCCCGAACGGATCACCCCATGATGATCAGCACCTTCCTGGTGCCCGCCGCCACCGCCTTGCTCGGGGCCCTGACGTACCGGCATCACCGGCAGGTCTTCGCCTGGACGAAGTGGCTGCGCCACAAGGACGAGACGAACGCCGATTTCGACAGGCCGGCCGAGTGGCTCGGCGACCTCTACAAGGCCCAGTGCCGCCTCACCCGGAAACCTTGTGCCGCCGACGACTTCGTGGAGATCTCCCAGATCGGCAACATGATCGAGGGAATAGCCGAAGACACCGAGGCTGTCAGGCTCGAACTGGCGAAGGTCGTCGAGTGTGTGAAGGACTACGTCGACTCCGCCCTGCCCGAGTTCGACCCGACGGCCGCGCATATCGGTGTCCAGGAGTGCCACGCCCGGCTCGTGCAGGCCATGCGGCAGGAAGCCGCCCGGGGCGAACTGGTGCGTGCCATCCTCGCCGCCCAGAAGAAGATCAAAGACCTGCGTCGCGGCTGACCCCACACCGCATGGCGCCCCCAGCCAGCCCCCCCCAAAAAAAGCCCCGTCCGCCCGTTCATGTCCACCTGATGCCCGAACCTGTTTACTTTCCGGAAATCCGGGCGTAGCCTCCCCAGCGAAACCACAAGTTCGGGCACAGGTCGGAGGCGAACGGACATGTACGCACCGGAGCGGCAGCAGGAGATCCTCCGGCTGGCCCGTGACGGCGGCCGGGTGGACGTCATATCGCTGGCCGAGGAGTTCCAGGTCACGGCGGAGACGATCCGCCGGGACCTGAAGGCCCTCGACCGCGCGGGACTCGTCCGCCGGGTGCACGGCGGTGCCATACCCGCCGGGCGGCTGGACTTCGAGCCGGACCTCGCCGAGCGCGAGTCGACGGCGGCCGACGAGAAGGACCGCATCGCCAAGGCGGCCCTCGCCGAGCTGCCGATGCAGGGCACGGTGATCCTCGACGCCGGTACGACGGTGGCCCGCCTCGCGGGCATCGTCCCGCTGGAGGCCGAGCTGACCGTCGTCACGCACTCGCTGCCCATCGCGGCCCGCCTCGCGGACCACCCGGGCATGCAGCTCCACCTCGTCGGGGGGCGCGTGCGGCACCGTACGCGCGCCGCCGTGGACGCCTGGGCGCTGCGGGCCTACGGCGAGATCCGCGCCGACGTCGTGTTCGTCGCGGCCAACGGCTTCTCCGCCGGGCACGGGCTCACAACCCCCGACCTCGCCGAGGCCGCGGTCAAGCGCGCGGCGATCGCCGCCGCCCGCCGGGTGGTGCTGCTCGCCGACTCCGCCAAGCACGGCCAGGAGCACTTCGCCCGCTTCGGCGCCCTGAGCGACGTGGACCTCCTGATCACCGACAGCGGGCTGAGCCCTGAAGACGCCACCGCCATGGAGCGCGGCGGCATGGAAGTAGTGCGCGCATGATCCTCACCGTCACCCCGAACCCGTCCCTCGACCGCACCTACGAGGTCCCCTCCCTCGACCGCGGCGAGGTCATACGGGCCACCGGCGAACGCATGGACCCCGGCGGCAAGGGTGTCAACGTCTCCCGCGCGGTGTCCGCCGCGGGCCGCCGTACCGTCGCCGTCCTGCCGCTGGGCGGTGCTCCGGGCGCGCTGGTCGCGGACCTGCTCGACGCGCAGGGCATCGAGGTCGCGCCGGTCCCGGTCGCCGGGGCCACCCGCTCGAACATCGCGCTGGCCGAGGCGGACGGCGTGCTCACGAAGATCAACGCACCCGGGCCCGAACTGACCGCCGCCGAGCAGGAGTTGCTTCTGGAGACGGTCCGGCGGCAGTCCCGTGACGCCGACTGGATCGCCTGCTGCGGGAGCCTCCCGCGCGGCCTCGCGCCGTCCTGGTACGCCGAGTTGGTGGCCCGCGCGCACGCCGCCGGGGTCCGGATCGCCCTCGACACCTCCGGGCCCGCCCTCATCGAGGCGCTGCGCGAACGCCCGGACGTCGTCAAGCCCAACGCCGAGGAACTCGCCGAGGCCGTCTCCCGCCCGCTCGCCACCGTCGGCGACGCGGTCAAGGCGGCGGAAGAACTGCGGGAGTTGGGCGCCGGTGCCGTCCTCGCCAGCCTCGGCGCGGACGGGCAGCTGCTCGTGGACGGCTCCGGTGCCTGGTACGGCAGCGCGCGCGTCGACGTCGTACGCAGCAATGTCGGCGCCGGGGACTCCTCGCTGGCCGGCTTCCTGATCGCCGGCGGCAGCGGCCCCGACGCCCTCGCCTCGGCCGTCGCCCACGGCGCCGCCGCCGTCCAGCTCCCCGGCAGTGTGATGCCGACCCCGGCCGATCTCGACCCGGCCGCGGTGACCGTCACGGCGGACGTCCCGGTGGACCGCGTCCTCACGGAGCCGGTGACATGAGCGCGCCCACGGTCCGTTCGGCCACCCGACCCCGCTCCCCGTTAACGGCCGCCCCCTCCCCGCAGCCCCGCTGTACCCCCGTCCCCGTCCCCACCCCCGCCCACGGCAGTCCCCGGGCGATACGCGAGCGAAGGAGCCCGCGATGAGCGAGATGATCACCGCGGACCTGGTCGACCTCGACCTGTCCGCCGATACCAAAGAGGCGGCGGCACGCGCCCTCGCCGAGCGCATGGTCGCCCAGGGCCGGGTCACCGACCTCGACGGCTTCCTCGCCGACGTGGCCGCCCGCGAGGCGCAGATGCCGACCGGCCTCGACGGCGGCATCGGCATCCCGCACTGCCGCAGCGCGTACGTCACCGAGCCGTCCCTCGCCTTCGGCCGCAGCGCCGAGGGTGTCGACTTCGGCGCCCCGGACGGCCCGGCCGACCTGATCTTCCTGATCGCCGCACCCGCCGGCGCCGACGACGCCCACCTCACGATCCTCTCCTCGCTGGCCCGGCAGCTCATGAACGCCGAGTTCACGTCCGCGCTGCGCTCGGTGGGCGACGCGGAGAGCGCGGCGGCGCTGATCCGCGGCGACGAGGCCCCCGCGGCCGTCACCTCCGAAGACTCCGTGGCGACGTCGGCGGCGGCCTCCGCCGACGCCGCCACGGACAGCACCGCACCGGCGCCCCACGGGGACGGCGACACTCCGTTCCGTATCGTCGCCGTCACCTCCTGCCCCACCGGCATCGCGCACACCTACATGGCGGCCGAGTCGCTGGAGAACGCGGGCCGCGAGGCCGGTGTCGACCTCGTCGTGGAGACGCAGGGCTCGGCCGGTTTCACCCGGCTCGACCCGGCGGTGATCGCTGCGGCGGACGCCGTGATCTTCGCCCACGACGTGCCCGTACGGGACAAGGACCGCTTCGCTGGGAAGCCGACCGTCGACGTCGGCGTGAAGGCGGGCATCAACCGCCCCGCCGAGCTGATCTCCGAGGTCCGCGGCAAGGCGGAGCGCGGCGAGGTCACCGGCGGCGCCACGCCGACCCCGGTCGAACGCGGCGGCGAGGAGGGCGAGGGCTACGGCTCGATGCTCCGCAAGTGGCTGATGTCCGGCGTCAGTTACATGGTCCCGTTCGTCGCGGCGGGCGGTCTGCTGATCGCCCTCGGCTTCGCGATCGGCGGCTACGAGATCAAGTCCGCGCCCTCGGTCATGCAGCACTTCGTGTGGACGCAGACCGACAGCTGGGCCGCGCTGATGTTCCAGATCGGCGCCGTCGCCTTCGGCTTCCTCGTCCCGGTCCTGGCCGGTTACATCGCCTACGGCATGGCCGACCGGCCGGGTCTGGTGCCCGGGTTCGTCGGCGGCATGATCGCCTCCACCATCAACGCGGGCTTCCTCGGCGGCCTGGCCGCCGGTCTGATCGCCGGTGGTGTGGTGCTGGCCATCCAGAAGGTGAAGATCCCCAAGGCGGTCCGGGGGATCATGCCGGTGGTGGTGATCCCGCTGATCTCCACGGCGATCGTCGGGTTCCTGATGTTCGTGGTCATCGGCAAACCGATCGCCTCGGCGCAGAAGGGCATGACCGACTGGCTCAACGGCCTCAGCGGCTCGAACGCGATCCTGCTGGGCGCCCTGCTCGGCCTGATGATGTGCTTCGACCTCGGCGGCCCGGTCAACAAGGTCGCGTACACCTTCGCCACCGCCGGTATCGCGGTCTCCAACCCCAGTGAGTCCGCGATGAAGATCATGGCCGCGGTGATGGCGGCCGGCATGGTCCCGCCGCTGGCGATGGCCCTGGCGACGACCGTGCGCGGCAAGCTCTTCACCGAGACCGAGCGGGAGAACGGCAAGGCCGCCTGGGTGCTGGGCGCGTCCTTCATCTCCGAGGGCGCGATCCCGTTCGCGGCGGCCGACCCGCTGCGCGTCATCCCGTCCTCGATGGTGGGCGGCGCGATCACCGGCGCCCTGTCGATGTCCTTCGGCGCGACCCTGCGGGCCCCGCACGGCGGCATCTTCGTGGTCCCGCTGATCGGCAACCCGTTCCTCTACCTGATCGCCATCGCGGTCGGCATGTGCGTCACGGCGGCCCTGGTCGTCGTACTGAAGGGCATGCGCAAGCCGGTCAAGGGCGGCACCGCTCCCGGTGCGCCGGAGGACATAGCCGCTCCGGCGGCGGACACCAAGCAGCCGGTCGCCGCCTAGCCTCCGTCCGGCCTCCGTCCGGCCCCTGCCCCACCTCCGTCTGCCTCTTTTGGGCCACTGTGAGGTGTTCACGGCAACTGCGATATACGTCACGGTCCGGGACCACGGTCCCGGACCGTGGTGTCTACTGGAACGCATGCCTGAGCACGTCTCGATCCTCCAGCTGACCGGTGTGGCCGTCCTCGCCCTGGCGACCGTCGCCTGGGTGGTCGGCCTGACGCGCGTCCTGCGCCGCTCCCTCGTGGAACCCACCGCATGGCACGCGGGCCACCCGCTCTACGGCCTTCCGCCCCAGCGCGCCACCCCTCCGCACATGGAGTCCGTCGAACTGACCCCGGCCGAGCGCGACGCGTTCGCGGGTCTCGTACGACAGCTCAGCGACGGGCGCTGAGGGCGCTGGGCGCGCCGGCTCGGGACCGCTGGGAGACCTGCGCCGACCCGGCCGCTACGAGACCTGCGCCGCCCGCCGCTCCATCGCGTCGCGGGCCGCGTCCTCGCTGACGTACACCTCGCACATGTGCCGGCCGTCCGGCGTGGCCGTGTGCTCGACCTCCCACAGGGAGATCTCCGTCCCGTCCTGGAGCAGGAACGCGTGCTCGTAGAGCGAGAAGCACAGCGCCGCCCTGCCCGCCCGGAACGGGCGGCCGAAGGCCTGCGTGATCTGGTGCGCGAACGCCGTCTCCAGCAGCTCGGCCGTCTCCGCGCCGGGCTTGTCCGCGTTCTCCGCCCGGCGCAGTAAACGGCGCGCGTGATCCGCGGAGTCGTCCGCCAGATATGTGTGCCGGGGCTCCGGGAGCGGCGACAGCTGGACCAGCACCGGCAGTTCGAAGTCCGGGGTGTCCGGCGGCAGCGGGAGCCGCACGGTCGCGGTGCGCAGCTCCTCCTCGTCGACATACACCTCGTGCTGCGTCTCGCGGCCCAGCACGGTGTTGTGGACGAGCTCCCACAGGGTGAGCGCCGAGCCGTCGGCGAGCAGCCATGTGTGCCGGTACGTCTCCCGGTGCAGGCCGGCGCTGTGGTGCGCGGAGTGCAGCGAACTGTCGTGCGCCAGCGCGCAGTCGAGGCGCCCTATGGTCTCGTCCGGCAGCTCGAAGGAGTTCAGGGCACGGCCGAGGAGTCGCTCGAGGTGCTCTTGCGGAGACTCGGGCGACTCGGGTTGTTCGTACGCTGCCGTGTCGTACGGAACGCTCAAGGCTTCTCCCGGCGTTGCTGCATGTCACCTTGTGGGTGCATACCGTAGCCCCTCGGTCGGACATCATGTCCGGGAACCGAGAAAACGTATGCCCAGAAAACGCGCGGGCCGCGCGGGATGTTCCCGCGCGGCCCGAGGTTCCGTCAAAATCCGCCGGTCAGGCGGCACTTCCGGCGGTCCACTCGCTCCACGGCATGTTCCAGCCGTTGAGTCCGTTGTCCGGGTCCACCGTCCTGTCGGGGGAGTGCTTCACGATCACGACGTCCCCGATGAGGGAGTTGTCGTAGAACCACTTGGCGTTCGTCGCGCCCTGCGCGCCCTGTACGTCCGCGAGCCCGACGCAGCCGTGGCTGGTGCCCGTGCGGCCGAAGGGCGGGTTGGACTGGTTGTACCAGTAGTTGCCGTGGATGAACGTCCCCGAAGAGGTCAGGCGCATCGCGTGCGGCACGTCCGGGATGTCGTACTCCCCGCCCAGACCGACCGTCCGGCTGTCCATCCGCGTCTGCGTGAACTTCTCGGAGATCACCATCTGGCCGTTGTACGTGGTGTGTTCGGGGCTGCCGGACGAGATCGGCAGCGACTTGAGGGTCTGGCCGTCCCGTACGACCGTCATGGTCTGCGTGTTGACGTCGACCGTGGAGACCTGCGAGCGGCCGATCGTGAAGCTCACGGTCTTCTTCTGCACGCCGTACACGCCGTTCGCGCCCTGCACGCCGTCCAGGTCGATCTTCATCGTGACCTTGGAACCGGCCTTCCAGTAGTCCTGCGGCCGGAAGTCCAGCCGCTGCGCGCCGAACCAGTGGCCCACGACCTGCTGCCCGGTGCTCGACGTGACCGTGATGTGCGACTGCACGGCCTTCTTGTCGCTGATCACCTTGTCGAAGGTGAACGACACCGGCATCCCCACGCCGACCGTCGTCCCGTTGTCCGGGGTGTACGTCCCGATGAAGCTGTTGCTCGAAGTGACCGTCGTGAAGATGGAGTTGGCCGCCGCGGTCTTGCCGGTGGAGTCCTTCGCGGTCGCGGATATCTGGTACTTGGTCCCGCGCTCCAACTGCTCCTTCGGTTTCCAGCT
The DNA here is from genome assembly GCF_044763565.1 of Streptomyces sp. NPDC096013. Classification (NCBI taxonomy): domain Bacteria; kingdom Bacillati; phylum Actinomycetota; class Actinomycetes; order Kitasatosporales; family Streptomycetaceae; genus Streptomyces; species Streptomyces sp. NPDC096013. The sequence continues at coordinate 362,101 of NZ_JBIWGK010000003.1, read as the reverse complement.
CGCACCGTTCGCGGATATCGCGCCGTCCACGGCCTGCCCGGAGCCCGCGACCGTCATCTTCACGTCGGTCAACTTGCCGTTGCTGACCTGCACGCCGGTCGCGTTGATGGACGCGTTCGTCGAGCCGTCCTTCGCCGAGATGACGATTTTCGCGGTGGACGTCTTGGCGGTGGTGCCGGCGCTGCCGTTCTTCGTGTCGGTGTTGGCGTCCGCGTTGGCGTTGCCGCCGCATGCGCTGAGGGTGAGGGTGCCGACCACCAGGGCGGCGATGGCCCCCAGTACGCGCCGCGCTGCTATGTCCGGCGTTGTCACGGGCTGCTCCAGGTTCGGTGTGGTGTGCGTCGTCCGCTGCGATGCGTGGACGAAGAGGGGCGGGGGGCCTGTGTGGGTTCCCGGCGTTTCTCTTGGACGTCATCCGGTGACAGAACCGCGACATACGCGGGGTGGGCCCCCCGCTCTTCGGCAGCGTGGGTGGGCAGTTCGGGCGGGGGGAGACAGGGGTTGCTGGAGGCTGTGGGTAAATCTAACCGCCGTATCTGATGTGAATGGTTAGGTGTCGACCCCCGCCGGAAGAGGTCGCGGGGTCTCTACCGTCTGCCGTACAGCTCCTCGTACGACGGCCACGTTCCGCCCGGGCCTTCCACCGGCTCGGCGGCCCGTACCGCTCGCACGATCGCCCGGGTCACCGCCTCCGCGCCTGCCGCCAGGATCTCGTTCAGGGCCAGGGGGTTCTTCGCGTTCAGCGAGCGGGTTCCGGTGGCCAGGGTGAATACCGTGTCGCCGTCGTTCAGCAGATGTACCGGGCGTACGGCGCGCGCGATGCCGTCGTGCGCCGTGCCTGCCAGTTTCTGCGCCTGGGCCTTGGTCAGGGTGGCGTCCGTGGCCACCACCGCGAGGGTTGTGTTCAGCGGGGGAGGGGTGTTCTTCGCCGTTGCCTCGGCCAGACGTTGTCCTGCCGCCTCGTGGACGTGTGGGTCGGGGTACTTCGCCCGGCCGCCTTGGTGCAACTCCCCGTACAGCACACCCGTTTCCGGGTCCGTCGCCGAGCCCGCCGCGTTGGCCACCACCAGTGCCGCCACCGTGATGCCCGACTCCAGCACGATGCTCGCGGTTCCGATTCCGCCCTTCAGCTGTCCGACCACCGCCCCCGTACCCGCGCCCACGCATCCCTCCCGCACCCGCACCCCGGGGCCGCTGATCGCCGCGGCCTCGACCGCGGCCCGGCCGGTGGACGCGTCCGGTCTGGCCTTGAAGGTGCCGCCCCGCCCCAGGTCGAAGACGCAGGCCGCGGGCACTACGGGTACTACGTGCAGGGGGTCGGCCCCTACCCGTACCCCGCGTCCCTGTTCCTCCAGCCAGGCCATCACCCCTGACGCGGCGTCCAGTCCGTACGCGCTGCCGCCGGTCAGGACGATCGCGTCCACCCGTTCCACCAGGTTGCGTGGGTCCAGCGCGTCCGTCTCCTTGGTGCCGGGGCCGCCGCCTCGTACGTCCACCGCGGCCACGGCTCCGCCCTCCGGCGCCAGCACGACCGTGGTGCCGGTGAGCCAGCCGTCGCCCACCCTTGTCGCATGGCCCACCCGCACGCCGGCCACGTCCGTCAACGCGTCAACTGTCATGGCCCCCAGTCTTGCCCAGCACCTGGTGGATCCGGGGACCTTCCGGGATTCGGTCAGGCCGTCCGCGCCGTCGCTCCGGCTTCGCTCTCCGCGGCCGCCATGCGTGCCGTCAGGGTCACCCCGGCCGCCACCGTCAGCGCCGACACCAGTCCGGCCGCCAGTACCGCCCAGTGGCCCAGGAACGTGCAGCAGATCACCAGCAACGCGGCCACCGGGAGCACCAGTTGCTGGGCGATGCCCACCTTGTAGTGGCGGGCGTGCAGGGCCCAGACGCTGAGCAGATAGAGGGCTGTGGGAAGGGTCACCGCCGCGGAGGCCGCCAGGGTGGAGATGTGGGCCTTGCCCACGGCCTCCGTCACCGCCACCTCCAGGCCCGCGCCGATCGTGGCCGCCGAGGCGAAGATCAGGTAGTGGCCGTAACCCCACAGGAACGCCTGCTTGCTGGAGCGCAGATGCCCGTGGATCGGCACCACGAAGTAGATCCACCAGGCGGCGAACACGATCAGCAGGCCGCCCGCGGCGATCGGCAGCAGCTCGCCCAGCGCGTCGTGCTCGTCCACCCCCGACTTCACCGCCACCGTCGCCGCCGCGATCGTCTCGCCCAGCACGATGATCGTGAACAGGCCGTACCGCTCGGAGATGTGGTGCGGGTGCCAGGGCGTCGTGCAGTCCTTCTCCGCGTAGAGCGGCACGCACAGCTCCGCGATCACCATCACGAGGAACACCCACGCCCGTGCGTGCTCCGGCAGCACCACCAGCCCCAGCCAGCCGACCAGGCAGAGGAGTACGCCGCCCGCGTACCTCAGCGCCATCGTGCGCTCCGGGCCCTGGGCCCCTCGCGCCACCCGCAGCCACTGCGATGCCATCGCCAGCCGCATGATCAGGTAGCCGAGCCAGACGACCACGTAGTCGTGCTGGTCGAAGGCGCGCGAGACTCCGGCCGCGAGGACCAGGACCCCGGCGATCTGCACCAGCGTGACGACCCGGTACAGCACATCGTCGTTGTCGTAGGCCGAGGAGAACCACGAGAAGTTCATCCACGCCCACCAGATGGAGAAGAACTGCATCGCGTAGTTCAGGATGCCCTCGCCCGCGTGTCCCTCGGCGACGGCATGCGCCAGCTGAAGGCCCGCCTGCGCGATGGCCACGACGAAGCACAGGTCGAAGAAGAGCTCCAGCGGCGAGGCGACCCGGTGCTGCTCGTCCCGGCCTCGGGCGGTGAGCGGGCGCACGGGGCGCGGGGGGCTGTGGGAGCTGCGGGGGCTGTGGGTGTCCGACGTCATGGGGACAAGCACAGCAGATGATGTCCGCGGGTGGCCGTACCCTGGAGGCATGAGTGCCGCCCCCGCCCCCGAGCCGCGCGATCCCAAGCCCGCGCTGGTCTTCGACGACCCGCTGAGCCGGCCGTCCTCCGACGACACGGACCGCGGGTGGGGCGAGCGTCCCGAGGGTGACAGCGCCGCCGATCTGAAGCGCTTCCTCGACGAGAAGCCGCCCCACCACATCTGAGCCGTCGGTTACGGCTCGCGGTGTCCTTCGCCGCGCTGCGCGACGAGCGCGTCGCGGATCTCCTTGAGGACCTCCAGCTCGGTGATCTCGATCACCTCGTGCGTGCCCTCCTTGGCCTTCCGATGGGCCTCGATCCGCGCCAGGTACTTCGCCATCGGCAGGACCATCAGGAAGTAGACGACCGCCGCGGTGATCACGAAGCTGAGGGTGGCTCCCAGGACGGAGCCCCACATCAGCTGGATGCCCTTGTCGCCCGAGCAACTGCTGCTCAGACACGAGCTGTAGGTGTCCAGGTTCTGTGTGCCGATCGCCCCGACGAGCGGGTTGATGAGCCCCTTCACCACCGCGTTGACGATGTTCGTGAAGGCGGCACCGATGACGACCGCGACTGCCAGATCGACGACGTTGCCACGCATCAGGAAGGCCTTGAAGCCCTGCCAGACGCCCGGTTCCTTCTTCTCGCTCAACTCGGAGCCTCTTCTCGCACGCGCGGGCTGTGGAATCAACAGGTCCGCAACCTACGGCAAGGTCCGGCCGTCCTGTCCAATTCAGTAACTCCAATGAGGGACTTGACGGCAAGTCGCCGAGCCATCGAAAGGCCCGGTTCACCCCCCGGACCAGCACCGACACCAACCGGCCGATCAGCACATCGTCACCGCCAGCCGTGCCGTGACGCTCGCGCCGGCCAGCCGCGCCGCCGTGGCGCGCGGCACCGACAGCACCACCAACGCCCCGCCGCCGTCCACCACTTCGAGCGGCTCGGGCACCTTCGTCACCCGCGCCCCGCGCGCGACCACGTGCGCGTCACCGCCCGCCGCCGACTCCTCCGCGGCGATCACATCGACCCGGTCCCCCGCCCGCAGCAGCCGCACCGTGCCGGCGTCGGCGATCCGCACCGGCGCCGACACCCACTCGACCGCCCGGCGCTGCCGCAGCGGATCGGCCACCGGGTGCCCGCGGGGCCGTTCGCTGTGCCGGATCTCCGCGGCCTCCCGCGGGCCCGCCGCCACGAGCGCCGCGGCCGTCAGCGCCAGCCCCGCGGCCACGGCGCGCCTGCGATGCCGTAGCAACCGGCGCAGCTGCCGGCCACCGCCCCGCACCCGCACCGGTGCGAAGTGGGGCACCTCGCACGTGGGGGGAGCGTCGGTGCCCAACGGGCGCGGGAAGGGGGCGAGGCGGAGATCGGGATCGGGATCGGGATCGGGTGAGGCTGTGAAAGACGGTCCGGGCGGGGCTGCGAACGACGGGGGCGGGGCTGGGAAGGACGGGCGGGAGAGAGTCATGGGAACACCACCTGCGACGAGGGATCGGCTTGCGGTCCCACGATGAGGGTTCGCGCCGATGTCTGCCGGAGCCCGTGTGTTACCCGTCGGTTGTGGACAACTCCCTCACCCGAAGGGGACGTTCCGCCGCCTGGACCCCCGGTTACGGCAGTGCGAAGCCCGGGTCCATCCCGCCCAGCGCGTTCGCGCACAGGCAGTCCCGCTCCCCGCTCTCCGGCAGCGCGGCGACCGTGTCGAACAGCACGCCTCGCAGGCGGTCCACGTTGGCGGAGAACACCCGCAGCACCTCGTCGTGGGAGACGCCCTCGCCGGTCTCGGCACCCGCGTCGAGATCGGTGACGAGGGTCAACGACGAGTAGCAGAGCTCCAGTTCACGGGCGAGCGCGGCCTCCGGGTGGCCGGTCATGCCGACCACCGACCAGCCCTGCGCCTGGTGCCACAGCGATTCTGCGCGGGTGGAGAAGCGCGGGCCCTCGATCACCACGAGCGTGCCGCCGTCCACCGGCTCCCAGTCGCGCCCGCGCGCCGACTTCAGCGCGGCGGCCCGGCCGGTCGGGCAGTAGGGGTCGGCCAGTGACACGTGCACCACGTTCGGCACCGCGCCGTCGGGCAGCGGGAGTCCGTCGAAGTACGTGCCCGTGCGGGACTTGGTGCGGTCCACCAGCTGGTCCGGCACCAGCAGCGTGCCCGGCCCGTACTCGGGGCGCAGGCCGCCCACCGCGCACGGGCCGAGGACCTGGCGGACGCCGACGGAGCGCAACGCCCAGAGGTTGGCGCGGTAGTTGATGCGGTGCGGCGGCAGATGGTGGCCGCGCCCGTGCCGGGGCAGGAAGGCGACCCGCCGGCCGGCGATCTCGCCGAGGAAGAGGGAGTCGCTGGGAGGTCCGTAGGGGGTGTCCACCTCGATCTCGGTCACGTCGTCGAGGAACGAGTAGAAGCCGGAGCCGCCGATTACGCCGATCTCTGCGTTCGCCATGCTCCGCACCCTAGCGGCCGTCGAAACGGCGCGGGAACCGGCTTCGGAAACGCCGAAGACCCTGCCGTCGTACGACGGCAGGGTCCCGCGGAAGTGTCCTACGCGGCGGAGCTCTTACTGGACGAGGAGCCCGAGCTCGACGACTTCGAGTCCGAGGAGGACGACGAGGTCGATGGGGTGGACGGCTTCGAGTCCGAGGACGTCGACGGCTTCGGGGTGGCCGGCGTGCTGCTCGACGAGGAGCCGCGGCTGTCGTTGCGGTAGAAGCCGGAGCCCTTGAAGACAATGCCGACCGCGGAGAACACCTTCTTCAGGCGGCCCCCGCAATTGGGGCACTCGGTCAGCGCGTCGTCGGTGAACTTCTGGACCGCTTCAAGGCCCTCGCCGCACTCGGTGCACTGGTACTGGTAGGTCGGCACTGTTGTCTTCCTCCTGGCACTCTCAGTCAATGAGTGCTAACGAGCGTCCATAGTGACGTATTCCCGGGGATCAGTCCACTGCCACCGGCACGCGGTGACCGACGCCACGTGCCACGGTCCGGCTGTGGGGCCGGGTTGCGAGGCGCGAGTGCAGGGCCAGCAGGGTCCCCAGGGCCAGCACGGTGCCGACCATCGGCACCAGGAAACCGGCGCCGCCCCACAGGCGGTCCTCCAGCTGTCCTGCGACCGTGACGGCTGCGGCCTGGCCGAGGGCGACCGCGCCGGTCAGCCAGGTGAAGGCCTCCGTGCGGGCGCCGGCCGGGACGAGCCCCTCGACCAGGGTGTAGCCGGTGATCAGGGCGGGTGCGATGCACATGCCGACCAGGAGACCCAGGCCCCCCAGCAGCAGCACCGAGTGGGCGGTCCACAGGGCGGACGCGGTCAGCGCGAGTGCCGCGTAGCCGATGAGCAGGCGGCGCTGCGGGGCGATCTTCCAGGCGACGGCACCGCAGACGATCCCGGAGAGCATGTTGCCGGCGGCGAACGTGCCGTACAGGACGCCGTTCAGACCCGGTTCGCCGATCGACTCGGTGAACGCGGCCAGGGAGACCTGCATCCCGCCGAAGACGGAACCGATACCCAGGAAGGTCACGATCAGCACGCGCACCCCGGGGATGCTCAGCGCGGAGCCGTGCTCCACGCGTGCGTGCCCGGCGGCGACGGCCACCGTGGGCTGGGTGCTCCTCTGGGCGGCGAACAGGAGACCGCCGACGAGGGTCAGCGACGCCTCGGTGATCAGGCCGGCGGCCGGGTTCACGGCGGTGCACAGGGCCGTCGCCAGGAGCGGGCCGAAGACGAAGGTCAGCTCGTCCGTGACGGACTCGAAGGCCGCGGCGGTGCTCAGCAGCGGGGAGTCCTGGAGCTTCACGCCCCAGCGGGCGCGCACCATGGGCCCGATCTGCGGCACCGAGGCACCGGTCGGCACGGCCGCCACGAACAGCGCCCACAGGGGCGCGTGGCCGAGCGCGAGCGCCGTGAACGTGAGGCCCGACAGGGTGTGCACCAGGACGCCGGGGAGCAGGACGGTCCGCTGGCCGTAGCGATCGGCCAGGCGGCCGCTGTAGGGCGCGAACAGGGCCATGGAGACGCCGGTGACGGCCGCGGCGGCGCCCGCCGCGCCGTAGGAGCCGGTGGTGTGCTGGACCAGCAGCACGATGGAGATGGTGAGCATCGCGAACGGCTGGCGTGCCGCGAAGCCGGGAAGCAGGAACGTCCAGGCGCCGCGCGTGCGCAGCAGCTGCCCGTATCCGGGGCGGGATCCCGTCCCGGAGGTGACCGTGGATGCCACGGCCCGTGCCTTTCTGCCGCCTGGTAGCGCGCCCTGTGCGGGGGGCGCCGAGAGCTGTCCTCTTGCGCGGAACTGCGGTAGATACCGGTGCCCACTGCGGAGAGGGTTTCGGCCGCCATACGGTCGCGCCAGCACTGCTTCAGGCAGAGTTGGTTCGATCAGAATGTGCCTTCATCGTACAGGTGGCGAGGTGTGGTCGGCCTGTGAAAACGGGCACCACGCGCGCGTTCACCTGTGATTGGTGAACAAGTGAACCGTACGAAACATGCCCTTAACGACCGGCGCCGGTGACGTCCGAGCCCAGCCACCCGGCGAGCTTGCCGCCGTGGCCCACCGCGCGCAGCCGCTGCTCCGCCGCGTCCCGGACGGGGTCCGTGGTGACCACGAGCAGCTCGTCGCCGCGTCGCAGGACCGTCGAGGGCAGCGGGACGAACGATTTTCCATCGCGGACGACGAGGGTGACCGCGGCTCCGGCCGGCAGTCTCAGTTCGTTGACCTCGACGCCGTGCATCTTCGACTCCGCGGGGATCGCCACGGACAGCAGATGCCCGCGCAGCCGCTCCAGGGGCGCCGATTCGACCCCGAGGTCGGCGGCCTCCGCGCCCTCGCCGAGCCGCAGCTTGCGCGCCAGCCAGGGGAGTGTCGGTCCCTGGATGAGGGTGTAGACGACGACCAGGACGAAGACGATGTTGAAGATGCGGCGGCTGCCGGAGACGCCGTTCACCATGGGGATCGTCGCCAGGATGATGGGCACCGCGCCGCGCAGCCCGGCCCAGGACATGAGGGTCTGCTCCTGCCAGGGCACCCGGAACGGCGTGAGGCTCACCACCACGCTGAGCGGCCGGGCGACCATCGTCAGCACCAGGCCGATGATGAGCGCGGGCCAGACGTCGTCCCCCAGTTCGTGCGGGGTGACCAGCAGGCCGAGCAGGACGAACATGCCGATCTGGGCGATCCAGCCGAGCCCCTCGGCGAAACCGCGCGTGGCGGGCCAGTGGGGCAGCTTGGCGTTGCCGAGCATCATCGAGGCGAGATAGACCGCCAGGAAGCCGCTGCCGTGCGCCAGGGCGCCCGCCGCGTACGCGGTGACCGCGATGGCCATGACGGCGATCGGGTAGAGGCCGGAGGCGGGCAGTGCCACGTGCCGGATCCCCCAGGAGCCGAGCCAGCCCACCGCGACACCCATGGCAGCGCCGATGGCCAGTTCCAGGGCTATCTCGCCCACCAGCACGTACCAGTGCTCGACGGGGCCCGCCGTGGAGAAGGCGACGACCAGGATGACCACCGGGGCGTCGTTGAAGCCGGACTCGGCCTCCAGCGTGCCCGTCACGCGCGCGGGGAGGGGGATTCTGCGCAGCACGGAGAAGACCGCCGCCGCGTCCGTCGAGGACACCACCGCCCCGATGATGAGCGCCTGCCGCCATTCCAGGCCGACCACGTAGTGCGCGGCCGCGGCCGTGACGCCGACGCTCACCGCCACCCCCGCCAGCGCCAGGGTGGCAGCGGACGACAGGACGGGCCCGACCTCTTTCCACTTCGTGCCGAGGCCGCCCTCGGCCAGGATCACGACCAGGGCCGCGTACCCGATGACCTGGGTCAGCTCGGCGTTGCTGAAGTGGATGTCGCCGACGCCGTCCTGGCCCATGGCGACGCCGATCCCCAGGTACACGAGCAGGCTCGGGAGCCCGCTGCGCGAGGAGATCCGGACCGCCGCGACGGCGACGAGCAGGACGAGCGAGCAGACGAGCAGGAGCTGGTCGAGGTGGTGGACAGTCAGTGGCCTTCCCTTCCTCGGCTGACGCGCCAGTGGGGCGACAGCACACGTACAGGGGACGCGAGGCTGCGGCGCCATGCATCCAAGTACTTCGTTACCTTACCTAACTCTTGACGCTTTCTTGACACTTCTCAAGGCAAGATCGAACGCCCGTCCGCGTCGGTACCCGACTCCGCGTCAAGTCGCCCGGGACCCTGCGCCTATGGTTGCTCCAGCGCTCAGTCAAAAGCACAGCCCGCCCTGCCGCTCGCGTTAGGACAGCAAGGACAGCGATGCCCCCCAACACCACCGCCTCATCGGGTCATAAGCCCGGCAAGTCCGGCAGGAAAAAGGGGCGCAAAGCCCGTCTACTGGTGCTTGTTCTGGTATTGGCCATCATCGGGGGCATCGCCTACGGCGCGTACTGGTCGATCAGCACGGTCCGCGCGTCCCTTCCGCAGACCACGGGATCGATCACCCTCGACGGCCTGTCCGGACCCGTCGACGTGAAGCGCGACAGCTACGGCATCCCGCAGATCTACGCGTCCTCCGACGCGGACCTGTTCATGGCCCAGGGCTACGTCCAGGCGCAGGACCGGTTCTACGAGATGGACGTGCGCCGGCACATGACCTCCGGCCGGCTCTCCGAGATGTTCGGCAAGGGCCAGGTCAAGAACGACGAGTTCCTGCGCACCCTGGGCTGGGACCGGGTGGCCCAGAAGGAGTACGACACCACGCTGTCGGCCTCCACGAAGAAGTACCTCCAGGCCTACGCCAAGGGAGTCAACGCCTACCTCAAGGGCAAAGACGGCAAGGACATCTCCCTGGAGTACGCGGCCCTCGGGTTCGAGAACAGCTACCAGCCGCAGAAGTGGACCCCGGTCGACTCGATCGCGTGGCTCAAGGCGATGGCCTGGGACCTGCGCGGCAACATGCAGGACGAGATCGACCGCGCCCTGATGACCACCCGCCTCGGCCCCCAGCAGATCGCGGACCTGTACCCGGAGTACCCCTACAGCCGCAACCAGCCGATCGTCACCGAGGGCGAGTACGACGAGTACACCAAGACCTTCGGCGGCGGTGACAGCTCCACCAGCACGTCCACGGGCGGCACGACGGGCTCGACGTCGTCCTCGTCGGGTTCGGCCCTCACGAGCCAGCTCTCGGGCCTCTCGGGCGTCCTGGAGGACCTCCCGACGGCCGTCGGCGTGAACGGCCAGGGCATCGGCTCCAACTCCTGGGTCGTCGCCGGCAAGAACACCATCACCGGCAAGCCCCTCCTGGCCAACGATCCACACCTGGAGGCCTCGCTGCCGTCGGTGTGGTACCAGATGGGCCTGCACTGCCGCGCAGTCTCCAGCAAGTGCCAGTACGACGTCTCCGGCTACACCTTCGCGGGCATGCCGGGCGTCGTCATCGGCCACAACCAGGACATCGCCTGGGGCATGACCAACTCCGGGGTCGACACCACCGACCTCTACCTGGAGAAGCTCTCCGGGGACGGCTACCTGTACGACGGCAAGACGAAGCCCTTCACGACCCGCACGGAGACCATCAAGGTCGCCGGCGGCGCGTCCAAGGAGATCGTCATCCGGGAGACCAACAACGGCCCGCTGCTGTCCGACCGCGACGACGAACTCGTGAAGGTCGGCAAGAAGGCCACTGTCGACACCGCGGCACCGGACAGAGGCGACGGCTACGGCATCGCCCTGCGCTGGACCGCCGAGGACCCGGGCACCACCATGGACGCCGTCTTCGCCATCGACAAGGCGTCGAACTGGACCGAGTTCCGCGCGGCCTCCACGAAGTTCGACGTGCCCTCCCAGAACCTCGTCTACGCCGACACCAAGAACAACATCGGCTACACGCTGCCCGGCAAGATCCCCACGCGCGGGAAGGGCGACGGCTCGCTGCCGGTGCCCGGCTGGGACCCCAGCTACGACTGGACCGGCTACATCCCGCAGGCCGCCCTGCCGTACGAGTACAACCCGAAGCGCGGCTACATCGTCACCGCCAACCAGGCCGTGATCGACAAGGACAAGTACCCCTACACGCTCACCACGGACTGGGGCTACGGCACCCGCAGCCAGCGCATCACCGATCTGATCCAGTCGAAGATCGACGGCGGCGGCAAGATCTCCACCGACGACATGCGGCAGATGCAGCTCGACGACAGCAGCGAGATCGCCAAGCTGATCGTGCCCAAGCTGCTGAAGCTCGACATCGACGACCCGGACGTCCGCCAGGCGCAGAAGCTCCTGGAGGGCTGGGACTACACCCAGGACGCCGACTCGGCGGCGGCCGCCTACTTCAACTCGGTCTGGCGCAACATCCTCAAGCTCGCCTTCGGCAACAAGCTCCCCAAGGAGCTGCGGGTCAAGGGCCAGTGCCTGTTCGTCACGCCGGTCGACACCACCGGGCCCGCCGACGAGGCCGACCAGAAGGTCCGCGAGTGCGGCGAGCGCGATGCCGACGAGGCGCAGCCGGACGGCGGCGACCGCTGGTTCGAGGTCGTCCGCAAGCTCATGGACGACCCCACCAACGACTGGTGGAAGACCCCCAAGTCGGGCAACCGCCCGGCGGCGGCCAACATGAACCAGCTCTTCGAGCGCGCCATGATCGACGCCCGCTGGGAGCTGACCGCCAAGCTCGGCAAGGACATCGACACCTGGAGCTGGGGACGGCTGCACCGCCTGTTCCTGAAGAACCAGACCCTGGGCACCGACGGCCCCGGCATCGTCCAGTACATCCTCAACCGCGGCCCCTGGAAGCTCAGCGGCGGAGAGGCCACGGTCAACGCGACCGGCTGGAACGCGGCCGGCGGCTACGGAGTCGTCTGGGTGCCGTCGATGCGCATGGTGGTCAACCTGGACAACTTCGACAAGTCCAAGTGGATCAACCTCACCGGAGCCTCCGGACACGCCTACAGCGCGCACTACACCGACCAGACCAGCAAGTGGGTCAACGGTGAACTGCTGCCCTGGTCGTTCTCGTCCAAGGCGGTCGACGACAGCACGAGCGACAGCCTGGTGCTTAAGCCGTGAATCGTTGAACGAACTGAAAGGGCCCTCCACGCGTGCGTGGAGGGCCCTTTCAGTTACGCGGTGAACCGCCGCACACCCGAAGGCGTCACCACCGCCCGCACCGGCCGGTCGTGCGCCTCCGCGGGGACGCGCCCGACGACCTCGGAGTCGTACAGCAGCACCACCAGCGCGGGATGCGCGCCCGCCCGCTCCAGCCGCGCCAGCACGCGGTCGTACGACCCCCCGCCGCGTCCCAGACGCATCCCGCGCCCGTCGACCGCCAGACCGGGCAGCAGGACGACGTCGGCGGCCGTCACGGCGTCCGGTCCGAGCCGCTCACCGGAGGGCTCGAACAGGGCCATCTTTCCGCCGTGCTGGACCCGCGCGAGCGAGCCCTCGCCCTCGTAGGCGCCCCAGTCCAGGTCGTTGTCCGGGAGCAGCACCGGCAGCAGGACGCGGACGTCCCGCGCGCGGAGTGCGTCCAGGAGCGCGAGCGTTCCGGGCTCGGCCCCGACGGAGACGTACGCCGCCACCGTGCGCGCGTCCGCCAACTCCGGCAGTTCCAGGGCGCGGTCCGCGAGCGCGTCGCCCGCCCCCCGCACGTCATCGACCGTCAACCTGTTCCTCATCGCGAGGAACTCTCGTCGCAACATTCGCTTGTCAGGCTCGGCTTCAGGTCCTAGGTGACGCACAGGTTTCACCCGTACCCTTCCTAATGTGCTCATATGAGAATGTTTCAACCGGTGCCACAGATTCCGCACAAACGCACCGGATAAGGTTCGGGCATGACTCAGTCGCACCCCAGGATCAGCAAGGCTGTCATTCCCGCAGCCGGTCTCGGCACCAGGTTCCTGCCGGCCACGAAAGCAACTCCCAAGGAGATGCTGCCGGTCGTGGACAAGCCCGCGATCCAGTACGTGGTCGAAGAGGCCGTGTCGGCGGGGCTCGACGACGTCCTCATGATCACCGGACGCAACAAGCGCCCTCTTGAGGACCACTTCGACCGCAACTACGAGCTCGAATCCGCCCTCCAGAAGAAGGGCGACGCGGGCCGGCTCGCCAAGGTCCAGGAGTCCAGCGACCTCGCGACCATGCACTACGTCCGCCAGGGCGACCCCAAGGGCCTCGGCCACGCCGTCCTGTGCGCCGCCCCGCACGTCGGTCACGAGCCCTTCGCCGTCCTCCTCGGGGATGACCTGATCGACCCCCGCGACCCCCTCCTCGCGCGCATGGTCGAGGTCCAGGAGCTGCACGGCGGCAGCGTCGTCGCCCTCATGGAGGTCGCACCCGAGCAGATCCACCTCTACGGCTCCGCGGCCGTCGAGGCCACCGCGGACGACGACGTCGTCAAGGTGACCGGCCTGGTCGAGAAGCCCGACGCGGCCGACGCCCCGTCGAACTACGCGATCATCGGCCGCTACGTCCTCGACCCGCACATCTTCGACATACTGCGCAAGACCGAGCCGGGCCGCGGCGGTGAGATCCAGCTCACCGACGCCCTCCAGCAGCTCGCCACCGACGAGAAGGTCGGCGGCCCGGTGCACGGCGTCGTCTTCAAGGGCCGCCGCTATGACACCGGAGACCGGGGCGACTATCTGCGTGCCATTGTCAGACTCGCGTGCGAACGTGAAGACCTGGGGCCGGACTTCCGGGCCTGGCTTCGCAGTTACGTAGCCGAGGAGATGTAGCAACGTTGAGCACCGCCGCGACCCGCACCACAGGACCCGACCACCTCTGGACGGTGGACGAGCACCTGGAGGACATCCTCGCGACCGTCCGCCCCCTGGACCCCATCGAGCTGCAACTGCTCGACGCCCAGGGCTGCGTCCTGGTCGAGGACATCATGGTGCCGGTCTCGCTCCCGCCCTTCGACAACAGCTCGATGGACGGGTACGCGGTGCGGGTCACGGACGTGGCGGGCGCGAGCGAGGAGTACCCGGCCGTCCTGACGGTCATCGGCGACGTCGCGGCAGGCCAGGCCGAGTCCCTCCATGTGGGCCCCGGCGAGACCGCCCGCATCATGACCGGCGCCCCCCTCCCGCCCGGCGCCGAGGCCGTCGTCCCCGTGGAGTGGACCGACGGAGGCCTGGGCGAGGGCCCGGTCACCGGCATGCGGGCCCGCAGCCAGTCCCCCGAGGGTGCCGGCGGCCATGTGCACGTGTACCGCTCGGCCGAGGCACGCGCGCACGTACGCGCGCTGGGTAGCGACGTGAAGGCGGGCGACCGCGCCCTGGAGGCCGGCACCGTCCTCGGCCCCCCGCAGATCGCCCTCCTCGCCGCGATCGGCCGCGGCACGGTCCGCGTACGCCCCCGCCCGCGCGTGGTCGTCATGTCCACCGGCAGCGAACTCGTCCAGCCCGACGAGCAGTTGGGCAACGGCCAGATCTACGACTCGAACAGCTTCGCCCTCACCGCCGCCGCCCGCGACGCCGGAGCCATCGCCTACCGGGTGGGCGCCGTCGCCGACGACGCCGAGACCCTCCGCTCCACCATCGAGGACCAGCTCGTCCGCGCCGACCTCATGGTCACCACCGGCGGCGTGAGCGTCGGGGCGTACGACGTCGTCAAGGAGGCGCTGTCCTCCGTAGGGGACGAGGACGAGGAGGGCGCCGGGATCGACTTCCGCAAGCTCGCCATGCAGCCCGGCAAACCCCAGGGCTTCGGCTCCATCGGCCCCGACCACACCCCGCTGCTGGCCCTCCCCGGCAACCCGGTCTCGTCGTACGTCTCCTTCGAGCTGTTCGTCCGCCCCGCGATCCGCACCCTCATGGGCCTGGACGACGTGCACCGTCCGAGGACCCGGGCCACGCTTACCGCGGACAAGGCACTGACCTCCCCGAAGGGGCGCCGGCAGTTCCTGCGCGGGACGTACGCGGACGGCGCGGTCACCCCCGTGGGGGGCGCCGGATCGCACCTCGTGGCGGCCCTGGCACTCGCCGACGCGCTGATCGTCGTCCCCGAGGACGTCGAGTCCGTGGAGCCCGGCACCGAGGTCGACGTGGTCCTGCTCGGCTGAGTACCGCTCGTTGGCGGTACCGTGTCGCGCACAACACGCCCGGACCGGGAGCGCCACACAGCATGACTGAGCCTTTCCGGGGGAGCACCCCCGGACCCCTCGCGCACGACCGACTGACGCACATCGACGACGCGGGCGCCGCCCGCATGGTCGACGTGTCCGGCAAGGACGTGACCGCGCGCACCGCCACCGCCACCGGACGCGTCCTCGTCTCGCCCCGCGTGGTCGAACTGCTGCGCGGCGAGGGGGTCCCCAAGGGCGACGCCCTCGCCACCGCGCGCATCGCCGGGATCATGGGCGCCAAACGCACCCCGGACCTGATCCCGCTCTGCCACCCGTTGTCGGTGGCGGGTGTGAAACTGGATCTGTCGGTCGCGGACGACGCCGTACGCATCCGGGCCACCGTGAAGACGACGGACCGCACAGGCGTCGAGATGGAGGCGCTCACCGCGGTCTCCGTCGCCGCGCTCACCGTGATCGACATGGTCAAGGCGGTCGACAAGGGAGCGGTCATCACGGACGTGCGCGTGGAGGAGAAGACGGGCGGCAAGTCGGGCGACTGGAGCCGGACATGACGCCCGGCGACACCGTGCCCGCGCCGTACCGCGCCCTGGTGGTCACGGCCTCCAACCGGGCCGCCACCGGTGTCTACGAGGACAAGGGCGGCCCGCTGGTCGCCGACGGCCTCAGGAGCTTCGGCTTCGCGGTCGAGGGGCCGCGGGTGGTGCCCGACGGCGACCCCGTGGAGGCCGCGCTGAGAGCCGCCGTAGCGGCCGGTTACGACGCCGTCGTCACCACCGGCGGCACCGGCGTCTCGCCCACCGACCGCACCCCGGAGGCGACCCGCGCGGTCATCGACTACGAGGTGCCGGGCATCGCCGAGGCCATCCGGGCGTTCGGACGCGAGAAGGTGCCGACCGCGGCACTCTCCCGGGGGCTCGCCGGCGTCGCCGGGCACACACTGATCGTCAACCTTCCGGGGTCCACCGGCGGGGTGAGGGACGGTCTCGCCGTCCTGGAGCCGCTGCTGGCGCACGCCGTCGACCAGATCCGCGGCGGCGATCACCCCAGACCCGCCGACACCAGTGGGGGTGCGAGCTGAACAGCCCATCCTGGCCTGCCGTGCTGGTGGACGGCGACATCGTCCTGAGGCCGATAAAACTGCGCGACCAGCGGTCCTGGCGCGAGGTCAACCGGCGCAACCGGGACTGGCTGCGCCCCTGGGAGGCGACGATTCCGCCGCCCACCCCCAGCGGGCCGATCGCGCACCGGCCGACATACCGGCAGATGGTCCGGCATCTGCGTTCCGAGGCGAACTCGGGCCGGATGCTGCCGTTCGTCATCGAATACCAGGGGCGCCTGGTCGGGCAGTTGACGGTCGCCGGGATCACCTGGGGTTCCATGTGTTCGGGCCACATCGGTTACTGGGTGGACGAGTCGGTGGCCGGGCGCGGAGTGATGCCGACGTCCGTGGCACTCGTCGTCGACCACTGTTTCCGGGCCGTGGGACTGCACCGCATCGAGGTCTGCATTCGCCCGGAGAACGCTCCCAGCCGCCGGGTCGTCGAGAAACTCGGATTCCGTGAGGAGGGGCTCAGGCCCCGTTATCTCCACATCGACGGCGCCTGGCGCGACCACCTCGTCTTCGCGCTCACCGCGGAAGAGGTGCCCGAGGGGTTGCTGAGCCGCTGGCAGCGGGCACGCTCCCGGAGTACCCCGCACGACAATCCCGCATAGCCCGGAGGGCGGAAGTCCGGGACTCCGGAAATGGAATAAGTGTTCGAAAGTGATCGACGGATGACCGTCTAAGGGCAATGAATTCGCCAACCAGGCGGCCTGTTGATCGCATCGGTCACAAAAAAAGCTCGAAATATCAGCCAGATCGTGCGACACACCGGCTCAATTGGCAGATGGCCTCACGCAAACCCCTCTACCGTGTGAGGCGTGAGCAGCAGCGGCCTCATCTACGCAGTCATTGTCGGGGCCTGGGCCGCCTACTTGGTGCCGATGTGGCTCCGTAGGCAGGACGAGCTGAACGAGGCCCGTCCGACGGAACGCTTCAGCACCGCCATCCGGCTGCTGTCCGGACGGGCGGGAATGGAGCGCCGGTACGCCAAGGACCTGCGGGCGCGCTCCGCCGAGGAGGGGGAGCCCAGCGCCGACGCCTCGGACGCCGTCACCGACTCGGTGGACGTCCGGGCCTTCGCCATGCCCCCGGTCCGTCCCCAGGTGCACGCACCCGTCCGCCAGCAGAGCCAGGAACGGCCGGAAGCGGCGCGCGAACCGGAACGCGGAGCGGTCCGCGAATCCGAGCGCGCGGCGGCGCGGGAGGCGGCGCGCGAGTCCGAGCACGTGCCGGTCCGCGAACCGGCACGCGACCAGGCGCCCAAGTCGGCACCCCAGCAAGCCCCCGCCTCCGCCTCCGCCAAGGCGCCCAAGTCCCCCTCCGCGTCCGCGCGCAAGCGCGTGCCGGTCGCGCGACGCAGCCCCGCCGAGGAGGCCGCGGCAGCGCGCGCCCGGCGTGTGAAGGTGCTCGCGCGCCGCAGACGTACCACGGTGATGCTCTTCCTCGCCTTCACGCTCGGCGCGATCGTCGCGGCGGTCGGCGGGCTCGCCCTGCTCTGGGCGCCCGGAGTGCCGGCGGTACTGCTCAGCGGATACATCGCCTACCTGCGCACCCAGGAACGCCGCCGGTTCGCCTACCAGATGGACCGGCGCAGGGCCGAGGTCGCCGCGCAGCGACTGCGGGAACGCCAGCCGCGTCGGCGTGCGTCCGTGGACGCCTCACTCGACGACGCCGAGGAGGGCCCGGAACCGGAGACCGACCCCGGGCTGTCCGCGCTCGCCGCCGACCGTCGCGCCCTCGTCGAGCAGACCGACCACGCCGAGTGGGTCGACCAGCAGCGCGAGCGGCAGCGCCGGCCGGGGCAGGGCGACAGCTGGGACCCGGTACCGGTCCCGCTGCCGACGTACGTCACCGCGCCGGTCGCACCGCGCGCCACGTCCGACGTGGACCTCGGGGCGCCGGACGCGTGGAGTTCGGCCCGGTCCAGTTCCGTGGCGCCGGAGCAGGAGGCGCAGTCGGGTGCGCGGGACGATCGCGACGCCCAGCGCGCCCACGACGTTCAGGACGAGGACGCGGAGGACGCGTCGGACGACAGGACGACGGGGGACGGCCGTACCGACGCCCGCCGCGCAGCCTCCGCCCGCCGTGCCCGCGAGCGGGGCCGCACCCCGCTGTTCGATCAGTACGAGGACGGCGAACGGCCCCGCGCGGCCAACGAGTGACCAGGCAAGGAACGGATTTCCAAGCACCCTGACGGGGATGCTAGAGTTTCACTCGTTGCAAGGGCCTGTGGCGCAGTCTGGTAGCGCACCTCGTTCGCATCGAGGGGGTCTGGGGTTCAAATCCCCACAGGTCCACCGCAATGACTGTTCTTGAGTTCGCTCAGGGGTAGTTGACGAGATCCCGTACGATCTTCATGATCGGGCGGGATCTTCGTCGTTTCCGGGGGCCGTCGCCCGCAGCCGAGTTGGGGTCATTCGGCGGCGAGGCGAACCACCGCCGATGGGCGGGGCGGGCGCCGGGCGGCCCGGAGGACGCACCCCCGGCCGCGTCATCACCCGCCCGGCGGCACTGACCCGCCCGCCGGACCCCGCCCCCGCCGCAAAACCGCTCAAAGCTTCTTCGCGAAACACCGGCTGTCCGCGTGGAAGCGGTAGTAGCCGAACTTCGCGCAGGGCTCGTAGCCGCTGGAGGTGTAGAGGGCGATGGCCTCCGGCTGCTTGGTGCCGGTTTCCAGGACCATGCGGGTGCGGCCGGCGGCGCGGGCGTTCTCCTCCAGGGTGGCCAGCATGCGGCGGGCGAGGCCCAGGCCGCGGGCCTGCTCGATCACGTACATGCGCTTGAGTTCGGCGTCGCCGTCCTCGTTGCCCTCGTCGTTGGCGTCCTGGGTGCGCCAGCCGCCGGTGGCGACGGGGGAGTCGTTCTCGTCGTACGCGATCAGGTACACGCCGTTCGGTGGGGTGAAGTCCGCCGGGTCCAGGGTGGTGGCGTCGCCGCCGTCGCCGTAGCGGGCGTGGTATTCCGCCTGGACCTGGTCGTCCAGCTTCACGGCGTCGGGGTGGTCGAACGGGACGGGGCGTATATTCATGCCAGATATCGTACTTCTATGCGTAGGGAGGGTCTGCGGAGGACTCTGAAGGTCCGCGCAGGGTGGATCCGGACTCCGTCCAGTGTGCCGGTATTGTGCCCGGGTGCTCACTGTGACCTCTGCCAATGTGAACGGACTGCGGGCCGCCGCGAAGAAGGGCTTCGTGGAGTGGCTCGCGGAGACCTCCGCCGATGTGCTCTGTCTTCAGGAGGTGCGGGCCGAGCCGCAGCAGCTGCCGGAACACGTCCGCGCCCCCGAGGGCTGGCACGTCGTGCATGCCCCGGCCGCCGCCAAGGGCCGTGCGGGCGTCTCCCTCTACAGCCGGCGTGAGCCGGACCGGGTCCAGGTGGGGTTCGGGTCGGCCGAGTTCGACGGGAGCGGTCGTTACGTCGAGGTCGACCTGCCCGGTGTCACGGTCGCGAGCCTCTATCTGCCCTCCGGTGAGGTCGGTACCGGGCGGCAGGACGAGAAGGTGCGGTTCATGGGCGAGTTCCTCGCCTATCTGAAGGGACTGCGGGAGCGGTCCGCGGCCGACGGGCGTGAGGTCGTCGTCTGCGGTGACTGGAACATCGCCCACCACCCCGCGGACCTCAAGAACTGGCGGGCCAACCAGAAGAGTTCCGGGTTCCTGCCGGAGGAGAGGGAGTGGCTGGGCACCGTCTTCGACGCCGGGGACGGCGGGTACGTGGACGTCGTGCGCGGGCTGCATCCCGATGTCGAGGGGCCGTACACCTGGTGGTCCTACCGGGGGCGGGCGTTCGACAACGACAGCGGCTGGCGCATCGACTACCACGTGTCGACGCCGGGGCTCGCGGCGAAGGCGGTCAAGGGCTTTGTCGAGCGTGCGGCCACCCATGGCGAGCGGTGGTCGGACCACGCGCCGGTGACGGTGGTCTACGACCTCTGACCGGTGGTCTACGGCCCTGGATCGTCTGATAGGTGGTCTACGACCCCTGATCGGCCTGGCGGAGTCGGCGGTCCATGGCCATCGACAGTTCCGCCTCGACGACGCTCTTCGCGAGGGGGCGCAGTCGTTGCAGGTCGTCCGGGGTGCGGCCGCCGGAGATGACCAGGCCGGTGAAGAGTTCGGCGAGGGCGTCGGTGTGCTCGCGGACACGGCGGCCCGCGGCGAGGACGTCGGCGAGGGGGATGCCCTCGCGGACCAGTGCGGCCGTGACGTCCAGGAGGCGGCGGCTGATGTGGACGATCTCGCTGCCGTCGGTGCCGAGGTAGCCGAGTTCGAGTGAGGCGGCGAAGTTCTCCGGGGTGGCCTGGTCGCCGAAGTAGTCGGCGAGGGCCTCCGGGGTGAGCCGGACCGGGGTCTCCTCGGTGGGGGCGCCGACGCCGAGCAGCTCGCCGACGTTGCGGCCGTGGTCGAAGGCCTCGGCGAGTTCGGCGATGCCGTTGAGGGTGTGGCCGCGTTCCAGGAGCGCCGAGATGGTGCGCAGACGGGCCAGGTGTGTCTCGTCGTACCAGGCGATACGGCCCTCGCGGCGCGGTGGGTGGATGAGTTTGCGCTCGCGGTAGAAGCGCAGGGTGCGCACGGTGATGCCGGCCTTCGCGGCCAGTTCCTCCATGCGGTACTCGCGCTTCTCCGTCTGCTCCGCCTTCTCCGCCACGCCCGCACCCTACGTCGTGGCCCGGGGGCGCGCGTGGGCGGCCGTTGATTCAAATGCCCTCGCCCCGACCCCTACCCATCGGTAAGGAGCTGCTCTACGCTCCGATTGCGCCAGTGTTCACTGGCGCGGTCGCTTGGTCGTATGGAAGGGCACGGGATGACCGAACACGAGCATGTGCGGGTGGCGGTGATCGGGTCCGGGTTCGGCGGGCTGGGAGCCGCGGTGCGGCTGCGGCGCGAGGGCGTCACCGACTTCGTCGTCCTGGAGCGCGCCGACAGCGTGGGCGGGACCTGGCGGGACAACAGCTATCCCGGCTGCGCCTGCGACGTACCGTCCCATCTGTACTCGTTCTCCTTCGCGCCGAACGCCGAGTGGCCGCGCACGTTCTCCGGGCAGGGGCACATCCGCGCCTACCTGGAGCACGTCACGGACGTGTTCCGGCTCCGGCCGCACCTCCGCTTCAACAGCGAGGTGAAGATGATGACGTGGGACGCGGAGCGGTTGCGGTGGGACATCGAGACCACCAGTGGTTCGTACTCCGCCGACCTCGTCGTCTCCGCGACCGGGCCGCTCTCCGACCCCAAGGTCCCGGACGTGCCGGGGCTCGACACCTTCCCCGGTGAGGTCTTCCACTCGGCGCGCTGGGACCACGACTACGACCTGCGGGGCAAGCGGGTCGCCGTGGTCGGCACCGGGGCCTCCGCGATCCAGATCGTGCCCGCGATCCAGCCCGAGGTGGGGCGGCTCACCCTCTTCCAGCGCACCCCGCCCTGGGTGATGCCCCGCGTCGACCGTGAGATCAGCGGCGCCGAGCGCGCCCTGCACCGCGCGCTGCCCTTCACCACCCAGGCCCGGCGCGGACTGCTGTGGGGCATAAGGGAGTTGCAGACCCAGGCGTTCACCAAGCGGCCCGACCAGCTCGCCCTGGTGGAGCGGCTGGCCAAGCGGAACATGGCCCGCGCCATCAAGGACCCGGCGCTGCGCGCCAAGCTCACCCCCGACTACCGCATCGGCTGCAA
The DNA here is from genome assembly GCF_044763565.1 of Streptomyces sp. NPDC096013. NCBI lineage: Bacteria > Bacillati > Actinomycetota > Actinomycetes > Kitasatosporales > Streptomycetaceae > Streptomyces > Streptomyces sp. NPDC096013. The sequence continues at coordinate 340,363 of NZ_JBIWGK010000003.1, read as the reverse complement.
ACGCATCCTGCTCTCCAGCGCCTACTACCCGGCGCTCGCCCGCCCCAATGTCGACGTCGTGGCCAGCGGGCTGAGCGAGATCCGGGGTTCGACGGTCGTCGCGGCCGACGGCACCACGGCCGAGGTCGACGCGATCGTCTTCGGTACGGGCTTCCACGTCACGGACATGCCGATCGCCGAACGCGTTGTCGGCGTGGACGGGCGGACGCTGGCCGAGGCCTGGCAGGGCGGTATGCAGGCGCTGCGCGGGACCTCCGCGGCCGGGTTCCCGAACTGGATGACGGTCATCGGGCCCAACACCGGCCTGGGCACGTCCTCCATGATCCTGATGATCGAGTCCCAGCTGAACTATCTCGCCGACTACATACGGCAGTTGGACGTCCTGGGCGGACAGGTCGCTCTCGACGCCCGCCCGAGCGCCGTCGGCGCCTGGAACCGGTGGGTGCAGGAACGCCTGAAGCGGACCGTGTGGAACACCGGCGGCTGCACCAGCTGGTATCTCGACGCGAGCGGCCGCAACACCACCATCTGGCCCGGTACGACGGCCGAGTTCCGCAAGGCGACCCGGCGAGTGGACCTCACCGAGTACGAGGTCGTCCGGGCGCGGACCCGGTCGGCGGAGGCCGCTGAGACGGAGGTGGCCAGCGCGTGAGCAGGCTCATGCATGTCAGCACCGGGGTGTACGCCCCGCCCACTCCCGTACGGGAGTTGACCGTCACCTCGGCCGACGGCTCCCGGCTGCACGTCGAGGTGCACGGACCCGAGGAGGGCGTGCCCACCGTCGTCCTCGCGCACGGCTGGACCTGTTCCACCGCGTTCTGGGCCGCGCAGATAAGGGAGTTGGCGGTCGACCACCGGGTCGTCGCCTACGACCAGCGGGGCCACGGGCGCAGTCCCGCGTCCCTCGCGCACAGCACCGACGCGCTCGCCGACGACCTGGACGCCGTACTGGAGAAGACGCTTCGGGGCGGGGAGAAGGCGGTGGTCGCCGGGCATTCCATGGGTGGGATGGCGGTGCTGGCGGCTGCTTCGCGGGCGCGGTTCAGGGAGCATGTGGTGGCCGTTCTGCTGTGCAGCACGGGGAGTTCGCGGCTGGTGGACGAGTCGCTCGTGGTGCCGTTGCGGGCCGGGCGGGTGCGGAGCTGGCTGACCCGGAAGGTGCTCGGGTCGCGGGCGCCGCTCGGGCCGGTCACGCCGACCGCGCGGCGGGTCCTCAAGTACGCCACGATGGGCGCCGGTTCGGCACCCGACATGGTCGAGGCGTGCGCGCGGATCGTGCACGCGTGTCCGCGGGGTGTGCGGCACGCGTGGTCGGAGGTCCTCGACTCGCTCGATCTCGAGCACGGCGTACGGGAGTTGACGGTGCCGACGGCCGTCGTCGTCGGGACGGCGGACCGGATGACACCGCCGGTGCACGCGCGGGGGCTGGTCGCCGCGCTGCCGCAGTGCGTCGGCGTGACCGAACTTCCGGGGCTCGGCCATATGACGCCCGTCGAGGCGCCCGGGCTGGTGAGCGCGAAGATCCGTGAACTGGCCGCCACGTACGCGCGGTTCAGTCAGGGCGATCAGGTCAAGGAGGGCGCATGAGCAGGGTGAGTCTTGAGGGACAGGTCGCGGTCGTGACCGGGGCCGCGCGGGGTGTCGGCGAGCTGCTCGCCCGCAAACTCTCCGCGCGCGGAGCCAAGGTGGCGCTCGTCGGGCTGGAGGCGGACGAGCTGAAGCAGGTCTCCGAACGGCTGCACACCGACAGCGCTCACTGGTACGCCGACGTCACGGACCACGAGGCGATGGCGCGGGTCGCGGCCGAGGTCAAGGAGCGGTTCGGGAAGGTCGACATAGTCGTCGCCAACGCGGGCGTCGCCAGCGGGGGGCCGTTCCTCGACTCCGATCCGGTCGCCTGGCGGCGGGTGATCGAGGTCAATCTGATCGGGTCCGCGGTGACCGCGCGGGCGTTTCTGCCCGTCCTGGTGGAGAGCCGGGGGTATCTGCTGCAGATCGCCTCGCTGGCCGCGATCACTCCGGCGCCGATGATGACCGCGTACTGCGCGTCCAAGTCCGGCGTCGAGGCGTACGCGCACAGTCTGCGGGCCGAGGTCGGGTACAAGGGCGTGCGGGTCGGGGTCGGGTATCTGTCGTGGACCGACACGGACATGGTGCGCGGGGCCGACCAGGACGACGTCATGCGGGAGTTGAGGTCGCGGTTGCCGTGGCCGGCGAACAAGACATATCCGCTGGGGCCGGCCGTGGACCGGATCGTCGCCGGGATCGAGCGGCGGTCCAGCCATGTGTACGGGCAGTGGTGGCTGCGCGGGATGCAGGGCGTGCGGGGGTATCTGCCCGGGGTCATCGGGTCCGTGGGCCAGCGGGAGATGCGGCGGTTCGGGGCGCGGCTGGACGGGATGCGGTCGGGGCTCGTCGGGGCGGGCGGGGCGGCGGACGACGCGGCTCGGGCTACTCAGCGTGACTGATCGAGATGCGGGGGGTCACCGGGCGTGTGAATCTGGATGAGGCCCCAACGACGGGGTCATGAATCCCCCACCTGCACGGGAGTGAACCCACATGGGTATGAAGGACCAGTTCCAGGACAAGGCCAAGGACCTCGCCGACAAGGCGAAGGAGCGTATGGACCAGGGTAAGGACCAGGCGCGGGACCGGGGGCAGCAGCGGGAAGAGGACGTTCAGCGTCACGGTCAGGGTGCGCGCGAGCGTATGGACCGGGAGATGGACCAGGACTACGACGCGTAACTGCTCGTAGCCTGATCGCGTGGGGCGCCCTGTGGTTGAGGGCGCCCCACGGTGCGTTGTCGGGTGCGGGTCCGGTGGGGGCTGGGCGCGCAGTTCCCCGCGCCCCTTAAGACGTCACCCTTCCCCCGTGTCTCAAGAGCGTGGGGGGAGTTTTGGGCGGGAGCGGTTCGGGACGTCGCTGTGGTCCGGCGGGGTTGCCGGGGGGTGGATGGCCAGGAGGTCGAGGGCCAGCTTGATGGCGTCGTCGAGTTGGGCGTGGCGGCCCTCCGCCCAGTCCAGGGGGGTGCGGAGGATCTCCAGGTCCGGGGTGACGCCCCGGTTCTCCACCGACCAGCCGTATGCGTCGAACCAGGCCGCGTTCATGGGGACCGTGATCACCGTGCCGTCGCCGAGTTCGTGGCGGCCGGTCATGCCGACCACTCCGCCCCAGGTGCGCTGGCCCACCACCGGGCCGAGTTTGAGCAGCTTGAACGCCGCCGTGATCATGTCGCCGTCCGAGGACGTCGCCTCGTCGGCCAGGGCGACCACCGGGCCCCGGGGCGCGTTCGAGGCGTAGGACACCGGTTGGGCGTTGCGGGTGAGGTCCCAGCCGAGGATCGTGCGGGTCAGTTTCTCCACCACCAGCTCGCTGATGTGGCCGCCCGCGTTGCCGCGTACGTCGACGATCAGGGCGGGGCGGGAGACCTCCAGGCGCAGGTCGCGGTTGAACTGGGCCCAGCCGGAGCCGCCCATGTCGGGGATGTGGAGGTAGCCGCAGTGGCCGCCGCTCAACTCCCGTACCACGGCCCGGCGTTTGGCCACCCAGTCCTGGTAGCGCAGGGGGCGTTCGTCGATCAGCGGGACCACGGCGACTCGGCGTGCCCTGCCCTCGCCTTCCGCCGGGGTGAAGGTCAGCTCCACCGTGGTGCCGCCCGCGGCCGCCAACAGGGGGTACGGGCCGGTCAGTTCGTCCACCGGGCGGCCGTCGACATGGGTCAGGATCGCGCCCTCCCGGATGCCGGTGCCGGCCAGCGGTGAGCGGGCCTTGGAGTCCGAGGACTCACCGGGGAGGATGCGGGCCACCATCCAACCGCCGTCCCTGCGCACGAAGTTGGCGCCCAGCAGGCCCTGGCGGCGCTGGTAGTGGGGCGGGCCCTCGTTGCGGCGGGACGGGGTGACGTAGGCGTGCGAGGTGCCCAACTCGCCCAGGACTTCCCGGAGCAGGTCCGCGAAGTCGTCGGGGGAGGCGACCCGGTCGACCAGCGGGCGGTACTGGTCCAGGACCCCGGTCCAGTCGATGCCGCACATCTGCGGGTCCCAGTAGTACGCGCGGATCAGACGGCCCGCCTCCTCGTACGACTGGCGCCATTCGGCGGGCGGGTCCACCTCGTGGAGGATGCGGCGGAGGTCGATCCAGACCGTGGAGTCGCTGTCGCCTGACTCCGTCGAGGGGACCGCGCGCAGTTCGTCCTCGTCGACCACGACCAGCCGGGAGCCGTCGCCGCTCACCGCGAACCAGTCCAGGTGATCCACGAGTTCGGACTTCTTCGCCTTGCTGATGTTGAAGTACTCGAGGGTCGGGCGGCCGCTGGTGTCGTCCGGGTTGGCGAAGGTCTCGCCCAGCGCGCCGGAGATCGGCCAGCGCAGCCAGACCAGGCCGCCGCCCGAAACCGGGTACAGCGCCGAGTACTTGGAGGCCGCGACCGGGAACGGCGTGACCCTGCTCTCCAGGCCCTCCACCTCCACCGTCACCGTGCCGTCCGCGCCCTCGTCGTCCTCCGCCGCGTCCAGGCCACCGGCGGCCGGGCGGCCCTCCGGGGTCAGCGCGAAGGGGGAGGGCGTGGCCGAGGAGAGCGGGACGAGGTAGGGGCGGCAGCCGAGCGGGAAGGACAGGTCGCCGGTGTGGACGTCGTAGACAGGGTCGAAGCCGCGCCAGGAGAGGAAGGCGAGGTAGCGGCCGTCCCTGGTGAAGACCGGGTTCTCGTCCTCGAAGCGGCCGTTGGTGACGTCGACGATCAGACGGTCCTTCATGCGGGCCATCTTGATCTGGCGGAGGCTGCGTCCGATGCCCGGGTGGGACCAGGTCAGCCAGCTGCCGTCGGGAGAGAAGGCGAGGTCGCGGACGGGCCCGTTGATCGAGCGGATCAGCTCCGTCACTTCGCCTCCCCCAGACTCCGTCCGGGAGGTGCCCCCAGAGTCCTCCGTCGCGTCCAGGAGCAGGAGCCGGCCGTCGTGCGCGGCGATCGCGAGGCGTTCGCCCGCCGTGTCCGACACCAGCTCCAGTACGCGGCCCACCTCGCCGGAGGCGAGTCGGCGGGGCTCGCGGTCGCCGGTGGCGCGGGGGAGGTAGGCGATCTCGATCGCGTCCTCGCCCTCCGCGTCCGTGACGTAGGCGACCTGGCCGCCGGAGCCGAGCATCTCGGGGAGGCGGACGCGGACGCCCGGGGTGTCGGTGATGGTGCGGGCGGGGCCGTCGCGGTGGGTCAGCCAGTACAGGCTGCCGCGGACGACGACGGCGCTCGCGCGGCCCGTCTCGTCGACCGAGATGCCGTCGACGTGCTGGGCGGCGGGGACTTGGTACGTACGGCGCCCGGCGCGCGGCCCGCTCAACCGCACGTCCAGCTTGCGCGGGGTCGACGTGGGGGACAGGTCGTCGACGATCCACAGGTCGCCGGCGCACTGGTACACGACGCGGCTGCCGTCGCTCGCCGCGTGCCGGGCGTAGAAGGCGTCGTGGTCGGTGTGGCGGCGCAGGTCGGAGCCGTCGTAGGAGCAGGAGTAGAGGTTGCCGACGCCCTCGTGGTCGGAGAGGAAGGCGATACGGCCGTCGACGAACATCGGGGAGTGCAGATGGCCTTCGAGGTCGGCGAGGAGGCGGCGGCCGTGCAGCCAGAGGCGGCCCATCGCGCCGCCGCGGTAGCGCTTCCAGGCGGCCGGTTCGTGGGGCGGGGTGCCGGTGAGGAGCAGGGTCTGGTGTTCGCCGTCGATGTCGGCGAGCTGGATGTCGGCGACCGGGCCCCAGGGGAGCCGGCCGCCGGGGTCGCCGTCGGTGGGGACCTTGTGGGCCCAGGTGAAATAGGAGAACGGTTCGCCGTGCGAGGCCACCGCGAGGATGTCGCCGTCGGGGGTCCAGCCGCAGACCTGGGTGTCGGCGCTGCCCCAGTACGTGAGGCGGCGGCCGGGGCCGCCCTCGACCGGCGCGAGATGGATCTCCGGGACCAGGCTGCGCCAGCTCGTGTAGGCGATGTGGCGGCCGTCGGGCGAGAAGCGTGGGTGGCCGACCTTGGTGCGGTCGACGGTGAGGCGCCAGGCGCGGCCCCTGCCGTCGAGGGGGGCCAGCCAGAGGTCGTCCTCGGCCACGAAGCTCAGGAGGTCGCCACTGAGGTGCGGCAGGCGCAGATAGCTCACGTCCCTATGCTTTTCCGGGGGACGGACCGGAGCAACTTGTGAAAAATCCCTGGGGGTGACCCAGCACACGTACGAAACGGTTTCGTTTCGTTGTGGAGTGCGCTACATTCGTGACTACGAGGTAGGTACGAAACCGTCTCGTTCGGACCCGGAGAGGTGAGTGGCATGACTGAAGTCGCAACGGCGCGTCGCAGTCGCATCACGCCCGAGCGCGAGGCCGAGCTGTACGCGGCCGTGCTCGACCTGCTCCGGGAGGTCGGCTACGACGCCCTCACCATGGACGCCGTGGCGGCCCGCACCCGGTCGAGCAAGGCGACGCTCTACCGCCAGTGGGGCGGCAAGGCCGAGCTGGTGGTGCGCGCCATGCGGCACAGCAAGCCGGGACGGGTCACCGACGTCGACACCGGGACCCTCCGGGGCGACATGCACGCAATGGTGACCCGCGAGGACGACTGCCGGATGGAACAGAACTCCGCGCTGATGCGGGGCCTGGCCATGGCCACGCACAACAACCCGGACCTGCTGCGGGCGTTCCGCGAGCTGATGGTCGAACCGGAGATGGAAGAGTTCCGGATCGTCATGCAACGTGCCGTCGACCGGGGTGAGGTCCGTGCGGACTGCCCGGCGCTGCAATACGTCGTGCACATGATGATCGGCGCCTTCGCGACCCGGACGCTCATCGATGACCAGCCGCCGACCCAGGCATACCTCACCTCGTACATCGACGCCGTCGTGCTCCCCGCTCTCGGCGCACCCACCTCCTGACCCACCCACAGCACGCCCACCTGACGTAACCGCTCACGTCGTCGGGCCGATCACCCGTGTCCCCAACCGGTTGATCACCCCTGCCCCGAAGAACCCCCACGACCTGACCGGGAGTACGCCCTCGTGGCCACGTTCCTCTACAAAGTCGGCCGGCTCGCCTTCAGGCGACGGCACTACGTCGCCCTGCTCTGGATCGCGCTGCTGACCCTCGCGGGAGTCGGCGCGGCCAGTGCGCCCACCGCCGGCGCCTCCTCCTTCTCCGTACCGGGAACCGAGGCCCAGAAGGCCTTCGACCTGCTGGAGCAGCGCTTCCCCGGGATGAGCGCCGACGGCGCCACCGCCCGGGTCGTCTTCAAGGCCCCGGCCGGCGAGAAGCTCGACATCGGCGCCAACAAGGCCACCGTCGAGAAGACCGTCAAGGACCTCGGCGACGGCTCCGAGGTCGTCTCGGTCGCCGACCCCTTCAAGGGCAAGGCCGTCAGCAAGGACGGCACGATCGCCTACGCGTCCGTGAAGTACAAGGTCTCCGGCATGGAGCTGAAGGACGCCTCCAAGGACGCCCTCACCGACACCGCGGAACAGGCGCGCAAGGCCGGACTCACCGTCGAGGTCGGCGGTGACGCGCTCACCGCGACGCCCGAGACGGGCTCCACGGAGATCATCGGCATCGCGATAGCCGCCGTGGTCCTCGTGATCACCTTCGGCTCCCTGCTCGCGGCCGGGTTCCCGCTGCTCACCGCGCTGATCGGGGTAGGCATCGGCGTCTCGACTATCACCGCCCTGGCCAGCGCCCTCGACCTCGGCACCACCACCTCCACCCTCGCGATGATGATCGGCCTCGCGGTCGGCATCGACTACGCCCTGTTCATCGTCTCCCGCTACCGGGGGGAGCTGGCGGAGGGCCGCGAACGCGAGGAGGCGGCCGGACGAGCGGTCGGTACGGCGGGCTCGGCGGTGGTCTTCGCGGGCCTCACGGTCGTGATCGCCCTGGTCGGCCTGGCGGTCGTCAACATCCCGATGCTGACGAAGATGGGCGTGGCAGCGGCCGGCACGGTCGCGATCGCGGTCCTCATCGCCCTCACCATGATCCCGGCGCTGCTCGGCTACGCCGGCAAGAAGATCAAGCCCGCCGGCCAGAAGAGCAAGCTCCTGGGCGGCGGACGCGCCAAGGCCGCCGAGAAGTCGGCCCGCCCGAACATGGGCACCCGCTGGGCGAGCTTCGTCGTACGACGCCCGCTCGCGGTGCTGCTGCTGGGCGTGATCGGACTCGGCGCGGCGGCGATCCCCGCGGCCTCCCTCGAACTGGGCCTGCCCGACGACGGTTCGCAGCCCACGTCCACCACCCAGCGCCGGGCCTACGACCTGCTGTCCGAGGGCTTCGGTCCCGGGTTCAACGGGCCGCTGATGGTCGTCGTCGACGCGAAGGACAGCAAGACCCCGAAGGCCGACGTCACCACGGTGACCGACAAGATCAAGGCCCTCAAGGACGTCACCACCGTCACCCCGGCGAACTTCAACAAGGACGGCGACACCGCGACGATCACCGTCGTCCCGGACTCCAAGCCGTCGTCCGTCACGACCGAGGACCTCGTCCACGGCATCCGTGACGCGGGAGCGCAGGTCAAGACGGACACCGACTCGTCGGTCCTGGTCACCGGCACCACGGCGATGAACATCGACGTCTCGCAGAAACTGAACGACGCGCTGATCCCGTACCTGATCCTGGTGGTGGGCCTGGCGTTCCTCCTCCTGATCGTGGTCTTCCGCTCGATCCTGGTCCCCCTGAAGGCAGCCCTCGGCTTCCTGCTGTCGGTCATGGCGGCACTGGGCGCGGTCGTGGCGGTCTTCCAGTGGGGCTGGCTGTCGGGCCTGATGGGCGTCGAGGAAACCGGCCCCGTCATGTCGATGATGCCGATCTTCATGGTCGGCGTGGTCTTCGGACTGGCCATGGACTACGAGGTGTTCCTCGTGACCCGCATCCGTGAAGCGCACGTCCACGGCGAGAAGCCCAGCCAGTCGATCGTCACCGGCTTCCGGCACAGCGCCCGCGTGGTGACCGCGGCGGCCGTCATCATGATCGCGGTGTTCTCCGGCTTCATCAGCTCCAGCGAATCCATGATCAAGATGATCGGCTTCGGCCTCGCGATCGCCGTCTTCTTCGACGCGTTCGTGGTCCGCATGGCGATCGTCCCGGCGGTGCTCGCGCTGCTCGGCAAGCGGGCGTGGTGGCTGCCGAAGTGGCTGAACCGGATACTCCCCAACGTGGACGTCGAGGGCGAGGGCCTGCGCGGACTCGACTCCAAGGACTCCGACCCCGACGAGGACCGGGAGCTGGTCCGGGCCTGAGGCGGCTGCCGTGAGGCACTGAGGCACCGGTCCACCCGTCTGCCGCGTCACCGAGTCCTAGTGACGCGGCAGACCGCGTCCGCGGAGGCGCCGGCATTCCCCGGAGCCGTTGTCGGTGGCCGGCGCTAGCGTGTCGGGTATGACCACCCTCACAGCACGTCCCCGCACCGCGTTGCTGGTGATCGATGTCCAGGTCGGCGTCGTGGCCGAGGCGTACGCGCGTGACGCGGTCGTGGCCGCCATCGCCGGGCTCGTGGACCGGGCCCGCGCGGCATCCGTGCCGGTCGTCTGGGTCCAGCACCACGACGACAACGTGCCCCAGGGCAGCGAGGCCTGGCAGTACGTCCCCGAACTCACCCGCCGCGACCCCGAACCCCTCGTCCCCAAGAGCTACCCCGACTCCTTCGAGGGCACCTCCCTGGAGCAGGTCCTCGCCGAGGCACAGGTCGGACACCTGGTCGTGGCGGGCGCCTCCACCGACGCGTGCATCCGCTCCACGATCCACGGCGCCTTCGTACGCGGCTACGACGTGACGCTCGTCGGCGACGCCCACACCACGACGGATCTGAGCGGGTGGGGGGCGCCGGTGCCGGAGCAGGTCATCGCGCACACGAATCTGTACTGGAAGTATCACGAGGCGCCTGGGCGGACGGCTGCGGTTGTTCTGGCTGAGGGGGTTACGTGGGGGTAGGGCCACTCGCTTCTTGGTCAGTGTCGGGCTTCCGCGGCCCGAGTAAAGGGCGCTCCGCTGCGCTGCGCGTCGCCTTCGGCGATGGCCCTGCGGGCCACCCTTGACTCGGTCCGCTCCAGCCCGTTTGAGAAGCGAGCGAGTGGCCCGGAGGAATGGGTGGCCAGGTGTCTACGCCCCTGCCTGTACCGGCTTGTGGGGCGGTGTGTGGGGTGCGCGGTCGCGTCTCGCCAGCACGCCGGGCCGGCTTAGCGGCCAGCGGTGAGTGGGTGGGGTGCGTGTGCGTCGCGGGTGGGCGGTGAGTGGTCAGCGGTCGGTCGGTCGATCGATCGGTCCGTCTGTGGGTGGGTGGGTGCTGGAGGCTGTGGGTAAATCTAACCGGTGTCGGATGCGATGACCGGTTAGAAAAGACCCCAGCCTACGGCGCACCTTCGCCCCCGGCCCGGCCCGCCTCACCTCCCTGCCGTCCCCACTTCCCCCTCCCTCCTCCCCCTCCCTCCTCCCCCTCCCTCCTCCCGCTCCCCATCACCCTGCCCGCCCCACCATCCCCGGTGTCTCTGGAGGCTGGCTGAGCCATCCACTCAGGGTTGGCCGCTGAGGCGAGGTGGCGTGCTGGCGAGGCGCGAGCGCGTTCCCCCGTACCGGTGCGGAACGCAGTGCAGGCAAGGGCGTAGACACCTGGGTCACCCATTCCTCGGGGCCGCTCGCTCGCTTCTCAAACGGGATTGCGGGAGGCGAGTCAAGGGTGGTCCGCAGGGCCATCGCCGGAGGCGACGCGTAGCGCAGCGGAGCGCCCTTTACTCGGCTTCCGCAATCCCGACACTGGCCAAGAAGCGGGCGGTCCGGCGGTAGGAACTCGGTCGCCGGGCCAGTGGACCCACCGCTACCGTGCACCCCATGAGCATGAACGACACCGAAGACGGCAACACCGGCGCGAACCCCCGATTCGCCGACGCGCTACGGGAGTTGGGACTCGCGGAGCTGCTCGGTCGTATTCGGCGCTTTCCGGATGCCACCCGTACCGCCGCCGAGGCCGCCGCTGCGATCGGGTGTGAGCTGAGCGAGATCTGCAAGTCCCTGATCTTCGCGGCGGACGGGGTTCCGGTCCTGGTGCTGATGGACGGCTCGTCCCGGGTGGACCTGGAGCTCGTCCGGCGCGAACTCGGCGTCGAGAAGGTCACGCGGGCCAAGGCGGACGTCGTACGCGAGACCACCGGGTACGCCATCGGAGGTGTCCCTCCCTTCGGACACCGTACGAAGACCCGAGTCCTCGCCGACCGGTCCCTGCTCGCGCACGACATCGTGTGGGCCGCCGCCGGCAATCCGCACGCCGTGTTCCCCATGGAGCCCAAGGAACTCGTCGCCCACGCCGGCGCCACCCTCGCGGACGTGCGCGAACAGACCCCGTGACACCGGGAGATCGCCGCCGCCCTGCTGCCCGTGGCCGGTATCGGGCTTGTGGGGTCGGCGGGTTGACTGTCTCATCACCCTGCTTGCCGACGGCTTGACGATTCGTTCCCCGGGCGTTCAGACGGCTGTCTGTGCCTGTGATGTGTGGTGCCCCTAGGGTCCCTGAGGATTCGAAAGAAGGGGCTCATGGGGACACTCCACGCGGTCCGGGCCGCCGGGATCACGAAGTGCTTCGGCGAGGTCGTCGCGCTCGACGGTGTCGACCTGGACGTGACGCAGGGACAGATCCATGGTCTGGTCGGGCCGAACGGCGCGGGCAAGACCACCCTGCTCGGTCTGCTGCTGGGCCTGGCCGTCGCCGACGGCGGGCGTCTGGAGATCCTCGGGACGCAGGTCGGGCGGGCGTTCGCCGCTCCCGATGGCGTCGCCGGGTTCGTGGACGGCCCCGGTCTCTACCCCTCGCTCACCGCCCGGCAGAACCTCGCCGCGCTGGCCGCTCTGCGCGGTGGTGACGCGCGGACGGCGGGCATCGACGACGTCCTCGACGAGGTCGGGCTCACCGACGTCGCCGACGACCGCGCCCGCGGCTTCTCGCTCGGAATGCGCCAACGCCTCGGCCTCGCCGCCGCGCTGCTCACCAGGCCCCGCCTCCTCGTGCTCGACGAACCCTCCAACGGCCTTGATCCGGCGGGCAAGAGACATGTGCACGGGGTCCTCACCCGGCTCGCCGCCGACGGCACCGCCGTAGTGCTCTCCAGCCACCGCATGGACGACCTGGAGGCGCTCTGCTCCGAGGTCACCATCCTCGCCACCGGACGGGTCGTCTTCTCCGGCCCGTTGGGCAAACTGGCCACCGAGAGCCGTGAGCTCGAGTACCGGTTGCGGACGTCCGACGCGCGGGCCGCGCGCGACCTCGCCGCCACGATCACCGGGGTCCGGGTCGTCGACGACGCCGGGGTGCGGCAGGACGCCGAGGCGTTCGTCGTGCGCGCGCTGACCCCCGCCCTGGACGCCCTGGTCGCCGGGCTCGTGCGGTCGGGCATCGCGGTCCGTGAACTCGCCCCGGTGGTATCGCCGTTGGAGGCCGCGTTCCTCGCCCTCACCGAGCAGGAAGAGGGGGCCGGCCGATGACCACCGTGGCCGTCGCCGAACCCGTCGCCGTGACCCGCCCCGTCTCCGTCACGCGCGGCTACCGCTTCGAACTCGTCAAGCTGGTCTCGCAGTGGCGGATCCGTCTGCTGGTGCTCGCCTGCTGGATCGCCCCGGCGCTCTTCGTCGCCGGGGTGAGCGAGCAGAGCACGCTTCCCTCCGACACCCTCTTCGGCCGCTGGATGCACGCCACGGGGTGGGCAGGACCGCTGGTGATGCTCGGGTTCGCGGGCAGTTGGGCGCTGCCGTTGCTGACCTCGCTGGTCGCCGGTGACGTGTTCGCCGCCGAGGACCGGCTCGGCACCTGGCGCCATCTGCTGGTGGCGGTCCGCTCGCCCGCGCGGATCTTCGCCGCGAAGGCGCTGGCCAGCCTCACCGTCATCCTGGCGCTGGTGGCGGGGCTGGCCGTCTCCAGCACGGTCGGCGGGCTCCTGGCCGTCGGCAACCAGCCGCTGGTCGGGCTCGACGGACACCTGCTGGCGCCGGGGGACGCGGCCGGCCGGGTGCTGCTCGCCTGGCTCTGCGCCCTCGCCCCGACCCTGGCCCTCGCCGCGATCGGCCTCCTCGGGTCGGTCGCGCTCGGGCGGTCCTCGATGGGACTGCTGCTGCCCGTGCTGGTCGCGCTCGCGATGCAGGTCGCCCAGATGCTGCCGCTGCCCGTCGCCGTGCGCCTCGCCCTGCCCGGCTACGCCTTCATCGCCTGGAACGGTCTGTTCACCAGCCCGGCCCAGCTCACCCCGCTCCTGACCGCGGTCGCGGTCAGCCTCGCATGGGCCGTGCTCGCCACCGCGCTGGCCCATCTCCTGTTCGTACGAAGGGACTTCACCAACCCGGCCTACGACGGCTCCGGGCGCCGCGCGTTCACCTTCGGTGTGCTGCCGCTGGCCGCGCTGACCGCCGTCACCGTCGGGGCGGTCGCCATGGCGACTCCGTCGACGGCCTCCGGGATCGAGCAGGCGAAGGTGCAGAAGTCCCTCGCCGTCGTCTTCGCCCACCTCTACCGCCTCCAGACGCGGCAGCTCCACCGGCCCGCCGTCACCGAGGCCCAGTTGCGGACCTCGGCGGTCTGCACCAAGAGCGACGGCCAGGCCGCCCAGGAGGGGGCGGGCAACGACTGGCGCTGCGTCGTGAGCTGGCATCTCCCCGGGGTCGCGGTCACGGGAACGGCGATCTACCAGCTCGACATCACCTCGGACGGGCGGTTCGTGGCGGACGGTGACGGTCCCAAGGAAGTCAACGGCTACTTCCTGGTGCGGACTTCCACCGGCGACGCCCCGAATCCGCTGTGGCAGTTCGACGGCAACGTCGAACTGCTCGAAACCCAGTGAAGGGAACAGTTCCGTGCAGGTAATCCGCCAGCGTCGGATCAGCGAGAAGAAGCAGGTCAACCTCTTCGGCAGACACGTCGGCCGCCGGGCACTGCTGGTGACGACGGGAATCGCCGTCGCCCTGGGTGTCACGGGCACGGCGGTCGCCTCGACCTACAAGTTCGGCACCCAGCAGGTCGGCCAGACCACCGCCGACGGCCAGGTCATCTCCAGCGACCAGTACATCAAGCCGTACGGCAGCCGCACGGTCATCAACGACGGCAAGATCATGTCGTCCACGGTCAGCCCGGACGGCACCCGCCTCGCGGCCTCGATCACCGACGGCGACGCCTCCCTGGTGGTCATGGACCTCGCCACGGGGCAGATCAAACAGAAGATCGGCACCAGCACGGCGGACGACCTGCGCATCAGCAGCGGTGCCGTGGGCCAGGAGGGCCCGACCTACTCGCCCGACGGCAAGCAGCTGTGGCTCGGCCAGGCGAACGGCTACACCAGGTTCACCGTCAACGCCGACGGCACCCTCGCGAGCCCCACCGCCGTCCCGATCCCGGCCGACGGCACCAAGCAGGCCCTCGTCGGCGCGGCCGTGTTCTCCGCCGACGGCTCGACCGTCTACTCCGCGGTCAACGGCCAGAACAAGGTCGTCGCCATCGACGCGGCGACCGGAACCGTCCGGCAGAGCTGGGCAGTCGGCACCGCCCCGCGCGGACTCGCCCTGGTCGGCGGCAAGTTGTACGTCAGCAACGAGGGCGGGCGTCCGGCGAAGGCCGGCGACACCACCATCAACTCCTACGGCACGGACGTGCCCGCGAACCCGGACACGGGCGCGAGCACCACCGGCACGGTCAGCGTCATCGACACCGCCGACCCGTCCGCCGCCGTCGCCACCATCGCCGTAGGACTGCACCCGACCGCGGTGTACGCGAAGCAGGGCGCGGTGTTCGTCACCAACACCGCCGACAACAGCGTGTCCGTCATCGACACCCGCAAGGGCAGGGTCGTCCAGACCATCGCCACCCAGCCGTGGCCGGAGGCGTCCGTCGGCTACGAGCCGAACGCGGTGACGCTCACCGACGACGGCCGGCTGCTGGTCACGCTCGGCCGCGCCAACGCGGTCGCCGTCTACCGCTACAGCTCCCCGCAGCAGCCCGCCCGCTACGTCGGCCTGCTCCCCACGGACTACTTCCCCTCGGAGATCACCGCCGTCGGCAAGCAGGTCGTCGTCTCCAACACCCGTGGCGTCGACGCGCTCCGCCCCGACGCGGCCGGCCACAACACGCACGACACGACGTCGAGCGTCACGCGGTTCACCCTGCCCAGCGACCTCGTCGTCAGGTCGCAGACGGCCAAGGTCTTCCGGCAGAACGGCTGGACGCCCGGCTCGGTCACCACGGCCAGGGGCAAGAGCCGCGCGAAGGCCGTCCCGGTCCCGACCCGCATCGGCGACCCCTCGACGATCAAGCACGTCTTCCTGCTGGTCAAGGAGAACCGCACCTACGACCAGGTCTTCGGCGACCTCCCGCAGGGCGACGGCAACGCCTCGCTCACCCAGTTCGGCGCGAACGTGACCCCCAACCAGCACGCGCTGGCCGAGCAGTTCGGGCTCTACGACAACTTCTACGACATCGGCACCAACTCCGCCGAAGGCCACAACTGGCTGATGCAGTCGGACAACCCGGAGTACACCGAGTCCTCGGCCGGCGAGTACACCCGCAGCTACGACACCGAGAACGACGTCCTCGGCCACCAGAAGTCCGGGTTCATCTGGACCGGCGCGCAGGCGGCCGGGAAGACGGTGAAGGACTTCGGCGAGTTCCAGTCGCTGGAGACCAAGCCTGCCGGCGCGACCTGGCAGAACCTGTACTGCGACAGCAAGAACATGGCCGCGACCGGCGCGCAGACCGCCTACCCCATCAAGACGGGCTCGGCGATCCCCTCCCTCAACAAGGTGTCGGTGCAGGGGTTCCCGCTGTTCGACCTCGATGTGCCGGACATCTACAAAGAGCAGATCTGGCAGCAGGACTTCGACAAGAACGGCCCGGCGAACCTGAACATGTTCTGGTTCTCCAACGACCACACCGGCGGCCCGGCCAACGCGGCGGCGGAGGTCGCCGACAACGACCTCGCGGTCGGCCGGATGGTCGACAAGATCACCCACAGCACGTACTGGAAGGACTCGGCGATCTTCGTCGTCGAGGACGACTCCCAGGCGGGCCTCGACCACGTCGACGGCCACCGCGCCCCGGTCCAGGTCATCAGCCCGTACGCCCACCACGGCACGGTCGACGCCCACTACTACTCGCAGATCACCATGGTCCGCACGATCGAGCAGATCCTCGGCATCCACCCGATGAACCAGCTCGACAGCGCGGCCACCCCCATGTACGGGGCGTTCACGAGCAAGCCCGACAACACCCCGTTCACAGCGGTCCCCAACCGCACCTCCCTGACCCTGGGCGTGAACCCCCAGCCGTCCTGCGGCTCGGACACCCCGGCGGCCCAGGACACGAGCGCGGCAGCCGCACCGACATCCGTGTCGGTACCGCCGGCCGCGAAGTCGCTCGCGGCCCAGTGGAAGACGTGGGCCTCCCACCAACGCCTCACGGGTCCCCACGCGGTCCCCGACTACGCCAACCCCACCCAGATGAACCGCTACACCTGGTACCAGACCCACAACTGGACCAGCCCGTACCCCGGCGACAAGAAGGTCTACGCCCCGGGCGACGTGCCCGGCGCGTACCTGCCCTCACCGGAGAACGACGGCTGACACAGCCCGGAAGGGGGCCCACCGGGCCCCCTTTCAGGGCCTCAGCCGACAGCCAGGCCCAGGGAGCCGAGGCCGGACAGGTCGTGCGCCCTGACGCTGTTCCGGTCCGTCGCCGCCCGCCCCAGCGCATGATGCGGCCACAGCCCGCCCGCCACCCGCCGCGACCGCTCCCCCCACTCCCGCGCCTCGATCCCGCCGGCCTTGTAGTGGTTGAGGGCGTACCCCCCGGAGTGCACGCGCAGCAGCAGGAAACCGCCGGGATAGTCCTTCGCGGCGGTCACCTCCTGCTGGACGACGTGCGGCGCCCGCACCAGCACGGTCCGCTTGTTGCGATGGGTGTGCCCCGCGTGGTGCAGGAAGACGCCCGGCGCGGAGGCGTACGCGTCGACGATCGCCCGCGCCTGCCGCCGGTCCAGCTGCTGCCCCCGGGTCACCGGGAACACGGAGTCCCGTACCGTCAGCGGATGGTGGCCGAAGACGACGGTCGGCCGGTCCGGATCGGCCCTGAGCCGGCCCCGGAACCAGGACAGCTGCTCCTCGCCGAGCCCGCCCGCGTCACCGCCGTTGCCGGCCTTGGCATAGGTGTCGAGCCCGATGATCCGCAGCCCGCCGAGATCGTGGGCGAAGTAGCCGGGTCCGTCACCGCCGTCGAAGCCCTCACGGAACCCCTCCCGGAACGTGTCGGCGGAGTCCCCGGCACGGTCGTGGTTGCCGCGTACGACGAGGTAGTCCCGGCCGAGCGTGCCGAAGCCGTCCAGGATGCCTCTGGCCTCGGCCAGGTCCCGCGGCGATCCCCCCGCCGAGATGTCCCCGGCGGCCAGCAGGACGTCCGCCCCGCGCCGCCTGGCCTCCTCGACCAGGGCCCGGGTCATGATCTCCGGATAGGCGGCGAGGCCCGCCGCCTGCGACACCCCGCGCAGCAGCGGGAAGCCCGCCATCCGGCCCGCGGTGGTCTCGCCGAGGTGCAGGTCGTTGCAGAGGGCGATGGACAGCAGATGCCTGCCGGGCGGGGGCTGGGGCGTGGTGAAGGAGTAGGTGCCGGTCAGGGAGCCGAGGCCGTGCCGTGAGGTGCCGACGGCGTTCCCGCGCACGTGCTGCAACGGCGTCGGCAGGGCGGTGACGCCCTGGGAGCGGGCCCGGTAGTAGTACGTCTGCCCGGGCTCCAGGCCGGTCAGCTCCACCTGGTGGTGCGCGGTGGGGCGGTCCTCGGCCGCGACGCGGTTGAGCCGGGCCGGGTGGGTGCCGTAGAGGACCTCGCCCTCGGTGACCGCGGGGAGCGGATGGCCGAAGCCGTCGTCGGTGCCGGGTGTCCGGGTGTGCCAGGTGATGATGGCGCTGTCCTCGGTGAGGGTGACCAACTCCAGGTGTACGGCGGCCGGCTGGCGGTACCTGCCGCGCGGCAGACCGGCGTGGGCGGCCCGCAGCAGGGCCGGGGCGAGGAGCGTTCCGGAGCGCAGGACGTCGTACGGAGTGGGGAGCGCGGAGAGGGCCGCGAGGGGAGCCGAGAAACAGCAGCGCATACCCCATTGTTGCCCCAGTGCCGTGAACGCCGGTGGTGGCGGCGACGGCGGCAGCCGTACCAGTGCGCTACGACAGGGCGGTGCGCACCGCCCTGACCAGCGCCTGCGCCCGTGGGTCGGCCGTCACGCTCTTGCGGAACGAATTCGTCACATACCCGAACGCGATGCCCGACTCCGGGTCCGCGAAGCCCAGGGCGCCGCCCCGGCCGGGGTGGCCGAAGGACGTCTCGGAGAGGAGCGGGGACGCGCTGCCGTGCAGCATGTAGCCCAGGCCGAAACGGGTGCCGATGACCAGGACGCGGTCCGGGCCCGAGGAGCGTTCCGTGCGGGCCGCTTCGACCGTCTCCGGGGTGAACAGCCGTGCCCCGCCGTCCACTTCGCCGATCAGGGACGCGTAGAAGCGGGCCAGTCCGTCCGCCGTCGCGATGCCGTTGGACGCGGGCAGTACGGCCGCCCGGTACGCGGGATCGTTCTCGTCCGGCATCGGCGTGATCGCCCCGAACGCGCGCCGGGTGAGGGAGTCCGGGTTCGCGTACGCCTCGGAGACCGAGCGCTTGGGGCGGGTGCGGAGGACACCCGGGTCCGTCGCCGGGGTGTCCAGCTGCGCGACCCGGCCCACCCGGTCCGCCTGAGCCGCTGGCAGGCCCACCCACAGGTCGGCCCCGACCGGGCCCGCGATCTCGTCCGCGATCCACGCCCCGATCGACCGGCCCGTCACCCGGCGGACCACCTCACCGGTCAGCCAGCTGTACGTCTGCGCGTGGTACCCGTGGTCCGTGCCCGGCTCCCACACCGGCGCCTGCGCCGCCACCGCCGCCGCGCCGAGCACCGGGTCGGCCGCCTCGTCCGGGGTCAGCGGACGGTCCAGCACCGGCACGCCCGCGCGGTGGGCCAGAAGATGCCGGACGAGGGTGTGCTCCTTGCCCGCCGCCTTGTACTCCGGCCAGTACTCCCCGACCGGGGCGTCCAGGTCCAACTGCCCGCGCTGTGCCAGCAGCAGGAGGGCGGCGGCGGCCACACCCTTCGTCGCCGAGCGCACGATCTGAGCCGTGCCCCGCTCCCAGGGCGCGGTGCCGTCGACGTCCTTCGTGCCCGCCCAGAGGTCCACGACCCGGTGTCCGTGCCGGTAGACGGTCACGGCCGCGCCCCGGTCGCCGCGCACCTCGAAGTTGGCCGCGAACGCCTCCCTGACCGGCTCGAAGCCCTCGGCCACCAACCCGTTCACGTCCACGCCCGCGCTCCCCGTCCCGAAGTTCCGCCGTACCGCTGTCCTCTTTCACCCAAGCAGGATCGTGACGTCGATGTTCCCGCGGGTCGCGTTCGAGTACGGGCAGACCTCGTGCGCCGCGTCCACCAGTTTCGCCGCGATGCCCTGGTCCAGGACCGGCAGGGACACGCTCAGGGCGACCGCGAGGCCGTAGCCGTGCTGCTTGTTGGGGCCGATGCCGACCTTCGCGGCGACCGTCGAGCCGGTCAGGTCGAAGCCCGCCCTGCGGCCGACCAGGACCAGCGCGTTGTGGAAGCAGGAGCTGTAGCCGGCCGCGAAGAGCTGCTCGGGGTTGGTGCCGTTGCCGTCGCCGCCCAGCGCCGGGGGCATCGCGACCTGGAGGGCGAGCTGGCCGTCCTGGCTGCTGACGAAGCCCTCCCGGCCGCCGTGGGCGGTGGCCTCGGCGACGTACATGATCTTCGTCGGACGGGTGTCGACAGCGGTGTCAGCGGTGTCGTCGGTGTCGTCGGTCATGGCGGGACCTCCCCCAGGGACGGAAACACGAGAGCGCACAACTACATCGTGCACAAGATACTGACCGGTAGGGCGCCCTTGCCCACCGGGGGCGCGAACCGCCGGTAACCCGAGGTCGGCCGGTCAGCGAGCCCTCTCCGCCGCCGCCTCCGCGCGCTCCGCGAGCCGCCACAGCTCCGCCCGCAGCCGCGTGACCTCGGACATCTCCAGTTCCGTCGCCGCGAGCAGCGCGCCGGGGACACCCGCCGCCCGCCCCCGGAGCGCTGTACCGCGCTCCGTGCACGCCACCAGCACCGAGCGCTCGTCGTGCGCCGCCCGCTCGCGGTGGACGAGACCCGCCGACTCCAGGCGCTTCAGCAGCGGTGACAGCGTGCCGTAGTCGAGGTGCAGGGCGGTCGCGAGGTCCTTGATCGGGGTCTCGCCGCGCTCCCAGAGGACGAGGAGGACGAGATACTGCGGATAGGTCAGCTCCAGCTCGTCCAGGAGCGGGCGGTACGCGGCCGTCAGCGCCCGCTGGGCCGCGTACAGCGCGAAGCACAACTGCTCGTCGAGGAGCAGCGAGCCGGCCTCGGTGTGGTCCTCGTTCGTCACGCGCCCATTGTCACGGACCGCGGGTCGAACCCGAAGGGCAACTCCAGGCGATGGGCGCGCATCAGCTCGTCGTCGGCGAGGAGTTCACCGGTCCTGCCGTCCGCCGCGATGACGCCCTCGCTGAGGATCAGCGCACGCGGGCACAGCTCCAGGGCGTACGGCAGGTCGTGCGTGACCATGAGGACCGTCACGTCCAACGACCGCAGGATGTCGGCCAGTTCACGGCGCGAGGCGGGGTCGAGGTTGGACGAGGGCTCGTCGAGGACGAGGATCTCCGGCTCCATCGCCAGCACCGTCGCCACGGCGACGCGCCGCCGCTGCCCGAACGAGAGGTGGTGCGGGGGACGGTCCGCGAAGTCCGCCATGCCGACCGACTCCAGTGCCGTACGCACCCGTTGCTCCAGCTCGGCGCCCTTCATCCCGGCCGCCGCCGGGCCGAACGCCACGTCCTCGCGGACCGTCGGCATGAAGAGCTGGTCGTCCGGGTCCTGGAACACGATCCCGACCCGGCGCCTGATCTCCGCCATGTGCCGCCTGCCGACCGGGAGTCCGGCCACCGTCACCGTCCCGGCGCCGGCCGTGAGGATGCCGTTGAGGTGCAGGACGAGGGTGGTCTTCCCGGCGCCGTTCGGACCGAGCAGGACGACGCGTTCACCGCGCTGGACGGTGAAGTCGACGCCGAACAGGGCCTGTCGGCCGTCGGGATAGGCGAAGGCCAGTCCGGCCACTTCGAGCGAGGGGGTCACAGCGTCCATCCCAACAGGCATACGACGAGGGCGGCACAGGGGAGTGCGAGGGCGTACGACCACTGCGCCCGGGACGCGGTCACCTCGTCGATCACCGGCATGGACCCCGTGTATCCCCGGCTCAGCATGGCCAGATGGACCCGCTCCCCGCGTTCGTAGGAGCGGATGAACAGCGCGCCCGCCGACTTCGCGAGCACGCCCCAGTGGCGGACGCCCCGGGCCTCGAAACCCCGTGACGCGCGGGCGATCCGCATCCGGCGCATCTCGTCGGTGACGACATCGCCGTAGCGGATCATGAACGACGCGATCTGGACCAGGAGGGGCGGGAGCTTCAACCGCTGGAGTCCCAGGAGGAGTTCGCGGAGTTCGGTGGTCGAGGCGAGGAGCACGGACGCGGCCACGCCCAACGTGCCCTTCGCCAGGACGTTCCACGCGCCCCAGAGGCCGTTCACGCTCAATCGCACGCCCAGGACGGTGACGTGGTCGCCCTCCGCGACGAAGGGCATCAGCACCGCGAACGCCACGAACGGGACCTCGATCAGCAGGCGGCGCAGCAGGAAGCCCGCGGGCACGCGGGCCGCGTACGCGACGCACGCGAGGAGCACGGCGTACAGGCCGAACGCCCACATCGCCTCGCGCGGGGTCGACACCACGACCACCACGAAGGCGAACACGGCGGCCAGCTTGGTGTGCGGGGGCAGCGCGTGCACGGGGGAGTGGCCGTGCCGGTAGAGGCGATGTGCATGCCCCGCGCCCACGTCAGACCACCTGCGAGGTGCCGCGGCGCCTGCGGACCGCCCAGAAGACGCCGGTGCCCGCGACGACCGTCACGCCCACGCCGATCACCCCCGCGAGGCCCCCGGACAGCCGGGCGTCCTCCACATCGCGCACGCCGTAGTCCGCGAGCGGGGAGTCCGCGCTCGCGTGCTCCTCTGCCGTGCGGTCGATGCCCTGGTCGGCGGCGACCTTCTCCAGGCCGTCGGGGTTCGAGGAGGCGTAGAAACTGACGAAACCGGCGAGGACGAGGGAGGCGACCAGGCCGCCGATCCACAGCCTCCGGCGCGAGGTGCCACGGGCGGCGACCGGCTCCGACGGCCGCGCCGCGTCCACGAGTTCGCCGCCCACACGCAGCTTGAGGCGCTGCTCCAGGCCGCGCGCGCCATGCACGAGATCCGGGCGTACGGCGATCACGGCGCCCACCGTCAGCGCGGTGATCGCGGCCTCGCCGATGCCGATGAGGACGTGCACGCCGATCATCGCGCCGGCGACCTTGCCGAGGGAGACGTCGGTGGTGCCGCCGAGTGCGTAGATGAGGGTGAAGACGAGGGCGGCGGCCGGGACCGAGAGCAGGGCGGCCACGAAGGACGCGGCGGTGATCGAGCGGCGGCTGCGCGGGAGGATCTTGACCAGGCCGCGGAAGACGGCGTAGGCCACCAATGTCGTCGTGATCGCCATGTCGGTGATGTTCACGCCGAGCGCGGTCAGGCCGCCGTCCGCGAACAGGACGCCCTGCATGAGCAGGACGACCGAGACACAGAGGACGCCGGTGTAGGGGCCGACCAGGATCGCGGCCAGCGCCCCGCCGAGGAGGTGGCCGCTGGTGCCGGCCGCGACGGGGAAGTTCAGCATCTGCACGGCGAAGATGAACGCGGCGACCAGTCCCGCCAGCGGCGCCGTCCGTTCTCCCCCACGCTCGGCCTCGTCCGCGCGGGGGGCGCCCCCGAGCTCGCGGCGGGCACCGCGCAGGCTCACGGCGATGGCGCCGGCGGCGACCAGACCGGTCGCGGCGGACATGGGGGCGTCGATGAATCCGTCAGGCACATGCACGGAATGATTTTAGATGGTTATTGCGAGTGCTTTGCAAGAGCCAGACATGCGTGGATCGAGGCCGCTTCAGATGTGAGATCTGTCGCCCCGACGAGCGCTCCCGGGAAAATGTGCGACATTTGGGTAGTGGAAGCGGATGCATAGCTCTCACACAGGTCACTCAGCGTAAGGGGCCGCCCGATGTCCGTAGTCGAACAGTACGCGCGAGCCCATATCGTCACCGACGAGGACGTGGACCGGCTGGATGCTGACGCGGTCCCCGTCGTCCTGCGGTACGACCCCGAATCCGACCCCCGAGCCGTCCGCATCGGTCTCCCGGGACCGCATGAATGGACCTTCGACCGGGCCCTGCTGGAGCAGGGGCTGCGATCCCCGGCCGGCAGCGGCGAGGTGCGGGTGTGGCCGTGCGGGCGCGTGCAGGCCGTGGTCGAGTTCCACTCCGAACAGGGCGTCTCCGTCGTCCAGTTCGAGACGAAGACGATCATGCGGTTCCTGCGCCGCACCTACATGGCCACCACTCCGGTCGCGAGCTGAGCCCCGCGGCCGTAGCGGATCAGGGGCTCGGCACATTCAGCCGGTTCAGCCGGTCGGGCGGGCCCGGTCGGTTCAGCCGCCGAGGCCGGCGCCCAGCTTGAGCAGGGCCGCCACGATCGGGCCCGCCGTGTCGCCGCCGTGGCCGCCCGCCTGGACGACGCCCGCGGCGACGAGGTCGCCCTTGTACGCGGTGAACCAGCCGTTGGGCTTCTTCTGGCCGTCGACCTCCGCGGAGCCCGTCTTCGCGCCGTAGTCCGGACCGAGTCCGGACATCGCCTTGGCCGCCGTGCCGTAGTCCGCCGTGTACTTCATGACCTCCTTCAGCTGGGCCTGGGTCGTCGACGACATCGAGCGCGACGCCTTCGCGATCGTGCGGTTGTCGACCGTCGGCGAGACCAGGTACGGCTGGTGGAAGGTGCCCGTGTCGACCGTCGCGGCGACCGACGCCATGTTCAGCGGGTTCATGCGGACCCCGCCCTGGCCGATCAGCGAGGCGCCCATCTGCGCGCCGCTCTGCACCGGGACCGAGCCGTCGAAGGTGGGGACGCCGATGGCCCAGTTGTTCATGCCGAGGCCGTAGACCTGCTGGGCCTCCGTCGTCAGGTCGCTGTTGGACAGCTTGGGCGCGAAGTTGATGAAGGCGTTGTTGCAGGACGCCCCGAAGGCCATCTTGAACGTGCCCTTCTTGATCTCCGAGTCGTCGTCGTTGTGGAAGGTCCAGCCCGCCAGCTTGTACGTCTTGGGGCAGGGGTGGGACGCGTCCGGGGTGACGAGCTTCTTCTCGAAGAGCATCGTCGACGTCACGATCTTCATCGTGGAGCCGGGGGCGAGGGAGCCCTGGAACGCCACGTTGAAGCCGTGCGAGGCGTTCGCCACGGCCAGGATCTCGCCGGTCGAGGGGCGCATCATGACGACCGAGGAGTTCTTCTGCTTGCCGACCTGCGTCTCGGCCGCCGCCTGGAGGGTCGGGCTGAGCGTCGTCTTCACCTTGCCCGGCGTGCCCTTGCTCAGCTCCAGCAGCGTCTTGTCGGACTCCTTGGACCCCTTGCCCCGGATCACCCGCAGCTCGATGCCCGCCTTGCCGCCCGCCTTCTTGCCGAACTTCTCCCGCAGCCCGTCCAACACCGCGCCCAGCGACGGGTACTTGGCCGCCGTCAGCTCGCCGCCGTCCCGGTCGTAGGCCTTGATCGGCGGGGTCCCGGACTCGCCCGTGACCAGGGTGTCGCCGTCCGCGAGGTCCGGGTGGACGACGGAGGCGTGCCAGGAGACATACGGCTTGCCGTCCTTCGCGCTGCGCACGACCGTGAGTGAACTCGCGTACGACATGGGCTTGTTGATGCCCTTGTACGACACCGTGCACTTCACGGAGAAGGGGACCTTGGCGCCGGTGCGGGCGCCCTGGGTGACGGTGAGGCCCTTCATGTGGGCGTTCTTCGTGTACCCGGTGAGCAGGGCGGTGGCCGCCGTCGACCTGTCCGTCGTCGCGGCGGCCTGGGCGACCTTGCCCTGCTGCCAGTCGGCGAGGAATCGCTGCGCGGTCGTCTGCACCTCGGTCGCCGACAGCGGGCCCGTCTTGACGGCCTTGTGGTCGGCGGTGCCCGACGTGCGCGCCTCGGCGGACGCGCCGCCGTCGTACAGCGCGTAGGCGCCGACGCCCGCGGCGACGACCGCCACGGCGATCACCCCGCCGACCACGGCCGGTCTCGCCGTGCGCTTCTCGGCCACGCGCCTTCTCTTGCCCCTCGTGCCCACAGTTCCCGATCCTCCGCGAATCCCATTGGGCCCCGCCGTCCCGGCCCTCAGCCCTCACACACCCCAACGACGGGGCACACCCTAGAGTCCCGTCCTGTGCGGGTGAGTTCCCGTCTCACGGGGGTGAGTTCAGCCACCCGCCGCCAGCACGGCCCGGACGATCGGGCCCGCGGCGTCGATGCCGTGACCGCCGTCCTGTGTCATCGCCGCCGCGGCCACGTCGTCGCGGTAGCCGGTGAACCAGCTGTTGGACTTCGACTGCCCGTCCACCTCGGCCGACCCCGTCTTCGCGCCGATGCTGCCGCCCAGCCCGGACATGATGCCGGCGGCGGTGCCGGTGGTCGCGGTGCGGTTCATCATCGCGCGCAGCTGGGCCGACGTACTCGCCGACAGGCCCCGGGCGGTGGCCAGTTCGCGGTCGTCGAGGCTCTGTGCGACGAGCACCGGCTGGCGGAACGTGCCCGTCTTCGCGGTCGCCGTCACCGACGCCATGTTCAGCGGGCTCATCTGCACCTGGCCCTGGCCGATCAGGTTGGCCGCGGTGTCCGGGCCGCCGGACGCGGGCACCGAGCCGTCGAAGGACGGGATGCCGGTCTTCCAGTTGTCGCGGCCGAGGCCGAAGCGGTCCTCGGCCTCCTTGGTCAGCGAGTCCACCTTGACCGAGTCGGCGAACTTCACGAACGCCGTGTTGCAGGAGCGGGCGAAACTGTCGGCGAGCGTCGCGCCCTCGTCCGGCGACAGACCCTCCAGGTTGTGGAAGGTCTGGCTCTGCCAGGTGGCGGTGGGCGGACAGGGCGCCGCGCCGGTCATGCTGGTGATGTCGTTGTCGATGAGCGTGGCGGCGCTGATGATCTTCATCGTGGAGCCGGGCGCCAACTTGCCGAGGAACGCGGCGTTGAAGCCGTCGTTGCGGTTGTTGGCGACCGCCAGGATCTGGCCGGTGCTCGGCTGCACGGCCACCACGGACGACTCCGAGTACTTGGTCACGGCCCGCTCGGCGGCGGCCTGCGCGCCCGCGCTGAGCGTCGTGCGCACCTTGCCGGCCTTGCCCTTCTCCAGGGTCATCAGCGTGGTGTCGGCGGAGTCGGCGACGGGGTGCTTGATCGCCAGCTCGATGCCCGGCGTACCGCCCGCCTTGTCGCCGTACTTGGCGCGCAGCTCGTCCAGGATCGGGCCGAGCGACGGGTACCTCTCCTTGGTCAGCACGGTTCCGTTCCGGTCCACGGCCTCGATCGCCGGGCTCTCGGACTCGCCGGTGACGAGGGTGTCGCCGGTCTTCAACTCCGGGTGCACGACGGACGGTTGCCAGTCGACGAGGGCCCGCCCCGTGGTCTCCCCGCGGACGACCGTCAGCCGGCTCCGGTAGGTGAGCGGCTTGTCGATGCCCTTGTACGACACCGTCGCCCGCACCGTGAACGGCACGGTGGCGCCCGTCGTCGTACCGGGCGTGATCTTCACCTTCGTGATGTGACCCGCTCCGCCGTACGACTCCAGCACGGGGTCGGCGGCGGCGTCGTTGTTCGTGTACGACGCGGCGGACACGGCCTCGCCGCTCTCCCAGGCCGCGAAGAACTTCTTCGTCGTCTCCTCGACCTCGTCGCCGCTGGGCGGCCCGGTCTTCTTGGCCGCGGCCCCGCCGACCCCGGCCACACCGTCCGAACCCCCGAGCGCGGACACGAGGTTGAACGCCCCGTACCCCGCGCCGCCCACCATCACGGCGAACACACTGCCGACGACGGTGGCCTTCACCCCCTTGCGCATGCCCCTGTCCCTCCCCGTTGTCAGTCCTTCGAACTGTAGGTGGCGTGGGGGAAAGCTGTGAGGGGTGTTGCCTTTTGTTGCCCTAACAGAGATCAGCCGACTGAATCACACCCACGTATCCAGCCACATCCGTGACCGCCACTGGTCGATGGGGATCGCCGTGCCCGTGTACAGCGGCCAGAAGTAGATGAAGTTCCACGTGATCAGCAGGACCAGGACGCCCGCGCCCACCGCGCCCGTCACCCGGCGGGTGTCGCTGGAGCCCGGGGGGCCGATGACCGCGCCGATCAGCATCGCCACCGCGAGGCAGAGGAAGGGGAGGAAGACGATCGAGTAGAAGAAGAAGATCGTGCGGTCCTGGTAAAGGAACCAGGGGAGGTAGCCGGCCGCCACGCCGCAGGCGATCGCGCCCGCGCGCCAGTCGCGGCGGAACGCCCAGCGCCAGAGGACGTAGAGGAGGGCGAAGCACGCGGCCCACCACAGGAGGGGGGTGCCGAGGGCGAGGACCTCGCGGGCGCACTTCTCGCCCGCGCTCGCCGGGCAGCCGGCCGAACCGGGGGACGGGGACTCGTAGAAGTACGAGACCGGGCGGCCGTCGACCAGCCAGCTCCAGGGGTTGGACATGTACGTGTGCGGGGAGTGCAGGCCGACGTTGAACTCGTAGACCTCGTGCTCGTAGTGCCACAGACTGCGCACCCAGTCCGGCATGAAGTGGCTCCAGAAGCCGCCCTTGCCGTCCGTGGCGGCCCAGTTGCGGAAGTAGCCGCCGGTGCCGTTCGCGGGGGAGAGGATCCAGCCGAGCCAGGAGAGGACGTAGACCGAGATCGCCACCGGGGCGGTGGAGAGGAAGGCGAGGCCCACGTCGTGCTGGAGGACGGCGACGTACGGCTTGCTCGCGCCCGCGACCTTGCGGGAGCCGACGTCCCAGAGGACGGCCATCACCACGAAGGCGGCGGCGTAGAACATGCCGTTCCACTTGGTGGCCATCGCGAGGCCGAGCGTCAGGCCGGCCATCCAGCGCCAGGGGCGCCAGCCGAGGGAGAGGGTGTCGGCGATGTGCGCGTCGGGGCGGACCCGGCCGTCGGCGTCGACCGGCAGTGCGGCGGCGAGTCTGGCGCGGGCCCGGTCCCGGTCCAGCAGCAGGCAGCCGAACGCGGCCACCACGAAGAACATCAGGACGCCGTCGAGCAGCGAGGTGCGGGCCATCACGAAGGCCAGGCCGTCGAGGGACATCATGACGCCCGCCACGCAGCCCAGGAACGTGGAGCGGAACAGGCGGCGGCCGATGCGGCACAGCATCAGGATCGCCAGCGTGCCGAGCAGCGCCGTCATGAAGCGCCAGCCGAAGGGGTTGAACCCGAAGATCAGCTCCCCGAGGCCGATGACGTACTTGCCGACCGGCGGGTGCACGACGTAGGCCGCGTCGGTCGGGATCGGGACATGGCCGTTGTGCTGGAGGATCAGGTCGTTGGCGTTCTTGTCCCAGTTGACCTCGAAGCCGCGGTGGACCAGCGCCCACGCGTCCTTCGCGTAGTACGTCTCGTCGAATATCACCGCCTTGGGGCTGCCCAGGTGGTAGAAGCGCATCGCGCCCGCCAGCAGTGTGACCAGCAGCGGGCCGCCCCAGCCGGACCAGCGGTTGATGCGGTCGACAAGGGTCGGCGAGAAGCCGAGCGCCGCCCACAGCCGCGGACTGGGCTCGGCGTACGGCGGCACCAGCCGGTCCCGTACGTCGCTTCTGGGCCCCGCCGAATATCCGAATCGGCGCAGCTGCTGCTGCCACGACGGCCGCTGCTCGTGCGGGGCCTGCCCTTGCCGGGTGTCCGTGGAGGACGCGGTACTGGTCACCGCGCCATCGTAGGGAACAGGTCTGTGTGAGTCCCGCCTCTCTCCCCTGAGAGGATGGAAACGTGACAGTTGCTCCCGGAACCCTGGTCCTTGCCGGCACCCCCATCGGCGACATCGCGGACGCCCCGCCGCGCCTCGCCGAGGAGCTGGCCGGGGCGGACGTGGTCGCCGCCGAGGACACCCGGCGGCTGCGGCGGCTGACCCAGGCGCTCGGGGTGCAGCCCAAGGGGCGGGTCGTGTCGTACTTCGAGGGCAACGAGGCCGCCCGGACACCGGAGTTGGTCGAGGCGCTCCTCGACGGCTCGCGCGTGCTCCTGGTGACCGACGCGGGGATGCCGTCCGTGTCCGACCCGGGGTACCGGCTCGTCGCCGCCGCCGTGGAGCGGGACATCAGGGTGACCGCCGTGCCGGGGCCGTCCGCGGTGCTCACCGCGCTCGCGCTGTCGGGGCTGCCGGTGGACCGGTTCTGCTTCGAGGGGTTCCTGCCGCGCAAGGCGGGCGAGCGGCTGTCGCGGCTGCGGGAGGTCGCCGGTGAGCGGCGCACCCTCGTCTACTTCGAGGCGCCGCACCGGCTCGACGACACCCTCGCCGCGATGGCCGAGGTCTTCGGCGCCGAGCGGCGGGCCGCCGTGTGCCGGGAGCTGACGAAGACGTACGAGGAGATCAAGCGCGGCCCGGTCGGCGAGCTGGCCGAGTGGGCGGCGGAGGGGGTTCGGGGGGAGATCACCGTCGTCGTCGAGGGCGCCCCCGAGAAGGCCGAGGAACTCGACGCGGACGAGCTGGTACGGCGGGTCCGCGTGCGTGAGGAGGCGGGGGAGCGGCGCAAGGAAGCGATCGCCGCCGTGGCCGTCGAGGCAGGCCTTCCCAAGCGGGCGGTGTTCGATGCCGTGGTGGCGGCGAAGAGTGCGCAAAAACCCGTCTGACCTGCGGGAAAGCTTCCTCTGAGCGGGGCGCTGTTCCGATGAGCGCGCGCCCCATGGCGGGGCAAAGCACCGTCCGCGAATGCAAAAGCCGGACCGCCTTGCCGGGGTGATTCGACAAGGAAAGTCCAAATCGCCTCCAACAGTCGACAGGACTGATGCGTTCGCCCTGCCGGAGGCGTCCACTGGACGAAGGGACACACCCGTCCCTCACCTCCAACGGGATTCCGGGGGGAATCCCCTCGCCGGGGGTATTTGTCCAGCGGAAAGCAAGCAGGAGCTGGCATGAGTGAGATCGCAGGGCAGACCGGTCTTCGGGGCGGTGCCACCGCCGTGGTCAACGAGTCGTACTCCTTCGCCTGCATGCGGTGCGGGCACGGCTGGGAGCAGTCGTACGAGATAGAGCACCACGTCGACACCGACGGCCACCAGTTCGTGATGTACGTGGCGGGGGGCCAGGTCGTGCCGTCGCCCCTGAGCCGTCCCGCGTGCCTCAACTGTGACGGGCATGTCGTGCGCATCATGCGCGCGGGCCAGGTCTCCTCGGTACGGGAGGCCGCACAGCGGCAGTACGCCCCGCCGCGGCCCCGCACGGCGGCAGCGGCAGCCGCGGACGCCACGGCCCCGGAGGACGGCGACGCGGCCGTGACCCCGCTGCCGGAGCACAAGGACCACCACTGGCACCTGTCCGACCTGCTGCACCCGTTCCACCGCAAGGCGAGCTGACCGGCTCCGACGACCGGGCGGGCATGCCCCTTTCGTAGGATCGGGGCATGCCTTCCTCCAGCGACAGCGCCGGCGACCGCGCACGCGGCAGCGAGAAGAACGCGGCGCCGCCGCTCCCGGAGCCCCTCCGGGTGCCCGTCGCCGACTCCCACACCCACCTCGACATGCAGTCCGGCACGGTGGACGCGGCGCTCGCCAAGGCCGCGTCGGTCGGCGTGACGACGGTCGTCCAGGTCGGCTGCGACATCAAGGGCTCCCGCTGGGCCGCCGAGACGGCCGCCCGCCACGACTCCGTCCACGCGACGGTCGCCCTGCACCCGAACGAAGCCCCGCGCATCGTGCACGGAGACCCCGACGGGTGGTCCCGGCAGGGCGCGCGCGTTCCCGGCGGCGACGGCGCCCTCGACGAGGCCCTCGCGGAGATCGACCGGCTGGCCGGACTGCCCCAGGTCAAGGGCGTCGGCGAGACCGGCCTCGACTACTTCCGCACCGGCCCCGAGGGCAAGGCGGCCCAGGAGAAGTCCTTCCGCGCCCACATCGAGATCGCCAAGCGGCACGGCAAGGCCCTGGTCATCCACGACCGCGACGCCCACGCCGACGTCCTGCGCGTCCTCAAGGAGGAAGGCGCCCCCGAGCGCACGGTCTTCCACTGCTACTCCGGCGACGCCGAGATGGCCGAACTCTGCGCCCGCGCCGGGTACTTCATGTCCTTCGCCGGCACGGTCACCTTCAAGAACGCCCAGAACCTGCGGGACGCGCTCGCGGTGGCCCCGCTCGAACTGGTCCTGGTCGAGACGGACGCTCCCTTCCTCACCCCCGCCCCGTACCGCGGACGGCCCAACGCCCCCTACCTCGTTCCGGTCACGGTCCGCGCGATGGCGGCCGTACGGGGCATCGACGAGGACACGCTGGCGACGGCGCTCGCCGCCAACACGGCCCGGGCGTTCGCCTATTGAGCCCTCGCGGCCCCGCCGGACCAATCCCCGGGACGTCATCGAACACAACTCTGGGTAGCCGCGTCACTTTGGAGAGTGACGGTCGCTCCGCTAGGTTCTGGTGGCCCGATCCGGACCCCCGTGGCCTTCTGGAGCGTGTCGGCGTGAGCAACTACGAGACCTACGAGACGTACGACCGCGGTGTGCGCGCGGACACGTACACCGACGGCCCGACGGCGGTGTACGAGGACACGTACCGGCCCGCCTACGAGGCGTACGAGCCCGTGTTCCCCCGCCAGGCGGGCACCGCGGAGCCGGAGAGCGAGCCGGCGGCGCGGCACGGGCGGCGCCGAAGAGCCGACCGCCCGGACACCGGTTCCGCGATGCGCAGGCTGGTCCCGCAGGCCCTGGTCGTCGCCTTCCTCGCCGGCGGCACCACCGCGTTCGTCGCCAAGGACAAGGCGATCGAGCTGAACGTCGACGGCAAGCCGCGCACCCTGCACACCTTCGCCGACGACGTCACCGAACTCCTCGCCCAGCAGGGCGTCGACGTGGGCGCCCACGACGTGGTCGCCCCCGGCCGCGACGCGCCCCTCACCAGCGGCGACGAGGTCGCGGTCCGCTACGGCCGCCCCGTGCGGCTCACCGTCGACGGCCACCGGCGCGAGGTGTGGACCACGGCACGCACGGTCGACGCGGCCCTCGAAGAACTCGGCGTGCGGGCCGAGGGCGCCTACCTCTCCACCTCGCGCTCCCAGCCCATCGGCCGCGCCGGACTCACCCTCGACGTCCGCACCGAACGCACCGTCACGATCATGGCCGACGGCCGCGCCCGCACGATCCGCACCAACGCGGCGACGGTGGGCCGGGCGGTCCAGGAGGCCGGCATCGGCCTGCACGGCGAGGACACCACCTCCGTCCCGGCCGACAGCTTCCCCCGCGACGGCCAGACCGTCACCGTCCTGCGGGTCACCGGCACCAAGGAGATCCGCGAGGAGGCCATCCCGTTCAAGGTGGAGCGCGAGGACGACCCCACCCTGTTCAAGGGCACGGAGGTCGTCGAACGCGCCGGCCGCCCGGGCCTGCGCCGCGTCACCTACGCCCTCCGCACGGTCAACGGCGTCAAGGAGAAGCCCCGCCGCATCGACGACCAAGTGGTCCGCGAGCCCCGCTCCCAGCTGGTGAAGGTCGGCACCAAACCGATGCCCACCTCCGTCCAGGGCGCCGACCAGCTCAACTGGCACGGCCTGGCCACCTGCGAGTCCGGCGGTCGCCCCGGCGCGGTCGACCCCTCGGGCACCTACGGCGGCCTCTACCAGTTCGACACCCACACCTGGCACAGCCTGGGCGGCAGCGGGCGCCCGCAGGACGCGAGCGCGGAGGAGCAGACGTTCAGGGCGAAGAGGCTGTACGTCCGGCGGGGTGCGAGCCCATGGCCGCACTGCG
The DNA here is from genome assembly GCF_044763565.1 of Streptomyces sp. NPDC096013. NCBI lineage: Bacteria > Bacillati > Actinomycetota > Actinomycetes > Kitasatosporales > Streptomycetaceae > Streptomyces > Streptomyces sp. NPDC096013. Next base: position 307,431 of record NZ_JBIWGK010000003.1, on the reverse strand, counting down.
GAACGAGGCTGCACGGCTGAGAGGAGATGGGGACAGGGGGCGCAGCCCCCATTCCCCAGGGGCGCGGGTCGGTGTCGATGTGCGGCTCCGCCGCGTGCGCGCGACCAGCCACAGCGGACCGGCAGGCGAAGAACCGCCCGTAACCTAGGTACGTGAGCAGCAACCCCGACGCCCTCCTGGGCCCCGCCGAGATCCGCGAACTGGCCGCCGCCCTGAACGTCCGCCCCACCAAACAGCGCGGCCAGAACTTCGTGATCGACGCGAACACGGTCCGCCGTATCGTCCGCACCGCGGACGTCCGCCCCGACGACGTGGTCGTGGAGGTAGGTCCCGGCCTGGGCTCACTCACCCTCGCCCTGCTGGAGGTGGCCGACCGCGTCACCGCCGTGGAGATCGACGACACTCTCGCGAGCGCGCTCCCGGCGACGGTGGCGGCGCGGATGCCGACCCGGGCGGACCGTTTCGCGCTGGTGCACTCGGACGCGATGCAGGTGACGGAGCTGCCGGGCCCGGCCCCGACCGCGCTGGTCGCGAACCTGCCGTACAACGTGGCCGTACCGGTCCTGCTGCACATGCTGGAGCACTTCCCGAGCATCGAGCGCACGCTGGTGATGGTCCAGGCGGAGGTCGCCGACCGGCTCGCCGCGGCGCCCGGTTCGAAGGTGTACGGCGTCCCGTCCGTGAAGGCGAACTGGTACGCCGAGGTCAAGCGGGCCGGTTCCATCGGCCGTACCGTCTTCTGGCCCGCGCCGAACGTCGACAGCGGCCTCGTCGCGCTCACCCGCAGGACCGAGCCGCTGAAGACGACCGCCGACCGCCGCGAGGTGTTCGCCGTGGTGGACGCGGCCTTCGCGCAGCGCCGCAAGACCCTGCGGGCGGCGCTCGCGGGCTGGGCGGGATCGGCGGCGGCGGCCGAGGCGGCGCTCGTGGCGGCCGGGGTCTCGCCGCAGGCGCGGGGCGAGTCGCTGACGGTGGAGGAGTTCGCGCGCATCGCGGAGAACAAGGTGGATGCAGACGGCGCGGGGCAGGACGCGCACGCACCGCAGGCGGCAGCCGTACGGTCCGACGACACCCCGCGCGACGAGCCCGGCCGGTGAGCGTGACCGCCCCCGCCATCCCCACCCCGACCGCCCCGGCCTCGTCGAAGCTCGGCGTCCCGCACGAGGAACCCGGCACGTGACCCTTCCCGCCCCGGTCCGCGCGAAGGCCACCGTCCACCACAAGGAGCCCGGCAAGTGAGCGTCACCGTCCGCGTCCCCGCCAAGGTCAACGTCCAGCTCGCGGTGGGTGCCGCGCGCCCCGACGGCTTCCACGACCTGGCCAACGTCTTCCTCGCCGTCGGCCTCCACGACGAGGTCACCGTGACCCCCGCCGAGGAACTCCGCATCACCTGCACGGGCCCGGACGCGGCCCAAGTCCCCCTGGACGCAACGAACTTGGCGGCGCGGGCGGCCGTCGCGCTCGCCGAGCGGTACGGACACGACCCCGCCGTGCACATCCACATCGCCAAGGACATCCCCGTCGCCGGGGGCATGGCGGGCGGCAGCGCGGACGGGGCGGGTGCGCTGGTGGCGTGCGACGCGCTGTGGGGCACCGGTGCCTCGCGGGCCGAACTGCTGGACATCTGCGCGGAGTTGGGCAGCGATGTGCCGTTCAGCCTGGTGGGCGGGGCGGCGCTCGGCATCGGGCGCGGCGAGAAGCTGACCGTCCTGGAGACCGGCGGCACCTTCCACTGGGTGTTCGCGATGGCCGGGCGGGGGCTGTCGACCCCGGCGGTGTTCCGGGAGTTCGACCGGCTCGGCGAGGGAACCGACATCCCCGAGCCCGTCGCCTCGCGGCCCCTCCTCGACGCGCTCGCGAAGGGCGACCCGGACGCGCTCGCCGCCGCCGTCTCCAACGACCTCCAGCCCGCCGCCCTTTCGCTCTTCCCGGAACTCGCCGACACCCTCGCCGCGGGCCGCTCCGCGGGTGCCCTCGCCGCGCTGGTCTCCGGTTCGGGGCCGACGACGGCGTTCCTCGTCCGCGACCCCGGTTCGGCGACGAAGGTGGCGGAGGCGCTGACGGCCTCCGGAACCTGCCGGACGGTCCGCACGGCGACGGCCCCGGCGGCGGGCGCGACCGTACTCGGTCGGCCGTAGGCCGACCGGCCTTCGAACCCCACCTGACCTGCACGGACAGTGAGGCTCCCGCCGCGCATTACCCTGGGAGGCTGACCGTCCCCCCTGTCAGGAGAGAAATGGCCGTCAACCTGGTCAATGTCGAGAACGTCAGCAAGGTGTACGGCACCCGTGCCCTGCTCGACGGCGTCTCGCTCGGTGTCTCCGAAGGGGACCGGATCGGGGTCGTGGGCCGCAACGGTGACGGCAAGACCACGCTGATCCGGATGCTCGCCAAGCTGGAGGAGTCCGACACCGGCCGCGTCACCCACTCCGGAGGACTCCGCCTCGGCGTCCTCACCCAGCACGACTCCCTGGACCCCGAGGCGACCGTCCGCCACGAGGTCATCCGGGACATGGCCGACCACGAGTGGGCGGGCAACGCCAAGATCCGCGACGTACTCACCGGACTCTTCGGCGGGCTCGACATGCCGGGCTTCCCGCAGGGACTCGACACCGTCATCGGCCCGCTCTCCGGTGGCGAGCGCCGCCGTATCGCCCTCGCGAAGCTGCTCATCGAGGACCAGGACCTGATCGTCCTGGACGAGCCCACGAACCACCTGGACGTCGAGGGCATCTCCTGGCTCGCCCGGCATCTGCGCGAGCGGCGATCCGCGCTCGTCTGCGTGACCCACGACCGCTGGTTCCTGGACCAGGTCTGCACCCGCATGTGGGATGTGCAGAAGGGCGACGTCTACGAGTACGAGGGCGGCTACTCGGACTACGTCTTCGCCCGCGCCGAGCGCGAGCGCATCGCCGCCACCGAGGAGACCAAGCGGCAGAACCTGGTCCGCAAGGAGCTGGCGTGGCTGCGCCGGGGAGCCCCGGCCCGTACGTCCAAGCCGCGCTTCCGCGTCGAGGCCGCCAACGAACTGATCGCGGACGTGCCGCCGCCGCGCGACACCAGCGAGCTGATGAAGTTCGCGTCCTCACGGCTCGGCCGCACGGTCTTCGACCTGGAGGACGTGACCGTCCAGGCCGGGCCCAAAGTCCTGCTGAAGCACATCACCTGGCACCTCGGCCCCGGCGACCGCGTCGGCCTGGTCGGGGTCAACGGCGCCGGCAAGACCTCCCTGCTGCGTGCCCTCGCCGAGGCCGCCCGCAGCGACGGCGAGACGCAGCCCGCGGCCGGCAAGGTCGTCGTGGGGAAGACGGTGAAGCTCGCCTACCTCTCGCAGGAGGTGGCCGAACTCAAGCCCACGCTGCGGGTGTTGGAGGCCGTGCAGCAGGTGCGGGAGCGGGTCGATCTCGGCAAGGGGCGGGAGATGACCGCCGGGCAGCTGTGCGAGACGTTCGGCTTCAACAAGGAGAAGCAGTGGACGCCGGTCGGGGACCTGTCCGGTGGTGAGCGCCGCCGGCTCCAGTTGCTGCGGCTGCTGATGGACGAGCCGAACGTCCTCTTCCTCGACGAGCCCACGAACGACCTCGACATCGAGACCCTGACCCAGCTGGAGGACGTCCTCGACGGCTGGCCTGGGTCGATGATCGTGATCTCCCACGACCGGTTCTTCGTCGAGCGCACCACCGACAAGGTGTTCGCGCTGCTGGGTGACGCGACCCTGCGGATGCTGCCGCGCGGGATCGACGAGTACCTGGAGCGGCGCCACCGTATGGAGGAGGAGGCCGCCGCTGCCGCCCCCGTGGTGGAGAAGGCCGTGCCCGCGGTGAGCGCCGCCGACCAGCGGGCCGCGAAGAAGGAACTCCAGAAGATCGAGCGGCAGTTGGACAAGGTCTCCGAGAAGGAGGCCAAGCTGCACACCCAGATCGCCGACAACGCCACGGACTTCGCGAAGGTGGCCGAACTGGACGGCCAGCTGAGGGACTTGAGCCGTGAGCGGGACGAGCTGGAGCTGCGGTGGCTGGAACTCGCCGAGGACGCGTGAAGGCTGGGTGAAGGCGCATAACGGGGGCGTCACGGGCCGGTCCTCCCTTGGGAACAGGGGGGAACCGGCCCGTTCTTCATGGACAGCCGGGTGATAGAAAGAGCCGTCTGAGAACTGTCTGAGCACCGTTGATTACGACTCCGGGTCCTTCGCGAGCCTCGGGGCGTGGCTAAAAATCAGTGAACGAGGGGGAACCGCTGATGACTCAGCCGCCCGAACAGCCGCCGTCCGGCGGTTACGGAGCGCCGCCGAACCAGCCGCCACAGCCACCGCCCGGCGGCTTCGGCGCCCCGGTCCCGCCCCAGCCCGGCTACGGCTATCCGCAGCAGCAACAGCCCGGCCCCTACGGCTATCCGCAGCAGCCCCAACAGCCGCAGCAGCCGGGCCCGTACGGCCAGCCGCAGCCGCAGCCCGGCCCCTACGGTCAGCCGCAGCAGCCGGGGCCCTACGGCCAGCAGCCCGGCTACGGCTACCCGCCGCCCCAGTTCACCCCGCCGCCACCTCCGGGCGGCGGCTCCCGCAACCCCTTCAAGGGGCGCCCGGCGCTGGTGATCGCGGCCGCGGTGGCGGGGCTGCTGGTGGTCGGCGGCACGGTGTGGGCGGTCACCAGCGGTGGCGGCGACGACAAGAAGCCGGTCGCGGAGAAGAGCGACAGCCCGACGCCCACCGGCGCCACCGACGACCCGGCCAACCCCGGTGACGGCAGCGGCGACGGCGGCAATGACTCCCAGGACCTCAACGCGGGCCGCAAGGCCGGCGAGGCGAAGGTGCTCTGGTACAAGGAGGCGCCGGACGCGCCCGGTTCGGGTGCCGACGCCCCCGGCATGTGGATCACCGGCAAGACCGCGGTGAAGGCCGCGTACAAGGAACTCGTCGCCTACGACGTGGGCAACGGCAAGCCGACCTGGCCCACGGTCACCTTCCCGCAGAAGATCTGCGCGGTCACCCCGGCGAAGTCGGCGGACGGCAAGATCGTCGTGGCGTACGAGAGCGGTGTCAGCGACAACGCCAAGTGCAACCAGCTCCAGCAGATCGACCTCGGCACCGGCGCGAAGGGCTGGTCGGGGACCGTCCCGGACGGCGGTCTCTTCGACAGCGCGCTCAGCGTCGGTCTGTCCATCTCCGGCAGGACGCTGATGGTGGGCCGCTCGGAGTCGGGGATCGCGTACGACGTGGACACCGGCAAGAAGCTCTTCGAGAAGAAGAAGTACGGCGCGGCCTGCTTCCCGTCCGCGTTCGCGGGCGGTGCGAAGCTGATTTCGGTGGCGTCCTGCGGCGCGAGCACCTCGAACGAGCACGACGAGGTGCAGGAGCTGGACCCGGCGACCGGCAAGGCGAAGTGGACCAAGTCGATCCCCAAGGGGTGGACGGTGTCCCGCACGTACTCGGTGGACCCGGTCGTCCTCTACATGACCGACTCGGACCACAAGCACTGGAACATCTCGACGCTGAAGGCCGACGGTTCGGTCCGCTCGCAGGTCGACTCCAAGGCCGCGTTCGCGCCGACGTGCAGTTCGTCGTTCCTCGACAGCGACCTCCAGGGCTGCCAGGGCGTCGCGGTCGACGCGGACACCCTGTACCTGCCGACGGACGCGACGACCGGCGCCAACCAGATCGTGGCGATCAACCTGGCCACCGGCAAGGAGAAGTGGCGCGTCAAGTCGCCCGCGGCCGTGTCGATGGTCCCGGTCAAGGTCCAGGGCGGCAAGCTCATCGCCTACGTCGAGGCGTCCTACGACGCGGGCGGCCAGATCGTGTCCATCCCCACGGCGGGCTCCTCGCACCCGACGGCGAAGCTGTTGCAGATGCCCGCCGGCACCGCGCAGATCGAGTCGAGCTTCTTCTCCCGGGACATCGACTACGTCGACGGACGCTTCTACATCTCGTCGACCCGGCTGAACGGCAATGACGACACGAAGGAGAAGTTGATGCTCGCGTACGGCAAGTGAGACCCCGACTTCTCCCCGTCCCGCCGTCCCCCCGAGGTACTCGTCATGACCACGCCCCCACCACCCCCGCCGAACGAGCCCCCGCAGGGCGGCTTCGGCCCACCCCAGGACCAGCCCCCGCAGCAGCCGCCCCAGCCCGCACCGGGCTACGGCTACCCGCAGGCGCCCCCGCCCCAGCAGCCGCCGGTCTACGGCTATCCCCAGCAGCCCCAGCAGCCGCCCCAGGGACCCCCGCAGGCCCCGCCGCCCGGCTACGGCTACCCGGGCCAGCAGCCGAACCCGTACGCGCAGCAGCCGCAGCAGCCGTACGGGCAGCAGCCCAACCCCTATGGCCAGCAGCCGGGTTACGGCTATCCGGGGCAGCCGGCGACCATGCCGCTGCACCCGCAGCCGGGTCAACCGGGCGGCGGCGGGCGGAAGTTCGGGGCGCCCGCGGTGATCATCACCGCCGCGGTCGTCGCGATCGCGCTGATCGTCGGCGGCGGGATCTGGTACGCCTCCTCGTCCGGCAAGAAGGACGACGCCACGAAGAAGAGCGCCAGCTCCAGCGGCACCACCGGCGGCACGAACGACAAGGGCGGCACGACGTCGGGCGGCAAGGAGAAGGTGCCCGCGGACGCCGCGTCCAAGGTCCTCTTCGAGGTCCCGATGCCCAAGGTCGCCGACACCATGGTGACCTCCGGCTCCTGGCTCACCGACAAGGTGTACGCCAAGACCGGCAGCGCCGAGGTCGTCGGCTACAACCGCGACACCGGCGCCAAGCAGTGGACGATCAAGCTCCCCGGCCCGGTCTGCCAGGCCACGAAGCACACCACCACCGACGGCAGGACGGCGATCCTCTACGAGCCCGCCATGCCGACCAAGGACAAGCCCTCGCACGGATGCAGCCAGATCGCCGCGATCGACCTGAACGCGGGCACCAAGCTGTGGACGAAGACCGCCAACTCCGGTGACCAGCCGATCAGTTTCGAGAACGTCACCGTCAGCGCCGACACCGTCGCCGTGGGCAGCACAGACGGCGGCGCCGCCTTCGACATCTCCACCGGCAAGGTCCTGTGGAGCCCGAAGGTCGCCGACTGCTACGACGCCGGGTACGGCGGCGGCGCGAAGCTGGTCGCGGTGCGCCGGTGCGGGACGTACGACTCGCCCGTCCTGCACATCCAGACCATCGACCCGGTCTCCGGGAAGGTGACCTCGGACTACAAGATGGCCCAGGGCATCGAGTACGCGAGCATCGTGTCGACCGACCCGCTGGTCGTCGCGGCCGACGTCGGCGACAGCGCGGGCGACGGCAGCGGCGTCTCGGACTTCTTCTCCATCGACAACAAGACCGGTGCGCTGCGCTCGCACATCCCGGCGCCGGGCAAGCAGTACGCCGCCCGCTGCGACGGCATCACACGGGTCGAGTACTGCACCGAACTGGCCGTCGGCAACGACCGGTTGTACGTCCCCACCGAAGAGCACGACGGTTCCGGCGACTCGTACAGCCGGACCAACGAGATCGTCGCCTTCGACCTCGCCACCGGCAAGCAGACCGGCCAGCGCGCCGACGCGGGCGACGGCTACACCATCACCCCGCTGCGCATGGACGGCAGCAACGTCATCGCGTACAAGTCCCCGCCCTACAACAAGGGCGGCCAGATCGTCAGCATCGACGGCACCTCCTTCAAGGAGACCAAGCTGCTGGAGAACCCGAGCGCGGAGAAGACACGGCAGACGGAGACCACCTTCCTGCCGGACTACGCCGAGATCCTCTACGCGGAGGGCCACCTCTACATGTCGGCGGTCTACGCGGACAAGGCCTCGTCGTCCTCGACGGGTGACAAGGACCTGGCGATCGCGTTCGGCACCACCGGCTGACCCGACCGCGTCCACGCCCCCGGCCCCGCCCCTGCTCAGGGACGGGGCCGGGGGCGTACCGCTCAACACCCCCGAATACGAGGAATGCGAAAAAGTCAGTCGATCCGGGGCACTTCTCTCCAGTAGGGGCAGCGCAACGTCGAACAAGCGTGTAGCTTCCGGGGGCATGAAGGACGGGGGTGCTGGGGGCCCTCTGTTCGCGGGACCGGTGGGCATCCATAGTGGGCATCCATTGGGGGGACTGGGGGGGTTGCTCGATGGGAGTGCGGCTGATGGTGGTCGACGACCACCGATTGCTCGCCGAGGCACTGGCCTCGGCACTGAAGCTGCGGGGACACCGGGTGCTGGCGGCGGCCGCGCCCGCGGCGGGCGCGGCGGAACTGGTGATCACCCGCGCCCCCGAGGTGTGCCTGCTCGGCACGGCGACACCGGCCGAACCGGGCATCTTCGACCCGGTGACGAAGATCAAACGGGAACGCCCCCAGGTGGCCGTCCTGGTCCTGGGCCCGGTCCCGAGCCCCCGGGGAATCGCGGCGGCCTTCGCGGCCGGCGCCTCGGGCTACGTCCGCCACGACGAACGCATCGAGGGCGTGGAGCGGGCCATCATGAAGGCCAGGGCGGGCGAGGCGGCGGTAGCCCCCCAACTGCTCCAGGGCGCCTTCAGTGAACTGCTCAACCCCGCGGCCCAACCCGACGACGAGGGCCAACGCCTCCTCCAGATGCTCACCCCGAGGGAGGTGGAAGTCCTGGTCAGGGTCGCGGACGGCGAGGACACCCGCCTCATCGCGGCGGGCATGGGCATCGCCCCGTCCACGGCCCGCACCCATGTCCAGAGGGTGCTGATGAAACTCGGGGTGGGGTCGAGGCTGGAGGCGGCGGCACTGGCCGCCCGCACGGGGCTGCTGGACAGGGCGGGCCCTCTGCACAACTCCGCGGGGTCGGACACCTAGGGCCGCGGGGCGCGCGGGGCGCGGGGAACTGCGCGATCAGCCACAGCCCGCCCGCGCCCGGCGCACGGCCTAGGCTCCCTCTTTCTCCTCCGTCACCTCGATCTCCACCGGCGGTACCGGCCGGAGTTTCAGCCAGCCCAGGAAGAAGATGCCGAGGAGCAGCATCGCGATGCCGGTCCAGAGGTTGATGTTGACGCCCTCGGCCTTGTCCAGGGTGGACTGGGACGGGCTGATGCCGGCGATCGTGACGATGATGCCGTAGACGACGAACAGGCCGCCGATGATCAGCCGGAGGTCGAACAGGCGGGACGCCGTCGTGGACTTGGTCTCCAGTTCGGTGACTTCGCGGTGGACGTCGTGTTCGGAGCGCCCGGAGTGGTCGGGGTGTCCGGAGTTCTCAGACATGGTCTCTCTATCCTTCCGCGGCTAGAACGAGAACGGGATGTAGCAGACGGCGGCCAGGATGACCGCGCCCCAGCCGAGGAGGGCGGGCCGGCGGTACCAGGCGTCGTCGCCCGCGGCCGGTGCCTCGCTCATGCCGGGGCTGGTCGTGCCGTAGACCAGGCCCTGGAGCTGTTCGGCCGGCTTGGGTTGGGTGAAGAGGGAGACGGCGAACATGACCACCGCGCCGGCGACGAAGCCGGCGATCGCGGAGACGAAGTTGGCGCCCTGGTCGGAGGGGATGGAGATGATCCCCTGCTTGTAGATCCAGAAGTAGTTCACCATCGCGGTGACCGTGCCCGCGAGCAGGCCCCAGAAGCCGGACTTCGGGGTGGCCTTCTTCCAGAACATGCCGACGATGAAGACGACGAACATCGGCACGTTGAAGAAGGAGAAGAGCGTCTGGAGGTAGCTCATGATGTTGGAGAAGGAGGACGCCAGGAAGGCGGTGCCCACCGACGCCGCCACGCCGATCACCGTGATCAGGCGGCCGAAGCGGACGTAGTACTCGTCCTCGCGGTCCTTCACGACGTACTTGGCCCAGATGTCGTTGGTGAACACCGTGTTGAAGGACGACACGTTGGCCGCCATACCGGCCATGAACGCGGCCAGCAGGCCGGTCACCGCGATGCCGAGGACGCCGTTGGGCAGCAACTCCTGCATCAGGTACGGAATCGCGTCGTTGTACTGGAGGTCCGAGCCGCTGGTGCCGATCTTCGGGACGAGCGCCGCGGCGACCAGGCCCGGGATCATCACGAGGAAGACGATGAAGACCTTCGGGTACGCGGCGATCAGCGGGGTGCGCTGGGCGGCCGAGAGGTTCTTCGCGGAGAGGGCGCGCTGGACCTCGGCGAAGTTGGTCGTCCAGTAGCCGAAGGACAGCACGAAGCCCAGGCCCAGCACGATCGTCAGCCAGTTCGCCCCCAGCGGGTTGACGCTGCCGATGCCCGTGCCGCCCCAGGCGGTGGTGAAGTTGTGGCCGTGGGTCGCGTCGAGCTTGTGGGTCAGCCCGTCCCAGCCGCCGACCTTCTTCAGGCCGAGGTAGGAGATCGGGATCAGCGCCGCGAGGATCACGAAGAACTGGAGTACTTCGTTGTAGATCGCCGACGACAGTCCGCCGAGGGTGATGTACGCGAGGACGAAGGCACCGGCGACCACGATCGCCACCCACTGAGGCCACCCCAGCAGCGCCTCGACGACGATCGCGAGGGCGTAGAGGTTCACGCCCGCGATCAGGATGGCGGCGAAGGCGAACAGGATCGAACTCAGCAGGTGTGCCGCCTTGTCGAAGCGCAGCAGCAGGAACTCGGGGACCGAGCGCACTTTCGAGCCGTAGTAGAAGGGCATCATCACCAGGCCGAGGAAGACCATGGCGGGGATGGCGCCGATCCAGTACCAGTGGACGGTGTAGGCGCCGTACTGGGCGCTGTTGGCGGCCATGCCGAGGATCTCGGTCGCGGCCAGGTTCGCCGAGATGAAGGCGAGGCCGGTGATCCAGGCGGGCAGGGAGCGCCCGGAGAGGAAGAAGTCGAGGCTCGTCTTCACCGATCTGCGGGCGGCCAGGCCGATGCCGAGGACGACCACGAAGTAGATCGCCAGGATCGTGTAGTCCAGCCCGTTGGTGGGGAGTCGCAGCTCGGCGGCGAGAGAGGTGGGGTTCTGCATCAAGCGCTCACCTTGGTAGGGGTTGGCAGGTGGGTTTACGGGTTTCCTTGATCGGTGTGGTTGATGTACTCAGTTTGGTGTTCTTTGTTTGATTGTGATGGTGACGGCTGGGGGGATTTGTGGTTTGATGTGTTCGGTTCTGTGTTGGGTTATGTGTGAAGCGTGCATGTACGTACGGATGGAGAGCCCGGCGTGAAGAAGACCTCGACCCGGTTGGCCGACGGTCGTGAGCTCATCTACTACGACCTGCGGGACGACACCGTGCGCGACGCGGTGGACCGACGCCCGCTGGAGCGCACGGTCACCACTTCGGAGGTACGGCGGGACGTGCTGCTCGGCGACGCGGTGGCGATCGCCTCGCACCGCCAGGGCCGCACCTACCACCCGCCGGCCGACCAGTGCCCCCTCTGCCCGACGACCGGCGACCGGCTCAGCGAGATCCCGGACTCGTCGTACGACGTCGCGGTCTTCGAGAACCGTTTCCCCTCGCTGGCCGGCGACTCCGGGCGCTGCGAGGTGGTCTGCTTCACCTCCGACCACGATGCGTCCTTCGCCTCGCTGACGGAGGAGCAGGCGCGCCTCGTCCTCGACGCGTGGACCGACCGGACGTCGGAACTGTCGCATCTACCCTCCGTCGAGCAGGTCTTCTGTTTCGAGAACCGGGGGGAGGAGATCGGTGTGACGCTCGGTCATCCCCACGGCCAGATCTACGCCTACCCCTTCACCACCCCGCGCACCGCACTGATGTTGCGTTCACTCGCGGCCCACAAGGAGGCGACCGGCGGGGAGAACCTCTTCGACTCGGTCCTGGAGAACGAACTCGCCGGTGAGCGGGTCGTCCTTGAGGGTGAACACTGGGCGGCCTTCGTGCCGTACGCCGCGCACTGGCCCTACGAGGTCCACCTGTACCCGAAGCGCCGGGTGCCGGACCTGCTCGGTCTCGACGAGGCGGCCCGCACAGAGTTCCCCAAGGTCTATCTGGAACTCTTGAGGCGCTTCGACCGGATCTTCGGTGAGGGCGAGCCTCCGACGCCGTACATCTCCGCCTGGCACCAGGCGCCGTTCGGCACGCTGGAGGAGTTCGACGGGGTGAGCAGGGACGACTTCGCTCTCCACCTCGAGCTTTTCACCATTCGCCGTACGTCCGGCAAGCTGAAGTTCCTCGCGGGTTCCGAGTCCGGCATGAGCGTGTTCATCAACGACGTGCCGCCGGAGCGCGCGGCCGAGCGACTGCGAGAGGTAGCGAGTTGATGAGCGGTAAGTACCTGGTCACGGGCGGAGCGGGTTACGTCGGCAGCGTGGTCGCCCAGCACCTGCTGGAGGCGGGCCACGAGGTCACCGTCCTGGACAACCTCTCGACGGGGTTCCGTGAGGGCGTGCCCGCGGGTGCTTCCTTCATCGAGGGCGACATCAGGGACGCGGCCAAGTGGCTCGACTCCTCCTACGACGCCGTCCTCCACTTCGCCGCGTTCTCCCAGGTCGGCGAGTCCGTCGTGAAGCCCGAGAAGTACTGGGACAACAACGTCGGCGGCTCGATGGCCCTCCTCGCCGCGATGCGCGAGGCCGGCGTCCGCAAGCTCGTCTTCTCCTCCACGGCCGCCACCTACGGCGAGCCCGACGAGGTCCCGATCGTCGAGACCGCCCGCACCTCCCCGACGAACCCGTACGGCGCGTCGAAGCTGTCCGTCGACTTCATGATCACCAGCGAGGCGCAGGCCCACGGCCTCGGCGCGGTCTCGCTGCGCTACTTCAACGTGGCGGGCGCGTACGGCAGTTGCGGCGAGCGGCACCAGCCCGAGTCGCACCTCATCCCGCTCGTCCTCCAGGTCGCCCAGGGCAAGCGCGACGCGATCTCCGTCTACGGCGACGACTACCCGACGCCGGACGGCACCTGCGTCCGCGACTACATCCACGTCGCGGACCTGGCCGACGCGCACCTGCTCGCGCTGAAGGCCGCCACCCCGGGCGAGCACCTGATCTGCAACCTCGGCAACGGCGAGGGCTTCTCCGTCCGCCAGGTCATCGAGACGGTCCGCCAGGTCACCGGGCACCCGATCCCCGAGGTCGTCGCCCCGCGCCGCGGCGGCGACCCGGCGACCCTGGTGGCCTCGGCGGCCCGGGCCAAGGAGCGCCTCGGCTGGAACCCGTCCCGCGCGGATCTCGCGGGCATCGTCGCGGACGCGTGGGCGTTCGCGCAGAACGTATCGAACTGATCGAAGGGTGAGGGGATCGCACGTGGGTGTACGCGAGGGCTTCGAGGAGCTGTACGGGACGGCTCCCGAGGGCGTCTGGGCCGCGCCGGGCCGAGTCAACCTGATCGGCGAGTACACCGACTTCAACGAGGGCTTCGTGATGCCGCTCGCCCTGCCGCACACGGCGGTGGCGGCGGTGTCCCCCCGCAGCGACGGCGTCCTGCGCCTCCACTCGGCCGACATCGAGGGCCCGGTCGTGGAACTGCATGTCGAGGCGCTCGCCCCGCGCACGAACACCAGCTGGGCCGCGTACCCGGCGGGTGTGGTGTGGGTGCTGCGCGAGGCGGGGCACGAGGTGACGGGCGCGGACATCCACCTGTCGTCGACGGTCCCGACGGGCGCGGGTCTCTCGTCGTCGGCCGCGCTCGAGGTGGTCACGGCGCTCGCCCTGAACGACCTCTTCGAACTCGGCCTGTCCGGCCAGGAGCTGGCCCGTTTCTCGCAGCGCGCGGAGAACGACTTCGTCGGCGTGCCCTGCGGCATCATGGACCAGACGGCCTCGGCCTGCGCGGAGGACGGCCACGCGCTGCACCTCGACTGCCGGGACCTGTCGATCCGTCAGATCCCCTTCGACCTCGCGTCGGAGGGCCTCTCGCTCCTGGTCGTCGACTCCCGCGTGAAGCACGCGCTGGGCGACGGCGAGTACGCGGAGCGCCGCGAGGGTTGCGAGGAGGGCGCGCGGCAGCTGGGCGTGCCGTTCCTGCGGGACGTGGCGTACGAGGACCTGGAGTCGTCCCTGGCCCGTCTGTCGGACGAACGCATCCGGCGCTACGTCCGCCACGTCGTCTCCGACGACCACCGCGTCGACCAGGTCATCGGCCTGCTCGACGCGGGCGAGGTGCGCGCGATCGGCCCGGTCCTCACCGAGGGCCATGTCTCGCTCCGCGACGATCTGCGCATCTCCTGCCCGGAGCTGGACCTCGTCGTCGACACTGCGGTCGGCGCGGGTGCCCTGGGCGCCCGCATGACCGGCGGCGGCTTCGGCGGCTCGGCGATCGTCCTCGTGGAGGCCGACGACACGGACACGGTCACGAAGGCGATCGAGGAGGCCTTCGCGACGGCGGGCTACACCGCGCCGCGCGTGTTCCCGGCGGTGCCTTCGGCGGGCGCACGACGCCTGAGCTGACGGATCGCCTGCGAGGACGCCCCGGGCAGCCGGGGCGTTTTCGCTTTCCCGGGATGCCGTCGCGGCCGGGGTCCCGGGCGGGAGGCTCCCGGCCGACCGGTGTCGCGCACGTCGGGCCGGTGCGCGGAGCGCGCGGGGGAACGGATGCTCGGGGTGAGTGGGGTCCGCGGCGGCGCGTCGGTCGAATCCGGGTGTGGTCGCCAGGGCGCGATGGCTCCCCGCCGAGCAGTGCGGCCCGATGTCCATGGGCCCGGTCTCCTCCTTCAGGGTGTCGCGCGCAGCCCCCGTACCCCGTCGCGCACCGCGGGCCGGTGCGCGGAGCGCGCGGGGGAACGGATGCTCGGGGTGAGTGGGGTCCGCGGCGGCGCGTCGGTCGAATCCGGGTGTGGTCGCCAGGGCCGCGATGGCTCCCCGCCGAGCAGTGCGGCCCGATGTCCACGGGCCCGTCTCCTCCGTCAGGGCGTCGCGCGCAGCCCCCGTACCCCCGGCGCCAGCAGGGCTCCGAGCGTGGCGAGGACGATCAGGGACGCGCAGCCCGCGAGGGTGCGGCCCAGGCCGACGGTCGCCGCGAGCGGGCCGGCGATGAGCAGGCCCAGCGGGGCGAAGGCCAGGGAGCCGAAGCCGTCGTAGGAGCTGACGCGGGAGAGGGACTCCTCGGGGATCTCGCGGTGGATCGTGGTGGCCCACAGGACGCCGAAGACGTCGTTGGAGATCCCGGCGGTGAACATCGAGGCGGCGATCAGCCAGACCGGGGCGCGGACGGCGAGGAGCGCGATCGGGACGGCCGCGGGGAAGGTGGCGAGCACGGCCACCAGGATCGGGCGGCGGACCCGGACCCGGGCGGCCAGGCCCGCGCCGGCGATGGTGCCGAGGGCCTGCGCGGCGACGATGACCGACCAGGCGCGGGCACCGCCGAGGTAGCGGTCGGCGGTGAGCGGGCCGAGGACGCCCACGTTCGCGTTGAGCGCCGCGATCACGATCGACCACTGGGCCACCACGGCCCACAGCCACTGGCGGGACGCGAACTCCCGCCAGCCCTCCCGGAGATCGGCCCAGCCGGTGGACTTCCTCGGCGGCCGTACGGCGACCGGGAGGCGCACCGTGAGGGCCGCGCTGACGACGAACGACGCGGCGTTCAGCGCGAGCGCCCAGCCCGCGCCCACCAGGGCCACCGTCACACCCGAGAGCGCGAGGCCCAGCAGCCGGGCGCTGTTGGTGCCCACCCGCAGCAGCCCGTTGGCCTGCTGGAGGCGTTCGCCGGAGACGATCAGCGGCACGATGCCCTCCATCGCCGGCATGAACAGGGCCGAGGCCGTACCCGCCGCCACCGCCAGCACGCACATCGCGGGCAGCGGCGCGTGCCCGGACAGCACCAGCGCGGCCAGGCCCGTGTAGGCCACGGCCCCCAGCATCTCCGCGAGCGCCATCAGCCGGGCCCGTGACATACGGTCCGCGATGACCCCGCCCGCCAGGATGAACATCAGCTGCGGCAACGCCTGGCAGGCCAGCACGAGCGAGAGCCGGCCGGGGCTCGCTCCGGGGAGGGCGAGGACCGCGAAGGCGAGGGCGACGGCGGCGAAGCCGTTGCCCAGCACGGACACGGTCCGCGCGCTCGCGAGCAGCACGAACGCGGGCTCACGCCACAGTGATGTCGGTCCCGGACTCTCGGCGGTGGTGGCTGAAGTGGATGTCACGGCCAGGGACTTTAGAGGACCCGCGCCGGCCTACGGCGTCCCGTTCCGACGCGCGGCGGGAACCGGCCATCTCACCATCCGGAATCACCGGCGCACGGCTGAGTAAGGGGAGAGTAGGAGACTGGGCTGAGTGCTCCCGGTCACCTCAGGTTCTTGGTAAGGGTGTACTCGGTGATCCCCGGCGGATAGTCCGGGATCACGCTCACCACCTCGTATCCCCGCTTCTGGTAGAACCCCGGCGCCTGGAAGTCCCAGGTCTCCAGGCGGGACGCCCCGCAGCCGCGCTCCTCGCGGGCGATCCGCTCCGCCTCGCCGAGCAGCCGCGAGCCCAGCCCGGTGCCCCGGTGCCGGTCGTCGATCCACAGGTAGGTCACATGCAGCCAGTCAGCCCAGCTGTGCCCGACCAGGCCGCCCGCGAGATCACCGACGGCGTCCAACGCCCAGACATGGAGCGGTACTTCACGTTCGCGAGGGGTTCCGCGCAGCGCGCGCAGCACCGGCGACGCGGCCGTGTTGGTTTCGAGCAGCCGGGCGCGGAGCAGATCGCGTCGCTCTCTGTCGACTTCCGTCTCAATACGAAACATGCGGCTCACCATAAACGTGCCGGACAGTCAGTTCTGCAAATTGGGTTCCGCTGCCGCGCCCCGGCCGTACGCTGTGAGCAGCACCGGTGGGGGCCGGTGCTGATCAGGGGGCGAGACAAGTCGGGTACGACGCCCGATGTGGGGGTAGCAGTGTCTGCACGGCGGCGGCCGTGCGACGCGGTCCGCTCCCGGGCGTCGTACCCGCAACCATCGCTTCGTCTCCCGACGATGAGGTATCCCCTGCTCCACCAGGAGCCTGGGGAAGGGGGTTTCGTGGTTCGCATCCGAGTCCTGGTCGTCGACGACCATCGCATCTTCGCCGAATCGCTCGCCGCGGCACTGGCGGCCGAGCCCGATGTCGACGTCTCCGCGGCCGGCAGTGGTCCCGCCGCGCTGCGCTGCATGGAGCGCGCGTCCGCCGAGGGCCGCAGATTCGACGTCCTGCTCGTGGACGCCGATCTGGGCGGCAACGTCCCGGGCGTCCGGCCCGCCGTCCCTGTTCAGGCGGGCAACGAGGACGGGCTGGTGGACGGGATCTCCCTGGTCGCCGGGGTCCGTTCGGCGCAGCCGAGCGTGCGGATGGTCGTGCTGGCCGAGAAGGACGATCCGCGCCGGGCCGCGCTGGCCCTTCAGGCCGGGGCCTCCGGCTGGGTCGCCAAGGACTGCTCGCTGTCCAGGCTTTTAACCGTCATACGAGGTGTCCTGCGCGACGAGACACATCTGCCGCCGGCCCTGCTGACCGGTGTCCTGCGGGAGTTGACGGCCGCGCGCAAGCACCGCACCGAGAGCGAGCGCCTGGTGGAGTCGCTGACTCCGCGGGAGCGCGAGGTGCTGCGCTGCATGGTGGCCGGCCTGGGGCGCAAGGCGGTCGCCGAGCGGCTGTTCCTCTCCCCGCACACGGTCCGGACGCATATGCAGAACGTGCTCGGCAAGTTGGGTGTCCACTCCACCCTCGCCGCGGTCGCACTCGCGAGGCGTGCCGGGGTCGGTCCCGTCGACCTAGCCGGGGATGTTGTCGAACGGGGCGGTCAACTGGCGTAGCAGGCCCGCCAGTTCGCCCCGCTGGGCGCGGGAGAGTTCCGCGAGGATCGCGCGCTCCTGTGCCAGCAGTCCGGCCAGGGCCTGGTCCGCGCGGTCCTGGCCCTCCTCGGTGAGCCGGACCAGCACGCCCCGGCGGTCGCTGGGGTCGGGGAGCCGCTCGACGAGGCCCTTCTGCGCGAGCCGGTCGATACGGTTCGTCATCGTGCCGGACGTCACCAGGGTCTGCGTCAGCAGTTGGCCGGGGGAGAGCTGGTAGGGGCTGCCCGCACGCCTCAGCGCCGTCAGCACGTCGAACTCCCAGGGCTCCAGGCTGTGCTCGGCGAACGCCAGCCGCCTGGCCCGGTCCAGATGCCGGGCCAGCCTGCTCACCCGGCTGAGCACTTCGAGTGGCTCCACGTCGAGGTCGGGGCGCTCCCGGCGCCACGCTGCGACAAGCCGATCGACCTCGTCCTCCATGACGATCAGTGTAGTGGTTGTGTCGACATGAAGTCTCTTGATATCAAGCCTCTTGGTTAAGAGTCTCTTGACATCAAGATATGCGGGCGGGAAGGTGGAGGACATGACGACCTGGGACCCCGCTCAGTACCTGCGCCACGCCGGCCACCGCGCCCGTCCGTTCGCGGACCTGCTCGCCCGCGTCGGCGACCTCCCCGCCGCCGCGCCCCGCATCGCCGACCTCGGCTGCGGCCCCGGCAACGTGACCACCGTCCTCGCCGACCGCTGGCCCACCGCGCACATCACCGGCTACGACAACTCACCCGAGATGCTCGCCAGGACCGAGGCCCACGCCGGTCCCACCCCCGGCGGCGGCCGGCTCGACTTCGCCCACGCGGACGCGACGGAGTGGACACCGGCCCAGACATACGACCTGATCGTGTCGAACGCGGCGCTGCAATGGGTGCCGGGTCACCTGGACCGGTTCGGCGACTGGGTCGCCGCGCTGGCCCCCGGCGGCACCTTCGCCTTCCAGGTCCCGGACAACATCGACGCCCCCCTGCACGCCCTGATGCGCGAACTGGCCGGCACCGCCCGCTGGAAGCCCCGCCTGGGCGAGGTGCTGCGCCGCGAGGACTCGGTCCACGCCCCAGGTGTCTACCTGGACCACCTGGCCCGCCTCGGCTGCGCCCCCGACATCTGGCAGACGACGTACCAGCACATCCTCCCCGGCGAGGACCCGGTCCTGGACTGGGTCAAGGGCACGGGCCTGCGCCCGGTCCTCACCGCCCTGTCCGACGACCCGGAGGCGAGGGACGCCTTCGTCACCGAGTACCGCGACCTCCTCCGCGAGGCGTACCCGGCGAAGGCCTACGGCACGGTCCTCCCGTTCCGGCGGCTGTTCGCGGTGGCCCGCAAGGAGGCGTGAGGGATGCTCGCGGCCGTGGATCACGTACAGCTGGCGGCCCCGCCGGGCTCCGAGGACGCACTGCGGCGGTACTACGTCGACGTCCTCGGGATGGCCGAGGAACCGAAGCCGCCGGTCCTGGCGGCGCGGGGCGGGTGCTGGTTCGGGGCGGGGGCGGTGCGGCTGCACCTGGGGATCGAGGACGACTTCCGGCCCGCGAGGAAGGCGCACCCCGGGCTCCTCGTGACCGGCATCGAGGCGTACGCGGCCCGGCTGAAGTCCCTTGGGGCATCCGTCACTTGGGACGACGCCCTGCCGGGACACCGGCGTTTCTACTCCGAGGACCCGGTGGGGAACCGGCTGGAGTTCCTGGAGCCGGAGGGCTGACCCGTGTTTGCCCTCCGGCATCGCGGCTACCCGGTGGGTGGCGCCGAGTTCCTAGTTCCGAACCGACCGGGAGTGATGAACCGTGGCAAAGGACGAGAAGGCCAAGGCCAAGAAGGAACAGGCCAAGGGCAAGGCCAAGGAGACCGTGGGCCGTGCCGTGGGAAACGAGACCATGAAGGCCAAGGGCCAGGCCGAGAAGTCCAAGGGAGACGCTCGGCAGGCCAAGGAGAAGGCGAAGGACGCGTTCAAGCGCTGACGCCGAAAGCGATGAGGGGCCCCTGCCGGACGGCAGGGGCCCATTTTGCTCGCCGCGCCACGGGTTCTCTCGCTCGCCGCGCCACGGGTTCAGTTCTTGCGGTGCCCTATCAACCGCGGCTTGGCCTCCAGCCCGTCCAGCCCGTGCCAGGCCAGGTTCACCAGATGCGCCGCGACCTCGGCCTTCTTCGGGCGGCGGACGTCCAGCCACCACTGGCCGGTCAGGGCGACCATGCCGACGAGGGCCTGGGCGTAGAGCGGGGCCAGATTGGCGTCGAAGCCCCGGCTCTTGAACTCGCGGCCCAGGATGTCCTCCACCTGCGTCGCGATGTCCGAGATCAGGGACGCGAAGGAGCCGGTGGACTGGGGGATGGGGGAGTCGCGAACCAGGATGCGGAAGCCGTCCGTGTACTCCTCGATGTAGTCGAGGAGGGCGAAGGCCGCCTGTTCGCAGAGTTCGCGAGGGTGGCCCGCGGTCAGCGAGCTGGTCACCATGTCCAGCAGGCGGCGCATCTCGCGGTCCACCACCACCGCGTACAGCCCCTCCTTGCCGCCGAAGTGCTCGTAGACCACCGGCTTGGAGACGCCGGCCTTCGCCGCGATCTCCTCCACCGACGTGGCCTCGAAGCCCTTCGTCGCGAAGAGCGTGCGACCGACCTCGAGCAACTGCGCCCTGCGTTCCGCTCCGGTCATTCTGGTGCGGCGCGCGCGTCGGGGTTTCTCGTTGCTCGGGGTACTGCTGGGATCGGTCGCCACGGCGTCAATCATGCCGCCTCCGCCGACTCCTCCCGGGGCAGAGAGCCGCCGGTACCGGAGATACGGCGCGAATCGATACGCGAGCGTGACGGCCAACGCACGTCATAGGCCCAGCCCAGCTGCTCGCACCAGCGGATGATCCGGGCCGAGGAATCCAGCTGGCCGCGCATCACACCGTGCCGCGCGGAGGTCGGGTCGGCGTGGTGCAGGTTGTGCCAGGACTCGCCGCAGGACAGGATCGCCAGCCACCACACGTTGCCCGAGCGGTCCCGGGACTTGAAGGGGCGCTTGCCGACCGCGTGGCAGATCGAGTTGATCGACCAGGTCACGTGGTGCAGCAGCGCGACCCGCACGAGCGAGCCCCAGAAGAAGCCGGTGAACGCGCCCCACCAGGACATCGTGACGAGCCCGCCGATCAGCGCCGGCAGCGCGAGCGAGAGCATCGTCCAGTAGATGAACTGGCGGGAGATCGCCCGGATCGTACGGTCCTTGATCAGGTCCGGCGCGTACTTCTCCTGCGGGGTGCGCTCCTCGTCGAACATCCACGCGATGTGCGCCCACCACAGGCCCTTGATCAGGGCCGGCACGGTCTCGCCGTAGCGCCACGGCGAATGCGGGTCGCCGTCGGCGTCGGAGAACTTGTGGTGCTTGCGGTGGTCGGCGACCCAGCGCACCAGCGGACCCTCGACGGCCATCGACCCGGCGATGGCGATGGCGATCCGCAGCGGGCGCTTCGCCTTGAAGGAGCCGTGCGTGAAGTACCGGTGGTAGCCGATCGTCACGCCGTGGCAGCCGAGGTAGTAGAAGAACACGAGCAGGCCGAGGTCCAGCCAGCTCACCCCGCCCCAGCTCCAGGCCAGCGGCACCGCCGCGAGCAGGGCGAGGAACGGGACGGTGATGAAGAGGAGGAGTGTGAGCTGTTCCAGCGACCCCTTCTTCTCGCCGCCCAGCGTGGCGGCGGGCAGCGGAGTGCCGTCGTCGTTCGCCCGCGGGGCGTCGTCGATCACATCGGAGCTCGTGGTCATGGGCGTCCCCTGTGGGGTTCGGAGGTGGAGGCGGAGCGTCGGACGGCGGGAGCCGGGCAGTGGCAGTTCAGCATGGACATCCCTACGGTTCCGTAACCTACGGCGACGTAAGTATGGCAGCGCGTCGACCGGTGGACGAAGCCCGTGAGACCGCGCGTCAGAGTGGACACCTATCCTTGGTGTCGGTCGGACAGCGCGGTCCGCTCTGTTTTCTTCCCGGATGTCCGTCCCGTATGCGGCAGCCGCCGCGGGACCGCCGTCCGGGTTCCCTCCAGACGAGCTTCAAACACTGCAAGGAGCCGCACCTGTGAGCAGTGCCGACGACCAGGCCACCACGACCAACAACGAGCTGCGCGCCGACATCCGGCGCCTGGGCGACCTGCTCGGCGAGACCCTCGTCCGCCAGGAGGGCCCCGAGCTGCTCGAACTGGTCGAGAAGGTCCGCCGCCTCACCCGGGAGGACGGCGAGGCCGCCGCCGAGCTGCTGCGCGGCACCGAACTGGAGACCGCCGCCAAGCTGGTCCGCGCCTTCTCCACCTACTTCCACCTGGCCAACGTCACCGAGCAGGTGCACCGCGGCCGCGAGCTGCGCGCCCGCCGTGCCGCCGAGGGCGGTCTCCTCGCCCGGACGGCCGACCGGCTCAAGGACGCCGACCCGGACCACCTGCGCGAGACGGTCAAGAACCTGAACGTGCGCCCGGTCTTCACCGCGCACCCCACCGAGGCCGCGCGCCGGTCGGTCCTCAACAAGCTCCGGCGCATCGCCACGCTTCTGGAGACCCCGGTCATCGAGTCCGACCGCCGTCGCTACGACACCCGACTGGCCGAGAACATCGACCTGGTGTGGCAGACCGACGAGCTGCGCGTCGTACGCCCGGAGCCCGCCGACGAAGCCCGTAACGCCATCTACTACCTCGACGAGCTGCACGCGGGCGCCGTGGGAGACGTCCTCGAGGACCTGACGGCCGAGCTGGAGCGCGTCGGCGTCAAGCTGCCCGACGACACCCGCCCGCTCACCTTCGGCACCTGGATCGGCGGCGACCGGGACGGCAACCCGAACGTCACGCCCCAGGTCACCTGGGACGTCCTGATCCTCCAGCACGAGCACGGCATCAACGACGCCCTGGAGACGATCGACGAGCTGCGCGGCTTCCTCTCCAACTCCATCCGCTACACGGGTGCGACGG
The DNA here is from genome assembly GCF_044763565.1 of Streptomyces sp. NPDC096013. Lineage (NCBI taxonomy): Bacteria > Bacillati > Actinomycetota > Actinomycetes > Kitasatosporales > Streptomycetaceae > Streptomyces > Streptomyces sp. NPDC096013. The sequence continues at coordinate 284,878 of NZ_JBIWGK010000003.1, read as the reverse complement.
AGGAACTGCTGGAGTCCCTCCAGGCCGACCTGGAGCGGCTGCCCGAGATCAGCCCCCGCTACAAGCGCCTCAACGCCGAGGAGCCGTACCGCCTCAAGGCCACCTGCATCCGGCAGAAGCTGGAGAACACCAAGAGCCGGCTGGCCAAGGGCACCCCGCACGAGGACGGCCGCGACTACCTCGGCACCGCCGAGCTGCTGCACGACCTCACCCTGATCCAGGCCTCCCTGCGCGCCCACCGCGGCGGCCTCTTCGCCGACGGCCGCATGGACCGTACGATCCGCACGCTCGCCGCGTTCGGCCTCCAGCTCGCCACCATGGACGTACGCGAGCACGCGGACGCCCACCACCACGCGCTCGGCCAGCTCTTCGACCGGCTCGGCGAGGAGTCCTGGCGGTACGCCGACATGCCCCGCGAGTACCGCGCGAAGCTGCTCGCCAAGGAGCTGCGCTCGCGCCGTCCGCTCGCTCCCACCCCGGCGCCCGTCGACGCGGCCGGCGAGAAGACCCTCGGTGTCTTCGAGACCGTCAAGAAGGCGCTCGCGGTGTTCGGGCCCGAGGTCATCGAGTCGTACATCATCTCGATGTGCCAGGGCGCCGACGACGTGTTCGCCGCCGCCGTGCTGGCCCGCGAGGCCGGGCTCATCGATCTGCACGCCGGGTGGGCGAAGGTCGGCATCGTCCCGCTGCTGGAGACCACGGACGAGCTGAAGGCCGCCGACACCATCCTCGAGGACATGCTCTCCGACCCGTCCTACCGGCGCCTCGTGGCGCTGCGCGGGGACGTCCAGGAGGTCATGCTCGGATACTCCGACTCGTCGAAGTTCGGCGGCATCACGACCTCGCAGTGGGAGATCCACCGCGCCCAGCGCCGTCTGCGCGACGTCGCCCATCGCTACGGCGTCCGGCTCCGCCTGTTCCACGGCCGCGGCGGAACCGTCGGCCGCGGTGGCGGTCCCTCGCACGACGCGATCCTCGCCCAGCCCTGGGGCACCCTGGAGGGCGAGATCAAGGTGACCGAGCAGGGCGAGGTCATCTCCGACAAGTACCTCGTGCCGTCGCTGGCCCGGGAGAACCTCGAACTGACCGTCGCGGCGACGCTCCAGGCGTCCGCCCTGCACACCTCGCCCCGCCAGTCCGACGAGGCGCTGGCCCGCTGGGACGCGGCCATGGACGTGGTGAGCGACGCGGCCCACTCCGCCTACCGCAGGCTGGTCGAGGACCCGGACCTCCCGACGTACTTCCTCGCCTCCACGCCGGTGGACCAGCTCGCCGAACTGCACCTGGGCTCGCGGCCCTCCCGCCGCCCCGGCTCGGGCGTCTCGCTCGACGGACTGCGCGCCATCCCGTGGGTGTTCGGCTGGACCCAGTCCCGGCAGATCGTGCCCGGCTGGTTCGGCGTGGGCTCGGGCCTGAAGGCGCTGCGCGAGGCGGGCCTGACTGCGACATTGGGAGGAGAGGGCGTGCTCGACGAGATGCACGAGCAGTGGCACTTCTTCCGCAACTTCCTCTCGAACGTCGAGATGACCCTCGCGAAGACGGACCTGCGGATCGCCCAGCACTACGTCGACACCCTCGTCCCGGACGAGCTGAAGCACGTCTTCGACACCATCAGGGCCGAGCACGACCTGACCGTGGCCGAGGTGCTCCGCATCACCGGTGAGGCCGAACTCCTCGACGCCACCCCGGTGCTGAAGCAGACGTTCGCCATCCGCGACGCCTACCTCGACCCGATCTCCTACCTCCAGGTCGCCCTGCTGAAGCGCCAGCGCGACGAGGCGGCGGCGGGCGCGGACCCCGACCCGCTGCTCAGCAGGGCCCTGCTCCTCACGGTGAACGGCGTGGCGGCGGGCCTGCGCAACACCGGCTGACCGAGGAGCGTGCGGCGGCGTTCAGGTGCTGGTCACAGCGCCAGGAACGCCGCCGTCAGCAGGGCGATGCCCGACCCGGCCAGCACCCACGCGGCCCGGGTCAGCCGCAGGCCGCCCGCGACCACCACCGAGGCCAGCAGGAGGGCGCCGCCGAGGGGGACCCAGGCGTAGAGGATGCCGGCGGGGCCCGAGCGCAGCACCTCGTCGGTGCCGGGCTTCACGACCACGGTGTACGTCTTGCCCTTCTTCACCGCGACCGTGTGGTCGATGACGACCTCGGCGCGCGCCTTCGACCCCGTGGAGACCGGGGTGTACGGCCCGGTGCAGGTGTCGTCGCCGCACGCGGTGACCTCGACCGTGCCGCTCTCGCGGCCCTTGGTGAGCATCACGTTGTGCGCGGTAGGCCAGGAGCCCCACACCCCGGCGATCAGGATCAGCACGGTGACCGCGCCCATCGCCGCGAGCCGTCCGAAGTTCAGGGCGGCGAAGGCGCCGGGGGAGGCTGCGGGTGACATGGCCGGGATCATTGGCCATACCTGTACGCGCGGTCAACTCGGGTGCCCGGCAAGTCGATCACATCAGGAGTTGTACGCGCTCTGCGCCCGCTCCAGGCCCTCGCTCACCAGGCATTCCACGGAGTCCGTCGCCCGGTCCACCAGGAAGTCCAGCTCCTTGCGCTCCGTGGAGGAGAAGTCCTTCAGCACGAAGTCGGCGACCTGCATCCGGCCCGGCGGACGTCCGATGCCGAACCGCACCCGGTGGTAGTCCGGACCCATCGCCTTGGTCATCGACTTGAGGCCGTTGTGGCCGTTGTCGCCGCCGCCCAGCTTCAGGCGGAGGGTGCCGTAGTCGATGTCGAGTTCGTCGTGCACGGCGACGACGTTGGCGAGCGGCACCTTGTAGAAGTCGCGCAGCGCGTTGACCGGGCCGCCCGACAGGTTCATGAACGACGTCGGCTTCACCAGCACGACCCGGCGGCTCGCCGGACCCGGGGCGCCGATGCGGCCCTCCAGGACCTGCGCCTGTGCCTTGCCGGCCCGCTTGAACTTGCCGCCGATCCGCTCGGCCAGCAGGTCGGCCACCATGAAGCCCACGTTGTGCCGGTTCTTCGCGTACTCGGGGCCAGGGTTCCCGAGGCCCACGATCAGCCAGGGGGCGTTGGCGACGGTCGTCACGTCCATGTCTCCCTTTGATACGCGCCGGCCGCTGCTCCCAGGGGGAACAGCGGCCGGCGAGACGGTGAGCGGTGAGGATCAGGCCTCGGCGGACTCGCCCTCGGCCTCGTCCGTGGACGCCTCTTCGGCCTGCGCGGCCAGGACCTGGAGGACGACCGCGTCCTCGTCGATCGCCAGCGTGGTGCCCTTGGGCAGCGGGATGTCCTTGGCGGCGATGGAGGCACCGGCCTCCAGGCCCTCGATGGACACCGTGACCGACTCGGGGATGTGCGTGGCCTCGGCCTCGACGGTGATCGTGCTCAGCACGTGCTCCAGCAGGAAGGAGCCCGGGGCCAGCTCGCCCTCGGTGTGCACGTAGACCTCGACGTTGACCTTCTCGCCGCTCTTCACGGTGAGCAGGTCGACGTGCTCAAGGAAGCCCTTGATGGCGTCACGCTGGACGGCCTTCGGGATGGCGAGCTGGGTCTTGCCCTCGATGTCCAGGGTCAGCAGGACGTTCGGGGTGCGCAGGGCGAGCTGAAGCTCGTGGCCCGGCAGGGTGACGTGCAGCGGGTCGACACCGTGGCCGTAGACGACCGCGGGAACCTTGTTGTCACGGCGGATGCGGCGGGCGGCGCCCTTGCCGAACTCGGTACGGGTCTCGGCGGTGAGCTTGACGTCGGCCATGGCTACTCCTCGTAGAACAGACGGGGTGGGGGCGGTCACCCGGCCGAACATCGGCCTGCTACGAAGAGCGCGTCGATAACGGACCGCCGTACCCAAGCCGGTACGGCCTCCCTCGCCGAGCAACTGTGGCAGCTTACTCGGCGGGGAGGCCGTACAAGAAATCGATCTACGACGGCTGGGGTCAGTGCTCGTCGAAGAGGCTCGTCACCGAGCCGTCCTCGAAGACCTCGCGGACCGCGCTGGCGATGGTCGGGGCGATCGACAGGACGGTGATCTTGTCGAGGTCGGCGCCCAGTTCGCCCGGTGTCGGGAGGGTGTCCGTGAGGACGAACTCGCTGACGCGGGAGTTCTTCAGGCGGTCGGCGGCGGGGCCGGAGAGCACGCCGTGGGTGGCCGTCACGATGACGTCCTCCGCGCCGTGCGCGAACAGGGCGTCCGCGGCGGCGCAGATCGTGCCGCCGGTGTCGATCATGTCGTCGACCAGGACGCAGACGCGGCCCTTGACCTCACCGACGACCTCGTGGACGGTCACCTGGTTCGCCACGTCCTTGTCGCGCCTCTTGTGCACGATGGCGAGGGGCGCGCCGAGGCGGTCGCACCAGCGGTCGGCGACGCGCACGCGGCCGGCGTCCGGGGAGACGACGGTCAGCTTGCTGCGGTCGACCTTGCCGCCCACGTAGTCCGCCAGCAGCGGGAGGGCGAAGAGGTGGTCCACGGGGCCGTCGAAGAAGCCCTGGATCTGGTCGGTGTGCAGGTCGACGGTGAGGATGCGGTGCGCGCCCGCCGTCTTCATCAGGTCCGCGACCAGGCGGGCCGAGATCGGCTCACGGCCGCGGTGCTTCTTGTCCTGGCGGGCGTAGCCGTAGAACGGCACGATCACCGTGATGGAGCGGGCCGACGCGCGCTTCAGGGCGTCGATCATGATGAGCTGTTCCATGATCCACTGGTTGATCGGAGCCGTGTGGCTCTGGATCACGAAACAGTCCGCACCGCGCACCGACTCCTCGAAGCGGACGTAGATCTCGCCGTTCGCGAAGTCGAAGGCCTTCGTCGGGACGACCCCGACACCCAGCTGCTGGGCGACCTCCTTGGCAAGCTCGGGGTGGGCGCGGCCGGAGAAGAACATCATCTTCTTCTCGCCGGTCGTCTTGATCCCGGTCACAGCACTGTCTCCTCAGAGGGTTATCAACTGGGTGTGCGTTTATCACGGTACGCCGTGTTCGACGCGCCCGTTTCCGGTCAGTCTTCGCTCTCGCCCTGGCGGGAAGCCGTTTCCGCGGCCTTCGCCGCCGCGCTGCCCGGACGCTTGCGGGCGACCCAGCCCTCGATATTCCGCTGCTGGCCACGGGCCACGGCCAGCGAACCGGGCGGTACGTCCTTGGTGATCACGGACCCGGCGGCGGTGTACGCGCCGTCCCCGACCGTGACGGGTGCCACAAACATATTGTCCGAACCCGTCCGGCAATGCGATCCCACGGTGGTGTGGTGTTTGTCCTGTCCGTCGTAGTTGACGAACACGCTTGCCGCTCCGATGTTCGTGTACTCGCCGATCGTCGCGTCCCCGACATAGGAGAGGTGCGGGATCTTCGAGCCCTCGCCGATCGTCGCGTTCTTCGTCTCGACGTACGTCCCGATCTTGCCCTTCGCGCCCAGCCGGGTGCCGGGACGGAGATAGGCGTACGGCCCCACGGTCGCGTGCGGTCCGATGTGCGCGCTGACGGCCACGGTGTTGTCGACGCGGGCGCCGGCCTCCACGGTGGTGTCCTTCAGGCGGCTGTTGGGGCCGACCTCGGCGCCCTCGCCGAGGTGGGTGGTGCCGTGCAGCTGGGTGCCGGGGTGGACGACCGCGTCCTGGCCGAAGGTGACGTCGACGTCGATCCAGGTGGTGGCCGGGTCGATGACCGTGACGCCGCCGAGCATGGCCTCGGTCAGCAGCCGGTCGTTCAGGATGCGGCGGGCCTCGGACAGCTGCACGCGGTTGTTGATGCCGGCGATCTCGCGGTGGTCGCCCGCGACGGAGGCGCCGACCCGGTGCCCGGCCTCGCGCAGGATGCCGAGGACGTCGGTGAGGTACTCCTCGCCCTGGCTGTTGTCGGTGCGCACCTTGCCGAGGGCGTCGGCGAGCAGCTGGCCGTCGAAGGCGAAGACCCCGGAGTTGATCTCACGGATCGCGCGCTGCGAGTCGGAGGCGTCCTTGTGCTCGACGATCGCGGTCACCGCGCCGGAGGCGCCGTCGCGGACGATGCGGCCGTAGCCGGTGGCGTCGGGGACCTCGGCGGTCAGGACGGTCACCGCGTTGCCGTCGGCGGAGTGGTTGGCGGTGAGGGCGCGCAGGGTCTCGCCGCGCAGCAGGGGGGTGTCGCCGCAGACGACGACCACGGTGCCGTCGACGCTGCCGAGTTCTTCGAGCGCCATGCGTACGGCGTGCCCGGTGCCGTTCTGCTCGGCCTGGACCGCGGTGCGTACGCCGGGGTCGGTCGCGCCGAGGTGGGCGGTCACCTGCTCGCGGGCGTGGCCCACGACGACGACCAGGTTCTCCGGCTCCAACTCGCGCGCGGCGGCCAGCACATGACCGACGAGGGTCCGGCCGCAGAGCTCGTGCAGGACCTTCGGTGTGGCCGACTTCATACGGGTGCCCTCACCCGCTGCGAGGACGACGACGGCTGCCGGGCGAATGGCGCTCACGGGTTTGCCCTTCGGCTTCGGAATGCTGGGGGGTGGACATTCGCAGGATACCGGGGCGTTTCATGGGTGACATGAGAGTGGGCCCTGACAGTGCTGTCAGGGCCCTAACAGGGGTGCGCGCAGAGGGGGTTGCTCAGGTGGCGCTCGGTTGGTGCTCCCCCGCCAGGACTCGAACCCGGACAAATGGCACCAAAAGCCACGGTGCTGCCAATTACACCACGGGGGATCAAACTCGTGAGAACCGGACATTTAGTCTGGTCGCCGAGTGGGCACCCAACACTATGCCGTACGGGATGGCCTCCGTGCGACGGTACTTGTCCACGGTGATCGAATTCGTCACCGTCCGACTACGCGTCGTGGTCTGGTCCGGTCGTGGAAACTCACCGGAAAACCGGGCCCCGGCGCCCTTAGGCTGGAGGCATGACCACGACGGGGGAAGACCATGCCACGGCCCGGGGAGGGCCGTGGTGGTGGACCAGGTGGCGCAGTGCGGTGCTCGACGCGGGGCTCGCCGCGGGGTCCGCGGCGGAGTGCGGGGCGGAGGGCGTCCGGTTCGCCCGGGACGCGGGCATCCCGGCGGCCGTCGGTGTCGTGTTCGGGGTGCTGGCCGGTTCGACGCTGATCGTCCGCCGGAAGTGGCCCATCGCCGTCGTCCTCGTCTCCATCGCCATCACCCCGGCCCAGATGGGCTATCTGATGGGCATCGTCGGCCTGTACACCCTGGCCGCGTCCGAGCTGCCGCGCCGGATCATCGGGGCGCTCGCGGGGATGTCGTTCCTCGGGATGCTCATCGTCATGTTCGTGCGGGTGCGCCAGGACATGCAGCACGGCACGTGGGAACTCGGCGACTGGTTCCTCCCCTTCGCCTCCATCACCACCGCGGTCGGCATGACCGCGCCGCCCGTTCTGCTCGGCATGTACGTGGGCGCCCGGCGCCGACTGATGGAGAGCCTCAGGGAGCGCGCGGACAGCCTGGAGCGGGAGCTCCAACTCCTCGCGGAGCGGGCCGAGGAGCGCGCGGAGTGGGCCCGCAACGAGGAGCGGACCCGGATCGCCCGTGAGATGCACGACGTCGTCGCGCACCGGGTGAGTCTGATGGTCGTGCACGCGGCCGCGCTTCAGGCGGTGGCCCGGAAGGATCCCGAGAAGGCCGTGAAGAACGCGGCCCTCGTCGGGGACATGGGGCGTCAGGCGCTCACCGAACTCCGGGAGATGCTCGGGGTGTTGAGGAGTGGCGACGGGCGGGACGCGCGGGAGCGGGCGGCCGTGCCGCTGGTCGCCGTGGCCGCGGCTGCCGCGGCCGCGGTTTCCCGGGTCGTCGATGACGAGGGCGGGGGTGAGGGGCCCTGTCTGTCCGACGTGGACGAGTTGCTCGGGCAGTCCGCGGCGGCCGGGATGGCCGTGGATCTCTCGGTGGAGGGTGAGACGCGCTCGTATGCGGCGGAGATCGAGCAGACCGCGTATCGGGTGGTGCAGGAGGCGTTGACGAACGTCCACAAGCACGCGGCGGGGGCGAAGACGCATGTGCGGCTTGCGCACCGGGTGTCCGAGATCGCGATGCAGGTCGAGAACGAACCTCCGCCGGAGTTGGCGTCGGCTTCTGCCGCGCGGTTGCCCTCCGGGGGGAACGGGCTGGTGGGGATGCGGGAGCGGGTGCTGGCGCTGGGTGGGGTGTTTGTTTCCGGGCCTACGGATGCCGGGGGGTTTCGGGTGTCTGCGGTGATTCCGGCGGCTTGAGGGTTCGGGTGCGGGTGCGGGTTCGGGTTCGGTTTTCGGGTGCGGGTTCGGTGGGGGCTGGTCGCGCAGTTCCTCGCGCCCCTGGGGGGTTGCCGGTTTGGCTTTGTGGGTCGGCCTGAGGTGCGTTGTGGGTTGCCTGCGGTGCGTTGTGGGTCGGCGCCGCGCCGGGGGGTCTCCGTCCTCGGGTCGGCGCGGGGGCGTTTTTTTGAGTGTGCGGCTGTGTTGGCGCCGACCGCTGCGGGCGGACACCCCCCGACACGTCGCCTTCTCGCCGTACGCGTCGGCTTTGTCAGCCCGCTGTGAGGCGTACCGGCTCTATGCCCGAGACCAGCGTTGCCAGGGCCTGGTCGATGTCGGGGCCCAGGTACCAATCGCCGGTGTGGTCGAGGGCGTAGACGCGGCCCTCGGAGTCGATGGCCAGGAGGGACTGGGTGTCGGGTTCCTCGCCGAGCGGGCTGACGTCGGTGTCCAGGGCGCGGCCGAGGTCGCCGAGGGTGCGGGCCATGTGGAGGCCGTGCAGCGGGTCCAGGTGGAGTGATACGGGGGAGATCTGGCGGCCGGGGCCGGTGGGTGTGATGTGCAGGCCGCCGAACTCGGCCCAGACCTCCACCGCCGCCGGGAAGACGGCGTGCTGGTGTCCCGCGGGCGAGGTGTGGTCGCGCAGGGTGTCCGCCCAGATCTCGGCCTGCTTTATGTCCCAGCGGCCCGGCTGCCAGCCGGCGGCGCGCAGGGCGGCGTCCACAGGTACGGAGAAGCGCGTGGTGGAGTGGCGGTCGGCTTGCATCTGCCTTCGATCGTCGGCGTCAGGGACTGTGGTGCCAGTGGTGCCAGTGTGTGAGTTGGTTCAGGTTTGGATTGGGTGGTGCTGCGGGGGTGGGGTCAGCCTGAGTCCGTCGTGGGGTCGACTACTCGGACGCCGAAGTGGGCGCTCAGGGCTGTGCAGGCCTGGCAGGGGGGCGCGAAGCTGCCGTGCAGGGGGTCGCCGTCCTCGCGGATGCGGCGGGCGGTGAGTTTGGCCTGCTTGAGGGTTTTGCGGGCCTCGCCGTTGGTCATCGGCTTGCGGGCGGCGCGTTTGCTGCGGGCGGCGTCGGCGGCTGCGATGTGGCGGGAGATGAGGATCGCCTCGGCGCAGCGGCCGGTGAACCGGTCCCGTTGCGCGCTGGTGAGGGTGTCGAGGAAGTCCTGCACGAGCGGGTGCAGCGCGGGCGGCTGGTCGCCGCGGGCGGCGGTGCCGGTGAGGGTGGTGGCGCCGCGCACGGACAGGGCGGCGGCGACGGTCGGGAGTATGCCGTCACGGCGGTGGTTGAGGGCCGGTGCGTGCGGCGCCTCGGTGGCGCTCCAGCCGACTCTGGGGTCGCCCGAAGGCCCGGTGTGCGCCCCGGTGTGCGGTCCCGTCTGCGTCGCGTTCATGATCGTCATCCCCTCCCGAGCATCCCCCGGCGGGTCACAGAGTGCCAAATGCCGTGGCTGGTGCGGTAGCTGGGGCGGTGCGACACGCCAGGGCTTCGGCTGGCTGTCACGGCGGGGTGACGTCAGGTCACGGAAGTGAGGGTTCGGTGACGGGTGCGGTGCGTTCGGTGAGGGGTGCGGGGAGCGGGTGCGGCCGACCGCCGCCGGTGACCGGTGTCGCCGTACCGCATAGGCTGTCCGCACCGCGATCCACGCGGTCGACGCGTGGAGACAGTCGAACGAAGACGTCAAGAAGACGAGACAGTCGATACGGGGCGCAGTGGGGCGAGTTGGACTTTCGGCCGCTGTGAATCGTACTGAATGCCGCAGGGGGCAACCGCCATGACGACAGGTCGGCTCGGGCAGCGAGCCGTGCCACCGAACGCGGCCTACGCCGGGCAGGTCGTGCACTTCCCGGACCCGGTCCGGGCGGCCCGTCACCCGCGAGGGGTGCGGATGGACGAGCACGGCTACCCCGACTTCTCGCCGTACGCGCGCGCCGCGGCCGAGATCGCGGAGCCCCCGGAGGGCTTCGGGGTCGACGAGCTGCGGCTGACGGACTATGTGTCGGCGAACGCGGCTCTCGCCGCGACCGGTCATGAGTTGTGGGACACCGTGCCCGCCGTCGCCACCCCGCACGGCTGGACCTGGCACCACGTGGTCGGCACCCGGCGCCTCGAACTCGTCCCCGTCGACGTGAAGGCGCTGCTGCGCCACCACGGCGGGATCGCCACGGCCGCCGTCGACCACGAGAAGCGCGGCACCCGCCCGCTCCAGGAGACCCGCCCCGCGCACTTCGGTCTGCCGAAGTCGGCGGTCGCGGTCACCGAGTCGCAGGTCCAGGGCGTCGAGGAGGACCTCGGCTACCGACTCCCGGGCGCCTACCGCTCGTTCCTCAAGGCGGCCGGCGGCTGCGCGCCCGTCGGCACCGCGCTGGACGCCGAGTTGGGCCTGCTGATCGACCAGCCGTTCTTCACGGTCCGCGACGAGGCGGCCGTCAACGATCTTGTCTATGTCAACAAGTGCCTGCGCGATCATCTGACCAAGGACTATCTGGGCGTCGGTTTCGTCCAGGGCGGTCTGCTCGCCGTGAAGGTGAAGGGGCAGGCGCTCGGGTCCGTCTGGTTCTGCGCCTACGACGACGCCCGCGACGTCGACCCGTCGCAGGCACCGGCCGACCGCGTGGAGCGGCTGCTGCTGCCCGCCGGGGACGACTTCGACCAGTTCCTCGCCCGACTCGCGGGAAATCCCCCGGAGTTGGAGACGGTGGCGAATCTGATGGTGGACGGCGGGTTCGCGACGGTGGTTCCGGTGGCGTCCTCGGTGGGGGAGTGAGCTGAACGATGGTGACCTTCGCACAGGCGCAGGAGCGCGCCGAGGAGTGGATCAACGGCGATGTGCCGTCGTACCAGCATCGCGAGGTGCGGGTGCGGGAGTTCGACCTCGGCTTCGTGATCTGGGCCGAGGACCGCGCCGACGGCCCGCGCTCGGACGGCGGCGCGCAACGCATGGTGCTCGCCCGCGACACCGGCGAGGCCACGCTGTGGCCCGCCCTGCCGGTGGGTGAGGTCGTCCGCCGCTACGAGGAGGAGTACGGCCGCGCCGACGAGATCGCCGACGCGGTACCGGCCGCTCCCGCGCGGGTGGACCTGAACCAGACGTCGTTCCTCTTGAGTCCACCGGAGTGGTTGCAGGAGGCGGCGGACAAGCTGGGGATTCCGGATCGGCGGGAGCCGTCCTCTTCGACTCCGGCCGGTGGTACCGGAGTTGGGGCCCAGGGGGCGCCTCATGGTTCCGCGGGGCGGGCGCTTCCGGAGACTCAGGCCGGTGTGCCTGCCGCTTCGGCGTGGCCCGATGCCGGGGGGTCCGGGGCGCAGGACGCGCCCGCGGTGCCCGCCGGGGCCACGCCCTGGGCGGGGACCGACACCAACGCGGATGCCGGCGAGGACCGTTCGGTACCGCTGCCCGCTACCGTCTTCGCGCCGCCGCTGAGCGAGCCGGAGGACTCGACCCCGGCCGAGGCCAAGACCGCGCTGATCTCCGGCGGGAGCCGGCTTCCGCGTACGACGCTTGCTCCGGCCGTGGACGAGTCCAACGCCGGTGCGGGGGCCGGGAGTTCGCAGGGTTCGGGTGGGCCGGGGGCGGCCGCTCCCGGTTCGTCGTACGGCTATCCCCAAGGGGACGCTGGTCCGGGCGCGCCCGCGCCGGGGGCTTCCGCCTACGGGTATCCCCAGGGGCCCGGTGGCAATGTGCCGCAGCCTCCCGGCGGGCCCGGTGTGCCGGGTCGGGCGCTCGCGCCCAACGCCGGGGACATCGCCGACGCCGCCACCAGCAAGGCGGCGCCTCCGCCGCGCCGGGGCGGGGGTTCCACGACACCGCCTCCGCCGGGCGCGCCGGGGACACCGGGTGCGCGGGCGGGCGGTCCGGGTGGTTCGGCCGGTGCGGGTGGTGCGGGTGGTGCGGGTGGTGCGGGTGGTGCGGCCGGTTCGCCTCCGCCTCCGCCGGCTTCTCCGCCTCCGCCCGGTGGGTATGTGGCGACTCAGATGGTTCCGGGGCTCGGTCCGGACGGGCAGGGTGGGCCTGGTACTCCGGGTGGGCCTGGTAGTGCGGGTAGGCCCGGAGGGCCCGTGGGCTCGGGTGGGCCTGGTGGTCAGGGTGGGCCTGGTGCGCCGCAGCCGCCTGGTGCTCCCGGAGCGCCCGGTGCTCCGAACACTCCCGGGGGGCCGCCCTCGGGGGGAGTGCACTACGCCGCGACGATGTTCGCCGACCCGGGTCGGGGTGGGCCCGCGGGGCCTGGTGCGCCGCAGCCGCCGGGTGCCCCTGGCGTGCCGCCCGCGCCCGGTGCCCCTGGTGTTCCCGGTGCGCCCAAGTCGCCTGGTGGGCCTGGTGGTTCCGGCGCGCCCGGTGGTCCTGGTGTGCCTGGCGCTCCGGGTGCCCCCGGTAGTCCCGGTGCACCTGTCGGTCCTGGTGCGCCTGGTGGTTCCGGCGGACCGGGCTTTCCCGGTGCGCCCGGGAACGCTGGTGGTCCCGGTGCTCCCAAGCCGCCGAACGGTCCCGGCATGCCCGGCGCCCCTGGTGCGCCCGGTGCTCCCGGCAGTCCCGGTTCCCAGGGCGGAGCCCACGGTGCTGTGCATCATGCGGAGACCATGCTCGCCGGGCCCCCGCCGGGCGGTCCCGGTGTGCCGCCTCCTCCGCCGCCGCCTCAATTCCCGGGCGCGCCCGGTGCGTTGGGCGCCCCCGGTATGCCGCCGGGCGCTCCGCCGCAGCCGATGCCGCCGGGCGCGGTACCTCCCGGTGCCATGCCTCCCGGCGCGATGCCGCCTCCGGGTCAACCCTTCCCCGGGCAGCAGCAGCCCGCCTACGGCTATCCCCAGCACGGGCAGCCGACCGTAGGACCGGGGTATCAGGCCGTGTTGCGGTACCGCGCGCCGGACGGGTCCGAGCAGCAGTTGATCCGGCGGTCCGCGCCGGGGACGCCGCACCCGGAGTGGCAGATCTTCCACGAGCTGCGCGGTATGAACATCCCGCCGGACCAAGTCCTCGAACTGCACACGGAGTTGGAGTCCTGCGAACTGCCGGGCGCCTACTGCGCGCGGATGATCCGCGAACAGTGGCCGCAGGCCCGCATCGCGAGCATCGCGCCGTACGGCACGGATCACGCGAGCCGGCAGCAGGGCATGCGTGAACTCCTGGCCCACCAGGGCGAGTTGCATCAGGTCGCCGACGGCCCGGCCCGACTCGCCCCGGTGCGGGCGCCGTTGCCGCCGGTGCAGCCGACGCCGCCGATCCCGCCGGAGGCGATCGCGCAGGAACTCGCGGGCGCCTTCGGGCCGGGCGTGTTCCGGTTCGAGCAGGCGGCGGTGTCCCGGCAGGGCGTACCGCCGATCGTCGCGCACACGCTGGTCGCGGCGGGGCTGCCGATGGACATGGGCCCGTTCTTCTGGGCGCAGGCCCAACCCGGGCGTCCCGTACCGACGTTGGCCGAGCTCGCGCAGGAGCGCGGGGTGCGGCCGTCCGCCGACGCGGGCTCGTATCTCGTCATGGGCAGCGACTTCGGCCGTGCGATCTGCGTCCAGTACGGCACGGCCAACATCGTCGCCGTGCCCGTGGAGGCGGGGCCGGGCGGTGCGCCCGTACCGCCGCAGTTCGTGAACACGGGGCTGCCCGAGTTCGCGCGCTGTCTGGCGCTGCTCGGCCGGATGTGGCGTCTGCGGTACGGGCTCAACCAGGAGCAGGCGGGGCGCTGGACCGTCGACTTCCAGGCCCAGCTCGCCTCGCTGGACCCGGCGGCGCTCGGTTCGCCGGAGAGCTGGTGGTCGGTGCTGCTGGAGCAGATGTGGGACGGGCTGCTGTGACGCCGATGGTCAGCTGAACAGTCATCGCTGAAGGGCCGGACCCGGTCGTGTGATCGGGTCCGGCCCTTTTGTGTGCCCGTGTGCGCCGGTGGCCGTTCACGTTCGCGTGATGCCCGTGACCTGTCTGCGGAGTGTCGCGTTATGAACACTTACGCCCGATCCATCAAGATATGCGGCAAATCATCATGTCGTGTCCGTCGGATGGAGAGGGGTTCAAGGATGAGCAGCGCAACGGTGTCACCACGTGGCTTCGTGGCCGTACGGGGGCGCGGCTACCGACCCGACCAGGTCGACGCGTACGCGGCGGCGATCTCGCAGTACCGGGACATGGCCTGGGAACGGGCCGCGCGGCTGACCGTGCTGGCCAAGGACATGGAGGCGGAGGCCGAGCGGATGCGGGAGGCCGTCTCCCGGCTGGCTCCGCAGACGTACGAGGCGCTCGGCGAGCGGGCGCACCGGCTGTTCCGGCTGGGTGAGGAAGAGGCGGCCGCGCTGCGGGAGTCCGCGCGGCGTGCGGCGCGGGAAGAGGTCGCGCGGGCCGAGGCGCACGCCGCGGCCGTGCTTCAGGAGGCACGTGACGAGGCGGACGCGCTCCGTGCGGAGGCGGAGGAAAGGGCCCGGCACCGGCTCCTCGCCGCCCGCGCCGAGGCCGACGACATCCGGATCGGTGCTCGGCGTGCGGTGAAGGAAGGGCGTACGGAGGCGTTGTCCGCGTTGCGTGAGGTGCGGCAGCGGACGGCGGCGATGCTCGGGGAGCAGGCCAAGGAGCATGAGGAGCGGTGGGCCTTGGCCGAGCGGGAGGCGGCTGAGCGGGTGGCTGCCTTCGACGCGGCGTATGCCGAGCGGGTGGCGTGTGCGGAGGCCGGTCTGCGCGAGGCCGAACAGGCTTTTGCCGACGCCGAGTTGTCGGATCGGCGGCGGCAGGCGGAGGCGGCGGAGCGGGCGGCCGAGGTGTTGGCGGAGGCTCGGGTGCGCGAGGAGAGGGTCGCGCGGGATACCGAGCGGGTGTTGCGGGAGCACGGGGAGACCTGGGACGACGTGCGGGCGCAGATGGATCATGTGCGGAGCAGTTTGACCGCGCTCACCGGGCGGGCGCCGGCCGAGTGAGATGACGGGGTGCGGGCGGTGTCAGGCGTGATCGGCGCAGCACGGTGTCGGGTTGGGGACCTCGAAGGGGGCCAGGGTGTTGCCCACCGCCGGGACCAGGGCCAGGGTCAGTCGTCCCGCTCGCCACTCGGGGCGTACGTGGTCCTGGGTGAGAATGGGTGTGGTGGGTGCCGGGATGGTCGACGGGGCTCCTACCACCGTCAGTTGGTCGATCGCCGTGGACTCCAGCAGGTCGGCCACGGTGACTGTGCCGGTGAGGCGTTCCACGCCGGCGTAGAGGACGGCCCGGCCCGACCGGCGCGCCGCGTGCTCCGCCGCGGCCAGGGCGGCGGCTTCGGAAGGGCCGTGTCTCCGGTCGTCCAGGGCCGCGCTCAGCTCCGTCGCCGTGAGCTGCTGCCAGACCCGCTCCACTGAAACCCTCTCCGGGAGGGCGAGGGAAACCGCTGTTCCCCTGCGGGTGTCCGTGCGGATCAGGTGGGTGCAGGCGACCGTTCCGGGGGGAAGGGCCAGCGTGGTCCTCAGGTCGCGGATCAGGTGGTCCGCCTCGCGAAGCGTGGCCGTGCCGGCGTCCACCCCTATGACGGGGTGGACGCCGGACGGGTCGTAGGTACCGCTCATGCGGGGAGGACCCACATCGGGTTGGAGTAGAACCAGAGGTCCTTCCACGGGTCGGCGTCGCCGAGGACGTCCATCGCGGGGCCCGCGGGGTCCACGGACGCGCCGTTGATGCCCACGGCGGAGCGGTTGCCGTCGGTGCCGCGGAGGCGGACGTAGACCGGCTTGTCGAGGCGGCCGAGGGAGTACGTGAGGCGGACGGTGCCGGTGGACCTGTCGACCTCGAAGGACGTGACGACCTTCGTCTTCGGCGCGGCGAACACGTCACGGTCCTTCACCGGGCCGGTGACGTCGCCCTGGATGACGTCGACGCGGGCCAGAGTCGGTTGGAACTGCGCCCAGTTGGGGCCGTTGGCGAGGCTGATGCTGATCGTCAGGTCGACCCGCGCGCCTCGGCGTACGTGCAGTGCGCCGCCGAGGGTGACCTCCCGGCCGCCGGAGGACAGCCGGGCGTCGAGGCCGCTGATCAGGCCGCCGTGGTCGACCCAGACGCGGCCCGCGCGGATGCCGTCCATGACCGCCTTGTACGAGAAGGAGGCCGCGCCGACGTGCGTGCGGGAGTACTGGCCGGGCCAGAAGTCGGTGTCGGTGAGGCTGATTCCGCCGCTGTACACCGGGTCGTTGTAGCGGCCGTTGGTCTCGAAGGCGCTGTTCGGGCCGCGTACCGCCGTGTCCGCGTACACGTTGTGGGAGTCGGAGTTGGCGGTGATCCACCACGGCTTGCCCTCGGCGAGGAGGCTGTCCCACAGGCCGCCGACCGTCGACGTCATCCAGTCGAACCCGCCCCAGGTGCGGTAACTCTCCAGCGGATAACCGGGGAACGAGTCCGCGCTCGGGCTGCCGTCGTAGATGCCGCGACCGCCGCCGGGGCCGTTCGGCTTGGGGATGCCGCCCGCCTGGTGGCCGGGGGCGCCCTCCATGCCGACCGCGATCGAGGGCTGCGCGTCACGCCAGCCCCGGATCTCGTGCGGGGAGTCGATGCCCTTGCGCGCCGGATGGTTGGCGAGGAACAGCGCGTCCTTGACCTTGCGGCGGCGGACCTGGTCGGCGAGGAAGTTGACGCCCGCGATGGCGAGGGCCTCGTTGGCGGGCGAGTTGCCGCTCGCGCTCTTCACGCTGCCGTCGAAGGAGTTCTCGAACTCCTTGAGCACGGCGACCTCGTTGGAGCCGGGGTGCACGAACACCGTGCCGTGCTCGGCGCCCGGGATGTTCCACTCCAGGCCCTGGAAGACGAGGGTGTCGTCGGTCTGGTCACGCGCCTCGACGATGTCCGGATTGACCTTCTCCACACCGATCTTGGCGTGCGTGACGCTGCCGTGGTCGGTGATCACCATCCAGTCCAGGCCGTGCGCGTTCGCCTGGCGCACATGGTCGATGACCCGGTACTTGGCGTCGCTGCTGTACTGCGTGTGAATGTGGTGGTCGCCCGCCAGCCACAGGTAACGGCCGTTGCCCTTCGACGACTTGGCCGCCTGCTGCTGCGCCGCCTGCTGCACCGACGCGGCTGCCTCCCCCGCGCCGGCGAGCACACCGCCCGCCGCGAGTCCCGCGCCCAGCAGGCCCGTTCGGCGCAGCATGCCTCTGCGTGACAGCTGACTGGGCGTCAACTCGGTGTCCGGAATCGATGTGTCGAGGGCCGGAGGCAGCGACGAGGTGTCGCCGTCCTCGTGGTGGTGATGGTGGTGGTGACCGTGGTCGCCGTGACTGTGGCCGTGGCTCATGCTCAACTCCCGCTGAATGCAGGGACCTTCACGCTCGGACGTGCAGAGTCTGAGAAGGGGCGGTGAACAGCGGGAGTCGGGGTGGTGGTGTGGCAAAGAACGAGTCATGCACGGCTATGACCCCGGTCATGCGGTGCTTTTGCGCCGGTCATCCAGTGTCTCTCCCTGTGTGCCGGCGGTGTCTCTCCGTACCGCGCCGGCCAGGATCGACCCCTCCAGTGCGTCGTACCGCCGCCGCTGTTCCCGCTCCGCGCCGCGGCCAGAGACGACCGTGCCCAGCCAGCCGAAGGCGAAGCCGAGCGGGATCGTGACGAGGCCCGTCGTGGTGAACGGGAACCAGTTGAAGTCGGCGTGCGGGAAGGCGGCGGCGGGCGAGCCGGAGACCAGGTTCGTGCCCGGCATCAGCACCAGAACCGCGAGCGTGCCTCCGATCAGCGTGCTGAGCAGGCCGGTTCGGGTGTAGCGGCGCCAGAAGAGGCTGTAGACGAGGGCGGGCGCTATGGCCGAGGCGCCCAGGCAGAACGACAGGGTGACGAGCGGTTGCAGGCCCCGGTGCTGGATCAGCGTCGCGAGCGCGATCGCCGGGACGCCCACCGCCAGCGCCGAGTAGCGGGCCAGCGTCATCTCGCGGCGCACCGGCATCTCCCGGACCCGGGTCGCGAAGACGTCGTGGGCAAGGGAGTTGGCGCAGGCGAGGATCATCCCGGCGACCGAGGCGAGCAGGGTGAGGAAGACGGCCGTGGTGACGGCGGTGAGGAGCAGGGTCTCCGCCGTCGACACGTCCGCGCCGAACACCGCCCGTGAGCCCAGCAGATAGGCCGTGTTGCCCTGCGGATCGGCCTGCGCGATCGCAGCCCGGCCGACCAGCGCGGTGGCCCCGAACCCGACGACCGTCAGGATCACCACGAACAGGGCGACGCTCGACACCGCCCACGACATCGACCGCCGCACCTGCCGGGCGCTCGACGCGGTGTACATGCGCATCGTTATGTGCGGGAGGCAGGCGCCGCCGATCACGACCGTCAGCTGTGAACTGATCATGTCCAGGCGGGGAGCCGGTCCCTGCGAGAACTGAAGTCCCGAGTGCAGGAAGGCCGGTCCTACGCCGCTCCTCTGTGCCGCCGTGTCGAAGAACGCGCCCAAGTCCCAGTGGAAACGGTTCAGTACGAGTACGGCGATCACGGCGCCCGACCCGAGCAGCATCACGATCTTCAGGATCTGGATGAGGGCGGTGCCCTTCATGCCGCCGATCGCCGCGTAGCTGATCATCAGCGCGCCGAGGCCGATGATGCAGCCGGTCTGGAGCGCGTCGCCGGAGAAGCCGAGGATGAACGCCAGCAGCTGTCCCGCGCCCGCGAGTTGGACCAGCATCAGCGGCAGCAGCGCGAGGATCGTCACCGTGCACCCGACGACGCGTACCGAACGGCCCGGCATACGGCGGGCGAAGGCGTCGCCCATCGTGAACCGGCCCGCGTTGCGCAGCGGTTCGGCCAGCAGGAACATCAGCAGGAGCAGCGACAGGGCCGTGCTCAGCGCGAGGACCACGCCGTCATAGCCGTACAGCGCGATCACTCCGCCGGTGCCCAGCACGCTCGCCGCGGAGATGTAATCACCGGCTATGGCAAGGCCGTTGCGGAGCGGGGAGAGGGAGCCGTAGCCCGTGTAGAACTCGTCGAGGTCGTCGCGGTCCGGGCCCGTCAGCACGCACAGCAGCAGCGTGACCGTGGCGACGGCGGTGAAGGCCACCAGCGACATGGTCTGCGAGGAGTCCCTGAGACCGGCCGCCGCGGTCACGGTGATCGTCCCGGTCATCGCGCCGCCTCCCGTCTGGCGTCCAGCTCGGCCTGCCTGCGGAAGCGGTCCGCGAGCGGGTCGACGCGCTGCCGGGCGGTGTGCTCGTAGAGCCCTATCGCCAGCCAGGTGACGGGCAGTTGGACCAGCGCGAGCAGCAGCCCGGTCGGCACCCCGCCGGTGACGGTGCTCGTCATCAGGCCGGGCGCGAACGCGGAGAGCCCGAGGAAGAGACAGAAGTAGCCGAGCGCTGCGGTGGTCGCCACCCGCCGCTGACGGCGGTACGCGCCGCGCAGGATGCGCAGGTCGCTGTGGTTGCCGAGGGCGGGCCGACGGGGGAGGCGGCGGCGTTCGGGCGGGGGCGGGGGCGGCTGCCAGGGGTAGGTGACGGCGGGCGGGAGGGGAGTCGGGGGCGGTGTGTGGCCGTACGGCGTGTACGGGTCGGGTGATGAGCGGACATCGTCCGGGCGGTACGCGTCGTCCGGGCGGTACGAATCTTGCGGAGGGTACGGGTCGTAGGACATCCCGTGCTCCTTGCGTGGCTCGGGTCCGTGGCGGCGGACCGCAGGGAGTGGGCGGCGGGAGCCACGCACGTTACTCGCCGGTTGGGGTATGTGGGTGCTTTTCGCCGAACTGGTCGGTCGGTACGGCGTCGGTGGGCGGCGAGCGCGTCAACCGGGCGCTGACCTCGGGTGTTACGCGAGTTGACGGTGTTTCCCGGGAACGGTGGAGGTGGGCGTGGCGGTGGCGACCGTACGGCCGAGCGAAGTGATCACCCGATCGTGAGTTTCCCCTCGGGGGCGCCCGGGCTGTCGCGATCCTGACAGGAGGGGGCGGGTGATCGGTGCCGTCCGCAAGTCCTAAGGGTGGGAGTGGCATGACACGGGCGGCGGAGCGGCACGAGGGCCTGGACGAACGGGCGTTGTTACTGGCGGCGGGGCTGGCCGAGCTGGCGGTGAGCACGGTGGGGTCGGCCGTGGGATCGGCGCTGGGGGCGGTGCGGGGGCTGCTGCGCCGGTCGGACGCGGGGGAGCTGGCGGCGGAGGCCGAGCGGGATCTCGCGGCGCGCGGACGCCTGGTGCTGGACCGGTACACGGGTCTGCCCCCGGCACATCTGGAGACCCTGGCCCGGCTCGCGCTCGCCCGGCAGGCCGCCGCCGATGACGTCTGACCGGTGGGAGTCGGCCGCGTTCAAGACGCGCGTCGACCACGTGCTCCAGCGGTTCGTGGCCGAGGAGGCCGGGCGGTTCGTGGAGATCGACCCGGCGCTGGAGCCGGTCGCCGGGCAGCTGGAGGCGGCGGTCGCGGACGGCAAACGGCTGCGGGCGGCGTTCTGTTACTGGGGCTGGCGCGCGGTGGGCCAGCCCGACAGCGACGCGCTGGTGCGGGCGGCGGCCTCGATGGAACTGGTGCACGCCGCCGCCGTCGTGCACGACGACCTCATCGACGACAGCCCGCTGCGGCACGGCCGCCCCACCGCCCACATCGCGCTGCGCGGTGCCGTACGCCGCCGCCCGCGTGCCGTCGCGGCGGCCAGGTCGCTCGCCATGCTGGTGGGGGATCTGCTGATGGGCATGGCGGGGGAACTCTTCACCACCAGCGGTCTGCCGGCCGCGTATCTCGCCCGCGCCCGGCCGCTGTGGTCGGTGCTGGCACGGGAGCTGATCGCGGGCGAGTGCCTGGAGATCCTGCGGACCGGGGCCGAGCCCGACACCGGCGCGTCCCTGAAGGTGATCCGGTACAAGACCGCCAAGTACACGGTGGAACAGCCCCTGTTGATCGGCGGCGCGCTCGCCGGTGCCGGGGGCCGGCTGCGGGAGGGCTACTCGGCGTACGGGCTGCCGCTGGGCGAGGCCTTCCAGTTGCGGGACGACGTCCTCGGCCTGTTCGGAGACCCGGAGGCCACCGGCAAGGCCAACGCCGACGATGTGCGCGGCCACCGGCCCACCGCCCTCCTCGCGGAGACCTGGCGCAGCGCCGGGGCCGAGGACCGGGAGCGACTGCGCACGCTCATGGGCCAACGGTCGCTGAATGGCGAGGAGTTGGACTCGGTGCGGGAGACGATGCGCCGGCTGAAGGCGCCCGACCGCGTCGAGGGCATGATCGCCGCCCGTGTCGAGGAGGCGCTCGACGCCCTCCAAGAACTGAACGTCCCCGCCCCCGCCGAGGCCGCGCTGACCGCGCTGGCCCACTCGGCGTCGGCCCGCCTGTCCTGACCCGCGACCCGCGAACTCCCAGGAGTCCCACGTGACTTACACCGAGACCTCGATGGACGGCCTGCGCCGGGCCGGTGACGAACTCGCCGACGCCACCGTCGCCGCCCTCTTCGACCGGGGGGAGGTGGGCAAGTTCAACACCCTCATGCGCTACGTCTCCGTGGCGGGCGCACCGCTGCCGGACGGCCTGCCCCCCGTCGCCCTGGAGTACCTCAACGCGACGAGCACACCGCCGAGTTGGGTCGACTGGGCCGAGATGGAGAGGGCCCGGCTGTTCTTCATCGACAACAACGTGCACATCTCCACCGCCCTGTCCTTCGCCTCCATGCCGGCCTGCTACGTCGTCCCGCCGGTGGCGAAGCTCCTGTCGGCCAGCCACGGGCTGCGGTACCCGTCCAAACGCATGGCGGAGACAGGGCAGTTCACCGTCTATCTGATGCGGCCCGACGCCTTCGAGGCCGGCAGCCGCTTCATCCCCGCCGCGCAGAAGGTCAGGCTCCTGCACGCCTCCATCCGCCACCACCTCCTGCGCGAGAACCAGTGGGACACGGGCGAGTTGGGCACGCCGATCTGCCAGGAGGACATGATCGGCGGGCAGATGTTCTTCTCCCTGCTCGTCCTGGACAGCCTGCACCGCCTCGGCATCCACATGTCGACGGAGGGCGCCGAGGCCTACTACTACGCGTGGCGCGTGGTCGGCGCGATGCTCGGCGTCGACCAGGACGCCGTACCCAAGTCCCTTGAGGAAGCCCGCCAGTTCCTCGACCTCTACATGCTGCGGCACATGGGCCCGTCCGAGGAGGGCGCCGTCCTGACCCGCCAGCTCATCGACCTCTACGAGGAGGTTGTCCCCGGCACCTTCTTCGACCCGGTCGTCTCCGCCCTCATCCGCCACCTCGTCGGCGACACCTGCGCCGACTGGCTCCGGGTGCCCCGCACCCGGTGGGACACGCTCGTCAAGGCCGTACCCCACCTCCTCGGCGTCCTGGAGACCATCGAGGACCGTTCCCCGCTCGGCGCCTGGGCGTTGGACCGCCTCGGCCACCTCACCACCGTCCTGGAGCTGTCCTCCCTCACCCGCGGCCGCGTCATGCACTACGCCATCCCGGAACAGCTCAAGAAGGACTACGGCGTACCCAACTCGGTTCCGCGCACGCGCCGTTGGACCCCACCCGCCGCCACCGTCTCCTGAACTCCCCTCTGCCTACTGCTCCTTGAGGACCGGGAAGCGCCGCGGTGCCAGGAACAGCAGCACCAGGAAGGCGACACCGGCCGCGCATCCGGCGCCGATGTACACCGCGTGCACCGCGTCCGCGATCGCCCGCCGGGTCGCCTCGGGGACCGCGCCGCCGTCGAGGCCCCGTGTCACCGAGTCCAGGTCGCTCGCGCCGCCCAGCCGGGAGGCCAGCACCCCGTTGGCGACGGCCCCGAAGACGGAGGCGCCGATGGTCTGGCCGGTCTGGCGGCAGAACAGCACGGACGCGGTCGTCACACCCCGCTCCTCCCATCCGACCGTCGACTGCACTCCGACGATCAGGGGGAGTTGGAAGAGTCCGAGGGCCGCGCCGAGCAGCAGCATCAGCACCATCGGCTGCCAGGCCGAGCCCGGGTAGGGCAGGAACGGGAACGCGAACAGGATCAGCGTCGCCGCCCCGATCCCGAGCATCGCCGTGTTGCGGAAGCCGATCCGCCGGTACACGTGCTGGCTCAGCGCGGCCGACACCGGCCAGCTCAACGTCCATACGGACAGCACGAATCCGGCCGCCACCGGCGCGAGGCCGAGCACCGACTGCGCGTACGTCGGCAGGAACACACTCGGCGCCACCATCAGCAACCCCAGCGCGCCCAGGGCCAGGTTGACGGCCGCGATCGTACGGCGCCGCCACACCCATCCCGGGATGATCGGCTCGGCCGCCCGGCGCTCGATCGCCACGACGAGTGCGGCCAGCCCGAGTCCCGTGGCGAACAGGGCCATCGAGGGTGCCGACAGCCAGTCCCACGCGACCCCGCCCTGCACGAGGGCCGTGATCAGCACGCCTCCGCAGGCGAACACCGCCAGTGCGCCCGCCCAGTCGACGCGGGGGCGGGCCGTGCGGGCGCGTGCCGGTTCGTGGAGGTGGCGGACGATCAGCCACAACGCCACCGCCCCGACAGGGAGGTTGACGAGGAAGATCCAGCGCCAGCCCGCGTACGCGGCGAGCAGCCCGCCCACCCCCGGGCCCGCGACCGCCGACACCGCCCACACCGTGGACAGCTTCGACTGGATCTTGGGGCGTTCCTTCAGCGGGTACAGATCGGCGGCGAGCGTCTGGACGGTGCCCTGCAACGCGCCGCCGCCCAGGCCCTGCACGATGCGGAACGCGATCAGCGCGCCCATGTTCCAGGCCACCGCGCACAGCAGCGACCCGGCGAGGAAGACCGCCGCCCCGACGATCAGCACCGGCTTGCGCCCGAAGGTGTCGGAGAGCTTGCCGTAGACGGGCAGCGTGACCGTCACGGCCAGCAGATAGCCGGAGAACAGCCAGGAGAAGACGGAGAAGCCGCCGAGGTCGCCGACGATCTGCGGCACGGCGGTGGAGACGATGGTGGAGTCGAGGGCGGCCAGGGCCATCGCGAGCATCAGGGCCGCGACCACGGGGCCCCGGCGCCGGTCGAGAGGGGCCGGCGTGGGCTGCCCGGCCGCGTCGGGGCGTATCTCGGTGTCGCTGTCCCCCTGGTCCACAGGAATCCTTTCCCCTTGCATCTATCTGCCGCGCACCAGCTTCCCACTTGACCCTCACGTCGCGGCAGGGCGGAAGCTGACAGGGCCGGTGGGTGGACCGAACCCCTAGGCCGGCTCCACCCGACGGTGGAGAGCCCCTAGGGGGTTCCTCCCTATCAGGGCCCGGGGTCGGTTCGTACCGGCGGAGGAGGAGAAGGGGGAGGGGGCGTCCTTAACCTGGCTTTATGCCGCTGGGGGGCGGCAGGCCGAACCCAGGAGGGTGGGGTTTTCCCCCGGGAAAGACTGCGCTGAGCACCAGCGCGCCGGACCCCCGCCCGCCGACAGAATCATCGTCGTAACCAGTTGGAACACCTCGAACGGGCACCGGTACGCACCGCCGCTGCCCGACTTAGGAGACATACCGTGACATCGGCTGTGACCATTCCCAGGCACGGGGGTACTGGAGGGCGTACGGCCGTTGCCGCGCGAGCGCGGCAGGTCGTCAAGGCATACGGAGCCGGGGAGACCCGCGTCGTCGCCCTCGACCATGTCGACGTGGACATCGCCCGCGGTCAGTTCACCGCGATCATGGGCCCCTCGGGGTCCGGCAAGTCCACGCTCATGCACTGCCTCGCCGGGCTCGACACCGTGACGTCCGGGCAGATCTACCTGGACGAGACCGAGATCACCGGCCTCAAGGACAAGAAGCTCACCCAACTCCGCCGGGACCGCATCGGGTTCATCTTCCAGGCCTACAACCTGCTGCCGACGCTGAACGCGCTGGAGAACATCACCCTCCCGATGGACATCGCCGGCCGCAAGCCCGACAAGGGCTGGCTCGCGCAGGTCGTGGAGACGGTCGGACTCTCCAGCCGGCTCAAGCACCGGCCCAACCAGCTCTCCGGCGGTCAGCAGCAACGCGTCGCCGTGGCACGGGCGTTGGCGGCCCGGCCCGAGATCATCTTCGGTGACGAGCCGACCGGAAACCTCGACTCCCGTGCGGGAGCAGAGGTGTTGGGCTTCCTGCGCCGCTCCGTCGACGACCTGGGCCAGACCATCGTGATGGTCACGCACGACCCGGTGGCCGCCTCGTACGCGGACCGTGTCCTCTACCTCGCGGACGGCCGGATCGTCGACGAGATGTTCAAGCCCACCGCGGACGCCGTCCTCGACCGCATGAAGGACTTCGACGCGCGGGGGCGTACGTCATGACCGTCCTCAAGACCTCGATGCGCAACTTCTTCGCGCACAAAGGGCGGATGGCCCTCTCGGCGATCGCCGTCCTGCTGTCGGTCGCCTTCGTCTGCGGCACGCTGGTGTTCACCGACACCATGAACACGACGTTCGACAAGCTCTTCGCGGCCACCGCGTCCGACGTGACGGTCATGCCGAAGACGGCCAAGAGCGACGGCAGCACCCCGCAGAACGGACTGCCCGAGTCGCTGCCGGCCTCCACGGTCGCACGGGTGGCGAAGGCCCAGGGCGTCAAGTCCGTCGAGGGCGGCGTCAGTTCGATGAACGTGACCGTCGTCGACAGCGCCGACAAGAACATGGGGTCCTCGACCGGAGCGCCCACCATCGCGGGCAACTGGACGAAGAACGACCTGCGTTCGATGGAGATCACCTCCGGCCATGCCCCGCGCGGCCCGACCGAGGTGATGGTCGACGCCGACACCGCCGACAAGCACCACCTCAAGATGGGCGACTCGCTGCGCACCATCTCCCAGACCGGCGACTTCACCACCCACATCGTCGGCATCGCCACCTTCAAGGTGACCAACCCCGGTGCGGCCGTCGTCTACTTCGACACCGCCACCGCGCAGCGTCAACTCCTGGGCGCCACCGGCCGGTTCACCCAGATCGGCGTCACCGCCGCGAGCGGCGTGACGGACACCCGGCTCAAGCAGAACGTGGCACAGACCCTCGCCTCGTCCGGGACGTACAAGATCCAGACGGCCAAGGAGAACGCCGACGAGAACCGCAAGGGCGTCGGCCAGTTCATGAACGTCATCAAGTACGCCATGCTCGGCTTCGCCGGGATCGCGTTCCTGGTCGGCATCTTCCTGATCATCAACACCTTCTCGATGCTGGTCGCCCAACGGACCCGCGAAATAGGCCTGATGAGGGCGATCGGCTCCTCCCGCAAGCAGGTCAACCGCTCGGTCCTCGTCGAGGCGACCCTGCTCGGGATCGTCGGCTCCGTCCTCGGCGTCGGCGCCGGGGTCGGGATCGCCGTAGGCCTGATGAAACTGATGAGCGCGGCGGGCATGGACCTGTCGACCCGGGACCTGACGGTCAAGTGGACCACCCCGGTGCTCGGCCTGCTCCTCGGCGTGATCGTCACCGTCCTCGCCGCCTACCTCCCGGCCCGCCGGGCCGGCAAGGTCTCCCCGATGGCCGCGCTGCGCGACGCCGGTACACCGGCCGACGGCAAGGCCGGCTGGGTGCGCGGACTGATCGGCCTGGTCCTGACCGGCGCCGGTATCGCCTCGCTGTTCGCGGCGGCCACCGCCAAGAAGGCGACGGACGGTTCGCTGGTACTGGGAGCGGGCGTGGTCCTGTCCCTGATCGGCTTCGTCATCATCGGCCCGGTGCTCGCCAACGCAGTGGTCCGGGTGATCAGCCTGGTCCTCCTGCGCGCCTTCGGCCCGGTGGGGCGCCTGGCCGAACGCAACGCGCTCCGCAACCCCCGGCGTACCGGTGCCACGGGTGCGGCCCTGATGATCGGCCTCGCGCTGGTCGCCTGCCTGTCGGTGGTCGGCTCCTCGATGGTCGCCTCGGCCACGAGCGAACTCGACAAGTCCGTCGGCGCCGACTTCATCGTCCAGGGCAACCAGCGGATCGTGCCGCAGGCCGAGAAGGCGATGGAACACTCGCCCGACCTCGCCCACGTCACCCGCTACAAGTTCCTCGACGTCACCCTCACCTCGCCCGACGGGCAGAAGGACACCGACGGCCTCACCGCCGCCGACCCGTCCTACGCCCAGGACCTGCGCCGCGCCACCACGGCCGGCGACCTGTCCGCCGCCTACGGCACCGACGCGATGTCCGTCGGCTCCAAGTACGCCAAGAAGCACGGCGTCCACCTCGGGGACACGATCGGCGTCGCCTTCAAGGGCGGCACGACGGCGAAGCTCAAGGTCGCCGCGATCACGGACGACGACGTGGCCATCGACCAGGGCGCGCGGTACACCAGCATCGCCACGATGAAGAAGTACCTCCCGGCGAACAAGGTCCCGCCGAACGAGATCATGTTCGCCAAGGCCAAGGACGGCCAGGAGAAGCAGGCCTACGCGGCCCTGAAGAAGGCCATGGCCCCGTACCCGCAGTACCAGGTGCGCGACCAGACCGACTACAAGCAGGAACTGAAGGATCAGATCGGCCAGCTCCTGAACATGGTCTACGGCCTGCTCGCCCTCGCGATCATCGTCGCGGTCCTGGGTGTCGTGAACACGCTGGCCCTCTCGGTCGTCGAGCGGACCCGGGAGATCGGCCTCATGCGGGCGATCGGCATGTCCCGCCGCCAGCTCCGCCGGATGATCCGCATGGAGTCGGTCGTGATCGCCCTCTTCGGAGCGCTGCTCGGACTGGGCCTCGGGATGGGCTGGGGCGCCACCGCCCAGCAGCTCCTCGCCCTGGAGGGACTGAAGGTCCTGGAGATCCCCTGGGGCACGATCATCGCGGTCTTCGTCGGCTCCGCCTTCGTGGGCCTGTTCGCCGCCCTGATCCCGGCGTTCCGGGCGGGCCGGATGAACGTCCTCAACGCCATCGCCACGGAGTAGCCCACAGAGCCACTGCCCAACGGGGGCAGGCCCGGCACCGAGAAGTCACGGGGGACTTCTTGGCGCCGGGCCTGTTTGTCGTGTCCGGCCCGGTGGTCCGGAGGGGGCGGAGTCCCCAGGTGCGTCGACGGCAGCACGGGGTGCCGGAAAAGCGCGGTTATCCACAGCCCCGGCACACGGCAGCGCACCGACGTACGCTGGATACCCCCCGGCCCACCACGCGCGTCGGGCCCTTCGTGTTGCCCACCCCCCAGACGGAAAGCCCTCCATGAGCCTGCACGGTCTGCTCGACGCCGTAGTCAAGGACCCCGCCCTCGCGGAAGCGACCAAGGCGGCGGCCGACGGCAACCGCATGCACATCGACCTGGTCGGCCCCCCGGCGACCCGCCCCTTCGCCGTGGCGGCACTCGCGCGCGAGACCGGCCGCACGGTCCTCGCGGTGACCGCGACCGGCAGGGAGGCCGAGGACCTCGCCGCGGCCCTGCGCTCCCTGCTCCCGCCGGACGGCATCGTGGAGTACCCCTCCTGGGAGACCCTCCCGCACGAGCGGCTCAGCCCGCGCAGCGACACCGTGGGCCGCCGCCTCGCCGTCCTGCGCCGCCTGGCCCACCCCAGGGAGGACGACCCGGAGACGGGCCCGGTCTCCGTCGTCGTGGCGCCCGTGCGGTCCGTGCTGCAACCGCAGGTCAAGGGCCTCGGAGACCTGGAGCCGGTCGCCCTGAGGACAGGCCAGACCGCCGACCTGAACGCGATCGTGGACGCCCTCGGCGCCGCCGCGTACGCGCGCGTGGAGCTCGTCGAGAAGCGCGGCGAGTTCGCCGTGCGCGGCGGCATCCTGGATGTCTTCCCGCCCACCGAGGAACACCCCCTGCGCATCGAGTTCTGGGGCGACGACGTCGAGGAGATCCGCTACTTCAAGGTCGCCGACCAGCGCTCCCTGGAGGTCGCCGAACACGGCCTGTGGGCACCCCCCTGCCGTGAACTCCTGTTGACGGAAGACGTCCGCACGCGTGCGCGTGCCCTCGCCGAACAGCACCCCGAACTGGGCGAGCTGCTCGGCAAGATCGCCGAGGGCATCGCCGTGGAGGGCATGGAGTCGCTGGCCCCGGTGCTCGTCGACGACATGGAACTGCTGCTGGACGTGCTCCCCAAGGGGGCTATGGCCGTCGTATGCGATCCGGAGCGGGTCCGCACGCGTGCGGCCGATCTCGTCGCCACCTCGCAGGAGTTCCTCCAGGCCTCCTGGGCGGCCACCGCGGGCGGCGGCGAGGCACCCATCGACGTGGACGCGGCCTCCCTGTGGGCCATCGCGGACGTACGGGACCGGGCGCGCGAGCTCGACATGATGTGGTGGTCGGTGTCGCCGTTCGCCGCCGACGAGGAACTCGACGCGGACACGCTCAAGCTCGGGATGCACGCCCCCGAGACGTA
The DNA here is from genome assembly GCF_044763565.1 of Streptomyces sp. NPDC096013. Taxonomy (NCBI): domain Bacteria; kingdom Bacillati; phylum Actinomycetota; class Actinomycetes; order Kitasatosporales; family Streptomycetaceae; genus Streptomyces; species Streptomyces sp. NPDC096013. The sequence continues at coordinate 255,576 of NZ_JBIWGK010000003.1, read as the reverse complement.
CCGCGGCGACACCGCGAAGGCCCTCGCCGACACCAAGGGCTGGCTCGCCGACGGCTGGCGCACGGTCTTCGTCACCGAGGCCCACGGCCCCGCCGCCCGCACGGTCGAGGTCCTCGGCACCGAGGGCGTCGCCGCCCGCCTGGAGACGGAACTGGGCGAGATCGCCCCCTCCGTGGTGCACGTGGCGACCGGTTCGATCGACTACGGCTTCGTCGACACGGCACTGAAGCTCGCCGTCCTCACCGAGACCGACCTCTCCGGGCAGAAGGCCGCCGGCAAGGACGGCGCCCGGATGCCGGCCCGCCGCCGCAAGACCATCGACCCGCTCACCCTGGAGGCGGGCGACTACATCGTCCACGAGCAGCACGGAGTGGGCCGCTACATCGAGATGGTGCAGCGCACCGTCCAGGGCGCCACGCGCGAGTACCTGGTCGTCGAGTACGCGCCCGCCAAGCGCGGCCAGCCCGGCGACCGGCTGTACATCCCGACCGACCAGCTGGAGCAGATCACCAAGTACGTCGGCGGCGAGTCCCCCACCCTGCACCGCCTGGGCGGCGCCGACTGGACGAAGACCAAGGCGCGCGCCAAGAAGGCCGTCAAGGAGATCGCGGCCGACCTGATCAAGCTGTACAGCGCCCGCATGGCCGCCCCGGGCCACACCTTCGGGCCGGACACGCCCTGGCAGCGCGAACTGGAGGACGCCTTCCCGTACGTGGAGACGCCCGACCAGCTGACGACCATCGCCGAGGTCAAGGACGACATGGAGAAGTCGGTCCCGATGGACCGCCTGATCTGCGGCGACGTCGGCTACGGCAAGACCGAGATCGCGGTCCGCGCCGCCTTCAAGGCCGTCCAGGACGGCAAGCAGGTCGCCGTCCTCGTCCCGACGACCCTCCTCGTGCAGCAGCACTTCGGGACCTTCAGCGAGCGGTACTCGCAATTCCCGGTCAACGTAAGGGCGTTGAGCCGCTTCCAGACCGACACGGAGGCGAAGGCCACCCTGGAGGGCCTGCGCGAGGGCTCCGTGGACGTCGTCATCGGCACCCACCGCCTGTTCTCCTCCGAGACCAAGTTCAAGGACCTCGGCCTGGTCATCGTCGACGAGGAGCAGCGCTTCGGCGTCGAGCACAAGGAGCAGCTGAAGAAGCTGCGCGCCAACGTCGACGTCCTGACGATGTCCGCCACCCCGATTCCCAGAACCCTGGAGATGGCGGTCACCGGCATCCGCGAGATGTCGACGATCACGACGCCCCCGGAGGAGCGTCACCCGGTGCTGACGTTCGTCGGCCCCTACGAGGAGAAGCAGATCGGCGCCGCGATCCGCCGCGAACTCCTGCGCGAGGGCCAGGTCTTCTACATCCACAACCGCGTCGAGTCGATCGACCGCGCGGCAGCCCGTTTGCGCGAGATCGTCCCGGAGGCACGCATCGCGACCGCCCACGGGCAGATGTCGGAGCAGGCACTGGAGCAGGTCGTCGTCGACTTCTGGGAGAAGAAGTTCGACGTCCTGGTGTCGACGACGATCGTCGAGTCGGGCATCGACATCTCCAACGCCAACACGCTGATCGTGGAACGCGGTGACAACTTCGGCCTGTCCCAGCTCCACCAGCTCAGGGGCCGTGTCGGCCGAGGCAGGGAGCGCGGCTACGCGTACTTCCTGTACCCGCCGGAGAAGCCCCTGACGGAGACGGCCCACGAGCGGCTCGCCACCATCGCCCAGCACACGGAGATGGGCGCGGGCATGTACGTGGCGATGAAGGACCTGGAGATCCGAGGAGCCGGAAACCTCCTGGGCGGCGAACAGTCCGGCCACATCGCGGGCGTCGGCTTCGACCTGTACGTCCGCATGGTCGGCGAGGCCGTCGCGGACTACCGCGCCTCCCTGGAGGGCGGGGTCGAGGAGGAGCCGCCCCTGGAGGTCAAGATCGAGCTCCCGGTCGACGCGCACGTCCCGCACGACTACGCCCCGGGCGAGCGCCTGCGCCTCCAGGCCTACCGGTCCATCGCCTCCGCCAACACGGAGGAGGACATCAAGGCCGTACGCGAGGAACTCGTCGACCGCTATGGCAAGTTGCCCGAACCGGTGGAGAACCTGCTGCTGGTGGCGGGCCTGCGCATGCTCGCCCGCGCGTGCGGCGTCGGCGACATCGTCCTCCAGGGCACCAACATCCGCTTCGCACCGGTGGAGTTGAGGGAGTCCCAGGAACTGCGCCTCAAGCGCCTCTACCCGGGTGCAGTCATCAAGCAGGCCGCCCACCAGGTGCTGGTGCCGCGCCCGAAGACGGCGAAGGTGGGCGGGAAGCCGTTGGTCGGGCGGGAGTTGCTGGGGTGGGTGGGGGAGTTCTTGGCTTCGATTCTGGGGTCGTGAGTCTGGGGGGTTCGGGGGGAGGGACTCTGGGCGTCCTAGGGGGCCAGGGTTCGGGGGCCCGGGGTTTGGGGATTCCGGGATTCCGGGGTGTGGTCCTGGAGTTGTGGGCGTCGGGGCGTCGGGGCGTCGAGGCGTCGAGGGCGCGGACGGCGCGGAGCGTGCTGGGCGCACCGAGGGCGTCGTAGGAGGGGCCGGTCGGCCGGGGTCGTAAAGGTGCCTGGCGGCCGGTCGCTTCGGGCTTGTCCGTGGTCCGCTCGCTCCAGCCGCTCCAGCGGCCTCGGTCGCTTCGGTTGTCTCGGTCACGGCGCCCGTCTGCCACCGGGAAAGACGCCGTCACGTCACCCGGCCGGTGCCTGGAACAGCATCGACGCCAGTGCCCGGAACACCTCCTCCGGGTCCTGCCCGCTCACCGCCCCGTCGAGGTTGTGGCCGAGCAGTAGCGTCGCGAAGCCGTGGGCCAGGGACCAGGCGGCGACACCGGCGAGGCGGGCGTCGGGGCCGCGGCCCTCGGGGGATACGGCGGAGACGGCGTGGCTCAGCGTGTCGGCGGCGAGGGCACGGGCCGTGGTCAGTTCGAGGTCGCCGTCGCGGAGCAGCTCGGGCGCGAACATCACCTGGAAGTGCGCCGGATGCTCGCGCGCGAAGCGCACATACCGCACTCCCGCGTCCTTGAGGTCCACCGCCTCCCCGATCGTGGCGGCCAGCAGCCCGAACCCCTCCGCCGCGATGGCCGTCAACAGCCCCGTGCGGTCCTTGAAGTGATGGGCCGGCGCCGCGTGTGAGACACCGGCACGGCGGGCGAGGTCCCGCAGGCTCAGACCGGACGGGCCGTCGGCGGCGATGACGTCGAGCGCGGCGGTGAGGACGGCGCGGCGCAGGTCGCCGTGGTGGTACGGGCTCTTGGTCGGCTTGGTCGTACTCATACTCAGCAGCGTACGCCGAATCTAGGCATTGACAAGTTTGGGCGGGTGAGGCAATCTTGTCAGTGTCAAGTTGTGGAACGACCGGGACGCGACGAGGAGTTACGTCATGTCGGACAGCGTGCGTGGAGCGGAGACCACGAAAAGCCCCGTCACCGTGGAGCTGGGCCGCGTGCGCCAGCTCTGGCACCTGCTCGAACCCCTGCACGCGGTGCTGTATTACGCGCCGGAGGTCTTCGAGGAGGCCGCCGCTCTCGGGTACGGCACAAAGGAGCGCTGGTCGAGCTACTTCCCGCTGCGCGCCGCCCCGTTGGGCCCCGTCGGCGGTGAGCGGGTGACCTCCGCCTTCTACAGCTTCAGCCCCCGCATGGTCGCCGAGCACATGGACTCGGCGTGGAGCATCGCGAGCCCGGACGCCGTACTGCGGGCGAGGCTGCGCGGAATGGACCGGGCCTACCGCGCGATATTCGGCGACCGCGTCGACAGTCCCGAGCTGGCGGAGGCAGCCGCCCTGGCCCGCCGCGCCGCCGAGGCGGCCAACCTGGAGGGCCGTCCCCTGGCCGCGGCCAACGCCGAGTTGCCCTGGCCGGAGGAGCCCCACCTCCAGCTCTGGCAGGCGGCGACGATCCTGCGCGAACACCGCGGCGACGGCCATCTCTCCGCCCTCCTCGTCGCCGGCCTCGACCCGGTCGAGTCCCTGGTCTCCTTCGCCGCGATCGGAGCCGCCTCCGTCCAGCGCTTCGAGAGCCGGGGCTGGAGCCGAGACGAATGGACGGCGGCACGCGGACGGCTGGTGGCCCGAGGCGTCATAGACGACATGGGTACGGCGACGCGGGCGGGCCGTGATCTGCGCCAGGAGGTCGAGCACCGCACCGACCGACTGGCCGCCGCGCCCTGGGAGTCACTCGGCCGGACCGACACCGGCCGACTCATCGAACTGCTGGGGGAGTTCTGGGTCGCCGTCCTGGGCTCCGGGCTGCTGCCCTCGGAGTCGACGCTGGGCATCGGCAAGGTCTGAGGATGAGGGGGCGTCACATCCGGTGCGGAGTAAGGGGAGTAAGGAGAGGGGGTGAGGGAAGCCGGTACTTCGGCCTGTTCCACCGCCGCGACAAAGGCGAGTTGCGTGCCGTACGGGTATAGGTCCCGTATGCCCGTGACATGTCCGCCGCTACCGTGGGACCAGGCAATATCCGTCCCTGAAGGGGCGGGGCCGGGTGAGCAAGGGGAGGGGCGCACGTGATGCGTCTGAGGAGTGGGGCGGCGATCGCTGCCCTGGTCATGCTGTCCGTCGCCGGATGCAAGACGGACACCACGGGGACGGGCGACGCCGGACCCGAGGCGACAAATGGCGCAGGCTCAGGAGGAGGCGCGGCGCTGACCGCCGCCGAAGCCCTGCCCGTCAAGGGGCGGGCGCCGAAGACGGGCTACTCCCGTGAGCGGTTCGGCACCGCCTGGGCCGACACGGACTCCAACAGCTGCGACACCAGGGACGACATCCTCAAACGGGACCTGAAGCAGGTCAAGTTCACCGGCGGCGACTGCAAGGTGTCGTACGGCGTCCTCGAAAACGATCCGTACTCCGGCAAGGAAGTCGTCTACAAGCGCGGCGCCAGCCTCGTCGACATCGACCACCTGGTCGCCCTCTCCGACGCCTGGCAGAAGGGCGCCAAGTACTGGGACGCCAGCAAGCGCATAGCTCTTGCCAACGACCCGCTCAACCTCCTCACCGTCGGCGCCAGCCCCAACCGCAGCAAGGGCGACGGCGACACGGCCACCTGGGTGCCGCCCAAGGCGTACCGCTGCACGTACGTCGCCGCGCAGGTCGCCGTGAAGAAGAAGTACGGGCTGTGGGTCACGTCGGCGGAGAAGGCCGCGATGGTCAAGGTCCTCTCCACCTGCTCGAAGCAGGCCCTCCCGACCGGGGGCAACCCGACGAACGCGCCGAGCAGGTTCCACGCGAAGTAAGCGCTCACACCTTCCTCGTGAACACCACATACGGGAGGTGAAGGCATCCTCTGCCCAAGTAGATGTATACGCAAAGGAATTCACAAGGGGGAAACGGATATGCGAGGCAAGTCGGGTCGGTTTACCGGGTAGTGGTCAAGATCGCTTCATGATCCCCTCCTGGGTCTGTTCGGCCTGTGTGAGCGACAGGCAGGATCTGTGCGTTTCTGCGACTTCTCTGTCAGGGCTCGGTCAAACGACAACTGACACTGCGGTCAGCGCAGTTGCGCCCTTGTCTGTCGACCGTTGGAGTCCCTGTCGTGCGCATCCGGCTAGCTCGCCGTGTTCGCTCACCCCGCCGCGCGCGACGCGCCCGCCGTGGTGTCGCCCTGCTCCTGCTGACCGCGCTCGCGCTGATGTGGACGACGCAGCAGGCGATGGCCGACGGGGTCGAACTGCACGCCGTCGACGTCTCGTTGCCGAGCCTGTCCTCGCTCACCGCCTGGCTGAAGGACCCGCACTGGGGCCGGCTGCCGTCGGAGAAGTCCGGCACGGCGGCCGGGAAGCGGCACCGGGTCTCGGCCGCCGCCACCGAGGCACACCAGGGCGCGGGCCGTAAGCCGGGGAAGGGCAAGGGCGAACTCGCCGCCTACCACGCCCACTCGGCGTCGGTGAAGCGCGGGAAGAGCGCCGCGGGCAAGGCCGGGTTCAACGCCAGGACCAGCAAGCGGGACGCGGGGAAGTCCTCGCGGACCGACACCGTATTCGACAACGCCGACGGGTCGATCACCAGACAGATATCGCCGACACCCGTCAACTACCAGGTCGGCAAAGGCAAATGGGCGCCCATCGACGTGGACGTGAGGGCCGGACCCGACGGGCGGTGGCACGAGAAGGCCAACTCCGTTGGCGTCGACTTCGCGGCGAAGGCGGACGACTCGACCCTCGTCTCCCTCTCCGCCGACGCGCGGCACACCGTCTCCTACGGGTTGAAGAACGCCCAGGCCGTCAAGGGCACCGCCGACGACGGCTCGCGCGTCACCTACCCGGACGTCCTCACCGACACCGACCTCCAGGTCGCCCCCACCGCCACCGGCGTGAAGGAAGCGGTCGTCCTGCACTCCGCGGACGCCGGCAACTCCTGGACCTTCCCGCTCCACCTCAAGGGACTCACGCCCGTCCAGAACAAGGACGGCTCGATCGACCTGCGCGACAGCGCGGACAAGACCGTGGAGCGCGTCCCACCGTCGTACGCCTACGACTCGAAGGTCGATCCGCGCTCCGGTGAGCCGACCACCACCCACGACGTCACCACCACCCTCGTGCGGGACGGCGGCGGCTACGCGCTGAGGATCACCCTCGACGACGCCTGGCTGAAGGACACGCACCGCGTCTTCCCCGTCACCGTCGACCCGACCGTCACCGACGGCTGGACCACCACCTACGCCGAGTCGGGCTCGGACTCGACGGGCGACCACTCCTACGAGCAGACGATCAAGGTCGGTTCGTACGACTCGGGCACGCACTCCGCGGCGAGCTACATCAACCACTGGGACACCGCCTGGGACGACAGCGGCCTGACGGTCACCGCAGCGAAACTGGAACTGTTCGACACCTGGGCCGCGACCTGCACCGCCGAGCGTTTCGACGTCGCCCTCGTCACCCAGGCCTGGACGCCCGAGGGCGTCACCGGCTATCCCGGGCCGAGCTACGGCGCCTCCATCGGCAACCTGACCCCGACCGTGCCGAACGCCTGCGCGAACACGGCCGCCGACCGGTCCGTGGGCGACACGGTGGACGTGACGCTGTCGACCTCGGCGATCCAGGGCTGGTTCAGCGGCACGACCGCCGACTACGGCCTCGCGCTCTACGCGGCCACGACCGATAGCCTGCACTGGAAGCAGTTCGGCTCCTTCAACGACCCGGGGCTCGGCCCGAAGCTCATCGTCACCTACACCGGGAACACCGCCCCGCAGCTCTACGAGCAGTTCCCCGCCGACAACGCGGTCGTCGGCACCACCACCCCGGAGCTCACCGCTTGGGCGGGCGGCGCCAACTCCACCAGCGGCAGCGCGAACAAGTACCAGTTCAAGGTCTACGACGCCAACAACGCCCTGGTCGTCGACTCGGGCCTGGTCTCCACCGGCGACTGGACCGTGCCGGCCGGGAAACTGGCCTGGGGCAAGAACTACACCTGGGAAGTCCAGGCGTACGACGCGACGACCGCGCTCTACTCGCCCGCCGATCCCTACGAGTTGTCCGTCCAGGTGCCCCAGCCGGTCATCACCTCGGGGCTCTCGCAGAACAGCAGCGACCACGGCTTCGACGCGTCCATCGGCAACTACACCACCTCCGACACGGACGCCTCGATCTCCACCGTCGGCCCGTCCCTCGACGTCGAGCGCGACTACAACTCCCGTGACCCGCGCTGGACCGGAGCCTTCGGTTCCGGCTGGTCGTCCATCTTCGACGCGCGCGCCACCGAGCAGTACAGCGCGGCCGGCGCGGTCACCAGCGTCAACGTCACCTATCCGGACGGCTCACAGGTCGGCTACGGCAAGAACAGCGACGGCACCTTCGCGCCCGGCACCGGCCGCTGGGCCACGTTCACCACGGTCAGCGCGGGCGGCTACAGCCTGACCGACAAGGACGACACGGTCTACGCCTTCACCACGCTGCTGACCACGGGCAACTACGGACTCACCTCCGTCACCGACGCCAACGGCCGCTCCATATCGCTCACTTGGACCAGCGGCCACGTCACACAGATGAAGTCCAACGTGTCCGGCCGCACACTGGCCCTCACCTGGTCCACCCCCTCCGGCGCCCTCGCCGCGCATGTCGCGACCGTCACCACCGACCCGGTCACCGCCGGCACCGCGTCGACCGCGCTGACCTGGAACTACGGTTACACAGGCGACCAGTTGACGACCGTGTGCGCGCCGCTGTCGACGACGAAGTGCACGACGTACGGCTACACGACTGGCTCGCAGTACCAGAACGCGTCCCTCGACCTCGACCCGAGCGCGGCCTGGCCGCTCACGGAGACCTCGGGCACCACCGCGAAGGACGCGGTCCTCGCCAACGAGGGCACGAAGAACGCGACGTACGAGAACGTGACGCTGGGCGCGGCAGGCCCGCTCACCGGTTCCTCCTCCACCGCGGCCTCCTTCAACGGCACCACCTCCGACGTCGCCCTGCCGAAGAACACCGGAAACGACACCGACTCGGGCGCGCTGTCCCTGTGGTTCAAGACCTCGGCCGGACCGGGGGTGCTCTACTCGTACGCCTCCCAGCCGATCAGCTCGAAGAAGGCCGCCGGCTTCTACACCCCGTCGGTCTACGTCGGCACCGACGGCAAGCTGAACGCCGAGTTCTGGTACAGCGGCGGCATCAACCCGATCGTGTCCTCGGCGTCCGTGGCCGACGGCAAGTGGCACCACGTGGTGCTGAGCGCCGCCGGAAACTCGCAGACGCTGTTCCTGGACAACACGAAGGTCGGCTCGCGCACCGGCACCGTCTCCATCAAGAGCGCGGTGGCCTTCGGCAAGAACCAGGTCTTCAACTACCTCGGTACCGGCTTCCTGGGCGGCAGTTGGCCCGACGAGGCGAACAGCAGCACCACCGACGGCACCGGCTACGCGACCTACTTCAACGGCTCGATCGCCGACGCGGCCTGGTACGGACGCCCGTTGGTTGCCGCCGACGTCAACGCCCTCTACCAGTACGGCACTCACTCGACGTCCCTGCTCACCTCGGTCAAGCGCCCCTCCGGCAAGTCCTTCGCGACGATGACCTACGACCCGGCGACGACAACACTCACCCAGCTCACCGACGAGAACGGCGGCGTCTGGAAGCTCGCCGCCCCCACCGTCACCGGCTCCAGCCAGACCTACCGGGGCGCGGTCCTCGGTGGCGGACCGGCCGGCTACTACCGGCTCGGCGAGGCGGCCGGCGCGACCACGGCCCTCAACGAGGTGCACGGCGGCAACGGCACGTACAGCGGAGTGACACTCGGCGCGACAGGACCGTTCAGCGACGCCAAGGCCACGACGTACAACGGCAGTTCCTCCTATACCGAGCTGCCGACGTCCGTGCAGTTCGGCACCAGCGACCGCTCTCTGGAACTCTGGTTCAAGACCGCCTCGCAAGGCGTCATCGTCGGCGCCCAGTCGGCGGTCATCTCCGGCGCGACCACCACGTCCGGCACCTGGGCGCCCCTGCTGTACGTCGGCAGCGACAACAAACTGCACGGCCACTACTACTCGGGCAGCGGGTCCAGCTCGACGGCGTTCGGCTCGACCGGCACGGTCACCGACAACACCTGGCACCACGTGGCCCTCACGGCCTCCGGCGCCACCCAGACCCTGTACCTGGACGGCGTCCAGCAGTCCAGCTACTCCGGCACCCCGGCCGACCAGACCTACACCCACCTCTACCTGGGCGCCGGTTTCGCCAAGAGCTGGCTCAACTCCCCGGGAGACGTCAGCCACTTCACCGGTTCGATCGCCGACGCGGCCTTCTACCACACGGCGCTCAGCGCGGCGGACGTGGCGGCACATGTCGAGGCGGCCAAGAACTCCAGCGGGCTGCTCCCGGTCGAGACGGTCAAGGTGACCTCGCCGACCACGTCCACGCTGACGTACACCTACGACGTCACCAACGGAAACCGCGCCCTGACCGAGACCGACGGCCTCGGCAACAAGACCAGCTTCGGCTACGACACGGCCGGCTTCGAGCACACGGTCACCGACCCCAACGGCGCGGTCACCACCACCGGTCACGACGTCCGCGGCAACATCGTCTCGTCCACGTCCTGCCAGGACCAGGTCGCCAACAAGTGCAACACCGAGTACTACACGTACTACCCGGACGACACGACCGCCCAGCTGACCACCGCCGACCCGCGCAACGACCAGCTGCTGACCGAGCGCGACGGCCGTTCGGCGTCCGCGACGGACAACACGTATCTGACGTCGTACACCTACGACTCGGCGGGCAACCAGACCGCCGTCACCGGCCCCGCAGTCCCCGGCTTCCCGTCCGGCCGCACCACGACCACCGTCTACAGCGACGGCACCAGCACCTACCCCTCCGCCAACGGCGGCGTCGTGCCCAAGGGCCTCCCGGTCAAGACGGTCAGCCCCGGCGGAGCGGTCAACTCCGTGTCGTACTTCACCAACGGCGACGTCGCCTCCACCACCGACGCCATCGGCCTGGTCACGTCGTACACCTACGACGGCGTCGGCCAGGTCCTGAGTCAGAACGTCGTCTCCGACACCTACCCGGCCGGTCTGACCACCAGCTACGACTACGACAAGAACGGCCAGGTCACCGCCGAGCACGACCCGAAGATCACCGACCGTGTGCAGGGCGCCGACCACTCCGCCGTCTCCAGCACGGTCTACGACGACGACGGCGATGTCCTCTCCCAGACCGTCTCCGACGCTCAGGGCGGCGACGCCCCGCGCACCGAGACCCAGACCTACGACGCCTACGACCGGCTGCTGACCGAGTCCGACGCCAACGTCGCGGCAGGCACGTCCTACGGCAACACGACGACGTACACGTACGACACCTCAGGCAACAAGACCAAGGAGGTGACGAGCGCCGGCAACGAGACCGACTACACCTACGACGACAACGGCAACCTGCTCACGCAGAGCCTGATGTACACCGGCGACCCGGTCTCCCCGGGGACCGCCGCGAAACTGGTCGAGTCCTCGCGGGCCTACGACCCGGCTGACCGGCTGGCCTCGGTCACGGATGCGATGGGCAACAAGACGTCGTACACCTACACCGACGACGGCCTGACCGCGACGGTGAAGAGGACCAGCTCCGACGGCACCAGCAGCTACACGCTGGAGTCGGACACCTACGACGCGGCCGGCAACCTGCTGACCCAGACCACCGACAACGGCGAGAACGTCACCCAGTACACGGTCGACGCCTCCAGCCGCACCACGTCCACGACCGTCGACCCGACCGGTGTCGACCGCGTGACGTCCGTGTCGTACACACCGGACGACCAGGTCGCGTCGGAGAACGACCACGACGCGACCGGTTACGACCGCACCACCACCGACTCGTACGACGACATGGGCAACCTGCTCAGCGAGACCCTGTACGGCGACGCCTCCGGGCACCCGTCGGGCTGGTGGAAGCTGAACCAGACAACCGGCCGCTCGGTCACCGACTCCTCCGGCACCGGCAACACCGTCACCGCCGGACCGGGCGTCACCTGGTCGGACGACGCGGCCCAGTTCAGCGGCGACACCTCCGGCAACGGCGACATCGCCGCCACCAACGGACCGGTCCTGGACACGAGTTCGTCCTACACGGTGTCGGCGTGGGTGAAGCTGTCCGACGCCTCCACCTTCCGCACCTTCGTCGCGCAGGGCGGCACCAACCGCTCCTCCTTCTACCTCCAGTACGCCTCCACCACGGGTGTCTTCCGTCTCATCTCGCCCAGCCAGGACACCTCCGCCGCCCCGTCGGCGTACTACAGCGCCTCCGCCTCCACCACCCCCGCCCTCAACACCTGGACCCAACTGGTCGGCTCCTTCGACGCGTCGACCGGCACCATGAACCTGTACGTCAACGGCACCCTCGCGGGCACCGCCAACAACCCCGCCCCCTGGACCGGCGCGGGCCCGCTGTCCATCGGCGGCGCGAAGACCGCCTCGGGCGCGGTCAGCAACGCCGTGAACGGCGCGGTCAGCAACGTCCAGACCTACCAGCGGGCGCTGTCGACGAGCGAGATCAACTCCCTGTACGGAAAGGGCCGTTCGGGCGGCACGGTCGGTTCCTCCGACCAGCAGACCACCAAGTACACGTACGACAAACGCGGTCTGCCCACGTCCATGACGGACCCCGAGCAGCACACCACCACCTACGCGTACGACCAGGCCGGCAACCTCGCGGTCACCACGGCACCGACGGTCCAGTCGGAGCCGGACGGCATCGCCGCGAACGCCGCGCCCGTCAACCCGGTCACCTCAAGCGGCTTCAACACCTTCGGCGAGGCCGTCGCGGAGAAGGACCCGACCGGCCTGGTCACCACCACGGCCTACGACGCGGTCGGCAACAAGGTCAGCGAGACCCTCCCCTCCTACACCCCGGCCGGAGCCTCAACTCCCAACTCCGGCACGACAGTCTGGACGTACGACAGCGAGGGCAACCAGACCAGCGAGACGACACCGGGCGGCAGGACGACGTCGTACCTCTACGACCAGTTGGGCGACCTGGCCCAGGTAACCGAGCCCGACGGCACGAAAACACACGCCACCTACGACACCAACGGCGAACAGCGCACGGCCACGGACGGCACAGGCGCCCAGGCCCAGGCGACCTTCGACTACCTCGGCCGCCAGGTCACCTCCACCACCCTGGAGCGCTACCCCTCCAACCGCACGCTGACCACGACCAACTCCTACGCGGTCACCACCGGCAACCCCTACGGCGCCCACGTCGCCTCGACGACGACCCCGGGCGGCGTGACCTCGACGTACGCCTACAACCGCGCGGGCGACGTCACGAAGACCACGGACGGCGCGGGCAACTCCACCTCCTACGCCTACGACTTCGAGGACAACCCCACCAAGACAACGCTGGCAGACGGCAGTTACACGACTACCGACTACAACGTCAACGACGACCCGACGGCGACTCGCAGCTACGACCCCAACGGCACGTTCCTCTACGGCACTTCGCAGCAGTACGACGGCAACGGCAACCTGACCGCGGCCACCGACGCCAACCAGCACACCACCCGCTGGACGTACGACGCGGCGGGCACGATCACCCAGCAGGTGGAGCCGGTAGACGCGACGACGTCGATCACCACGTCCTTCGGCTACGACGCGGCCGGCAACCGCACCCGCTTCACCGACGGCCGCGGCAACTCCTGGCGCTACGGCTACACCCCCTGGGGCCAGCAGGCGACGGTGACCGAGCCCACGACGTCCCAATACACCTCGGCCGCCGACTCCACGACGACCTTCGCCTACGACGCGGACGGCAACGCCACCTCGGCCACCGCCCCCGGCGGCGTCACGACGTCGATGACGTACGACGCCAACGACCAGCTCAAGACGATGACGGGCACCGGCGCGGAAGCGGCCTCGGCGAAGCACAGCTTCTCCTACGACGCCGACGGCCGCGTCACCTCGGCGGACACGGACGAGGCCGGCACGGTAGGCGCCGCGGACCACCAGGCGTCCACGCACGACGCGTTCACGTACGACGACCGGGGCGATCTGCTCTCGGCGTCGGGTTCGGCGGGTTCGTCGAGCTTCACGTACAACGACGACGGTTCGACACTGACTCGCACGGACGCGGCGGGCACGCAGTCGTACGGCTATGACACGGCGGGCCGCCTCTCCACGCTGGACGACGCGGCGAGCGGCACCCATCTCTCGTACACGTACGACCAGTTGAACAACCTGAAGACGATCAAGTACGGCAGCACGGGCCAGACGAGGACCTTCGGCTACAACAGCGCGCACGAGCTGTCGAGCGACGTCATGGTGCAGGGCGCGTCGACGGTGTCGAGCTTCACGTACGGCTACGACAACAACGGCAACCTGACGTCGAAGACGACGGCGGGCGTGACGGGCGCGTCGACGAACACGTACGCGTACGACTGGTCGGACCGCCTGACGTCGTGGAACAACGGCTCGACGACGACGGCGTATTCGTACGACGCCTCGGGCAACCGGGTGCGGTCCGGCGCGGACGTCTACACGTACGACGCGCGGGACCAGCTGACATCGGACGGCATCAACTCGTACTCCTATTCGGCGCGCGGCACGATGACGCAGGAGTCGTCGACGGCAAACGGCACGGCCGCGTTCAAGACGGACGCGTTCGGCGGCCAGATAGTCGCCGGCCCGCAGTCCTACACGCTGGACGCGCTGGGCCGGAACATCACGGACACCGACACGGCCGCGTCGTCGACCCGTACGTTCGCCTACTCGGGCGCGGACAACACGATCGCGACGGACGGGGACGCGTCGTACACGTACGACCCGGGCGGCGGCCTGGTGGGCATCAAGCAGTCGGGTTCGTCGACCGGTGCCCTGGCTCTGACGGACCTGCACGACGACGTGGTGGGCACGTTCACGTCGGGCGCGACGGCCCTCTCGGGTTCGGCGACGTACGACCCGCTGGGCAAGGTGACGGCGACGCTGTCACTGATCGGCCACCTGGGCTTCCAGTCGGGCTGGACGGAGCCGGGCACGGGTGACGTGGGCACGGCGTCCCGCTGGTACAACCCGAACTCCGGGGAGTTCCTGAACAAGGACAGTGTGTCCCTGGACCCGAGCCCCGACTCGGTGGCTGCGAACCCCTTCGCCTACGTCGACGACAACCCGATGGTGGGCACGGACCCGTCCGGCCACTGCTCCTGGTGGACCGGCTCGTGCGAGGTGAAGGCCGCCAAGCACGTGGCGCACAAGGTCAAGCACGCGGCGAAGGCCGTGTACCACGCGGCCAAGCACGTGGCCCGCAAGGTGGTTCACGCGGTGAAGCACGCGGCCCACAGGGTCGTTCACCAGGTGCACGACGTGTACCGGGCGACGGTGCGGGTGACGCGGCGGGTCTACCACTACACGGTCAGACACGTGAAACGCGTGTACCACGCGGCAGTTCACGCGGTGCATACGGCGTACCACAAGGCATCGAGGGTCGCGCATCGCGTGGTACACGCGGTGAAGAAGGCGGCGCACAAGGTCGCGCATGAGGTGAAGAAGGCGGCGAAGGCGGTCGCGCATGCGACGCGGACGGCCTACCACGCCACGGTGAAGGCGGTGAAGACCACCGCGAAGTTCGTCAAGAACCACGCGGCGGCGATCACGTCGATCGTGGTGTCGACGGCGGTCTTCGCGGGCTGCGAGGCGGCGACGTGGGGCGTGGGCACGATTGGCTGCGCCGCGTTGGCGGGTGCGGCCGGGTCCTTGGTCGAGCAGGGCTTCAAGTGCGCCCAGAACGGCGGCGGTGACTGCAGCGCGGGTGCGTTCGCGGGGTCGGCGGTCGAGGGCGCGGTGACGGGTGCGCTGGGCGGCGCGCTTGGTTCCCTGGGCGGAAAGCTCCTTGCCAAGGCGGCTCCGAAGGCGATGGAGGTCGTCGGAGGGCTCTTCGGGAAGGGGGCGACTGAAGCCGGGGAGTCCGGGGCTGCGGATGCCACGGATGAGGCGGCTTCGGCGGCGGAGTCCGAGGGGGCGGGGACTAAATCGCAGTCGCGGTCGGGTAGTTGCCCTGTTCACAGTTTCACTGGTGCTACCCGGGTACTTATGGCCGACGGCACGACCAAGGCGATCGAACAGATGAAGGTGGGCGACACGATCGCCAACTCGGTGCCGGGGATTGCTGGTACGGAGGCGCACAAGGTCACCGCGGTGATCGTCACGCACACGGACCACGACTTCGTGGACCTGACGGTCAAGGCGGCGGTCGAGACTGGCGCGAAGAAGGGCGCGAGCACCGCTACTAAGTCCCTGGCCAAGAAGGTCGCCCGCAAGGCGGCATTCGGCCTGGCGGCGTCGGCTGCGGTACTGGGAGCGCTGGGCGCGAGCCACGGCCACGGCGCTGATCAGGAGCCGGCGGCCAAGACGGTCGCGGCGGTGTCCTCGGCAACGCCCGGTCAGAGCGGCAAGGCTGGCGGGGAGGCGCCGGTTGCGCAGGGCGCGCACCTGACGACGACCTTCCACCACCCGTTCTACGACGAGACCCGGTCGGCGTTCATCGAGGGCAAGGACCTGAAGGCCGGCGACGTCCTCCAGACCCCGTCCGGGACGGCTGAGGTCACCGGGGTTCGGCTCTACCACGCGAACACCACTACCTACGACCTGACCATCGGCACACTCCACACCTACTATGTGGAGGCCGGGAACACTCCGGTTCTGGTTCACAACGTCGATGTCAACCTGGTGTCTCCGGCGAGTTGCCCGATAAACGGCGCGAAGACAGCGCAAGAGTTGGGTGATGACGCGCAGGCTTTGCACGATGCCAATATTTCGAAGCTCCAGAATCCGCCCACAAATGGTAACAAGATGGCCGATCAAGGTACGACGGTTGCCACGGGCGAACTTGGGGGGGAACTAGTTTACTCCACTAACAATAATCGGGCCTCTGTGGCACTGAAGGCTCTGGCGAAAGCGAAGGGGTATCGGCGAATATTTGGAGTGGATTACGTCACTAAAGGGCCAGGTGGTCAAGCACTCCAGACTGACGCAGAGCAAATTCTTTTCAATGCGGTGGAAGATGGAAGCCTGGAAGGCGAGGGTACTATCGTGGCTTCTCGACCAGCTTGCGGACCTGAACGGCAGAACTGTGCGGCGAGGGGTAACGAATTTCCTAACATACAACTCTTCGAGCAGACTCGATTGGCCCCATGGGATCGATGAAGAGCGAAATTAAGACAGGAAAGCAAGGGTAGGAGGTGTGTTTTGAGCTTGTGGGATGTGCGAGCGCAACATTGGAGTGAGTCCTTGGAGGAGATTTCCCCGGATATGCGAGGGGAAGTTTCTTTCCAGGTGATCCGTGGGTCGCTTGAGTTCTTTCGACCTTCATTCGATGAAGTGTTCTCCGAAGCTACGGTCCAATTTGTCAGGTCAATTATCGAGTCCGCCCCCTCTGAGGATTTCGATCGTGACGAAGCTGACCGCATTTCCAGTCGATTGTATTCTTTGGCGAATGAGGATCTGGCAATCGGGACTGATTCGTTGGTGGCAGGTCTCTCGCTGTTCTTCGATTGTGTGGTTGCCGGGTTCGATTCGGATTCAACGCTAGAGATCATGTCTTCCTGCTATGAGGCTGTGTTGCATACGGAAGGACTGCCCCAAGAGCTGCTTGAATCCGAGAGAGATAATGAGAACTGCTCTCGGCTAATTGACTTCCAGTGGGAGGTTGTGTTGCAGGCGTTGTCCGACAAATAGAGAGACTCTCTATGGTTCGGGCGGATTGGGCACGTGCGCGGGAGCACGGGTGTTTGCAAGGGAAGCAGGACGTGGAGCGCCGACTGTGCGAGGTCATCGGTGGAGTGAGCCAATTGGGCCGGCGTGACGAAGAAACGTTGTCAGCTCAGGTCCATGCATGTCGCGAAAACAACGCAATCAGGCGGCATACCTTGCTCTACGCAGACTGCAGGCACCACTCCTTCGGATCACTATGCCGGAGAAGTGGGGAGTGGACAGTACGGCAGTCGAATCTCTGATCCGAGCCGGCCAGGCACAGATGGATGGGGAGAGCAACGGAGGGCTCCAGCAGGCCATCATCGAACTCCGCTCTGCACCGCTGTTCGAGTCTGGGATCGAGCCGGAATTCGCTGAGAGCTTCCAGTTGGAGGCCATCAATGGTTGGCTCATGCTCGGGGAAGCGTTGGGAGATTTGAGTGAGGTCCAGACCGGCACAGTTGTCTGCCTTGCTCGCGAAATGGCCGACTATCTCGACAAGTACATGGAATCTTCACTCACTCTGGTCGAGGGGGAAGAGGATCGTCGGGGCTATCTCCGCAGTGCTGGCGAACATTTTCTTTCATATGGTCTGGGATATTTCGGCACCATGAATCGAGAGATTGAAAGCACCTGTCATGAAGCAATCCTGGTCGCGCCAGAAAATGACGAACTGATCTCCTCCGAGACGGGTCGCCGACTTTTGAATAGTTGCGATGAATACGGTAATCAGCTGGCCTCGGCTCTCACGGCATTCTCGACCGACTGAATGTGGGAGTGCGGCATATATTTCTGAGGCTAGCCCTGTGAATCCAGGTCGACCGGTAGTTTGTTTTGGCGGGCACGGATTTCGGAGCCGATAGGGTGTGAGGGCAGGTACGGTTTCGCCACATGATTTCCCGTTGTTAGGGCGGTGGCAAGTTTCACTTCAAATTTGAGCAGGTTGGTGCCGTTTCACGGTCAGGATAGGTGGCAGGTAATTATGCTTCCTCAAGTCGGCAGTGAGGTAGTTGTCTCATGTGAGCCCGCAGGGGCCAGGGTTGTGTCGGTGAATTCGCGATACATCACGTTGGATTGGCCCTGGGGTGCGGTCGACAATTCAGCCAATTTTCGCTGGGACGGAACTCTTGCGCTGCCCTACGGAGAGTCTAATCCAGAATGGGTTCCATATCGGCTCGAACCGCCAGCGTCTGAGCTGCGTGCTGGAGATGTCTGTACGGTCTCCATCCCGTCGACACGCCTTTATGTCGGGCACTATGAGGCGTACGATCCTCCGCGAAGCCTAGGTTGGGCTCCTGCACCGACCGCCGGAATCTACGTAATTCCTCCAGAAAAATCGGACCAGGAGGATGCGGGATGCATGCTCTATTTGGGAGGTGCTGAACCTATTCGCGTTCAGGAAATTGAGTAGGCGAGGTGCATACCCAATCGTCCTTACATACCACGTACCGAGAAGAATGGGACTACCCCTCGGATATGGCCTGGGACGCCAACTGGACCCGACGGAAGCACCAGGCGTAGGAATCGTCTTCACCGTATTCGGTATGGGCGGCGTCACCCACCGTCTCGAAGACGATCAGCTGTACGTGCCCTTCCATTCACGGATGGACGCCGACGACGGGGACCACCATCACGTGACTCCCGAGAGCTGGCCCAAGATCAAATCATTGACTGGTCGACGGGTGGGCCCGGCTCTTGCGAACCGCGTTCGTGCCCAGGGCGGTTTTGGCGTCGCCAATACTCCTGCCGCAACAAGATCACGGCGTCGTGTCCAGCGAGTCCTGGGTGGGCGGGCCGGCAGGCTTCCGTCAGGGATACCCTCGGCCAATGTCGAATCGGGCAGTGGCAGTTGGAGTAGGTCTCGCGCAGGTGATGGCGCACTGCGGGGGCAGCCCAGCAGCAGCCGTGCACTATCTGGCGGGTGCCATCGCCTCCACACCTGAGAACCCCGAGCCTTATACGGTCCTTGCCGAGTTGTGGAGGGACAAGCCGTCCGAACTGGCCGAGGTCGTTCAGGGCGCCGACTCCTTGAGGACGCTGCTGGCGCGGTCGTACATCAGCTTCCTTGAGGGTGACATGGACGGTGCGGCGCTGGCGATCGGGTCGGTCACTGGTGTGCAACCCGACATCGCATGGGCCCAAGCCCCTTGGTTCGGCGATGCGCGATTTCTCGGTGTGGTGAGTGCCGATGCGTTGGCCGAGGCCGCAATGCGGACGATGGACCACGGCCGTGTTCTGGACACCGAAAGTACGCGGGAACGGTTCCGGCCCTGGTTCCAGGCCGTCGACGCGGTCGCTGCCCGGCGGCCGTCGCCGGATGCGTTGGCCAAGATGGCGATCTTGCTGCGGACATGCGGTCTCACCGATACGTCATTGGCTCTCTGCGACCGGGCGGACTCCGTGGAGCCGATCATGCTGACGGAAGTCGTGCGAGCGGGTACATGGCGCAAGCTGGGTGATCCTGAACGGACGGTGGCGGCGTTCGAGCGCGCTCTTGCCCTGGACCCGGCCAACTGGTCGCTCCATCTCGACCTGGCCGACGTACACGCCGAGCAGGGCGACTTCGCCGCTGCGGTCCGGCTGATTGATCAGGGAATGGAGTACGAGCCGACTGGGCTCACGCTCCGTGCTGCCGGAGCCGCCTACCGAGCACGGCTGATCGGGTCGCCCGCCGAACTGAGCGAACTCATCGAACTGGCGCCGAACCTGCCGAACGACTCCTACCGGGACCTGCTGATCGATTACGCGTGTGACGGCCCCGCGCTGCCTGCCGAGCTCGTGACTGCGGCCCGCCGCATCCAGAACAGCTCGAAGATCACTAACGGGACAGGTCTTGGTGCCTGATGCCACATGGCAATTCCAAGTAGGCGAACCGGATGAGGCCGGAAGGTCAGGCGACCGATGCTCGGTAGGGATCGGTGGGGACGATCTGTGCCTCGTCGAAGAGCTGTTCCAACGCCTCGTGTCCGTGACGCCTGCGGAACTCGATCTCGGCCGCGGTCACCGGCAGGGTCCACAGGATGCGGGCGTGTCCTCCCGGCAGCGGACAATGTTCGAGGTCGGGGCCGTGGAGGTAGGGCATGATCAGCCCGTCACTGCCCGTTGAAGTTCAATGGTCCCAGTCGACCTGGCGGTGATCGAGTCGGAACGACTCCTCCACGCCTGCCCAGTCCTCTACCCATTCGCCGACGCAGTTGATCTGCATGCCGGGGTCGTCGGCGACGCGAATCATCACTTCCGCCGATCCTGTGTGCTCCGCAGCGGGCTCGTCGAGGGCGGCCATTCCATCGACCCGGATGTAGCGGCCTGCGTCTTTGCCGGAGGTGATGCATCCTACGACCCCGAAGTGGCGTGTGGCGTCTCTGTGCGTGGCGATGATCTGTGAGCGGTCCTGCACTGCTGTCACTCGTAGTTCGTTCGGCGTGCCGGTGAAGGTGAGTTCGACCGGAGAGTGGCGGCCGAACAGTTTGATGACGCCCTTGATCTTTTGTGTCGGGGCATCGATCTCTGTGACCGTCGCCCGAAGTGTTGCGAACGGGCCCTCAGTGATGGTCACAGCGGCTCCGACGGCGATGTCTGGGCTTGGCACGGTGATGCCGCTCCTGGCTCTCAGCTCGCCCGCATCGCGGTGTGCGCGCGGGTCATGTCTGCCTTCACCGTGTCTACGAACGTGGCGAAGGCCCCTGCGGGGAACGTGATTATGGCCCTGGCCGGCGCCTTCGAGTCGCGTACGGACACGTGTGTATGGGTGGGGGAGTTCGCGATCTCCACGCACTCGTTGCCGTCGTCCGGGCCTGAGTAGGACGACTTCCGCCAGTTGTCCATGGCTACCTCACGGCTTCTGAACCAGTTCGCGGATGAAAGCACGCGTCTCTTCGTCCGTCTTGAGGGTCTCGATGAAGGCATGGAAGGTTCCGCCGGGGAAGGTGAGTATGGCCCTGGCCGGCGCCTTCGAGTCGCGTATGGACACGTGTGTATGGGTGGGGGAGTTCGCGATCTCCACACAGTTGTTGCCGTCGTCCGGGCCCGAGTAGGACGACTTCCGCCAGTTGTCCATGGGGTGTCTCACAGCTCTTTCGCCAGTCGGTCGATGAAGTCGCGCGACCGTTCGGGGTCGAGTGACACGGCTTCCACCTTACGGAAGCGCGTTCGAAAGGCGCTGAGCTGTGCTTCGGAGTCGATGAAGGCCGAGCCGTGGGGTACGTCGCGTACGACCGTGTCCAGTTTGGGAACGGGGCCGCCCGCGTACGTCATCGCGCTGGCGGCCCTTGCGAAGCCGTCCAGGTCGAAGGGGATGACGCGGACGGTGATGTCGTCCGCTTCGGAGAGTCCGAGAAGCTTGGTGAGTTGGGCTCGGGAGGCTGCGCGGTCGCTGACCCTGATGCGCAGTGCTGACTCGTGGATCACCAACTCGTAGGGCATGCGGAGCTGTTGACGCCGCAGGCGATGTTGGACGCGCAACTCAAGTTCTTCGTCGGTGAGTTCGGGGACCCTGGCGGAGAACACCGCGCGGGCGTAGTCCTCCGTCTGTAGCAGGCCCGGCACATACAGGATCGCTACCTCGTGCAAGAACGCGGCGTGATGGTCCAGCTCGGCCAGATCCAGGAACGACGTGGGCAGCAGACCCCGGTACTCCTCCCACCAGCCCCGCGTCCGATCGGTTGCCATAGCGACCAGCGCG
This sequence comes from Streptomyces sp. NPDC096013, assembly GCF_044763565.1. Classification (NCBI taxonomy): domain Bacteria; kingdom Bacillati; phylum Actinomycetota; class Actinomycetes; order Kitasatosporales; family Streptomycetaceae; genus Streptomyces; species Streptomyces sp. NPDC096013. The sequence goes on along the minus strand of NZ_JBIWGK010000003.1, from coordinate 233,712 downwards.
TCGATGAACTCCTCGTCCGTGCAGGCGTAGTGGGATGCGAGGCGGCGTACCCGTTCCTCGCTCACGCCCACGATTCCGGCTTCGATGTGGCTGATCTGGACGCGACCCGCTCCGAGCAGCGCCGCGGCGTCGACGGCGGTGAGCCCCGCTGCCTCGCGGAGTCTGCGCAACTCGATGCCCAGGCGCATCTGTCGTGCCGTTGGTTCGCGCCTCAGGACCATCGATTGCTCCTCCTCGTTCGAGGGCAGATTACGCGATCCGCTTGTCTGGGATGACAGGTTATCCCTACGGTTGGTTACGCAACGCATACCCTGCGGAAGTGCACCACTCCGTCATGCCGTGATGGTCGTGGCCGAGCCACCGCGCGAACTCCCCTTCACCTGACCGGAGTTGACCCATGCTTGAAAACGAGTCTGAGGCCGGACCCGTCGCCACCGCCCCCTGGGAGTACTCCCTCTCCATCCCCAACGACCCCCGAGCCGTCACCGTAAGCCGCCGCACCCTCCGCCTCATCCTCACCGTCCACGGACTCATCGGCCTCGTCGACACCGCCGAACTTCTTGCCACCGAGTTGGTCTCCAACGCCGTACGGCATACGAAAGGACCCGCCGACCTGCGCGTCCGCTGGGAGGCAGGGGTACTGCGGATCGGGGCCTGGGACGCCGATCCCGAACCTCCGCCCCCGCCAGAGCCGTTGGAGCTGATTGCAGCCTCCGAGGATGCCGAGGGCGGACGAGGGCTCGCGCTCGTCCAGGCATGTGCCGATCTCTGGGGCTGGCAGCCCTCAGCCAGGCACGGCGCGCGCGGCAAATACGTCTGGTGCGAGCTGCTTACCGCGTGACCGGCAACGCCGCCACGAACCGCGGTCCATCCCCCCGGTGCTGGACCGGGAACGTGACTTTCAACCCCTGCTCCTGCCCCGCCACCGACAGCCTCGTGGTGAACTGCAACCCCAGGAACGCCTTCTTCGAACCGCCCGCCGAGACGTACGGACGTGGCAGGTTCAGCATCAACTTGCCTGGTTTCCCGCCCCTGTTGCCGTCGAAGAACAGGACTCTCTGGTCGGTCAGGACTATGTACAGGGGGCGTGGAGTGACCGTGGCCATCACCGTTCCCGCGCTCAACACCCCCACCACGGCCGCCGTCAGGGCTTGCTTGCGGACCGATACCGAGCCGATCGCGGCCAGGGAAGTGAACTCAACCCGTTCGCCCTGGAGGAGCAACGGGGCCGCCGCTTCGAGGAGTTGGCGGTTACGGCGGGCGTTCAGGGACATGGCGTCGCTCCTGGGGGGCGTGAGTACAGAAAGGTGCGGACAATATGAGCTTCTGGTGAACGGAAGTTGGACGAAAGGTAGGGCGAAGGTCAAGTCAAACCCACGCTCACCCCATGTCTGACCTGCGGATTCCCCGCCATCCGCGATGTCACAGGGCTCGCCTAGGATCCGCCGCATGTCATCCGTCCCCGGAGCCGATCCAGGCCCCGACTTCGAACTCGCGTCCGCCTTCCCGGAGGTCACCTGGTTGCGTCAGGCCGCCGCCGCGGCCGACTGGGCCGCGATCCGGCAGTACCACGACAGCCTGCCGCCCGGTACCGACCGGGCCTTCGTCGTGGGGGTGTTGGCGGAGGACGACGCTTTCGAGCACGCGCTGCGACGGCAACTCGCCGCCGTACCGCACGACGTTCTCGCGCTCACCGTGCTCGGGACCCGGCTCATCGAGGCCGGGTGGGAGATACGGACCGGCGCGCGAGCCAAGAACGTCAGCCGCGAGCAGTTCAAGGCGTTCCACGAACACCTGCGAGAGGCGGAGCAACTCCTCATCCAGGCAACGGCTTTGGACCCTTCCTACGACGCCGCCTGGGCCGCCCGTCTCAACACCGCCCGCGGGCTGTCGCTCGGGCAGAACGAGAGTCGGCGCCGCTACAACCGCCTCGCCCGCTACCACCCCCACCACTTCACCGGCCAGGCCCGCTTCCTCCAGAAGCTCTGCCCCAAGTGGGGCGGCACCTGGGAGGAGGCCCACGGGTTCGCGCGCGAGTGTCTACTGACCGCCCCCGCAGGGGCGTTGAACGGCGGGCTCGTCGCCGAGGCGCACGTCGAGCACTGGCTCGACCTCGGTGCCGACGACAAGCGCAGCGAATATCTCCAGCAACCCCACGTGCACGCCGAACTCGTCGAGGCCGCCCAACGCTCCGTGTTCCACCCGCAGTTCGCGCGGCCGTACGGCTGGGTCACCGTGCAGGGCAGTTTCGCCGCGCTGTTCTCGCTGATCGGCGACACCGCGCAGGCCGCCGCGCACTTCCGGGCGCTCGGCAACCTCGCCTCCGACTATCCGTGGAGTTACCTCGGCAAGCCCGCCGAGGCGTACGTCCAGCACCGCGACATCGCCAACTCCGCCCTGAGAGGCCGAAGATGAACCCCCGGGACCCCCAGAACCCCCAGGCCTCCCAGGACAGTCAGCCCGCCGCCGCCAGCATGAACGCCATCCACCTCACCGAAGTCGACGGCATCCCCACCCTCTTCGCCTACGCCCCCGGCCCCCTCCGCGCCGGCCTCGTCTTCCGCGTCGGCATCGCCGACGAGACCCTCGCCCGCGCCGGTGTCACGCACCTCGTCGAACACCTCGCCCTGTACCGCCACGGTCTCGCCGACTACCACTACAACGGCGCGACCAAGGCCGCCTTCACCCACTTCCACGTGGAGGGCGCCGAACACGAGATCGTCGACTATCTTCACGGCGTGTGCGCCTCCCTCGCCGACCTCCCCATGGAGCGCCTGGAGACGGAGAAGGAGATCCTACGGACGGAGGAGTCCCGCCGCGAGACCGGCCAACTCCCCTTGTGGCGCTACGGCGCCCAGGGCTACGGCCTGGTCAGCTACCCGGAGTGGGGGGTCAGGAACCTGCGCCCGGAGGACGTACGGCACTGGACGGAAACCTGGTTCACCGCCGGCAACGCCGTGCTGTGGATCGCCGGCGAGCGCTTCCCCGCCGGACTCGCGCTCAAGCTGCCCCCGGGCACCCGCCACCCGCTCCCCGCCGTCACCTCCGCGCTCCCCACCACACCCGCCCACTTCGCCGACGGCCAGGGCGGAGTCCTCCTCGACGCCGTCGTCACCGACACCACCGCCGCCCGACTCTACGCCGGTGTCCTGGAACGCGAACTCTCCCGCGCCCTGCGCCAGGAGGACGGCAACTCCTACACCGCCGCCACCGACTACACCTCCCGCCGCGACGGCCACGCCCTCCTCACCGCCTTCGCGGACTCCCTGCCCGCCAAGCAGGACGCGGTGCTCGGCGGCTTCGTCGACGTCCTCGCCGCGCTCCAGGCCGGCCGTATCGCGCAGGCAGACCTGGAGGCCGTACGGGCGCGGGCCGACGCGGGACTGACGGCGGCCGACGCGGCCGTACGACGGCTGCCGGGGGCGGCGGAGGACCTGCTCGCCGGACGGCCGCCGCGCGGGCTCGACGAACTGCGCCACGAGCTGTGGTCGGTGACGCCCGGTCAGCTGCACGCGGTGGCCCTGGAGGCTGCCGGGACCGCGCTGTTGCAGGTGCCCTCGGGGCACAGTGCCGACTGGGCGGGGTACGTGGAGGCGCCGGTCCGTTCGACGTACGCCGTCACCGGGCGGCGTTTCGAGGCGGTGGCCAAGGACGGATCCGCGCTGGTGGTGGGGGACGACGGGGTCAGCGTGACCGTGCGTGGACGTGACGGGAGCGACCTCGCGGTGACCGTGCCGTACCGTTCCTGCGCCGCCGTGCTCAGCTGGCCCGACGGTGGCCGGCGGCTCATCGGCACCGACGGTCTCGCCGTCTCCGTGGAACCGGGGCTCTACGGCGTCGACGCGCACACGATGGCGATGCTCGACGCGGCGGTACCGCCGCACGCGCGCGTGCAGTTGCCGCCTCGGCGGAGCGCCCCGCGCGCGGAGGCGCCCGTGTCGGCGCCGACCGCCGAGAGCGGTGGTGCCGCGCCCGCCCGGCGCACCGGCGGGCAGACCGCCGCGCTCGTCGTGTTCTTCCTCCTCGGCGGGCTGTTCGCCTTCGTCGCGCTCGCGACGACGGTCTTTGGCCACGACCCCGACAGCGGCACCGGCGAATGGCTGGGCCTCTCGGCCTTCCTGTGGGCCGTCACCGGACTGATCGTCTGGCCCGCGGTACGGATCCTGCGGCGCACCCGGCGGACGTGATCCACCGGAGGCAGGGGATCTACCGCAGGTACGGGTTCCCCTGTTGCGGGGGTACCGGCATGCCACGTACAGCTGCCGCTTCGGGGGCGGGGTGTCGAACATTCCGAACAGCAGCAGTCCGGCGGCCGTCAGCATGGTCAGCACGACCGCCAGGACGCGAACACGCCCCAGCGAGCCGTTTTGCCATGCCAACCCCCCCCCGAGGCCGGGCCAAGGCGTGGCACAGGCCGCCGCCCGGGGGACGAAAGGCCATGTGAACCGTCCCGCGACCCGGCGGACGCCCGCCAGGCCCGCGCACTGGTACGGCGTTTGTCCGGCCCGCGTTCCCCGGGACGAGAGTTTTTGCCGTGTCGTGAGGGAATCTTGTGGCGATCGAGAGGATCCGTTTTCCAGGTCGAAGGACACCGTCGATTATCGTGCGATTCGCTGGGGTCCCAAGTCCCGCGCGCGCACGGACGGTTCCGTACACAGGGCCGTACGACCGTAGTCCTACGGCGTCGCCGCGCCGGACCCGCGCAGCTTCCGGGGCCCCCGAGGGGCCGACAATTTTCCGGCGGACGTCGTACATGTCCGCTTGTCATGAACAGGGGTGGGGTTTTCCGTGTCCGAGCACCGGCAGTCGAAGAAGCGCAGATACATCGCTTGGGGCGTCGCGGGTGCCGCCGTCGTCGCCGGAGGCGGTATCGCCGCGACGAACTCGATGGCCGCCACCACCTGGCCCGCGCAGAAGACCTACACGGGCCGCGCCTTCGACACCTGTGCCGCCCCCTCCCTCGCCGCGATGAAGGCCTGGCACACCGACGGTGCCTACGGTGCCGCCGCCGTCTACATCGGCGGCAAGAACCGCGGCTGCGCCCAGCCCAACCTCACCGCCTCCTGGGTCAAGTCCCTCACCACGGTCGGCTGGAAGTTCATCCCGCTCTACGTCGGCTCCCAGCCGTCCTGCGGCTCCGGCGGCTCGGTGAAGATCAGCGCCGGCACCGCCGCGGCCGTCGGCAAGTCCGAGGCGGACGACGCGGTCGCCAAGTCCGCGGCGCTCGGCTTCAAGGCCGGCAGCCCGGTCTACCTGGACATGGAGTCGTACGACACGACGAACACGTCCTGCAACAACGCCGTGCTGACCTATGTGCGCGCCTTCGACAAGGAACTGCACGCCAAGATCTACCGCGGCGGCCTCTACGGCTTCTCCAGCTCCAGCGCCAAGGCGATCGCGACCGCGACCGACAAGACGGACCTGCCGGGCAACCTCTGGTACGCGCTGTGGGACAAGGTCAACACGACCACCTCGGACTGGCCGTGGGGCTCCACCCAGTTCACCGGCCACAGCCGCGCCCACCAGTACCTCGTCAACAGCAAGGAGACCCGCGGCGGTTACACGATCACCGTGGACCGCGACGCGTGGGACGCGCCGGTGGCCATCACCGGCTGAGCGCCGACTGCTGAAGGGCGAGGAGTGAGGGCGATGAGGATGCTGAGGGTGCTGCGGGCGTCCGCCGCGCCGGTGCTGCGGACGCCGGCCGTGCGCGTGGGTTTCGCCGCGCTGCCGGTCGTCAGCCTGGGCCTGCTCTGTCCCGTCCCGTCCCTCGTCCTCGCCCTGCGCCGCCGCACCCGCGCCGACTGGCTCGTCTTCGCCGGGTTCACCGCGGTCCTCGCGGCCTGGATCACCGAACTCGCGCTGACGCCGGTCGACACGCACGGCGCGCTGTTCGGCGTGGACCTGCTGCTGGTCGCGCTCTCCATGGCGGGCGCCTCGGCGCACGCGTGGCGGGCGTGGCCGCGGCGGGCGCGGGACCTGGCCGCAGAACAGACACGTGGCCCGGCGGTCGAACGGGCCGAGGAGCAGCGGTAGATGGGCAAGCAGGTCCGGCAGGTCACGCAGGCGCGTCCGGTCCCGGTGGAGAGACAGCGACGGCTCACGCGCGTGGGGCATGCCGTGGTGGCCGGGCTGCGTGCGCTCGGCGGTCGCACTATCGCCATGATCGCTACGGCGCTCGCCGTCCTCCTCGCGGTGATCGTGACCGGAATCGTCCTCTCCAGGCACGACAGCCGGCCGCCGATCCCCGCCACCCGGGCCCGGCACTACACCGACACCGACGCCTGCCTGCTCACCGACCACCAAGGCATCAACGGCGGCACGGCCGCCACGGTCTGGCGGGGCATGCAGGACGCGTCGCTCAGGACGCACACACGCGTGACCTACTCCTCGGTGACCGGCGAACAGAGCACCGCGAACGCGCGCCCCTTCCTCAACGCCATGCTCCAGAGCTCCTGCGAGGTCGTCCTCGCGGTGGGCGGCGCGGAGGTGAAGGCGGCACAGGAGACGACGGGGCGGTACGCGAAGGTCGGCTTCGTACTCGTCGGCGCCGCCAACGGAGGCAAGACCGCCGCGAACGTGTCCTGGGTGCCCACCGGGGACGGGCTCCGCGAGGCGGTCGCGGCGGCCGTGGAGCGCGTGGTGGACGCGCGGAACTAGCGCACGCGTGCGTGCCCATGCGCGGCGGTGCCCGAAGTCCCGGTGAATCGTTGGTCGAATGGGTTGGCCACAGCCGACCCACTGCCTAACATCGATCACCGCAAGACTTTGTGCGCCCGCCCGTCGCCCGACCACCACCCCTGATGGAGAGGCCGCGCGCCGCACCTGTTATTGCAATCTCCTCGGGAGGCTTCCTTGCACCGCCGCCGTCGCACCGCGCTCGTCCTCACCGCCGTGATCGCCGCTGCGGCACCCGCCCTGACCGCCTGCGGAAACGATACGCATCCAGGCGCCGCGGCCGTCGTGGGCGGCCAGCGCATCACCGTCGGGCAGCTGCAGAGCCGGGTCAACGAGGTGCGCACGGCCCAGCGGGCGTCCGTCCAGAACGAGGCGCAGTACGAGCGGGCCGTCGCCACCACCGGCGGCCTCACCCGCGAGACGCTCTACGGCATGGTCTTCGACCAGGTCGTCCACCGCGCCGCGCGGGACGCCGGGGTCACCGTCACCCGCAAGGACATCCAGGACATGCGGGCCGGCCTCGCCCAGCAGGCGGGCGGCTCCAAGGCCCTGGAGGCGACCTGGCTCGCCCAGTACGGGGTCCCCCCGCAGCGCCTCGACGAGAACCTCCGCCTCCAGGTCGAGGGCCGCAAACTCGCCGCGAAACTCGGCACCGACACCACCCAGCCCGCCTTCTGGAAGGCCCTCTCCACCGCCTCCAAGGAACTCCACGTCGACCTCAACCCGCGCTACGGCACGTGGGACGTGGAGAAGAGCAGCCGGGTGGACGCGAAGACGCCGTGGGTACGCGAGGTCACGGCGAAGCAGACGCAGCAGTCGGCGTAGCGGTACGGAGGCTCGGCGGGCGGCGGATCGCGGGCCGACCCGACCCCGGGCCGGGGTGCACGGGCTGACCTGTGGACAACAGCGGGGGCCGGTGCACGACGGCCTGTGGATAACTCCGGGGCTGTCGGCGGCGTGGGTTACGTTCGGGGGGTGAACGCAACCAGCCCCGCCCCCGACGGCACCCCGGTCCCCGCCCCCGGCCGCATCGTCCTGCTCACCACCAGCCACCGTGTCGCCCCCGGCCTGCTGTCCTGGCCCGCGTGGCAGGCGCTGCGCGACGCGGACCAGGTGCTGTGCGCGGACGGTGCGCACCCGCAGCTGCCATATCTGCGCGAGGCCGGGATAACCGTCGCCGAGGCGGCCCCGACCGCCGAGGAACTGGTCGCGGCCTGCGCGAGCGGCGCCACGGTGGTGGTCGTCGCCACCGGTGAGGGCGAGCCCACCCTCACCGACGGCCTGGCCCGCCTCGCCGGTTCCGGACGCATCCAGATGCCGGACCTGGAACTGCTCCCCGCCTCCTACGACCTTCCCGGCGCCCGCCTCCTCGATCTCGTCCAGGTCATGGACCGCATCCGCCTCGAGTGCCCCTGGTCGTCGCAGCAGACGCACAAGGGCCTGGCGAAGTACGGCATCGAGGAGGCGTACGAACTCGTCGAGGCGATCGAGGAGGGCGACCGCGACGAACTGCGCGAGGAGCTCGGTGACGTCCTCCTCCAGGTCGTCTTCCACGCCCGCATCGCGGAGGAGGACCCCGACGCCCCCTTCTCGATCGACGACGTGGCCGCCGGCATCGTCACCAAGCTGATCCACCGCCACCCCCACGTCTTCGGCGACGAGACGGCGTCGACTCCCGAGGAGGTGAAGGCCCATTGGCTGCGGACCAAGGCGGAGGAGAAGCAGCGCACCTCCATCACCGAGGGCATCCCCATGGGCCAGCCCGGCCTGGCCCTCGCGTCGAAGCTCGCATCACGCGTACGGACGGCGGGACTTGAGGTGCCGTTGCCCACGGGGGACGACGGCATCGGGTACGAGTTGCTTGCGCTCGCCGTACGGGCGGAGGCGGCCGGGGTCGATCCGGAGGCGGCGTTGCGGGCGGCGGGGCGGGCTTATCGGGATGCGATCAGAGGGGTGGAGGGGCGCGGCTCCGGGCTGTGACGGGGGCGTCGGCTCAGTACCGTTGGGACAGGGACGGTTTCGGGTGTGGGGGAGCGTGTGGACGACGGGGAGTTGGAGCGGCTGGTCGGTATGGCGGCCGAGGTGTTGGCGGGCGGGCCGGGTACTTCCGACCAGGGCTGGGATCGGGCCGATTTCGTGGACTGGTTCGAACGGCACGGGATGTATGCCGTCGCCCGGGAAGTCGGGACTGCGGGCCCCGCGACTGACCGCTCCGGTCGGGGACAGGCGTTCTGGCGCAATCGCCTTCGCGAGGCAATCCGGGCGACGCCCGGCTCGGAGAAGGACGATGCACTCCGCTCCCTCGTTTCCCAGTTGGCCCCGGCTTCGCCTCCCACCCCCGATTCCGGCGACCTGTTCGACTTCCGTGAGGGCACCTTCAACGGGCAGGTCATCGGCGTCCAGACCGTGCACAACTCCTACGCCGTCCCCGCGCCGGACGGCACTCAACCGGCCGCACCGGCCTGGCTGTTGGCGAAGGACGTCGAGCCGCTCACGCACGGAGTCCGGCCGACCCGGCGCATGAAGGGACTGCCGGTGCTGCCGCCGTACGTGCGGCGGGATCAGGACGATGCCATCAACTCGGCTGTGGGGCAGGCGCGTTCGGAGAGCGGCCTGGTCGTGGTCCTCGGGCAGGCGTACGTCGGGAAGTCGCGTGCAGCGCTCGCCGCGATGGCCCAAGTGCTCCCGGGCCACCGGGTGTTTGCGCCCGCGCGGAACGAGGATCTGCGCGAGCTGCCCGCGCTGCTGCGCGGCCGGGCGGAGCGGTGTGTCATCTGGCTCGACGACCTCGACGGACATCTCGGGGGCCGTGGCCTGGAACCACGACTGCTGTCCCAGCTGAGCGCGTTGGAGGCCGTCGTAGTGGCGACGATGCGGGACGAGGCCTACGACAAATGCGTCGGGACGTCCGCGCACGGACGCCTGTTGGACCTGGCCCAGCTCGTCGAACTTCCCCGGACCTGGTCACCCGCCGAACTGGAGCGTGCCGAGAGGACAGGGGACCCCCGGCTCACCGAGGCGGTCCGCGAGAGCGGCACGGTGGGAGTCGCCACGTACCTCGCCATCGGCCAGCGCCTCTGGAACGACTGGCGGCGCGCCCGGAACCCCCAGCGGCACCCCCGTGCCCACGCGCTGGTGCGGGCGGCGGTGGACCTGGCCCGGTGCGGACTGACGGGACCGCTGCCGCGCGACCTGTTGGTGACGGTCCACGACGGGTACGGCATCGCGGGTCTCGAACGGGAATCCCTGGACGACGCCTGGGAGTGGGTGGGGCGCAGGCGGTACGGGTCGCTGCGCATGATGCGATGCAGCGACCGGGAGACGAGACCCTTCGAGGACGTACTGCCGTATGCCGTGCGCACGGCGGAACAGAACGACCGGGAGACAGGTCCCTTCGGGAACGTGCTGCCGTATTTCGTGCACACCGCGGAGCAGGACGACGGGTTTCCGGCCGTTGCCGGGTGGGTGTGGGGGCAGGCGGTGGAGGCGGCGCGGGCGGATCCGTCGGCGCACGACGTGGAGGGTGTCGTCGCCGGGGCGCGGGCGGCGTATACAGGGGAGGCCGAGGCGGGGGACGGGTCGGCCATGCATGCCCTGGGCCTTCTCGAAAGGAGTCAGGGGGAAGGAGAGAAGGCCGAGTCCTGGTTCCGGCGGGCGGCGGAGGCGGGATGGACCGAGTCCGCAGGGCATCTCGGGCGGCTGCTCGTGGAGCGGGGTGAGAGCAGAGAGGCGGAACTCTTCCTGGAGTTGGCGGCCGAGGCTGGGGACCACGTGGCAGCCACGCTGCTGGGCACGCTGCTCCGGGACCGGGCGTTTCAGTGGTTCGAAGCGGCGACCGAGTCGGGCAATCCACAAGCGGCCCGTCAACTGGGTGATCTCTGCCTCGCTGCGGGCGATCTCATCCAGGCGGAGAACTCCTATCTTCTGGCGGAGCAACAGGGATACGCCGAGGTAGCGAGAAGCTCGGGCATGCTCCATCTGCTGTGCAACGGGCATGGGGCGGCCCAGGTATGGCTGGCACGGGCGGTGGCCGCGGGCGACGGACCGGCGGCCGAGCTCTTGGCGCACCTGGGGACAGGGCCGCAGCCGCTGGAGGAGACAAGGGGCCGCTTCTCGTTCTCGGAGGCCTACCCGCTGGACAACGCCCACTACGGCGTCGTACTGGAAGAGCAGGGAGAGCCGGCCGAAGCCCGTAGGTACTACGAGAGGGGCTACCAGGCCGGCGACTCCTACGCGGCCTACCGCCTCGCCGCCCTCCTCGACAAGCAGGGCAAGTCCGAGGAGGCCGGCGTCTGGTACCGCAAAGCCGCCGAGATGGGACACCCCGCTGCCCTGAAGGCCATCGTGGAGCGCCCCCGCACCCCGGATACCGTCAAGGAGTGACAGACCAGCCGCACCCCCACCACACCGCCCCGGAACTCTTCAGCTGGGAGTTCGCCACCAACCCCTACCCCGCCTACGCCTGGCTCCGCGAGCACGAGCCGGTGCACAGGACGCGGCTGCCCAGTGGGGTGGAGGCCTGGCTGGTCACCCGTTACGCCGATGCCAAGCAGGCGCTCGCCGACCCGCGGCTCTCCAAGAACCCCGCGCATCACGACGAACCGGCGCACGCCAAGGGCAAGACCGGTATCCCCGGTGAGCGCAAGGCCGAGCTGATGACGCATCTGCTCAACATCGACCCGCCGGACCACACACGGCTGCGACGGCTGGTCAGCAAGGCGTTCACACCCCGCCGGGTGGCCGAATTCGCGCCCCGGGTGCAGGAGTTGACGAACGATCTGATCGACCGGTTCGCTGCGGAGGGCTCCGCCGATCTGATCCACGACTTCGCGTTCCCGCTCCCCATCTACGCCATCTGCGACCTGCTCGGCGTTCCCCGCGAGGACCAGGACGACTTCCGTGACTGGGCGGGCATGATGATCCGGCACGGCGGCGGGCCGCGCGGCGGAGTCGCCCGGTCGGTCAAGAAGATGCGCGCCTATCTCGCCGACCTCATCCACCGCAAGCGCGAAGCCCTCTCCGACGCCCCCACCCCACCCCCCGCCGGAAACCTCCCCGGCCCCCCCGACGCCCCCGGTACCCCCGACACCCCCACCCCCACCGAAGACCTTCTCTCCGGCCTCATCCGCGCCTCCGACCAAGGCGAGCACCTCACCGAGAACGAGGCCGCCGCGATGGCCTTCATCCTGTTGTTCGCCGGGTTCGAGACGACCGTCAACCTCATCGGCAACGGCACGTACGCCCTGCTCACCCACCCCGAGCAGCGCGCCCGCCTGGAGAAGTCCCTGGCCGCGGGGGAGCACGGCCTACTCGAGACCGGCGTAGAGGAACTCCTGCGCTACGACGGCCCGGTGGAGCTGGCCACCTGGCGCTTCGCCACCCGGCCGCTCACCCTCGGCGGGAAGGACATCGCGGCCGGCGACCCCGTGCTGGTCGTGCTCGCCGCCGCGGACCGTGATCCGGAGCGGTTCGCCGACCCGGACGTCCTCGACCTCGGACGGCGTGACAATCAACACCTCGGTTACGGCCACGGGATCCACTACTGCCTGGGCGCTCCGCTGGCCCGACTGGAGGGGCAGACCGCGTTGGCCACCCTCCTCACCCGCCTCCCCGACCTCCAACTCGCGGGAGACCCGGCCGACTTGCGCTGGCGCGGCGGCCTCATCATGCGCGGACTGCGCACCCTGCCCGTGGAGTTCACCCCGGAGCGCCTCCGGCCGCACGCCCAGACCCCGTGACCCGCCCCCGAACCCCGACCCACCAACCAGTCGCCCCGCCCCGCCAACCCGACCTCCCCAACCAGGCGTACGGCCCCGTGAACCCGATCTCCCTAACCAGGCACCCCGTCGCGTGAACCCGATCTCCCGGCCGGGCAACCCGCCCAGTGAACCCGACCTCCCGGCCAGGCAACCCGCCCCGTGAGCCCGATTTCCCATCCGGGCATCCCGCCTCGCCAACCCGACTCCCCGGCCGGGCAACCCACCCCGTGAACCCGACCTCCCGGCGGGGCAACCCACCCCGCCAACCCAACTCCCCAGCCAGGCAACCCGCCCCGTGAGCCCGATCTCCCATCCGGGCATCCCGCCTCGCCAACCAACCCGACTCCCCACCCAGGCACACCACTTCGCCAACCCGACTCCCCGGCCGGGCAACCCACCCCGCCAACCCGACCCCCCACCCACACAACCCGCCCCGTCACCCCCTCCCCGAACCCGTCCCCCCGCCCCCTAAACCCGAAAGTGACACTTCCTCAACTCTGTGATCTTCACGTGATCTCCGTGGCATTAACTTGTGACAAGTGATCGACTGTGGATACGTTCACCTACCAGCGCGGCGACCCGTACGACCCCAACCCCCCACCGCCGCGCGCTCCCCGCTGTCACGCGAAAGGTCTCCGCATGCTCTCCGGGAACGGTCGTCACCGTCGCCCCCGTCAGGCTCCGGCTCTTCTCGTCGCGGCCGGGGTGACCGGGTCCGCCATCGCGATTCCGCTGCTCGGTGCCGCCTCCGCGAACGCCGCCGACGGCACCACCTGGGACAAGGTGGCCAACTGCGAGAGCGGCGGCTCCTGGAGCGAGAACAGCGGCAACGCCTACTACGGCGGGCTACAGATGTCCCTGGACGACTGGGACAAGTACGGCGGCCTCGACTATGCCCCGAGCCCCGACCTGGCCAGCCGCTCCCAGCAGATAGCCGTCGCCGAGAAGATCCTCGACGCCGAGGGCACCACCCCGTGGCTCACCTGCGCGCTGCTCTCCGGCCTCACCACGAACTCCGGTTCGACGGACGTCGACACCGGCGTCGCGAGTGACGCCCCGTCGGCCGGTGCGACGGACTCCAGCGGCTCCTCCGACTCCTCCGGTTCCTCGGGCTCTTCCGCTTCGTCCGGGTTGTCCGAATCCGGCACCTCCGGTACCCCCGGCACCACGGATTCGTCGTCCTCCGACTCGTCCGGCACCTCGTCGAGCCCCTCGCCCTCCGCGAAGGACAACCCGACCAACTCCTCCAAGTCCGACAAGTCCACCACTCCTTCGAAGAGCGGCAACTCGGCCGAGGCCTCTCCGAAACTCGACGAATCGGACAACTCGGCCCAGGCGGTGGGCAAATCGAGCCTCGTCGACACCGGCGCGCTCGATGACGTGAGCGGTGCGAGCGGCACGGGTGGTGCGAGCGGTGTGGACGCGCCGCAGAGTGTCGGGAAGCACCGCGGGGCGAGTGCCGAGGAGAGCGTGACGCCGCAGACGTACATCGTCCGCGCCGGCGACTCCCTCGCGTCCATCGCCGACTCCCTTGGCTTCGACGGCGGATGGCGTGCGCTCTACGCCGAGAACAAAAAGGTGATAGGCGCCGATCCGACACAGATCGCCGCCGGTCAGACGCTGGACGTCGGGACGGAAACGGGCGGAAAGTAGCAGGAATACAGCGGGAGTTCACGTCACGCTTCGCGCTGAATGTCCGGTTTGGCGAAAGTGTGGGATGAGTCTCAGAAGCCCTGATCGTCTTTGAAATCCCGCGGATTCTCTGTCTACGGTCAAGGCCGCTCGTCACCACGAGCACCGGTTGCCGCAACGCCGAGTCCTGCCAGCGGCCTCCGGGAACAGTCGTCGCGTCAAGCGCCGTAGGCAGGAGCGGGGGACCCAAGGTAAGTGCCGGGCCCGGCAGTTGATGCCGGGTGCGGCTTGGGGTGAAGTCGTGCGCCGAGAGGTGCGCGGCCGGGCAACTCACACGGCCCGAACCCGACAGCTCACCTCGCAGGCGTCGGTGAGGGGATTGGGATCTTCCATGCTGTTTTCCAGCAAGGGCAAGCACCGCCGTCCGTCCAAGGCCACCCGCGTCGCCACGCTCGCCGGCGTGACCGGTGTCGCCATCGCCGCCCCGCTCATGGCGACCGGCAGTGCCTCCGCCGCCACCGCCTCCGAGTGGGACACCGTCGCCCAGTGCGAGTCCGGCGGCAACTGGTCCATCAACACCGGCAACGGTTACTACGGCGGTCTCCAGTTCTCCGCGTCCACCTGGGCCGCGTACGGCGGCACCGCCTACGCCTCCACCGCGAACCAGGCCTCCAAGTCCCAGCAGATAGCCATCGGCGAGAAGGTTCTCGCCGCCCAGGGCAAGGGCGCCTGGCCCACCTGTGGCACCGGCCTGTCGGGCGCTTCCTACTCCGGCGGCAGCTCCTCCAGCTCCAGCGGCTCCAACAGCGGCAGCTCGTCGAGCGGAAGCTCCACCAGCGAGCGCTCCAGCGGCGACACCACCGCCTCCCGCTCCGCCGAGCGTCCGGCCGCCAAGAAGACCGTCACCACCCCGACCGGCAAGAAGGTCAAGAAGGGTGACGGCGAGTACAAGGTCGTCAAGGGTGACACCCTCAGCTCCATCGCCGAGAAGCACAAGGTGAAGGGCGGCTGGCAGAAGCTGTTCAAGCTGAACAAGGACATCATCGACGACGCCGACTTCATCTTCCCGGGTCAGCAGCTCCACCTGAAGTGACCTACGCGGCTCGTAGCTGAACCACAGCTCCCTCCTATCCGTGGTGTCCACCATGGAGACCCCGTGAGGGCCACCCCCGTCCCACACGGGCCCCCCGCTCCGGTGCGTGTTCCCCCGTACGCACCGGAGCGGGGCTTTTTGCGTCCCCCGGCCTGCCGCCCCGTGCTCATGCCCGCCGCTTGCCGGGACTTTTTGTTCCGTTCGGAAACAATTTACTCTCGGTTCTGTCCATCAGGCGGCCGACCGGATGGCCAATCGCCCCGAGCCGGTTAGGCTCGTCTCGCAGAGCCGCTGCGGTGCTGCCGTAGCCGCGTCAGATCCCAAGAAGGAGATGCTCGTGCCGTCCATCGACGTCGTCGTAGCCCGGGAAATCCTGGACTCCCGAGGCAACCCCACGGTCGAGGTCGAGGTCGGCCTCGACGACGGCAGCACGGGTCGTGCCGCCGTTCCGTCCGGCGCCTCCACGGGTGCCTTCGAAGCCATCGAGCTGCGTGACGGTGACCCCAACCGCTACGGCGGCAAGGGTGTCGAGAAGGCCGTCCTCGCCGTCATCGAGCAGATCGGCCCGGAGCTCGTCGGCTACGACGCCACCGAGCAGCGCCTGATCGACCAGGCCATGTTCGACCTGGACGCCACCGACAACAAGGGCTCGCTCGGCGCCAACGCCATCCTCGGCGTCTCCCTCGCCGTCGCGCACGCCGCGTCCGAGGCCAGCGACCTCCCCCTCTTCCGCTACCTCGGCGGTCCGAACGCGCACCTGCTGCCCGTTCCGATGATGAACATCCTGAACGGCGGCTCGCACGCCGACTCCAACGTGGACATCCAGGAGTTCATGATCGCCCCGATCGGCGCGGAGTCCTTCTCCGAGGCGCTGCGCTGGGGCGCCGAGGTCTACCACACCCTCAAGAAGGTGCTGAAGACCAAGGGCCTGTCCACCGGCCTCGGCGACGAGGGCGGCTTCGCCCCGAACCTGGAGTCCAACCGCGCCGCCCTCGACCTCATCATCGAGGCCATCAAGCAGGCCGGTTACATCCCCGGCGAGCAGATCGCGCTCGCGCTCGACGTCGCCGCGTCCGAGTTCTACAAGGACGGCAAGTACGAGTTCGAGGGCAAGTCCCGCTCGGCCGCCGAGATGACCGAGTACTACGAGGAGCTCGTCTCCGCGTACCCGCTCGTCTCCATCGAGGACCCGCTGTACGAGGACGACTGGGCCGGCTGGAAGGTCATCACCGACAAGATCGGCGACAAGGTCCAGATCGTCGGCGACGACCTCTTCGTCACCAACCCCGAGCGCCTCGCCCGCGGCATCGAGGAGGGCACCGCCAACGCCCTGCTCGTCAAGGTGAACCAGATCGGCTCGCTGACCGAGACCCTGGACGCCGTCGAGATGGCCCAGCGCAACGGCTTCAAGTGCATGATGTCCCACCGCTCCGGCGAGACCGAGGACGTCACCATCGCCGACCTCGCCGTCGCGGTGAACTGCGGTCAGATCAAGACCGGCGCCCCGGCCCGCTCGGACCGCGTCGCCAAGTACAACCAGCTGCTCCGCATCGAGGAGATCCTCGACGACGCGGCCGAGTACGCGGGCCGCAGCGCCTTCCCGCGCTTCAAGGGCTGACACCGGTAACGGGCTGACCCCACCAGGGTCAATCCTTAGCCAGTCGTACGTACGTCCCCGCACCCGGTCCCGTACCGTGTGCGGGGACGTACGCACGTGTGAAGGGAGGCGGGACATGGCCGTGAGGGACCGGGACCGGTTCTCCACCGCGACCAGGCTCAAGCTGCTCGGCGAGCAGACGGCGGCCCGCGTCTACCGCTCCCAGACCAAGCGGCAGGCCCGCCGCTCCCGGCTCACCGGCCGGGCGGCCCTCCTCGCCCTGGTCCTCTGCTCCCTGATCGTGGCGCTGGCGTACCCGATAAGGCAGTACGTCTCCCAGCGCGCCGAGATCTCCGATCTCCAGCGGCAGCAGGACCAGGCCCGGCAGCGCGTCGAGCAGCTGCGCGACCTCAAGGCGCGCTGGCAGGACGACTCCTACGCGGAGCAGCAGATCCGGCAGCGGCTGCACTATGTGATGCCCGGGGAGACCGGCTACATCGTGATCGACCCGGACGCGGCGAAGCAGTCGCGCGCCGAGCTGGGGGCGGCCGACCGTCCCTGGTACGCGAACGTGTGGGACGGCGTCGACAAGTCCGACGCGTCCGACCAGTGAGCACCACCAGCGAGAACTGACCCATAGAAAGACGTCCTGAAGACAGTCATGGAAACGCCCCCGCCGCCCACCCCGCGCACCGAGCCCACCGACGCCGACGTCGAGGCCTTCAAGCAGCAGCTCGGGCGTCCGCCGCGCGGGCTGCGCGCGATCGCGCACCGTTGCCCGTGCGGTCAGCCGGACGTGGTGGAGACGGCCCCCCGCCTCCCCGACGGCACCCCCTTCCCGACGACGTACTACCTCACGTGCCCGCGCGCCGCCTCGGCGATCGGCACCCTTGAGGCGAACGGCGTGATGAAGGAGATGACGGCCCGTCTGGAGACGGACCCCGAACTCGCCGCCGCCTACCGCGCCGCGCACGAGGACTACATCGCGCGCCGCGACGCCATCGAGGTCCTGGAGGGCTTCCCGAGCGCGGGCGGCATGCCGGACCGCGTGAAGTGCCTGCACGTCCTGGTGGGCCACTCCCTGGCCGCGGGCCCGGGCGTCAACCCGCTCGGCGACGAGGCCCTCGCCATGCTGCCGGAGTGGTGGGCGAAGGGGCCGTGCGTGTCCGTGCCCGGGGCGGCGCCGACCGGCGAGGACTGGCAGACGAGCACGACCGAGGACGGCACGGGCCACTTCGCGTTCAAGCCCGTCGAGAAGCCCGTCGACGCGAAGGAGGAGGGCCAGTGACCCGCGTCGCCGCCGTCGACTGCGGTACGAACTCGATCCGCCTCCTGGTGGCCGACGTGCCCCCGGAGACCGGTGAACTCGTCGACCTGGACCGGCGGATGACGATCGTCCGGCTCGGCCAGGGCGTGGACAAGACCGGCCGGCTGGCCCCCGAGGCGCTGGAGCGCACGTTCGCGGCCTGCCGTGACTACGCGGCGATCATCAAGGACCTCGGCGCCGAACGCCTCCGCTTCGTCGCCACGTCCGCCTCCCGCGACGCCTCGAACCGTGACGACTTCGTCCGTGGGGTGCTGGACATCCTCGGCGTCGAACCCGAGGTCATCTCCGGCGACGAGGAGGCGGAGCTCTCCTTCACCGGCGCGACCAAGGAACTGACGGGCCGGGACGACCTCGCCAAGCCCTACCTCGTCGTCGACATCGGCGGCGGCTCCACGGAGTTCGTCGTCGGCGACGACCAGGTCCGCGCCGCCCGTTCCGTGAACATCGGCTGTGTCCGCATGACCGAGCGCCACCTCGTGCGCGACGGCAAGGTCACCGACCCGCCCACCCCGGACCAGATCACGGCGATGCGCGCGGACATCGAGGCCGCACTCGACCTCGCCGAGGAGACGGTCCCGCTCCGCGAGGCCCGCACCCTGGTCGGCCTGGCCGGTTCGGTCACCACGGTCTCGGCGATCGCCCAGGACCTCCCCGCGTACGACACGGAGGCCATCCACCACTCCCGCGTCCCCTACGACCGGGTCCGCGAGATCACGGAGTCCCTCCTCCGCTCCACCCACGCCGAACGCGCCGCCATCCCCTCCATGCACCCCGGCCGCGTCGACGTCATCGGCGCGGGCGCCCTCGTACTCCTCTCGATCATGGAGCGGATCGGAGCGAGCGAGGTCGTGGTGAGCGAGCACGACATCCTGGACGGGATCGCGTTCAAGGCGGCGGAAGAGGCCGAGGCGGGCAAGCAGGGCGACTGAGGCGACAGGACCCCGGCCTCTTCCCGCCCCGGGGCGAAGCCCGATGCGATTCGGCCCTTGCCCGCGTCACCCGTCGGGCATAGTCAGTGCAGGGAACTCACGCACCTGTGGTCGGTGAGCAGGGCGTGTGCGACGGGGTGCCAGTCACGGCAGTGTTGCCGTTCGACGTCGTGATCGTCGTGCTGATCGGGTTGCTGATCTGGGCACTGGTCCGTTCCAGCACGCGACGTGCCCGGGGGCGACGTCAGGCCGGGACGGGACCGACCGTCCTTCCGCACGTCCCGCAGGCGCACAACCAAGGGGCCTCACCCCGTCCGCCCCGTCACCGGCCGGTGACGGGGCGCGCCGTCCGCTGCTGACGGTGGCTGCGGAGATCGCCGGAATCCTCGGGCTGTTCATCGCCCTGATCGCCCTCATCTCCGCCCACTAGGCAGGGGCGGACGCGGGCGCACCCCCGGCATCGCGGTCGAGGCCGCCGTGCCGGACGCGGACCACCAACTTGCCCGTGGCCCGGTCGTGCTCCATGTCGTCGTGGGCCCGCGCCACCTGCTCCAGGCCGTCGTAGACCCGGTCGACAGGGAAGGCGAGTCGGCCGGCGGCGACCGCGTCCAGGATCTCCTGGAAGACCGCCGCGGGCAGGTCGGACGCGTCGCCGAAGTAGCCCGCCAGACGCACTCCCCTCGGCAGGTACTCGTTCGGCGCGAAGTCCCGCACCGTCCACTGGTTGGAGAGGCTGCCGCCGAAGCAGCCCGTGCCGTGGACGCGGACCGCGCGCAGGGTGTCGGGCAGCGTCGGGGTGCCGACCAGGTCGAGGGCGGCGTCGACCCCGTCCGGGTACAACTCCCTTACGGCGGTCGCCACTTCGCCGGTGTCGAGCAGCGGGTGGTCGACACCGTGCTCCTTCAGCGCGGCGAGGCGGTCGGGGCGGCGGGTGGTGGACAGCACCGTGGCACCGCGCCGGCGGGCGAGCGCGGCGGCGGCTAGGCCCACGGAGGAGGTGCCGCCCCGGATCAGTACGGACTGCCCCGGCCGCAGATCCAGCCCGACGGTGAGCGAGCCGTACGCGGTCTGCACCATCTCCGGCAGCGCGCCCAGCACCTCCCAGGGCAGCTCGGTCTCCACCGGGATCACCTGAGTCAGCGGCACCGACGTGTACTCCGCGTACCCGCCGTCGTAGGTCCGCCCCATGTCCCCCATCATCGCGACGACCTTCTGCCCCCGCACCAGCCCGCTTCCGGCCGGCGCCGAGTCGACGGTCCCGGCGGCCTCGATCCCCGGCACCCGGGGGAAGCTGACGCCCTCGCTCACCCCCAGCCGCAGCTTCAGCTCCGACCGGTTGAGCCCGAACGCCTCGACCTTGATGCGCACCCACCCGTCCCGTTCGGGAGGGAGGGGGAGCGTGATCAGCCGCAGATTCTCCACGGGGCCGGGTGCGGAGAGCCGGACGGCGCGCATGGTGGTCGGCGAGGAGGTCATGGGGCGTGCCTTCTTCCCAGGGGAGGGGAGATCCGGTCGGGGGGCCACAACATGCGACACCCGCCGCTTCATTCCCGACTCGGCCTGAAATCAGGGTTGTTGGCGTACGGGTGGGCCAGCTGCCGCCGCCCTCACACCGGTCCCGCCGCCGGGCCGTCGACCCCTCTGCCGATCCCCCCTTATGCCCGTCCCCCGGCGTCCCCGGCTCTCCGGAACCCCGAATTATTACTGGCCAGTAGTAAACTCCTGAGCAGCCCATATAACGTATGAGCGGAAGCAGAGGCGCCCGCGGACCCCCTTCGGAACGTGTCCGCAAGAAAGTTCGTGAAGTTCTTCACAAGGAATTCTGTCCAGTTGAGCGACGAGACGGCCCCGGCTGGCCCTTCCGGGGTGCGGACGGCCCTGGGGACGTGCTCGGCGGGGTGGTCCGGGAGTGATTCGCGGGTGTTTCGGGAGGGTGTCGCGGAGGTGTGGTCCAGGGGGTCTCGCGGGGTAGAGCGGCAGCTCACGCGGCCTTGACAACGGGGCGAACCGACCCGTGGTTCAGTGCCTCTGACGCGACCTGGATCATGCGAGTCGCGGAGGATAACACAGCCCCTGGGCAAGCTTGTGAAGGGGCGCACGAGCGACCCCCCAGGGGCAGGTGGATACTCGATGGCATGAGCACCACGGAGCGTCCCAGGATCCTCGTAGTAGGCGGTGGGTACGTAGGCCTGTACGCAGCTCGGCGCATTCTCAAGAAGATGCGCTACGGCGAGGCGACCGTCACGGTCGTCGACCCCCGGTCGTACATGACCTACCAGCCCTTCCTCCCCGAAGCCGCCGCCGGCAGCATCTCCCCTCGGCACGTCGTCGTCCCGCTGCGGCGCGTCCTGCCCAAGGCGGAGGTCCTCACCGGCCGGGTCACCACCATCGACCAGGACCGCAAGGTCGCCACGATCGCCCCCCTCGTGGGCGAGGCGTACGAGCTGCCTTTCGACTACCTCGTCATCGCGATGGGCGCGGTCTCCCGCACCTTCCCGATCCCCGGCCTCGCCGAACAGGGCATCGGCATGAAGGGCATCGAGGAGTCCATCGGCCTGCGCAACCACGTCCTCGAGCAGCTCGACAAGGCCGACTCCACCACCGACGAGGAGATCCGCCGCAAGGCGCTCACCTTCGTCTTCATCGGCGGCGGTTTCGCCGGTGCGGAGACCATCGGTGAGGTCGAGGACATGGCCCGGGACGCGGCCAAGTACTACACCAACGTCTCCCGCGAGGACATGCGCTTCGTCCTCGTCGACGCCGCCGACAAGATCCTCCCGGAGGTCGGCCCCAAGCTCGGCCTCTACGGCAAGGAGCACCTGGAGAGCCGCGGGATCGAGATCTACCTCTCGACCTCGATGGACTCCTGCGTCGACGGCCACGTCGTGCTGAAGAACGGCCTGGAGGTCGACTCCAACACGATCGTGTGGACGGCCGGCGTCAAGCCGAACCCCGTTCTCTCCCGCTTCGGCCTCCCGCTCGGCCCGCGCGGTCACGTCGACGCCCAGCCGACCCTCCAGGTCACCGGCACCGACTACGTCTGGGCCGCCGGCGACAACGCCCAGGTGCCCGACATCGCCGCCCGCAAGGCCGGCGTCGAGAACGCCTGGTGCCCGCCGAACGCCCAGCACGCGCTGCGCCAGGCGAAGGTCCTCGGCGACAACGTGATCTCCGGTATGCGGGGCTTCCCGCAGAAGGAGTACTCGCACGCCAACAAGGGTGCGGTGGCGGGCCTCGGCCTCCACAAGGGCGTCGCGATGATCGTCATGGGCAAGATGAAGATCAAGGTCAAGGGCCGCCTCGCGTGGTACATGCACCGCGGCTACCACGGTCTGGCCATGCCGACCTGGAACCGCAAGATCCGCGTCTTCGCCGACTGGACGCTCGCGATGTTCCTCAAGCGCGAGGTCGTCTCGCTCGGCGCCATGGAGAACCCCCGCGAGGAGTTCTACGAGGCCGCCAAGCCGGCGCCGGCTCCGGCCGTCGCCGCGAAGACCGAGGAGAAGGCCAAGGCCTCCTGACCGTCCTCGGTCACCTCTGGCGGTGTGAGAAGCCGTGCGCAGTCGTAAGAAGCAGTGACCCCGAAGGGGCCGTCCGCCATCCGTGGTGCGGGCGGCCCCTTCGGCGTGCGCTCACGCCACCTCCATGGCCGCTACATCTATTTTGCCTACTCGTAATGCTCACGCAGGACTGCGATCGGGCCTGGCCGGTGTTTACGTAGTGATGGACAATTCCGGGATCCGCGTCACGGAGGTGTGCGCCATGGCTGATGCCGCGCTGCGGCTCAAATCCCTCTTCGAACAGCTGTTGGGAACCTCTATCCCGGTGCGCATCCGCGCCTGGGACGGTTCCGAGGCAGGGCCGCCCGATGCGCCGACGTTGGTCGTACGCAATCGCCGTGCCCTGCGCCGACTGCTGTGGAAGCCCGGCGAACTGGGCATGGCCCGCGCCTGGGTCTCCGGCGACCTGGGCATCGAGGGCGACCTGTACGAGGCCCTCGACGCGATGTCCGAGCTGGTGTGGGAGCGCGGCGAGGACGCCCGCACCCTCACCCAGGCCCTGCGCGACCCCGAGGTGCGCTCCGCCGTCCGCGGAATGGTCAGGCTCGCCGGACTCCCGCTGCCGCCCGCCCCGCCCCCGGAAGAGGTCCGCCGCGGCCGCGCCCACCTCCACACCAAGCGCACCGACAAGCACGCCATCAGCCACCACTACGACGTCGGCAACGACTTCTACGAGATCGTCCTCGGCCCCTCCATGGTCTACTCCTGCGCCTACTGGGAGTCCCCGGACGGCACCCTGGAGGACGCCCAGCGCGACAAGCTCGACCTCATCTGCCGCAAACTGGAGTTGACGCCGGGTCAGCGCCTCCTCGACGTCGGCTGCGGCTGGGGCTCGATGGCGATCCACGCGGCCCGCGAGTACGGCGTGCGCGTGGTCGGCGTGACCCTCTCCCAGGAACAGGCGGCCTACGCCCGCAAGCGCGTCGCGGACGAGGGGCTCACCGACAAGGTGGAGATCCGGGTGCAGGACTACCGCGACGTCAGCGACGGGCCCTACGACGCCATCTCCTCCATCGGCATGGCCGAACACGTCGGCGCCGAGCGGTACTTGGAGTACGCGGGGGTTCTCCACGCGCTGCTCGCACCCGGCGGGCGGCTCCTGAACCACCAGATCGCCCGGCGCCCGCGCCGGGACGAATCGGCGTACAGCATCGACGAGTTCATCGACTCCTACGTCTTCCCGGACGGCGAACTCGCCCCGATCGGCACCACGGTGACGCAGTTGGAGCGCGCCGGGCTCGAAGTGCGTGACGTCGAGGTGATCCGCGAGCACTACGCGCTCACCCTGCGCCGCTGGGTCGCCAACCTGGAGGCCGAGTGGGCGCGTGCGGCCAAGCTGGCCGGGGCGGGCCGGGCGCGTGTGTGGCGTCTGTACATGGCTGCCTCCGCGCTCGCCTTCGAGCGCAACCGCATCGGCGTCAACCAGGTCCTGGCGGTCCGGACCCCGGACGGCGGGAGTTCCGGGATGCCGTTGCGCGCCCGTACCTGGAACTGATCCGGATTTCCGGACAGCGGAAGGGGCCCCGTTCCGATGCGGAACGGGGCCCCGACTCATGTGCCGCTACTCGGACTTGATGGCCGACAGCATGTTCAGCTTGGCCGCGCGCCGGGCCGGCCACAGGGCCGCCAGGACGCCGACCGTGCCCGCGAGGAGCAGGAAGAGCGCCATCCGGGCCCACGGGATGACCAGCGCGTACGTCGCCATCTTCGCGCCGATCAACTCGCCCGCCGCCCAGCCGAAGAACACGCCGAGGCCGATGCCGAGCACCCCGCCGAAGAGCGAGATGACCAGGGACTCCAGCCGGACCATCCGCTTGATGCCCTTGCGGTCGAGGCCGATCGCGCGCAGCATCCCGATCTCCTGCGAGCGCTCGAAGACCGACATGGCCAGGGTGTTGATGACCCCGAGGACCGCGACGATCACCGCCATCGCCAGCAGGCCGTAGACCATGTTGAGGATCAGGGTGAAGACCTGCGCGATGCTGTCGGAGAGGTCCTTCTTGTCCTGGACCTTGACGGCCGGGTTGGAGCCGAGGGCCTTCTCCAGCTTGTCCTTCGTCGCGCTGGACGCGCCGTCGGCCGTCTTGACCAGGATCTGCATGTCGGCCGGGTCGGTCTGGTGCGGGGCGAGCGTGGCGTTGTCGAGCATGATGCCGCGGATGAGCTCGTTGCCCTCGTAGACCGCGGAGACGGTGAGCTGTTGCGCCTTGCCGTCCTCGTAGTGCGCGGTGAAGGTCGAACCGGCCTTCCAGTGACGGGAGGTGGCCGTGTCGTCGTCCACGACCACCTGGGTCCCGGCGACCTTGAAGGTGCCGCTGTCGACCTTGAGGTCGGTGAGCTTGTCGATCGCCGAGCCGTTGACGCCGGTGAGGAACTCGGACGTGCCGTCGATGCGCGAGGGGGCGTTGCGCAGCGGGCTGGTGGCGGTGACGCCGGAGGTGGTGGTGAGCGTCTTGTCGACGTCGGGGGAGAGCGAGTTGCCGTTCGCCATCGACACGATGTAGTCGGCGCTGATCGCGGACGAGGCCATCTTGTCGATCGCCTGCTGGAGGCTGCCCGCCATCACGGTCATGCCGGTGATGAGGGTGAGGCCGATCATCAGCGCGGACGCGGTGGCGGCGGTACGGCGCGGGTTGCGCACCGAGTTCTGGCGGGCCAGCTTGCCGGAGATCCCGAAGATCCGCAGGACCGGCGCCGAGGCCGCGATCAGCGGGCGGGACAGCAGCGGGGTCAGGATGAAGACACCGATGATGAGGAGGACGGCGCCGATACCCATGGGGGCTTGGCCGTCCGAGCCGTTCATCGACGTGGCCGCGATGACGACCGCGATGCCCGCGCCGGAGAACAGCGCGCCGAGCGTGTTGCGCAGGACGAGCGACTTGGTGGTGGCCGTGGCGTGCAGGCTGCTCATCGCGGCGACCGGCGGGATCTTCGCGGCGCGGCGGCCGGGCAGCCAGGCGGCGAGCATGGTGATGAGGATGCCGACCGCGAGGGCGCTCAGGACCGTGTTCCCGGTGATGACCAGCGGGCCGTCCGGGACGGTCGCGCCGATCGTGCCCATCAGGGCGCGCAGTCCGGCGCCGATGCCGATACCGGCGACCAGACCGGCCACCGCGGCGACCGCGCCGACCACGAACGCCTCCAGCAGCACCGACCGCGTGACCTGCCTGCGGGAGGCGCCGACGGCGCGCAACAGGGCCAGTTCCTTGGTGCGTTGGGCGACCAGCATGGTGAAGGTGTTGGCGATGATGAACGTGCCGACGAAGAGCGCGATGCCCGCGAAGACCAGCAGGCCCTGCTTGAGCCCGCTCATCGAGGAGGCGATCGTCTCGGCCTGGTCGTCGGCGAGCTTCTTGGCGGTGGTGGTCTCGGTGAGGCCCTTGGGCAGGGCACTGTCCAGGTGCGCCTTCAGCGCGGCCTGGCTGGTTCCGGCCGCGGCCTTCACATCGATCTCGTCGTACGTCCCCGCCTTGCCGAACAGCTTCTGCGCGGTCGCGGTGTCGAAGAGGGCGAGGCTGCCGCCGGCGGTGACATTGCCGTCGTCGGTGGTGAAGATGCCGGTGATCCTCGGGGTCAGGACAGGGCCGTCGACCGAGATGCGCACGGTGTCGCCGACCTTGTACCCGGCGCGCTTCGCGGTCTCGGAGTCGATGGCCACCTCGCCCGAACCATGGGGCGCGGCACCGGACGTGAGGGGGTAGCGGGCGTCCTTGTCCCCCCAGTAGTTGCCGCCCTCCGACTGGAAGCCGCCGCCGATGAGCTTGCCCTTCTTGTCGGCGATGGCGGTGAAGCCGTTGACGACACCGGTCGCGGACGCGGCGCCCGGCACCTTGGCGCTGGTGTCCAGCATGGCCTGGGTCAGCTCGGGGGTCTTGCCGACGGTGTCGCCCCCGCCGTCCTGGTACTTGGCCTGGACGGCGACGTCGACCTGGTCGAAGCCCTTGGCCGAGCTGTTCTGGAAGGCGTTCGAGATGGTGTTGGTGAAGACCAGGGTCCCCGACACGAACGCGACGCCGAGCATCACGGCGAGCACGGTCATGAGGAGCCGGGCCTTGTGCGCGAGTACGTTGCGCAAGGCGGTACGGAACATGGGTCTACTCAGTCCAGGTCTACGAGGGGTGAGCCGGGCGGCGGAGCCGGGGGCCGGGGCGAGGAAGTCGGGCCCGGGGCGGAGTCGGGTGCCGCCGGGCAGCGAAGTCGGGGGCCCTGGCGGTGAAGCCGGCTGCCGGGGCCGCGGTGTCGGGGAGGAGGCAGTGAACGCCCGTCCCCGTGCGGCGAGTTGAGGTGCCGTCAGCTGGTGCGGCCGGAGCCGGTCAGCTGGTGCGGACCTTGGTGTCGAATCGCTTCATGCGGTCGAGCACCGAGTCCGCCGTCGGCTCGTAGACCTCGTCGACGATGCGGCCGTCCGCGAGGAACACCACCCGGTCCGCGTACGCGGCGGCCACCGGGTCGTGGGTGACCATGACCACCGTCTGCCCCAGCTCCCGTACGGAGTTGCGGAGGAAGCCCAGCACCTCGGCGCCGGAGCGCGAGTCCAGGTTTCCGGTCGGCTCGTCACCGAAGATGATGTCGGGGCGGGAGGCCAGTGCCCGTGCCACGGCGACGCGTTGCTGCTGGCCGCCGGAGAGCTCGGAGGGCCGGTGCTTCAGCCGGTCGGCGAGACCGATCATCGTGATCACCGAGTCCAGCCACTCCTTGTCCGGCTTGCGGCCCGCGATGTCCATCGGGAGGGTGATGTTCTCCAGGGCCGTCAGCGTCGGCAGCAGGTTGAACGCCTGGAAGATGAAACCGATCTTGTCCCGGCGCAACTTCGTGAGCTGCTTGTCCTTCAGGGAGCCCAGTTCGGTGTCACCGATCCGCACGGAACCGGACGAGAAGGTGTCGAGGCCGGCCACGCAGTGCATCAGCGTGGACTTCCCGGACCCCGAGGGGCCCATGATCGCGGTGAACTCGGCCTGCCGGAAGGCGATGGAGACCCGGTCGAGGGCGACCACCTGGGTCTCGCCCTGTCCGTAGATCTTGGAAAGATCCGTGGCACGCGCGGCCACGGAGGTGGTCCGGTCGGCGATGGGGGTGGTGGTCACTGAGGGCGCTCCTGTCGGGACGACGGTACTGCTGGGGACGTGTCCCATCCTCTCCGCCCGATCGCACCGTGTAGTCAGCCGCTGTTCCGGTTCCGGGGGCAGCCTCCAGTCGGACTGCGCTCAGCGCTGTCATACCTGGGGATGAGGGCCGACCCGGAGACGGCCCCTGAGTCGGGTTCGCGTCAAGAACCGGTGGAGCACCCTCGTTCGGGCGGTGAAATTCCGTCATTCCGCATACGAGCCCCCTGACCGCGCGCAAGGCTATTGGCAAGTGCTGATGGCTCTTTCCGCGGTCTGATGCACCCTCAGACATCAATAAAATAAGACAACATCGGTCCGCCCGCCCGCTGTTGGGGAGGCGCGTCCCGATAGGCTCGTGACCTCGATGCGGAGCCCACGGCCTGCCCGGATGGTGGAATGCAGACACGGCGAGCTTAAACCTCGCTGCCCCTTCGCGGGCGTGCCGGTTCAAGTCCGGCTCCGGGCACCTCCGACCCTTTTTCGCACACTTTCCCAACCGTTGACAGGCGACCCACGCGGCCGGAGACTTGGGGCGTACCAGCAAGGTGAAGGAAATTTCACCATGCGAACACATGCTGGCCAGGGAAAGGGAACGCCCGATGCGCACCACCGTCGGCATCATCGGAGCCGGCCCCGCCGGGCTCCTGCTCGCCCGGCTGCTGCACAACGCCGGGATCGACTCGGTCGTGCTGGAGAGCCGGGACCGGGAGTACGTGGAGCACCGGCAGCGGGCCGGCATTCTGGAGCAGGGCACGGTCGACGTGCTGCGCGCGGCCGGCGCGGGGGAGCGCCTGGACCGGGAGGGGCTGCGGCACGACGGGATCGAGCTGCGGTTCGACCGGAAGCGGCACCGGGTGGACTTCCCGGCCCTCACCGGCGGCCGCAGCGTCACCGTCTACGCCCAGACCGAGGTGTGCAAGGACCTGATCGCCCTTCAACTCGCCGACGGCGGCCCGCTGTTGTTCGAGGCGGAGGCGCTGGAGGTGGCGGGGGCGGAGACCGACCGGCCGCGCGTCCGCTTCCGGCATCAGGGGCGCGAGGACGTCCTCGACTGCGACTACGTCGTCGGGTGCGACGGGTTCTGGGGCGTCGCCCGCAACGCGATCCCCGCGCACCTCACCCGCGTCTTCGAGCGGTCGTACCCCTATGCCTGGCTCGGCATCCTCGCCGATGTCGCGCCCTCCCACGACGAACTGGTCTACGCCCGCCACGACCGCGGCTTCGCCCTCCTCTCCATGCGCTCGCCGTCCGTCTCCCGCCTCTACCTCCAGGTGGAGGCGGGCACGGACGCGGAGAGCTGGAGCGACGACGACATCTGGGACGAGCTGGAGCGGCGGTTCGAGACGGAGGACGGCTGGCGGCTCGACCGCGGTCCCGTCACCCAGAAGTCCGTCACCCCCATGCGGTCCTACGTCCACGAGCCCATGCGGCACGGACGGCTCTTCCTCGCGGGAGACGCGGCGCACATCGTCCCGCCGACCGGAGCCAAGGGCCTCAACCTCGCCGTCGGCGACGTCGTCACCTTCGCGCGGGCACTGACGTACAAGAAGGAGACGGGCGGCGACGAACGGCTCGACGCGTACTCCGCCACCTGTCTGCGACGGGTCTGGCAGGCCGAGCGGTTCTCCTACGACATGACGAGCCTCCTGCACCGCGCGCCCGACGCGACGCCCTTCGAGGGGCGGCTCCAACTGGCCCGGCTGGAGCGGATCGCGTCGTCCGCGGCGGCCGAGACGGATCTTGCCGAGGCGTACACCGGGTTTCCGTTCGACGCACAGGGATAAGGGGGCTCTAAGGGGGGCGTCACGGCTTGGTACCAGTGTGCGCGGGGCGTGCGCCGCACCGCGTACCTTGGCAGGACGAGGGGAAGATCCTCCCCAAGAGGTAGGGTCAATCCTTTGCCTACCTATTACTCTTGAGCCCAAGGCCGCGCGAGGCGGCCATGGAGGAGTGAAATGAGGAGCAGAAACCCGGTCTTCTCGCGACGGGGGTTCAGCCGCGACAACGGCTACGCGGGCTTCAACACCGCGCCGCAGGCCGGGGGCCCCGCCGTGGGCACGCAGGGGAACCCCTACGCGGGCGGCAACCCGTACGCGCAGAACCCGTACGCGCAGCAGGACCTGCAACAGGGCGCACCGCCCCAGGCCCCGGCCTCCACCGGCCGGATGACCATGGACGACGTCGTCCTGCGCACCGGCACCACCCTCGGCACGCTGATCGTCACGGCGGCGCTCGCCTGGGCGCTGCTCCCGGTCGACGACGCCAACATCGGCCGGTCGTACGGCATCGGCATCGGTGCCGCGCTGGTGGCGATGGTCCTGGCGTTCGTCCAGTCCTTCAAGCGCAAGCCCGTCCCGGCGCTGATCCTGTCGTACGCCGCGCTGGAAGGCGTCTTCCTCGGCGTCGTCTCCAGCGTCGTCGACAACCGCATCGCGAGCGGCGCGGCCATGCAGGCCGTGATCGGCACGATGGCGGTCTTCGCCGGCGTCCTCATCGCGTACCGCGCGGGCTGGATCCGCGTGAACCGCCGCTTCTACGGCTTCGTGATGGCGGCGGCGCTCGGCTTCATGCTGCTGATGGTCGTGAACCTGCTGTTCGCGGTCTTCGGCGGCGGTGACGGCCTCGGCTTCCGCAGCGGCCCGCTCGGCATCTTCTTCGGCGTCGTCGGCATCATCCTCGGCGCCTGCTTCCTCGCCCTGGACTTCAAGCAGGTCGAGGACGGGATCGCCTACGGCGCGCCCAAGGAAGAGGCGTGGCTCGCGGCCTTCGGGCTGACGCTGACGCTGGTGTGGATCTACATGGAGTTCCTGCGGCTCATCTCGATCCTCAACAGCAACAACTAGCGGTCCTCACGATCGTGAAAGGGCCCCGGGTTCGTTCCCGGGGCCCTTCGTCATGTCCGTGGTCGGTTCGTCCGTGGTGCGCGCCTAGAGCAGTTTGCGCGCGGCCCTCCTCAGGTCGTACTCGTGAATGATCGCCTTGGCGTGGCCGTACGCGAGGTCGTGCTCGGCTCGGAGCCAGCTGACCTTCTCCTCGAAGCGGAAGAGGGCGGGGCCTTCGTCGACGGTGCGCAACCAGTCGGACACTTCACGACCGGTGCAGTGGGGGATGCGGGCGAGCAGATTCTGATGGGTCTCCTGGGAGAACACTTGGGACATCGGCGCCTCCGGACGCATGGGGTGTAAGCCGGTCCTTCAGGTCACCGTGCCTGAGCGTTCGCCCGTTGGCAACAGTCCCGGTACGGCGCGTAGTCTCGCGGCGTGGTGGATACGACGCGGTTGACTCAAGCGGTGGATCACTTCGCGGACCGGCTCAGGGCCGCGCCGCAGAGTCGTTTGCAACGGGGCGCCGCCGCGGAGGCGCTGGCGCTGGCCAGGGAAATGGCCCGCCGGGCGCAGGCGGTGGAGGAGCCCGGGGCGAAGCCTCGGGAGATGCCGGACGCGGGGATGTTCGCCGCGGCCGATCAGATCACCGTGGCCGTGCATGACTTCGCGCTCGTGCTGGTCGATGACGCCGAAGTCGATGAGGCGTTGGAGTTGGTCGCGGAGGCGCAGAAGAGGGCGGGGGTCTGAGCTTCGTCGGCGGGTGCGGGTGCGTCGTGGCTTGTCGCGCAGTTCCCCGCGCCCCCGAAAGACGTAGGTCTGCCGGGACTTTCAGGTGGCTGCCGGGCGGCTGAACGCAGCCCCGCCGGGTCCCCCTAGGGGTGCGGGGAACTGCGCGACAAGCCCCCACTCACTCGCACTCGACGACGTACCCGGACGTCCCCGGAATCAAAGGGACGCTATGACCCGGTCTGCCAGGATGTAGACGTTCTCCTCGCCGCACGCGAACGTGAGGGTGTACGCGCCGGAGACTCCGGAGCCGCCCAGGAGGAACGGGGTCTCGCCGGCCTGGAGGGCCGCGGCGAGGCGTTCGGCGGTCTCGCGGTGGCCGGGGGTCATGCAGAGGGTGGTGCCGTCGACGAAGACGTACACGTCGAGGGTGCCCAGCGGGCCGGGGCGGACGTCGGCCAGTTCCACGGCGGACTCGGCCAGCTCTTCCAGGGTCGCCACCGTGCGTTCGTGGTCGTTGGCCACGGGTGACTGGGCCGGGACGAAGTCCGGGTGGGACGGGTGGCGGCGACGGGCCGCGGCCAGTTCGGGGGACTCCCCGGCGAACTCGTCGGCGTCCGCGGACGGCTCGGTGACCGGCTCCAGCGGTTCGAGGCCCGCGAAGTCGCTCTGGCGGGGCAGGAACAGCTCGCTGTCGGGCAGACCCAGCAGGGTCGGCACCTCCGTGTCGCGGGCTTCCTGGGCGGCCCAGAAGGCGCGCGCCTCGGCGAGTTCCCGCTCCCGTTCCTCGGCCAGCGCCTCGGCCACGGCGGCGCGTATCTCATCCGCGTCGGTGTGGCTGCGGGCGGCGGGCACGAGCGCGCGTACGGCGGCGGCTCGGCCCTCGGCGAGTTCGGTGTGCAGGGCTGCTACCTGGCGACGGAGCACCAAGAGGGTGCGCAGGACGGCGACGCCCACGGCGCCAACGGCGGCCGTGGTGAGCAGCAAAGCGATCGGCATGGCGCTCACTGACGTACTCCCGGTTCAAAGTCGACCCCCGACTTCCTACATCAGCTTGAAGGGCGGACTAACCAGCTGTCAGTGCGTAACGTCACGAAACGGGCAGGACTTTGGGCCTGATGTTTGGTGGTGAAACGGTCCTGACCTGGGGAAATCCCTCTTCGAAGGGAGATAGGTCACATCCTGGGGGAGATTGGATCACAAATCGGCCCAGAACCCAGGCGGTTGCCGGATTCCGGGCCGAAAGGTGACGCAAAGTTCCCATGCGGCTACGGGGAGTTGACTAGCTGAGGCGCTCGATGACCATCGCCATGCCCTGGCCGCCGCCGACGCACATCGTCTCCAGACCGAACTGCTTGTCGTGGAACTGGAGGGAGTTGATCAGGGTGCCGGTGATGCGGGCGCCGGTCATGCCGAAGGGGTGGCCGACCGCGATGGCGCCGCCGTTCACGTTCAGCTTCTCCAGCGGGATGTTCAGGTCGCGGTAGGACGGGATCACCTGGGCGGCGAACGCCTCGTTGATCTCGAACAGGTCGATGTCGTCGACGGTGAGACCGGCGCGGCCCAGCGCCTGCTTCGACGCCTCGACCGGGCCGAGGCCCATGATCTCGGGGGAGAGGCCGGAGACACCGGTCGACACGATCCGGGCCAGCGGGGTCAGGCCCAGCTCGCGGGCCTTGGTGTCGCTCATGATGACGACCGCGGCGGCGCCGTCGTTCAGCGGGCAGCAGTTGCCGGCCGTGACCATGCCGTCGGGGCGGAACACCGGCTTCAGGCCGGAGACACCCTCCAGGGTGACGCCGGCGCGCGGGCCGTCGTCCTTCGACACGACCGTGCCGTCGGGCAGCGTGACCGGGGTGATCTCGCGCTCCCAGAAGCCGTTCTTCAGGGCTTCCTCGGCGAGGTTCTGCGAGCGGACGCCGAACTCGTCCATGTCCTGGCGGGTGACGCCCTTGATCCGGGCGAGGTTCTCCGCGGTCTGGCCCATCGCGATGTACGGGTCGGGGAGCAGGCCGTCCTCGCGCGGGTCGTGCCAGGTCGACCCCTCGGACGCGGCGGTGGCGGCGGTGCGGGCCTGTGCCTCGGCGAAGACCGGGTTGGTGGTGTCCGGGAGGCCGTCCGAGCTGCCCTTGGCGTAACGGGAGACCATCTCGACACCGGCCGAGATGAAGACGTCGCCCTCGCCGGCCTTGATGGCGTGCAGGGCCATGCGGCTGGTCTGCAACGACGAGGAACAGTAGCGGGTGACCGTGCAGCCCGGCAGGTGGTCCATGCCCAGCTGTACGGCGACGATCCGGCCGAGGTTGTAGCCCTGCTCGCCGCCGGGGAGGCCGCAGCCGAGCATCAGGTCCTCGATGAGCTTCGGGTCCAGCTCGGGGATCTTCGCGAGGGCGGCCTGGATGATCGTGGCGGTGAGGTCGTCGGGGCGCAGGTCCTTGAGGGAGCCCTTGACGGCGCGGCCGATGGGGGAGCGGGCGGTCGAGACGATGACGGCTTCGGGCATCACGGCTCCATTGGCGTTTCGTACGGGGGACTGGCACGGCTCCTTCGGAAGTTACCCGCACGTATGGCACAGGTCACGGGGATCGCTGTGTGACCCTGACCGCAGTTTTCTAAGCGCTTGCTTGGGCCCCCGGCGGTGGGGCGGGTCGGCGGCGCGGGCCGGCGGCGGACGTCCAGGGGGCTCCACCCCCTGGACCCCCGGACCTATGCCCACCCACCACCCGACTCGGTGGGTCGAGAAGTCGCCGAAATGGGTGCGTGAATCGGCGAGGCCTCCGGCACCCGCCGCCTCTTCCGGCGCTTCAGCAGGGCCCACGGGCCCCGGGGACCCGTCGGCATCGCCGCCGTGACCTCCGTGCCCGGCTCCGAGGCGGCCTCCGCGGCGGCCCGTGCCACCGGCAGGAAGCCCTCGCGGCGGGACGCGTCCGGACGGTCCTCGTCGGCCGGCCAGAGGCCCAGCGCGGCACAGACGGTCGGGAGGACCGCCATGGCCGCGGTGGCGTAGCCCTCCGCGGAGGGGTGGAAGTTGTCCGGGCCGAACAGCTCACGCGGGTTCGCCGCGAACTCGGGGCCCAGCAGGTCGCCCAGCGACACCGTGCGCCCGCCCTGCTCGACCGTGCCGATCGTCTGGGCCGCCGCCAGCTGTCTGGACGCCCGGCGGGCCAGCCAGCGCAGGGGCTGCTGGACCTGCTCCACCGTCCCGAGGTCGGGACAGGTGCCGACGACGACCTCGGCACCGGCCGTGCGCAGCCGGCGTACCGTCGCCGACAGATGGCGTACCGAGCGGGTCGGGTGCATGCGGTGGGTGACGTCGTTCGCGCCGATCATGATCACGCAGACGTCCGGCACCCGGGTGGTGTCCGCGAGGGCCAGCGCCACCTGGCGGTCCAGGTCGTCGGACTGGGCGCCGGGGAGCGCCACGTTGCGCAGCTCGACCGGGCGTTCCGCGACCGCGGCGAGGCCCGAGGCGAGCAGTGCGCCCGGGGTCTGTGCCGCGCGGTGCACGCCCTGTCCCGCGGCCGTGGAGTCGCCGAGCATGGTCAGGCGCAGGGGAGGTTCACCCGGAGTGTCGTAGGAATGGCCGTACCGGCCGTCGGCGCTGGGCACATGGTTGCTGCCCGGACCGTGGCCGTTGCCCACATGCCGCTTCACGAACCGGACCTCGGCCAGCACCAGCCCGACGGCCGCCGCGCCCACCAGGCCGACCCCGCCACCGCCGTACGCCGCACCGGCCGCGATCCGCCGGGCCACCCGTGCCCTCGACATCCTCGTCATACGTCGCCGCCACCTCCTCTGAGCCGTCATCCACTCCTTGCCCCGAACAGCAGGTCGCCCAATCTCAACAGTCGGTGAACGTGGATTTCGGGCCTTAGGCTGGCGGAACCAATCACGACCACTTCTTTTGCAGCAACCGGAGACAACGGTGCAATTCCACGACTCGATGATCAGCCTCGTCGGCAACACCCCGCTGCTGAGGCTCAACAGCGTGACCGCGGGTGTCCAGGCGACCGTTCTGGCCAAGGTGGAGTACTTCAACCCCGGCGGATCCGTGAAGGACCGCATCGCGCTGCGCATGATCGAGGCGGCCGAGAAGAGCGGGGAGCTTCAGCCCGGCGGCACCATCGTCGAGCCGACCAGCGGCAACACCGGTGTCGGCCTCGCCATCGTCGCCCAGCAGAAGGGGTACCACTGCATCTTCGTGTGCCCCGACAAGGTGTCCACCGACAAGATCAACGTGCTGCGCGCGTACGGCGCCGAGGTGGTCGTGTGCCCCACCGCCGTGGACCCCGAGCACCCGGACTCGTACTACAACGTCTCCGACCGCCTGGTCCGTGAGACGCCGGGTGCCTGGAAGCCGGACCAGTACTCCAACCCGAACAACCCCCTCTCCCACTACCACTCGACCGGCCCCGAGCTGTGGGAGCAGACCGAGGGGAAGATCACCCACTTCGTCGCGGGTGTGGGGACGGGCGGCACCATCTCCGGCACGGGCCGCTACCTCAAGGACGCCAGCGACGGCTCCGTCCAGGTCATCGGCGCCGACCCCGAGGGCTCCGTCTACTCCGGCGGCTCCGGGCGGCCGTACCTCGTCGAGGGCGTCGGCGAGGACTTCTGGCCGACCGCCTACGACCGGACCGTCGCGGACGAGATCGTCCCCGTGTCCGACAAGGACTCCTTCCAGATGACCCGCCGGCTCGCCAAGGAGGAGGGCCTGCTCGTCGGCGGCTCCTGCGGCATGGCCGTCGTGGCCGCGCTGCGGGTCGCCGAGCGGCTCGGTCCCGACGACGTCGTGGTCGTCCTGCTGCCCGACAGCGGCCGCGGCTATCTCTCCAAGATCTTCAACGACGAGTGGATGGCCGACTACGGCTTCCTGGAGGACGAGGGCCCCAGCGCCCGCGTCGCCGACGTCCTCAACGACAAGGTGCACGGCGCCATCCCGTCCCTCGTGCACATGCACCCGGACGAGACCGTCGGCGAGGCCATCGAGGTCCTGCGCGAGTACGGCGTCTCGCAGATGCCGATCGTGAAGCCGGGCGCCGGTCACCCCGACGTCATGGCGGCGGAGGTCGTCGGCTCGGTCGTCGAACGGGAGCTGCTGGACGCCCTGTTCACCCAGCGCGCCTCCCTGACCGACCCGCTGGAGAAGCACATGTCGGCCCCGCTGCCGCAGGTCGGCTCCGGCGAACCGGTGGGCGACCTGATGTCCGTGCTGGGCGCCGCCGACGCGGCCATCGTCCTGGTCGAGGGCAAGCCCACCGGTGTCATCAGCCGACAGGATCTGCTGTCCTTCCTCGCCAAGGGCGGGAAGCAGTGACGAACGTCCGGTGAACGGGCCGTGTCGGCGGCGACTTTGCGGTTGCCCGCCGAAACGGTGGACTTCGTGGAAGTGGTACGAGGGCGTCACGTCCACGCAGCACACGCTTAACACGCGTCGTGCAGATTAGTGGGTGTCGGCAGGGCGGGAGCGGCTCCCCGCCTCGCCGACACAAAAACGGCGTCACGGACCTCCGGAGCGGCTCCCGGACCTCCACCGACGCCTAGGACGCGCACGCCCGGCCCTGACCCGGCACGCGTCCCTCGCGGGGACCGCCGTCGTCCCGCCCTCCCGGCAACGGGGGGTGCGGCGGTCCCCGCGCATAGCCTTTTCCCGGCTTTCTCAGTCTTCCCAGTCACTGTCCTGGGACGACTTGCGCCGCCGTCCGCCGAAGAGCCCCGGGTTGGACCGCGTCGCCTGGACGACGTTCACGCCGACGATGCCGGCCCAGGCCACCAGCAGGCCGGGGAGGTGGGCGATGCCGCCGCCGATCGCGGAGAGCGGGATCGCCAGGACCATCGAGACGATGCCGAAGCCGAAGCGCTCGCCCCAGGAGTCGGTGCCCTGCGGCGAACGGGAGCCGCGGGCGACCACCATCTGCTGCTCGGCCATCTGCCTGCGCACCCGGCGCTCCACCGCGCCGTCGATGCGCTGGTCGACCTTGTCCAGGAAGGAGTCGACCAGCGCCGACTCGTACTCGTCGCCGAGTTCCCTGCGTGCGTGCAGGGTGGCGTTGAGTTCCTTCTTGAGTTCGACGTCGTGCGCGTCCATTCCCGTCATGCGACTCAGGTTAGGGAGCCGTATCCCCCGCCGCACTGGGGATAGCCCCCCTGTTGGACGTCGGGTTCACCGGGAGCACCCGGCGACTCCAGCACCCGCCGACGACCGCCCTGCCCACCCGGAGATGCGCACCTCGATCCATCCCGACCGGCCGTTACTTCGTGATGCCGTGCTGTCGGGCGTAGGTGTTCGCCACGTCCTCCGGGTCCTTCTTGTCCTTGTCCACCTGCCGGTTCAGCTCGGTGAGCTGGGCGGTGGTGAGGAGGTTGCCGAGCCGGGCGAGGGCCTTGCGGACGGTGGGGTCGGCCACGCGGTCGGCGACCAGCGGGACGATGTGCTGACTGGGGATCAGCGTCTTGGGGTCGGTCAGGACCACCCAGTCGTTGGCCTTGATGTCGGTGTCGGTGGTGAACAGGTTCGCCACGTCCACATCCCCCTTCTTCAGCGCGCCCTTCACCAACGGCCCGTCCGAATCAAGGGACTTGAACTCCTTGAACTCCACGCCGTAGACCGATTTCAGTCCTACGACGCCCACCTGACGTGTCTTCACCTCGGCGGAGGCGCCCAGGGTCAGCTTGCCGTTGTGCTTCGCCAGGTCGGCCAGCGAGGTCAGGCCGTACTTCCGGGCGGTCGCGCGGGTGACGACGAAGCAGTCCGCGTCCTCGGCGATGCCGTAGGGGAGGACCTGGAGGCCGGAGGGGAGGGCGAGGGTGAGGGAGTTCTGCATCTCGCCGGCCTCCGCGACCTTGGACGTGGGCCGGAGGTAGGTGAGCAGGGAGCCCTGGTACTCGGGGAGGAGGTCGATGTCGCCGCTCTTGAGGGCGGGGAAGACGATCTCGCGGGTGCCGAGGTTGGGGCGGACCTTGACCTTCACGCCGGCCGCTTCGAGGGCGGCGGCGTAGAGGTAGCCGAGGACCTGGTTCTCGGTGAAGTTGGCGGTGCCGATGGTGACGCCGTTCTTGCTGGAGGCGCTGCCGCCGCCGGACGAGCCACCGCCGTCGAGCGAGGTGACGCCGCTGGAGCAGGCGGACAGGACGGGGACGGCGACGGCCGTTCCGGCGAGGGCGCCGAGGAGAGTGCGACGGTTCATTTCGGGTCCTTCGGGTTCCCTGGGCGAGGTCGGGTGAAGTCCGGGGTGGTTCGGCAGCGCCCCGAGGGGCGACGCACCCAAGGGGCGCGGGGAACTGCGCGACCGGCCACGACGGCGCCGCAGACGAAAACGGCGCATCCGGCGAGGCGACTACGCCGTCCGGTGGCGGAAGAGGAATCGCTGAAGGGCGGAGAGGCCCAGGTCCAGCACGATGGCGACGACGGCCACCAGCACCGCACCGCCCAGCACCTGCACGAGATCCCGCTGGGCGAGGCCGTCGAAGACGTACCGGCCCAGCCCGCCGAAAGACACGTATGCGGCGATCGTGGCGGTGGCCACCACCTGGATGAGGGCGAGCCGCAGGCCGGTCATGATCAGGGGGAGCGCGAGGGGCAGCTCCACCTGGAACAGGACCTGGTGGCCGCGCATGCCCTGGCCGCGTGCCGCGTCCTTCACGTCCGGGTCCACGGCGGTCATCCCGGCGTAGGTGTTCGTGACGATGGACGGGACCGCGAGGGCGACCAGCGCGATGTACACCGGCCACATCGACAGGCCGCTGGCGAGGAAGACGAGGACGACCAGGCCGACGGTCGGCAGGGCGCGGCCGAAGGACGCGAGGTTGATCGCGAGGAAGGCGCCCTTGCCGGTGTGGCCGATCAGCAGGCCGAGGGGGAGGCCGATCGCGGCCGCGATGAGGGTCGCGAGCAGCGAGTACTGGAGGTGCTCGGCGAGGCGGTGCGCGATGCCGTCCGAACCGGCCCACTGGGAGCCGCTGGTCAGCCACTGGGCGAGGTTCTTGAAGAGTTCGTACATCAGGCGCGCCGCCTCTTCCACGGGGTCAGCACGTACTGGAGGGCGACCAGCAGGGCGTCCGCCACCACGGCCAGGAGCAGGGTCAGGACGACGCCGACGATGACCGGCGTCGGGAAGTCGCGCTGGAAGCCGTCGGTGAAGAGCTGGCCGAGGCCGCCGTCGCCGATGTAGGTCGCGACCGAGACGAGCGAGATCGACATGACCGTGGCGATACGGACACCGGCCATGATCACCGGGAGCGCGAGGGGGAGTTCGACGGTGAGGAGCGTGCGCAGGGGGCGCGTGCCCATCGCCTTCGCGGCCTCCTTCGTCTTCGCGGGGACCGAGTCGAGGCCCTCGACCGTGTTCCGCAGCAGCACGACCAGCGTGTAGACCGTCAGGCCGATGACCGTGGTCGTACGGGTGAGGCCGCTGATCGGGAGCAGCAGCACGAAGATCGCGATCGACGGGATGGTGAAGAGGACGTTCGACAGGCCGAGCAGGAAGCCCCGGAGCGGGCGGACCCGATGCGCCACGACCGCGAGCGGGAGCGAGATCAGCAGGCCGAGGAGGACGGCGGTCATCGCGGCCTGGAGGTGCGAGAACGTGAGGCTGGTCAGGTCGTCGGTGTGGTCGCCTATCCACGACCAGTCGATCGTCATGCCGCGACCCTCGCGTCGGCGTGCGCCCGGCCAGCGTGGGTGTGGATGTCGTCGCGGGAGGAGACGCCGGTGAGGACACCGGCCGCGTCGACACGGGCGATCAGGCCGTTCGGGGAGGCGACGGACTCGTCGAGCGCGGCGAGCAGGGAGTCGTCGTCCGTCAGGGGCCGTACGGGTATGACGGCGTCCTTCGCCGCCCAGTGCAGGGGCTTGCGCGCCTCGTCGAGGACGAGGGTCCACGGGCCGCCCTCGGGGGCCGGGCCCTGCGGGACCTCGGCGAGGGTCGTCAGCGAGAGCAGCTTGAGGCCGCGTTCGGCGCCGAGGAAGTCGGCCACGAAGTCGTCGGCCGGGCGGGCGAGGAGTTCGGCGGGGGCCGCGCACTGGACGAGGTGGCCGCCGGTGCGGAAGATCGCGATGCGGTCGCCGAGCCGTACGGCCTCGTCGATGTCGTGCGTGACGAAGACGATGGTCTTGTTCAACTCCTTCTGAAGACGGAGGAGTTCGTCCTGGAGCTGGGTGCGGACCACCGGGTCGACGGCGCCGAAGGGCTCGTCCATCAGCAGCACGGGCGGGTCGGCGGCGAGTGCGCGGGCCACGCCCACGCGCTGCTGCTGGCCGCCGGAGAGCTGGTGCGGGTAGCGCTTCCCGGCGTCGGCGGCGAGGCCGACGGTCTCCAGGAGTTCGGCGGCGCGGGCGCGGGCCCTCTTCCTGCCGTGGCCGAGCAGGAGCGGCACGGTGGCGATGTTGTCGAGCACCGTGCGGTGCGGGAAGAGGCCCGACTGCTGGATGACGTAGCCGATGGAGCGGCGCAGTTCGGCCGCGTCCTGACGGGTGACGTCCTTGCCGCCGACCCTGATGACGCCCGAGGTCGGGTCGATCATCCGGTTGATCATCCGAAGGGTGGTCGTCTTGCCGCAACCGGAGGATCCGACCAGTACCGTGACCCCGCCCTCCGGCATCTCCAGAGTGAGGTCGTGAACTGCTGTCGTGCCGTTGGGGAAGCGTTTGTGGACCGCGTCGAACTGGATCATGAGTTGTCCCTTGCCCGGCTGTATAACGTCATGCAGAGTTCTCGGTGTCTGAATAGTTTGTCAATGTCTCCGCGTTAATCCGAGGTAACGGATGACCGGTAGGCAAGATCGAGTGTCCGGATTGAGGGGAGTTAGGGCTATATGTCGTCTCGGATCGTGGACACGGCTGATGCGATGGTCTCCGGAGGCTCCGACCTCGTCGTCCTCGACGGGGTCGGCTTCGGCGTCGCCGATGTCGTCCGGCTCGCCGACGGGGACGCCCGGCCGGTCCCCGGCACCGACGCGATGAAGCGCGCGACCGAGTCCTGGGACGCGGCCCGCCAGATCGCCGCGACCGGCCGCGTCTACGGCCGCTCCACCGGCGTCGGCGCCAACCGGAACGAGGACGTGCCCACGGAGGCCGCCGCCGAGCACGGCCTGCGGTTGCTGCGCAGCCACGCCGGCGCGATCGGCGACGAGCTTCCCGCCCGGGAAGTACGGGCGATGCTCGCGGTCCGCGCGAACCAGCTGCTGGCGGGCGGCGCGGGGCTGCGGCCCACGGTCGTCACCGCGCTCTGCGAGGCGCTGGAGAGCGGGGTGTACCCGGTCGTCAACGAGTTCGGTTCGGTGGGGACGGGGGACATCGCGGCGCTGGCCCAGGTGGGGCTGGCGCTGGTGGGGGAGCATCCCTGGCGGGGGGTGGGGGAGGCCGGCGAGGCGGGTGGGGCGGCCTCAAGTGGTCTGTCCCGCAACGGAGTTACCGAAGCTCGTGCCCGCAATGGAGGTGCCGATCCCCGTGCCGGCGCCGG
This sequence comes from Streptomyces sp. NPDC096013, assembly GCF_044763565.1. NCBI lineage: Bacteria > Bacillati > Actinomycetota > Actinomycetes > Kitasatosporales > Streptomycetaceae > Streptomyces > Streptomyces sp. NPDC096013. The sequence continues at coordinate 192,021 of NZ_JBIWGK010000003.1, read as the reverse complement.
AGTCGCCGACGCTCGTGCCCGTGCCGGAGATACCGAGGCTCGTGCCCGTGCCGGAGTCGCCGACGCTCGTGCCCGCGCGGGAGTTCCCGAGCCCCAGCCCCTCGACAACAACGACGCGCTCGCGCTCATCAGCAGCAACGCGCTCACCCTCGGGCAATCCGCCCTCGCGCTGCACGAGTTGAGGGGGCTGATCGGGGCCACGCAGGTCGTCGGTGCGCTGTCGCTGATCGCTGTCGACGGGTCGCACGAGCCGTTCGCCGCGCCGGTGCATGCCGCCCGGCCGCACCACGGTTCGACCGAAGTCGCCCGGCGGATGCGGGAGTTGATCGGAGCCGCCGACCGGCCCACCCCACCGCTCGGGCGCATCCAGGACCCGTACGGCTTCCGGTGCCTGCCGCAGATCCACGGGCCCGCGCACGACGCCGCCGACGCGCTGGAAGCGGTGCTCGCGATCGAGATCAACGCCGCCGCCGAGAACCCCTTCATCTCCGCCGAGGACATGACCGCCTACCACCACGGCGGCTTCTACCAGGCCCAACTCGTCCTCGCCCTGGACCACTTCAGGCTCGCCCTCACCCAGGTGGCCCGGCTCTCGACGTCCCGGCTCTCCTCGCTGAACGAGCCCGCGTTCACCCGCCTCAAGCCCTTCCTCGCCGACAACGAGGCCGCCTCCTCCGGCGTGATGATCCTGGAGTACTCCGCCGCCGCCGCCCTCGGTGACCTGCGGGCCTTCTCCGCTCCCGCCTCGCTCGGGCACGCTGTACTCTCCCGGGGCGTCGAGGAACAGGCCAGCTTCGCCTCGCTCGCCGCACGTCAGACACTGCGCGCCTGCCGCGCGTACCGTCTCGTCGTCGGCTGCGAACTCGTCGCCGCCGTCCGGGCGTTGCGCCAGCGCGGTCTGCGGCCCGACCCGGAACTCCCGGTCGGCCGCGCGCTGGAGCTGGCCGAGTCGGTGCTCGTCGACGAGACGGCGGACCGGCCGCTCACGGACGATGTGACGGCGGCGGCGGGACTGCTGGACCGGTTCACCGAGATCTGGAGGGGGAGCACGTCATGAGCGTGGGCAGAAGTGGGGACGGGAGTGCGGACAGGAGCGCGGAGCCTAGCGAGGACCCGTCCGCGGACAGGAGTGTGGGTGTGACCGACAGCCCGGCCGCACGGTTGCAGACGCTCTTCGAGGGGCACCGGCTCACGCCGACCCAGCGGCGCATCGCGCACAGCATGGTGCGCCGCGCCGCCGACGTGCCGTTCCTCTCCAGCGTCGAACTCGCCGAACTCGCCGGTGTCAGCCAGCCCTCCGTGACCCGTTTCGCGGTCGCCCTCGGCTTCGACGGCTACCCGGCGCTGCGCAGACACCTCCGCGAGGTCACGCCCGCCGAGTCGGCACCGGACACGGCGTCGTACAACGAGTACCAGCAGGCCGTAGAGGCCGAGATCGAGAACCTCAGGCACCTCGCCGAGATACTGGCCGACCCCCGGCCGGTCGCCAAGGCGCGCCGCCTGCTCGCCGCCTCGCGCCCGCTGCCCGTCCTCGGCCTGCGCGCGGCGGCCTCCCAGGCGTACGGCTTCGCGTACTTCGCCGCCAAGGTCCATCCGGACGTACGGCTGCTCAACGAGGGCGGCACGATGATCCACGACCGGATCGACGCGGCCGTCCGGGCCGGTGCCACCGCCCTGCTGTGCTTCGCGCTGCCCCGGCATCCGCGCGAGGTCGTGGACACGCTGGCGTACGCGCGGGAGGCGGGCCTGACCGTCGTCACCGTCGCGGACTCGGCGTTCGCCCCCGTCGCCAAGGTCTCCGACCTGCTGATCCCGGCCGCCGTCGGCACCGGCCTCGCCTTCGACACGGCGTGCGCGCCGATGCTGCTCGGCCGGGTCCTGCTGGAGGCGATGTGCGACGACCTGCCGGACGCGCAGGCCAGGCTTGAGGAGTTCGACGCGCGGGCGGCGGCACGGGGGTTGTTCGTGGAGTGACGGGCGCTCCGCGGGCGGACGGGAGAGTTGCCGGGTGCCGGGTGCCGGGTGCCGGGTGCCGGGTGGCGGGTGGCACGGTGTGGGGTTTGGGGTGCGGGTGCGTTGTGGCTGGGCGCGCGGTTCGCCGCGCCCTACGGCGTCCGTGCCCGAAAACCCGTCCTCGCCGCCGACTTCTCAGACTCGTCTCACGTTCGCTCACTAGTCTCCCCGCCGGACGGAACGGTGCCGGGACGACCAGGAGGCGGGACGTGGCACGCGGAGATCGGAGAGTTCAGGGGCTGGCCCGAGTGGCTGTCGTCGTACGGGCCGGGGCCGCCCCGATGTGGTGGTTCGGGGTGCTCGCGGCGGGTGTCGGGGTGCTGCCGCCCGGCATCACCGGGCGGCGGATCGGGGTGATGGCCGGGGCCGCGCTGTTCATCGTCGCGGCGGCCGTGGTGTCGTACGCGCGCCGCAAGCGCTACACCGAGCTCGCCCGCGGGGCCGTCCGGGCCGGGAAGCACGACGTGCTCCAGGACCGCGCGGTGAGCACACGGAACTGGCGCCGTGCCCACCGCTGGTGGCTCGTCCTCGCTCTCGCGCTCGCGCTGGCCGCCTCGTTCGCCGTGCCCGCCGCGGGCGGCATGCTGCTCGCCGGTGCCGGTACGGGGCTGCGCCTGAAGGCCGCGTGGCTCGGCCGCCGCGAGCGTGCCGACGACGTGCTGCTCTGGGTCCGCGTCGACTGGCTGGACAAGCGCCACGGCGCCCCCGCGGGCAAGCCGGTCAAGGGCTACCGCTCCACCGGCATCGCCGCCGGCGACGCGACCCCGGGCGGGGCGCGCCGCCGCAGCGACGTCTTCGCCTAGGCCGGCTACACCTCCAGGTCCGCCTCGATCTTCTTCAGCTGGTGCCGGGCCATCGCCAGGTTGGCCCGGTTGGCGTCCAGGACCAGGTAGAGGAAGAGGCCGTTGCCGCCGCGCCCCTTGAGCAGGCGGATCAGGTGGTACTGGCTCGACAGGGTGATCAGGATGTCCTCGATCTCGCCCTTCAGGCCGAGGTGCTCCATGGTGCGCAGCTTGGAGCGCACCACGTCGGTGTTGCCGGCCGCGGCGACCCCGAGGTCGAAGGTCTTGCTGCCGCCCATCGTGCCGAGCGCCATACCGCTGGTGTAGTCGACGAGCGCGACGCCGGTCGCGCCCTCGATGGAGGTCAGCGCCTCTTTGAGAGAGGTTTCGGTGTTGGCCATGACAGTGCTCCCTTGGGTCCGTTCAACTTTCCGTGGTGGTACGCGCGTTGGTGGTGCGTGGTGCGCGCGCTGTTCTCGGTCGTGCGGTGGTGGTTCTCGGGGGTGCCTTGGCGGGCGCCGTCTCCTCGGACCGCTCCGCGGCCTCGGCCTCGGCTGCCGCCTCGGCGTCGACCAGTTCGCCGATCCGGGCCCCCGCCCGGCGGCCCTCCAACAGCAGCCGGCCGAGGTTGACGCGGTCCTGGGCGAGCACGGTCAGCACGGCGCCCCGGCCCGCCGCGTAGGTCGCGACATAGCCGTAGACCCCGCGCACGAGCAGCTCGCGGAAGTCGCCCTGCCCGGTCGCGTCCGCCATCCGTTCGGCCACGCCGAGCGCCGTCACGGTCAGCGCGGCCACCCGCTCGGGCTCGACGCCCGGGGTGTCCTGGGCCAGGACGAGACCGTCCACGCCCGCCGCCAGCGCCCCGGTCAGCTGGGGCACCCGGGCTCTCAGTCGCCGCAGCTCGTCGAGGATCTCGGCCTCGGAGGCCATCGGCTCTCTCCTCTCGGCGCGTGCCCGCTGCCACTCAAAGGGCCTCCAGCGCATCCCTGAGCCTCTTCAGCAATGTGATGTCGGGATCGGCGACGTCCGGCACGGATGCGGCTCCTGGCGCGGCTCTTGGCGCGGGTCCGGGTGCGGTCACAGCGGCGGGCACGGCCGGCCGGGGTGAGACGAGCCCCGCCGACACCAGCCGCCGGACGTCCAGCAGCGTGGGGTACGCCCGCCGGCCCAGCGCCCGCGCGATGTCCGTCGCCGTACGGACGCCGTCCACCCGGTCCAGCACCGCGGCCTGCCGGGGCGTGACCGGCGGGGGCGCGACGGGGTCGGTCCGCACCAGCGGCGCGCCGTCCGTCGCCGCGTCCGGCCAGACGCGGTGCAGCAGATCCCGGCGGCGCAGCGTCTCCCGCTCCAGTGCGGCCACCGGAACCGGCCGCACACCCCCGAGCGGATGCGTCACGCCGTACCGGAAACGGCCCGGGGTGCTGCTCGGCGCGAGCACGAAGTACGCCGCGTCGTACAGCGCCCCCAGATGGCACAGCTCCAGCGCGCCCGGGCTCAACAGGCCGCCGTCCAGCAGCAGTCGGGTGGTGGCGTGCCGGTCGTCGGTGGCTCTCGCCGCGGCCTCCCACGCCTCGGCGCCCAGCGTGCCGTGCGCGGTGAGGAGCAGGTCGAGGCCGGGCGCGGACGGGCTCTCGGCGTGGACGACCCCGCCGTCCACGAGATGCAGGCTGCCGCGCTCCCGGACGAGGACACCGGTGGCCTCCTCGGCGGCGAGCCGGGTCAGCATCGGCGAGACGCCGCCCCAGCCCCGGTCCCCGGCGGCGGCCTTGTCCCGGACCGGCAGCCGGGGCGGCGGGGTGGTGGGCGTGGCCTTGACCGCGGTCATCCCAGCACCAGCCGTCCGGCCATCTCGCCGAGCCGGATGCGGGCCAGCGCGAGGTTGCCCTCCGCGCGGGCCAGCCACAGGTGCAGGAACACGCTGCTGTCGAACGACGTCCGTACGAACCGGAGCACGTGATAGCTGTCCCGGTTGCTGACGATCAGGTCCTCCAGCGGCGGATCGTCGGCCTCCTCCCCGTCCGTTCCCATGGACGCGAACGCCCGGTGCTCGGCCGCGAGCCGCGCCAGCTCGGCGGCCTCGGCGGCACTGGCCTCCTGGTCACCGCCCGGGGACTCCCCGACGACGCCCAGGGCCAGCCCGCTCGTCCAGTCGACCAGCGCGGCGCCCCGGGCACCGGGCAGTCGCATGGCCTCAAGTAAGCACTCGTCGATTCCGGGCACCGTGGCTCCCCTCCCGCCTGCGGTTCGGCTGAGTGACGACGAAGCTACGCACCGTGTGGCCGAGGGGTGAGGGATCTGGCATTTTCCAGTGGAACATGCTCCCGAGTGACTAAGGTGGGTCAACTGACCCCGTTTTCACACGAGTTGCATGGGTCAGTTGAACCCTGCTCGCACCGGTGTGCGTCAACGGCTCCCGGGCGCGCGCAGGGTGGTGAGCGCGACGGCGTGCGCCCCTCCGGACTCGGCCACGATCTCCGCCGTCGTCTGGGGCCTGCGCACGGTCGCGAACGTCACGCCTCCGGCGCCGTCCTGCACGAAGCCGTAAATGCCGGGCCGGGCAAGGGAGTTGTAGGCGTAGTGCGCCGAGAAGTAGTACGCACCGGTGTCCAGCGCCGCCGCGTAGTCGCCCTGCTCCAGCAACGGCAGCGCCTGTCCCTCGGCCAGCAGGTCACCCGCGAAGCACGCGGGCCCGGCGACATCCTGCACCACCTCGGGGCCCGGCTTGGGGCGCCCCTTCCCGTCGTAGGCGGCGATCCGCAGCGGCCAGGACTGCGGCGCGTACACCGTCCGGGTCGCCACCTGCACGCCCGCGTGCGTGATCGCGATGGGCCGCCCGCCCGCGCTCTTCGCGTACTCGACCCGGGCCACCACCGTGCCCTGCTTGGCCAGCATCGACCGCCCGAACTCGGTCACCAGCCCGTACCGCCCGTCGAACAGCCCCGGCACCGCCTCCCGCAGCAGCCGCGCGTACTGCGCGTAGGTCGGGGTCGTCGCGTCCGAACCGAAGTTGACCCCCAGGCCGCCGCCGATGTCGAGCGTGTCGATCTGCGGCCGCCCGATCCGCGCGTTGATCTCCTCCGCCAGCTCGTACGTCTCCGCCACGCCCCGCGCGAGCAAGGTCAGCGGGATGCCCTGCGACCCGGTGTGCGCGTGCAGCCGGGTCAGCCACGGCCGCTCGGCGTAGGCGCGCACCACCCACTCGCGCGCCCCCTCGTCCCGCAGTGCCACCCCGAACTTCGAGGTCGCCGTCGCCGTGGAGAGCGCCGCGATCGACCCGCCGCCGATCTGCGGATTGACCCGGATGCCGAGCGGCGAACGGCTGCTCGCCGACCGCATCAGTCCGTCGATGCGCTCCAGCTCCTGCGGATTGTCGGCGTTCACGGCGATCCCGAGTGCCAGCGCCTCCCGCAGCTCCGCCGACGTCTTCGCGGGCGCGTCCAGCACCGTCCGCTCCGGCCGCACGCCCGCCGCCCGCGCGAGGGCCAGCTCGCCGGGGCTCGCGACCTCGGCGCCGATGCCCTCCTCGTGCAGCAGCCGCAGCACCGGCACCAGCGGGCTCGCCTTCACGGCGAACGCGTGCAGCACCGGGGTCCCGGGTGCCGTCACCGCGTCGAACGCCGCCCGCAGCTCCGCCGCCGACTCCCGGATGCCGGTGACGTCCAGCAGCGCGGCGATGGGGGCGCCGGGTCCCAACAACCCCTGTTCCACGGCGGCCCGGACCGCCTCGTCCCGGCGGGCGGTGCGCGCGCCGCCGGGTTCGGTGGCGTCCGTGTGACCCTGGATTCCGTCGCTCATCGCATTCCCCGTCGTGTCGTCACCCGTGGCGGTACAACCGGCTCGTACATCCGGCCAAACATCCTGAGCCTGCCCAGAGAGACGCCCTGATGTATTGACTAGTTCTATTCACGAAGCCAGGATGTGAATAGAAGTAGGAGAAAAATCCGCTGCACGCAGTCCGCTAGGAGGCAGACCATGTCAGGACCCCGCCCCGTACGAGCACCCCGCGGTACGGAACTGAGCGCCCTGGGATGGCAGCAGGAGGCCGCCCTGCGGATGCTCCAGAACAACCTGGACCCCGAGGTCGCCGAACACCCCGACAAGCTCGTCGTCTACGGCGGCACCGGCAAGGCCGCCCGCGACTGGCGCTCCTTCGACGCCATGGTCCGCACCCTGCGCACCCTCAAGCAGGACGAGACGATGCTCGTCCAGTCCGGCCGCCCGGTCGGCGTGATGCAGACCCACGAGTGGGCCCCGCGCGTCCTCATCGCCAACTCCAACCTCGTCGGCGACTGGGCCAACTGGGAGGAGTTCCGCCGCCTGGAGGCCCTCGGCCTCACCATGTACGGCCAGATGACCGCCGGTTCGTGGATCTACATCGGCACCCAGGGCATCCTCCAGGGCACCTACGAGACCTTCGCCGCCGTCGCCGCGAAGAAGTTCGACGGCACCCTCGCCGGGACCATCACCCTCACCGCCGGCCTCGGCGGCATGGGCGGCGCGCAGCCCCTCGCCGTGACGATGAACGACGGCGTCGCGATCTGTATCGACGTCGACCCGCGTGCCATCGAACGCCGCATCGAGCACCGCTACCTCGACGTCAAGGCCGACAACCTGCGCCATGCGCTGGAGCTGGCCGTCGAGGCCCGCGACGCCCGCCGCCCGCTCTCCATCGGCCTCCTCGGCAACGCGGCCGAACTGCTCCCGCAGATGCTCGCCGAGGGCGCCCCCATCGACATCGTGACCGACCAGACCTCGGCCCACGACCCGCTGGCCTACCTCCCCGTGGGCATGGCCTTCGAGGACATGGCCGACGAGGCCGCCAAGGACCCGGCGGGCTTCACCACCCGCGCCCGTGAGTCCATGGCCCGGCACGTCGAGGCGATGGTCGGCTTCATGGACGCCGGTTCCGAGGTCTTCGACTACGGCAACTCGATCCGCGGCGAGGCCCAACTCGCCGGGTACGAGCGCGCGTTCGCCTTCCCCGGCTTCGTCCCCGCCTACATCCGCCCCCTCTTCTCCGAGGGCAAGGGCCCCTTCCGCTGGGCCGCCCTGTCCGGCGAGGCGTCCGACATCCACAAGACCGACAAGGCGATCCTGGAACTGTTCCCCGAGAACGAGTCCCTCGCCCGCTGGATCAAGATGGCGGGGGAGCGGGTCCACTTCCAGGGCCTTCCCGCGCGTATCTGCTGGCTCGGCTACGGCGAGCGGGACAAGGCCGGTGACCGGTTCAACGACATGGTGGCGAGCGGAGAACTGGCGGCGCCGCTGGCGATCGGCCGGGATCACCTGGACGCCGGGTCCGTCGCCTCCCCGTACCGCGAGACCGAGGCCATGCTCGACGGCTCCGACGCGATCGCCGACTGGCCCCTCCTGAACGCCATGGTCAACGTCGCCTCCGGCGCGTCCTGGGTCTCCATCCACCACGGCGGCGGTGTGGGCATGGGCCGCTCCATCCACGCGGGCCAGGTCACCGTCGCCGACGGCACCGCCCTCGCCGGCGAGAAGATCCGCCGCGTCCTCACCAACGACCCCGGCATGGGCGTCATCCGGCACGTGGACGCGGGCTACGACATCGCGGAGCGGGTCGCGGACGAGCGGGGCGTGCGGGTTCCGATGCGCGAGGGTGACGACGCGTGACCCTTCCGGGAGACGAGCGGGGCGGCGACTCCGCGGCGCCGGACGCGGCCCTGTCCGGCGCCTCCTTCCACGAGATGTGGCGCGAACTGCTCCCCGTCGGCCGGCACCCCGACTCCGGCGGCTACCGCCGGTTCGCCTGGACCGCCGCCGACGCCGAGTGCCGTGCCTGGTTCGAGGAGCAGGCCCGGTCCCGGGGCCTGACCTACGAGCTGGACCGCAACGGCAACCAGTGGGCCTGGCTCGGCGATCCCGCCGCCGGGGACGCCGTCGTCACCGGGTCGCACCTCGACTCGGTGCCCGACGGCGGGGCCTTCGACGGGCCCCTCGGTGTCGTGTCGTCCTTCGCCGCGCTCGATGAACTGCGCCGCAGGGGAGCGCGGTTCACCAAGCCCCTCGCCATCGTGAACTTCGGTGACGAGGAGGGCGCCCGCTTCGGACTCGCCTGTGTCGGCTCGCGGCTCACCGCCGGGCAGCTCACCGTCGAGCAGGCACACCGGCTGACCGACGGCGACGGGATCACGCTGCCGCAGGCCATGGCGGCGGCCGGCTACGACGCCGACGCCATCGGCCCCGACCCCGAACGCCTCGCCCGCATCGGCGCGTTCGTCGAGCTTCACGTCGAACAGGGCCGCGCGCTGGACCTGTCCGGCGACCGGGTCGGCATCGCCAGCGCCATCTGGCCGCACGGACGCTGGCGGTTCGACTTCCGGGGCGAGGCCAACCACGCCGGCACGACCCGGCTGGTGGACCGCCGCGACCCGATGCTGTCGTACGCGGAGACCGTGCTCGCCGCCCGCCGCGAGGCCCAGCTCGCGGGTGCCGTGGCCACGTTCGGGAAGATCGCCGTCGAGCCGAACGGCGTCAACGCCATCCCCTCCCTGGTGCGCGGCTGGCTCGACTCCCGCGCCGCCGACCAGGACACCCTGGACACGGTGGTCACCGGTGTCGAGAAGGCGGCCCGCGAGTACGCCGAGGCGCACGGTGTCGACCTCGACGTCGTCCGGGAGTCCTTCACCCCCGTCGTCGAGTTCGACCACACACTGCGCGACGAACTCGCCCGCGTCCTGGGCAAGGACACCGACCTCACGGTCCCCGTCCTGGGCACCGGCGCCGGACACGACGCCGGAATCCTCTCCGGAAGCATCCCGACCGCCATGCTGTTCGTGCGCAACCCCACGGGCGTCTCGCACTCCCCGGCCGAGTTCGCGGCCGAGGATGACTGCGTGGCCGGGGTGACCGCACTCGCCGACGTACTGGAAGGGCTGGCCCGCAGGTGACATCCCCCGCCGCACCCCGAACGCGGACGTACTGGCTGGAACACGCCTGGCTCGACACCAACGTCGAGCCGGGCGTCGCCCTGGAGGTGGGCGACGGACGCGTCACCGCCCTCCGCACGGGCGTCGACACCCCGCCCCCCGGCGCCGAGATCCTCCGCGGACTCACCCTCCCCGGGCTCGCCAACGCGCACAGCCACGCCTTCCACCGGGCCCTGCGCGGCACCGTCCAGGTCGGCTCCGGGACCTTCTGGACCTGGCGGGAGTTCATGTACTCCTTCGCCGACCAGCTGACCCCGGAGACCTACCACGCCCTCGCCCGCGCGGTGTACGCCGAGATGGCGCTCGCCGGGATCACGGCCGTCGGCGAGTTCCACTACGTGCACCACGCGCACGGCGGCACCCCGTACGCCGACCCCAACGCCATGGGCGAGGCCCTCATCGCCGCCGCCTCCGAAGCCGGCATCCGCATCACCCTCCTCGACACCGCCTACCTCTCCTCCGGCTTCGGACAGCCCCCCAACCGGCACCAGCTCCGCTTCTCCGACGGCAGCGCGGACGCCTGGGCCGAACGCTCTTCACTTCTCAAGGAACGGGATCACGCGCGGATCGGTGCCGCCATCCACTCCGTACGGGCCGTGCCCGCACGGGAGTTGGCGACCGTGGCCCGCTGGGCCGAGGAGCGGCGGGCCCCGCTCCACGTCCACCTGTCCGAGCAGACCGCCGAGAACGACGCCTGCCGCACCGCCCACGACTGCACCCCGACCCGGCTCCTCGCCGACCACGGAGTGCTCGGCCCGCGCACCACCGGTGTCCACAACACGCACCTCACCGACGAGGACATCGCCCTGCTCGGCTCGACCGGCACCGGCACCTGCATGTGCCCGACGACGGAACGCGACCTCGCGGACGGCATCGGCCCCGCCGTCGCCCTCCAGCGCGCGGGCTCACCCCTCTCCCTCGGCTCCGACAGCCACGCCGTCATCGACCTCCTCGAAGAGGCCCGCGCGATGGAGCTGAACGAGCGCCTGCGCACCCGCACCCGGGGTCACTGGACGGCGGCGGCCCTGCTCCGCGCGGCCTCGGCCGACGGCCACGCGGCACTCGGCTGGACGGACGCGGGCACGCTGGAGGCAGGCGCGCTCGCCGACTTCACGACGATCGCCCTCGACTCGGTCAGGACAGCGGGGCCGGTGCCCAGGCTCGGCGCCGAGACGGCCGTATTCGCGGCGACGGCAGCGGATGTACGGCACACGGTCGTGGGCGGCCGGCACGTCGTACGCGACGGCGCTCACACGCTCGTACCGGATGTGCCACAGGCGCTGGCGCGGGCCGTCGAAGCCCTGCGCTCCCGCTGACCGCCGAACCCCCCACCCACGAGGACACGATGAGCAGCACTGTCATCACCAACATCGCCACGCTGGTCACCAACGACCCCTCCCTCGGTGACGGTTCCCCCCTCGGACTGATCCACGACGCGGCCGTCGTCATCGACGGCGACCGCGTCGTGTGGACCGGTGAATCAAGCAAAGCACCCGCCACTGACAACCGGGTCGACGCCGGTGGGCGGGCGGTCCTGCCGGGCTTCGTGGACTCCCACTCGCACCTCGTCTTCGCGGGCGACCGCACGCAGGAGTTCAACGCCCGGATGTCCGGGCGGGCGTACAGCGCGGGCGGCATCCGCACGACCGTCGCGGCGACGCGCGCGGCGAGCGACGGGGAGCTGGAGGCGAACCTCACCCGCTACCTGGACGAGGCGCTCCGCCAGGGCACCACCACCTTCGAGACGAAGTCCGGCTACGGCCTGACGGTCGCCGACGAGTCCCGTGCGCTGCGCATCGCCGCCGCCCACACGGACGAGGTGACGTACCTCGGCGCCCACATCGTCCCGCCGGACTACGCGGACGACCCCGCCGGATACGTGTCCCTGGTCACCGGCGGGATGCTCGACGCCTGCGCCCCGCACGCCCGTTGGATCGACGTGTTCTGCGAGAAGGGCGCGTTCGACGGCGACCAGGCCCGCGCGATCCTCACCGCGGGCAGGGCGAAGGGCCTCCACCCCCGTATCCACGCCAACCAGCTCTCGTACGGCCCCGGCGTCCAGCTCGCCGTGGAACTCGACGCGGCCAGCGCCGACCACTGCACCCACCTCACCGACGCCGACGTGGACGCCCTGGCGAACAGCGGCACGGTCGCGACGCTCCTGCCCGGCGCCGAGTTCTCCACGCGCGCCCAGTGGCCGGACGCCCGCCGCCTCCTGGACGCGGGCGCGACCGTCGCCCTCTCCACCGACTGCAACCCGGGTTCGTCCTTCACCTCCTCGGTGCCCTTCTGCATCGCCCTCGCCGTACGGGACATGGGCATGACCCCGGACGAGGCGGTGTGGTCGGCCACGGCGGGCGGCGCGGCAGCCCTGCGCCGCGACGACGTCGGCCGCCTCACCCCGGGCGCCCGCGCCGACCTGACCCTCCTGGACGCCCCGAGCCACGTCCACCTCGCCTACCGCCCGGGCGTACCCCTGGTCGCCGGCGTCTGGCGGCGGGGCGTCCGGGTCGTTTGACCGGTCCCTGAGACCGCCCTGAAAGCACGCTGAAGTCGCCCTGAAGGCCCCCTGAAACCGGGCGGGCGCACTCTCTGGATCACAACGAAGGCGAGGCGGCACCGACCCGGGGCCGCGCCGGATCCAAGGAGAGCGTCACCATGGGCATCACCCTCACCGACCAGGACAAGAACACCCTGCGCACCGCCGCGTACGGCGCCGTCTCGCTGATGGCCGCCGCCGGGGCCGCCGGTTCGCCGCACAAGGTCGCCACCCGGGGCAGCATCGCGCTGGCCTCGGCGACCGGCCCGATCGGGTACGTGCTCGCCGAGAAGTCGCGGATCAAGGGGCTCGACGGCACGTCCGTCGCCGCACTCGCCGACCACGTCCTGCCGGCCCTGACCGAGGCCATGAGCGTGCTCAGGAAGCAGGACCCGGCCGAGGCCGACAACTTCCGCGGCACCGTCCTCGTCGCCCTCGAAGCGGGCACCCGGGGCGACAGGAACGCCGCCGGCCCCGTCATGGCCGACATGACCCGCAAGATCACCGCGGCCCTCGACGCCGCCTGAACTCCGCCGGTCCGACCGCCCGTCCGCCGATCCGTGTCGCGGGCGGGCCCGGTCGTAGGGTGCTCGGCATGAGCATCATCGGGGTTGGTATCGACGTGGCCGAGATCGACCGGTTCGCGGCGTCCCTCGCACGTACACCGGGAATGGCCCGACGCCTCTTCCTGGACAGCGAGTTGCTGCTGCCGAGCGGGGAACGGCGGGGGAACGCCTCCCTCGCCGCCCGCTTCGCCGCGAAGGAGGCCCTCGCCAAGGCGCTCGGCGCGCCCGCCGGACTGCACTGGACGGACGCCGAGGTGTACGTCGAGGACAGCGGGCAGCCCCGGCTGCGGGTCACCGGCACGGTCGCGGCCCGCGCGGCCGAACTGGGCGTGCGCTCCTGGCACGTCTCCCTGAGCCACGACGCCGGGGTCGCCTCGGCCGTGGTCATCGCGGAGGGCTGAGAAGGACCTGCCGCGGACGCCCGGATGCGGGGCCCGGCCCATCCGGGGCAGACTCGACCGCATGCGGACTGCGTACAGCGTGGAGACGGTAAGGACGGCCGAACAGGCCCTCATGGCACGGCTCCCGGAAGGCACGCTCATGCAGCGCGCCGCCGCCGGACTCGCCGTGGCCTGCGCCCAGTTGCTGGGCCGGGTCTACGGCAGCCGGGTCGTCCTGCTGGTGGGGAGCGGGGACAACGGCGGCGACGCCCTGTACGCCGGCGCACGGCTGGCCCGGCGCGGGGCGGCCGTCGTCGCCGTACTCCTCGCGCCCGACCGCACCCACGCGGGCGGGCTCGCGGCGCTGCTGCGCGCGGGCGGCCGTAGCGTCGCCCCCGCCGACGCCGAGGACACCGTCCTGCGCGCCGATCTCGTCCTCGACGGCATCGTCGGCATCGGCGGCAAGGGCGGGCTGCGGCCCGACGCCGCGCGCCTCGCGACGCTCGCCGGGGACTCCGGGGCGCTCGTCGTCGCCGTCGACCTGCCGAGCGGCGTCGAGGCGGACAGCGGCGAGGTGCGCGGTGCCGCCGTGCGCGCCGACGTCACCGTCACCTTCGGCGCCCACAAGCCCGGGCTGCTGATCGATCCCGCGCGCGAGTACGCCGGTTCCGTACGGCTGGTCGACATCGGACTCGACGCCGGACTCCCCGCCGAACCCGAGCTGGAGGCCCTCCAGCACGCCGACGTGGCACGGCTGTTGCCCGTGCCGAGCGCCGAGAGCGACAAGTACCGGCGGGGTGTCGTCGGCATCGCCGCCGGGTCCGGTCGGTATCCCGGGGCGGCCGTGCTCGCCGTCGCGGGGGCGTTGCGGGGCGGGGCGGGGGCCGTACGGTACGCCGGTCCCGCCGCGGACGCGGTCATCGCGCGGTTCCCCGAGGTGCTGGTGTCGGACGGGGGACCGCTCAAGGCGGGGCGGGTGCAGGCGTGGGTCGTGGGGCCGGGCGGCGGGGACGACGCGGCGACCGTCGCGGACGTCGTGACCGCCGAGGTGCCCGTGCTCATCGACGCGGACGGGTTGCGGTTGGCCGACCCGGATGCCGTACGGGCGCGCAGGGCACCAACGTTGATGACTCCGCACGCGGGGGAGGCGGCGGCGCTCCTCGGGGTGGACCGGGCGGTGGTCGAGGGGGCCCGGCTGGAGTCCGTGCGGGAGCTTGCGGGGCGGTACGGGGCGACCGTGCTGCTGAAGGGGTCCACGACGTTGGTCGCGGATTCGGGGGGCGGTGCGGTGCGGGTCAACTCGACCGGGACGGGATGGCTCGCCACGGCGGGGAGCGGGGACGTGTTGTCGGGGCTCGCCGGGTCGTTGCTGGCGTCGGGGCTGTCGGCGTTCGACGCGGGGAGTGTGGGGGCGTATCTGCACGGTCTGGCGGGGCGGCTGGCGGCGGAGGGGGCGCCGGTGGGGGCGCATGACGTGGCGGAGGGGGTGCGGGAGGCCTGGCGGGATGTGGTGCTGGGGTGAGTGTTCGCCTCCGCGGCGAAAGCCGTGGCGGACCCGGTCCGCGGTGAGGCGTTCGCGCTCGTCAATAAGGGTGACCCCTCCGCGCGGCAGCCGGATCGGGCCGTAGGGGCGCGTTTCTCTGATCGCATGATCAGTACACGAATCGCGCACAGAAGTATCGCGGTGCTGCTCACCGCGGTGATCGCCCTCCCCGTCGGGGCCGGGAGTGCCTTGGCCAGCGACGGACCCGTGCCGGTGCCCGCGGCGGGGCCCGCGGAGAGTGAGTTGGTGCCCGGGGTGCCGCCGGGGCCGTATCAGCCCTGGCAGATCGACACCCCGGATCAGGCCCTCGCGCCGAAGGTGTACACGCCGACCGCTGAGGAGGACCGCGTCGAGCCCCGGGACGCGGCCGTGGGGACGTACGCGCTCGTCGAGTACGTGCCGATCGGGGACGCCGTCGCCAAGGTGACGTGCAGCAAGCAGACCGGGCCGTACCAGCGGGGCGTGGAGCGGTGGCTGGGACTGAGGGTGGACGGCAGGCAGTCGGGCGCCGACTGCAAGGCCATCCGCGCCTTTCAGAAGAAGCAGGGCATCAAGCCCGCGATCGGCTTCGCGGGGCCCGTCACCTGGGCGCGGATGCAGTTGCTCGCGGCGAAGAAGAACCCCAACGCGGCCAGGAAGTGCCCCGTCCGCGCGTACCGCGTCGCCTGTGTCGACCTCGACCGGCAGCTGACCTGGGTGCAGAAGGGCACGAAGGTCGTCTTCGGACCGGTGCCGATGCGCAGCGGACGCAAGGGGCATGTGACCCGGGGCGGCTGGCACAAGATCTACTGGAAGCACAAGAACCACTGGTCGACGCTCTACAACAGCCCCATGCCGTACGCCCAGTTCTTCGACGGCGGCATCGCCTTCCACGCCGTCTACGGCAGCATCTACACCACCGTCGGCTCCTGGGGCTGCGTCAACCTCCAGCTCGCCGACGCCCGCAAGCTCTGGGGCGTCCTGAAGAAGGGCGACCGCGTCTACGTCTGGGGCCACCGGCCGGGAAACTAGGCGGGCCTGCGGGATTGTCAGTCCCCTCTGAGAGACTGGGGGCGTCATGAATGAGACAGCTGCTGTGCCGACCTCGCCCCTGCGGGCCCGTGCCGAGATCGATCTGGGCGCCCTGCGGGCCAATGTCCGCGCCCTGCGCGCCCTCGCGCCGGGTGCGGCCCTCATGGCCGTCGTCAAGTCCGACGCGTACGGCCACGGGGCCCCGGCGTGCGCCCGCGCGGCCGTCGAGGCGGGAGCGACCTGGCTCGGTACGGCGACGCCCGAGGAGGCCCTCGACCTGCGCGCCCGCGCCGGACTGCCGGACGGCACGCGGATCATGTGCTGGCTGTGGACCCCGGGCGGACCCTGGCGCGAGGCCATCGAGGCCGATCTCGACGTGTCCCTCAGCGCGATGTGGGCCCTCCGGGAAGTCACCGCCGCCGCCCGTGCCGTCGGGCGTCCCGCGCGCGTGCAGCTCAAGGCGGACACCGGGCTCGGGCGCAACGGCTGCCAGCCGGGCGCCGACTGGACCGAGCTCGTCGGTGCCGCCCTGCGCGCGGAGGCCGAGGGGCTCGTCCGGATCACCGGACTCTGGTCGCACCTCGCTTGCGCCGACGAACCGGGACACCCCTCCATCGACGCCCAACTCGCCCTGTTCCGCGAGATGGTCGCCCACGCGGAGACCCAGGGCGTACACCCCGAGGTGCGGCACATCGCCAACTCGCCCGCCGCCCTCACCCGCCCGGACGCCCACTTCGACCTCGTCCGCACCGGCATCGCCGTCTACGGCATCTCGCCCAGCCCCGAGGTGGGCTCCCCGGCCGACTTCGGGCTGCGCCCGGTGATGACCCTGAAGGCGTCCCTCGCCCTGGTGAAGCAGGTCCCGGGCGGCCACGGCGTGAGCTACGGCCATCACTACATCACCCCGGGCACCACCACCCTCGGCCTCGTCCCCGTCGGCTACGCGGACGGCATCCCGCGCCACGCCTCCGGCACCGGCCCCGTGCTCGTCGGCGGCAAGTGGCGCACGGTCGCGGGCCGGGTCGCCATGGACCAGTTCGTCGTGGACCTCGGAGGGGACGAGCCGGAGGCCGGTGAGGAGGCGATCCTCTTCGGGCCCGGCGACCGCGGCGAGCCGACCGCCGAGGACTGGGCGCAGGCCGCGGGCACCATCGCCTACGAGATCGTGACCCGCATCGGAACTCGCGTTCCCCGCGTCTACGTCAATGAGGCCGCCCCCGGGTATGAGGAGGGCGACACGGCGCAGGGCCCTGACGTGAAGAGGAGCGGCACGTGAGCGAGAGCAGTGCGGAGGCGGTCGCCGCGGTCGCCTCCGCCGCCACGGGGGTGGCCGGCAACTGGCGCAAGGCGACCGGTATCGCCGGTGCCGCGATAGGTGTGATCGCCGCCGGCGCCGCGGCCGGTGTCGCCATAGAGCGGATGACCGTCGGGCGCGGTATGCGCGAGCGGGCCCGCCTGGCGCTCGACTCGACGGGACCGTACGGCTCGCTGCGCGGCACCCCCGGCACGGCACTCGCCGACGACGGCACCGAGCTGTACTACGAGGTCGACGACGTCGAGCCGGACCTCGCCGTCACGCCCAAGCGCCGCCGCCTCTTCGGGCGCAAGGCCCCGGCCCCCGTCACCGTCGTCTTCAGCCACGGCTACTGCCTCAACCAGGACTCCTGGCACTTCCAGCGCGCCGCCCTGCGCGGGGTCGTGCGGACCGTGCACTGGGACCAGCGCAGCCACGGCCGCTCCGCGCGCGGGGTCGCGCAGCTGGAAGACGGCATGCCGCTCACCATCGACCAGTTGGGCCGGGACCTGAAGGCCGTGATCGACGCGGCGGTGCCCGAGGGCCAGATCGTGCTCGTCGGCCACTCCATGGGCGGCATGACGGTCATGGCCCTCGCCGACCAGTACCCCGACCTGATCCGCGACCGGGTCGTCGCCACCGCCTTCGTCGGTACGTCCTCCGGGCGCCTCGGCGAGGTCAACTTCGGCCTGCCCGTCGCCGGGGTCAACGCGGTACGGCGGATCCTGCCCGGCGTACTGAAGGCGCTCGGGCAGCAGGCCGCGCTGGTGGAGCGGGGGCGCCGGGCCACCGCCGATCTGTTCGCCGGGATCATCAAGCGGTACTCGTTCGCGTCCCGGGACGTCGACCCGGCGGTCGCGCGGTTCGCCGAGCGGATGATCGAGGGCACGCCCATCGACGTCGTCGCCGAGTTCTACCCGGCGTTCACCGACCACGACAAGACGGCCGCGCTCACCCACTTCAAGGACATGCCGGTGCTCGTGCTGGCCGGGATCGGCGATCTCGTCACGCCCAGTGAGCACAGCGAGGCCATCGCCGACCTGCTGCCGGACGCCGAGCTGGTGCTCGTGCCGGACGCCGGGCACCTGGTCATGCTGGAGCACCCGGAGGTGGTCACCGACCGCCTCGCCGACCTGCTCACCCGCGCGGGTGCCGTGCCCGCAGGGGCTACCGTAAGTGGCTATGGAAGCACCAGCAGCACCGCACAACGCGGCTGAGCCCCTGTCCGTATCGATCACCGTCAACTCCCCCGAGCAGATGCGGGAGTTGGGTCGCCGCCTGGCCAAGCTGCTGCGCGCGGGCGACCTGGTGATGCTCACGGGCGAGCTGGGCGCCGGCAAGACCACCCTGACCCGGGGACTGGGGGAGGGGCTCGGGGTCCGCGGCGCGGTCACCTCGCCGACGTTCGTCATCGCGCGCGTGCACCCCTCGCTGGGGGAGGGGCCGCCGCTCGTCCATGTCGACGCGTACCGCCTGGGCGGCGGGCTCGATGAGATGGAGGACCTCGATCTCGATGTCTCGCTGCCCGAGTCCGTGATCGTCGTGGAGTGGGGTGAGGGCAAGGTCGAGGAGTTGACGGACGACCGGCTGTCCCTCGTCATCCACCGGGCCGTCGGTGACACCACCGACGAGGTACGGCATGTCACGGTCACGGGGCTCGGTGAGCGGTGGACCTCCGTCGAACTGGGTGTGCTCGGCGGCTGACCGGGTGGTGCGGGGGACATGGGCGGTGTGGGTTCCGACAAGGTGTCGGCAAGATGTTGCGTTCCAGGTCCCGGGCGTGGTCACATGGTATCCAGTTCGTAGTTAGGTCTACCTAACCACGTCTGCCCCGGCCCCCAGGAGGCGTCCATGTCGGCTTCAGAGGATCAGCGTGAGCGGGCGCGGCCGTGTGCGGTGTCCATGCGGGAGCTGTTGGCCGCGGGTGAGGCGGCGCGGGCTGTGTCCACCCCGCCGCGAGCGCCGGAGGCTCCGCCGGTTGAGCCGCGTAAAGCCGCGTAGTCGGTCGTCCGCGGGCCCGTTGTGGCTGGTCGCGCAGTTCCCCGCGCCCCTGAGGGAGTGGTCCGCAGGGCGTTGGATTCGTCTAGCGGATGACCACGATGTTCTGGCCGATCGTGGCGAATTCCCACATGGCCGCGCCATCGGCGATCGACTCGCGGATGCCGCCTGACTTGGTTGTGGGGTCGGGTGCCGCTGTCTCGCCGCTGACCGGCGCGCTGAAGCCGATGGCGACTCCCTTGGCGTTGGTGAAGCGGACGACGTGCTGGATGGGGGTGCCGTCGGTGCCGACGATGGCGTTCGAGCGGGAGGTGACCGGGTAGGTGCCCGTGGGCGGGTCGACCGTGCCGGGGGTGACCTTGAACGTGCGGGTGACCTTGTCGTTCTCGGCGACCAGCCACACCCGGTCGTCGTCCACCGAGTAGACGACCCGCTCGCCCCTGCCGGACCCGGCGGGCAGCGCGGCGGGGTTCTTCGTGTCGCGCGGGGCCTTCTTGGCCGCCACGGGGGCGGTGCTCGCGTGGGCCGTGTCCCCCATCCCGGCCGGGACGGTCGCGGACGCCTGATAGGCGAGGAAGCCGACCGTGGCGACGGCCGCCACGGTGAGTCCGGCCACGATTCCCGCGCTGCTGCCGGCCATCGGCGCCCACCTCCGCGTCTCGTCCGTCTGTGACGGTGTCCCGTACGGTCCCGTACATCCCGTAAGTCCGGTGACCCTAGGTGACCGTAGCAGTTGGGGCCGGGGTGACCGGGGCGGCCGTGCTCGCGGCGCCGGAGCCGTAGGCTGTTTGCGTGCTCTTGCTCGCTCTGGATACCGCCACCCCCGCCGTCACCGTCGCCCTGCACGACGGCGAGGCCGTCATCGCCTCGTCGAGTCAGGTGGACGCGCGCCGCCACGGTGAGCTGCTGCTCCCGGCCGTCGACCACGTGCTCGACGGCGCGGGGCTCAGGCTCGACGCCGTCACCGGAATCGTCGTGGGCATCGGCCCCGGCCCCTACACCGGACTGCGCGTCGGGCTGATGACCGCCGACACCTTCGGCCTCGCGCTCGGCGTCCCTGTGCACGGTGTGTGCACGCTGGACGGCCTCGCCTACGCCGCCGACCTCGACGGCCCCTTCGTCGTGGCCACGGACGCGCGGCGCAAGGAGGTGTACTGGGCGCGCTACTCCGACTCCCGTACGAGGGTGACCGACCCGGCCGTCGACCGGCCCGCCGACATCGCCGACGAGGTCGCGGGACTGCCCGCGGTCGGCGCCGGTGCGCTGCTCTACCCGGACACCTTCCCGGCCGTGCACGAGCCGGAGCACGTGTCCGCCGCCGCGCTCGCCTCACTCGCCGTCGAGAGACTCGCGGCGGGCGTCGAACTCCCCGCGCCCCGGCCGCTGTACCTGCGCCGGCCGGACGCCCAGGTGCCCAAGAACTACAAGGTGGTCACCCCGAAGTGACCGAATCCCTGAGCCCTCGGCTGCGCGAGATGCGCTGGTGGGACATCGATCCCGTGCTGGAACTGGAGAAGGACCTCTTCCCCGAGGACGCCTGGTCCCGGGGCATGTTCTGGTCCGAGCTGGCGCACGCCCGCGGCGCCGAGGCGACCCGGCGGTACCTGGTGGCCGAGGTGGCCGGCGAGCAGGACGAGGGCGGTGTCCGGGTCATCGGCTACGCCGGTCTCGCCACCAACGGCGACCAGGCCGACATCCAGACCATCGCCGTCGCCCGCGACCACTGGGGCACCGGCCTCGGCGCCACCCTGCTGACCGAACTGCTCACCGCGGCGAGCGAGTTCGAGTGCGCCGAGGTCATGCTGGAGTGCCGCGTCGACAACGTCCGCGCGCAGAAGCTGTACGAGCGCTTCGGCTTCGCCCCGATCGGTTTCCGGCGCGGCTACTACCAGCCGGGCAATGTCGACGCCCTGGTGATGCGCCTCACCACAGATCCCGACAGCGGCTCCGCTGCGGAGTCACCTTCCGTACAAGGAACCGAGATCCATGACTGACGAACCCCTTGTGCTCGGCATCGAGACCTCCTGCGACGAGACCGGCGTCGGGATCGTCCGCGGCACCACCCTGCTGGCGGACGCGGTCGCGTCCAGCGTCGACGAGCACGCCCGCTTCGGCGGGGTCGTACCGGAGGTGGCGTCCCGCGCCCATCTGGAGGCGATGGTCCCGACGATCGAGCGCGCGCTGAAGGACGCGGGCGTGAGCGCCCGTGACCTCGACGGCATCGCGGTCACGGCGGGTCCGGGCCTGGCCGGCGCCCTGCTGGTCGGCGTCTCGGCGGCCAAGGCGTACGCCTACGCCCTCGGCAAGCCGCTCTACGGCGTGAACCACCTCGCCTCCCACATCTGCGTGGACCAGCTGGAACACGGCCCGTTGCCCGAACCGACGATGGCGCTCCTGGTGTCCGGCGGCCACTCCTCGCTGCTCCTCTCCTCGGACATCACCTCGGACGTACGGCCGCTGGGCGCGACGATCGACGACGCGGCGGGCGAGGCCTTCGACAAGATCGCGCGCGTGCTGAACCTCGGCTTCCCGGGCGGCCCGGTCATCGACCGGTACGCGAAGGAGGGCGACCCCACGGCGATCGCGTTCCCGCGCGGACTGACCGGCCCGCGCGACCCGGCGTACGACTTCTCCTTCTCCGGGCTGAAGACGTCCGTGGCCCGCTGGATCGAGGCGAAGCGGGCAGCGGGGGAGGACGTGCCGGTGCGCGATGTGTCGGCGTCCTTCCAGGAGGCCGTCGTCGACGTCCTGACCCGCAAGGCCGTGCGGGCCTGCAAGGACGAGGGCGTCGACCACCTGATGATCGGCGGGGGTGTCGCCGCCAACTCCCGCCTGCGCGCCCTGGCCCAGGAACGCTGCGAGGCCGCCGGCATCCGCCTGCGCGTCCCGCGCCCCAAGCTCTGCACGGACAACGGCGCGATGGTCGCCGCACTGGGCGCGGAGATGGTCGCCCGCGACCGCACGCCGTCCGACTGGGACCTCTCGGCGGACTCCTCCCTCCCGGTGACGGACCCCCACGTCCCGGGTCACCATCACCACGACCACGTCCACGAGGTCAGCAAGGAGAACCTGTACTCGTGACGGTCGCGCTGATGTGGGAGGCCCGAGCGGCGGAGGGGCGAGGGGCCGAACTCCTCGCCTGGGCGCGGGCCCAGCGGCTTGCCGCCGAACCCCTGCGCCGGGAGTTCCTCCGCGCGCCCCGGGACCGGGTGCTCGTCATCACCTGGTGGGACGCGGAGCTGGACGCCGATCTGCCCGAACTCCCGGAGCCGGACGGGGAGTTGGTGACCCGGACCGTGCACCGGTGGCGGTTCGAGTCGCTGGGCGGGTGAAGAGGGGCGGTCCTCACGCCTCGCCCTGTACCTCCGTCTCGCACCGCAGCCGCCGCTCCGCCCCCACCACCCGTACGGGACCCGTCACGGTCAGCCGGGTCGTGTGCCGCACGTCCGCGCTCGACGCCGCCAACCTCAGTTCCAGTACGCCCGGTTCGACCACCCGGCGCCCCGAGCGGTCGGTGAAGGCCGAGAGGTCGGTGTGGAAGCGGAAGGTCAGCCGGGCCGACTCGCCCGGTGCCAACTCCAGCCGCTGGTAGGCGATCAGGCGGACGTCCGGGCGGGTCACCGAGGCGACCGGGTCGTGCAGGTACAGCTGGACGACCTCCGTGCCGGGGCGGTCGCCGGTGTTGCGGACGGTGACCGGCAGGTCGTAGGAGCCGTCCGTGTCGATCTCCGGGACCGGGGACTCGGTGACCTCCCACGCGAAGCTCGTGTAGGAGCGGCCGTGGCCGAAGGGGTAGAGCGGGGTCGGGTCGAGGTTGCTGACCTCGTCGGCCAGGCCCAAAGGGGGCTGGAGGTACGTCCAGGGCTGGCCGCCGGGGGCCTGCGGGACGCTCACCGGGAGGCGGCCGGACGGGTTCACGCGGCCCGAGAGGACGCCGGTGACCGCCGGGCCGCCCTCCTCGCCGGGGAAGAACGCCTGGACCACCGCGCCGAGGCGGCCCTGCCAGCGGCCCAGCGCGTAGGGGCGGCCGGTCAGCAGGACCAGCACCACCGGGACCCCGGTCGACACCAGTGCGTCCAGCAAGTCGGCCTGGACGCCCGGCAGTCGGAGGTCCGCCACATCGCAGCCCTCGCCCGAGGTGCCGCGTCCGAACAGGCCCGCCCGGTCGCCGAGCACGGCCACGCACACGTCCGCCTCCGCCGCCCGCGCGACCGCCTCCTCGAACCCGGAGGTGTCCGGGTCGGAGACATCGCACCCCTCCGCGAACGTCACCTTGGCGTCCGGGAGTTCGGCCCGCAGCGACTCCAGCACCGTCGGGATCTCGATGCCCATCGGCACCTCGGGGTGGTGCGTTCCCACATGGGAGGGGAAGGAGTAGCAGCCGAGCATCGCCAGCGCGTCCGCCGCCCTCGGGCCCACCACGGCTATCCGTGCCTCCGGCGGGAGCGGGAGCACACCGTCCGGGTTGTCCAGCAACACCACGGATTTTTCCGCGAGTCGGCGGGCCAGGGTCCGGTTCGCCGTCGAGTCCAGGTCGATGGGGCCCGTCGGCTCCGGTGACCAGTCCTCGTCCAGAAGCCCCAACTCGGCCTTCTGGAGCAGCACTCGGCGCGCCGCCCGGTCCACGAGCGACTCCGGGATCTCCCCTGCCCGCACCGCCTCGACCAGCGGCCTGCCGTAGCACTTCAGCGTCGGCAGCTCCACGTCGATCCCCGCCGCCAGCGCCGCGTGCGCGGCCTGCGCCGGGCTGCCCGCGACCCGGTGGAGCGTCTCCAGGAAGCCGATGCCGAAGTAGTCGGCGACGACCGTGCCGGTGAACTCCCACTCGTCCCGCAGGAGTTCGGTCAGCAGGTGCGGGTCCGCCGACGCCGGGACGCCGTCGGTCTCGTTGTACGCCGCCATCACCGAGCGCGCCCCGCCCTCCCGCAGCGCCATCTCGAACGGCGGCAGTGTGACGTCCGCGAACTCCCGCACCCCCGCCCGCACCGGCGCCAGATTCCGCGCCCCCACCGAGGACGCGTACCCGGCGAAGTGCTTCAGCGTCGCGACGACCCCGGCCGACTCCAGCCCCCGCACATAGGCCGCCCCGATCGTCCCCACCAGATACGGGTCCTCGCCGATGGTCTCCTCCACCCGCCCCCACCGCGGGTCCCGTACGACGTCCAGGACCGGGGCGAGACCCTGGTGGACGCCGGCCGAGCGCAGGTCGGCGCCGATGCGCCGGGCCATCTCCTCGACCAGCCCCGGGTCGAAGCTCGCCCCCCACGCCAGCGGCACCGGGTACGCCGTCGCACCCCACGCGGTGAAGCCCGCCAGGCACTCCTCGTGGGCGACCGCCGGGATGCCGAAGCGCCCCGCCGCCGCGATCCGGCGCTGCGCGCGGGCCAGCGCCTGTGCGCCCAGCTCCGGGTCCACCGGCGCCGTACCGAAGGAACGGGTGAGCTGGCCCAGCCCCAGGGTGATCAGCTCGTCCCAGTCGTAGTCCGAGGTCATCTCCCGCTGGAGCGGGGCGACCCCGTCGCCGTCCGTGGCGGCGCCCACCCAGACGCCGTAGAGCTGGGCGGTCTTCTCCTCCAGGGTCATCCGGGCGAGGAGGTCGTCGACGCGGGCGGCGGTGGGCAGGGCGGGGTCGCGCCAGGGGGCGGTGGTCATGAAACTCCGTTCGGGAAAGGTGAGTTGGGGCAGCTCACTTGCCGCCCACGCCCATCAGGCCGCCGACCAGGGCGCGCCGGGCCACCAGGTAGACGGCGAAGATCGGAATGCCGGAGAGGACGACCGAGGCGAGCAGGGCCGGGATGTTCACGCCGAACTGGCTGACGTAGTTGAAGAGTCCGAGCGTGAGGACCCTCGGCCCGTCGGACTGGGTGAAGATCAGCGGGAAGAGGAAGCCGTTCCAGGCCTGGAGCGCTGTGTAGACGACGACCGTGCTGATCCCGCCCTTGGTCATCGGGATGACCAGCTGGAACAGCATCCGGGTCGCCGAGGCCCCGTCGAGCGCCATCGCCTCGTACAGCTCCTCGGAGATGTCCCGCAGCGTGCCGGTCAGGATCAGCACGGACACCGGCATCGCGAAGGCCGCCGTAGGCAGGATCACCGCCAACAGGCTGTCGTACAGGTTGAGTTTGGCGATCATCAGGTACAGCGGGACCACGACCGCCTGCGCCGGGATGGCGACTCCCAGCAGGAACAGCCGGAAGGCGCCGCTCGCCCATACCGTCCTGGTGCGTACGGCCACGTAGGCCAGCGGCACGCACAGCACCAGCACGATTCCCACGACCGCCGCCGCGACCAGCGCGGTGTTGGCGAGGAAGTGGCCGAAGCCGTTGTGCAGGACGGTGTTGTAGTTGGCGAACGTCGGATCGGTGGGCGGCTTCAGGGCGTTGTTGCCCAGCGCCTTGTCCTGGCGGGTGAGCGAGGCCGAGATCATCGCGTAGATCGGCACGATGACGACGGCGAGCCAGAGCAGCGAACCGAGCCCCGCCACGGGGTTGGGCCGCTTGCTCCAGTGCCGGCGCCTCCGGGTGCGCGGCTCTTCCGCCGGTTCCCCCGCCGTCTTCACCGGACGCGGCAACGTGTCGTGTGACACTCCGTCACATCCCTTCGCGGGTACTGCGCATGGCGCCGAAACCGGTGAGCCGGACCAGGACCAGGGACAGCGCGGTGGCGACGACGACCAGGAAGGTGGCGATCGCGCTCGCGTAGCCGAAGTCGTAGCTCTTGAACCCGGCCTCGTACATCAGGTACGGCAGGATCGCCGTGTCCGTACCCGGACCGCCCTGGGTGAGGATCAGGACGGTCTCGAAGTACGTGAGCGAGCCGACGATCATCAGCACGCTCGATGTCGTGGCCGTGTTGCGGAGCTGGGGCAGCGTGATCGAGAAGAACTGCCGGTACCGTCCCGCCCCGTCGATCGCCGCCGCCTGATAGAGCACTTCGGGGATCTGCCGGGCGCCGCCCTGATAGATCAGCGTGTGGAAGGGAATGAACTGCCACCCCCCGACGAACACGATCGCGAGAAACGCCCCACTCGTCGTCCCCAGCGTGTCCTGGTGGATGACCCCGAAGTTGGGGTCGAGCAGCGCGTAGAAAAGCAGCGCTATCGCCGTCGAGGACAGCAGGAACGGCACGAAGAAGATCGCGGAGAGGACGGCCCGGCTGCGCTGCCGTCCCGCCGCCCAGACACCGAGGAGAAGGGACGCGACGGTCTGGAACACCCAGCTCGTCACCGTCAACAGCACGGTGATGGTGAGGGATTGGGTCAGCCGGTCGTCGTGCAGCAACTTGTCCCAGTTGGCGAGACCGACGGGCTTGGGGTCCCCGAGCCCGTTCCACTTGGTGAAGGAGAGATAGACCGCCAACACCATGGGCGCCACGGCGAAGAAGACGAAGAACAGCACCCCGGGCACAGCCCAGACGCCGTGAGGCACAGCGCCCCGATAGGGGCGCGGCGAACGGCGCGACAGACCACGAGGAGCCCGCGGCCGAACGACGGGCCCCTCCGCGGAGCGCTCGCTCACTTCAGCCCCTTGAGCGCCGACACGAACTGCGCCGGCGAACTCTTCCCCACGAACAGCTTGTTGATCTCGGTCAGCATCGGTGTGGACACAGCCGGGTCCACCGCCTGGTCCCAGCTCAACGTGAACGCGGGCGCCTGCTGCACCATCTGGTACTGGAACTTCGCGAACTCGGGGTTGGGCGAGGACTCCAGCAACTTCTCGGCGTTGGCCGTGGTGGGGATGTCCCCGTTGGCGACCAGGTCCTTCGCGTACGCCTCCGACGCACAGTCCCGCAGGAACGCGATCGCCGCGTCCTTGTTGCCCGTACGGGCGTTCACGGACCAGTAGTTGGTGGGGTTGCCGACCACGTTGCGGATGTCGCCCGCGCCTCCCTCGTACTTCGGGAAGGCGACCCAGCCCAGGTTGTTCTTCGCGAAGTCGGGGAACTTCCCGAGCTGCGTCGAGTACTCCCACGACCCCATCAGATGCATCGCCGCCTTCCCCTTGGCGAACACCGCGGGCGCACCCCCGTTGACGTACGACACGGAGCTGAACCCCTTGCCGAACGCCCCGTCGTCGATGAGCTGCTTGACGGTCTCGGCGGCCTTGAGGACGGCGGGGTCGCCCCACCCGGACGCGTCGCCGTTCTTGATCTTGTCGAAGACCTCGGGGCCGCCGATCCGGTCGACGAGGTACTCCAGCCACATCAGCTCGGGCCAGATGTCCGCACCGCCGAGCGCGAACGGCGTGATGTTCGCGGCCTTCAGCTTCTTGTTGATGTCGAGCAACTCGGCCCAGGTGGTGGGCGGCTGGAGCTTGTGCGCGGCGAAGACGGTCTTGTTGTAGAAGAGGATCACCGGCTGCATGCCGCGCATCGGTATGCCGTAGTTCTTGCCCTTGAGCGCGCCCGCCGCGAGCACGGAGGGCAGGAAGCCGTCCTTGAGGACCGGGTCGCTCTTGATGGTGTCGGTGAGGTCCACCAGCTGGTCGGCCTCCTGGTACGCCTTGATCGAGCCGCCGCCCCAGTTGAAGAAGACGTCCGGCGCGTTCGGCGAGCCCATCGCGGTGCGCAGCTTCGCCGGGTAGTCCGTGCCGGGCACCTTCTCCAGCTTGATCTTGCCCTTGGCCTTCTTCGCCGCCGCCGACGCGTTGAACCGGGTGACGGCCTTGACCTGCACCTTCGCCGCGTCGTCGCCGTAGGTGAAGGCGGTGACCGTGCTGCTGCCGCCGGTGCTGTCACTGGAACCGCAGGCCGTGAGTCCGGTCGTGAGCAGGGTGGTGGCACCGGCGCCGAGCACCCAGCGCCTGCTGAACGTACGCCCGCCGTTGGACGTGTTGGGCTCCATGGACAGCACCTCTCGTGCGAATGTTTCGAGCCGTTCTACGAATGTTCCGGGAACCTAAGACGCGCGAGGGGGTTCGTCAAGAGGTCGCGCAGGGATACGATCGCCGCCATGACAGCCCCGGATTCCGCCGAAACCCAGACAGCGGGTCGGCCGACCCAGACCGCCACCCTCGCCGAGATCGCCCGCGAGGCCGGAGTGTCGGCTCCGACTGTTTCGAAGGTCCTCAACGGCCGTGCCGATGTCGCCCCGGCGACCCGCACCCGCGTCGAGGAACTCCTGCGCGTCTACGGCTACCGGCGCCGCCGCGCCGAGGCGACCCGCTCCCCGCTGATCGACCTGGTCTTCCACGAGCTGGAGAGCGCCTGGGCGATGGAGGTAATCCGGGGCGTGGAGAACGTCGCGCGGGACTCCGGGCTGAGCGTGGTGCTGAGTGAGAGCGCCGGGCGGCTGACCCCGGGCCGGACCTGGGCCGACCAGGTCGCCGCGCGCCGCCCGCACGGCGTGGTCCTGGTGCTGTCCGGGCTCGACGAGTCCCAGCGGGCGCTGCTCACCAGCCGTTCCATCCCGTTCGTGGTGATGGACCCGGCCGGTGACCCGGGCGCCGACGTTCCGTCGATCGGCGCGACCAACTGGCAGGGCGGGCTCGCCGCCACCCGGCACCTGGTCGAGCTCGGCCACACCCGGATCGGCGCGATCAGCGGGCCGTCCCGGATGATGTGCAGCCGTGCCCGGGTCGACGGGTACCGGGCCGCGCTGGAGACGGCCGGGCTGCCGGTCGACCCCTCGCTGATCACCACCGGCGACTTCCACCACGAGGCCGGCTACCGGCTCGGGCTCCAGCTGCTGCGCCGCCCGGACCGGCCCACCGCCGTCTTCGCCGGCAACGACCTCCAGGCGCTCGGCCTGTACGAGGCCGCGCGTGAACTCGGGCTGCGCATCCCGGAGGACCTGAGCGTGGTCGGCTTCGACGATCTGCCGGTCGCCCGCTGGGTCGGCCCGCCGCTGACGACCGTACGACAGCCCCTGACGGAGATGGCCGAGGCGGCGGCCAAGCTGGTGCTCGACCTCGGGCGTGAGCAGGAGACCTCGGCGGCCCGGCGGGTGGAACTGGCGACCAGCCTGGTGGTGCGCAGCAGTACGGCGGCACCGGCCGCGGAGTGAGGCGCGTGGCCAGAAGCCGAGCCGACTGTGCCGGGCGTGGCCGGAAGGCGGTGTATTGACGCGGGGGGCGAGCCGCCCCACACTCCTCCGAAGCCAATCGGTTGCACAACCGAAACTTTCGGAGGCACCCGCATGAGATCTCTGAGAACCGGCTTATCCCTGGCGGCCCTGTTCACCGGCGCCGTCATGCTCTTCGCGGCCCCCGCCGCGCACGCCGCCGACACCCCGCTGCGCGACCTCGCCGCCGCGAAGGGCAAAGTCATCGGCACCGCCGTCACCGGCTCCAAACTCACCGGCGGCTACGGCGACATCGCAGGCGCCCAGTTCAGCTCGCTCACCCCCGGCAACGCCATGAAGTGGGGGACCGTGGAGCCGACGCAGGGCAGCTTCAACTGGTCGGAGGCGGACCAGATCGTCGCCTTCGCCCAGGCCCACCACCAGCAGGTGCGCGGCCACACCCTGGTCTGGCACAACCAGAACCCGAGCTGGCTGACCAACGGCACCTGGACGTCCGCCCAGTTGAGCAGCCTGCTACAGAACCACATCAGCACCGAAGTCGGCCGCTACAAGGGCGAGATCACCGCCTGGGACGTGGTGAACGAACCCTTCAACGAGGACGGCACCTACCGCTCGACCCTCTGGTACGACGGACTCGGCGCCAACTACATCGCGCAGGCGCTGACATGGGCGCACACCGCCGACCCGGCCGCCAAGCTGTACATCAACGACTACAACGTCGAGGGCGTCAACGCGAAGTCCACCGCCCTCTACAACCTGGTCAAGTCCCTGAAGGCGGCGGGCGTTCCGATCGACGGCGTCGGTCTCCAGGCCCATCTGATCGTCGGCCAGGTCCCGGCCACCCTCCAGCAGAACATCCAGCGCTTCGCCGACCTCGGCGTGGACGTGGCGATCACCGAGCTGGACGTACGGATGGCGCTCCCGGCCGACAGCGCGAAACTCGCCCAGCAGAAGGCCGACTTCAAGAGCGTCACGGCCGCCTGCGTCGCGGTGACGCGCTGCGTGAACGTCACCGTCTGGGGCTTCACCGACTCCGACTCCTGGGTCGACAGCACCTTCCCGGGCTACGGGGCGGCGACACCGTACGACGCCAACTACGCGCCGAAACCGGCGTATTACGGGATCTCGGAGGCGCTCGGCGGCACGACCACCACCCCGCCGCCGACGAACGGTGCGTGCTCGGCGACGTACAGCGTGACGAGTCAGTGGAACGCCGGGTTCACCGGACAGGTGACGATCGCGTGTTCCGGGGCCTCGCTGTCGTCGTGGAAGGCGAGTTGGGCGTACGGCGCCGGCCAGCGGATCACCCAGGCGTGGAACGCGGCCTGCACCCAGTCGGGCACGGCGGTGAGTTGTGCGAACGCGAGCTACAACGGCACGGTCCCGGACGGCGGTTCGGTGTCGTTCGGGTTCAACGCGTCCTGGAGCGGGAGCAATCCGGTGCCGGTGGTGACCCTGGGATGAGGGAGGCGGGGGAGTACGCGGGGGTGAAGCGGGCCTGAGAACCGTGAAATTTTCCGCAGAAAACCGGATCGGGGCGGCTCCCCTAACTTTCTCCTAATAATTCGGACTTACGTTCCTGTCCGTGACGGACATCGAGAACGCCGAGGACGACAGACGAGTGGGCCGGCGATCACGCGTGCTGAAGATCGTCGGCCTCACTCTGGCCGGTGCCCTCGTCCTGGGCGTCGGCGCGGCGGGCTGGGCCTACTGGCACCTCAACAACAACATCAAGAGCGTCGACATCGACAGCGCGCTCGGCACCGGGCGCCCCGCGAAGGCGGTGACCACCCCCTCCTCCGCCGCGTCCGCGTCCCCCGTGCCGACCGGTTCCCTGAACATCCTGGTCCTCGGCTCCGACTCGCGCAGCGGCAAGGAGAACAAGTCACTCGGCGGCGGCGACAGCTCCGGCGCCCGCTCCGACACGGCGATGGTCGTCCACCTCGACGCGGGCCGCACCAGGGCCACGATCGTCAGCATCCCGCGCGACACCCTCGTCACCCGCCCGTCCTGCCCGCTGTCGTCCGGGGGCTCGACGTCGGTGGCGTACCAGGCGATGTTCAACAGCGCGTACTCGGTGGGCGGTCCGGTCTGCGCGGTCAAGACGGTCGAGTCCATCACCGGCGTCCGCATGGACCACTACCTGGAGATCGACTTCGCGGGCTTCGCGAAGCTGGTCGACGCGCTCGGCGGTGTCACGGTCACCACGACCCAGGACATCGACGACGACGACAGCCATCTGCACCTCAAGAAGGGCACCCACCACCTCGACGGCAAGCAGGCCCTGGCCCTCGCCCGCACCCGGCACGGCATAGGCGACGGCAGCGACCTCGGCCGGATAGGCCTCCAGCAGATGCTGGTGAAGGCCCTGCTGACCCAGATATCCACCCATGACCTGCTCACCGATCCCGCCAAGCTCTACGAGATCACCGACGCGGTCACCGACAGCCTCACCACCGACACCGGTCTCGACTCGCTCAGCGAACTGATCGGCCTCGGCCAGAGCCTGAAGGGCCTGTCGGCGGACGCGGTGACCACGGTGACGATGCCGAACGTCACGGCGCCGTCCGACCCGAACCGGGTGGTGGCGAAGGAGCCGGCGGCGAGCGATCTCTGGGAGTCGCTGCGCTGAGGTATCGGCCGAACCCCGGCTGACCTGCGGAAACAGCTGGGCGGAAAAAATCTTCGAGGTTTTCCGGCGAGTGTGTCGATCCGGGCGGCCCTCGATCGACGCATGGTTGAAAGGCCGGGAACGACCCGGCCGGAACGACCCGAGGAGTCACCATGCCCCGCTACCTCTCCCTCGTGCAGATCGACGAGAAGACCGCCCCCGCCGAGGGACCGAGCCCCGAGCTGATGCAGCGCATGGGCGAGCTGATCGAGGAGATCACCAAGGCCGGCGTCATGCTCGACACCGCCGGCCTCACCCCGACCGCGCAGGGCGCCCGCGTCCACTGGGAGGGCGGCAAGATCTCCGTGACCGACGGCCCCTTCACCGAGTCCAAGGAGGTCGTCGGCGGCTACGCGCTCATGCAGTGCAAGGACATGGCCGAGGCGATCGAGTGGACGAAGCGGTTCCTGAAGGTACACGAGGAGTTCTGGACGGTGACCTGCGAGGTGCGGGAGATCGCGGAGGGCTGAGCACCCCGCGCTCTCCCCGGCCCTGCCCGGCCTTCCTTGGCCCTGAGGCCGCCGGGGGTGTTGCATGGTGGGTTGTGACCCCGGAATCACAGCCCACCGCAGCCCCGCACGGCACCGCCACCGACCCGCACGGCACCATCGAGACCGTCTTCCGCATCGAGTCCCCCCGCATCATCGCCGCCGTCGCCCGCCTGGTCCGTGACGTCGGCATCGCCGAGGAACTCGCGCAGGACGCGCTCGTCGCCGCGCTGGAACAGTGGCCGAGGGACGGCGTGCCCGACAACCCAGGCGCCTGGCTCATGGCCACCGCCAGGCACCGCGCCGTCGACCTGATCCGGCGCCGGGAGAACTACGCCCGCAAGCTCCAGGAGATCGGCCGCACCCTGGAGACGACGGCCCCGCCCGAGGAACCCACCGCCCCGGACGACATCGACGACGACCTCCTGCGCCTCGTCTTCACCACCTGTCACCCGGTCCTCTCCGCCGAGGCCCGCACCGCCCTCACCCTGCGCCTCCTCGGCGGCCTCACCACCCCCGAGATCGCCCGCGCCTTCCTGGCCCCCGAGCCGACGATCGCCCAGCGCATCGTCCGCGCCAAACGCACCCTGGCCACCAGGAACATCGCCTTCGAGGTCCCCTACGGCCCCGACCGCGAAGCCCGCCTCGGCTCCGTCCTGGACGTCATCTACCTCATCTTCAACGAGGGCTACGCGGCGACCGCGGGCGACGACTGGCTCCGCCCGAGCCTCTGCGAGGACGCGCTCCGGCTGGCCCGCCTGCTCGCCGCCCTGATGCCGAAGGAACCCGAAGTGCACGCGCTGGCCGCGCTGTTGGAGTTCCAGGCCTCCCGCTCCGCCGCCCGCACCGGCCCCGACGGCGCCCCCGTCCTCCTCAGGGACCAGAACCGCCGCCGCTGGAACCGCCTCCTCATCGCCCGCGGCATCACCGCCCTCGGCCGCGCCGACGCGGTCTCCACCGGCGCCCCCGGCCCCTACGCCCTCCAGGCCGCCATCGCCGCCTGCCACGCCCACGCGTACACCTACGACGAGACCGACTGGCGGACGATCGCCCTCCTCTACGGCCTCCTCGCCGCCCGATCCCCGTCCCCCGTCGTGGAGTTGAACCGCGCGGTGGCCATCTCGATGGCGGACGGCCCGGCCCCGGCCCTGGCCCTCGTCGACACCCTCGCCTCCGAACCGGCCCTGCGCGACTACCACTTGCTCCCGAGCGTCCGCGGCGACCTGCTCCTCCGCCTCGGCCGTACGACGGAGGCGAAGGCCGAGTTCGAACGCGCGGCCTCGCTGGCCCGCAACGAACGCGAGCGGCAACTCCTGCTGCGCCGGGCCGGGGAGGCGTCGTAGCGCGAGCGTGTGGGCGTGTGACGGGGGGTCAGGCGGGGTGCCCGATCAACATCGTGGGCGCCCCCGCGACCCGAGTGAGGAACACGGTCGCGGAGTTGGGCCCCTGAGGCTTCACCTTCCGGCGGAGTTCCTCCGGCTCGACGGCCGATCCCCGCTTCTTCACGGTGAGGACGCCCACCTCCCGCTCCCGCAGCAGCGCCTTCAACTTCTTGACGCCGAAGGGGAGTTGATCGGTGATCTCGTAGGCGGAGGCGTACGCGGTGGGCCGTAGCCCGTCCGCCGTCACATACGCGATGGTCTCGTCGACGAGCCCGCCCCCGACCTCCTCCGCGACCTCGGCCACGAGGTGGGCGCGGATGACGGCGCCGTCGGGTTCGTACAAGTACCGGCCCACGGGGCGGACTTCGGGGTCGGGCAGGCCCCGGCCGTGCAGAACTCGCGGGCCGGGGAGGAGAGTCGCGCGCACGGCGCCCGGCCGTACCCCGGTCCCGAACCACAGCACCGCCTCCTTCACGTCACCCCCGTCCGAGATCCACTCCGCCTCGGCCGTCGCCGGGATCGCCTCGTGCGGCACCCCGGGGGCGATCTTCAGTGCGGCGAGCGGGGCGGTCGTAGCGGCGTCGACGGCCCAGGACAGCGGGGGCGAGTACGCCTCGGGGTCGAAGACGCGGCCGCGGCCGCCGCGTCGTGCGGGGTCGACGAAGACGGCGTCGTACCCGGACGTGTCGACGTCCGTCACATCCGCCTCCCGTACCTCGATCAGGTCGGCCAGGCCCAGGGCCTCGGCGTTGGCGCGGGCGACGGCGACCGTCAGCGGGTCGCGGTCCACGGCCAAAACCCGCACCCCCGCCCGGGCCAGCGCGATCGCGTCGCCGCCGATGCCGCAGCAGAGGTCGGCGACGGAGGTGACGCCGAGGGCCTGGAGGCGGCCGGCGCGGTAGGAGGCGACGGTGGTGCGGGTGGACTGTTCGAAGCCGTTCGGGGTGAAGAACATCCGGTCGGCGTCCTCGGGCGTGAACTTCGCCGCCGCCGCGCGCTGCCGCAGCCGGGCCTGGCCGAGGGCCGCCGAGACGAGGTCGGCGGGGTGGTCGCGGCGCAGCCGGGTGGCGACGGCGAGTTCCTTGGCCGGGTCGGTGCCGCGGACCTCGTCGAGGAGGGCGCGGCCCTCGGGGGTGAGCAGGGCGGCGAAGGCGAGTACGGGGTCGTTCACCGGGACATTGTGGGCCAGTCGGTGGACGGTGTGCCTCCGGTGGTGGTGTCCCGGCGGTGTCGGCGCGGGATCGGGGCCGGGGCCTGAAAAGATCCGGCCCCATGCGAGTAGTCGTACAAAATGACATCAATCGGGCGCGTGGGAGCCGGGCGCACGCGAATCCGCGCCGGAGGGCGGGCGCCCGTGGCGCGCTCGCCGCTCTCGCGCTCGCGGCCCTCGTCTCCGGCTGCGGCCAGTCCGGCTCCGGAGCGGCGGTCCACCCGGCACAGGGCGCACCGCCCCTGCACGCGCCCCCGGCCCGCGCGCTGGACTCCTACGCCACGAAGCTGCGCGCCGAGTACGCGGCCCGGGTGGCCGCCACGAAGCGCTGGGGGCTGGCGAAGGTGCCGCTCACGGCCCCGCCGGCGCCCGCGCGGAAGCCGGAGATCACCGCGCGCGCGGGCTTCGAGGTGGACGACCAGGAGGAGCTGAACCTCCCGCCGGTCTTCACCACGATCCCGACCAAGAAGAAGATCGTGTTCCTCACTATCGACGACGGCGAGAACAAGGACCCCGCGTTCCTGCGGATGATGAGCGACCTGAAGATCCCGTACACCGCCTTCCTCAGCAACTACCTGGTGGAGGACGACTACGGCTACTTCCGGAAGATGCAGGCCCAGGGGCACACGGTCAACAACCACACCCTCACGCACCCGTACCTGCCGGGCCTGTCCTACGCCGAGCAGAAGCGCGAGATCTGCGGCATGCAGGACATCATGAAGAAGCAGTTCGGCAAGGCCCCGACCGTGTTCCGGCCGCCGTACGGGAACTACAACCACGACACCCTCGTCGCCGCGAAGTCCTGCGGCATCAAGTACGCCCCGATCTGGGACGAGGAGGTCTTCGTCGACCACTGGGAGTACCGCGAGGACGACCGGTCCCTGCATCCCGGCGACATCGTCCTGACGCACTTCCGGGGCCGCGAGGACTGGAAGGGCACCATGGTCGACGACATGCGCCGCTTCCTCGGCAAGGTCACGGCCGAGGGATACGCGGTGGCCCGCCTGGAGGACTACCTGTGAGACTCGCGACACTACGGACGCCGGTGACCGTCGTGTTGGCGGCCACCCTCCTCACCGGCTGCGCGCAGTCCGTCGACCCCATCGAACGGCTCGGCAAGAAGGCCGCCCAGCGCGTGCACCAGCACGGCCCGACCCACGAACAGCCGTACCGCCACTGGGGTCTGACCGCCCCGCTGCCCCCCGCCCCGACCCCGTCCCCCCGGCCCGCCGCACGCTCGGCGGGCCCGGGACTCCCCCCGGTCGTGGACCACGTCCGCACCCGCGACCGGGTCGTCTTCCTGACCTACGACCACGACACGCGCGCCCGCCGGGACCCGAGGTTCACCGCCCTGATCCGCGAACTGCGCCTCCCGGTCACGGAGTTCCGCACACCCCCGAAGCCCGCCCGCTTCACCGGCCTGCCCTACGCCGCCCAGCGCACCGAGATCTGCGGCCACCGCCCCGGCTCCCGCCTGCTCCGGCCCCCGGAGGGCACGTACGACACGACGACCCGCCGCGCCGCGGCCGACTGCGGTATCTCCGCCCTCGTCCTCTGGCGCGCCTCCACGACGACCGGCACCCTCACCTACGCCCGGGGCGACCACCGCCTCACCCCCGGAGACATCGTCCGGATCACCCCGACCGGCACGACCGCCCGCCTCCTCCGGGGCATCCAGGAGCGGGGCCTGACGGTGGGCCGCCTGGAGGACTATCTCTAGGGCCGTCCTTCGGCGCCGATCGGCACTCCCCTGGGCACCGATCGGCCCTCCCATGGGCACCGGTCCGCCCTCCCATGGGCACCGGTCGCCACTGTCAGCCCGTCCGGCGTTTGAGGACGAGGCCGTCCAGGCCGAAGGGGGGGTCTGGGGGCGCAGCCCCCAGGGACGGCGGCATCAAGTACGGGCCCGCCTCACGGCTCAGGGCGACGAGAAAATCCGGTGCGGCGCCGCGGGCATTGGCACTCCGCTTGACCGAGTGCTAATCGCAGTCATAGTCTCAGGTCTGGCACTCCCCACTGGAGAGTGCCAACAGCGACGGGCAGGTCCGGCACCCGCGACGACGGATCGACCTGGTCGCCACCTCAGACAGTTAACCCCGTGAGATCTCCGAAGGGGGAGGTCGGATCGTGACGACCGCCAGCTCCAAGGTTGCCATCAAGCCGCTCGAGGACCGCATTGTGGTCCAGCCGCTCGACGCCGAGCAGACCACGGCCTCTGGCCTGGTCATCCCGGACACCGCGAAGGAGAAGCCCCAGGAGGGCGTCGTCCTCGCCGTGGGCCCGGGTCGCTTCGAGAACGGCGAGCGCCTGCCGCTCGACGTGAAGACCGGCGACATCGTGCTGTACAGCAAGTACGGCGGCACCGAGGTGAAGTACAGCGGCGAGGAGTACCTCGTCCTCTCGGCTCGCGACGTGCTCGCGATCATCGAGAAGTAATTCACCACCAGCACATTCTGCTTTTGAGCTGCGCCCCTGGTTCCCGCGACCTTATGAAGCCGGGCGTCGGGGGCGCAGTTCGTTTCACCCACGTTTTCCGAGAGGGCTGAACCGCTCCCATGGCGAAGATCCTGAAGTTCGACGAGGACGCCCGTCGCGCCCTCGAGCGCGGCGTCAACAAGCTTGCCGACACGGTCAAGGTGACGATCGGCCCCAAGGGCCGCAACGTCGTCATCGACAAGAAGTTCGGCGCCCCCACCATCACCAACGACGGTGTCACCATCGCCCGCGAGGTCGAGATCGAGGACCCGTACGAGAACCTCGGTGCCCAGCTGGTGAAGGAGGTGGCGACCAAGACCAACGACATCGCGGGTGACGGCACCACCACCGCCACCGTGCTCGCCCAGGCGCTCGTGCGCGAGGGCCTGCGCAACGTCGCCGCGGGTGCCTCCCCGGCCGCCTTGAAGAAGGGCATCGACGCCGCCGTCAAGGCCGTCTCCGACGAGCTGCTCTCCACCGCGCGGCCGATCGACGACAAGGCCGACATCGCGGCCGTCGCCGGTCTGTCCGCCCAGGACAGCCAGGTCGGCGAGCTCATCGCCGAGGCGATGGACAAGGTCGGCAAGGACGGTGTCATCACCGTCGAGGAGTCCAACACCTTCGGTCTGGAGCTGGACTTCACCGAGGGCATGGCCTTCGACAAGGGCTACCTGTCGCCGTACTTCGTGACGGACCAGGAGCGCATGGAAGCGGTCCTCGAGGACCCGTACATCCTCATCCACCAGGGCAAGATCAGCTCCATCCAGGACCTTCTGCCGCTGCTGGAGAAGGTCATCCAGGCCAACGCCTCCAAGCCGCTGCTGATCATCGCCGAGGACGTCGAGGGCGAGGCCCTGTCGACCCTGGTCGTGAACAAGATCCGCGGCACGTTCAACGCCGTCGCGGTCAAGGCCCCCGGCTTCGGCGACCGCCGCAAGGCGATGCTCGGCGACCTCGCCACCCTCACCGGCGGTCAGGTCATCGCCGAGGAGGTCGGCCTCAAGCTCGACCAGGTCGGCCTGGACGTGCTGGGCTCCGCCCGTCGGGTGACCGTCACCAAGGACGACACGACCGTCGTCGACGGTGCCGGTGACGCCTCCGAGGTCGCGGGCCGCGTCAACCAGATCAAGGCCGAGATCGAGAACACCGACTCCGACTGGGACCGCGAGAAGCTCCAGGAGCGCCTCGCGAAGCTGGCCGGCGGCGTGTGCGTGATCAAGGTCGGCGCCGCCACCGAGGTGGAGCTGAAGGAGAAGAAGCACCGTCTGGAGGACGCCATCTCCGCGACCCGCGCCGCGGTCGAGGAGGGCATCGTCTCCGGTGGTGGCTCCGCCCTGGTGCACGCC
Organism: Streptomyces sp. NPDC096013; assembly: GCF_044763565.1. Lineage (NCBI taxonomy): Bacteria > Bacillati > Actinomycetota > Actinomycetes > Kitasatosporales > Streptomycetaceae > Streptomyces > Streptomyces sp. NPDC096013. Next base: position 153,349 of record NZ_JBIWGK010000003.1, on the reverse strand, counting down.
GCCAAGGTGCTGGACGGCAACCTCGACAAGACCGGCGACGAGGCCACGGGTGTCGCGGTCGTGCGCCGCGCGGTCGTCGAGCCGCTGCGCTGGATCGCCGAGAACGCCGGCCTGGAGGGCTACGTCATCACCTCCAAGGTCGCCGAGCTGGAGCCGGGTCAGGGCTTCAACGCCGCGACCGGCGAGTACGGCGACCTGGTCAAGGCCGGCGTCATCGACCCGGTCAAGGTCACCCGCTCGGCCCTGGAGAACGCCGCCTCCATCGCCTCCCTCCTCCTCACGACCGAGACCCTGGTCGTCGAGAAGAAGGAAGAGGAGGAGCCGGCCGCCGCTGGTCACAGCCACGGCCACTCCCACTGACGCCAGTCGGTGAACCCGTAGTACGTACGTCGAAGGCCCGGCGCCCCTCTGGGGGAGCCGGGCCTTCGCGCGTCACCGGAGCTTCCGTCGCCTTCGTGGTCTCCGCGGTCTCCGTGGTCGTCGTGGTCGTCGTAGAGGCCGCCGTCATCGAGGCGGCTGCTGTCACCGCGGCCCGTACTTCCGCCCGGTCTTCGACGTGATCCCGCCCAGCACCGCCTGCGGGGTGACCTTCACCAGGCCCATCAGCGCCTTGTAGCGCGGGTCCGGGATGGACAGCGACTTGCCGCGCGCCAGATCCGCGAGCGCCGCCGCGACCAGCTTGTCCGCGTCCAGCCACATCCAGTTCGGGATGTTGTCCGTGCCCATCCCGGCCCGCTCATGGAACTCGGTCCGCACGAAGCCGGGCGCCAGCGCCATCAGCCGTACGCCCGTACCCGCCAGGTCCTTGGCCGCGCCCTGCGTGAACTGCACGACCCACGCCTTCGACGCGCCGTACGTCCCGCGCGGCACGAAGGCCGCCACCGACGCCACGTTGACCACCCCGCCGCGCCCGCGCTCCCGCATCGCCCCGGTCGCCGCGCTGGTCAGCCGCAGCACCGCCTCGCAGTGCACCTTGAGCATCTTCAGCTCGTCGGCCATCGGTACGTCGAGATAACGGCCCTTGTTGCCGAAGCCCGCGTTGTTGACCAGCAGGTCGACGGGGTTCTTGCGGTCGGCGAGGCGGGCGGCCACCGCCTCGATGCCCTCGTCGGTGGCGAGGTCGGCGGTGAGCACCTCCGCCTCGATGCCGTGCCGGTCGTGCAGTTCGGTCGCCTGCTCCCCGAGCCGGGCGGTGTTTCGCGCCACCAGCACGAGGTTGTGTCCGTCCGCCGCGAGCCGCCGCGCGAACGCGGCACCGATCCCCGCGGTCGATCCCGTAATCAATGCCGTTGTCATGGCGCAAGATTAGTGACCCCGGGCCGACCGGTCAGATCTCTGCACACGCCCTCCCGATCCGTGACGAACACGTGTCGAACAATGTGTCGAACACGCCGTGACGGCAGGTCAGGCGGGGTGCTCCGCGACATACTTCCGGGCCTGGGCGAGACACTCCGGATGCAGCGCCTCGCCCGCCGGAAGCAGCCGCGGCAACAGCTCCCGCTCGGTCGTCACGGCCCGGAACTGAAGGGCCACCGTCACCTCGTGAGCGGGCCGGTGCACGATCTCGATCGCGTCGCCCGCCCGGATCTCACCGGGTTCGATCACCCGCAGGTAGGCCCCCGGGGCACCCTTCACGGTGAACCGTTTCACCCATCCCCGTTCGCCCAGATGGTCCTGGAACGTACGGCACGGGATGCGCCCGCAGGTGACTTCGAGGACCACCTCGGGACCGATCCGCCAGCGCTCGCCTATCCGCGCGCCGGACACGTCGAGACCCAGGGTCGTCAGGTTCTCCCCGAAGGAACCGCTGGCCAGCGGGCGCCCCAACTCCCGCTCCCAGTCGTCGAGATCCTCACGCGCGACCGCGTACACCGCCTGGTCGTCGCCCCCGTGGTGGCGCCGGTGACAGACCGCGTCCCCGGCCAGCCCGCTCCCGGCGACGCCCTTGGGGCCGGGCGCGCTCACCCGCACCGGCGCGTCGGTCGGCCGCTTGTCGATACCGGTCACGCCGTCCGGCTGTTCGGTGTACGGCACGGCCGTGGCCCGGCCCAGGTTCAGCGAGAGAAGCTTCATGGCGGCACGGTAGACGAGAGCGCCCCAAAGGCGCGGCGCATTATTCGGCGCCGCAGCAAAGGAGCGCTTATGCTCGGCGCGTGATCGAGGCCCGACATCTCCGTGTGCTGCGCGCCGTCGCCGCCACCGGCTCCTTCTCGGCGGCCGGGCGCGAGCTGGGCTGCACGCAGCCCGCCGTCAGCCAGCAGATGAAGGCCCTGGAGACCTCGATCGGCACCCCGCTGCTGGTCCGCACCGGCCGCGAGATGCGGCTGACCCAGGCGGGCGAGGCACTGGTCCGGCACGCGGCCGGCATCCTCTCGGGGCTCACCGCCGCCGAGGAGGAGGTCGCCGCGATCGCGGGCCTGCGGGCCGGCCGGGTCCGCCTGGTCTCCTTCCCCAGCGGCAGCTCGACGCTCGTCCCCACGGCACTGGCCGCCCTGCGCGCCGCCCACCCCGGCACCCGCGTCTCCCTGGAGGAGGCCGAGCCGCCGAACTCCGTCGAGCTCCTCCGGGAGGGCGACTGCGACATCGCGCTCGCCTTCCGCTACGAGGCCGCGGCGGGCGCGGAGGACTGGTCCGACCTGGTGGTACGCCCCCTGCTCGGCGACCGTCTGGTCGCCCTGGTCCCGGAAAGGCACCGCCTCGCGCGCGCGGAGTCGGTGTCGATCGGCGAACTCGCCCGCGAGCCCTGGATCGCCGGCTGCCCGCGCTGCCGGGGCCAGCTGGTCGAGGTCTGCGAGAGCGCGGGCTTCACCCCGCGCATCGACTTCGCGACCGACGACTATCCGGCGGTCGTCGGCCTGGTGAGCGCGGGCTTGGGCGTCGCCGTCCTGCCCCAGCTCGCCATCGAGTCCGTACGGCCCCGGGGCGCGCGGACGGTGACGCTGGAACCGGCGGTGCGGCGGGAGATCGTCGCGCTGACCCTGCCCGACCTGGCGCGGGTGCCGGCCGTGGCGGCGACGCTGGACCGGCTGGAGCGCGCGGCCCGCGAAAAATAGAGGGGCACGCGCACGCGTGCCCCTGGTGGGACTTCGGGTGTGCCCCTGGTGGGGACTCCGGGTGTGCCCCTGGTGGAGAGCTGGTTGTGCCCCCTGGTGGACAGCTAGTTGGAGAAACGTTCCTTCAGTTGTTCGAAGCCATGTCCCCGGCGGCCGAAGCCGACACCAGCCGGTTGCGGGCACGCCCCATGAGCTCTTCGCGCTCGTCCTCGGTCAGTCCGCCCCAGACGCCGTACGGCTCGCGCACCGCCAGCGCGTGCGCCGCGCACTGTGCGCGGACCGGGCACCTCATGCAGACCTCTTTGGCCGAGTTCTCACGAGCGCTTCGTGCCGCACCGCGCTCGCCCTCGGGATGAAAGAAGAGCGAGCTGTCGACCCCTCGGCAGGCAGCCAGGAGCTGCCAGTCCCACAGGTCCGCGTTCGGTCCGGGAAGGCGGGAGAAATCTGCCATTGCGTGACCCCTTGTAGCCGTTATGGGCGGATACGGTGTCCACGACCGTACAACTACGATCTAAGGAGATGAAAATATGACTCATTGCGAATCTAGCCTCAGACACCAGCAAAAGGGAAGAAATAGGGCTGAATGGGGCACCGGTTGTGATGAAAGCTTGAGGGTCGGCCCCGCACGTCTCCACCGTGTCCGCACCCTCACGTAGAGTGCCGAAGATGGCACACGGCCCCGTAACTCTTTCGAGTGACCGTCGTTGAGAGTGCGAGGCGGTTGAAAACACAAGTGCTCGGGCAGGCGTCCGAGACGGTCGACCGCACAGGTGACGATTTCGTACCAGCCTGGAGGCTCAAGGTGACGCGCATCAGTTGCGGAGGGCGGTCATGACATCCGTCCTCGTCTGTGACGACTCCCCGCTTGCCCGAGAGGCGCTCCGCCGCGCGGTGGCGACCGTGCCCGGTGTCGAGCGCGTGACCACGGCGGCCAACGGCGAGGAAGTCCTCCGCCGCTGGGGTGCCGACCGCTCGGACCTCATCCTGATGGACGTACGCATGCCCGGACTCGGCGGTGTCGAGACCGTGCGGCGACTGCTGTCCGCCGACCCGGGCGCACGGATCATCATGCTCACCGTCGCCGAGGACCTGGACGGCGTGGCCCTCGCGGTCGCGGCCGGCGCACGCGGCTATCTGCACAAGGACGCCTCGCGCGCCGAACTGCGGGCCACGGTCACCCAGGCCCTCGCCGACCCGACCTGGCGGCTGGCCCCGCGCCGGCTGCGCTCGGCCGAGATGGGCGCCGCGCCGACGCTCACCGCGCGTGAGATCCAGGTCCTGGAGGGCATGAGCCACGGCCGCTCGAACGCGGAGATCGGCCGTGAGCTCTTCCTCTCCGAGGACACGGTCAAGACCCACGCACGGCGGCTCTTCAAGAAACTCGGCGCCTCGGACCGGGCACACGCCGTGGCGCTCGGTTTCCGGTGGGGCCTGGTCCGTTAGGACCAGGTCAGTGGGTCGTAGCGGGGGTACGAGTATCCCCGCCCGCCGCAGGGTGGGCGGGGACGGTGAAGGGGCCCGCCGGGTGCCCGCTGCTCGTTTCGCCGCGGATGCCGCATCCTTGAGGTGTGGAGTTCCTCGGGGACGAGTCGGTCGAGCGGGAGGGGAGGGCGCAGGAGATGAGTTCCGGCGCACCTGCTCATAACGCTTCGGTGCACAACAACGGACGCGGTGCCACGGACCCTTCGGCCGCAAGGCACCATGGACCGATGCGCGACGACGAGGCGGCCAGTGCCCCAGGGGCGATTGGTGGGCTCGTCCTCCGCGCGGTCGACGGAGACGAGCAGGCCACCCACGATCTGCTCGCCCACGTGCACCCACTGGCGCTGCGGTACTGCCGCACCCGTCTGTCCCGACTCCCGGGCGACGCACGGCACTTCGTGGAGGACCTCGCCCAGGAGGTCTGCGTCGCCGTCCTCCTCGCGCTGCCGCGCTACAAGGACACCGGCCGTCCCTTCGAGGCCTTCGTCTTCGCCATCGCCGCCCACAAGGTCGCCGACCTCCAGCGCGCCGCGATGCGCCACCCCGGCTCCACGGCCGTGCCCTCGGACGAGATGCCGGAGCGCCCGGACGACTCCCTCGGTCCCGAGGAGCGCGCCCTGCTCAGCAGCGACGCCGAATGGGCCAAGAAACTCCTGGCCAACCTCCCGGAGAACCAGCGCGAGCTGCTCCTGCTCCGCATCGCCGTCGGCCTCACCGCCGAGGAGACCGGCCAGATGTTGGGAATGTCACCCGGTGCGGTCCGGGTCGCCCAGCACCGCGCCCTGAGCCGACTGCGCGCGCTGGCCGAGCAGTAACTCCCCTACGGGCACCGCCCTGGGCGGTGGAGCCCTCACCCCGGGGTGCCTGCCGTGAACAGCAGGCCGACGGCGTACGTACGAACATACGAAGCCCGGAGCGGGCCGTAGCCGTGGAATCGTGGAATTTGGTGACCGCGCTTCCCGTTAGCATGGACATCCGCACCGATCAAGGCCATTTGGGGAAGGTGTCATGACTGCCAACGTCGACGGAGTGCCCGCCAAATTCGCGACACTAGGGCTGACCTACGACGACGTGCTGCTGCTGCCGGGCGCGTCCGACGTGCTCCCGAACGCGGTCGACACCTCGTCCCGCATCTCGCGCAACGTCCGCGTCAACATCCCGCTGCTGTCCGCGGCGATGGACAAGGTGACCGAGTCCCGGATGGCGATCGCGATGGCCCGCCAGGGCGGTGTCGGCGTCCTGCACCGCAACCTGTCCGTCGAGGACCAGGTCAACCAGGTCGACCTCGTGAAGCGCTCCGAGTCCGGCATGGTCACCGACCCGATCACCGTCCACCCGGACGCCACGCTCGGCGAGGCCGACGCCCTGTGCGCCAAGTTCCGCATCAGCGGCGTCCCGGTGACCGACGGCAACGGCAAGCTCCTCGGCATCGTCACCAACCGTGACATGGCCTTCGAGACCGACCGCTCCCGTCAGGTGCGCGAGGTCATGACCCCGATGCCCCTGGTCACCGGCAAGGTCGGCATCTCCGGCGCCGACGCCATGCAGCTGCTGCGCCGCCACAAGATCGAGAAGCTGCCCCTCGTCGACGAGGCCGGCATCCTCAAGGGCCTCATCACGGTCAAGGACTTCGTCAAGGCCGAGCAGTACCCGAACGCCGCCAAGGACGCCGAGGGCCGCCTGATCGTCGGTGCCGCCGTCGGCGCCAGCCCCGAGGCCCTGGAGCGCGCCCAGGCCCTCGCCGAGGCCGGCGTGGACTTCCTGGTCGTCGACACCTCGCACGGCCACAACAGCAACGCCCTCAACTGGATGGCGAAGATCAAGTCGAGCGTCGGCGTCGACGTGATCGGCGGCAACGTCGCCACCCGCGACGGCGCCCAGGCCCTGGTCGACGCCGGTGTCGACGGCATCAAGGTCGGCGTGGGCCCCGGCTCGATCTGTACGACCCGGGTCGTCGCCGGCATCGGCGTGCCGCAGGTCACCGCGATCTACGAAGCGTCCCTCGCCGCCCGCGCGGCCGGCGTCCCGCTCATCGGCGACGGCGGCCTCCAGTACTCCGGCGACATCGGCAAGGCCCTCGCCGCCGGCGCCGACACGGTGATGCTCGGCAGCCTCCTCGCGGGCTGCGAGGAGTCCCCGGGCGAGTTGCAGTTCATCAACGGCAAGCAGTTCAAGTCGTACCGCGGCATGGGCTCGCTCGGCGCGATGCAGTCCCGCGGCCAGGCCCGGTCGTACTCCAAGGACCGCTACTTCCAGGCCGAGGTCGCCTCCGACGACAAGCTCGTGCCCGAGGGCATCGAGGGCCAGGTGCCCTACCGCGGCCCGCTGGCCAACGTGCTGCACCAGCTCGTCGGCGGGCTGCGCCAGACCATGGGCTATGTCGGCGCGGCCACCATCGAGGAGATGGAGACCAAGGGCCGTTTCGTCCGCATCACGTCCGCGGGCCTCAAGGAGAGCCACCCGCACGACATCCAGATGACGGTCGAGGCACCGAACTACAGCCGCAGCAAGTAGTCGGCAGGCTTCCTCAAGGGCGGCCCCGGGGACACCGGGGCCGCCCTTGCCGTGTCCGTCGGCGATACTGGAAGACGCTGAAACGCAGAGGAAAGGCCACAGACGTGACTGAGATCGAGATCGGGCGCGGCAAGCGCGGCCGCCGGGCGTACGCCTTCGACGACATCGCCGTCGTCCCCAGCCGCCGTACGCGGGACCCGAAGGAGGTCTCGATCGCCTGGCAGATCGACGCCTACCGCTTCGAGCTGCCCTTCCTGGCCGCCCCCATGGACTCGGTCGTCTCCCCGGCCACCGCGATCCGCATCGGCGAGCTCGGCGGCCTCGGCGTGCTGAACCTCGAAGGCCTCTGGACGCGGTACGAGGACCCGCAGCCGCTGCTCGACGAGATCACCGGCCTCGACGTGGACGCCGCGACCCGCCGCCTCCAGGAGATCTACGCGGCTCCCATCAAGGAGGAGCTGATCGGGCAGCGCATCAAGGAGGTGCGCGACTCGGGCGTGGTCACCGCCGCCGCGCTCTCCCCGCAGCGCACGGCCCAGTTCTCCAAGGCCGTCGTCGACGCGGGCGTGGACATCTTCGTCATCCGCGGTACGACGGTCTCCGCGGAGCACGTGTCCGGTTCGCACGAGCCGCTGAACCTGAAGCAGTTCATCTACGAGCTGGACGTCCCGGTCATCGTCGGCGGCTGCGCCACGTACACCGCGGCCCTGCACCTCATGCGCACCGGCGCGGCCGGCGTCCTCGTCGGCTTCGGCGGCGGCGCGGCGCACACCACGCGCAACGTGCTGGGCATCCAGGTCCCGATGGCCACCGCGGTCGCCGACGTGGCCGCCGCCCGCCGCGACTACATGGACGAGTCCGGCGGCCGGTACGTGCACGTCATCGCCGACGGCGGCGTCGGCTGGTCCGGCGACCTCCCCAAGGCGATCGCCTGCGGCGCGGACGCGGTCATGATGGGCTCCCCGCTCGCCCGCGCCACGGACGCGCCCGGCAAGGGCCACCACTGGGGCATGGAAGCGGTCAACGAGGAGCTGCCGCGCGGCAAGAAGGTCGACCTCGGCACGGTCGGCACGATCGAGGAGATCCTCGCCGGCCCGTCCCACATCCCCGACGGCTCCATGAACATCTTCGGCGCGCTGCGCCGCGCGATGGCGACGACCGGGTACAGCGAGCTGAAGGAGTTCCAGCGCGTCGAGGTCACGGTGGCCGACTCCCAGCACAAGCGGTAGGCGGAGGCGGTCCTACGACGCTTCAAAGGGCCCGGACCTGGGTGGTCCGGGCCCTTTCGTGTGCCCAAGTGGGGCTGGTGGGGCGTGTGTTGGAGCGAGGGGGCGCACGGTTGCGTTCGGGGCGAAAGTTCGCTGGTGGGGCGTGTCGAAGCGGTAACGTCCGTGAGTGGCGCCCCAGTTGTGCGGGGTGCCCCCTTCCACGGAAATCGTTCCGGACCCGGGCTCTCGGGGCCCGGCCCGAATTCCAGACGAACCGCCCACCGGGCTAATGGGCGGCCTCGTGGAAGGGGGCGCCCATGGGTCGCCACCGCAAGCCCACCCGCTGGGACCGGATCCGTCTTCGGATGGTGAAGCAACGGAGGAGGTGGATCTTGTGGATTCACGGCGGAAAGTGAGCGGCCACCCCTAGACACAATAGGGGTGGACACTCCGTTCACTTTTCAGGAGCTCACCGCAGTACCCGCTGCGGTGGGCTCCACCTGTTTCTCACGGTACCGGCGCCGCGAGTCGCCCGCCACCGACCCCCGAGGCTCACCCGCCCCGCGCGCCCCCTTTCACAACCGATGCGCCGCCCCCGTAGGCGTGGCCCCCCGCGTGTCCAGCAGCAGCTGGGCCTTGACGGACAGGCCCTGGAGGTCGTAGGTCCGGTGCTGCTGGAGCAGGATGGTCAGGTCCGCGTCGGCCGCGGCCTCGTAGAGGGAGTCCGCGCGGGGGACCGGGCGGTCGAGGACGCTCCAGGACGGGATGTGCGGGTCGTGGTAGCTGACGGAGGCGCCGAGTTCCATCAGGCGGATCGCGATCTCCTGGGCGGGGGTGCCCTGTTGGTCGGCGAGGTCGGCCTTGTAGGTGACGCCGAGGAGCAGGACGCGGGCCCCGCGCGCGGACTTGCCGTGCTCATTGAGGAGCGTGGCGGCGCGCTGGATGACGTAGCGGGGCATCTGGTTGTTGACCTGCTGGGCGAGTTCGACCATGCGCAGGGGGCGCGCGCCGTGGCCGGTGAGGTCCTGGGGGACGGCGTGGCCGCCGACGCCGGGGCCGGGGCGGAACGCCTGGTAGCCGAACGGCTTGGTCTCCGCGCAGCGGATGACGTCCCAGAGGTCGACGCCCAAGTCGTGGCACAGGACGGCCATTTCGTTGACGAGGGCGATGTTGACGTGCCGGAAGTTGGTCTCCAGGAGCTGCACGGTCTCGGCTTCGCGCAGGCCACGCGCGCGTACCACCTTGTCGGTGAGGCGGCCGTAGAAGGCGGCGGCCGACTCGGTGCAGGCCGGGGTGAGGCCGCCGATCACCTTCGGGGTGTTGGCCGGGGTGAAGTCGCGGTTGCCGGGGTCGATGCGGCTGGGGGAGTAGGCGAGGTGGAAGTCGCGTCCCGCGCGCAGGCCTGACCCCTCTTCGAGGAGGGGGCGCAGGAAGGTTTCGGTGGTGCCGGGGTGCACCGCTGACTCCAGGATCACCGTGGTGTGCGGACGCAGGTGGGCCGCGAGGGCGCGGGCGGCCGTCTCCACCTGGCTGAGGTCGAGGCCGCCGTCGGCGTCCCGGGGCGTCGGGGCGCAGATCACGGCGGTGCGTACGCGGCCGAGCTCGGCGGGGTTGGTGGCCGGCCGGAAGCCCCCCGAGAGCATCCGGCGCAGTTCTGCGGGGCTGAGGGAGCCGGCCTCAGGACCGGTCTTGAAGCCGGCCGTGGCGATACCGGCGGCGACAGCGGCCTGGGCCAGGGGCAGGCCGAGAGGACCGAGTCCGATGACGGCGAGATCTGCGGGCATGGCGTGGGCCGTCCTTCCCAGTAACCGAAGCGGGACAGGTGCGCAAGCCCTGTGGACAGAACGGGCGAGCGCAATGTCAGACTAGGAGTAAATATGACCGTTATGCGGGATTGGACGGCTGTGTTTCTCGGCAGTCCCGTGATTGTTGTCCACAGGCTGGGGGCGAGTGGTGGCTGAAGTCGGGCAACCCGGTCAGAATTTGGGCAGGAGGGAAACGAACCGGGCTTCGCCGAACGGGTGCGGCCGGCGCTACCGATAGCGGGAGGCAGCGGTGAGGACAGCGACACTGGGTCCGGCGCAGCGAGCCGAGGCACTGGCGGGAATGGCCGAGCGCGAACTGGATGTGCTCGTGGTGGGCGGAGGCGTGGTCGGCGCGGGCACCGCCCTGGACGCCGTGACGCGCGGCCTGTCCACGGGACTGGTCGAGGCGCGGGACTGGGCGTCCGGCACGTCGAGCAGGTCGAGCAAGCTCATCCACGGAGGACTGCGCTATCTGGAGATGCTCGACTTCGCCCTCGTCCGGGAGGCCCTCAAGGAACGCGGACTGCTGCTGGAGCGCCTGGCCCCGCACCTGGTGAAGCCGGTGCCGTTCCTGTACCCCCTCCAGCACAAGGGCTGGGAGCGGCTGTACGCCGGTTCGGGCGTCGCGCTCTACGACGCGATGTCCATGGCCCGCGCCCACGGCCGGGGCCTGCCCACACACCGCCACCTGAGCCGCCGGCACGCCCTGCGCGTGGCACCCGCCCTGAAGAAGGACGCCCTGGTCGGCGCGTTGCAGTACTACGACGCGCAGATGGACGACGCCCGCTATGTGGCCACCCTGGTGCGCACGGCCTCGTCCTACGGCGCGAAAGTCGCCAACCGCGCGCGGGTGACCGGTTTCCTGCGCGAGGGCGAGCGCGTGGTCGGCGCCCGGGTGCAGGACGTCGAGGCGGGCGGCGAGTACGAGATCCGCGCCAAGCAGATCGTGAACGCGACGGGGGTGTGGACCGACGACACCCAGGCGATGGTCGGCGAGCGCGGCCAGTTCCACGTCCGGGCCTCCAAGGGCATCCACCTGGTCGTCCCCAAGGACCGCATCAACTCCACCAGCGGGCTGATCCTGCGCACCGAGAAGTCCGTCCTGTTCGTCATCCCGTGGGGCCGGCACTGGATCGTCGGCACCACCGACACCGACTGGGACCTCGACAAGGCCCACCCGGCCGCGTCCAGCGCCGACATCGACTACCTCCTCGAACACGTCAACTCGGTGCTCGCGGTACCGCTGACCAGAGACGACGTCCAGGGTGTGTACGCGGGACTGCGCCCGCTGCTGGCCGGCGAGTCCGACGCCACCAGCAAGCTGTCGCGCGAGCACACCGTCGCGCACCCGGTGCCGGGGCTCGTCGTCGTGGCGGGCGGCAAGTACACGACGTACCGAGTGATGGCCAAGGACGCCGTGGACGAGGCGGTGCACGGACTCGACATGCGGGTCGCGGAGTGCGTCACCGAGGACGTGCCGCTGCTGGGCGCCGAGGGATACCGGGCGCTGTGGAACGCGCGGGCCCGCATCGCCACCAAGACCGGCATCCATGTGGTGCGCGTGGAGCACCTGTTGAACCGTTTCGGCTCGATGGCCGAGGAGGTCCTCGAACTCATCGAGAAGGACCCCACCCTCGGCGAACCCCTCCAGGCGGCCGACGACTATCTGCGCGCCGAGGTCGTCTACGCAGCCTCGCACGAGGGCGCCCGCCACCTCGACGACGTCCTCACCCGCCGCACTCGCATCTCGATCGAGACCTTCGACCGGGGTACGCGCAGCGCCCGTGAGGCCGCCGAGCTGATGGCACCGGTGCTCGGCTGGGACAAGGACCAGGTCGAGCGCGAGGTCGAGCACTACGAGAAGCGGGTGGAGGCCGAGCGGGAGTCCCAGCTCCAGCCGGACGACCTGACGGCGGACGCGGCGCGGCTGGGGGCGCCGGACATCGCGCCGCTGTAGTCCCGTCGCGGTGTGCGCCGCCGCGGTATGCGCCCTCGCGGTCTGCGCCGCTGCTGTGGCGACGCCGCTGCGGCGCCGTCGCTGTGACGACGCGGGGTGCGGCCGGCCCGGCTCAGGGCCGGCTTCACTCGAACGAGTGTCATGAGTTGGGATCTTTGTCCGGAACCCGGCCGTTCTACGAGGTGCGGGGGCAGAACTCAGCGGCGAGCAGGGCCGGTTCGAGGCCGGGGTCTGCGATCTCGCTCGTGTTCACGCGGAAGGTGAGGACACGACGGCCGTCGAGGGTGGCTGCGGTGCGCACGTAGCTGCCGGAGATCCGGCCGTTGTGCCCCCACACCGTGATGCCGCACGGCAGCTTCACCGGAAAAAGCCCCATGCCGTACGAGCCGTGTGCGGTGCGGGTGTCGAGCATCTCGCGCAGCCAGCGCGGGGGCAGCAACTGCCCACCGAGCAGGGCCGAGTAGAAGCGGTCCAGGTCGGCGAGCGTGGTCACCAGCTCGCCCGCGGCCCCGGCCACCCGCGGGTCGAGATCGGTGACGTCGGAGCCGTCGGCGGCGTAGGCCCGGCCGTGCGGCGAGGGAAGTGTGGTGCGGGAGCCCGGGAAGGAGGTGCCCGTCAGACGCAGCGGAGCGATGATGCGGCGCTCGGCCTCGGTGGCGTACGAGTCGCCGGTGACCTGTCGGATCACCAGGCCGAGCAGCACGTAGTTGGTGTTCGAGTAGGAGAAGCGGCCTCGATCGGCCGGAGGGTGGGTGACTGCTGTACGGACGGCCTGAGTTGGGGAGACGGGGACGGTGCCCCCGGTGTCCGCGGTGAAGTCGTACAGACCGCTGGTGTGGGTGAGCAGGGAACGGAGGGTCAGCGCGCGCCCGTCGTTGCCCGCTCCGTGTACCAGACCCGGGAGGTGCTGCTCGACCGTGTCGGACAGGGACAGCCTGTGTTCGGCGGCGAGTTGGAGGACCACGGTCGCGATGAAGGTCTTCGTGATGCTGCCCGCGCGGAAATGGTCGGCGCGGCTGATGCCGGTCCCCGACCGGGCGTACGCCTCCGTCTCGGGGGCGTAGTCCCTCGCGGCCCGCTCGTCGTCCGTTCCGGCCGGGGTGACGCCAAGGCCCGTGCTGTCCTGGGCCAGTAGCGCCGCCGCGGGGGCTCCTCCCCGGGTGACCAGCAGTCTGACCAGGGCGTTCGTGTCCGGGGCCGGGCCGGCCTGGGAGGCGGCCGTGGACAGGCAGAGGAAGGCCAGGGAGATCGGAAGGGCCAGCAGTGTCCGAGGTGTGGGCATCGCGGTCCTCCGTTCTCAGCGGTCATCCTGCCGGACTTGGCTGTGTGACCTGCGGCGGATACCCGACGGGATGTGCCCGGAGTGCGCGAGGAGAGGCACCCTGGGCGTTGGGCACTTGTTCGGTGGGGGACAATGGAGGCTCTGTCAGGGCGGGTTGCATGAGGGGACGCATGTCGGAGGCGGAGCGGGCGGGGACATCCCGTCAGGACACTCGTCGGGACAAGAACGAGCGTCTTCTCGCCGGGCGGTACCGGTTGGGAGAAGTGCTCGGCCGCGGAGGCATGGGCACGGTGTGGCGTGCCGAGGACGAAACCCTGGGCCGGACGGTCGCCGTCAAGGAGCTGAGGTTCCCGTCCAGCATCGACGAGGACGAGAAGCGGCGGCTCATCACACGGACGCTGCGCGAGGCGAAGGCCATCGCGCGCATCCGCAACACCAGTGCGGTGACGGTCTATGACGTCGTCGACGAGGACGACCGGCCATGGATCGTCATGGAGCTGGTCGAGGGCAAGTCCCTCGCCGAGGCCATCCGTGAGGACGGTCTGCTCAAGCCGCGGCGCGCCGCGGAGGTCGGGCTCGCGATACTCGACGTCCTGCGGTCCGCGCACCGCGAGGGCATCCTGCACCGCGACGTGAAGCCGTCGAACGTGCTGATCGCCGAGGACGGCCGGGTCGTGCTCACCGACTTCGGTATCGCGCAGGTCGAGGGCGACCCGTCGATCACCTCCACCGGCATGCTCGTCGGCGCGCCCTCCTACATCTCCCCGGAGCGGGCCCGCGGGCACAAGCCGGGACCGGCGGCCGACCTGTGGTCGCTCGGCGGGTTGCTGTACGCGGCGGTCGAGGGCGCACCGCCGTACGACAAGGGTTCGGCGATCGCCACGCTCACCGCGGTGATGACCGAGCCGTTGGAGGAGCCGAAGCACGCCGGGCCGTTGAAGGACGTCATCTACGGCCTGCTGAACAAGGACCCGGCGCAGCGTCTCGACGACGCGGGTGCCCGGGCGATGCTCACCGCGGTGATCCACGCGCCCGAGCCGAAGCCGGCCGAGCCGGAGCCGGCGCTGGACGCGACCCGGGTCGTGCCGTTGCCGGCGCAGCCGGGGCCCGCGGAGACCGGTGGCAAGAAGAGCGGCGGCGGCAGCGGGGGTTCGGGAGCTTCGGCGGGAGCCGAGCGGTTGCGCGGGGCGTTGCGGTCCATGCGGAAGGCGGCCGGGGGATCGGCCGCGGCCGGGGCCGGGGCGGCTGCGGGGTCGGCGACGGGTTCCGGTGCGGGTTCCGGTGCGGGTTCGGGCACGAAGGCGGGGGCCGGTGCGGCTCCGTCCGCCGGGGCTTCTCGTGGGGCTTCCGGTGCGACCGCCGGTGCGACAACTGGCGGGGCTTCCAGTGGGGCTTCAACTTCCGCTCCCGGTAAGCCGGGTGACTCCGGGGAGGGTGCGGGTTCTGGTGCCGCTGCTGCCGGAGCCGGTGCTTCGGGCAAGGGTGGCTCCGGCGGGGCGAAGGGCGCTGCTGCTGACAGCGGTTCAGGGTCTCCGGACGCCAAGTCCGGTACGCCCGGGGTTCCTTCGGCTCGGTCCGGAAGCGCTGGCGGTGCGGGGACGCGTTCCGGGGCGTCGGCCGGTGCGGGAACTGCGGCCGGCGCGGGCGCCGGTGCTGCGGCCGGCTCGGCGGCGAAGGGCGGTGCGGCGGACTCCGGTACGCGCGACGCCGGTTCGCGTGACTCGGGGACTCGTGACCCGGGTTCGCGTGACTCCGGGACGCGGGCTTCGGGTGTGCAGTCGTCGGGGCTGCGGGAGCCGGGTCTCGGTGATGCCGGTACCAAGGGTCTGAGCGCGACCCGTGAGGTCAGTGCGCGTGGGGACAACTCGGGTGCGGGCGGGCGGAGTTCCGGCTGGCCCGTGATGACGCCGCCGGATCTGCCGCCGCGGCCGGTGCCGAGGGCGCCGCTGACGGACGTGGTGCCGAAGCGCACGCTGGTGATCATCGCGGTCGTGATCGCGCTCGCGGTGATCGGTGCTGTGCTGGCGCTGACGCTCGGCGGCGGAGACGACAGCGGCTCCAAGGGGTCGAAGGACAACGGCGGAGCCAAGGCCGGGGGCGGTGTCAGCGCGAGCGCGAGTACGAGCGCGGACGAGAAGAAGGACGACGGCGACACCAAGAGCACGGGCGGCACGAGCAGCGACTCCTCGGCGACGGCAAGTGCCGGGGAGAACACGGCGAGTTCGGGCACGGGCGCGTCCAGTGGGTCCGGCGACGAGACGAAGGGTTCCTCGGACGGCGCCGCGGTCGTGAAGACGTACAAGGCGAGCCAGGGTTTCTCGATCGGCCTGCCCGCAGGGTGGTCGTACCAGTCGACGGACTCCGCCGGGGTCCGGCTGGCCGGCCCCGACGGGCAGAAGCTGCTGATCGCCTGGACCAGTACGCCGAAGAGCGACGCGGTCGCGGACTGGAAGAACCAGGAGCAGTACATGACGCGCTCCGGGTACTCGAAGATCCGAATAGAAAAGGTGGACTACCGGGGCTGGAACGCGGCCGACTGGGAGTTCACCTATCAGGACGGTGGGACGAAGTACCGCACCATCGACCGCGGGTTCGTCGTCAACAGTCATCTCGGATATGCGCTCATGTACACCGCGAAGGCTGCCAATTGGGGTACTGAGCTTCGTAAGGACACCTGGACGACCCTGACGAAGACGTTCCAGCCGAAGTCGTGAGGCGGGTGGGGCGGGTTTGGCGCGCCAGATCCGTCAACCCCTCTTTGTGGGTTGCCCGCGGCACGTATCGTGAGTGGTTGCGGACCGTACGCATCTAGGTATGCGGACGGAACGGGCCGCAAGGCGAACGGAATTGACCAACCGGGCGGCCGGGGGAGGCAACGTGGACGACTATGCGGGTCGGGTGCTCGCCGACCGCTACCGCCTGCCGCTGCCGCCCTCGGACGAGTACGAACTCACCGAGACCCCGGCCTTCGACACGTACAGCGGGCAGGAAGTCCTGGTGCGCCAGGTGCCGTTGCCCGAGGTCGTCGAGGCGGAGGTGCTGGGCGACGACGGGCTGCCCGACGGGTTCACGGCGCGTGACCGCGGGGCCCGGCGGCCGACCGCGGCACGGACGGCGACCCGGCGGCCCTCCGACCCCGCCGTACGGCGTGCGGTCGAGGCCGCGCAGGCCGCGGCGCGGATTCCAGACCATCCCCGGCTGGACCAGGTCTTCGACGTGTTCGCCGAGGGCGGTTCGCTGTGGATAGTGAGCGAACTGGTCTCCGCCCAGCCGCTCGCCGCGCTGCTCGCCGAGAAGCCGCTGTCGCCGTACCGGGCGGCCGAGGTCGCCTCCGACGTGCTGATGGCGCTGCGGGTGCTGCACGCGCACGGCTGGGTGCACCGCAACATCACCGCCCGCACGGTGCTCGTCTGCGACGACGGCCGCGTCATGCTGACCGGCCTCGCGGTCGGCGCGGCGGAGGAGGCACTGTGCGGCTACGACCCGGTGCCGGGCCAGGACGGTGTGGACGGCGACGCCGCGATCCCCGCGGGCTCCAGGGCCCCGGGCGGCGCGATCGCCCCCGCCGGCTCCACGACGCGGTCCGGTTCCCCCACTGCCGGCGGTTCTATGGTTCCTGCGGTCCCCGGTAGCTCGCGGGGGACCGGTGGCGGAGCGATCGGCTTCGGAGGCGCGGGCGGTGGCTCGGCCGCCGCCGTGGGCCCCGGCGGCGCGGACCCCGAGGCCGCCCGGCGGGCCGCGATCGAGGCACGGGCCGCCGGAGGGCTGCCCGGAGTCGGCGTGGAGAACGCCGGAGCGAGCGGTGCTCCCGCCGTGCCCGCCCGCAGGGAGCCGGACGGCGGCGGTGACGTACGGGCCGCGCGCGCCGGGGCGATCGCCGCGTACCGCGCGGGCGCCCGGGCCGCAGCGCGGGTCCAGGAGTCCCAGCAGGGCCGCCCGGCACTCCCGGGCGCCCGCCCCGCCCCCGAGGGCGAACACGGCCCGGCCCAGTCCAACGGCGCGGCCCAACTCCCGTACGCGGGAAGCAACGGCGTGCAACACCCGGCGCCCACCACCCCACCGGGCCAGATAGCCGACCCCTACGGCGTCCGCAACACCGCGTGGCACGGCGCGACGCCGCGCCCCGGCACCGGCGAGCAGGGCGGCTCGGCGGCGCAGGGCGAGCGGACGTTCCCGCCTCTGGAAGGCGGCGGAGGTTCGCAGTCCGCGTTCGGGTCGGGACCGGGGCGCCCCGGGCAGGGCCCGGTGCCGCAGGGCGACCAGGCACGCCCGCCTCGGGAGGGCGGCGCCGCCGGTGCCCTGCCCCCGGGCGGAACGGGCACGTTCCCCGGCACGGACGGCCGTTCCTACGGCGCGGACGCCCCGGCGGGCTACCCCGGAGCCCCTCGCCCTCACGGCACGGAAGCCCCAGCGGGCTACCCCGGAGCACCCCGCCCTCACGGCGCGGACGCCCCGGCCCACGGCGGAGGCACCCCCCGCCCCCACACTTCCGACCCCACGGCCTACGGCGCCCTCACAGCCGCCACCGGCCAGCACCCCGTACCCGCACCGCCCGCGGGCACCTCCCGTACCCCCGGCCTCGAAGGCCCGGTGCCGCCCGATGCCGCCTCCGTGCCCGGTAACTCGCCGCATCCACCGGCCCGTTGGGACGACCTCGCCGCCGTAGGTGTTCCCGTCCGCCGAGGACCCGCCACCGCGCTCGCCGCCGAGCGGGCCCGGCAGGTGCGGATGACGGTCGTAGGGCCGGTCACCGAGCGGTGGGCGCCCGAGCAGGCCGTGCCGGTGCATGAGAACTGGCAGTTGGCCGCGCCGATCGGGCCCGCCACCGATCTGTGGGCGCTCGGGGCGCTGCTCTTCCGGGCCGTGCAGGGGCACGCGCCGTATCCGGAGGAGGCGACGGCGGAGCTGGTGCAGCTGGTGTGTGCGGAGCCGCCCGCCTTCGCCGAGGAGTGCGGGCCGCTGCGGCCGGTCGTGGAGTCGTTGCTGCGGCAGGACCCGACGGAGCGGCTGGACTTCGAGGAACTGCGGGGCTGGCTGCGGTCGTTGGTGCGTTCGGCGCCCGAGCCCGAGGCCGGTACGTATGTCGTCGCCACCCCGCCGACCGACCCGCGGCGGCTGCCGATCGTGCGCAGGCGCGGCGAGTTGGTGCGCAGGCGGCGGGCCGGGCTGCCCGCGACCAGTCCGCACGGGCGGCACAAGCGGGCCAAGGACGAAGTCGGCGGCTCACCGCGGCGGTTGGGCAGGACGCTGCTGATCCTCGTCTTCCTGCTGCTGGCCGGCGCGGTCGCGTACGCCATGCTCTTCATGCCCAAGTCCGGGGAGGACACCGGTGCGGGGCAGGGCGATCGGACCGGCGCGGCGGGTGAGGTCAGTACCGCGCCCACCCGGTCGTCGGACGGTTCGAGCAGTCAGCCGCAGCCCGACCAGACCTCGCCCGGCAGCGGCAACAGCCCGTCCAAGTCGGCCAGTTCGACCGAGACGCAGACCGACCCGAACGTGGCCGACGGCTTCGTGCTGCGCAAGGACCCCGAAGGGTTCCGGATCGCGGTGGCGAAGGGCTGGACCCGGACGCCGAAGAACGGCAGCGGCCAGGTCGTCTACTCCCACAACGGCTTCGAGCTGATCGTCGTGGCGGGCCGGGACAGTGCGGCGGCCGACGGCAGCGACCCCATGGTCTACCAGCGGGACAAGGAGGCCGAGTTGCAGCCGTACCGCAGCTCCAGCTGGGCCACCGCGACCGGGCTGCGGACCATCACGGTGGGCGGAAAGACCATGGCCGAGGGCCAGTTCACCTGGACGGACAGCCAGGGCGGCGCCCTCTTCGTACGCAACATGGCGTTCCTCATCGACGGCCGCTACCACATCGTGCAGGTCCGCGGCCCGGAGG
The DNA here is from genome assembly GCF_044763565.1 of Streptomyces sp. NPDC096013. NCBI lineage: Bacteria > Bacillati > Actinomycetota > Actinomycetes > Kitasatosporales > Streptomycetaceae > Streptomyces > Streptomyces sp. NPDC096013. The sequence goes on along the minus strand of NZ_JBIWGK010000003.1, from coordinate 134,161 downwards.
CACAACGCGACGAGGTGACAAGCCTGTACGAGCAGGCGTCGTCGACCTATCAGTACACCGGGTGACCCGCGGAGGCGGCGCGCCGGGGCCCGTTGGTTCCCGATCGGACGCAGAAGCGACAACCGTCACAGTGCGGTCTCCGTGGTACCCCGCTGGTTCCCTGGACGAGGGCCTGTCCTTACGCTGAGCCTGTCAAGAGCATTGCGGGGAAACGTGAATCAGATGCAGGGCCTGCTCCTCGCGGGGCGCTATCGGCTGGCCGAGTCGATCGGCAGCGGCGGTATGGGCCGGGTGTGGCGGGCGCATGACGAGGTGTTGCACCGGACCGTCGCCATCAAGGAGTTGACGGCCGCGCTCTATGTGTCCGAGAGCGACCAGCCACGCCTGCTGGCGCGCACCCGTGCCGAGGCGCGCGCCGCCGCGCGGATCAACCACTCCGCCGTCGTCACCGTCCACGACGTACTCGAACACGACGGCCGCCCGTGGATCGTCATGGAGCTGGTCGAGGGCAACTCCCTTGCCGACGAGGTGAAGGAGCAGGGCCGTATCGAGCCCGCCGAGGCCGCGCGCATCGGTCTGTGGGTGCTGCGCGCCCTGCGCGCCGCGCACGCCGCCGGTGTCCTGCACCGCGACATCAAGCCGGGCAACGTGCTGCTCGGGCAGGACGGACGGGTGCTGCTCACCGACTTCGGCATCGCGCAGATCGAGGGCGACTCGACCATCACCCGCACGGGAGAGGTCGTGGGCTCCGTCGACTACCTCGCCCCCGAGCGCGTCCGCGGCGCCGACCCCGGTCCCTCCTCCGACCTGTGGGCGCTGGGAGCCACGCTCTACACGGCAGTCGAGGGCCGCTCGCCCTTCCGCCGCACCTCGCCGCTCTCCACGATGCAGGCCGTTGTAGAGGAGGACGCGGGCGAACTCCGCTACGCCGGTGCCCTCGCCCCCGTCATCACCGCCCTCCTGAACAAGGACCCCGCCCTGCGCCCCGACGCCGACCAGGCCGAGCAGATGCTCGCGGAGGCGGCGGAGGGGCGACGGCCGCGCTCGGCGGAGGAGTGGCTGCCCACGCAGCAAGTGGGCTCGCGCCAGGGCGGGTTCGCCGAGGACGTCGGCTCGGGCGGGACGCCGTATCCGCCGGCCACCGGGGGTGCGGCACCGTATCCGTCGGCGACCGGGGCCACGTACCAGCACACCCCGCCCGTCTCCCTCACGCCTCCCGGGCCGGCCGCTTCGCCGAAGCGCCGCCGGCTGCGCTCGGTCGTCCTCGTGGTCGTCGTCGCCGCGCTCGTCGGCGGCGGTACGGCGCTGGGGCTGCAGAAGTGGCATCAGGGCCGGAACCAGGACCAGGGCAGCGCACCGGGCTCCTCGGCCTCGCAGAGCGCCACGCCGAGCCCGCAGGGTTCGGGACCGGCCAACTGGCGTGTCTACCACGATCCTTGGGGCTTCGACATATCCCTCCCCAAGGGCTGGACGCGCACGGTCTACGGCGACTCCGGCGGCATCAAGCAGGTCGACTACTCGCCCGACAACGGCAAGCACTTCGTCCGCATCGCCATCGACACCTCCCCGGACTTCCCCACCGCGAACGCCCACCAACTCGACCTGGAAGTCCAGCTCCAGCGCCTGGTCGACTACCACCGGGTGACCCTGGAGGAGAACACCTACCGCGACCGTCCTGGCTCCCTGTGGGACTACTCCTGGACCGCGCAGGCGAAGGACACGCCGTTCCCGGGACCGCGGCGCGCGATCGAGGAGACGTACATGTCCCGTGAGGGCGTCGAGTTCGCGATCTACATGTCCGGGCCGGCCGCGGACTGGGCGACGACCAGCGCGCGGTTCAAGTCGGTCCTTCAGAGCTGGAGTCCCGGCTCGGGCTGACCGCTTCCGCTTGCGTCATGATGGTGCGCATGGGGACCGAGGGGGACAACGCCCGCGTCATTGCCGGGCGTTACCGACTGGAGAAGCGGCTCGGGCGCGGCGGCATGGGCGTCGTGTGGCGGGCGGCCGACCAACTCCTGGGCCGGCAGGTCGCGGTGAAGGAGATCGCCCAGGACGACTCCCTCTCCGAGGAGGAGGCCCGCCAGCAGCGCGACCGCACCCTGCGCGAGGCGCGGGCGGTGGCGCAACTGCGCCACCCGCACATCATCGTCGTCCACGACGTCGTCGAGCAGGACGAACGGCCGTACATCGTCATGGAGTTGGTCGACGGCGGCTCGCTCGCCGAGCGGATCTCCGCGCGCGGCCCGGTCGACGCGGTCGAGGCCGCCCGCATCGGCGTCGCCCTGCTCGGCGCGCTGCGCACGGCGCATGCGGCGGGCGTCCTGCACCGGGACATCAAACCGGCCAACGTGCTGCTCCAGACCGCCACCGACGAGGACGGCCCGGAGCGGGTCGTGCTGACCGACTTCGGCATCGCGCAGGTCGCGGGCGCGACGACGCTCACCGAGACCGGCGCGTTCGTCGGCTCGCCCGAGTACACCGCGCCGGAGCGGATGTCGGGTGTGCGGACCGGTCCGGAGTCCGATCTGTGGTCGCTGGGCGCGCTGCTGTGCACGGTGCTGAGCGGTGAATCCCCGTTCCGCCGCGACTCGTTGGGCGGCATCCTGCACGCGGTCGTCGTCGACGAGATCCGCCCGCCGGAACAGGCCCGTCCCCTGCTGCCCGTCGTCCGGGGACTGCTCGAACGCGATCCGGAACGGCGGCTCGGGGCGGCGGAGGCGGAGCGGATGCTGCGCGCGTTCCTGGACACCGGGCGGACGCCGAAGGCCGCGGGGGCGTCGACGGGGCGGCATCCCAGGGCGGCATCCGGCCACGCGGGAAGGCCGACGCCCGGGTACACGCCGACCCAACGGGACATTCCCCGAAGGGACGCCGTGCCGTCCCCGGCCCCCCTCCCCTCGCCGCCCGCACCCGATGCGGCCGGGCAGACCTCCCGGCGCTCCACGCGCGGGGTGCTGGTGGCCGCGTTGCTGGTCGCGGCGACGGCAGGGGCCGGGGTGTCGGCGGTGGCGCTGCTGATGCGGGTTGACGACGGCAACGGGCCCTCGGCGCACACGAGTTCGGCACCGCTGACGTCCACGAGCGCCGGTACGCCGTCACCGTCGCCCAGGCCCTCGACCCCGGGCAACACCTCCGGGACGCCCTCGGCGAGTGCCGGCACGCCCAACACCCCCACCGCGCCCTCCGGTTACCGCATCGCCGACGACCCCGACGGCTTCTCCCTCGCCGTGCCGGAGGACTTCACGCGGGTGCCGCAGGGGGAGCGCATCTTCTATATGTCGCCGGGGGAGACATTCCGGCTCGGCATCAGGATGTCCGACCCCCAACAGGGCGGCCCGCTCGCGGTGATGAAGAGCGCGGCGGCCAACGGGGCCTCCACCAACCCCGGATACCACGACGGCAAGGTCACCGACACCACGCACTCCGGCCACCCCGCCGCGCTCTGGGAGTTCACCTGGAACGGCTTCAGCGCGGCGGAGGGGCCCCGGCACACCTACGACATGTGCTGGGAGGAGAACGGCCGCCTGTACGACGTGTGGGTGTCCGCGCCGGTCGGGAAGGTGCGGGAGGCGAAGGAGTACTTCGACGTCGCGCTGGACACCTTCGTCCGCGCGTGAGGCCGTGGGCACGTATCGGGCGATAAGCCGCGCACTCGGTCACGGGTCTGTGACCGGAAAGCATCAGAGGTGGATAGGGCGGCGGCCGGCGCGATATGGATGGACGTATGAGCAGCAACGGGGGAGCCCGACACGGAGCCGACGAGCCGACGAGCTTTGCTCTGCAACCACCGAATCCACGCGGGGACCGGTCTTCGCCCAGGTCCGCGGCTGTGCCTGCTCCTGCGCCTGCACCCATGCCCGCGTCCGCGCCAGCGGCTGTGCCGCACCCGAACAACCCCTACGCGACGCCGAGTTCGGCGTCTGCCCAGGCGCCCGCCCAAGCGCCCGACCCCCGCACCGGACGCCTCATAGCCGGCCGGTACCGGCTGCTGGGCAAGCTCGGGCACGGCGGTATGGGGACGGTGTGGCGCGCCAAGGACGAGACGATGGACCGCGAGGTCGCGGTGAAGGAGCCGCGTGTCCCGGACCATCTTCCCGAACGCGAACGGGAGAACGCGTTCGAGCGGATGCGTCGCGAGGCCCGTGCGGCGGCCCGGCTCGATCACCCGGCCGTCGTGAACGTGCACGATGTGGCCGTCGTCGACGGTCAGCCGTGGATCGTGATGGAGCTGGTGACCGGCCGCTCGCTGGGCGACGTCTTGCAGGAGGGCACCCTCGACGCGCGCGACGCGGCCCGCATCGGCCTCCAGGTGCTCGGAGCCCTCGAAGCGGCGCACGCGGCGGGCGTCCTGCACCGTGACGTGAAGCCGGACAACGTCCTGCTGGGCCGCCACGACCGGGTCGTCCTGACCGACTTCGGCATCGCGCAGATCGAGGGCGAGACCAACCTGACGGACACCGGCGGGTTCGTCGGCTCGCCCGAATACATCGCCCCGGAACGGGTGTTGGGCCAGCGCCCCGGCCCCGCGTCCGACCTCTGGTCCCTCGGCGTGGTCCTGTACGCGGCGACGGAGGGCGTCTCCCCGTTCCGCCGCAGCAACACCCCCGCCACCCTCCAGTCGGTCCTCAACTCCGCGCCCGTGCCGCCGACTTCGGCCCCGGGCCCACTCGCCGACCTCATCACCGCCCTCCTCGCCAAGGACGCCCCGAGCCGCCCGAACGCGGCCCAGGTGCGTGCCGTACTCGAAGCGGTGGCCAACCCTCCGGCACCGGTGCCGACGCAGGAGGTCCGCTACGTCGAGGGCCCCGGACGCAGGCGACTCCTCGGCCGCAAGGCGTGGTTCGGGGCGGGTGCGCTGGTCGTCGCGGCGGCGGTTTCGGCGTATCTGCTGATCGCGAACCCGTTCGCCGGAGCGCGGACCCTCCCGGACGGCTGGAGCAAGCACCACGAGACGGACGTCGCGGCGACGCTCGCCGTCCCCGCCGCCTACGAGCGCGGGGGCCCCGACCGCAAGACGGACAAGGGCCACTGGATCACGTACACCGACCCGAGCGGGAGCATCTCGGTCGGCCTGGCGCTCGTGAAGAAGTCCGAGGACACCCTCGGCGAGATCAAGGACTCCGCCGCTGCCCAAATGTACGACGACAACGGCGGCTTCAAGCAGAGCGGCAGCTCCAGCCTCGACATGCCGGAGAACCCGAAGTCGGACACCAAGCCCACCGGCACCTACCGGGGCAGGCCCGCCGCCACGAACACGCTCACCTACAAGACCGACGACAGCCAGTACCCCCGCCCCCGCGAGGTCCAGATCCTCTACTACAAGACCACCTCGGGCAACATGTACCGCCTCACGGTCAGTTACCCCGGCAAGGGCGACTTCACGGCCCGGGGCCGCGAGGTGGCGAAGGCGGCGATCGCGAACCTGGACGTCGACAGGCTGTGAGCGACGGTACGGAGGCCGCCGACCTCGCGGTCATGAGCGTGCGCGCGCTCGGCGACCGCGGCCTGCCGGCCGACGTGATCGACGTGTACGCCGCCCGCCGCCACTACTCCGCCGTCGAACTGGAGCAGTTGGGCCTCCAGGCCGACGGCACGCACTTCGACCTCTTCGGTCTGCGGGACCGCCTGGAGAGTGTCGTGTGGGTCAGCGACGAGGAGTTCGCGGCGCACGGGCTCGACGCCGACGAGATCGCGGAGCTGCGGCGGTGGGCCCTGGAGTGGGAGTCCGATCTCGGGCTGCGGCTCGCGGAGGAGTACGCCGACGAACCTGACGGCGAAGCCCCAGGGCTATGAACTCCCCGCCCCCATCCGATACTTGCCCGGCGTCACCCCGAACTCCCGGCTGAACGCGTGCGACAGGGCGTACGGGCTGCCGTAGCCCGCCTCCCGGGCCACCGTCGTCAGCGAGTCGTCCGTGTCGCGCAGCCGTGTCGCCGCCAACGTCAGCCGCCACCACGTCAGATACGCCATCGGCGCCCGCCCCACGAGCGCGGTGAACCGGCGGGCCAGCGTCGCCCGGGACACGCCCGCCGCGGCGGCCAGCCGGTCGTTGGTCCAGGGCGCGGCCGGGTCCGAGTGCAGGGCGCGCAGCGCGGCCGTGGTCACCGGGTCGTTCAGCACCGACGGCCAACTCCCCGTCTCCGCCTCGGACATCCACGCCCGCACCATGTAGATCAGCAACAGGTCCAGCAGACTCGGCAGCGCCAGGCACGCCCCCGGCCGCCGTTCGTCCAACTCGTTCGCCAACAGATCCACCGCCGACCGGAGTTCGGGATGGCGGCCGACCCGGTTCGGCAGGTGGACGACCTCCGGCAGCTCCGCCATCAGCGGATGGGTCCGGCTCCGGTCCAGCCGGTACTTCCCGCACAGCAGCTCGGCCTCCCGCCCGTCGCCGCCCCCGTCCGGCCGCCGCATCTGCTCGAACGGCACCGCCCGCGCGATGTCCCCGGGCGAGTCCGCCAGCACATGCCCGACCCCGTGCGGCAGCAGTACGACGTCCCCCGCGCCCAGCGTCACCGGCTCCCCGCCCGTCTCCGGCACCAGCCAGCACCCGCCCGCGAGCACGACATGGAACCCGGCCCCTTCGTACGGCGCCAGCCGCGTGCACCAACTGCCGCCCACTCGCAGCCGGTTGGAGGAAGGCCGCCCGGTCCGCACGGCGGAGATCGCGTCGCTCACCACGTCCATGGGATCAGGTTACGGCAGAGACAGCAGGGCTGAGCTGTCCGCGTATCCAGATGAGTCATTCACGCATTGAGACACTCATACTGGCCTCCCTACTGTTGTTCTCATGAGTGAGGACAACACACAGACCCTGACCATCGGTGACGTCGACGTCGTCCGTGTCGTCGAGTGGGCGCGGCCCTTCGCCCCCGCCCGCACCCTCGTCCCGGACGTGCCGCCCGAGGTGTGGGAGGACAACCGCGACATGCTCGCCCCCGACCACTGGGAGCCCGAGACCGACCGCGCGGTCGTGGCGCTCCAGACCTGGGTGGTGCGCAGCGCCGGGCTGACCGTGCTCGTGGACACCGGTGTCGGCAACGGCCGGGAACGGCCCGGCAACCCGCTCTTCCACATGAGCCGGGGCGACCTCCCGGGGCGGCTGGCACGGGCCGGGGTGCGGCCGGAGGACGTCGACATCGTCGTCAACACGCACATCCACGGCGACCACGTCGGCTGGAACACCCATGACGTGGACGGGAGTTGGGTGCCGCTGTTCCCCGGCGCGCGCTATCTCCTGCCCGCCGCCGACGACTTCCACTTCGGGCCCGCGAACAACTACGGCGGCGCGGTACGGCCCGACGACCGGCTGATCTACGAGGACAGCGTCGCGCCGCTGCACCGCGCCGGGTTGGCCACCCTGTGGGACGGCACGTACCGCGTCGACGAGCACCTGACGTTGGAGTCCGCGCCGGGGCACACCCCGGGTTCGTCGGTCCTCCGGGTCGCCTCCGGCGGTGAACGGGCCGTGTTCGTCGGGGACCTGCTGCACAGCCCCGTGCAGATCGCGTATCCGGAGTGCAGCAGCTGCTTCTGCCTCGATCCCCGGCAGGCCGCGAGGAGACGGCGGCGCATTCTCGAACGGGCCGCCGACGAGGGAGAGTTGGTGATTCCGGCGCACTTCGGCGGCACCGGGGTCGCGGAGGTGCGGCGGGTCGGCGACACGCTGATGCTCGGGAAGTAGGGCGCGCGTCGACAAGGCCGTATCCGGCACGGTACTGATGGGGCATGAGCGAAGTCGGCGAACAGGTGCGCGACGGACGTCTGGTCGGCAGTCGCTACCGGCTGCTCGAACGGATCGGCTCCGGCGGCATGGGCACCGTCTGGCGGGCGTTCGACGAACTCGTCGACCGCGAAGTCGCCGTGAAGCAGCCGCGGTTGCCCGGTGACCCGGAGGACGAGGAGTTCCAGCGCGCCGCCCACCGGCTCTACCGCGAGGCCCGCGCCGCTGCCCGGGTCGACCATCCCTCCGCCGTCACCATCCACGATGTCGTCATCGAGGACGAACTCCCGTGGATCGTCATGGAGTTGGTGCGCGGTGAGTCGCTGCACGCATTACTCGCCCGCGGCCCCGTCGCCCCCGCCGAAGCCGCCCGCATCGGCCGTGCCGTCCTCGGCGCCCTGTGCGCCGCGCACTCCGTCGGGATCGTGCACCGGGACGTCAAACCCGCCAACGTCCTCCTCGGCCCGCACGACCGCGTCGTCCTCACCGACTTCGGCATCGCCCACATCCAGGGCGAGGAATCCCTCACCGCCAGCGGGGAGTTCGTCGGCTCCCTCGAATTCATCGCCCCCGAGCGCATGTCGGGCACGGTCGCGGGAGCGGGCCCGGCCTCCGACCTGTGGTCCCTGGGCGTCCTGCTGTACGCGGTCGTCGAAGGGGCATCTCCCTTCCGCCGTACGACCGTTGAGTCCACCCTCGGCGCGATCCTCGCCGCCGACCCGCCCGAACCGACCCGCGCGGGGCCCCTCGGCCCGCTGATCCTGCGGATGCTGGCGCGGGAGCCGGAGGCGCGGCCCGCGGCGGAGGAGGTCGGCGCGGTACTGGACGCGGTGGCCGAGGGGAAGGACGTACCGGATCGGCCGGTCCCCACGGTTCCGAGCGATGCGGTGCCCGACGCGGTGCCCGAGGATCTGCCGGAGGAGATGCGGGAGGAGAAGTCGGAGGGGGCGCCTGAGGCGGCGGTCGTGGAGGCGCCCGACGCCGCAGCCGTCGTAGCGGAGCCCGCGACCGGACCCGCACCCGACCTCGAAGCCGCGCCCGACCTCGAACCGACACCCGACCTCGAAGCCGCGCCCGACCTCGAACCGACACCCGACCTCGAAGCCGCGCCCGACCTCGAACCGACACCCGACCTCGAAGCCGCACCCGATCCCGAATCCGCGCCCGATCCCGACGCCGAATCCATATCCACTCCCAAGTCCCGCTCCCAGCGCCCCCGTTGGGTCCGCCCGCTCCTCCTCGTTCTCGGCGCTCTCCTCCTGACGGGTCTGGTCCTCGGGACGGTCGTCGACAATCTGCTCGAAACGGCCGACAGCGAGTCGAGCCGTCCGTGGACAGCGCACCCGGAGCGGAAGATGTCCGCGGTCCTCTACCTCCCGTCCCCGTACAAGCGCGTCGCCGCGCAGACGGAATCCGGCACCCGCGTGGTCACATACGCCACCACCGCCACCGGCGTCCTCCGCGTCCGCCTCACCGAACGGGCCGGGACCTCCTCCTCCCCCCTCACCGAGGCGCACGCCCTGACGCGGGGCACGTCGAATCCGCAGTACACCCGCACGAGCTTCCGGGGGAACAAGGACGCGGTGCTCGCCGACACCGTCCAGGACGGCTCCGGCGTCCCGACCCGCGTCATGGCGCTGATCATCCGCACCGCGGACGGCCGTATGTACGAACTGCGCGTGGACATGCCCAAGGGCACCCCGGACGAGAAGGAGGGGACCGCGCTCTTCAAGGGCGCCCGCGACCGGCTCACCCTTGCCGGAAAGTGATGCGGTGGCGATGCGGGGGTGATCATCGCCGTACAACGCCCTGATCAGGGTGTTCGTTGCCAGTGATCACTGGCGTGATGTGAGTACTGCGTGAATCCCGATTACCGACGGGTACCCAAACCTCTCGCAGCGGCATACCCTGCGGCACATGACGGACTCGCAGGCCCCGGAAAAGACCGGCACGGAAACGACGACCGGCACGAACCCCCTCGCGCCGGCCCCCACAGGCGCCCGTACCGCCGCCGATGTGGTCACCCCGGAGCTGATCGCCCAGCTCACGAAGGGTGTGGTCGGCTCCGGCCGGACCGCCAACCACTCGCCGTTCACCGGCGAGAAGCTCGCGGACCTGCCCGAGTCCACCCCCGAGGACGTGGCGAAGGCCTTCGACGCGGCCCGCGCCGCTCAGGCCCTGTGGGCGCAGGCGCCGGTACGGCAGCGCGCGGCCGTCCTGCTCCGCTTCCACGATCTCGTCCTCGCCCGCCAGGCCGAGGTACTCGACCTGATCCAGCTGGAGACCGGCAAGGCGAGGCTGCACGCGCACGAGGAGGTGCAGGCCGTCGCCGTCGCGGCCCGCCACTACGGCCGCAAGGCCCCCGCCTACCTCAAGCCGAAGAGGCACACCGGCGCCGTCCCGACCCTCACCAAGGTCACCGAACTCCGGCACCCGCGCGGGGTGGTCGGCCAGATCGCCCCCTGGAACTACCCCCTCGAACTCTCCGTCGGCGACGCGCTTCCGGCCTTCGCGGCGGGCAACGCGGTCGTGATGAAGCCCGACACCGAGACCTGCCTGACGGCTCTCTGGGCCCGTGACCTCCTCATCGAGGCCGGTCTGCCCGCCGAGGTCTTCCAGATCGTCCTCGGCGAGGGCCCGGTCGTCGGCCCCGAGGTCGTCCAGCACGCCGACTACGTCTCGTTCACCGGCTCCACCCGCACCGGCCGCGAGGTCGCGCAGGCCGCCGCCGCCCGGCTGGTCGGCGTCTCCCTCGAACTCGGCGGCAAGAACGCCATGGTGGTCCTGGAGGACGCCGACATCGAGAAGGCGGCGGCGGGCGCGATCCGCGCCTGCTTCTCCTCCGCCGGCCAACTCTGCGTCTCCATCGAGCGGTTGTACGTCCACGAGTCGATCGCCGACACCTTCCTGGAGCGCTTCGCCGCCCGCACCAGGGCGATGCGCCTCGGCACGTCCCTCGCGTACGGCGCGGACATGGGATCGCTCGCGGGGGAGCGGCAGTTGGAGTCCGTCACCCGGCATGTGGACGAGGCGGTCGCCAAGGGCGCGAAGGTGCTGGCCGGTGGCGTGGCCCGCCCGGACATCGGCCCGTACTTCTTCGAGCCGACCATCCTCGACGGCGTGGAGGCCCCCATGGCCGTCTGCACCGAGGAGACCTTCGGCCCGGTCGTCTCCGTGTACCGCTTCACGTCGGAGGACGAGGTGGTCGAGAAGGCCAACTCCACGCCCTACGGCCTCAATTCCTCCGTCTGGACGAAGGACGGCAGCCGCGGCCGCGCCATCGCCGCCCGCCTGCGCACCGGCACGGTCAACGTCAACGAGGGCTACGCCTCCGCCTACGGCAGTGTCCAGTCCCCCATGGGCGGCATGAAGGACTCCGGCCTCGGCCGCCGCCACGGCTCCGAGGGCATCCTCAAGTACACGGAGGCCCAGACCATCGCCCAGCAAAGGCTGTTGCCGATGGCCCCTTCCCTGGGAATGACCGACGAGGCGTACGCCCAGTTCATGAGCCGCAGTCTGCGCGCGATGAAGGTATTCCGGCTCAGGTGAGGTGCTTTCAGGGGCGCGGGGCCGCATCGGTATGCGGCTCCGCCGCGTAGACGCGACCAGCCACAGACGACCCGCACGCGAAACTCAAAGAGGAGAACCCGTGCCCCAGGACACCTACGACTACGACGTCATAGTCGTCGGATCAGGCTTCGGCGGCTCGGTGACTGCCCTGCGCCTGACCGAAAAGGGTTACAAGGTAGGGGTGTTGGAAGCGGGCCGCCGCTTCACCCCCGCGACGCTCCCCAAGAACTCCTGGGACCTCAAGAACTACCTCTGGGCCCCCAAGCTCCACATGTACGGCCTCCAGCGCATCCACCTCCTGGGCAACGTCATGGTCCTCGCCGGCGCGGGCGTGGGCGGCGGCTCCCTGAACTACGCCAACACCCTCTACGTCCCCCCGAAGCCGTTCTTCGAGGACCCCCAGTGGCGCGACATCACCGACTGGGAAGAGGAGTTGACCCCGTACTACGACCAGGCCCGCCGCATGCTCGGCGTACGCCTCAACCCGACGATGACCCCGTCGGACGTCCACCTGAAGGCCGCCGCCCAGCGCATGGGCGTAGGAGACACCTTCCACATGGCGCCCGTCGGCGTCTTCTTCGGCGACGGCGAGGACGCCGGGGGAACGGCGAAGGCCCGCCCCGGCGAGCAGGTCGACGACCCCTACTTCGGCGGCGCGGGCCCGGCCCGCAAGGCGTGCACCGAGTGCGGCGAGTGCATGACGGGCTGCCGTCACGGAGCGAAGAACACCCTGAACGAGAACTACCTCCACCTCGCCGAGAAGGCGGGCGCGACGGTCCACCCCATGACGACGGTCGTGTCGGTCACGGACGACTCGCAGGGCGGCTACGCGGTGGCGACCCTGCCCACGGACGCGAGGAAGTCGTCGAAGGGCTGCACCTTCAAGGCCCGCCGTGTCGTCCTCGCCGCCGGCACCTACGGCACCCAGACCCTGCTGCACCGTATGAAGGCGGGCGGTCAACTGCCGTACCTCTCGGAGAAGTTGGGCGAGCTGACCCGTACCAACTCGGAGGCGCTGGTCGGCGCGCAGACGACCGGCCGCCGGTACCGCAAGGCGACCGGCTCCCCGCAGGTCGACTTCACGCGCGGGGTCGCCATCACCTCCTCGATCCACCCGGACGAGAACACCCACATCGAACCGGTCCGCTACGGCAAGGGCTCCAACTCGATGGGCGGCCTCTCGATCCTCCAAGTCCCCTACGCGGAGGGCTCGTCGAGGGCACTGGCCTGGCTGGCGAACGCGGCCAGGCACCCGCTCCTGGTCCTGCGTTCGCTCTCCAACCGCCGCTGGTCGGAGCGGACCATCATCGGCCTGGTGATGCAGTCGCTGGACAACTCCCTGACGACGTACCTGAAACCGGACGGCGTGGGGAAGGGACTTCTGACGGCTCGTCAGGGTCATGGCGCCCCCAACCCCAAGCAGATCAGGGCGGCTTCGGAGGGCGCGGCCGCGATCGCCGCCGAGATCAACGGCTTCCCGGGCTCGAACGTCGGCGAACTCATGGGCACCCCGCTCACCGCGCACTTCCTCGGCGGCTGCCCCATCGGCGCCTCCCGCGAGACGGGCGTCATCGACCCGTACCACCGGCTCTACGGCCATGCCGGTATCTCGGTCGTCGACGGCTCGGCGGTCTCCGCGAACCTCGGCGTCAACCCGTCCCTCACCATCACGGCACAGGCCGAGCGCGCGATGTCGTACTGGCCCAACAAGGGCGAGCCGGACCCGCGCCCCGAGCAAGGGCTGTCGTACGAACGCCTGAAGCCGGTGGAGCCGCGTCGACCGGCGGTTCCCGAGGGCGCGTTCGGCGAGCTGAAGCTGCCGTTCCTGGGGATGCCGACGGTGCCGCCGAAGCCGTAGGAGACGGTCTGACGCGCAGGCGATCGGCGGTACTTGAAGCAGCCGCCGGTACAGACAGAAGGCCCCACACGGAGAAGGGCCCCTACAGAGAAGGACCCGCTACAGACAGAAGGACCTGCGCCCCCCTCCGAGCGCAGGTCCTTCTTCGTGCGGTGAGCTACGTGTTACGCGCTCGCCCCGCTCTTGCGGCGGCGCACCATGACCACCGTGGCGGCACCCGCGACGACGGCGGCGCCGCCCACGAGGCCGATCATCGGGAGTGCGGAGCTGGAGCCGGTCTCGGCGAGGTTGCCGGTCGGGAGGTCGGAGACCTCGCCCTGCGGCTTCTTCACCGAGGTGTCCTTGTCACCGGTGCTCGGGGTGGCGGTGCCCGGGTCGGTGTTCGAGGTGCCGGCCTTCAGGACCTCGAAGTCGTACTGCGCCCAGCCCTCGGCGATGCAGTCCTGGCCCTTGACGTTGTCGAGGTAGGCGCCGGAACCGAAGGAGTAGGCGTCGCCGGCCGGGGCCTTCGCGCTGATGCTGACGCGCAGGTCGACGGACTCGCTCTTCCCGGACTTCAGGGCGTTGACGTAGAAGAAGTAGTCACCGGCCCACTCGTCGTCGCCGATCCGGTCCCACTTGCCGGACTCGGGGTTCTTGAACTCCAGGTCGACGTACGGGCTCAGGTACTTCGACTCGTCGAGTTCGTAGTTCTCGACCTCGGCGTAGAAGGCGACGCCGTCGACCGTGGTCTTCGAGTCGTTCGTCACGGTCAGCTTGAAGCTGTGGAAGCCGTCGCCCGCGACGATCTTGCCCGGCAGACCCTTGATGTCCGCGGACACCTTGGCGGTGGAGAAGTCCTGGTCGATGTCGTCACAGAACGGCACATCCGGGTCGGTCGGCTCCCCGCTCGGCTCGGCCGAAGCCGACGGAGTGGCCGACGTGGACGCGCTGGTGCTCGCGGAGGGGCTGGCCGAGTCGCCCGGCAGGGTGCTGGCGGACGGCGACGTGGTGTCGGACGCCGACGCGGAGGGCGAGTCCGACGGCGACGCGGACGCCGACTCGCTCACGCTCTCGCTCGGGCTCGCCGACGGCGACTCCTCCGCGAACGCGGCGGGCGCGGAGAGCAGGGCGAGCGGAGCGATGACGGCCGTCGCGGCCGCCGCGGCCATGGCACGGCGCAGCTTCATGAAGTCCTCAAGAAGTCCGGTGTGCTGCGGCAGAGTGCAGCACGCTGGGCGGAGGGCTCCGCGTGTGGGGCGCGGGTGTGGCCCTTGGTTACGCAGGTGAGACACGGGAAGAGAGGGAACGGTTGTACCCACTCTCACCAAATTCTTATGTGGGCTGCGTCACACCCTGGTTCGCCTTGTGAACAGGCTTTCGGTACGTCTAGAACTTGGGGACGTGTCTGACAAGCCCGCCGAGGAATCGCCCTCGCACCCGGAGATCCCCGACGATGTCTGGGAACAGTTCGCCCGTGACACGGAGCGCGACATCCGCGCCTCCGCTCCCAAGGAGCCGTCCGCCCGCGCCCGTGAGGTGACCGGCCGGCTGAAGCCGGGCAAGGGCGAGGAGCCTCCGGGCTGGCGCACCGGTCCCGCCTGGCAGGAGATGAACGGGCGGGCCGGGCGCAAACGCCGTGCGTGGGCCGTCCTCGGCGTCCCGCTCGCCGTGGCCGCCGTCGTGGTCGCGATGAAGCCGTCCGTCATCCCGGGCGACCCCTTCGGCAAGGGCGGCAAGAACGGCGACGGCAGTCCCGCCGCCGTCGCCCCGCTCGCGCCGGAGACCGCGGCGCCGACCGCCGCGCCCTCCGCCGTGGACCCCGAAACCCCCACGCTGGACCGGCCGTTCGCCGGTTCACCCGCGCTGAGCTGGGCGGACGGCGAGGCCGGTATCGTCCTGCCCCAGGCCAAGGCGGTGGGCGTGTTCTCCAAGGACCAGGTCCAACTCGCCCTGAAACAGACCGAGAAGCTCCTCGTCGACGCCAACCTGAACCTGAAGACGCTCGCCGGTGCCCGCCCGGCAACCGCGCTCTCAGTGCTCGATCCCCAACAGCCCGGGATGATCGAGGAGTTGAACACCTCCCTGAAGACCCCGGCGAAGACCCACGACCCGCTGAATCTGTTCAGCCGCTTCGACCCCAAGCACATACGGCTCGTCGGTGACGTCGTGAAGACCCGCGGCCGGATCACCTTCAAGGAGGGCGAGCACTCCGGCGTCCTGATCCACACCGACTACACCTTCGTCTACCCGGTCGTCCGCACGAACGGCTCCACCGAGGTCACCCGCACCATCGTCCGCCGCGTGATCGACCTCGAACTCCTCGACCCGGCCCGCTACCAGGTCACGTCCGGCCGCCTCCACGTCGACCACTACAACTCGGACTTCGGCAACAGCGCCTGCGAGATCTACGACGGCTACTTCCACCCGGAGTTCTCCTCGCCCTCCACGTCGGAGCCCGCGGGGCCGGCGCCGTCCGGTCCGACGACGGACCCGTACGACCGGAGCAAGGACATCGGCGGCGAGAACGAGACGTGCGGGACGGTGAGCCGGACGTAGCCGAACTGAGCGGCGGGGGGGGCTGACTTGACGCCGTCACGATGAAGGTGACTGAGGGCGAGCGAGTCGGTTGAGGGCCGGCGGGCTGCTTGAGGGCGAGCGAAGGGCCCCGCGGGACGGAGCCGCGGGGCCCTTCTCCGTCAGCACCGACGTCAGGGCAGCGCCGGTGCCTGGGAAGCGGCGCCGGGGGGTTGCGCCGCTTGTCTCGCGTGCCCTGGGTCGGCGCCCCGGCGCACACGGGGCGCGCGCTTGGTCTCGACCTTTGGCAGGGGAACAGTGCACTGCAATACGGTTGTCTGCTCCGGGACTTGGGGACGGTGAAGCCTCCGGGGCCCTCTACGCATCGTGCTGGATGGACGCGGCCTCCGCAACCGTTCGATCCGGCTTTGTGCATTTTTGCAGTTTCCGCCGGGCGGCCCCGGGCGTCCCCGGGACCGACCGTTCTCTTGGGTGAGGTGACCGGGCTGCTGTCCCCTGCCGTCCGGTCACGACCCTGGAGCGAGGTCCCACGACGCACGGCACGTTCCGTACGTCTCATCGCCCCAGTGAGCCACGCGTGGTTCTTTCGGGCCCGCCCCTGGCTGGCACGGACACCACCACCAACGAAGCGGTTCAGGGACCGGTCACGCGCCGTACGGGTGAGAGCGGGCCCGAACTCAGATACGACCCCGGGACAGTTCGAGCAGCGTCATCGCGAGGGCGGTACCGGGCTTGCCGAGCGCGTCGCTGTAGTGCCGGAGGACCTCGTTCTCGCGGGTGAGGCTCACCCGCCGCCCGCCGGACGCGATCCGGGTCTCCTGCACCACGGCGGAGACGGCGACCCGTTCCTGGATCAGCCCGATGAGGCGGTCGTCGAGGGCGTCGATACGGGCACGGGCGTCGGCGATCGTCTGCTCGGGACTGGTCGTCGGAGTGGTCGTCGGCGTGGTCGTGGTGGCGGTCATCGGGGGCTCCTTGTCGGATACGGACGCGGTACCCCGGGGCGACAGATCCGGGAAAACAACAGGCGCCCCGGACCTGTCGGCCCGGGGCGCCTGGGAAGTCGCTTGTCAGTAGCTCAAGCAGCACGACCATGGCAGCCGGCGGGCCGGTTGCCATAGGTAAAGAGGTAGGTCGGGTGTGTGAGCATGGGGGCGAGTATGGCACAGAACGGCTGCGGGGTTCAGGGTGGCCGTGCGGGCCGCCGGGCCGGGCGGGTGGGACGCCTTCGCGGCCTGCCGGGACGGGCGGTGCGCGGGCGTCGGCCCGGGGGGCCGGAGGCTGGACCCCCGGGGACGACCAGGTGTCCCGGGAGGCGGGGTCCCCAGGGACGACCAGGTGTCCCGCCCGAGCCCCGTTAGAATCGGTGACCAGAACCCCGCCCAACCGCCGGAAGGCCCCCGTGTCAGCAGCGACCCCCGCCCCCGACACCGTCCTGGTCGTCGACTTCGGCGCGCAGTACGCCCAGCTCATCGCCCGCCGCGTCCGCGAGGCCCGGGTCTACAGCGAGATCGTGCCGAGCACCATGCCGGTCGCGGAGATGCTCGCCAAGAACCCGGCGGCGATCATCCTCTCCGGCGGCCCCTCGTCGGTGTACGCGGAGGGCGCCCCCCGCCTGGACCGCGCCCTCTTCGAGGCCGGCGTCCCCGTCTTCGGCATGTGCTACGGCTTCCAGCTGATGGCGACGACCCTCGGCGGCACCGTCGACAACACCGGCGCCCGCGAGTACGGCCGTACGGGACTGCACGTCTCCAAGGCGTCCTCCACCCTCTTCGAAGGCACCCCGGTCGAGCAGTCGGTGTGGATGTCGCACGGCGACGCCTGCTCCGCCGCCCCCGAGGGCTTCACGGTCACCGCGTCCACGGACGTCGTCCCGGTCGCCGCCTTCGAGAACGACGAGAAGAAGCTCTACGGCGTCCAGCACCACCCCGAGGTGATGCACTCCACGCACGGCCAGCAGGTCCTGGAGCACTTCCTGTACCGCGGCGCGGGCCTCACCCCGAACTGGACCACCGGCAACGTCATCGACGAGCAGGTCGCCCTCATCCGCGAGCAGGTCGGCGACAAGCGCGCCATCTGCGGTCTGTCCGGCGGTGTCGACTCCGCGGTGGCCGCGGCCCTGGTCCAGAAGGCCATCGGCTCCCAGCTGACCTGCGTCTACGTCGACCACGGCCTGATGCGCAAGGGCGAGACCGAGCAGGTCGAGAAGGACTTCGTGGCCGCGACCGGCGTCCAGCTCAAGGTCGTGGACGCGGAGGAGCGGTTCCTGACCGCGCTCGCCGGGGTATCCGATCCGGAGCAGAAGCGGAAGATCATCGGCCGCGAGTTCATCCGCGTCTTCGAGCAGGCGCAGGCCGAGATCATCGCGGACGAGGGCCCCGAGGTCGCGTTCCTGGTGCAGGGCACGCTCTACCCGGACGTCGTCGAGTCCGGCGGCGGCACCGGCACGGCCAACATCAAGTCCCACCACAACGTGGGCGGCCTGCCCGAGGACCTGGAGTTCCAGCTCGTCGAGCCGCTGCGCAAGCTGTTCAAGGACGAGGTCCGGATGGTCGGCCAGGAACTGGGCCTGCCGGAGGAGATCGTCCAGCGCCAGCCCTTCCCCGGCCCCGGCCTGGGCATCCGGATCGTCGGCGAGGTCACCAAGGACCGCCTCGACCTGCTCCGCGAGGCCGACGCGATCGCCCGCGAGGAACTGACCGCGGCCGGTCTCGACCGTGACATCTGGCAGTGCCCGGTGGTCCTCCTCGCGGACGTCCGCAGCGTCGGCGTCCAGGGCGACGGCCGCACCTACGGCCACCCGATCGTCCTGCGCCCGGTCTCCTCCGAGGACGCGATGACCGCCGACTGGTCCCGCCTGCCCTACGAGGTCCTCGCGAAGATCTCCACCCGCATCACGAACGAGGTCGCCGACGTCAACCGGGTCGTCCTCGACGTCACGTCGAAGCCCCCGGGGACCATCGAGTGGGAGTAGTCCCCACCGTCACCGTCTCCGGAGTGTCCGCACCGGCGCTCCGGGGTGCCAGACCTGAGTGACGAGATACGTCTCGTCCTCGACGTAGGTCCGCACGACCTCCGTCACCTCGGTGCGGAAGAGGTGGAACGGCTCCGGCGGTTCCACCTCTTTGCTGTACGCCCCCTTCACCCCGGGGTCGGTGACCTCCACCGCCCGCCCGCCGATCCGCACGTCCCCGCCGCCCATGTCCGTACCCGCCCCTGGGTTCGCCTGGAGCGCGAACCGTGGATCCCGCCGCAGATCCAGCGCCTTCAACGAGTCGGGCATCATCCCGAACCACAACTCCCCGTCCAGGAAACGCACTTCGAGCCCGCTCGTCCGCGGCGAGCCGTCCTTGCGCAGGGTCGCGAGGACGTGGTGCGGTCTGTACTCCGCGGAGGACACCGCCGCACCCCCGCCCCCGAAGCGCTTCTCCACGGTCGCGGCGAGTTCGGGTTCGGCGGCGACGAATACGGCCCAGTTCGATGTCATACGGTGACTGTCCCGCCGATACCCGACATCCACTGTCCGGATTAATGGCCGCCCGGCCCTCTTGGTGCCGCATCTTTACAGAACACCACTGCCCTTTTCGCCTCACCGACGGTAACTTCCGCCGGTAACCAGGAACCCAGTGCTGGAGGACCGATGCACGGGCCGACGCCGCCCTCCCCCCTGCCCACCGACCGGCTGCAGTTCGCCATGCCGCCGATGCACGAGTCGGTCGAGGACGAACGCCGGCACCGCAAGGAACGCCTCGCGGGCGCCCTGCGCCTGTTCGGCCGGCTCGGCTTCGAGGACGGCGTCTCGGGACACATCACCGCGCGCGACCCCGAGTTCACCGACTGCTTCTGGGTCAACCCCTTCGGGATGCCCTTCCGGCACGTCACCGTCAGCGATCTGGTGCTGTCCAACTCGGACGGCCAGGTGCTCCAGGGCAGCCACCATGTGAACCAGGCCGCCTTCACCGTGCACTCCCAGGTCCACGCCGCCCGCCCGGACGTCGTCGCGGTCGCCCACTGCCACTCCGTGCACGGCCGCGCGCTCTCCGCCCTCGGCGACTTCCTCGACCCGATCAGCCAGGAGAGCTGCGCCTTCTACGAGGACCACGCGCTCTACGACGCCTACAGCGGGGTCTCCGTCGACGCCGAGGAGGGCAAGCGGATCGCCGCCGCGCTCGGCTCCCGCAAGGCGCTCGTGCTGCGCAACCACGGCCTGCTCACCGTGGGCGACTCGGTGGACGCGGCGGCCTGGTGGTTCCTGTCGATGGAGCGCTCCTCCCAGGTCCAGCTCCTCGCCAAAGCCGCGGGCCGCCCCCTCCTCATCGACCACAAGCTCGCCGTCGCCACCCGCGAACAGACCGGCGGCGACCTGGTCGCCTGGATCAACTACCAGCCCCTGTGGCAGGACATCAGCCGCAGCGAACCCGACCTCCTCAGCTGAGGCACCTACCGGAAACCCCGCAGCACCGCCGCCTTGGTCATCGTGAACTCCTCGTCCGTGAGCACACCGTCGCGGTGCAGCTCCCCCAACTCCCGCAGCCTGCGCAGGAGTACGTCGTGATGGTCGGCCGGGGGCGGGACGCGGGCCGCCCGCGACGGACGGTCCCCGAACCCGCCGTCGCCCTCGCCCTCGCCGCGCGCCGACGGATGCGGCAGCCGCGAGGTCACCGCCGTGGCGACCAGCGCGGTGAGCAGATCCCGGCGGGTGCTGCCCCACAGATCGAGGGCGTACGGGTCCTTCTCCGGCGGCAGTTTCGAGAACACCGTCTCGCGGGTCACGAACCGCATGAACCCGTCCTCGTAACCGGTGTTGGGCAGCCACTCCACCTGCACCAGATCGCCCACGGCGACGATCCGCGGCCCGGTGGCCCGCTTGACGCGCTCCGAGGTGTCGGCCCAGTCGATCCGCACCTGCGCGCCGTCGAAGGACACCGTGCCGTCGGACGAGCGCACCGAGACCGGAACCGGCGGCCCGGGCAGCAGATACGCCTTGGTCGGGTCCTTGGGGATCTGGTCGAGGAGCAGCGCGTGCCGGATCTCCTCCGCCACGTACTCGGCGACCCCGGACCGGTCGATGTCCACCAGCAGCCGGTACGGGTCCGCCGCGTCCGGCAGCCGTCCGCCGGTCGCCTGGAGCAGCGGGTCGGCACCCTCGCGCAGCCTCAACCGCAGGCGGCCACGTCTGCGTTCCGGTTCGTAGACGACGCCCGCGACGGCTTCGAGGGGCACGGTGATCTCCCCGTACGTCTGCCGGAACAGCGGCACGGAGCGGTGAAGTCCCGGCGTGATCCGGACCGTTGTGCCGTCGAAGGCCCAGGTCCCGTCGCGCTGGATGATCTCGGCCATAGGGAAATTCTCGCAGCCGGGTCAACACGGCGGCCGTCACTTCACCCGCGCTGACCAGACCTGCCGGACGCGGGCCGTGTCCCGTAGGGCACAATCCGCTGTTGTCGTACGGGAGTTGCAAGGCGGTGGCCAAAGGCTTCGGAGCCGGCCGCCGAACACGAGGGTCCGGGGTCACGGGCCGCGGGGCATGGGGAAGGCAGGCGTCGGGCGTGGCGGTGCAGGAGGCGAGACAGGGCGGCGAGCACGTCGGTGTCCACGGAGGCGGCTGCACCTGCGGGGACTGCCCGCACGGGGCACGCGAGGGGCACCGGCGCGCGGTCGCCGCGTTCCTCGTCAAGCGGGACGGGTTCGCCGCAGGGGAGGGGCTGCCCGCGGCCGTGGCGCACTCGGCGTCCGCCTCCCGGCAGTGGGTCTCGGACGAACTGACCCAGTCCGCCGACGTCGTCGCCGAACGCGGCCGAGCCGAGGGCGGCGCCTGGCTGGCCCGCCTCTGGCACCGCACGGCCTTCGCGGTGTGGGGCGCCTTCGTCGTCCTGCTCCTCGTGCAGGCGCTCACCGCGATCGGCGCGGGCTGGACGGCGGCCCGCACGGCCGGGCTGCTCGCCGCGCTCCTGGTCGCCGGTGCGCTGACCGCGGCCTCCTGGTTCCACCGGGCGCGCGGCGGGGCGCTGGCCCCGGTCATCGGTGAGGACAACCGGCTGTCGACCTCCCGTGCCGTGGCCGTGTCCTGGGTGCTGTTCGTGGTGTACGCCGTGCTGGTCCTGGCCGGGCGCCTCGCCGCCGCCTCCGACCACGCCGAACGCGACGCCCTCATCTCCGGCCTCGAACTCGCCCGCGCCGCCGGTGTGGTGACCGTCCTCGCCGTGGTCTGCGCGATCGCGGTGCTCGTCCGCCGCGTCGTCGGCCTGCGGGTGCTGGGCCAGCGCCTCCAGAAGGTCCCCGCGGACCGCCCCCGCGCGGCCGACCTCCTCACCGACGACGCGGGCCGCGGCACCTTCGCCGACATCCAGTACGTCGCGATCAGCGCCGTCGCCCTCGTCTTCGTCGCCGTCCGCCTGGCCCGCCGCCCCGACCAACTGCCGGACCTGCCCTGGGGGCTGGCGGTCGTGGTGCTGATCTCGGCGGCGACGTACCTGGCCGGCAAGTACGCCGAGGGCGGCCGGCCGGTCATCCTCTCCGTGGTGCGCTCCCGCGAGGCGGGCGACCTGGACGCCCCCATCCGCACCGGCGACGACATCGAGATCCGCGGCGCGGGCTTCGTGCCCCCGGGTGCCCAGACCGCCGACCGCCTCTCCCGCATGGTCGTCCGCATCGGCCCCGTCAACGTCCACGTCCCCCTCGTCCCGGTCACCGGCGGCTTCTCCAACCCGACGGACACCCTCCTCACCGTCCCGGTCCCGGCCGACGTCGAACCCGGCCGCGTGGAAGTACAGGTCGTGACGGCCGCGGGCGTGGAGACGAACGCCTGCGTCGTCGACGTGACGGACTGACGCCCTCGACGGGCCGCCCACCGCTTGAGCCGTGCCAAGGTCGCGAAAACTGGTTGAAGAATCATTGAGCGGGTCCCCCTATTCGTACGTATGGTCAGTTGAGGGGTCACGGCACAGCGGGCGAGAGGCGGCTAAGGGCGATGACTCACGGCACTCGAATGGATACGCAAACCCCGTACCTCGACGGCGACCGAAGCTGGCGGGACACCGCCACCCGATACGCCCTGCTCCCACTGCGCGTCTTCCTGGGCGTCACCTTCATCTACGCCGGCCTGGACAAACTCACCGACAGCGCCTTCATGAAGTCCTCCGGTGCCGGCTCGATCGGCGAGACGATGCGCGCGGTCCGCGACTCCTCGGCGATCCCGGCCCTGGTCGACCTGGCCCTGAAGAACCCCGTCGGCTTCGGCTACGCCATCGCCTTCGGTGAACTCGCCGTCGGCATCGGCACGTTGATCGGCCTGCTGGCCCGCCTCGCCGCCCTCGGCGGCGCACTGATCTCGCTCAGCCTGTGGCTGACCATCAGCTGGGCCAACGACCCGTACTACTACGGCAACGACCTCGCCTATCTGATGGCCTGGCTGCCCCTTGTCCTCGCGGGCGCCTCCATGTTCTCCCTGGACGCGGTGATCCGCGGCAGGCGAAGGCAACGGGCTGGGGGATACCGGTAGTTCTGGCGGGTCCGGAAGTTCCGGCAGGTCCCGGAGTTCCCGGAGTCCCCGGAGTCCCCGAGGAGGGAACCGGCGGCGGTAGCTCCGCCCAGCCGTCAGCCGTCCGGGACCGACCGTCCCGGGCCAGCCGTCATCACCGTCCGTAGGCGATCGTCAGCCGGATATGTCCGGACCCGGGTCGGCCGTGTTCCTGCGGGCGGCCCCTCGGCGTCTGCGGACCGCGCCGTTGATGCCCGCCGCCACACCGGCCAGCACCAGGCCAGCCGTGACCAGCGGGATCACGGCGAACCACTCGGTCACCCACAGGCCGCCCGCGTCCCCGGCGTAGACCACGCCCGCGGCGGCGAGGAAGAGGCCGGCGACCAGCTTTCCGGGCTGGAACTCATGACGCAGCACGGCTGACCTCCGCCTGTCCGACGCCGACATGTAGGTCCAGGGTCAGCGTGCCGGTGCTCTTGACGCCCGTCGCCGGGGTCAGAGTGACCTGCCGGTGCTTGCCCGGCTCCACGTCCACGTCCTTCTTGTCGTCACCGGGCAACTGGATGTCCCCGACGCCCACGTCCACATTCAGCTCCACCGTCACGTCCGACGGGACGATCACCTGGAGCCGTCCGACGCCGACCTCCGCGTCCGTCGCGACCGCCTGGCCCTTGGCCAGGCGCAGGTGGGTCAGATCGAGTGTCCCCACCCCGTTCCCCAAGTCGTACTTCTCCTGGACCTCCGCGACCGCCGCCGGCTGCCATCTCACGCGCTCCCAGTGCGTGGTGAGGTCCTTGGGCAGGGCCGCCGAGGCGGCGAGCAGGCCGGCCGTGACGATCGCGAGGAACACCGAGCCCGCTCCCGTCCGCCCGAGGAACGCGCTGACCGCGATCCCCAGGCCGAACACCACGAGCGCACAGGCCAGCCCCGCCTGAAGGCTGGTGCCGAGCGCCTGGTCGTCCCATTTCGCGGCGGTGCCGACCGCTCCCGCGCCGAGCGCGAGAAGGAAGATCCAGCCGCCGATCCAGCGCGGGCCGCGCGGCTTCGGGGGCGCCGGGCGCGGGGTGCGCTGGTCCTCGCGCCAGTGCGGGTACGACGGGGAGAGCCGGGCGTCGACCACGTCCGCGATGTCCCGGTCGCGGGAGTCGCCGGGACCCCACAGATAACCTGTGCCCCCCACGTGGGTGCCGTCCTTGACGATCGGATCACGCCACCAGGAGGGATAGGAGGTGACCACCGGCGGTGCCTGAGCCTCCGGCGGCGCGTCGGCGACGGCCTGCGCGGCCAGCGGGTCGGGGTCGGGGGCGCCGCGCTGCTGCGACCAGTACCCCGCGCCCGCCAGCAGGAGGGAGAGGACGACGGCGAACGTCAGCACGCTCCCGTTGCTCAGCATCGACAGGAACACACCGCAGCCCACCAGCGCGAACAGCACGGCCGCCAGGGCCTGGCCGTCGACGCGGCCGGTGAAGAGTTTGCGGACCTCGTTCTCCTCCTCGTCTTCGTACGGGACGAAGAGCCAGGCGAAGCCGTAGAAGATGAGGCCGATGCCGCCCGTCGCGGAGAGCACCGCGAGGGTGATCCGGAAGATCACCGGGTCCATGTCGCACTGGCGGCCGAGCCCCGCGCACACCCCCGCGAGCACCTTGGACCGCCGGTCCCGCCGGAAGCGGTGCGGAGCCGCGGCCGCGGTGCCCTCGCCGGGCACGGCGTCCCGCGGCCCGCCGCCCGCTTCCGGGGCCGGGCCGGAGCCGGGTCCCGGACCCGTCGCGGCGCGCTCGTGATCTGTCATGCGTCCATGCTGCCCGCCGCGAGCCGCCGATGGCAGTCGGGACAACCCTGGCCGAACCCTGAGATCCGCCCTGACCCGGGCCGGGGGAGTGTTCGACGGCGTCCCCGACTCCGCGAAAGCCGCTCGCCGCGCGCCGATTCCGAGGGCGCGGCCCGCCGGATTCGAAGATCAGGGGAGTCTCGGGGGTCGACCCTGATGCCCTGAACGGCGGGCCGTGTGAACATCGGTGGCATGCCGGAAGCCGCAGCATTGCCAGTCGAGGACCCGCGGCCGCCGCGCAAGCTCTACCGCAGCAGTGACGGTCGCTGGCTCGGCGGAGTGGCGCGGGGGCTCGCCGGGCATCTCGGCCTGCCGGTGATCTGGGTGCGGCTGGTGTTCGTCGGGCTGTTCCTCGCGGACGGACTCGGCGCGCTGTTGTACGCGTCGTTCTGGTTCTTCGTGCCGCTCGGCGTCGGCGGTGTCGCCGGCCAGCGGCCCCCGTCGCTCGTCTCCACCGAGACCTCGCCGGACGGCCGCCGCAGACTCGTCGCCCGCAAGCCCGACAAGGGCCAGATCGTCGCCCTGCTCCTCATGGTCGTCGTGGCCCTGGTCTTCGTCGGCAACGTCAATCTGGGCAACGGCGCGAAGGCCTATCTCTTCCCCACCGTCCTCGTCGGCGCGGGCGTCGCCCTCGTCTGGCGCCAGGCGGACAACGCGCGCCGCGCCCGCTGGGCCGAGGTCGGCAGCCGCCGCCGTACGCTCAGCCTGCTGCGCGCGGGCGGCGGCGTCCTGCTGGTCACCGCCGGTGCCACCGCGATCTTCGTGCTACAGGGCTCCGCCGACCACCTCGGCTCGGTCCTCCAGGCCGCCCTCGCGGTCCTCGTCGGCATCACGCTGCTCGCCGGCCCGTACCTGGTGCGGATGACCCAGGACCTCTCCGAGGAACGCCTGATGCGCATCCGCGCCCAGGAGCGCGCCGAGGTCGCCGCCCATGTCCACGACTCCGTGCTGCACACCTTGACGCTGATCCAGCGCAACGCCGACAGCCCCGGCGAGGTGCGCCGCCTGGCCCGCGCCCAGGAGCGCGATCTGCGCGCCTGGCTCTACAAACCGGGGGGCACCGGCAAGGACGAGGCCGACGAACCCGACACCCTCGCCGAGGCGGTCCGCCGCAGCGCGGCCGAGGTCGAGGACAAGCACGGCGTCCCCATCGAAGTCGTCGTGGTCGGCGACTGCCCGCTCGACGACAGAATCGGCGCCCAGATGCAGGCCGCGCGCGAAGCGATGGTCAACGCGGCCAAGTACGGTGGCGAGGGCGGCGCCGTGCAGGTCTACGCCGAGGTGGAGGGGAAGAAGGTCTTCGTGTCCGTCCGCGACCGCGGACCGGGCTTCGACCTCGACTCGATACCCGGTGACCGCATGGGCGTCAGAGAATCGATCATCGGCCGTATGGAGCGTCACGGCGGTACGGCACGTCTGCGCGCGGTGCCGGACGGCGGCACCGAGGTCGAGCTGGAGATGGAGAGGGCGGAGAAGACGTCATGAGCGACACGACCGAGACGAGCGAACCGGCGGAGCCGACCGGCGGGAGCGCGGGCGGGCGTCACGTGCGCGTGGTCCTCGTCGACGACCACCGCATGTTCCGTACGGGGGTCCAGGCCGAGATCGGCCGGACCGACGAGACCGGTGTCGAGGTGGTCGGCGAGGCCGCGGACGTCGACCAGGCGGTCACGGTGATCACCGCGACCCGCCCCGAGGTGGTCCTTCTCGACGTCCACCTCCCGGGCGGCGGCGGGGTCGAAGTCCTGCGCCGCTGCGCCCCGTTGATGAGCGACGCCGAGCAGCCCGTCCGCTTCCTCGCCCTGTCCGTGTCGGACGCGGCGGAGGACGTGATCGGGGTGATCCGCGGCGGTGCGCGCGGCTACGTCACCAAGACGATCACGGGCACCGACCTCGTCAACTCCATCTTCCGGGTCCAGGAAGGCGACGCCGTCTTCTCCCCGAGGCTGGCCGGGTTCGTCCTCGACGCCTTCGCGTCGACCGACGCCCCGCCGGTCGACGAGGACCTCGACCGCCTCACCCAGCGCGAGCGCGAGGTGCTCCGCCTCATCGCACGCGGGTACGCGTACAAGGAGATCGCCAAGCAGCTGTTCATCTCGGTGAAGACGGTCGAGTCCCATGTCTCGGCGGTGCTGAGGAAGCTCCAGCTGTCGAACCGGCACGAGCTGACCCGGTGGGCGACGGCACGGCGACTGGTGTGACCCGTAGGGGCCGGACCCGGTAGAACGCGACCCGGTAAGGGCCGACCCCGTGAAAGCCCGAGCCCCTGAGAGCCCGACCCCGTAAGGGAGTTCGCCCGGGGATTCACACCACCCGGGTCGCTCCGGCGAACGGCATCTCGTCGATGGGTGCCAGCCGCACCGGGGCCGTCGGGTTCGGGGCGTGGATCATCTGGCCGTCGCCGACGTAGATGCCGACGTGACTGATGCCGGAGTAGAAGAAGACCAGGTCGCCGGGGCGCAGTTCGGAGCGGGAGACGCGCTGCCCGGCGTTGATCTGGGCGTAGGTCGTGCGGGGCAGTGAGACGCCGGCGGAGTTGTAGGCGGCCTGGACGAGGCCCGAGCAGTCGAAGGCGTGCGGGCCCGTGGCGCCCCAGACGTAGGGGCTGCCGAGTTTCTGGTAGGCGTAGGAAACGGCGGCCGCGGCGCGGGAGTTGGGGGCGTCGGCAGCGGCGGCGGAGGAATGGGGGGCGGCCAGCGCGCCCCGGGCGGTCGTGGAGGAGCGGGAGGCGCGACCGCCGGACGTGGGGCTTGTGACCTGGGCCTGTTGCTGCGGGGTCAGGCGGGAGAGCAGGCGGCGGGCCTGGTCGAGCTTGCCGGTGATCGTGGTCTTCTGCTTCTTCAGCTCGGCCTGCCGCGACTTCAGGGAGGTCAGTTCGATGTGCGCGGCACCGCGCAGCTGCTCGATCTCGCGCAGCTGTTGGCGTACGAGTTCCACGGCCGCCGTCTGCCGGTGGCCGACCCGGTCGGCGAACTCGGCGCCGTCCAGATACCGTTCGGGGTCGTTCGAGAGCATGAGCTGCACCGCGGGGTCGATCCCGCCGCTGCGGTACTGCGCGGCGGCGACGTAACCCAGCGCTTCCCGCGCCGAGTTGAGTTTCTCCGTCTTGCGCGCCGCCTCGTCCCGCAGGGTGTTCAGCTGCTTCTCCGCCGCGTCCGCCTTCTCCTTCGCGCCGTCGTACTTCTCGGTCGCGACCTCCGCCTCCTGGTACAGCTTGTCCACCTTGGCCTTGACCTGCGTCGGTGTCAGCTGTGGCTCGGCGTGGGAGGTTCCGTCGAAGGCTGTCGCCGTCGCCGCGCCCGCGAGGGCGATGGTGACGGCGGTGCGGGCCGTATTGCCGCTGAGCGAGCGCTGTCGGAGCTTGCGGTGCGCTGCCACGTGGACTGCACGTCCTTTCGTACGACCGCCGGGGGAGCGGGCGATTGCGCGTCCGGCGGCGGCCCGCACAGGGGGAGCGGGGCCGCCGCCGGACCTTTTCGGCGGTGGTGTCCGACTGCCGCCCCTGGTCCGGGCGGCGATGGTGAGCCGGTCACCTGGTGGAGGACGCTAAACCTGACGGTGACGGCCCGGTAACGCATGTCCGGAACTGACAGGAGGTGACCGCGAGCTGACCATGGATGACTGTGATCCCGGTCCGGGGTCGCCGCCTTCACGCGGCGCGCTGACCGATGCGGCGGTTCCGGCGTGGGGCGGTGCGGCACGGTGCTATGGGCCGCATATATGCGACGGCCGGGAGTGGTTCGGGAGGCGCGACGCGGGGGCGGTGTCGGGAGCCCTCAGGGCCTCTGATTAGGCTCCGGACCCATGGACGTACTCATCCATCTCTTCGTCGGCCTGCACATCATCGGCATCGCCGCGCTGCTCGGCGGTTTCCTCACCCAGATGAAGGCGATGGGCCAGGGCACCGCCCGCTTCGTCCCCGGCATGCTGCACGGCGCGCTGACCATGCTGGTCACCGGCGCGATCCTGGTCGGCCTCAACCAGGCCGACGACCAGCACGTCAACAACGTCAAGATCGGCATCAAGCTCGCGCTGCTGATCGTGATCCTCGGGCTCGTCTATGTGAAGCGGGACGAGGAGACGGTCGACAAGAGCCAGTTCGCGCTGGTCGGGGGCCTGACCATGGTGAACATCTTCATCGCGGTCCTGTGGACGTGACCCGCCCCTCGGGCCCCGCGTAGAACCGCACCGCCCCGACCGCGACCACCAGCCAGCCCGCCACCGCGATCCACACCAGTACCTGTCCGGGCGTCCTGAGCCACGAGAAACCCAGGGCGGTCCCCACGGAGAGCACGGCCACCGCCGTCATCCCCAGGGGGAACACGGTCGCCCAGCGCCGCACGTCGTAGCGCAGCCGGGGCCGGACGACCTCCGCGACCGCCAGGACGACGTACCAGGCCATGACGAGCACCAGCAGGGCCTCCGTCACGGCGCGCAGGACGCCCCGGTCGTCGGAGTTCCACAGGTACAGCCCCGAGCTGCCCGCCGCGACCAGCTTCGCCCCGGCGAGCGTCGAGATCGCCAGCGCGCCGCCCACCACCCAGTGGTCCCCGGCGCCCGTCACCACCTGCCGTACGTCGAAATGGGCCAGGGCGACCCCGTAGAGGACCAGTCCGAGCCAGAACAGCACCAGTGCGGTGTGGGCGAGCCAGGCCACCGACTGCGCTGCGGCGAGCGTGGCGCCCAGTACGGCGAGGCCCTGTGTGGCCACGCAGACGAGGAAGACCGCGCCCGCCATCCCGCGCTTCCAGTGCCGTACGACATCGACGAGCAGCCCCGGCCACAGCACCGCGGCCAGGGCCAGCAGCGCTTCCGCGAGGGTCTGCCGGCCGGCCGCCGAGAAGCGGGTGCCGAGGACGGTGGTCGCGGCCACGGCGGTCAGCCCGGCCGGTGTCTCCGCCTCCGCGAGCCACCGCTGACGGTCCCGCAGCAGCCGTACGACGAAGTCCGCTGCCAGGGCCAGCCAGGCGGCGCAGGCCAGGGCGAGGACGATGCGGGACAGCGTCTCGTGGCCGATGAGGTGCAGGCCGATCGAGATGATCGCGGCGGCCATCACGGCGGTTCCGGCCGCCGCGGGCCGCTGGGACCACCAGGGGCGGAAGCGGGACATACCGGTAGCGGGCATGGGCCGATGCTAGGGAGCCGCTCCGGTGCCGACGGCGGGCCACGCGCGCGTGGAGCTCAAAAACACCTGCACGCGTGTGTGCGTGCCGAGAACCCGCTCAGGCCGGCCGCACCACGCTGTGGATGACCGCCGTGCCGTCGTAGTGGACTGACTCCTCGCGGACGTAGGCGCCGGGCTTCGGGGCGTGGATCATCATGCCGTCGCCGACGTAGACACCGACGTGGCTGCTGTCGTCGTGGAAGAAGACCAGGTCACCGGGTTGCGCCTCGGCCAGGGGGACCGTGGTTCCGGCGTCGGCCTGGTCGGTGGTCGCGCGCGGGAGGGTGACTCCGGTCGCCTTCCAGGCGGCCTGGGTGAGGCCGGAGCAGTCGTAGGAGCCGGGGCCGGTGGCGCCCCAGACGTACGGCTTGCCGACCTGGGCGCGGGCGAAGGCGATGGCCTTGGCGGCCTTCGTGGCGTACGAGGCGTCGGAAGGGGTGCCCTTCGCCGTCTCCGCCTGCTGCTGCTCCTGCGCGGTCAGCCGCGTCAGCAGCTCGCGTGCGGTGATGAGCTTCTTCTGGACGGTGGCCTTGGCCGTCCCCAGATCGCTCCGCGTGTCACCGGGGGCCCCAGGGCTTCCGGCCGTCGGCTGCCCGGTGGCGTACGCCTCGCCCGCGTTCCTGCGGCGCATGGCAAGCCGGTTCATCAGCTGGGTCTGCTCGAAGTAGTCCGGCGGGATGTCGGCGAGCCGGAAGCCCGAGGCGTCCGGTGCGGAGACCCCGGTGCGGTACTGCGCGGCGGCGAACGAACCCAGCCACTCTCGCGCGGAGTTGGGCCTCTGCGCGCGCTCGGTCACGTCGTCCAGGTGGTCGTCGACGCGCTTGCGCGGCCTGGCCGCCCTCTCCCCGGCCGCGGTGTACTTCTCGGTCGCCGACTCCGCCCGCCGGTAGAGGTCGTCGATCTTCCTCTCGACCTCTCCGAGGCCCGGGCTGCCTGCGATGCGCTTACCCGCGGAACGCGGCTTGCGGTGCGACGACGCCAAGGGAGGCGACCCCTTCCAGATGGTGCCCCAAGGGCCGTTGCTGTCCTGTTGGGCCGCGACTGCCCCACGGTCCGTGCCCGGAAAGGGAGTTGGACCGACGCGCCCCAGGTCGGCGGGGTCGTGCGGCTTGATCGAACGCTAACCAATATGTGTGGCTCGCGTGAAGGTCGATGTTCGGTATGCCCGGTACGCGCCCGTGACCTTGACCATGTGCGGGATCGGTCGTCGCTGATCGTGAATGAGCGATTCCGGTCCGTGAATTTTCCCGAGTTCTCGGGGTGGCGGCCGGTTGTCAGTGGGGCGCCCTAAACTCGGAAGGCGATGAGCAGCCTCTTTGACGACAGCTTCCTGGCGGATCTCCAGGGGCCCCGTGCCCACGAGGGAGAGCCCCCGCCCCCGCCCGAGGACGAGCACGGTCCTGAGCCGATTCCGGACGACCTGTTCGGCGGGAAGTTCGACGTGCCCGCGAGCAGGGACGCCCACTACCGCGACGGCGCCCCCCGCCCGGTCGTCGACCCGGCGGCCCTCCTGGACGGGCTGAACGAGAACCAGCGCGCGGCCGTCGTCCACTCCGGCAGCCCGCTGCTCATCGTGGCCGGCGCCGGCTCCGGCAAGACCCGTGTGCTCACCCACCGCATCGCCCACCTCCTCGGCGAGCGCCATGTGCACCCCGGGCAGATCCTCGCGATCACCTTCACCAACAAGGCCGCGGGCGAGATGAAGGAGCGCGTCGAGCAGCTCGTCGGCCCGCGCGCCAACGCGATGTGGGTGATGACCTTCCACAGCGCGTGCGTCCGCATCCTGCGCCGCGAGTCGAAGAAGCTCGGCTTCACGTCCTCGTTCTCGATCTACGACGCCGCCGACTCCAAGCGCCTGATGGCCCTGGTCTGCCGCGACCTGGACATCGACCCGAAGAAGTTCCCCCCGAAGTCCTTCAGCGCCAAGATCTCGAACCTGAAGAACGAGCTGATCGACGAGGAGGACTTCGCCGCCCAGGCCACCGACGGCTTCGAGAAGACCCTCGCCCAGGCCTACGCCATGTACCAGTCGCGGCTGCGCGAGGCCAACGCCCTCGACTTCGACGACCTGATCATGACGACGGTCAACCTGCTGCGCGCCTTCCCGGACGTCGCCGAGCACTACCGCCGCCGCTTCCGGCACGTCATGGTCGACGAGTACCAGGACACCAACCACGCGCAGTACGCGCTCGTACGGGAGCTCGTCGGCACCGCCGCGCACGACGAGGACACCCCGCCCAGCGAACACGACCTGCCCCCCGCCGAGTTGTGCGTCGTGGGTGACGCCGACCAGTCGATCTACGCCTTCCGGGGTGCGACGATCCGCAACATCCTCCAGTTCGAGGAGGACTACCCGAACGCGACGACGATCCTCCTGGAGCAGAACTACCGCTCCACGCAGACGATCCTGAGCGCGGCCAACGCGGTCATCGAGCGCAACGAGTCCCGCCGCCCCAAGAACCTGTGGACCAACGCGGGCGCGGGCGCGCAGATCACCGGCTATGTCGCCGACACCGAGCACGACGAGGCGCAGTTCGTCGCCGAGGAGATAGACCGTCTCACCGACGCGGGTGACGTGAAGGCCGGTGACGTCGCCGTCTTCTACCGGACGAACGCCCAGTCCCGTGTCTTCGAGGAGATCTTCATCCGCGTCGGCCTGCCCTACAAGGTCGTCGGCGGTGTCCGCTTCTACGAGCGCAAGGAGGTCCGGGACGTCCTGGCCTACCTCCGCGTGCTGGCCAACCCGGAGGACTCGGTCCCGCTGCGCCGCATCCTCAACGTCCCCAAGCGCGGCATCGGCGAGCGCGCCGAGGCGATGATCGACGCCCTCTCGCAGCGCGAGAAGATCAGCTTCCCGCAGGCGTTGAAGCGCGTCGACGAGGCGTACGGCATGGCCGCGCGGTCGACGAACGCGGTCAAGAAGTTCAACACGCTGATGGAGGACCTCCGTACGATCGTCGACTCCGGGGCGGGCCCGGCGACGGTCCTGGAGGCCATCCTCGAACGCACCGGCTACCTCGCCGAGTTGCAGGCCTCGACCGACCCGCAGGACGAGACCCGCATCGAGAACCTCCAGGAACTCGCCGCCGTGGCCCTGGAGTTCGAGCAGGAGAACAGTGACGGGGAGGGCGAGACGCCGGTAGGGCTCGCCGCGTTCCTGGAGCGGGTGGCGCTGGTCGCCGACTCGGACCAGATCCCGGACGAGGACGAGGACGGCTCCGGAGTCATCACGCTGATGACTCTGCACACCGCCAAGGGACTCGAGTTCCCGGTCGTCTTCCTCACCGGCATGGAGGACGGCGTCTTCCCGCACATGCGGGCCCTCGGCCAGACCAAGGAGCTGGAGGAGGAGCGGCGCCTCGCGTACGTGGGCATCACGCGCGCGCGGGAACGCCTCTACCTCACCCGCTCGTCGCTGCGCAGCGCCTGGGGACAGCCGTCGTACAACCCGCCCTCGCGCTTCCTGGAGGAGATCCCGGCGGCGCACGTGGAGTGGAAGCGGACCGGCGCCATGGCGGCTCCGCCGTCGACGGGTCCGGCCTCGGGCATCGCGGCCTCGCTGTCCTCGTCCCGCTCGCGCTCGTCGGCGTCGGGCGCCTCGGGCTTCGCGACCCGCCGCACCTCGGAGAAGCCGGTCGTGGCGCTTGCCGTCGGCGACCGGGTCACGCACGACCAGTTCGGCCTCGGCACGGTGGTCGGCGTGAAGGGCACGGGGGCGAACGCGGAGGCGACGGTCGACTTCGGGGAGCCGAAGCCGAAGCGGCTGCTGCTGCGGTACGCGCCGGTGGAGAAGCTGTAGCCCGTAAGGGAGTTGCCCTTACGGGGTCTGCCCGTAAGGGAGTCGGGCGGGCGGCTCAGGTCGGGTCGAGTCCGTGGCTGCGCAGCCACGGGAGCGGGTCGATGGCCGCCCCGCCCGCCGGGCGCACCTCGAAGTGCAGATGCGGACCGGTGGAGTTGCCCGAGTTCCCGGAGTACGCGATCGGGTCGCCGGCCTTCACCGTCGTACCGGAGGGGACCCGGTAGCTGGAGAGGTGGCAGTACCAGGTCTGCGTGCCGTCCTTCTCGGTGAGGATCAGCATGTTGCCGTAGGCGCTGTTCCACTTCGTGCTGACGACGCCGTCGGTCGCGGCCATCACCGTCGTGCCGTACGAGACGGGGAAGTCGATGCCCGTGTGCACGGACATCCAGTTGAC
Source organism: Streptomyces sp. NPDC096013 (assembly GCF_044763565.1). Classification (NCBI taxonomy): domain Bacteria; kingdom Bacillati; phylum Actinomycetota; class Actinomycetes; order Kitasatosporales; family Streptomycetaceae; genus Streptomyces; species Streptomyces sp. NPDC096013. The sequence continues at coordinate 99,828 of NZ_JBIWGK010000003.1, read as the reverse complement.
GCCCGCCTGGCCGAAGTAGGCGCTGAGGCCTCTCTGCGTCACCGGCAGCACGTACTTGGGGCGCAGCCGCTCCTTGCGGGCCGCCTCCGCCGCCGCCTTCTTCTTCTCGGCCTCCTGCTGGGCCTTGAGGTCGATGCGTTCCTGCGTACGGCTGGCCCGGTCGGCGAAGTCGTCGGCACCGGCCGACAGGCTCTTGATCTGGGCGTCCAGCTTGTTGTTCGCGACGGACGGCTGCACCGTGGCCGCGTCGGCGGCCGACGCCGTGGTGTCACTGCCCCCGGTCAGCGTGCCGACGGACGCGGCGGCGATGCCGGCGACACCCATCACACACGCGGACGGTACGGCGATGGTCATCAGCGCGGACCGCTTCGGGGGCGTACGGCGCCTGGAACGGCCGCCGTTGCGGGACGCGGCGCGTGAGGCGGTCTCCGGGTCCGGGGTGAACTCCTCCTGATCCTCCAGGAGTTCGTGGTGCGGCTGGGCGTCGTCGTGGTCCGGGTCGGCGTCGTCGAGGGCGGGCAGCTCGCCGGTGGCGGTCAACTCGCCTTCCTCCGGGGCCGGTTCGCCGTACGACTCGCCCGCTCCGCCGTAGGTCCCGTCGTACGAGGCCTGCTCGAAGGTGGTGGTGGCCTCGGCGGGGGTGCCGTCGGCGTTCCACTGCGTGGCGTCGTACGCGCCGGTGTCGAAGGCCTGCGTGCCCCATTCCCACTGCTGGGTCTGGTCGGCGGGGGCGGGGTGCTGGGCCGAAGTGTCCGGCTGGAGCCAGGCGTTGGCGTCCCACTGGCCGCTCGCGTCGTGACCGGCGCCCTGCGGCGGGATGGCGGACAGCTGCTGGTAGTCGGCCGACCAGGCGGTGGTCTCGTAGGCGCCCGTGTCGTAGGTGGCGTGGTGCTGGGCCGCGTACGGGTCGTAGTTCAGGGTGTGTTGGGCACCCGTGGACCAGGCGGAGGAGTCGTAGGCGCCGGTGTGGTGGGACCCGGTGTCGTGGGCGTGGCCCGACATGTCGCCGAAGAGGGGGTCGGTCGCGAAGCTCGCGGTGGCGTGGCCGCCGGCCGCGCTCTGCTGAAAACCCGTGGCGGTGTGGTCGCCGTACGTGGTGAAGTCACCGAACTGGGCGTCCTGTCCGCCGTACGACGCGTAGGGCGCCGAGGTGGCATCGGAAGCCGGAGCCGGGGTGGTCATGGTCCCCGACGGGTGACGATCGTTCACCAACTTCTCTATTCGCCTCGACAACAGGGGCTGCCAGAGCAGTGCGGTGGACTGTACCCGGCGGTATGCGGGCACGACAATCTTCATCAGGTTTCGCGTCAGCAGGAAACGGGCATTCGGCCGTGTTTCGGGGGACGGCGGGCGCGGGTTTGGCCTTGAGTTCGAATAGCGTTCGATCTTCCGGGTTCTGTGAGCCCCCTGTCGGTCTCCGGTCAGGCCACTGTCAGGCCGCCGGCGCGGGTGGCGGGCCGGGGTTCCGGCCGCGGGGTGTCGAGGGCCTGGCGTATGCCCGTCGCGACGGCCGGATGGACCGGCAGGGCGAGATGGCCGATACCGCTGACCTGGACGTTCTGGGTGATCAGGTCGGGGTGGTCGACGCAGGCCGTCTCCAGCGGCTCCATCAGGTGGTCGAGGTCGCTCCAGAAACTGACGAAATGCGTGCGGCAGCCGGGTGCGGGCCGGGCCAGCTCCTCGATCACCGGCGAGCCGGGCCGCATCTGGCGGACGATCGGGTGGGCGTTCGCCAGCGGCGCCACGGCGGTGCCCGAGTGCGGGGTGCCGAGCGTCACCAGCGTGCGGACCCGCAGGTCGCCGCCGAGCCGCTGCGCGTAGTAGCGCGCGATCAGCCCGCCGAGACTGTGGCCGACGATGTCGACCTCGCGGCTGCCCGTGCGCTCGCAGATCTCCTCGATGTGCCGGCCGAGCAGCTCCGCGGCGGTGCGGATGTCGCAGGTCAGCGGCGAGTAGTTCAGCGACTCGACCTGGCGGTGGCCGTGCTGGGCCAGGGAGCGGCGCAGCAGCACGAAGACCGAGCGGTTGTCGATGAACCCGTGCAGCAGCACCACCGGCGGCTTCGCCTCGGTCGGCAGCCGTGTCGCGTCCTCCGGGGAGGGCGGTTCCGGCAGCGGTTCCCGGCGTTCCTGGGCGATGCCGGAGGGATAGAGGAGAAGGTGGCCCGCGAGGATCGCGATCTCCAGGGCGGTCGCTTTCAGGAGGGTCATGGAGAGGCCCGCCAGCCTGCTGGGCAGGAGGCGCTGACAGAGGGGGAGAATGGGCGCTACGGCCCCGGTGACCTTCATGGCCGACCTCCTGTCGGCACACGGAACGACAGCTCCGTCCCCCGTGTGCCCTCGTGGGAGGCCACGGCGAGGATCACCGACGGTGCGCGAGGGGTAAGCGTGGGGTGAGCGCGGCGTACGGCGGATGCGATGCCGTCGACCGGACGGGGAACCCTGCCGAAGAGGCGACGAGGCTTCCCGCTGTCGTGCCGTGCCTGCCCTGCGTGCCCTTCGTGCCCTTCGTGCCTGCGCCGATGCGCCGCACCACCACGGCGCGCGGCCTGCGGCGCGGTAGTCCGGCGACCTCGTTGCGGCTCCCGGTGCGCGTGTTCCCGTCGGAACGTCGCGCGGTGAACGTGTCCCATTGTGTGATTTCCCCCTCGGTATCCGCCGCGAAACTGCCGGTTGCGGGATGCTGGAGATAACGTTCGTTCACTTCCCGCAATGAGGCGGGTGCCGCGGTACCCGTGGGTAGGGATGAAAGCAGTCGCTTCATGGAGGCAGTGATGGGTGTGGCAGCCGGTCCGATCCGCGTGGTGGTGGCCAAGCCGGGGCTCGACGGCCACGATCGCGGGGCCAAGGTGATCGCGCGGGCGCTGCGCGACGCCGGTATGGAGGTCATCTACACCGGCCTCCACCAGACGCCCGAGCAGATCGTCGACACCGCGATCCAGGAGGACGCCGACGCGATCGGCCTCTCCATCCTCTCCGGCGCCCACAACACACTCTTCGCCGCGGTGATCGACCTGCTGCGGCAGCGCGAGGCGGAGGACATCCTCGTCTTCGGCGGCGGCATCATCCCCGAGGCGGACATCGCCCCTCTCAAGGAGAAGGGCGTCGCGGAGATCTTCACGCCCGGGGCGACCACGCAGACGATCGTGGACTGGGTGCGGGAGAACGTGCGGCAGGACTCCACCACCGGAACCCGGTGACGCTTCCCGCCCGTCCGGCGTGTGCGGACGAGGCCGCTCAGACCGAAGGGGGATTCGGGGGCGCGACCCCCGAGCCTTTACGGTGCCTCCAACTCCCGCGCCATCGCAGCCCGTAGCCGCAACGTCGTCACCAGCCGCTGGAACGCCTCCGCCCAATAACTCCCGGCCCCCGGCGCCGCGTCCTCCGTCTCGTCCGGCACCGCCAGCAATCCGTCCAGCCGACCCGCCTCGCCCGGATCGAGACACCGCTCGGCCAGCCCCATCACCCCGCTGAAGCTCCACGGATAACTCCCGGCGTCCCGCGCGATGTTGAGCGCGTCCACGACAGCCCGCCCCAGCGGCGCGGCCCACGGCACCGCGCACACCCCGAGCAGCTGGAACGCCTCGGACAGCCCCTGCGCCGCGATGAACCCGGCCACCCACTCCGCCCGTTCGCCCCCGCCCAACGTGCTCAGCAGCTTCGCCCGCTCGGCCAGCGACACCGCCCCCGGCCCGCCCGCCTCGGGCGCGGACGGCATCCCGAGCAGTGCCCGGGACCAGTCCGCGTTCCGCTGCCGTACGGCCGCCCGGCACCACGCGGCGTGCAGCTCGCTCCGCCAGTCGTCCGCGACCGGAAGCGCCACGATCTCCTGGGGCGTACGACCGCCGAGCCGCCGCTCCCACGTCCCGAGCGGCGTCGCCTCCACCAACTGGCCGAACCACCACGAGCGTTCACCTCGTCCCGCCGGAGCCTTCGCCACGACACCGTCTCGCTCCATGCTCGAGTCGCACTCGTGCGGCGCCTCGACGACCAGGCCAGGCTCCTCGCGCGTACGGTCCACCGCCACACAGGCCGACGCCCGCACCGCCATCCGCGCGGCGAGCGCCGAGTCCGGCAGCGCCGACAGCAACTCGGCGGCCGTGGCACGCACATTGCGGCTCCGGTCGGCCAACGCCTGCTCCAGGAACGGCTCGTCCTCGGCCGCGAGCCCCGTCCGCAGCGAGTCGAGGAACATCAGCCGATCCTCCGCCCGCTCCGTCGCCCACGTCGTGGCCAGCAACTCGCGTGCGACTGAGGGCTGTCGCGTCCGTATCGCCGCGAGCAGGGCGACCCGCTCGGCGAACAGGCCCTCTTGCCACAGCTGTTCGACCTGGTCCGGGGAGTCGAGGTCCGGCAGGGCCGTGCCGCCGCCCGGGGTGGCGCGCAGGGCGAACCGCCAGTCCGGGTTCAGCCGGGCCAGCCACAACGCGCGCGGGCCCGCGAACTCCAGCGCCGCCGGCCGCAGATCCGTACGCCCCCGCGCCGCGTCCAGCAACGCCGGCAACGCCTGGACAGGCGGGGCGAAACCCCGCGCGTTGGCCGCCGTCAGCCACTGGGGCAGCAACTCCATGAGATCCGGCGAGGTGCCCCTACGGCCGCCACCGCCCGCGCCGGGACGGTCGGCCAGCAGCATCGCCAGCCTGCGCGCCGCCGCGGGGGGCAGCGCCGGACGCGTGTCGGGCGCGGCCGGCTCCGGACGCTGTGCCGCCCGCGCCGGACACAGCCCGGCCCGCCGCCGTACGGTCTCCACGGCCGCCGCGTCCAGGAGGGTCACCGGTGCGTCCTGGCCCGGGGCGTGCCCCTGAGGTGTACGGCGGTCCGTGCCGAGCAGGGCCGTGGTGACGAGGTCCTCCCAGTCGCCCGCGGGGGGCGCCGGAGCGGAGGTGCTGTTCATGCGGTGCCTTTCCGTCGGTGGTTCAGAGGGGTCGGTGGTTCGGAGGGGTGGCGTTCAGCACAGGGACACGGCCTCTCCCGCCCCCTCCGGCCAGGCCGTCAGCGGGGTGAAGCCGCGGTGGCCCAGCTCGCCGAAGACCTTCACCGGGGCGCCCCCGGAGAGCGCGACCAGCCGCCACAGACCCGGACGGGAACGGGCGCTCGGGGTGAGCGGCACCGCCAAGTCGGCGTCGGCGTCCGCCAGTTGCCAGGAGTCGCCGTCCGGAGTGGGCACGACCCGGTCCAGCGTCACCGGGACCGCGTCCAGCCACGGGTCGTGACGGAGGGCCTCCCCGTAGCGGGCGGTGGCCTGAGCCGTCGACACCCCGCGCGGCCGTGCCGTCGTGGGTGAGGGCGCCGCGAACTGCTCGCCCAAGGCCGCCCGGAGCTGCCCCGCGCCCGGGAACGCCGATATCTCCGCGTCCAGGGCCAGCCCCATCGGCAGCGCCAGCTCGGGGGCGCGGCCACCGGCGCCGTAGGAGAGGAGGAGGGACGTGCGGTCCGACTCCGTGCCGTGCAGCCAGATTCTTCGGGTCGTCAGTTTCGGGTCCACCGTGTCGTACTGGGCGAGGACCAGCCAGTGGTCGCGCAGGGGCGGGCCGTCCGCCGTGCCGGGCAGGCCGATGCGGGAGCGGACCGTCGCCGCCAGGTCCTCGGGCAGGCGCCCGCGGCGCAGCCAGGCCTGGTCGAGGAGGTGGAGCAGCGCGCACTCCTCCAGCAGCCGGACGGGCCAGCCGGGTCCCGACGCCGGGATCGCCCCCAACTCCCTTGCCCGCGCGGCCAGTCCTGGGGCCTGTGCGTCGACCATGCGGGCCGCGGTCTCCTCCCACAGCGCGTACCCGCCCTGCTCCGCCGAGGCCAGGCCGGTGCGCAGCAGGTCCGTCAGCCGCTGCTCCAGCTCGCCCGCGCCCGCGCTGATCCGCTCGGCCCGGCGCTCCGCCCGGCGCCGCGCGGCCTCCGGATCAGCGGCGGCCTGCGCACCGGACGCACCCGCCGCCCGCTTGTCCTCCGTCCGCTTCCGCCGCCCCGCGATCCACTCCTCGGCCCAGTCCGGCGCCTGGCCCGACGACGGCACCGCGCCGTCCTCGCCGGCCCAGAGCAGCAGCAGCCCCAGCGCGTGCTTGCACGGGAACTTGCGGCTGGGACAACTGCACTTGTACGCCGGACCCGCGGTGTCCGCGATGTCGACGACCGTCTGATACGGCTTGCTGCCACTGCCCTTGCACAGCCCCCACACCGTCCCCTCGTCAGAACTCCCCGCCTCGGACCACGGCCCTGCCGCCCCGAGCTTGCTTCCCGCTTTGCGTGACGCTGCGTCAGGCGCCAGTGCCAGCACCTGATCAGCCGTCCAGCGCACCCCCTGCTGAGTCATGTCTTCGACGGTAGATCCCACCACTGACAATCGGTCCGCGAGCGGTGGGTGAGCGGAGTGGAGGGCGGCGGTGGCGCGGGGATCGGGAGGCTGAGCCGTCACCGGTGTCCGCGAGGGTGTTTTCGCAGGTCGGATCGCGTTGTCAGTGGCGTGGTGCACGGTGGACACCAGATCCGAACCGGCCGAGCTGGAGGGGGCCTCAGCCATGACTGTGTCCGTAGAACCCACATCGTCGACGTCCGCGGTGGCGAGTGAGAAGCCGTCGAGCGAGGCGTTGCGGCCGCACGCCGAGGACGCCTTCGCCGATGAACTGGCCGCGCTGGCCGCGCAGGACGACCGGCCGCGTCCGGTTCGCTGGAAGATGTCGCCGTGGGCCGTCGCCACATACCTGCTCGGCGGCACGCTGCCGGACGGCACGGTGATCACACCGAAGTACGTCGGCCCGCGCCGCATCGTCGAGGTCGCCGTCACCACCCTCGCCACCGACCGCGCCCTGCTCCTGCTCGGCGTGCCCGGCACCGCGAAGACCTGGGTGTCCGAGCACCTCGCGGCGGCGGTCAGCGGCGACTCCACCCTGCTCGTGCAGGGCACCGCCGGCACCCCGGAGGAGGCGATTCGCTACGGCTGGAACTACGCGCAGCTGCTCGCCAACGGCCCGAGCCGCGCCGCCCTCGTGCCCAGCCCCGTCATGCGGGCCATGGCCGAGGGGATGACCGCGCGCGTCGAGGAGCTGACCCGTATCCCGGCCGACGTGCAGGACTCGCTCATCACGATCCTGTCCGAGAAGACGCTGCCGATACCGGAGCTGGGCGGAGAGGTGCAGGCCGTCCGCGGCTTCAACCTGATCGCCACGGCCAACGACCGCGACCGCGGGGTCAACGACCTCTCCAGCGCGCTGCGCCGCCGGTTCAACACCGTGGTGCTGCCACTGCCGGAGAGCGCCGACGCCGAGGTCGAGATCGTCGCCCGCCGCGTCGACCAGATCGGCCGCTCCCTCGACCTGCCCGCCGTGCCCGAGGGCGTCGACGAGATCCGCCGCGTGGTGACCGTCTTCCGCGAACTGCGCGACGGCATCACGGCGGACGGCCGCACCAAGCTCAAGTCGCCCAGCGGCACGCTGTCGACGGCCGAGGCGATCTCCGTCGTCACCAACGGCCTCGCCCTCGCAGCCCACTTCGGCGACGGACTGCTGCGCCCGAGCGATGTCGCCGCGGGCATCCTCGGCGCCGTCGTCCGCGATCCGGCGGCCGACCGCGTCATCTGGCAGGAGTACCTGGAGGCGGTCGTCCGCGAGCGCGACGGCTGGAAGGACTTCTACCGGGCCTGCCGCGAGGTGAGCGCGTGAGCGGCTTCAGGGAGCACGTCGACGAGGACTCCACCTGGAGCTACTGGAGCCGCTGGAACCGCCGGAGCGGGATTCGGAAGGGAGGAGGACGACATGGCAGGGACTGAGGGGGGCCGGGGCGCCGGGCCGCTGCTGCTCGGGGTGCGGCATCACGGACCCGGTTCGGCGCGGGCGGTACGGGCGGCGCTGGCGGCGGCCCGGCCGCGGGTCGTCCTGATCGAAGGGCCGCCGGAGGCAGACGCGTTGATCCCGCTCGCCGCCGACGAGGGCATGCGCCCACCGGTCGCGCTCCTCGCCCACGCCGTGGACGAGCCCGGCCGCTCCGCCTTCTGGCCGCTGGCCGAGTTCTCCCCGGAATGGGTCGCCATCCGCTGGGCCCTGGAGCACGACGTCCCGGCCCGCTTCATCGACCTGCCTGCCACGCACACGCTGGCGTGGAGAAGGGACGACGAGGCCGACAAGGACGACACCGAGGGCGAGTCGACGGGGGAGGAGCAGCCGCCGGACCCGACCGCCGAGACACCGGCAGTCGCGACTCCGGACGCTGGGACCCCGACCGCCGAGATCCCGACCGCCGGGGCCCCGTCCAGCGAGTCCCCTTCCGCCCCGGACCCCGCTGCCCCGGACACCTCCGAGCCGGACCCCTCCGAGCCGGACATCGACATCCGCGTCGACCCCCTCGCCGTCCTCGCCGAAGCCGCCGGTTACGACGACCCCGAGCGCTGGTGGGAGGACGTCGTCGAGCACCGGGGCGTCGGCGAGCGGGACGCGTTCGCGCCGTTCACCGCGCTGGAGGAGGCGATGGGGGCGCTGCGCGAGACGTACGGGGTCGGCGGGCACGACCGGGATCTCGTGCGCGAGGCGTACATGCGGCTCCAGGTGCGGGCGGCGCAGCGGGAGTTCGAGGACGACGTGGCCGTGGTGTGCGGGGCGTGGCACGTGCCCGCCCTGCGGCAGAAGACGTCGGTCGCCGCGGACCGTGCGCTGCTGAAGGGGCTGCCCAAGGTCAAGGCCGATCTGACCTGGGTGCCGTGGACGCACCGCCGGCTGTCGCGGGCCAGCGGGTACGGCGCGGGGATCGACTCGCCGGGCTGGTACGGCCATCTGTTCAGCGCGCCGGACCGGCCGGTCGAGCGATGGATGACCAAGGTGGCGGGGCTGTTCCGGGAGGAGGACCGGATCGTCTCCTCGGCCCATGTCATCGAGGCCGTACGGCTGGCGGAGACCCTCGCGGTGATGCGGGGGCGGCCGTTGCCGGGGCTCGGGGAGACCACCGACGCGGTGCGCGCGGTGATGTGCGAGGGGTCGGACGTACCGCTGGCACTGGTGCGCGACCGGCTCGTGGTCGGGGATGTGCTGGGCGAGGTGCCGCCGGGGGCGCCCGCGGTGCCGTTGCAGCGCGACCTGGACCGCTCGCAGCGCAGGCTGCGGATGAAACCGGAGGCGCTGGAGCGGGAGTTGGAGCTCGATCTGCGCAAGGAGATCGACGCCGGGCGCAGCACGCTGCTGCACCGGCTGCGGCTGCTGCGCGTCGAGTGGGGCGAGCCGGCCGCGTCGCGGGGGAGCACGGGGACGTTCCGGGAGACCTGGCGGCTGCGCTGGGAGCCGGAGTTGGTGGTGCGGGTCGCCGAGGCGGGGGTCTGGGGCACCACGGTGCCGGCCGCGGCGACGGCCAAGGCGGAGGCGGACGCCGTCGGTGCGGAGAGCCTCGCCGACGTCACCGCACTCGCCGAGCTCTGCCTGCTGGCCGAACTGCCGGACGCGCTCCCGGTGGTGATGAAGGTCCTCGCCGACCGCGCGGCCCTCGACACGGACGTCGGCCATCTCGCCCAGGCGCTGCCCGCGCTGGTCCGTTCACTGCGCTACGGCGACGTGCGCGGCACCGACACCGGCGCGCTGACGGAGGTCGCGGCGGGCCTCGCCGAGCGGGTCTTCGTCGGGCTGCCCCCGGCCTGCGCGGCCCTCGACGGGGACGCCGCGGAGGAGATGCGGCGGCATGTGGACGCGGTGCACGGGGCGGTGGGTCTGCTGGGCGACGCGGGCGGGTCCGGGCCGGGGTCCGCCCATGGTGACCTGCGGGTCCGGTGGCGCGCGGTGCTGCGCACTCTGTCCGCGCGGGACACCGTTCCCGGTGTCATCCGTGGGCGGGCGGTACGACTCCTGCTGGACGAAGGGGAGTTGGGGGCGGACGAGGCGGCCCGGCTGATGGGTCTTGTGCTCTCACCGGGGACACCTCCGGCGGACGCGGCGGCGTGGATCGAGGGGTTCGTGGGCGGCGGGGGCGGCCTGCTCCTCGTACACGACGAGCGGTTGCTCGGGCTGGTGGACGAGTGGCTGACCCGGGTGCCGGCGGAGGCGTTCACGGACGTACTGCCGTTGCTGCGGCGGACGTTCTCGTCGTACGAGCCGGGGGTGCGCCGGACACTCGGGGAATTGGTGCGGCGCGGGCCGGGGAAGCAGACGGGCACGACGACGGCGGTCGCCGGGATACCCGGGTTCGGCGCGGAGCCGGACGCCGGGCGCGCGGACGCGGTCGTGCCGGTGCTGCGGCTGCTGCTGGGTTTGGACGACAACGAGCGTGTGGGGGTGGCGGGATGACGAACAACGGCAGGCAGGGCACCAGGAAGCCGGAGACGCCAGGCGCGGGCCAGGGCGTGCGCGGGCGGCGGGCCGAGAGCGGCCCGGCGAAGGGCGTGCGGGTCGTACCGCTGTGGGAAGGGCTGCGTACGGGGGTGCGCGGATGAGCACGGGGACCACCGGGGCGGCCGAGGCGGTCGCGGTCGGCGGGGTCGCGGACCCCGGGCAGGAGAGGCTGCGGCGGTGGCGGCTCGTGCTCGGGGGCGGGGCGGCCGACGGCACCGGATGCGAGCTGGCCGGGCAGGACGCCGCGATGGACGGGGCGCTGACCGCGCTGTACGGCAGGGGGGACAAGGGGCGGACGGCGAAGGACCGTTCGGCGGGGCTCGGGGCGTCGGCGCCGTCCGTCGCGCGCTGGCTCGGGGACATCCGCACGTACTTCCCGTCCTCCGTAGTCCAGGTCATGCAGCGCGACGCCATCGACCGGCTCGGGCTGTCCGCGCTGCTGCTCGAACCGGAGATGCTGGAGGCGGTCGAGGCCGACGTGCATCTCGTCGGCACGCTCCTCTCCCTCAACAAGGCGATGCCGGAGACCACGAAGGAGACGGCGCGGGCGGTCGTCCGCAAGGTCGTCCAGGACCTGGAGAAGCGGCTCGCCACCCGCACCCGGGCCACGCTCACCGGCGCGCTCGACCGCAGCGCCCGGATCAACCGGCCGCGCCACCACGACATCGACTGGAACCGCACGATCGCGGCCAACCTCAAGCACTACCTCCCGGAGTACCGGACGATCGTGCCGGAGCGGCTGATCGGGTACGGGCGGGCGTCCCAGTCGGTGAAGAAGGAGGTCATCCTCTGCATCGACCAGTCCGGTTCGATGGCGGCCTCCGTCGTCTACGCCTCCGTGTTCGGGGCGGTGCTCGCGTCGATGCGGTCGATCAACACCCGGCTCGTCGCCTTCGACACGGCGGTCGTCGACCTCACCGACCAGCTCGACGACCCGGTGGACGTGCTCTTCGGGACCCAGCTCGGCGGCGGCACGGACATCAACAGGGCGCTCGCGTACTGCCAGTCGCAGATCACCCGGCCCGCGGAGACGGTCGTCGTGCTGATCAGCGACCTCTACGAAGGCGGCATCCGCAACGAGATGCTCAAGCGGGTCGCCGCGATGAAGGCGTCGGGGGTGCAGTTCGTGACGCTGCTGGCGCTGTCCGACGAGGGCGCGCCCGCCTACGACCGGGAACACGCCGCCGCGTTGGGCGCGTTGGGGGCGCCGGCGTTCGCCTGTACGCCGGATCTGTTCCCGGAGGTGATGGCGGCGGCGATCGAGAAGCGGCCCTTGCCGATACCGGACACGGCGTGACGAACCGTCTTGAGCCCTCGTGATGAACTGCTGTGAGATGTAGGGGGCTTGTGCGTCCACCGGACGCTTGTGCGAGGATCGTCGCCTCATGAACTGGCCCGCCGTAGTGCCCGGTGCCGCTGTGCGCGTGATGCGTACGGCGGTTGGGCGGCGTGTGCTTCAACTGGCGCTGCTGGTGGGCGGGTTGTTCGCGCTCGGGTTGCTGTGCGGGGGGCAGGCGCAGGCGGCCGACGGGGTCACGGGGCAGCGGCCTGTGATTCCGACGGTGGCTCCGCCGGCCAAGCCGGTGTCGGCGGCCGTGCCCGTTCAAGGGGTCAGGTCCGTTCCGGCGGCCAAGCCCGTTCCGGGAGCCAGGCCCGTTTCGCCGGCCAAGCCGGTTTCGACCGCCAGGCCGGTTTCGGCGGCCAAGCCGGTTCCGAGGGCCGAGCAGGTTCCGGCTTCGGTTCCTGTTCTCGCTCCGGTCCTTACCCCGGTCGTTGCTCCGGTCGTGGCTCCGGTCTCGGACACCGTGGAGCGGGTCGTGCGGCCCGTGACGGACGTGGTGACGAAGACGGTGACCGAGGTGTTGACCAAGACACCCGCGTTGCCCTCGTTGCCCGCTCTGCCCACGCTGCCGTCGATCCCCACGATCCCCTCAGTGCCGACGATCCCGTCAGCGCCTACGCTCCCCTCAATCCCCGTGGTGCCGAGTCAGCCTGCGTCTCCGATACCGACGCCTCCGGCGCCCACCGCGCCCGTGTCGACGGCGGTCCCCGCGCCCGTCCGGTCCACCCCGCAGTCCTCCGGCGCTGCGGGGCCCGCCGAGGCGACGGCAGGGGTAGGCGACCCGTACGGGCCGCGCTTCGGCACGGAAACCGCCGATGCGTTCGGCGCCGTAGGACATGTGGTCGTAGGCCACGCCCTGAGTTCCTCCGCCGGGCACGCGCCGGCCCGGCATCAGGCGCCCGCCGGTGATCCCGACGGTGCGCTGCGGAATCAGTCGGGTGTGGACGGCGGGTCGTCGCGGCACTGTGACGCGCAGGCGGTGACGTCGGAGTGCCGGGTGGCCGTGCGGATCGTGCCCGGTGTCGTGGCGCGGGTGGACGCGGCGGAGACGCAGGACAGGTACCGGGACGTTCCCGTTTTCCCGGGTTAGGCAGGGCCCTTCCGGCAGGTGAGCTGTCCGGAATGTCGCCATGTCCCCAGCCCCGGAATCCCTGAGGAACCGACGCACGCATGAGCACCAACAGCTTGAGCACGAACGGCCTGAGCACGCACAACCTGAGCGCGAGCACCGCCTTCACCCCCGCCGAACTCCGCCGACGTCTCGTCGACGCCCACGTCTCCGTCCCGAGGCACTCCAGGGTCAGGGCCGCCGCGGCCATCCAGGGTGCCCGGGCCGCACGCAATGTCCGCACCCAGACGGCCGCCCCCGCCCCCGTGGCGCGCCGGGCCCGGCACTGGGAGTGACCGACTCCGTGAGGCGGTGACCCCGGACGGTCGAATGCCGTCGGCTTGTCCTGAGTACGTCTCACGGTCTGGGGCCTCGCCGGGCCAACCCCAACCCGGTGAGGCCCCGCGCCCACCACGCCCACGCCCGGGCCCACCCCCGGGCCGTGGAACCGCAGTCCGACCGCAGTCCGGCCGCACCCGAACGACCTGCCCGTACGCCCCGCGCGCGGCACTCCGTGTCATGGAATCCGGCATCATGTGACAGGTATCACCGCTCAGGTGTGACCCTCGATTTAGGGGCCCCCTGCAAGCAGCGATAACCTGCGAGACGGACATGCCGCGCGCTCGGTCACCGTGTGCGCCTCCCTTGTGACAGCGGACGTCACGTTGCCCTTCGCGGCACGCCCACGCATCCAACGAACCGCGATATCACTGAGGACGGAAGCGCGTGGACCTGTTCGAGTATCAGGCGAGGGACCTCTTCGCCAAGCACGATGTACCGGTGCTGGCCGGTGAAGTCATCGACACGCCTGAGGCGGCCCGCGCAGCCACCGAGCGGCTCGGTGGCAAGTCCGTCGTCAAGGCCCAGGTGAAGGTCGGCGGCCGTGGCAAGGCCGGTGGCGTCAAGCTCGCCGCCACCCCGGACGAGGCAGTCGCCTGGGCGACGGACATCCTCGGCATGGACATCAAGGGCCACACGGTCCACAAGGTGATGATCGCCGAGACCGCGCCCGAGATCGTGGAGGAGTACTACGTCTCCTTCCTCCTCGACCGCACCAACCGCACCTTCCTCGCCATGGCGTCCGTCCAGGGCGGCGTGGAGATCGAGGTCGTCGCGGAGGAGAACCCCGAGGCCCTGGCGAAGGTCCCGGTCAACGCCAACGAAGGCGTCTCCATCGAGAAGGCCCGCGAGATCGTCGCGCAGGCGAAGTTCCCGGCCGACGTGGCCGAGCAGGTCGCCGAGATCCTGGTGACGCTGTGGGACACCTTCGTCAAGGAGGACGCCCTCCTCGTCGAGGTCAACCCCCTCGCGAAGGTCGCCGACGGCCGTGTCATCGCCCTCGACGGCAAGGTCTCGCTGGACGAGAACGCCGAGTTCCGTCAGCCGGAGCACGAGGCGCTCGTCGACCACGACTCCGCCAACCCGCTCGAGGCGGCCGCCAAGGCCAAGAACCTCAACTACGTCAAGCTCGACGGCGAGGTCGGCATCATCGGCAACGGCGCGGGTCTCGTCATGAGCACCCTGGACGTCGTCGCGTACGCCGGTGAGAACCACGGCGGCGTGAAGCCGGCCAACTTCCTCGACATCGGCGGCGGCGCGTCCGCGGCCGTGATGGCGAACGGCCTGGAGATCATCCTCGGCGACCCGGACGTCAAGTCCGTGTTCGTCAACGTCTTCGGCGGCATCACCGCGTGTGACGAGGTCGCCAACGGCATCGTCCAGGCGCTTCAGCTGCTCGCGGACAAGGGCGAGGAAGTCACCAAGCCCCTCGTCGTCCGCCTCGACGGCAACAACGCCGAGCTGGGTCGCAAGATCCTCTCCGACGCCAACCACCCGCTGGTCCAGCGCGTGGACACCATGGACGGCGCGGCCGACAAGGCCGCCGAGCTCGCGGCTGCGAAGTAAGGGACGAGGGACAAAACAGCCATGGCTATCTTCCTCACCAAGGACAGCAAGGTCATCGTCCAGGGCATGACCGGCTCCACGGGCATGAAGCACACCAAGCTCATGCTGGCCGACGGCACGAACATCGTCGGTGGCGTGAACCCCCGTAAGGCGGGCACGTCCGTCGACGTCGACGGCACCGAGATCCCGGTCTTCGGCACGGTCGCCGAGGCGATCGAGAAGACGGGCGCGAACGTGTCCGTCCTCTTCGTACCGCCGGCCTTCTCCAAGGCCGCCGTCGTCGAGGCCATCGACGCCGAGATCCCGCTCGCGGTCGTCATCACCGAGGGCATCGCCGTCCACGACTCGGCCGCGTTCTACGCGTACGCCGTGGCCAAGGGCAACAAGACCCGGATCATCGGCCCGAACTGCCCCGGTCTCATCACCCCGGGCCAGTCGAACGCCGGCATCATCCCGGGCGACATCACCAAGCCGGGCCGTATCGGCCTGGTCTCGAAGTCCGGCACGCTGACGTACCAGATGATGTACGAGCTGCGTGACATCGGCTTCTCGTCCGCCGTCGGTATCGGTGGCGACCCGGTCATCGGCACCACGCACATCGACGCGCTGGCGGCCTTCGAGGCCGACCCCGACACCGACCTCATCGTCATGATCGGTGAGATCGGTGGCGACGCGGAGGAGCGGGCCGCGGACTTCATCGCGAAGAACGTGACGAAGCCGGTCGTCGGTTACGTCGCGGGCTTCACCGCGCCCGAGGGCAAGACGATGGGCCACGCCGGTGCCATCGTCTCCGGTTCCTCCGGCACGGCCGCCGCGAAGAAGGAGGCCCTCGAGGCCGCCGGCGTCAAGGTCGGCAAGACCCCGACCGAGACGGCCAAGCTCGCCCGCGAGATCCTGGCCGGCTGACCCACCCCGCTGCACGTCGATGGGCCCGTCCCCCTGAGTGGGGGGCGGGCCCGTCCGCGTCATGGGGTGCCGGGTCCGGTTGCCGAGCGTCCGCGGGCCCGTCGTGGCCGATCGCGCAGTTCCCCGCGCCCCTGAAAAACACCGGCGGGTCCGGTTGTCGAGCGGCCGCGGGCTCGTCGTGGCTGGTCGCGCAGTTCCCCGCGCCCCTAAAAAGCACCGGCGGGCCCGCGTCTTTCAGGGGCACCGCTCCCCGCGCCCCTGAAACCGGCCCCGTTTCGGCCGACCTGCCTTTAAGGGGCGCGGGGAACTGCGCGACCAGCCCCCACCGGCCCGCGCCCGACGAACTACCGACTACCGACCTAGTGGCGCCAACCTCTCCGGACCACTGGTCATCCCGCTCCGCAACCGGTCCCGGAGAGCGATCTCCTCCTCCGACAGAGACCCCTGCACCACCCGCGCCGGCACCCCATCCACCCGTTCCCCCACGGGAACCGGCGCCTCGTACCGCGTGGGCGCGACCCGGAGCGTGAAGGCCGTCGCCCCGATGATCGCGACGGTGAGGGCGATCGCCGCCCGGGTCCAGAACACCGTCCGCCGTTCCCCCACGAACCGCACGGTCGGCGGCTTGGCGGCATGCAACCGCCCGGTGGAGGCGAGTTCGGTCATCCGCCGACGCAACTCGCCCGGGTCGGACAGGTCGGGCAACTGCGCCGCGATCGCCTCACGCGCATGCAGCAGCCGGTTGGCCGCCGCAGGCGTACTCGCCTCGGTCTCCGCCGCCGTCTCCGCGAGCCCGAGCCCGACCCCGTCGTAGAGGAGCAGCGTGCGGCGGTACGACGGCGGGAGGTTGAGGAGGGCGGTCAGCAGAGCGCGGTCGGACGTGTCGGGGGGCGGGGGCTCCGGGTGGCGGTATCGGGGGCGGAACCGGTGCCAGGGGGAGAGGGCGTACTCGTAGGCCACCGACCGCACCCAGCCGGCCGGGTC
The DNA here is from genome assembly GCF_044763565.1 of Streptomyces sp. NPDC096013. NCBI lineage: Bacteria > Bacillati > Actinomycetota > Actinomycetes > Kitasatosporales > Streptomycetaceae > Streptomyces > Streptomyces sp. NPDC096013. Next base: position 83,292 of record NZ_JBIWGK010000003.1, on the reverse strand, counting down.
CCGGTCGACCGCGACCTCGGGCCACCGCTGCCAGGCGGTCTGGAAGGCCCGCTCGACGGACTCGCGTGCCAACTCGCGCCGCCCGGTGAGCAGATAGGCCTGCCGTACGAGGGCGGGCGCGCAGAACGCGTAGAGCGCGTCGAAGGCCTGAGCGGGCGTCAGGGCGGCGCGGGCCGGTACTTCGATCGGCACGGGGACGAGGACGGGTTCGAGTGCGGCGGTGTCGTCCACCGTGCCCGTCTCATCAACGGCCGCTCCCTCATCGACCGTCACCCCCTCATCCACCGCGACCGTCTCGACCGGCAGCACCACCTCGGCCGGCAGCACCGTCTCGACCGGCACCACCGTCCCGGCCGTCGCCACCACCTCGACCGGCACCTCCGCCGTGACCGTCCCGGGCACCCGCGGCTCAACCGCGGCCCCCGTCACCGTCTTCTCTTCACCCAGGCTGGTGAGCAATTTCGCGTACGCCTCCCGTTTCCGGCCGCGTGGTGCCGTACGGCCGGTCTCCCACGACCGCACGGTCTCGCGGCTGACGCCCACCCGCTCGGCGACCTGAGCCTGTGTCAGCGAGCCCGCCTCGCGCAGGCGTCGGCGTTCCTTGGGCGGGGGGAGCGGGGTTGCAGGGCTCTGCGTCACCGGACGCCCCTTCGTACGAAAAAGTACATAAACGTATATTGGGCGACACTTCCGAGGTTCGCCTGTTACGACGAGAAAGCGCGTGTCGTTGGGAGCATGGCGGGCGTGATGCCGATGACCCACCGCCGAGCGCTGTTGTCGCCCCTGCTCACCCGGATGCGCGACCGATCCCCCGGACTGGCCGCCAGCCTGTTGGGTGGCGCGGTCGCGGCGGGGCTCGGACTCGGCTCGTTCGCGGTACTCGTGACGGTGCTGTGGATCAGCTCGCCGTACCCCGACAGCGGGCCCGGCGGCGCCCTGCACGTGGCCGCCGCCCTGTGGCTCCTCGCGCACGGCGTCGAACTGGTCCGCACCGACACCCTCTCCGGCGCCCCCGCACCGGTCGGCGTCACCCCGCTCCTGCTCCTCGCCCTGCCGCTGTGGCTGCTGCACCGGGCCGCACGGCACGCGGTGCTGGGCGGGGAGACCGACGAGGACGACCCCGAGGGCCCGCCCCTGATCGCCGCCCGCACGGCGTGGACCGGCGTCGCCGTCGGCTACCTCGCCGTCGGCACCGCGACCGCCCTCTACGCGTCCGGCGGGGAACTCTCCCCGTCCTGGAGCTGGACCGCGGTCTGCCTGCCGCTGCTCGCGGCGGGCGCGGCCGGTTCGGGGGTGTGGACGGCGTACGGGCACCCGCGTGAACCCGTGCTGAGCGTGCTGATCCTGCTGCCGGCCGGGCTACGGCGGCTCGTCCTCGGCCCGGAGGCACGCGAGTCCCGGGCCCGCATCGGCACCGCGGTGCGCGCCGCGGGACTCGGCACGTCCGTGCTCTTCGGCGGTGGCGCGCTGCTGCTCGGAGCGTCCCTGATCTGGCACGGCGGAGCGGCCCGGACGTCGTTCCTCCAGCTGACGGAGGGATTGTCGGGCCGGTTCGCCGTCCTGCTGCTCTGCCTCGCGCTGATCCCGAACGCGGCGGTGTGGTCCGCGTCCTACGCCCTCGGCCCCGGCTTCGCCCTCGGCGTCCACCACACGGTCGCCCCCCTCTCCTCGGACCCGGCGCCCCTCCTCCCGCCCTTCCCCCTCCTCGCGGCGGTCCCGGACGCGGGCGCCGGAACCCCGCTCAACTGGCTCGCCGGGCTGGTGCCGGTGGCCGCCGGGGTGATGGCGGGATGGTTCGTGGCCCGGGTCGCGGTGGGCGGCACGGCGAGTCAACGGGCCGACAGCGCAGGCGAGTTGACGGAGGAACAGCAGCGGCGGGCCATCGGCGCCGGGCTCCGGCAGCAGCCGACGCAGGCCCCTTCGGCGAGGACCGCCTCGGCGCAGGCCCCTTGGGCGCGCGGCCGTACCGCAGCCACCGCCCTGCTCGCCGCCGCGCTCTGCGCCGTGGTGCTGGCGCTGCTCGCGGAGTTGTCCGGCGGGCCGCTCGGGGGTGCGGCGCTGGCGCGGTTCGGGCCGGTGTGGTGGCAGACCGGGGGAGCGGCGCTGGCGTGGATCGCGGCGGTGGCCGTGCCGACGGCGGTGGGGCTGCGGGCGTGGCGGCTGCGGAAGCGCCGGGTGCCCGCGCCGACGATCGGGAAGCCGCGGAAGGGTGGTGCGGCCGTCACCCCGCCCCCGGTGTCCGCGCCTGCCTCGCCTGCCCCGCCCGTCTCCGTACCCGCGCCGGTGTCTGCCGGTGCCGACCCGCAACGCTGGTTCCGGAAGCCGTTCGCGGTCGCCCGGGGCTGGGTCGCGCGCAAACCGAAGGCGGAGCGGCCGGTGCCGGTACCGGTGCCCGCGCAGACGCCCGTCGACCAGCCGTACATCGCCTACGACCACGACTCCACGTTCGACCCGTACGACTTCCTGCCCGTCGACGTGCCGTCGGAGCCGGCGCCCACGCCCTGGTACGACGACGCCTCCCGCGAGGCCCGTTGGGCGGCCCTGCGGGAGGCGTCCACGCCACCGGAGACCTCGGAACACCCGGAGCACTCGGAACACCCGGAGCACTCGCAACACTCGGACTACTCGGACCACTCGGGCCACCCGGAACAAGCGGGGCCCTCGGACCACCCGGGCGAGCCGGAACCGCCGGTGGCGAACTGACCGGCGCCGCCCATGGGTCGGGTCAGTTGCTGGTGCCCAGGATTCCCCGCAGGTCCTTCGGCAGCAGCTGGTTGCAGGACTGCTTGGCCTCGTTCGTGAGGGCGTCGTTGGTGCAGGTGTAGAAGTCCTTGTAGGCCAGCTGCGCGACGAACATCGCGGCGACCAGGGCGATCGCCAGGGACGCGGTGACCAGGCCGCTCACCGCGGCCGTCGTCTGCGGGCGGGCCTGCGACTCGGGGACCGCCGGGGTGTCGGGGTCGCCGGTGCCGGGCTTGGCGCGCAGGGCGCTGCCGCCCCAGTAGAGGGCGAGCGAGCCGAGCAGCAGGGCCACGTACGGCCAGCTGAAGAGGGCGAAGAAGAAGGCCCACATGCCGCTCAGCAGCGCGTACCGCGCGCGGCGCTGTGCCGGGTCCGTCGGGTCCCAGCGCATGCCTCCCTGGCCGGGGCCGCCACCGGGTCCCTCCGGACCGCCCTGGCTGCCCGGTCCGCCCTGTCTGCCGGGCCGGTCGCCGAAGCCGCCCTGGGAACGTCCGGGCTGCTGGTCGCTCCACTGACTGCCCCACGGCGACTGCCCGCCGTCGCTCTGCGGTCCGTCACCGCCCTGACCACCCTCCGGCCGCCGCGGCTGCCACGGCCGGTCCGGGGTGCCCTCGGGCGGCGGCGCGAACGGATTGTCGTCCGAGGAGCCCGAAGAACCGGAAGAACCCGAGGAACCGGAAGAACCCGAGGAGCCGGACGAACCTGAGGAACCCGACGAACCTGATGAATCCGACGGACCCGTGGAACCAGAGTCACCCGAGGGTGCGTCGGGCGGTGAGGAGGGCCGCTCCCTGAGCAGCACCGACTGCGGCGGGAACGTGAGAAGTCGCAGACTGCGGTCCGGCATCAAATGAGCGTCTTCCCCTTGGTGGATACGTCTCCGGCATGAACTGTCACTTCATGAGCGGTCACTGCATGAGCTGTCACCTCGTGAACGCGTCGCACGAGGGCGGCGTTCCCGAACCCGCTCGCCCCAGACGCTACCTTCCGGCCACGCCCCCGTCCCGTGGGGGCTGTCCGGTGTGCCGGTATCGTTGCTGACGGTCGGCCGCTTCGTAGACTTCCCCGTATCCCGGGGCGCGAAGCATTCGTATGAACGCACGAGACATACGGATGCACCAGCCGGCCGCACAAGACGACGCTCCCCCGAGAAAGGGCCCCGCCGTGGCCGCCAAGCCCGTGGCCAAGCGCCTCGTCGTGCTGGTCTCCGGATCCGGTACGAATTTGCAGGCGCTCCTCGACGCCATCGACACCGCAGGCACCGAGGCGTACGGCGCCGAGATCGTGGCCGTAGGGGCGGACCGTGAGGGCATCGAGGGTCTCGCCCGTGCCGAGCGGGCGGGGCTGCCGGTCTTCGTGTGCCGGGTGAAGGACTTCGGGACGCGCGAGGAGTGGGACGCGGCGCTCGCCGAGGCCACCGCCGCGTTCGAGCCGGACCTGATCGTGTCGGCGGGGTTCATGAAGATCGTGGGCAAGGAGTTCCTGGCCCGCTTCGGCGGCCGGGTCGTGAACACGCATCCCGCCCTGCTGCCCAGTTTTCCGGGAGCCCATGGCGTACGGGACGCGCTCGCGTACGGCGCCCGGGTCACCGGCTGCACCGTCCACTTCGTCGACGACGGCGTCGACACCGGGCCGATCATCGCTCAGGGCGTGGTCGAGATCCGGGACGAGGACGACGAGAGCGCTCTGCACGAGCGCATCAAGGAAGTCGAGCGCACGCTGCTCGTCGATGTCGTGGGGCGGCTCGCCCGCAACGGCTATCGCATTGAGGGACGAAAGGTAGTTATCCAGTGACCGCCGAGAGCAACAAGCGAGCCATCCGCCGCGCGCTGGTCAGCGTCTACGACAAGACCGGTCTTGAGGAGCTGGCCCGCGGCCTGCACGAGGCGGGCGTGGAGCTCGTCTCCACGGGCTCCACCGCCGCCCGTATCGCCGCGTCCGGTGTCCCCGTCACCAAGGTCGAGGAGCTGACCGGCTTCCCCGAGTGCCTGGACGGCCGGGTCAAGACCCTGCACCCCAAGGTGCACGCCGGCATCCTCGCCGACCTGCGCCTGGAGAGCCACCGTCAGCAGCTCGACGAGCTGGGGGTGGCCCCCTTCGACCTGGTGGTCGTCAACCTGTACCCGTTCCGGGAGACGGTCGCGTCGGGCGCGTCCGCCGACGAGTGCGTCGAGCAGATCGACATCGGCGGCCCGTCGATGGTCCGTGCCGCCGCCAAGAACCACCCGTCGGTCGCGGTCGTCACCAGCCCCGCGCGCTACGCCGACGTCCTGAACGCCGTGCAGAACGGCGGCTTCGACCTCACCACCCGCAAGCGGCTCGCGGCGGAGGCGTTCCAGCACACGGCGTCGTACGACGTGGCGGTGGCGAGCTGGTTCGCGAGCGAGTACGCCCCGGTCGACGACTCGCAGTTCCCGGACTTCCTGGGCGCCACCTGGGAGCGCGAGAACACCCTGCGCTACGGCGAGAACCCGCACCAGCCCGCGGCCCTCTACGTCGACGGCAGCGGCGGTGGCCTGGCGCAGGCCGAGCAGCTGCACGGCAAGGAGATGTCGTACAACAACTACACGGACACGGATGCCGCGCGCCGTGCCGCGTACGACCACGACGAGCCCTGTGTCGCGATCATCAAGCATGCCAACCCCTGCGGTATCGCGATCGGTTCGGATGTCACCGAGGCGCACCGCAAGGCGCACGAGTGCGACCCGCTGTCGGCGTTCGGCGGCGTGATCGCGGTCAACCGCCCGGTGACGAAGGAGCTGGCGGAGCAGGTCGCGCCGATCTTCACCGAGGTCATCGTCGCGCCGGACTACGAGGACGGCGCGCTGGAGGCCCTGGCCAAGAAGAAGAACATCCGGGTGCTGAAGGCGCCGGGCGGCCCGTCGAACGCCGTGGAGATCAAGGCGATCGACGGAGGCGCGCTGCTCCAGGTGACGGACCGCCTCCAGGCCGACGGCGACGACCCGGCCAACTGGACGCTGGCGACGGGCGAGGCGCTGTCCGCGTCCGAGCTGGCCGAACTCGCCTTCGCCTGGAAGGCCTGCCGGGCCGTGAAGTCGAACGCGATCCTGCTGGCCAAGGACGGTGCGTCGGTCGGCGTCGGTATGGGCCAGGTCAACCGTGTCGACTCCGCGAAGCTGGCGGTCGAGCGGGCGGGGGCCGAGCGGGCGCAGGGTTCGTACGCGGCCTCGGACGCGTTCTTCCCCTTCCCGGACGGGCTTGAGGTCCTGCTCGACGCGGGCGTCAAGGCCGTTGTCCAGCCCGGTGGTTCGCTGCGCGACGAGCTGAGTGTCGAGGCGGCGAAGAAGGCGGGCGTCACGATGTACTTCACGGGGACGCGGCACTTCTTCCACTGAGGTCCGACATGTGGTGTGGGTGCGGGCTCTCCAGCTCGCACCACACCGTCTTGCCCTCCGGCCCCTGTGCCACGCCCCACCGCACGGCGACCGCGTCGAGCAGCAGCAGCCCGCGCCCGTTCTCGTCGTCCGGCCCGGCATCCCGTACGACGAGCCAGGCGTACGGCTCCGGGTCGGTGACGGAGACACGGACCCGGCCGTCGCGGCACGTCACCCCGAGGCTCACCGGGGTGCCCTCGCCCAGGTGCTTGATCACGTTGGTCAGCAACTCGCTGACACAGAGCTGGACTTCGGGACACGGGACGCCGAGGTGTGCCCGTACGGCCCGACGGGCTTCCGGTACCGCCTTGGCGGCGGCGAGGAGTTCGAGGCGGAGCGAAGTCACCGGCCGGCCGCCTTGCGGAGGGCGGCGGTGAGGGCCCTCGCGGTGTCGAGGTTGCAGTTGCCGAGTTCGACGAGCGGGGCGCGGTAGGTCTGGACGACCGAGGGCAGGTCGACACCGAGTGACGGCAGGATGATCCCGTGCGCCGCCAACGCGTCCTGTAGCTCCGCGACGTGGGTGTTGGCCTCGTGGGACCGGGGACTGATCATGGCCGTACGCCTCTCTCTGTGACGAATCACTCACAGAGTGACGCGAAGTCTCGTACCGTGACAGGGGTTTGGGTTGCACCCGGGAACTGGCAAAAGGCGGTGGTGAGTTGTGCCCCCACGCAAGGACACCGACGCGTCGGCGAATGTCCCCTCCTTCTACGGCGCGGAGTTGCGCTTCAAGAGGGAGGCGGCGGGCCTCACGCTCGAACAGCTGGCGGAGGGAAGCTTCCGAGGCGTCCCGTTTCTGAGCCAGATCGAGCGCGGTGAGCGGAGAATGCCGTTGGACCTGGCCAAGCACGTCGACCAACGGCTGGGCACGGACGGCTTTTTCGAGCGCCGGTGTGAAGACGCGCGGAAGGCGAAGCAGTCAGGGCATGCGGAGTATTTCGCGGATGTCGCCGAGATGGAGAAGTACGCCGAGTCGATTGAAGAGTGGGCGCCAGCGCTACTTCCGGGGCTGTTGCAGACGGAGGCGTACGCCCTCAAGGTCATTCGGACTGGTAGCCCATGGCTGCGATCCGACACCGTTGAGGCACAGGTCAACGCACGCCTCGTGCGTGCGAAGCTCTGGGAGCGGGAGGAACGCCCGTCGTTCTGGGCGATTGTTCGGGAGGAGCTGATTCGCAAGCCGCTGTTGCCGTCCGGCGAGATGGCAGCGCAGTTGGAGCACATCGCGCAGGTGGTCCGCTCCACGCAAGGCGTTCTGCAAGTCCTTCCGGAAACGACGACGTCCTACCCGCTCATGATGGGCATGATCAAGGTGATGACCTTTCCGGACGCGCCGCCTGTGGTGTACACGGAGGGCCTGCACAGTGGCCAACTGATCGACTATCCGGCCCTCGTTAAGGACTACCGAAGGTCGTACGATCTGCTCAGGGCCGCGGCACTACCGCCGGAGACGTCCCTGGACATGATCGAGCAAGCGGCGGAGGACCACCGAAATGGCAAGCACAGGGCCTGACTTGAGCACCGCTGTTTGGCGTAGGAGCAGCTACAGCAACAGCAGCGGCGGTGACTGCGTCGAGGTCTGCGACGACCTCCCCGGCCTCGTCCCCGTCCGGGACTCCAAGGCCCCTCACGGCCCCGCTCTTCTCATCGCCGCCCCCGCCTGGACCCCCTTCATCGAGTGGGCCGGTACGGCCTAGCCCTCTACCTCGGAGGATCACAGAAGTGTGGCGTAGGAGCAGCTACAGCAACAGCAGCGGCGGTGAATGCGTCGAGGTCCGCGATGACCTCCCCGGCCTCGTCCCCGTCCGGGACTCCAAGGTCCCCCTCGGACCCGCCCTCCTCATTCCCGCCCCCGCCTGGACCCCGTTCATCGACGCCCTGAAATAGCGGAGCGTCAACGCCCCGGGGCCGCATCACCACGTGGTGACACGGCCCCGGGGAACAGCGACGGACCCGCGAAACTACTACTGCGTGCGGATCACGATCGAGCCGCAGACCTTGTCCGCGAACGTCTGGCGCTTCGCGTCCCACGCCGGCCACAGCCAGCCCAGGTAGCACGCCAGGGAGTCGAGGAAGTGGGCGAGGCGGCGGACGAACGCCATGCCGACACCGAGGGGCTGGCCGTCGCTCTCGCGGACCAGGCGGATGCCCAGCGCCTTCTTGCCGACGGTCTGGCCGGTCTTGCCCTCCTGTATCAGCTGCCAGATGGCGACGCCGATGATGATGATGGCGCCGATCGCGAGCAGCACGCCCTTGCCCTGGCTGACGATGATCAGGATGTACGGCACCAGGAAGACGAGCCCGTCCACCAGCGTGCCCAGGAACCGCTGACCCCAGTTCGCGTACGGCGGGGTCGCGCCGTAGCCGGCCTGCGGGTAACCGGGGTAGCCCGGCTGCTGCGGGTAGCCGTAGCCCTGCTGCGGCGGGACGCCCTGGGGGGCGCCCTGCGGGTAGCCGTAGCCCGGCTGGCCCTGCGGCTGGCCGTAGCCCTGCTGGGGGTTCTGCTGTGGCTGCCCGTAGGGGTTGTTCGGGTCGAAACTCATGGCGGGTTTCCTCCGTTGGCAATGCGGGGACGATGCGGATTGCGCGGAGGTACGTCACGAGATGAGCGGCTTGCCCCCCAACACCTACCGCAGTACTGCGGCGTTCATCGTTCTATTCGGGGCGAGTTTTTGTCCAGCGGCATTCCATAGGTGTTGTGTAAGTGCAACATCAGTGATCATGGCGATACAGCCGGGGTGCACCCGGATTGGAACCCGGGGGGCGTCATCCGCGAGGATGGGTCCATGACCGCCCAGATTCTCGATGGCAAGGCCACCGCAGCCGCGATCAAGTCCGACCTGACCGCCCGCGTGGCGGCGCTGAAGGAGAAGGGCGTCACGCCCGGCCTCGGCACGATCCTGGTCGGGGACGACCCCGGCAGCCAGAAGTACGTCGCCGGCAAGCACCGGGACTGCGCGCAGGTGGGCATCGCCTCCATCCAGCGCGAACTGCCCGCCACCGCCACGCAGGACGAGATCGAGGCGGTGGTGAAGGAGCTGAACGAGGACCCGGCCTGCACCGGGTACATCGTCCAACTCCCGCTCCCCAAGGGCATCGACGAGAACCGCATCCTCGAACTGATGGACCCGGACAAGGACGCCGACGGCCTCCACCCGATGAACCTCGGCCGCCTCGTCCTCAACGAGCCGGCCCCGCTGCCCTGCACCCCGAACGGCGTCCTGACCCTGCTCCGCCGCTACGGCGTGGAGATCAAGGGCGCCGAGGTCGTGGTCGTCGGCCGCGGCGTCACCATCGGCCGCCCGATGCCCCTGCTCCTCACCCGGCGCAGCGAGAACGCCACCGTCACCCAGTGCCACACCGGCACCCGTGACCTCTCCTCGCACCTCAAGCGCGCCGACATCATCGTGGCCGCCGCCGGTTCCGCCCATCTGATCCGCCCCGAGGACGTGAAGCCGGGCGCCGCCGTCCTCGACGTCGGTGTCTCCCGCAACGCCGACGGCAAGATCGTGGGCGACGTCCACCCCGGCGTCGCCGAGGTCGCCGGGTTCATCTCCCCGAACCCCGGCGGAGTCGGCCCGATGACCCGCGCCCAGCTGCTCGTCAACGTGGTCGAGGCGGCGGAGCGCAGTGTCGCCTGACAGCAACCCCGGCAAGGCCGAGGGCACCCAGGACACCCAGGACACCCGGGCCAAGGACACCGCGGTCACCGAGCGCCCGGACGAGACCGAGCGCCCGGACGAGATCGAGGGTCCGGACGAGATCGAGGGTCCGGACGAGATCGAGGTCACGGACGCGGTCAGCGCGCCCGACGCCGAGGGCAAGCCGCGCCGCGCCACCCGCCGCTTCCCCCTCTTCACCCGGGACACCGCCCGCCCCGAGGGCGGCGGCCGGGCCGCCCCGCGCGACGCTCCGGCCCCGGCCCGCCAGTGGCCGATCCTCGCCGTCCTCGGCACGGTCGGCCTCGGCCTCCTGCTCACGGCCTTCGACGTCTTCCGCTACGGCACCCTGCTCATCGGCGCCGCCCTGCTGGCCGGCGCCGTCCTGCGCTGGGTCATGCCGGACGTCGGCATGCTCGCCGTACGCTCCCGCTTCACCGACATCGTCACGTACGGCATCCTCGGCCTCGCGATCGTCCTGCTGGCGATGATGGCGCAGCCGAAACCGTGGCTGACGATCCCGTACCTCAAGGACACGCTGCACTACACGGTCAACAGCAACTAGGTCCTGGCGCACGGCAGTTCACGACACACGACGGCGGCCCGTCCCCTCCCCCGAGCAAGGACGCGCCGCCGTCTGCATGCAGCTTGTCGCCCTGTCGGCAGCCTGTTCAACAGCTGTCGGCGCGCTGTGGCAGGGGGGTGACCGTTTCGCTACGTGGCACGCACCGCGCGGCGACGAGGGAACCGTTCCCCTTCCGGTGTCGTCATTTCGCTCGGAGCGGGCGCAAGGGGGCACGGGGGACACCGGGGAGGTGCGATGGGCGGCTGGCAGCCGCTGCCGGACGAACTGCCGGCGGAGGTACGGCACTTCGTGGAGCAGCTGCGCCTCCTCAAGGACCGCACCGGGCTCAGCCTGGTGGCGCTCGGCGCGCGCACCGCGTACAGCAAGTCCTCCTGGCACCGCTATCTCAACGCCACCCAGCCCCCGCCCCGGCAGGCCGTGCTCGCCCTGTGCCGGGTGGCCGGGGTCGACCCCGAACGCATCGGAGTGCGCTGGGAGTTGGCGGTCCAGGCCTGGCCCCGTCCGGTGCCGGTCCCCGAACGGGCGGACGGCGGGGACGAGTACCGGGACGACCCGACCCTTCCCTGGTGGGACACCCCTCCCGAGGAGCCGGAGCAACGGCCCGGCGGACGGCTGCTCCGGTACACGTTGGTGCTGTTGCTTCTCCTGCTCCTCACCGCTGTCGTGGGAGTCGTGGCCCTTGTGTCGATGTATTGACAAGTTCGAGGATATGCAACGAAGCCGACCGACAACCGCGTTAGCGTGGGCAATTCAGGGCAGAGGGGGAAGCAATGCCTCGTTGGAGGGCCTTGCCGGATGAACTCGATCCGCAGGTCAGGGAGTTCGCGAGCCAGTTGCGCAGACTCGTGGACCGCAGCGGCCTGAGCATCGCGGCGGTGGCCGACCGTACGGGCTACGGCAAGACGTCCTGGGACCGCTATCTCAACGGCAAGCTCCTCGCGCCCAAGGGTGCGGTCATCGCCCTGGCCGAGGTCACCGGCACCAGTCCCGTCCATCTGACCACCCTGTGGGAGCTGGCCGAGCGCGCCTGGAGCCGCTCCGAGCTGCGGCACGACACGACCATGGAGGCGCTCCGGATCTCCCGGGCGCGGGCGGCGCTGGGCGAGGCCGGGGCGGCCCCGGCGGCCCCCGCCAAGGCCGGAAAGGTGTTCCGCAAGGGCGGCGGCAGCGTCACCGCGACCCCGGGGATCGCGGGTCCGGCGGGGGTGTCGCCCACGGTGCCGCCGCGGTCGGCGGCGCCCGACGGCGACGTACGGGAAGCTTCTTCGAGTTCTTCGAGGGACGTACGGGAAGGCGCTGCGAAGGACGTACGGGAGGGGCCCGCGAAGGTCGCCAACTCCTGGGGGATCGCCGGGTATCCGGGCCCGGCCCGGCCCCATGCCCCGGCGCCCGTCGCGAAGCCCGAGCCCGAGACACCGGTCCCCGGCGGCGAACCCTCGCGGCCCGCGCCGCCCGAGGGCATGGGCGGGGCCAAGCGCCGGGCACTGATGTTCGGGGCCGGGGTCCTCGGGGCGCTCGTCGTGATCGGGTCCGTGTTCCTGTTCACCCACGGCAACGGCGACGGCGGCGACGACAGGAAGGCCGGGGCCTCGCACACCTCGGCCTCGGCGTCCACCAGCACCGAGCCCGATCTGCCGGCCGGGGTGAAGTGCGTGGGCGAGGGCTGCACCGGCAAGGACGCCGAGGCGATGGGGTGCACCACGGAGGCGGGCGCGGTGACGACCGCGCGGACCGCGACCGTCGGCACGACCGTCGTCGAGGTCCGCTACAGCAAGACCTGCCGCGCGGCCTGGGGTCGTATCACCACGGGTGTCGCGGGGGACTCCGTGCAGATCGGCGCGGGCACCGCCAAGGAGACCGACACCATCACCGCGGCCGACGACGCCATCGCCTACACCCCGATGGTGGCCGTGAGGGACGCCGGTGAGGCGAAGGCGTGTGTGACGCTCGCGTCGGGGCAGAAGGGGTGCACCGGCTAAGCCGTAAGTGTGGGGATTCGGTGTACGTGCGGAATGGCCGTCCCGCTTTCGGGCAGGGGAAAAGTACCCCCACGGGAGTCCGGACCCCCGGTCCCCCCACGGCGGTCGTCCGGTGTTCCTCTCCCGAGCCGGACGGCCGCCTTTTTGTGTGCCCCGGTCCGCGTTTCCCATGCCCCGGACCCCGCTCTGTGGGGTGGGCCACACGGACCCGGGAGTCCGGGATCGCGGATGCGCGATAGCCTGACCGGTGGATCTCTTGACGCCAAGAGATCGATCATCTGTACGTCCGCACCCCGGGGCAGTGCCGCCCCACCGCCAGCTGTCATAACGGAGAACGCCATGACCCGCACTCCCGTGAACGTCACCGTCACCGGCGCGGCCGGCCAGATCGGTTACGCCCTGCTCTTCCGCATCGCCTCCGGCCAGCTGCTCGGCGCGGACGTGCCGGTCAAGCTGCGTCTCCTGGAGATCACCCCGGCGCTCAAGGCCGCCGAGGGCACCGCGATGGAGCTCGACGACTGCGCCTTCCCGCTGCTCCAGGGCATCGACATCACGGACGACCCGAACGTCGCCTTCGCCGGCGCCAACGTCGCCCTCCTCGTCGGCGCCCGCCCCCGCACCAAGGGCATGGAGCGCGGCGACCTGCTCTCCGCGAACGGCGGCATCTTCAAGCCGCAGGGCAAGGCCATCAACGACAACGCCGCGGACGACATCAAGGTCCTCGTCGTCGGCAACCCGGCCAACACCAACGCGCTCATCGCGCAGGCCGCCGCCCCGGACGTGCCGGCCGACCGCTTCACCGCGATGACCCGCCTCGACCACAACCGCGCGCTCACCCAGCTCGCGAAGAAGACGGGCACCACGGTCGCCGACATCAAGCGGCTGACCATCTGGGGCAACCACTCCGCCACCCAGTACCCCGACATCTTCCACGCCACGGTCGCCGACAAGAACGCCGCCGAGACCGTGAACGACGAGAAGTGGCTGGCCGAGGACTTCATCCCGACCGTCGCCAAGCGCGGCGCCGCGATCATCGAGGCCCGCGGCGCGTCCTCCGCGGCCTCCGCCGCGAACGCCGCCATCGACCACGTCCACACCTGGGTCAACGGCACGGCGGACGGCGACTGGACCTCGATGGGCATCCCGTCGGACGGCTCCTACGGCGTCCCCGAGGGCCTCATCTCGTCCTTCCCGGTCACCACGAAGGACGGCGTCTACGAGATCGTCCAGGGCCTGGACATCAACGAGTTCTCCCGCGCCCGCATCGACGCGTCGGTGAAGGAGCTGGAGGAGGAGCGCGAGGCGGTCCGCTCCCTCGGCCTCATCTGAGCCACCCCAGCGGGTAGGTGAGGGTGAACAGTTGAATTGAGGGCCCGGTCACGGGTTCCCCTGGGCCCCGCTCCGGTTTCGACCGGCGCGGGGCCCTATTCCATGCCCCGCTTCCCCGGCGCCCAGAACGGCTTCGTCAGAACGGAACGCCGGTCCCATCCCACGTCCCGGACGAGCACCTGCCGGACCTGCTGCACGGTACGGGCCTCCCCGGCGACGTACGCGATCCCGCCCGGCTCGGGCGCCAGCTCCCTCACCGCGTCCGGGAGTGAAGTCCCGCCCCTGACAAGCCAGTCGAGGCGGTCCGAGTGCGCCATCGGCAGCCGGTCCGCCGCCGCCTCCGTCTCCACGCAGCCGGAGACCCGTGCCCCCTCGGGCAGCGCGGCCAGCATCGCGGCGAACGCGACGGACGCCGTCTCCTCGCCGACGAAGACATGGTGGGAGGCGTCCGGGCGGAGCGTGAACGTGCCCTCCGGCTTCCGCAGCCGCACCTGCTCACCGACACCGACGCTCTTCCCCCACAGCGCCCCGGGTCCCCCCTCGGAGTGGTCCAGCACGCACAACTCGACGGCGCCGGACGGGTCGTAGCGCCACACCGAGTACGTGCGCAGGGTCAGGCCGGTGACCAGGACGCGGACCTGCTGGCCGGGGCGGACGTCGTGGCCGGTGAGGGCGTCGCCCTCGATGCGCAGACGGCGCATGCGGGCGGTGATCTGCTCGGCCGCGGTGACGGTGGCGCGGAGGGTGACCAGGTCGAGGACGGGGTTCAGGAGGGCGTTGGGCACGGGTGGCTCCTCAACTGGGTCATGCATAGGGGGAGTTGGCGATCAGGACTGGCCGACTGGACGCGATAGTACGCGTTCCTCCTCGGACGCGATAGTACGTGTGGGCGTCGGGCGGGTGCGGTGGCCGACGATCACGACCGCCGTGGCGGCCAGCACGATCACGCCGACCGTGCGCAGCGCCGGGCCCATGCCGTGACCGAGGTCCGGGTGGGCGGCCAGGATCGTGCCGGTCACCGCCACGCCCAGCGCCGCGCCCAGTTCACGGGCCGAGGTGCCAAGACCCGAGCCGAGGCCCGTCCGGTGCGGTGGCAGCGAGGTGACGACCCCGACCGTGAGCGCGGGCATCGACAGCCCGGTCCCCGCCGAGATCACCAGCAGCCAGCAGGCGTACGTCCAGTACGGGGTGCCCGCGTCGGCGGTGGACGCGCCCAGCAGACCCAGCCCGATCAGGGCGAGACCGGTGCCGATGACCGCGCGGGGGCGGTGCGACCAGCGGACGGCGAGCTTCGGGACCAGCGCCATGCCGATCGTCAGCGGCACGATCGCGACACCGGTCACGGCGGCGCCGTAGCCCTTGATGCCTTGCAGGTACTGGGAGTTGACGTAGAAGAGGGCGAACAGGCCGAAGAAGCCGGTGGCCGTGCCGAGGGTGGCCGCGCGGAGGGTGGGGGAGGCGAAGACGCGCGGGTCGAGGAGCGGGGTGGGGGAGCGGAGGGCGTGCAGGGTGAACGCCGCGATGAGGACGGCGGCCGCCGCGAAGGCCGTGATGATGCGCGGGGAGGTCCAGCCGTAGGCCGGGCCCTCGATGATGCCGAAGAGCAGCGCGACCAGGCCGGTGGTCAGGAGGGCGGTGCCGGCGGGGTCGAGGTTGCTGCGCGTCGAGCGGGCCGTACGGGGTGTGGTCAGGGTGACCGCGAGGGCCAGCAGGGCGGCCAGTGGGACCATCGCCCCGAACAGGGCACGCCAGGACAGGAATTGACCTACCAGGCCGCCGCCGAGGTTCCCGGCGAGTCCGCCGAGGCCGAGCGCGAGGGTCCAGGACGCCAACGCGCGGGATCGGTGTTCCGGCGCGGAGAGGTGGACCAGGATCGACATCGTCGCGGGCGTGATCAGCGCCGCGCCCGCGCCGGACAGACCGCGGCCCACGATCAGCGTCGCCGGGTTCTGCGCGAGCGCGCTGGTGGCGGCCCCCGCCGCGAACAGGGCGAGCCCCGCGAGCAGCGCGCCCTTGCGGCCGTGCCGGTCGCCGAGCGCGCCGGCCGGGATGAGGAGTCCCGCGAAGACGATGACGTACGCGTCGACCATCCACAGCAGTTCGGTGTGCGAGGGGTGCAGGGAGGACGAACTCAGCTGCGGGATCAGGAGGTTGATCGCGGCGACCATGCTCTGCGCGACGAGGACGCAGGCGCAGAGGGTGAGGAGGGTGGAGCGCCTCAGGGTGCGGTCGGGGGCGGGCTCATGGGTCGGCTTCTGGGCGTGTGAGGGCACGGCTCCTCCAGGGAGTCCGGTGTGGTGGTGGGTGCCCTGTCACCGTAGGCTCGGGGATGACCTGCATTCCAGTGCAACCTTTGCAAGGGGAGAATGCGTGTGACGCAATCCGGAAGCGCCGGAGGGCTGGACCTCAATCTGCTGGTCGCCCTCGACGTGCTGCTGGAGGAGCAGAGCGTGCAGGGTGCCGCGCACCGGCTGCATCTCTCCGAACCCGCGATGAGCCGCACACTGGGCCGCATCCGCAAGGCGCTCGGTGATCCGGTGCTGGTGCGGGCCGGGCGGAAGATGGTGCCCACCCCGCGCGCGCTGGCCGTGCGCGCCGAGGTGAGCGCGGTGGTGGAGCGGGCGCGGGCCCTGTTCGCGCCGGGCCGGGACACCGACCTCAGGACCGTCAGCCGCACCCTTACGATCATCGGCCACGACACCTTCCCGGCCCTCTACGGCGCCCGGCTGCTGGCCCGCGCCGCCGCCGAGGCGCCCGGCATCCGCGTCCGGTTCCTCGCCGAGAGCCATGTGGACACGCCGTATCTGCGGCAGGGCACCGCCGACCTGGAGGTCGGGGTCGTCGACTCGACCGCGCCCGAGGTGCATGTCGAGATGCTGCACGAGGACCGGATGGTCGGCGTGGTGCGGGCCGGACACCCCTTGCTGGAAGGGGAGTTGACGCCCGAGCGGTTCGCCGGGGACGCGGACCACCTGATCGTCTCGCGGCGCGGCAAACTGCACGGCCCCATCGACACCGGCCTGGCCGAACTGGGCCTGAAACGCCGGGTGGTGGGGACCGTCGGCACCTTTCCGGCCTCGCTCTTCGTGCTGCGCGACACGGACCTGGTCGGCCTGATCAGCCTCTGGAGCGTGCCCATCGCCCACACCCTGGGCCTGGTCACCTTCGACGTGCCGCTCCAACTCCCGAGCCTTGAGGTCGGGTTGGCCTGGCATCCGCGCCACGACGCCGACCCGGCCCACGCCTGGCTGCGATCCTGCGTACGGGAACTGCTGGCGGAGCAGGGGTCAGCGCGCCCCGGTTAGCCGTTTCTCGAACCAGTGGTCCGCGTAGACGTGGTCGACGTAGGCCGGGATCTCCGTGTACCCGCACGCCCGGTACATCGCCTGCGCCTCCGTGAGCGCCGCGTGCGTGTCGAGCCGTACGACGGTGAACCCGTGCGCCACGGCGGCCCGTTCGAGTTCCGCGAGGATGCGGCGGGCGAGGCCGAGGCGGCGGGCGTCGGGGTGCACCCAGACGTGCCGGATCTCGCCGGTGCCCGGCTCCAGGGTGCGCAGAGCCCCGCAGGCCACCGGGCGCCCCTCCTCGTACGCGACGAAGAACGCGCCCGCGTCCCCCGTGACCTCCTCCGGCCGCACGAGGTCGGTCTTGTCGAAGCCCTCCGGGAAGAGGGCGTCGATGTCGGCGGCGTAGGCGTCGAGACAGGCGCGGGCGTCCTCGGCGGCGCCGTCGACCAGGGCGACCGTGATGCCGGCCAGGCGGAGGAGGCGTTGCGTGGTGGCCAACGCGTGCGCCAGTTCGGCGCGTTGGGGCGGGGTGAGCGCGGTGAGGAGGCCGGCGGCGAGCGCGTCGGCGCGGCGCTGCTGCTCCTCGACCTCGACGCGGCCCGCCCCGGTCAGCTCGATCAGGCGCAGCCGGGTGTCGTGCGGGGGCACGGTCAGCCGGACCAGGCCCTGCGCCTCCAGGGACTTCGCCATCCGGCTCAAGTACCCGGCGTCCAGGGCGAGTCGGCCGCGCAGCTCGCGCAGCGAGACCCCGGCACCGATCTCGAACAGCAGCCGGGCCTCGCCGAGCGGGCGGTCCTGGCCGAGGTAGTGGTCGTCCAGGGCGCCGATGCGGCGGGTGAAGTAGCGGTTGAAGCGACGGAAGGACGCGACGTCCTCGGGTGACACCGGTTCTGTGACGGGTTCTGCGACGGGCCTCATATTTCTTTGACTTTAGTCAAAGGATTAATTGGCGTCCATCGTCGCGCAGCGCGGGTCTATGCTGACTCTCTGTCAGTAACTGCTGGGGTGTGGGTGTTCAGCAGCTCAGTTCCGCGCATCGGGGGAGTCGCGTGAGTACCGCTTTCGTGCCGCACCAACCGCAGCCACAGCCGCCGCCCCCCGTCCCGCCGCACGCCAGCGAGGCCACCCGGTTGCTGTGCGCGGGCACCTATCTGGACTCCGGCTACCGCGACCGCGTCATCGACGAACTGCATCTCAACGAACAGCGCCTCGTGGCCCCTTCACTCGGGTTCGACGCGGCCCGCGTCCTCGCGCACGCGGTGCGGGCCAGCCGTCTGGAGCTCCAGTGGGCCGGGGCGATCCTGGGCCTGTGGGTGGTGGGCTCGCTGCTCAGCGGCGGACTGCTGGCCCTGTTCCTGTTCCCCAGCCTCTACCTCGCGGTCGGCGGCTGGATCAGGGGCCGCGCCGCGCATCCGCCGCTGTACCGGCTGATCGCCGCCTTCCTGCTCCGCTGGTGGGGCCGCTTCATGTTCGCGTTCCTGCTGTTCTTCACGGTGGTGATCGCCTTCGGCGGCGGCCCGGACGACTCGTCGTCGTCCTACGGCTCGACCTCCGGGTCGTACGGGTCCTACGACTCGTACGGTTCCTCCGGCTCCACCAGCGCCACCGATCTCCTGGTCCCCAGCACCGACGACTTCGGCAGCCTGATCAAACCCTGGCAGGCCTGGGTCACCCTCGCCCTGTTCGCGCTGATCGCCTACTGCCTGGCGGCCCAACGCGGCCAGTTCGCCCGGGTGCTGGCCGCCGAACTGTCCCCGCAGCGCTTCCCGGACGCCGCGAACGACCCCGCCGAGCAGGGCGAGGGCCAGCGCTTCCAGCGGCTCAGGAACCGGGTCCGGATCGAGCAGCACGCGCCGCTGGTCATGTACCACGAGGCCCGCCCGTTCTGCGGGGCCGGCGATTCGTACGAGACCTGGGTGCTCGCCGCCGAACTCCGGCCCGACCCCGAGAAGGAACAGCGGCCGATCAGCAACCGCACGGTCCTGGAGACGATCCGCCCCCTGCTCGCCCAGCTCCGGCTGCCCGCCGACCATGCCGTCCACCTGGGCCGCGACCGGCTGCGCCGGCTGGAGATCGACGAGTGCGTGTTCCTGCCCGCGGAGGGGCTGATGCGGCGCGAAGAGGCGCCGTACTACCCGCAGGCCTTCGAGGAGCACCGGGCGCGGGCGGTCGAGGAGGGCGCCGAGAAGCGGCGGCACTTCCTGCGCATCCGCGTCGGCGGCTGGGAGGAGGAGCTGGTCGTCACGGTGTTCGTGCGCGTCCACACGCAGGGCCGCATGCTCACCCTGGAGATCGCCCCGCACGTCCTGCTGCCGATCCGCGAGGACTTCAAGAACGCGGACCGTACGGCCCACCGCTTCCGCCACAACAACGCCTTCGGCAAGGCGGCTTGGGCCGTCGCCCGGGTGCCCCGCTCCGCCGTCGGCTCCCTCGTCGTGCTCGGCCGGGGCGCGCTGTATGCCTGGCGGCTGCTGACCGGCGGCTACGCGGGCGCGCTGCCCGACGGACCGGCCCTGTCCGTAAGGGAGTTGGGGTCGGCGTCGGCCGGGTCCACGTTCCAGGAGATGGACGTCCGGCGGTATCTGCGCAATGTTCAGGACCGGGTCGCCCACGGGGTGACGAACGCGCTCGCCGCATCGGGGTACCTCACCGGCGAGTTCGTCCAGAAGATCACCAACGTCAGCAACAACACCGTGCACGCGGACAAGGTGGAGGGCAGCACGTTCGTGGTCGGCGATCACGGGTCGGCGTCCTCCACGCGCACGACTCACACCACCAACTCCACGAACTCCACGAGGGGGCCTTCGACCAATGGCAACGGATGAGCCGAACGTCAGCTTCGGGGACGTCTCCCACAGCACCTTCGCCGTGGGCAGCCACGCGCGGGCCGTCAGCCACCACGGCGTGGCGCCGGGACGCGACCAGGCGACCGAGGAACTCCTCAAGGCCGTAAGGGAGTTGCGGGCCGATCTCAAGCGGGTGCGGGGCACGGACCAGACGGCGGTGCTGGACGCCGCGCTCGCCGACACGGAGGACGAGATCACCCGCACCGGGCAGGCGGCCCCGACGCGCCGCGAACGCCTGCGCGAACTGCTCTCCGACTCGCAGTCCCTGCTGACCGTGCTCGCTTCGGCGGGAGCCGTGGCGGGCCTGGTGGGACTGTGAGCCGGGTGGGGAGAGGGATGCGATGAGCGGGGGAGCGGGATGGGGATCGGGGTCCGGGTCAGGGGCGGGGTCGGATTGGTGGTCGGCATCAGGATCGGGCCCGCGGTACTGGAATGAGGAGACCCAGCGCTGGGAGGACGGCGACGGGTCGGGGGCGGGGCGGGGTTCCGGTTCGGAGCCGGGGTCGGAGCCGGAGCCGGGGGCGGATGCCGGTGCGGAGTCGGGTGCGGGGTCCAAGCCGGGTTCGGATTCGGGGTCGGGTTCGCAGGACGTGGCGGGTGTCGAGGATGTGGACCCGGAGGCGCCGACGGCTTCGGTCGCTCCGCCTTCGGACTGGCACTCGGCCCCGGCTCCGGATGCTGCGCCTTCGGATTGGTACTCGGGCCAGGCTCCGGCCGCTCCGCCTTCGGACTCGTACTCGACCCCGGCTCCGGATGCTGCGCCTTCGGATTGGTACTCGGCCCAGACTCCGGCCGCTGCGCCCCCGGACTGGCACTCGGCCTCAGCTCCGGACTCCGCGCCCCCGGACTGGCACTCGGCCCCAGCTCCGGACTCCGCGCCTTCGGACTGGCACTCGGCCCCGGCAACGGACTCCGCGTCTCCGGACTGGCACTCGGCCCCGGCAACGGACTCCGCGTCTCCGGACTGGCACTCCGTTCTGCCCCCGCCCCCGTCCCCGCTTCCGCCGTCGTCCCTGCCTCCCGCCTCCTTTGCTCCGCCCACCGTCTCGTCCGGGCCGGTGTCGTCCCGGCCCGCGTACAGTCGGCGGCTTGTCTGGTCCGTGATCGTGGGGGCCGCCGCGGTCGGGGTCGTTGTAAGCCTGGTGCTCACCTTCGTGGTCGGTCAGGGGCATGACGACGGCAAGGGCGAGGGTGGTCGCACGGTCGCCGCCTCCTCGTCGACGCCGGGCACCTCGCCGTCCACGGACGTGTCCCCGTCGCCGTCTCCCTCGCCGTCCGCCTCGACCCCCGAACTCCCGCCCGGTTACACCTCGTTCGACGATCCCGAGGGCTTCCGGATCGCCTACCCGGACGGCTGGACCCGCTCCACCGTGGCGTCGACGTACGGCATCGACGTGGTCAACTACCGCAGCGGGGACGGCGACCACCGGCTCCAGGTGTACCAGGTGGCCGAGCCCACCCCGGCCGCGTCGTTCGAGCTGTACCTCTCCGACCAGACGCCCAAGCCGGCCGGTTTCCGCAAGCTCGGCCTTCAGACCCTCGACGACGGCAGCTTCACGGGGACCCGGCTGGAATACACGGCCGACTCCCTCAAGGGCGAGCCCGACATCGGCACCTGGCATGTCTACGACGAACGGTTCGTGGCGTCCGACGGCGCGATCTACGCCATCGCCGCCTACGGCCCCGACGCGGACGGTCACGCCGACGAGCTGGAGCTGCTCGCCACCGCCGTCACCTGGTTCTGCCCGCAGGCCGGAACCTGCGACGACGCCTCCGCCAACTGATTCAGCCCGCGCTTCGCCCCATATGTCCGCATGTTCAGTGACCTGGCCCACTTTCGGCCATGGATTGCGCATGCGTGCGGACGTCCCGGGCAGGCGCTCGCAGTCCCCGAGAGTGACAGTTAGGTGACGCTGGGGCACTGAACAGGAACGGAAGGCAATACCGATCATGGCCGACAACGCGGAACAGCAGGTGGGGAAGACCATTCACGCGGGCGGGGAGTGGCTCGAAGCGGTCTCCGGCGCCACGCGCGAGATCATCGACCCCGCGGACGCGCTGCCGTTCGCCGTGGTCGCGGAGGGCGACGAGAAGGACACGGACCTGGCCGTCGCCGCCGCCCGTGACGCCTTCGACGGCGGTCAGGGGGCCTGGCCGCTCACCCCCGTCACCGAGCGCGCCGCCCTGCTGCGCCGTGTCGCCGACCTCCTCGTGCGCGACCGCGAACAGCTCGGCCTGCTGGAGAGCCGGGACGCGGGCAAGACCGTGGAGGAGGGCCGGGTCGACATCGACTGTGTCGCCGACGCCTTCCGCTACTTCGCCGACCTCGTCGCAGGCGAGGCCCCCGGCCGGGTCGTCGACGCGGGCACGCCCGAGGTGCACAGCGTCGTCGTGCATGAGCCCGTCGGGGTCTGCGCGCTGATCACCCCCTGGAACTACCCGCTGCTCCAGGCGAGTTGGAAGATCGCGCCCGCCCTCGCGGCCGGCAACACCTTCGTCGTCAAGCCCAGCGAGATCACCCCGATGACGACGATCGCCCTGATCGACCTCCTCGTCGAGGCCGGTCTGCCCGCCGGTGTCGCCAACATCGTCACCGGCCCCGGTCACTCGGTCGGTGCCCGCCTCGCCGAGCACCCCGACGTCGACCTCGTCTCCTTCACCGGCGGCCTCGTCAGCGGCACGAAGGTCGCCCAGGCCGCGGCCGTGACCGTGAAGAAGGTCGCCCTCGAACTCGGCGGCAAGAACCCCAACGTCGTCTTCGCCGACGCCTGCGCCACCGAGGAGGGCTTCGACACCGCCGTCGACCAGGCCCTCAACGCGGCCTTCATCCACAGTGGCCAGGTCTGCTCCGCGGGTGCCCGCCTCATCGTCGAGGAGACCATCCGGGAGCGCTTCGTCGCCGAACTCGCCCGCCGCGCCGAGAAGATCCGCCTCGGCCGCGGTACCGAGGACGGCGTCGAGTGCGGCCCGCTCGTCTCCGAGCAGCAGCGCGCCAAGACCGAGTCGTACGTCGCCGCCGCTCTCGCCGAGGGCGCGGTGCTGCGCTCCGGCGGCAAGCGTCCCGAGCCGACCGGGACCCGGCCGGCCACCGGCTACTTCTACGAGCCGACCGTGCTCGACCAGTGCCATCGCGAGATGACCGTCGTACGCGAAGAGGTCTTCGGACCGGTCCTCACCGTCGAGACCTTCCGCACCGAGGACGAGGCCGTCGCGCTCGCCAACGACACCGAGTACGGCCTCGCGGGCGCCGTCTGGACCGCCGACGCGGGCCGCGCGCGCCGCGTCGCCGGACGACTGCGGCACGGCACCGTCTGGATCAACGACTTCCACCCCTACCTTCCGCAGGCGGAGTGGGGCGGCTTCGGAAAGAGCGGTGTGGGCCGGGAGTTGGGCCCCGCCGGACTCGCCGAGTACCGCGAGGCCAAGCACGTGTACCAGAACCTGGCGCCGAAGCCGGTGCGCTGGTTCGCGGGCTGATCCCGTCGACTCCCTGACCCCGCTACCCCCAGCCCACCTAGCTGTTTCGCGGCTGGTCCCGTCGATTCGCTGCCCCGCTACCCCCAGCCCACCTAGCTGTTTCGCGGGCTGATCCCGTCGACTCACCGGCCCCGCTACCCCAGCCCACCTAGGGGCGCGGGCGGTGCCGATATGCGGCTCCGCCGCGTGGGCGCGACCAGCCACAACGCACCCGCACCAGTACTCGCACCAGTACTCGCACCCGCACCCGCCCCCGAAGAGACCACCTCTACCCGGAGTTGCTCCATGCCTGAGACCCCTCACCTATACGACTACGTCGTCATCGGCGGCGGAACGGCCGGCTCCGTCATCGCCTCCCGCCTCACCGAGAACCCCGACGTCACCGTCGCCGTCATCGAAGGCGGCCCCAGCGACGTCGGCCGCGAGGACGTACTGACCCTGCGCCGCTGGATGGGCCTCCTCGGCGGCGAGCTGGACTACGACTACCCGACCACCGAGCAGCCGCGCGGCAACTCGCACATCCGGCACAGCCGCGCCCGCGTCCTCGGCGGCTGCTCCTCGCACAACACCCTGATCGCCTTCAAGCCGCTGCCGTCCGACTGGGACGAGTGGGAGGCGGCCGGGGCGAAGGGCTGGGGCGCGATAGCGATGGAGGCGTACTACGCGCGCCTCCTCAACAACATCGTCCCCGTCGACGAGAAGGACCGGAACGCCATCGCCCGCGACTTCGTCGACGCGGCCCAGAAGGCGCTCGACGTCCCGCGCGTCGAGGGCTTCAACAAGGCCCCGTTCACGGACGGCGTCGGCTTCTTCGACCTCGCCTACCACCCGGAGAACAACAAGCGGTCCAGCGCGTCCGTCGCGTATCTCCACCCGGTGATGGACGAGCGCCCCAACCTCACCCTCTTCCTGGAGACCTGGGCCCACCGCCTGGAGCTGGACGGCACCCGCGCGGAGGGCGTCCACGTCCGCACCAAGGACGGCGAGGAACTGGTCGTCCGCGCCCGCCGCGAGGTCGTCCTGTGCGCCGGCGCCGTCGACTCCCCGCGCCTGCTCCTGCACTCGGGCATCGGCCCCCGCGAGGACCTCGAAGCGCTCGGCATCCCCGTCGCCGTGGACCTCCCGGGCGTCGGCGAGAACCTCCTCGACCACCCCGAGTCGGTGATCGTCTGGGAGACCGACGGGCCGATCCCGGAGAACTCCGCGATGGACTCCGACGCGGGCCTGTTCGTCCGCCGCGACCCCGAACACCAGGGCCCGGACCTGATGTTCCACTTCTACCAGGTGCCCTTCACCGACAACCCCGAGCGCCTCGGCTACGAACGCCCCGAGTTCGGCGTCTCCATGACCCCGAACATCCCCAAGCCGAAGAGCCGCGGCCGTCTGTACCTGGAGAGCGCCGACCCGGCCGTCAAACCCGCCCTGGACTTCCGGTACTTCACCGACGAGGACGACTACGACGGCCGCACCCTCGTCGACGGCATCCGCATCGCCCGCGCGATCGCGAAGACCGAACCCCTCGCCGGCTGGCTCAAGCGCGAGGTGTGCCCCGGCCCGGAGATCCTCGGCGACGCCGAGCTGAGCGAGTACGCCCGCAAGGTCGCCCACACCGTCTACCACCCGGCCGGCACCTGCCGCATGGGCGCCGACTCCGACGAACTCGCCGTCGTCGACCCGGAGTTGCGCGTCCGCGGACTGGACGGCCTCCGGATCGCCGATGCCTCCGTCTTCCCGACCATGCCCGCCGTGAACCCGATGATCGGGGTGCTCATGGTCGGCGAGAGGGCCGTCGACCTGATCGGAGGTGGTGCGCGATGAGTACCGTCAGCACACCCAACGGCCTTGACACGTCCGGCAGTTCCACGAACACGGAGGCCTCCGGTGGTCCCGGCACGGGTGCCTCCGGTGACGCCGTGTTCTCCGTGGACGGCCTCTGGAAGGTCTTCGGCCCGAAGGCCGACGAGATCCCCGCCGACCCCGAACTCACCTCCCTCGACGCCGCCGAGCTGCGCGCCCGCACCGGCTGCACCGCCGCCGTCCGCGACGTCTCCTTCGACGTCCGCAAGGGCGAGGTCTTCGTGGTGATGGGCCTCTCCGGCTCCGGCAAGTCCACCCTGGTCCGCTGCCTCACCCGACTCATCGAGCCCACCGCGGGCACCATCGCCATCGACGGCGAGGACGTCCGCGCCATGGACCGGTCCCGGCTGCGCGAACTCCGCCGCCACCGCGCCGCGATGGTCTTCCAGCACTTCGGCCTCCTCCCGCACCGCACGGTCCTCGACAACGTCGCCTACGGCCTGGAGATCCAGGGCGTCGCCAAGGCGGAGCGCCGCCGCCGCGCCGCCGAGGTCGTCACCAAGGTCGGCCTGGACGGCATGGAGCAGCGCCGCCCCGGCCAGCTCTCCGGCGGCCAGCGCCAACGCGTCGGTCTCGCCCGCGCGTTGGCGGTCGACCCCCAAGTCCTGCTCTTCGACGAGCCGTTCAGCGCGCTCGACCCGCTGATCCGGCGCGACATGCAGGAGGAGGTCGTCCGGCTGCACCAGGAAGAGGGCCGCACGATGGTCTTCATCACCCACGACCTCAACGAGGCCCTCAAGCTCGGCGACCGCATCGCCCTGATGCGCGACGGCCGTATCGTCCAGCTCGGCACCCCCGAGGAGATCGTCGGCTCACCCGCCGACGACTACGTCCGCGAGTTCGTCCGCGACGTCCCGCGCGCCGACGTCATGACCGTCCGCACGGCCATGCGCCCAGGAGGCTGCGGAGGCCAGGAGCACCCCGGCGCGCTCGCGGCCGACGCGGTCGTCGCCGAGGCGATCAAGGTCGTCTCCCGCAGCGGCAAGCCTGCCTGTGTCGTGGAGAACGGCCGCTGCCTCGGCGTGGTCGACCAGGCACGACTGCTGGACGTCGTGGCAGGGGCGGAGCTCCACAAGGAGGCGGTCTGATGGCAACGGTCACCGCACCCGCCCCGCGTCCCGCCCTCCCCGGCATCCTCCGGCACCGGGCCGCGCACAAACTCATGCTGCTCGCGCTCGCCGCCGCGGTCCTCGTACCGCTCGCCAACGCGCACTGGTCCAGCGGCAGTTGGCCGCACGCCCTCACCGTCGACCTGTCCGGTCCGCTGGGCCGGGCCAACGACTGGATCATCGACAACCGCGACAGCTCCCCGCTGTTCCTCTACTTCTTCGGCTACATCAGCAGCGCCGTCGTCCTCGCCGTACGCGCCGTCTACCTGGTGCTGCTCGCCGCGGGCTGGGCCGGTGTCACCGCGTTCGGCGCGCTCGTCGCCTGGCGCGTCGCGGGCGTACGTCTCGCGATCGGCACCGGCGTCGCCTTCCTCGTGTGCGGACTGCTCGGCATGTGGGTGCCGACCATGCAGACCCTCGCGCTGATGGTGGTCGCCGTGCTCACCTCGGTCGTCGTGGGCGCCCTGCTCGGTCTGGCCGGCGGCCTCTCCGCCCGCACGGACCGCGCCCTGCGCCCGGTCCTGGACACCATGCAGGTGCTCCCCGCCTTCGCCTACCTCCTCCCCGTCGTCCTCGTCTTCGGCATCGGCGTCCCCGCCGCCGTCCTCGCCACGGTCGTCTACGCCGCCCCGCCCATGGCCCGCCTCACCGCGCTCGGCCTGCGCGACGCCGACCCCGAGGTCCTGGAAGCCGTCGAGTCCCTGGGCGCCACCGGACGCCAGCGCCTGCTGACCGCACGGCTCCCGCTGGCCCGCAAGCAGCTCCTCCTCGGCCTCAACCAGACGATCATGATGGCCCTCTCCATGGCCGTCATCGCCTCCGTCATCGGCGCCGGAGGCCTCGGTGACCGCGTCTACCAGGCCCTCGCCTCCGTCGACGTCGGCGCCGCCCTGGCCGCCGGCATCCCGATCGTGCTCCTCGCCGTCGTCCTCGACCGCGTCACCGCGGCGGCCGGTGAGCAGACCGACGCGTCCGCCGACGAACCGGGCTCGCACCTCCGCCCGTGGCTGTACGCCCTCGGCGCCACCGTCGCAGTAGCCGTGGCCGCCCGGCTCGCCGGCGCCCTGGACTGGCCCTCCGGCTGGACCCTCGGCATCGCCGAACCGGTGAACCGTGTCGTCGACTGGATGACCGCCCATCTCTACTCCGGCGTCCCCTACCTCGGCGGCACCGCCGACTGGGCCGGCCACTTCACCACCTGGGTCCTGGACCCCGTACGCGACGGCCTGCAATGGCTGCCGTGGTGGTCGGTGCTGCTGATCGTCGCCGCCCTCGCCTGGGTGATCGGCACCTGGCGCACCGCGCTCACCGCCGTCCTCGCCATGGCCGCGATCGGCGTGCTCGGCGTGTGGAAGCCGTCCCTGGACACGCTGTCGCAGGTGCTGGCCGCCGTGGCCGTCACCCTCGTCCTCGGCTTCGCGACCGGCATCGCCGCCGCCCGCAGCGACCGCTTCGAACGCGCCCTGCGGCCCGTCCTCGACGTCTGCCAGACCATGCCGCAGTTCGTCTACCTGATCCCGGTCGTCGCCCTCTTCGGCGTCGGCCGCGCCCCCGCCGTCGCGGCGGCCGTCGTCTACGCGCTGCCCGCCGTCGTCCGCATCACCGCGCAGGGCCTGCGCCAGGTCGACCCGGCCGCCCTGGAGTCGGCCCGCTCGCTCGGCGCGACCAGCGCCCAGCAACTGCGGCAGATCCAACTCCCGCTCGCCCGCCCGGCGTTGCTCCTCGCCGTCAACCAGGGCGTCGTCCTGGTCCTCGCCGTCGTCATCATCGGCGGCCTGGTCGGCGGCGGCGCCCTCGGCTACGACGCCGTGTTCGGTCTGGCCCAGGGCGACCTGGCCACCGGACTCGTCGCCGGCGCCGCGATCGTCTGCCTCGGCCTGATGCTCGACCGGGTGACCCAACCGACGGAACGCCGCACCAGGAAGGGAGCGTGACATGCGAACCCGTACGGCTTACTCAGTGGCCGCGGTGACGTCCCTCGCCCTGCTCTCGGGCTGCGGCGCCGCCGACATGACCAAGCAGGCCTCGCCCTTCGCCAACGCGCAGGGCGCCAGGACCGTGACCCTCTCCGTCCAGTCCTGGGTGGGCGCGCAGGCCAACGTGGCGGTCGCGCAGTACCTGCTGGAGCACAAGCTCGGCTACCGCGTCGACACCGTCCAGGTCGACGAGGTCCCCGCCTGGGACGCGCTCAGCCAGGGCCGGGTCGACGCGATCATGGAGGACTGGGGCCACCCCGACCAGGAGAAGCGCTACGTCGACGACAAGAAGACGATCACGCGCGCGGGCGGCCTCGGCGTCACCGGACACATCGGCTGGTACGTCCCGACCTACCTCGCCAAGCAGCACCCCGACATCACCGACTGGAAGAACCTCGACAAGTACTCCTCGCTGTTCCGCACCGCCGAGAGCGGCAGCAAGGGCCAGTTGATGGACGGCTCGCCCTCCTACGTCACCAACGACAAGGCCCTGGTGACGAACCTCAAGCTGAACTACCAGGTGGTCTTCGCCGGTTCGGAGGCCGCGCAGATCACCCAGATGAAGCAGTTCGCCAAGGAGAAGAAGCCCTTCCTCACCTACTGGTACGCCCCCCAGTGGCTGTTCAAGAAGGTCCCCATGACGGAGGTCAGGCTCCCCGCCTACAAGGAGGGGTGCGACGCCGACGCCGCCAAGGTCGCCTGCGCCTACCCCCACACCCCGCTCCAGAAGTACCTCAACACGGACTTCGCGAAGAAGGGCGGCAAGGCGGCGGCCTTCCTGAAGAAGTTCAAGTGGACGACCGAGGACCAGAACGAGGTCTCCCTGATGATCGCCGACCAGAAACTCTCCCCGGCCGACGCCGCGAAGAAGTGGGTGGACGGCCACCCCGCCACCTGGAAGGCATGGTTGTCCTGACCCCGCTCAGGGCTTCAGTTCCACGGCCCTCTCCTCAAGCGCGAGTGCCGTCCAGCGCTGGAGCCCCGGCCCGAACGTGACGCGTGTGGCCCCGAGTTCACCGAGTGCGGTGGGCGAGGGGCCCGCGCCGTCCAGCCGGGCCAGCACGTTGACCGGACCCTGGACACCGGACCGCAGCAACGGCAGCACCTTCGCCGGAGCCATGATCGGATAGACGCAGTCGGCACCGGCCGCGACATACAACGCGGCCCGCTCGATGGCCCGTTCGGGATCACCGTCACCGTGCAGGAAGACGTCGATCCGCGCGTTGACGAACAACCGGTCCGCCGCCACCGCCCGCACCTCCGCCAGCCACTCCGCGTGCCGGCGCGGGTCCTTGAGCACCCCGTCCTCGGAGTCCTCCAGGTTGCACCCGACCGCCCCCGCCTCCAGCAGCCGCTCCACCAGCTCCTTCGGCGCGAGCCCGTATCCGCCCTCCACGTCGGCGGACACCGGCACGTCCACGGCCCGTACGATCCGCGCGACCGCAGCGAACATCTCGTCCGCAGGCGTCGCCCCGTCCTCGTACCCCAGCGAGGCCGCGACCCCGGCACTGGGCGTCGCGAGCGCCGGGAACCCGGCGGCCACCAACGCCCGCGCGCTCACCGCGTCCCAGGGCCCGGGAAGCACCAGCGGATCACCGGGCACCCGGCGCCGGTGCAGACTCCGGAACAGCTCGACCTTGCCACTCACGGCTGATACCCCCCGGGTTCGACACGGCGGCCGACCATCACCCGGTTCCGGCCGGTGCCGGCGGTGATCAGCCCGATGAGACGAGCGAGTCGACGCCCGTCGAAGTGCGCGGCGGCACCGACCGAGGACGGAGCCCGCCCGACCTCACGGTCCAACAGCCGGGCGCGCACGGTCACTTGTACTGTCCGGCTTTGTAGTGCCCCGGCACCATCCGCGTGCTCACACCGAACCGGTTCCACGCGTTGATCACCGTGATCGCGGCGATCAGCTGTGCCAGCTCGGCCTCCTCGAACTGCGCCGCCGCCCGCTCGTACACCTCGTCCGGCACAAAGCCTCCCCCGGAGCCGCCCTGGTAGGCGCCCCCGGTGAGCACGGTGACCGCCTCGGTCAGCTCGATCGCCGCCAGCTCCTTCTCGGTGTAGAAGTGCCGCGACTCCTCCCACGCGCCGAGCTGGATGATCCGCTCCACGCTCTCGCCCGCCGCGAGCGCGTCCTTGGTGTGCATGTCGAGGCAGAACGCGCAGTGGTTGAGCTGCGAGGCGCGGATCTTCACCAGCTCCAGCAGCGCCGGGTCGAGACCCTTCCGGGCGGCGACGTCGAGCCGGACCATCGCCTTGTAGACCTCGGGGGCGAGCTGGGCCCAGTCCAGACGGGGGGTGTGTTCGGGGGCGTAAGGGGCTTCGTTTGCTGTGGTCATGTCTATGACCCTAGAAGCCAGGCAGCCCACGGGTATGGTCCATTTCCATGGTGAAATCTTGGGCCACTCTGGGCGTCGACCTCCATGTCGAACCGACCGGCACCGGCGTCCGCCGCGGCCTCACCGACGCCCTGCGCGACGCCGTCCGCACCGGCCGCCTCGCCCCCGGCACCCGGCTGCCCTCCTCCCGCACCCTCGCCGCCGACCTGGGCATCGCCCGCAACACCGTCGCCGACGCCTACGCCGACCTCGTCGCCGAGGGCTGGCTCACCGCCCGCCAAGGGTCCGGCACCCGCGTCGCCGAACGTGCCGTCGTCCCGCCCGCCGACACCACCCCGCCCCGCCGCCTCCGCAGCCGCCCCGCCTACGACCTCGTCCCCGGCACCCCCGACCTCGCCGCCTTCCCCCGCACCGAATGGCTCAAGGCCGCCCGCCGCGCCTTCACCGCCGCCCCCTACCAGGCCCTCGGCTACGGCGACCCCCGCGGCCGCGTCGAACTCCGCACCGCCCTCGCCGCCTACCTCTCCCGCGTCCGAGGCGTCCGCGCCGACCCCGAGCACATCCTGATCAGCGCGGGCATCTCCAGCGGCCTGCGACTGATCGGCGCGGTGCTACGCGCCCGCGGCGCCGACGACATCGCGGTCGAGTCCTACGGCCTGACCGCCCACTGGCAGATCCTGGACGAGGCCGGCCTGCGCACCCGCCCGCTCCCCTTCGACGAACTGGCCACCGACACGCGCCGGTTGACGGACGAGCCGGCCGTCCTCCTCACCCCCGCCCACCAGTTCCCCATGGGCCTCCCCCTCCGCCACGACCGCCGCTCCGCCGTCGTCGACTGGGCCCGCCGCACCGGCGGCCTGGTCCTGGAGGACGACTACGACGGGGAGTTCCGCTACGACCGCCAGCCCATCGGAGCCCTCCAGGGCCTCGACCCCAACCACGTCGTCTACCTCGGCACCGCCAGCAAGTCCCTCGCCCCCGGCCTCCGCCTGGCCTGGATGGTCCTGCCCCCGTCCCTGGTGGACGAGGTCACCAAGGCCAAGGGCGGCATCGACACCTGCGGCGTCCTGGACCAGCTGACCCTCGCCGAGTTCATCACCTCCGGCGCCTACGACCGCCACGTCCGCTCCGCCCGTCTGCGCTACCGCCGCCGCCGTGACACCCTCGTCGACGCCCTCGCCCAGCACGCCCCCGACGTCCACGTCACCGGCATCGCCGCCGGCTTCCACGCCGTCCTCAGCCTCCCACCCGGCACCGAACAGTCCGTGGTCCAAGCCGCCGCCTGGCAGGGCCTGGCCCTCCACTCCCTGTCCTTCTACCGCCACGAACAGGCCATCGCCGACCCACTGGACGCCCTGGTGGTGGGTTACGGCACCCCGCCGGACCACGCGTGGGCGGGGGCGGTGGAGGCGTTGTGCCGGGTGCTGCCGTGATGGGGGTTGGGGGGGCAGCCGGTTCGGCGTCCCAGCGCGGGCCGCGCATCGTCAGCCCGTCCGGCGTTTGAGGACGAGGCCCTTTCGGGGCCGAAGGGGGGTCTGGGGGCGCAGCCCCCAGAGACGCTCACCCCAACCCACCCGCACCGTCACCCGCCTCACCGCCGGAGGCCGGCGCCTCGCCGAACCGCGCCAGCGCCAACGCCCCCGCCACCGCGACCAGGAACCCCAACACGGCCAGCCACGCCAGCCCGTCCCGCGTCCGATCCCCGAGCCA
The DNA here is from genome assembly GCF_044763565.1 of Streptomyces sp. NPDC096013. Classification (NCBI taxonomy): domain Bacteria; kingdom Bacillati; phylum Actinomycetota; class Actinomycetes; order Kitasatosporales; family Streptomycetaceae; genus Streptomyces; species Streptomyces sp. NPDC096013. The sequence goes on along the minus strand of NZ_JBIWGK010000003.1, from coordinate 50,995 downwards.
CACCACCCCCACCGCCGCCGGTCCCAGCGTCTCCCCGATCACCAGCCCCGCCGTGGCCGTCGTGACAGACCCCCGCTGAAGAGCCGTCGTCAGCAGCAGAAACGCGGCACCCCCACCGACGAGCAGCGCGTACGTCGCCGGATTGGTCAGCAACGTCGACGGCTTGAGCGAATCGATCAACCGCACCGCCACCTCGACCACCCCGAACCCGAACCCGGCCCCCAAACCGAGCGTCAACGCCCGCCCCCGCTCCGGCAGCCGCCCACCGAGCAGCCCGAGCAGCAGCACCACCAGCGCCGTCCCGAGCATCGCCCACTTCAACGCCGTCGACCCGGCCCGATCCCCCTCCGCGCCGGACGCCAGCCCCAGCATCGCCAGCCCCGCGCACACCACACCCACGGCCGCCCACTCGACCCCGCTGAGCCGGACTCCCAGCAGCCGGGCGGCCACCACCGCCGTCACCGCGAGGCTCGACGCCAGCGCCGCCCCGACCGCGTAGATGGGCAGCGACCGCAGCGCCACGATCTGGAACACGAACCCCAGCCCGTCCAGCCCCAGCCCCGCCAGATACCGCCACTGCCGCAACGCCCGCAGCAGCAGCGCCGCGTCCCCGCCGCCACCTGTCGTGGCCGCCCGTGCGGCGACCGCCTGCAACACCGTGGCCGTACCGAAGCAGACCGCCGCGCCGAGCGCGCACACCATTCCAAAGAGCACAAAGCGACTCTAGGGGAGCGGAGATCGCGGCGGACTCCCAGGTGCGCCCTCTCACCGAACTCCCAGAACTCCGCACCGAATTCGCGGAACCCCTCACCGAACTCCCGGAACCGCGAGGCGGCTTCCCGGAGAACCCCGGGGCCTTCCCCGGCGACTCCGGGTTGGTGGTCAGACGCCCACCACCGCGCGCAACCGGGCCAGTCCCCAGTCCAGGTCCTCCCGGCCGATCATCAGCGGCGGCGCGATCCGGATCGTCGAACCGTGGGTGTCCTTCACCAGCACGCCCCGGTCCATCAACCTCTCCGAGATCTCCCGCCCCGTCCCGATCTCCGGGGCGATGTCGACGCCCGCCCACAACCCCCGTCCGCGTACCGCCGTCACCCGGCCCGTACCGGTCAACTCCCGCAGTTCCCGCAGCAGATGCTCGCCGAGTTCAGTGGCCCGCGCCTGGTACTCGCCCGACCGCAGCATCGCGATCACCTCCAGCGCCACCGCGCACGCCAGCGGATTCCCGCCGAACGTCGACCCGTGCTCCCCGGGCCGGAACACGCCCAGCACCTCCGCACTCGACACCACCGCCGACACCGGCACCACCCCACCGCCCAGCGCCTTGCCGAGCACATACATGTCGGGCACCACCCCCTCGTGCTCGCACGCGAACGTCCGCCCCGTCCGCCCCAGCCCCGACTGGATCTCGTCCGCGATGAAGAGCACGTTCCGCTCGCGCGTCAACTCCCGCACCCCCGCCAGATATCCGGCCGGCGGCACCACCACCCCCGCCTCCCCCTGGATCGGCTCCAACAGCACGGCCACCGTGTTCTCACTGAGCGCCGCCCGCATCGCGGTGAGATCCCCGTACGGCACGATCTCGAAGCCCGGCGTGTACGGCCCGAAGTCCGCCCGCGCCTCCAGGTCGGTCGAGAAGCTGACGATCGTCGTCGTACGCCCATGGAAGTTGTTGCCCGCCACCACGATCTTCGCCCGCCCCGCAGGCACCCCCCTGACCCGCGCCCCCCACTTCCGGGCCGTCTTCAGCGCGGTCTCCACCGCCTCCGCACCCGTGTTCATCGGCAGCACCAGCTCCATGCCGCACAGCTCGGCCAGCTCCTCGCAGAACGCGCCGAACCGGTCGTGGTGGAACGCCCGCGACGTCAGCGTCACCCGATCCAACTGCGCCTTCGCCGCCGCGATCAGACGCGGATTGCCGTGCCCGAAGTTCAGCGCCGAATACCCGGCCAGCAGATCGAGATACCGCCGCCCCTCCACGTCCGTCATCCACGCGCCCTCGGCGGTGGCGACCATCAACGGCAGCGGGTGGTAGGTGTGCGCGGTGTGCGCCTCGGCGGCGGCGATGAGTGCTTCCGTACTGGTCACGGCGTCTCCCGGGGGTGAAGGTGCCCCCTTCTTATCCCCGCCCGCATGGTGGACGCAGGAGCCGCACCGGCGGGCACGCCCGGTAGGCTGACCGGCGGGCCGTGACTGGCGCGCTGGGATGGGACCGACCATCGGGGAGCGGCCCGAGCTGCAATCTGTGCCGTGCGCCTGGGCCGTACCGTGAACGCCGAACGCCACGTCCGGAGGTCCCCATGCCCGACAATTCTGTGCCTCTCTCCAACGAGTCCACCGCCTTCCGTGCCGCCCTCGATGTGATCCGCGCCGTCGAGCCGCGCGTCGCCGACGCCATCGGCCAGGAAGTCGCCGACCAGCGCGAGATGCTCAAGCTGATCGCCTCCGAGAACTACGCCTCCCCGGCCACCCTCCTGGCCATGGGCAACTGGTTCAGCGACAAGTACGCCGAGGGCACCGTCGGCCGCCGCTTCTACGCCGGCTGCCGCAACGTCGACACCGTCGAGGCCCTCGCCGCCGAGCACGCGCGTGAACTCTTCGGCGCCCGCCACGCCTACGTCCAGCCGCACTCCGGCATCGACGCCAACCTCGTCGCCTTCTGGTCCGTCCTCGCCGCCCGGGTCGAGGCCCCCGCCCTGGAGAAGGCCGGGGTCCGCCAGGTCAACGACCTCTCCGACGCCGACTGGGCCGAACTCCGCCAGGCCTTCGGCAACCAGCGCATGCTCGGCATGTCCCTGGACGCCGGCGGCCACCTCACCCACGGCTTCCGCCCGAACATCTCCGGCAAGATGTTCGACCAGCGCTCCTACGGCACCGACCCCGTCACCGGCCTCATCGACTACGACGCCCTGCGCGCCTCGGCGCGTGAGTTCAAGCCGCTGATCATCGTCGGCGGCTACTCCGCCTACCCGCGGCTCGTGAACTTCCGCATCATGCGCGAGATCGCCGACGAGGTCGGGGCGACCCTGATGGTGGACATGGCGCACTTCGCCGGCCTGGTCGCGGGCAAGGTGCTGACCGGCGACTTCGACCCGGTCCCGCACGCCCAGATCGTCACCACCACCACCCACAAGTCGCTGCGCGGCCCGCGCGGCGGCATGGTCCTGTGCGACGACTCCCTCAAGGACCAGGTCGACCGCGGCTGCCCGATGGTCCTCGGCGGCCCGCTCGCGCACGTGATGGGCGCGAAGGCCGTCGCCCTCGCCGAGGCCCGGCAGCCCTCCTTCCAGGACTACGGCCAGCGCATCGTCGACAACTCCCGCGCGCTGGCCGAGGGCCTGATGCGCCGCGGCGCCACCCTCGTCACCGGCGGCACCGACAACCACCTCAACCTGATCGACGTCGCCTCCTCCTACGGCCTGACCGGCCGCCAGGCCGAGGCCGCCCTGCTCGACTCGGGCATCGTCACCAACCGCAACGCCATCCCCGCCGACCCGAACGGCGCCTGGTACACCTCGGGCATCCGCATCGGCACGCCCGCCCTGACCACCCGCGGTCTGGGCACCGCCGAGATGGACGAGGTCGCGGGCCTCATCGACCGCGTCCTGACCACCACCGAGCCGGGCACGACGAAGTCGGGCGCCCCGAGCAAGGCCGCCCACGTCCTGGACGAGAAGGTCGCGTCGGAGATCGCCCAGCGGGCGACAGACCTGGTCGCGGGCTTCCCGCTGTACCCGGAGATCGACCTCGGCTGAGCCGGCCTGCTTCCAGGGGCGCGGGGAACTGCGCGGGCAATCACATACGGCCCGCAGTCCCCCGCGCCCCGAAACCGCTCCCCACCCACCGGGCCAACCACCCCCTCCCCCTCTGAGAGAATGGTGAGCATGGCCTCTGACCGACCCCGCGTGCTCTCCGGAATCCAGCCCACCGCAGGCTCGTTCCACCTCGGCAACTACCTCGGCGCCGTGCGCCAGTGGGTGGCCCTCCAGGAGTCCCACGACGCGTTCTACATGGTCGTCGACCTGCACGCGATCACGGTCCCGCAGGACCCGGCGGACCTGCGCGCCAACACCCGGCTCGCCACCGCTCAGCTGCTGGCCGCCGGACTGGACCCGGAGCGCTGCACGCTCTTCGTCCAGAGCCATGTACCCGAGCACGCCCAGCTCGCCTGGGTCATGAACTGCCTGACCGGCTTCGGTGAGGCGTCCCGCATGACCCAGTTCAAGGACAAGTCCGCCAAGCAGGGCGCCGACCGCGCCAGCGTCGGCCTGTTCACGTACCCGATCCTCCAGGTCGCCGACATCCTGCTGTACCAGGCGCACGAGGTCCCGGTCGGCGAGGACCAGCGCCAGCACATCGAGCTGACCCGCGACCTCGCGGAGCGCTTCAACGGCCGCTACGGCGAGACCTTCACGATCCCGAAGCCGTACATCCTGAAGGAGACGGCGAAGATCTACGACCTTCAGGACCCGACGATCAAGATGAGCAAGTCGGCGTCGACCCCGAAGGGCCTCATCAACCTCCTCGACGACCCGAAGGCGACCGCCAAGAAGGTCAAGAGCGCGGTCACCGACACGGACACCGTGATCCGCTACGACGCGGTGCACAAGCCGGGCGTCAGCAACCTCCTGACCATCCACTCCACCCTCACCGGCAAGTCGGTCGCCGAGCTGGAGCGGGAGTACGAGGGCAAGATGTACGGCGCGCTGAAGACGGACCTCGCCGAGATCATGGTCGAGTTCGTGTCGCCCTTCCGGGAGCGGACCCAGCAGTATCTGGACGACCCGGAGACGCTCGACGCGATCCTCGCCAAGGGCGCGGAGAAGGCGCGCGCCGTCGCCGCCGAGACCCTCGCCCAGGCGTACGACCGGGTCGGCTTCCTGCCCGCCAAGCACTGAGGCGCAGGACCGCGCCGGAGTACCACTGGGCAGAGCGCTGCACATCACTACGGTTGCGCCTGCCCACAACTCGGTCGTGGCCGTACAGTCGATAGCCGGGTGGCCGCACGCGTGGCCGCCCCCGCTCACCACCAGCACCCTCTACAGGACGACAGGAGACGACGTGGGGACCGTAACGATCGGTGTGTCGATCGCGGTCCCGGAGCCTCACGGCAGCCTGCTCCAGGAGCGGCGCGCGGGCTTCGGCGACGCCGCTGCTCACGGCATCCCCACGCACGTCACGCTGTTGCCGCCGACCGAGGTGGACGCCTCGCAACTGCCCGCGGTCGAGGCCCATCTCGTCGAGGTCGCCGCCGCCGGGCGCCCCTTCCCGATGCGACTGTCCGGCACCGGCACCTTCCGGCCGCTGTCCCCGGTGGTCTACGTCCAGATCGTCGAGGGCGCCGCGGCCTGCAACTGGCTTCAGAAGCGGATCCGCGACGCCTCCGGGCCGATGGCACGCGAACTGCACTTCCCGTACCACCCGCACGTCACCGTGGCGCACGGCATCGACGACGCGTTGATGGACCGCGCCTTCGAAGCGCTCGCCGACTACCGCGCGGAGTGGCCGTGCACCGGCTTCGCGCTCTACGAGCAGGGTGCCGACGGCGTCTGGCGCAAGCTCCGGGAGTTCGCCTTCGGGGGAGCCGTCGTACCGCCCCAGGCGGCCCACACCGAGCGCGGCACGATCCCCAGCCACCAGTAGACCGTCGACGACGCGCGGCCCGCCGCCCGAGGGGTCACACCGGCAGACGTCGGAACAGCGCCCTCGGCAGATGCCGCAGCACCGCCGTCACCACGCGCAGCGTCCCGGGCACCCAGACCGTCTCCGAGCGTCGGCGCAGGCCCAGTTCGATGGCCGTGGCGACAGCGCCGGGGGTCGTCGCGAGCGGTGTCTCCTCCCGGCCGGCCGTCATCTTCGACCGCACGAACCCCGGCCGTACGACCATGACGTGCACCCCGGTGCCGTGCAGCGCGTCGCCCAGCCCCTGGGTGAAGGTGTCCAGGCCGGCCTTGCTGGAGCCGTAGATGAAGTCCGCGCGGCGGGCCCGTTCCCCGGCGACGGAGGAGAGCACCACCAGGGAGCCGTGCCCCTGGGTCTGCAACGCCCGCGCGCTGACCAGACCGGACGACACGGCGCCGAGGTAGTTGGTCCGCGCCACATGCACCGCGGCGGCCGGTTCGCGCTCGTCCCGCGCCTGGTCGCCGAGGACCCCGAAGGCGAGCAGCACCATGTCGACGTCGCCCTCCGCGAAGACCTTGCCGAGCACGACCTCGTGGGAGTCGGGGTCGAGCGCGTCGAAGGCGAGGGTGTGGACCCCGGCCCCCAGGACACGCAGTTCCGAGGCGGCCGTCTCCAGGGCCGGCGACGGACGGCCCGCCAGCCACACCGTGCGGGTGCCGCGGGCGATCAGCCGGCGGGCGGTGGCCAACGCGATCTCGGACGTACCACCGAGGACGAGCAGGGACCGGGGGAGACCGAAAACGTCCTTCACGACAGCTCCTGGGGGTGCGATTCGATGAGGGGTCCGGGCCGATCGGGGACGGGAGCGGAGTCGGCAGCCATGCCTGTGACCGTATCGTCACCTTATGGGCGATACGCCGTGCGTCGTCGGCGCCCTCCCCGAGATGGGTGATTAGTCGGATGTCGCGCACTATGGGGGAAGTTCGGCCCAGTCGTGTGGCACGTGCGCGTTCTTGGGGTACCCGGACACCGGTCCTCCGCGAGGGAGGTCGCATTCAGGTCATGGACTGAGGGCAGAATCGGATCATGGACTGGCTGAAGAAGCTCCCCGTCATCGGGCCGCTGGTGGCGCGCCTGATGCTCACGCACGCATGGCGGTCGTACGAGCGGCTGGACCGGGTGAAGTGGACGCAGCTGGCCGCCGCCATGACGTTCATCAGCTTCATCGCGCTGTTCCCGCTGCTGACCGTGGCCGCCGCGGTCGCCGCCGCGACCCTCAGCACCCACCAGCAGCACGACCTTCAGAACAAGATCGCCGAGCAGGTCCCCGGCATCTCCGACCAGCTCAACATCGGTTCCCTGGTGGACAACGCGGGCACCATCGGCCTCATCGCCGGTGCCGTCCTGCTGTTCACCGGCATCGGCTGGGTCGGCTCGATGCGGGAGTGTCTGCGCGCGGTGTGGGAGCTGCCCGACCGCGACGAGAACCCCCTGCTGCGCAAGCTCATCGACACCGGAGTGCTGCTCGGGCTGGGCGGCGCCGTCCTCGCGACGATCGCCGTCTCGACCGTCGCCTCCGCCCTGGTCGGCTGGATCAGCCGCGAAATGGGCCTGGCCGAGGGCGGCTGGGGCGGGATTCTGCTGCGCATCGTCGCGTTCGCCGTCGCCGTGCTCGTCGACTTCCTGCTTCTGCTGTACGTCCTGACGCTGCTGCCCGGCGTCGAACCCCCGCGCCGCCGGCTCGCCGTGGCCGCGCTGATCGGCGCGGTCGGCTTCGAACTGCTCAAGCTGCTGCTGAGCGGCTACATCCAGGGTGTCGCCGCGAAGAGCATGTACGGCGCGTTCGGCGTCCCCGTGGCGCTGCTGCTCTGGATCAACTTCACCTCGAAGCTGGTCCTGTTCTGCGCCGCCTGGACAGCGACGCCGAGCAAGGACGACCCCGAGGACGACGCCTACGACCCGGCCGACGAGACCGAGAACCCCAAGGTCAGGGACGACGGCGCCGAACCAGGTCCGGCAGCGGCCAGCGCCGGTTGACCAGGAAGACACCGGCCGCGAGCAGCACCAGCAGCCCGCCGGCTACGGCGAGCGCGATCCCGACGCCACTCGACCCCTCGTCCTCCGAGGCCGCCGCCGAGGCCGGTCCACTGGCGGCCGGCTTCGTGGACGTGTCGCCGCCCGCCTCCCCGGAGGCCGTCGCGCCCGGCTGCGCGCTCGCCTGCGGAACGTTCTTCGGCGGGACCAGCTCACCCACCGGCTGGACCTTCCCGTCCGCCTGGAAGCCCCAGTCGAGGATCTTCGCGGCCTCCTTGTAGACCTCGTTGTGCTCTTTCTTCTCCGGCTTCATGACGGTCACCAGGAGCACCTTGCCGCCGCGTTCGGCGACGCCGGTGAAGGTCGCGCCCGCGTTGGTGGTGTTGCCGTTCTTGACGCCCGCGATGCCCGGGTAGACCGAGACGTCCGCGTCACCGCTCAGCAGCCGGTTGGTGTTGCGGATGTCGAAGGTCCCGCGGACCGACTTGCCCTTCTGCTTCGTCGTCCCGCCCGGGAATTTCGCGCTCACCGTGGAGCAGTACTCCCGGAAGTCCTTCTTCTGGAGCCCGGAGCGCGCGAAGAGCGTCAGGTCGTACGCCGACGAGACCTGCCCCGGCTCGTCGTAGCCGTCCGGCGTCACCACGTGCGTGTCCAGCGCCTGGAGGTCCTGGGCGTGCGTGTTCATGTCGGCGACGGTCTTGTCGACGCCCCCGTACATGTGCGACAGGACGTGCACCGCGTCGTTCCCGGAGCGCAGGAAGACCCCGAGCCACAGGTCGTGGACCGTGTAGCTCTCGCCCTCCTTTATCGGCACCACGCTGGAACCGGCGCCCATCCCCGCCAGGTCGGACGGGACCACCTTGTGCTCGGTCGTCCTCGGGAACTTCGGCATCACGGTGTCCGCGAACAGCATCTTCAGGGTGCTCGCCGGAGGCAGCCGCCAATGGGCGTTGTGCGCGGCGAGCACCGCGCCGGACTCGGCGTCGCTCACGATCCACGACCGCGCGGTCACGTCCTTCGGCAGCACCGGGACCCCGGACGTCAGGTTGACCTGCGTCCCCGCCAGGCCGAGGCGGGCACCGCCCACCGACGACATGTTCGCCGGGGGAGTCGCCGTGGGAGTCGCCGACGAACCCGGGGTCGGGGCCGCGAGGGCGACGGGCGCGGTCAGCGCGAGGGAGGACAGGGCGGCGGAGAGCACCAGCAGGGATCGCCTGATGGTCTGTAGCGGAGCGGGCACGGACGAGAACGTACATGCCGGGGGACCCGAAGTCCCGTCACCCGCCCCACCCCGGACACGGGCCCCCGGGGACGACGGCGATACTGGACGCATGAAGCTCAGCCGCCCCGTCTCCTGGTTCCTGCTCGCCTTCGGGGTGTGGAGTTGGGTCATCTGGGTCACTTTCATCAAAAACCTGGTCAAAGACAGCAGCGGACTGGCCTTCGACGACGGCCATCCGACGGCGTACTTCTGGGTGCATCTGACCCTCGCCATCGTGTCCTTCGTATGGGGGACGGTCATCGGGGGCCTCGGGTTGCGTGGACTGCGCGCACTGCGCCGGACCTCATAAAGAAGTGGCCGTTCTCGTGATCGCGCTCGTGGCGCTGGTCGCCGTCGCCGTCCTCGGCGGGCTCCACTGGTACGTCTGGCGCCGCCTCGTCCGCGACACCACGCGCGCGTGGGGCCCCGCCCGCGTCACCGGCACGGTGGTGCTCGTCGCCGGCCCGGTGCTGATGATCGCCGCCCTGGCCGCCGAACGCGGCGGCGCGCCCTTCTGGCTCCAGCAGACCCTGGGCTGGCCCGGTTTCCTGTGGATGGCCCTGGCGATCTACCTGCTGCTGGCCGTCCTCGCCGGAGAGGTCCTACGGCCGCTGCTGCGCCGGTTCCTCGAACGGCGCGGACAGTCCGGGACGGCAGCGCCGAACGGCGACCCGCAGGCCCCTTCCGCAACGGCCTCCGAAGAAGCCCCCTCCGAGGCGGCCTCCGCAGTAGCCCCTTCCACGCCGGTCTCCGAGGAGAGCCCCTCCGAGGCGGCCCCGGAAACGCCGCAGAGCGCCCCCTCCCGCCGTCTGTTCGTCTCCCGTGTCGTCGGAGGCGCTGCCGCCGCCGCGGCCGTCGGGACGGTCGGCTACGGCACCTACGGCGTGCTGCGCGGGCCGAGCGTCAAGCGGGTCACCGTGCCGCTGGCCAAACTGCCGCGGTCCGCGCATGGGTTCAGGATCGCGGTGGTCAGCGACATCCATCTGGGGCCGCTCCTGGGCCGGGGTTTCGCGCAGAAGGTCGTCGACACGATCAACGCGACCCAGCCCGACCTGATCGCGGTCGTCGGCGACCTGGTCGACGGCAGTGTCAAGAACCTGGGGCCCGCGGCGGCACCCCTGGCCGGGCTGAAGGCCCGTCACGGCAGCTTTTTCGTCACGGGTAATCACGAGTACTTCTCCGGCGCCCAGCAATGGCTGGAAGAGGTCCGCACGCTGGGAATCCATCCCCTGGAGAACGCCCGTACCGAACTCGCCGGATTCGACCTCGCCGGGGTCAACGACCTCCAGGGCGAGAGCGAGGGCCAGGGGCCCGACTTCGGGAGGGCGCTCGGCGGCCGGGACACCACGCGCGCGTGCGTGCTGCTCGCGCATCAGCCGGTGCAGATCCACGAGGCCGTCAGGCACGGCGTCGACCTCCAGCTCTCCGGGCACACCCACGGCGGCCAGCTGTGGCCCGGCAACTTCATCGCGGCGGCGGCCAATCCGACCGTCGCGGGCCTGGAGCGGTACGGCGACACCGAGTTGTACGTCAGCCGGGGCGCGGGCGCCTGGGGGCCGCCCACGCGCGTGGGGGCGCCTTCGGACATCACGGTCGTCCAACTGGCCTCGAAACAGGCTTAGTTGCCGGTGTGGACGGAGGCCCGCGCGCCGGCCGGGAACCGGCTGTGAAACGGGCATTTAACACGCGTCGGTAAGTTCTTTCTCATCTCGGCAGAACCCTCTTCCCTCGGATGAAACTCCTGTGGTTAGGTGATCCGCGCCACTAGGGGAGTGGCGTATGTGAGGGGCCCGGGAGGGCCCTTGGGAGGGCACACCGATGCGGTCGGTTCGCATACGGATTCTCGCGACGCTGCTGGTTCTCGCGGCCGTGGGAGTCGGGGGCTGGCAGTTGCTGCCGTCGGACGGGAGCAAGGACAGGACGATCACGGTCGGCACGACGGACGCGGTCACGTCCCTCGACCCGGCCGCCGCGTACGACGCCGGTTCCTGGGCGTTGTACAGCAACGTCTTCCAGTCGTTGATGACGTTCGACTCCGGGGGTACGACTCCCGTGCCGGACGCGGCCAAGAGCTGCGCCTTCGTGGGCGGCGGGCTGTCGACGTACCGCTGTGTGGTGCGCTCGGGGCTCACGTTCCCGAGCGGGCGCGCGATGACCGCCGAGGACGTGAAGTTCTCCTTCGATCGGGTCAAGAAGATCAACTCGGACGTGGGTCCGTCGTCGCTGCTCTCCACGCTCGGCTCGGTCGAGGCCTCCGGGATGACGGTCACCTTCCATCTGTCGTCCCCGGACGCCACGTTCCCGTTCAAGGTGGCCACCGGTGCCGGCGCGATCGTCGACAGCACCAAGTACCCGAAGGACGCCCCGCGCAACGGCTACCAGGTAGACGGCACCGGGCCGTACACCCTGTCCGCGTATACGAAGGACAAGAAGGCGGTCCTTTCGCCGAACAGCCACTACAAGGGTGCCGTCAAGAAGACCGGCAGCCCGATCGAGCTGCGCTACTACGCGGACTCGGACGCGCTCCAGAAGGGGTACCAGGCGAAGCAGGTCCAGGTCGCCACCCGGCAGCTGCCCCCGAAGATGCTCTCCGGGCTCTCCGCGAGCGACCCGAACCAGCGCGTGTCGGAGGCGGACAGCTCCGAGACCCGCAACCTGTACCTCAACACCCGCAAGGGCACGCCCCTGCACGACGTCCTCGTACGGCGGGCCATGGCCTGGCTGATCAACCGCGAGCAACTGGCCGCCACGGTGTACGACGGCACGGTCGACCCGCTGTACTCGCTGATCCCCACCGGGATCGTCGGCCACACGACGTCGTTCTTCGACGACTATCCCTCCCAGAACACCAAGAAGGCGAAGGCACTCCTCGAAGAGGCCGGCGTTTCCCTCCCGGTGCGCTTCACCTACGGCTACGGCATCGGGCACGGCGCGGGCAAGGAGGAGGCCGCCGAGCTGAAGAAGCAGCTGGAGGCGAGCGGACTGTTCAAGGTGGACGTCAAGGGCTACGAGTGGACCGACTTCCAGAAGCGCTGGGCGACCGGCAAGCTGGACGCGTACGCCGTCGGCTGGGTCGCCGACTACCCGGACCCGGACACCTTCGGCTCGCCGCTCGTCGGCACCGGGTCGACGATGAACACCGGCTACAGCAACAAGCTCGTCGACCAACTGATCCTCAGCAGCCAGAAGTTCGCCGACCGCAGCCGCGTCGACGACGACTTCCGCACCCTCCAGTCGGACGTGGCCGGCGATGTGCCGCTGATCCCGCTGTGGCAGCGCAAGGAGTACGTCGTGAGCAGCGAGGACGTCGGCGGCATCTCCTATCTCACGGACGGCACCGGCGTGTTCCGGCTGTGGGCGCTGGACTGGATCTGAGGCGGTCGCGGCCCCTCGGGCGGGCTCCCGCTCCGTTGACCTTCGTTCGATCTTCTGTCCGAGTGACACCGGACGGCGGGCGCAGGCAGCACCATGTGACGGAGGTGTGCGTGGGGTGAGGAGCCGACGTGGTCAGACGCAACTCCTTCCGGCTGCCCCGGCACCCGGCTTCCGTGGGTCTCGCCCGGCGCCGGGTCCGGGACCACCTGGCCGACTGGGGGCACCGGAGCGATGATCCGGCGCTCCTGGACGCGGTGCTGCTCGTGTCGGAGCTGGCGACCAACGCCGTACGCCACGGGCCGGTCCTGGAGCGGGAGTTCGAGGTGGCGGTGACGGCCCTCGCGGACGGCTCCTGCCTCATAGAGGTGTCGGACGAGGGCCGGGCCGAACCCCGGCTGCGGGCCGTGACGGACCTGGAGGAGGCCGGCCGCGGACTCCACCTAGTGGAAGGCATCGCGGCCGCCTGGGGCGTCTGGAGCCGCGGCGCCCACGGCAAGACGGTGTGGGCCCTGGTCCAGGCCGGCACCCCCTGACAGCGGTTGCGCCACCCACGCCGTCCTACGACGGCACAGGCGTCCGTGTCGGCAGGGTCACCGTCACCGCGAGCCCCTCGCCCGGCGCCGTCCGCACCGCCACATCCCCGCCGTGCGCCTGGACGACGCCCTGCACGATCGCCAGCCCCAGACCGCTGCCCGCGCCGCCGCCCGCGCGGAAGAAGCGGTCGAAGATGCGCGCCGCGTCGTCCTCGCACAGCCCAGGACCCTGGTCCGCGACGCACAGCCGTACCACGCCGTCCTCGCGCTCCAGACCGAGTCGCACGGGCACGTCCGCGGGGGTGTGGGTGCGGACGTTGGTCACCAGGTTGCCGAGTATCTGGCGAAGGCCCGACTCGTCGGCGCGCACCAGGAGGGAGCCGTCGGCGCCGACCGTGACGGGCCGCTCCGGCTGCTGTACCCGGAGGTCCTCGGCGGCGTCGCGCACCAGGCGGCTCAGATCGACGCTGCGGAAGCGCAGTTCGGGCCGCTGGTCCAGACGGGCCAGCATGAGGAGTTCGTCGACGAGCCGGCCCATGCGGTCCGCCTCCGCGTTCATCCGGTCCCAGGCCCGCTTGCGCTCGCCGGGCTCGGTCAGCATGCCCTTGTCGTACAGCTGGAGGTAGCCGCGTATCGCCGACAGCGGGGTGCGCAGCTCGTGCGAGGCGTCCGCGACGAAGCGGCGCAGCTGGGCCGCCGTGCGCTCGCGCGTGCGGTACGCCGACTCCACCTGGTGGAGCATGGAGTTGAGGGCGACCCGCAGCTGCTCGACCTCCTGGGTGGGATGGTGGCTGGAGGGCACCCGGCGGGTCAGATCGCCCTCCGCGATGGCCGTCGAGGTCTCGACCATGTCCTCCAGCGGCAGCATCCGGCGGCGCACGCTCATCATGGTCAGCGCGGCGAGCAGGACGAGCAGGAGGCTGCCGAAGGCGAGGTCCAGTTTGAGGGCCTTGGCCATGGCGTGGTGGAGGCCGCCGGTGGAGGCGGCGATCAGGATGTACGTGCCGTCGGCGAGCCGGGTCCCGATCGCGCGGTACGGGTCGTCGCCCAGCGAGATGTCGCGCGGTGTGCCGTCGGCGGCCAGCGCGGCCGGGTCGCTGAAGAGGGCGGCGAGCGCCCGCTGGTCGGCGGTCGGGGCGAAACCGGCGATGGTGAGCACCTTGCCGTGGGCGTCGACCGCCGCGAACACCTTGTCCGGGCTCGCCGAGGCGGCGCTCCGCTGGGACATCAGCTGGCCGCCGAGGCCCGACAGGGTGCTCAGCATGTTGAGCTGGGCCATGGTGAGCTGCGAACCGCTCAGCGAGTCACGGGACTTGGTCAGCTCGGTGTCGACCTGGGCCAGCAGATAGTGCCGCATGCCCATGAGGCTGACGGCGGTGGCCATGACGATGCCGAGCGCCAGCAGCACGAGGTTCGCCAGGGTCAGCTTGGCGCGCAGGGAGTGGGCGCCGCGCTCGCAGTTCGGCAGGCGGAAGTTCATGCCAGGCCGTATCCGACGCCCCGCCGCGTGGTGATCACGGGCGGTCCCAGGGTCTCCAGCTTGCGCCGCAGATAGCTGATGTAGGTCTCCACGACGGTCGACTCCGGCGGGGTGTGCTCGTACTGCCAGACGTGGCGCAGGAGTTGCTCCTTGGGCACGACCCGGCCGCCGTTGCGCACCAGGAAGCGCAGCAGGGCGTACTCCGTGGGGGTCAGCTCGACCGAGTTGCCCGCTCGGTGCACCGAGTACGTCGTCTCGTCCAGCTCCAGGTCGCCGTAGCGCAGGGGCGGGCGCTGGGGGAGGACGTCGGCGGGGCGGGTGCGGCGCAGGACGGCGGTGATGCGGGCGACGACCACGTCGATGTCGAAGGGCTTGGTGATGTAGTCGTCGCCGAAGCCGAGGGCGCCGACGATCTCGGCCGGCGCGTCCCGCGCGGTGAGGAAGACCAGCGCCAGGTCGGGCCTGCGGGCGCGCAGTTCCCGCGCCAGGGCGCGGCCGTCGCCGTCCGGGAGCATCACGTCGAGCAGCGCGCAGTCGGGGCGGGTGCGCTCGGCGAGGGCGAGCGCCTCGCGCACGGTGCCCGCGACCATCACCTCGAAGCGGTGGTAGCGCAGCGCGATGGCGAGGACGTCGGCGATGCTCGGTTCGTCCTCCACCACCAGCACGGTTCCTGGAGCCGTCATGCCCCCAGTATCGGCCGCGGCACCGACAGTCGGGCCGGTTCGGTCTTTGGAGTTCCTTGAGAGTCATGGCCGATACGTGTCCACGCGTGCGTGCCGCCGCCAATTCTGTAGCCCAGGACCTGGGGGACCATCCGACCGATCGACAGATCGACCGATTCAACTCGGTTGCGAATAAGGAGCGTTGAGCGTGGCGGCATTGGCACGGTGGTGCTATCGGCACCGGCTGGTGGTCCTGTTGCTGTGGGTGGGGGCGTTGTTCGGCCTGGGTCTGTCGGCCTCGACGGCCGGGACGGACTACGCGAACGTCTTCTCCCTCCCGGACACGGACTCCAAGAGCGCGTACGACCAGATGGCGAAGGCCTTCCCGACCACCTCGGGTGACACCGACACGGTCGTCTGGAAGGTCGACTCGGGTTCGGTGAAGGACCCGTCCGTGCAGTCCCGCATCCAGCCCGCGCTCGACAAGATCGCCGGCATGAAGGGCGTCGGCGGAGTCACCGGCCCCTACTCGGGTGCCCGGGGCGCGGGCCAGATCAGCTCCGACGGGACGATCGCGTACGCGCAGATCACCTTCGCCGACCAGGCGAACGCCGTCCCCAAGGACCTCGTCCAGAAGGTCGTGGACACCGCCCAGAACGCCGAACGCAAGGGCCTCCAGGTCGAACTGGGCGGCCAGGCCGTCCAGCGCGTCGAGGAGCCGCCGGGCGGCATCGCCGAGGGCGTCGGCATCCTCGCGGCGGCCGTCGTCCTGTTCCTGGCCTTCGGCTCGTTCTACGCGGCCCTGCTCCCGATCGGCGTCGCGGTCTTCGGCGTCGGCACGGGCCTGTTCTCCACCCAGCTCCTGAGCCACACCACCGACATCCCCGACCTGGCCCCGCTGCTGGCCACCCTGATCGGTCTGGGCGTCGGCATCGACTACGCCCTGTTCATCGTCACCCGGCACCGACGCGGCCTCCAACGCGGCCTGGACCCCGAGGAGTCGGCGGTCATCGCCCTCAACACCTCGGGACGCGCGGTGCTGTTCGCGGGCGGCACGGTGTGCATCGCGCTCGCCGGGATGCTGGTGACGAACCTGCGCTTCCTGGACGGCGTGGTCATCGGCACCTCGCTCACGGTGGTCCTGAGCGTGCTCGCCGCCACGACGCTCCTTCCCGCCCTGCTCGGCCTTCTGGGCATGCGGGTGCTCAGCCGCAAGCAGCGCCGCAAGCTGGCCGCGAACGGCGTCGAGCCGGAGCGCACCGACAACCTCGCGGTCCGCTGGTCGGCGGCCGTGCAGAAGCGGCCGCGCCGGATCGCCGCGTTCGCGCTCGTCGTCATGGCCGTGCTCGCCTTCCCGGTCCTGTCGCTGCGTCTCGGCGCCACCGACCAGGGCAACGACGACTCCTCGACGACCACCAGGCAGGCGTACGACCTCCTTGCCGACGGTTTCGGCCCCGGCTTCAACGGCCCTCTCCAGGTGGTCACTTCGAGCGGTGACACGGCCACCCTGGTCAAGGACATCCAGGGGACGGAGGACGTGGCCCGGGTCGCCGCGCTGCCGCCCGCGCACGGGGTGACGGTGATCCAGGTCGTCCCGAAGACCTCACCGCAGTCCCAGCAGACGGACGACCTGATCGACACCCTGCGCGACAAGGTCATACCCGGGGCCGGTGCGACCGGCCACGTGGGCGGTGTGACGGCGATCTCGAAGGACTTCGCGACCGTCACGGGCGACCGTCTCCCGCTCTTCGTCGCGACGATCATCGGCCTGAGTTTCCTGCTCCTCCTGCTGGCCTTCCGCTCGCTGGTGGTCCCGCTGACGGCCGCCCTGATGAACCTCGTCGCGGCGGCGGCCTCCTTCGGTGTCCTGGTGGCGATCTTCCAGTGGGGCTGGGGCCTGGACATGCTCGGCCTCGGCAAGGAGGGCCCGATCAACGCCTTCCTGCCGGTCATCATGCTGTCCCTGCTGTTCGGCCTCTCCATGGACTACCAGGTGTTCCTGGTGAGCCGGATGCATGAGGAGTGGGTCCACACCAAGGACAACGCCCGCGCGGTCCGCGTCGGGCTCGCGGAGACCAGCCGTGTCATCAACAGCGCGGCCCTGATCATGGTCTGCGTCTTCCTGGCCTTCGTCCTGAGCGGCAACTCCGGTGCGGCGACGGCGGGCGTCGGCCTGGCCGCCGCGGTCGCCCTCGACGCCTTCATCCTGCGGACGGCCCTGGTGCCGGCCGCGATGCACCTGCTGGGCGCGTCCAACTGGTGGCTGCCCGGCTGGCTGGACAAGGCGCTGCCGCACCTCGCCGTGGAACCCGCCGAGGAGCCCGTACAGGCCGCCCCGGAGGGCCCGGCGTCGGCCGTCCACGGTTTCGTCCGGACGGCCGAGGGAGAGCCCCTGGAGGGCGCCGCGGTGACACTGCTGTCGGCGGGCGGACGTCAGCTGGACCGCGTCGAGACCCTCGCGGACGGCTCGTACATCGTGTCGGTGCCGGGCCCGGGGACCTATCTCCTGGCGACGACGGCCGCTTCGTACAGCTCGATCGCCCGCCATGTGGCGGTGACGGACGGTCCGCTGATCCACGACGTCGAGCTCGCGGAGGGCGGGGTGGACGCCGTCAACTGACCGGCGAAGGGCGCCTGCCGGAGGTCTGGGCGGGCTCCCCGGGAGGGTGTTTCACGGCAAGGCGTCTCAGGGGCGCTCGTCGTCGGCGGGTCCGGCGGCGGGCGCCCCGCGCTTCTCCTTCTTCGCCTTCGCCGGGTCGGGCAGCGCGTGGGTCATGCCCGGCAGGAAGTCCGTGAACAGGTCGTGCACCTCAAGGACGAGCGGCCGCAGCACCCGGAAGCGGGCGAGGGACACCCCGCGCGCGGTGAGCCGGGCCCCGCGCGAGGCCAGCCGGTAACTCCGCTCGCGGCCCTCGGTGCGGTCGAACACCCAATACAGCACGAGCCCCATCTGCGAGAGCCACATCAACTCCGGCAGCACGTCCCGCAGTTCCGGCGCCACCTTGGTCTTCGCCCCGTGCAGCACCTCCTTGTGGACGCCGATGGCCTGCACACGCGCGTGCTCGCTCTCCGCGGAGAACGGGCTGAGCGGGCTGTCCGGGTCGGCGGCGTTCTTGAAGAACTGCACCGCGAACTCGTGGTACGGCGTCGCGATGTCCAGCCACACCCGCAGCACGCCCGCGAGCCGCGCCTCCAGGTCGGTCTCCCGGTCCAGCACCTCGCGGACCGCGACCCGGTGCTCCTCGGCGAGCCGGTCGTAGAAGCCCTGGATCAGGTGCTCCTTGCCGGCGAAGTAGTAGTACGCGTTGCCGACCGAGACGCCCGCCTCCTTGGCGATCGCCCGCATCGTCGTCTTGTCGTAGCCGTGCTCCTGGAACAGCCGCATGGCCGTCTCCAGGATGAGCGCACGGGTCTGCTCGGACTTCGCGGACCTGGCGGGCGTACCGCCGTCCGCTCGGGGGCTGTCGTTCTTCGCGGGCACGGAAGGAGAGCCTATCCAGTGGGGCAGGAACCGTCCGCGCAGCCCGGCGCGGTGTAGCTCCACCCCTGGTGCGGGTCGTACGACCAGCCGTCCCCCTGCCGGTACACCCCGCCGCCCCACCGGCCGGCGCCCCACTGCGCCCCGCGCCACTTGGCGGCGGCGAGGACGGCGCCCCGGGCGAGCCGGGCCCCGGCCGGGGTGTTCAGCCGGTGTGCCAGGGGCCGCTGTTCACGCAGGGCCCACAGGGTGACGATCCAGGCGGCGGCACCCCGGTAGACCTGCCCGGAGTCGCCGATGACGGTGACCTCGTCGAGGGTGGCGCGGTGGTCGAGGCCGGGGAAGCGCTGCCGGGCCTCTTCGGAGGACGCCGGTACGAGTTCCAGGGGCACCAGCTGCGGCTGCCGTACGAGCCAGTCGCGGACGAAGGTGCACAGGGAGCAGTCGGCGTCGTAGAGGACGGTGAGCCCGTGGACCGGGACGCGCGAGGCGTCCCGGTCCCGGGTCCCGCCGACGGCCGGGGCCACCCCCGTCACGCCCCGGCCGTCGGCGGAACCCAGCCCTGCGGCGCGATGGGCGGTATCTGCTCCCGCTCCATGACCCCGCGCCGCCGGATCTTGTTCAGCACGAACACGTTCCCCAGGTGCATCACCCCGAGCACCAGCAGTACCACGCCCACCTTCGTCGACAGGGCCTCGAAGATGCCCCGGGTGTCGTCGATGGTGCCGTCGCCGCTCAGGTAGAGGGCGACGAACCCGAGGTTGACGAGGTAGAAGCCGACCACCAGGAGGTGGTTCACGGCCTCCGCGAGTTTCTCGTTCCCCCGGAGGACGTCGGCGAGGAAGATCCGTCCGTTGCGGCTGAGGGTGCGGGCCACCCAGACGGTGAGTCCGATGCTGACGATCAGATAGATGACGTAGGCGATGACCGTGCGGTCCATGCGCCTCCCCCTTCTTGAACACGTTCAAAAATGCTGACAGGAAGAACTGTAGGAGCATTTCTGAACGCGTTCAACTTGCTTGCCCTGGGACCTGTGTCACACCCGCCGCGCCAGCTCCGGGCGCTTCGAATAGTCCGTGAGACCAAGGACGTTGCCCCAGGGATCGGCGAACTCGACGGTCCACCCGGTGGCCACGGAGAACGGCGGATCGAGCAGCGCGAGACCGGCCGCGGTCAGGTGCTGAGCGGCCCTCCGCGCGTCCGGCACCTCCAGCCACACGCGCGACGAGGGCCACGGCGGCGGCCGGTGTCCGAGCCCCTCTTCCTGGCGCAGCAGCACCCCGGGGGTCTCGCCGCCGACCTTCAGCAGTGCGATGCCGGCCTCGTCGAGCCGGAACCCGACGGTGAACCCCGCGCGCCCGTAGAAGCCGACGGCCTCGGCGAGATCCCCGACCGGGAGGAGGACGTTGTCGAAGCCGAGCAGTTCGTACGACTCTTCATCTGACATGCCATCAGATTAGGGCGATGATCGGCGCGGGCCCGGCATTGCCGACGGGACGGGATCGTCAGTGCCGCCTCGCGGACGATCACGTTCGCCCGCACGGGTCGCCGCACGCCAGAGGGCCCCGCTCCCAACCTGGGAACGGGGCCCTCGAAGCCGTACGGAGAACAACCTCAGAAGCGTCGCGTGATCAGCGCCCGCTTCACTTCCTGGATCGCCTTCGTGACCTCGATACCGCGCGGGCAGGCGTCCGTGCAGTTGAAGGTCGTGCGGCAACGCCACACACCGTCACGGTCGTTGAGGATCTCCAGGCGCTGCTCGCCCGCGTCGTCACGGCTGTCGAAGATGAAGCGGTGCGCGTTGACGATCGCGGCCGGGCCGAAGTACTGGCCGTCGTTCCAGAACACCGGGCACGAGGACGTGCACGCGGCGCAGAGGATGCACTTCGTGGTGTCGTCGAAGCGCTCGCGGTCCTCGGCCGACTGGAGGCGTTCCCGCGTCGGCTCGTTCGTGTCGTGCGTGATCAGGAACGGCATGACGTCGCGGTACGCCTGGAAGAACGGGTCCATGTCGACGACCAGGTCCTTCAGGACCGTCAGACCCTTGATCGGCTCGACCGTGATCGGCTTCTCGGGGTTGAGGTCCTTGATCAGGGTCTTGCAGGCGAGACGGTTCTTGCCGTTGATCCGCATCGCGTCCGAACCGCAGATGCCGTGCGCGCACGAGCGGCGGAACGTCAGCGAGCCGTCGAGGTCCCACTTGATCTTGTGGAGACCGTCGAGGACGCGCTCCTTGGGGTCGATCTCCAGCTGGAAGTCCTCCCAGACCGCTTCCGCCGAGACCTCGGAGTTGAAGCGGCGGATCCGGAAGGTGACCGTGATGTAGGGGGAGTCGGCGAAGCCGGGCTCGGGCTGGCCGGCCGCTTCCGCCTTGTCCAGAACAGGGGTAGCCATCAGTACTTACGCTCCATCGGCTGGTAGCGGGTCTGGACGACCGGCTTGTAGTCGAGACGGATGGACTCGGTGCCGTCGTCGCCGACCTCGCGGTACGCCATGGTGTGGCGCATGAAGTTGACGTCGTCGCGGTTCGGGTAGTCCTCGCGGTAGTGACCGCCGCGGGACTCCTTGCGGGCGAGCGCCGAGACCGCCATGACCTCGGCGAGGTCGAGCAGGTTGCCCAGCTCGATGGCCTCCAGGAGGTCCGTGTTGAACCGGCGGCCCTTGTCCTGGATCGAGACGTTGCGGTAGCGCTCGCGCAGCTCCGCGATCTTCTCGACCGCCGTCTTGATGGTCTGCTCGGTGCGGAACACCATGACGTTCGCGTCCATGGTCTCCTGGAGCTCGCGGCGCAGGACCGCCACGCGCTCGGTGCCCGTGGAGTTGCGCAGGTGCTCGACCTGGTCGATGACCTGCTGCGCGGGGTTCTCCGGCAGCTCGACGTAGGACGCCTTCTGCGAGTACTCCGCCGCGGCGATGCCCGCCCGGCGCCCGAACACGTTGATGTCCAGGAGCGAGTTGGTGCCGAGGCGGTTGGCGCCGTGCACCGACACACAGGCGACCTCGCCGGCCGCGTACAGGCCCGGGACGACGGTGGTGTTGTCGGTGAGGACCTCACCCTCGACGTTCGTCGGGATGCCGCCCATCGCGTAGTGCGCGGTGGGCTGGATCGGGATCGGGTCCGTGTACGGCTCGATACCGAGGTAGGTGCGCGCGAACTCGGTGATGTCCGGGAGCTTCGCGTCCAGCTGCTCCGGCGGGAGGTGCGTGAGGTCGAGGTAGACGTGGTCGCCCTCGGGACCGCAGCCGCGGCCCTCACGGATCTCCGTGTAGATGGAGCGGGACACGACGTCACGGGACGCGAGGTCCTTCATGACCGGCGCGTACTTCTCCATGAAGCGCTCGCCGTCCTTGTTGCGGAGGATGCCGCCCTCACCGCGGGCGCCCTCCGTCAGCAGGATGCCCATGCGCCAGATGCCGGTCGGGTGGAACTGGAAGAACTCCATGTCCTCCAGCGGCAGCCCGCGCCGGTACACCGCGGCCTGGCCGTCACCGGTCAGGGTGTGCGCGTTCGACGTCACCTTGAAGAACTTGCCGCAGCCGCCGGACGCGTAGATCACGGCCTTCGCCTGGAAGACGTGGATCTCGCCGGTCGCCAGCTCGTACGCGACCACGCCGACCGAGGTCTTCACGCCGTCGACGTCGGCGATCAGCTGGTCGAGGACGTAGAACTCGTTGAAGAACTCGACGCCCTCCTTCACGCAGTTCTGGTACAGCGTCTGGAGGATCATGTGGCCGGTGCGGTCGGCCGCGTAGCAGGACCGGCGGACCGGGGCCTCGCCGTGGTTGCGGCTGTGACCGCCGAAGCGGCGCTGGTCGATCGTCCCGTCGGGCGTCCGGTTGAACGGCAGGCCCATCTTCTCCAGGTCGAGGACCGAGTCGATGGCCTCCTTCGCCAGGATCTCGGCGGCGTCCTGGTCGACCAGGTAGTCACCGCCCTTGATCGTGTCGAAGGTGTGCCACTCCCAGTTGTCCTCCTCCACGTTGGCGAGCGCGGCGGCCATACCGCCCTGCGCGGCGCCCGTGTGGGAGCGGGTGGGGTAGAGCTTCGTCAGGACCGCGGTGCGGCTGCGCTTCGTCGACTCGATCGCGGCGCGCATACCGGCGCCGCCGGCGCCGACGATGACGGTGTCGTACTTGTGGATCTTCATCAGGAAATTCCTCAGCCCCGTTGCCTAACGGATGTTCGGGTCGAAGGTGAAGATCACCAGCGTGCCCAGCAGGATGGTGAACACCGTGGCGGTGTAGAGCAGGCCCTTGAGCCACAGCCGGGTGTTCGCGCGCTCCGCGTAGTCGTTGATGACCGTGCGCAGGCCGTTGGCGCCGTGCAGCATCGCGAGCCACAGCATCAGCAGGTCCCAGACCTGCCAGAACGGCGAGGCCCAGCGGCCGGCCACGAAGGCGAAGCCGATCTTGGAGACACCGCCGTCCAGCACGAGCTGGATCAGCAGGTGGCCGAGGACCAGGACGACCAGCACGACGCCGGACAGGCGCATGAAGAGCCAGCCGTACATCTCGAAGTTGCCCCGGGTGGACTTCGGGGTCTTCTGGGTGCGCTTGCGGGGGGCCTCGATGAGCGGCGCGGGGTTGTCTACGGTGTAGACGGACGCGCTCTCGACCGGGCCGATGCCCGACGCGGTTTCAGTCGTGGACATCTGCGTCAGCTCCCGAACAGAACACGAGCGGCGTGGCCGAGCACGGGGTAGATCGCCCCGAGCATGAGCACGAGCCACAGGCCTACGACGGACCAGAGCATCTGCTTCTGGTAGCGCGGGCCCTTCGACCAGAAGTCGACGGCGATGACGCGCAGGCCGTTGAGGGCGTGGAAGAGGATCGCGGCGACGAGGCCGTACTCCAGCAGTGCCACGATCGGCGTCTTGTAGGTGGCTACGACCTTGTCGTAGTCCTCGGGGGAGACACGCACAAGAGCGGTGTCCAGCACGTGTACGAACAGGAAGAAGAAGATGAGGACGCCGGTGACTCGATGAGCCACCCATGACCACATTCCTTCCCGGCCGCGGTACAGCGTTCCAGCCGGCACGGAAGAACCCTCCGGGAGCGGGGATTTAGGGCCGCGCCGGCTTCTCTGTCGGTCGGGCCCGGCCGGGTACGGTCCTCCGGCCCTCAGCATCGTATCCAGCCGTTGACGCCGGTCTTACGGCGGGCCTGCCTGTGTGATCAAACTGGCACCCAAAGGTGCACGTACGGGCTAGTTTCGGGCGGCTGGTGGAGGTGGGTGGTTCATGTTGTTCGCCGGGTGCGCGCCGTTTGTGGCTGGTCGCGCAGTTCCCCGCGCCCCTAAAAGCCGAAAACCGCCCGCAGCCGCCCTTTTGCGAGGCGCCGCAGCTCCTCTGCCACCACCACCCGTTCCTCCTCCGGGTCGTTCGTCAGGCGGGAGCGGATTCCCGCCAGCACGTGGTCCAGTACCTCGTCCGTGGCGATTCCGTCCGCGCAGATGACGAACACATGGCCGAACCTCGCCTCGTACGCGGCGTGGGCCGCGTCCAGGGCCATGTGGGCCGCCTCGTACGTGTCCTCGGGCAGGGCCGGGAGGGACTCGCCCGCCAGTGCCTCCGTCAGGTCGCCCGGGGTCAGGTCGTACGCCGCCTCGTCGGACGCGGCGAGTAGGGCGTCGAGGTCGGGGTAGGGGCGGTGGTCGGTGAGGCGGTGGGACCAGCGGTGGCTGCGGAGACAGGTGAGCAGGGTGTGCCGTACGTCGTCGGCGGGCGCGGTGTTGAAGGCGTCCAGCGAGCGCGGGGACGGCGAGGTGCGGGACTGTTCGGGCAGCGCCGGGATGGCCACTCGGCCGGAAAGGTCGGGGAGCTGGGGAAGGCGGTGCGCAGGCAGGGTGGGGTCCTCGCGTCGCGGATGGTGCGGCAGGGGAGGTAGTGAAAGGTGCGTCGGCAGATTATCGGGAGTGGTCATGACGTGTCCGACGGATGCCCGAATTTCACCCGGACGGGAGAGTTTCGGAACGCGTGGTGGACACCCGCGATCCGCTCGGGGCCGTAGGTTGGCGCCGTGAGCCAGCACAGGCGCCGCTCGTCGGCGAAGCAGGTGAAGCAGGGGAAGCAGAAGCGAGGGCTGATCGCGGTCGCCGCAGCCACCGCGGTGGTCGCGGGCGGAGTGGGCCTCGGGCTGTGGGCGGCCTCCGGCGACGAGGGGGGCGCGTCGGTCGGGTCCGGCGACGAGACCTCCGCCGCCTCGCGGGGCGCGGCCTCCCGCTCCGCGTCGCCGACGCCGAGTCCGACGCGGTCGTATCCGCTGTCGCAGGCGCCCCGCACCATCCCGGCCGTGCGCTCGCACACCCCCGCGCGTGGTCCCGGCTGGCGGCCCGCGAAGGGGGAGCGGGTCGTCGTCGACGACGCCGATCTCGCCGACGAGGGGCGGCTCATCGCCGGTGAGCTGGGACTGACATACGGCGGCGCGTCGAGTGACGTGCGGGCCGGGGACGTGCGGCTGGCGCTGAACGACGACGAGGGCGCGAACCCGGAGTCGTACGCGATGACCGTGCGCGGCGGGCGGGTCACCATCAGCGGGCCCTCGGACGCGGGCGTGTTCTACGGGACGCGCACGCTCAAGCAGGAGGTGCACGGGGGCGGTACGGCGCCGGAGGGCGTCGTGCACGACCAGCCCGCCAAGCCGCGGCGCGGGTTCATGCTGGACATCGCGCGCAAGCCGTTCACCGCGGGCTGGATCGAGGACCGGGTACGGGAGCTGGGCGACCTCAAGTTCAACGAGCTGGGGCTGCACTTCTCCGACGACCAGGGCTTCCGGATCCAGTCCACGACTCACCCCGAGATCGTGTCGAAGGACCATCTGACCAAGGCGCAGGTCAAGCGGATCGTCGACCTCGCGGCCAGCCGGCACATCACGGTCGTCCCCGAGATCGACTCCCCGGGACACCTGGGCGCGGTGATCGCCGCCCATCCGGAGCTGCAACTGCGGAACGTGTCGGGGGTCGCCACACGCGGCGCGATCGACATCTCCAAGGACGCGTCCGCCGCGATCGTCGACGAACTCCTCGACGAGTACGCCGGTTTGTTCACCGGCGACCAGTGGCACCTCGGCGGCGACGAGTACCAGGCGCTGACCGTCGCCAACCCCCAGGCGTCCTTCCCGCAGCTGGCGGCCGAGGCGGTGAAGGCCTACGGCTCCGGCGGCACCGTCGCCGACCTCACCACCGGCTGGCTCAACGACCGCGCCGACACGATCCGCAACCACGACCGCACGATGCGGGTGTGGAACGACGGCTTCTTCGCCGGCACGTCCGTGCAGGCCGCCAAGGACCTCCAGGTCGCGTACTGGACGGGCAAGGAGATCGGCGCCCGGCAGCCCGTCGCGTATCTGAGCGCGGGGCGCAAGGTCCTCAACTACAACGACGAGTACATGTACTACGTCCTCGGCGAGCCGCAGACCTTCGTCTACCCGACGGGACAGCGGATCTACGAGCACTGGACCCCGCGCGTGCTGCGCGGCACGACGGCGGTCCCCGCGAAGTACGACGCCCAGATCCTCGGCGGCTCCTTCGCCGTCTGGTGCGACCTCGCGGGCTCCCAGACCCAGAACCAGGTCGCGGCCGGCATCCGCATGCCGCTGCGCGCCACGATCCAGAAACTCTGGGACCCGGGGACGCCGTCACTGACCTGGACCCAATTCAAGTCCCTTGCGGACAAGGTGGGTTGAGGGGCGCGGAGAAAGAGGGGCCGGCGCGGGCGGCCGGCCTGCGGAGAACCCGGCCCAGTTGGCCGAAAACCTCTTCTTCCGTTTTCTCTGTCTGCGCGAGGGCGTCCCGTGTGACACTCCCGGGGTGAGGCGCGCCGCCAGGGGAGATGCGGGTCTCATAGGGGAGGGGCCCCGCCGAGGGAGGTCTGGATGAGTCTGGTGGAACTGATCGCGCAGGCCGACGATCGCGCACTGGCCGCAGGCGGACTGGCTTGTTTGGATCGGTGCGTGCCGCTGCTGGGCGGGGACGACGAGGTGCTGCGCCCGCTGTGGACGAGCCTCGCGGACGGCGCCGAGGGGGAGACGTGGGGCGAGTCCCTGGAGCAGGCCCGTGCCAAGCTCCCCGCCCTGTTCGAGGAGCCCGGCGAGGACCGGGCCGTCCGGATCGCCCGCACGATGCTCGCGGCCGCGCCGCCGGTCCCGGCCGGGGCCGAGGTGCGGGCGTGGGCCGACGCCTGCTCGCTCGACTCGCTGCGGGTCCACCGACTGCTGGAGGTCATGACCCCGGCCGGCGACGCCGATGACGTCGAGGGCCGCCGTGAAGGTCGTACCGACGGCATGTCACCTCTCGTCGCCGCCGAGCTGCGCCGGCAGATCGCCGTTCTCGAACTCCTCGCCGGGACCGGTGCGGGCGGACTGCGGCAGGTGCTCGCCGTGTCGACCGAGGGGCGGCGGGTGCTGCGCGCGGTGGTCTCGCGGCGGGCGCGCGGGCGGAGTTGAGCGGCGGGTCTGTGACCGTCGTGCGGTGGGCGTGGGGCGGTCCTGCGCGGGTCCGGGGAAATGTCCGGATCGGGGTGCCGGAACACCGCCCCGCCATGCTTCTCCTGGTGTGATGACACAGCAGCTGACAGAGCAGACGACGCGCCGGCCCTCCGCCGCCGCGCAGCCCGTGCGATGGGCCGCGGACACCGTGGCGACCATGCGCGAAGGGGCCCGGGTACGGCTCGACTACTCGGCGCCTAGCCTGTGGCGGGTCGACCGGATGATCGAGGAGATACGGCGGGAGGGCGCGCCGTACGCCGCCATGGAGAGCGAGTTGCGCGGGTTCGGGGCCTACGCCGGTGAGGTGATCGCGCGGCAGACCGGCGGCGAGTGGTGGGCGACCGGGGGTGAGCACTGGCTGCGGACGCCGGAGGGGCGGCTGTGGGACCCCATCGACGAGGCGCGGCGGTGCTTCGGCGGGGACGGCTCGCTGAGGCTGCTGTGCCGGGACGCGATGAACGGCGTACGGCGGTAACGGCCCACGGCGGCAGGGGAGTTGCGCGGACCGGGAATTCGGCAAAATCGGCGTAATAAGAAACGCCTGCGTTCCCCATGGGCCGGGTCCGGGAGGACGATGAGGGCGGCCGTCGGACCGGGGAGGGCATATGGCCGAGAACCGTCGTTGGTGGGCGCTGGTCGTCATCGCGCTCGCGCAGTTGATGGTCGTCCTCGACATGACCATCGTCAACATCGCGCTGCCCTCCGCGCAGGTCGATCTCCACATGTCGGACGGCAACCGGCAGTGGGTCATCACCGCCTACACCCTCGCGTTCGGC
The DNA here is from genome assembly GCF_044763565.1 of Streptomyces sp. NPDC096013. Lineage (NCBI taxonomy): Bacteria > Bacillati > Actinomycetota > Actinomycetes > Kitasatosporales > Streptomycetaceae > Streptomyces > Streptomyces sp. NPDC096013. The sequence continues at coordinate 23,290 of NZ_JBIWGK010000003.1, read as the reverse complement.
GGGCTGTTGCTGCTCGGTGGCCGGATCGCTGACCTCGCCGGGCGCAAGAACACCTTCATGATCGGGCTGATCGGCTTCGCCGCCGCGTCCGCGCTCGGCGGTGCCGCCGCCAACCAGGGCATGCTGTTCGGCGCCCGCGCGCTGCAAGGAGTCTTCGCCGCCCTGCTCGCCCCCTCCGCGCTCTCCCTGCTCACGACGACGTTCACCGACCCGAAGGACCGGGGCAAGGCGTTCGGCGTGTTCGGCGCGATCGTCGGCGCGGGCGCGGCGGTCGGGCTCCTCGCGGGCGGCTTCCTCACCCAGTACCTCGACTGGCGCTGGTGCCTCTACGTCAACGTGCCCATCGCGCTGGTCGCCTTCGCCGGTGCCTGGGTCCTGCTCAGCGACAGCGCCCGGCACCCCGACGCGCACCTCGACATACCGGGCGCGCTCCTCGGTTCCCTCGGCATGCTGACGCTGGTCTACGGCTTCTCCGAGGCGGAGTCCAGGAGTTGGGGCGACGGCCTGGTGCTGACACTGCTCGGCGCCGGGGTCGTCCTGCTCGGCGCGTTTGGGTTCTGGCAGACACGGGCGCGGGTGCCGCTGCTGCCGATGGCGGTGGTGAAGGACCGTCAGCGGGTCGGGGCGTTCCTGACCATCCTGTTCGTCACCATCGGCATGTTCGGTGTGTTCCTCTTCCTCACCTACTACATGCAGCGCGTCCTCGGCTATTCGCCGGTCAAGACGGGCGTCGCCTATCTCCCCATTACGGTCGGCATGATCACCGGCTCGACCCAGATCGCGGCCCGGCTGCTCAACAAGGTGCCGCCGCGCACCCTGATGGTCCCGGGACTGCTGCTCGCGGCGGGTGCGCTCGCGCTGATCGCCCAGGTCGGGGTGGAGCCCGCGTACGCCACGTACATCCTGCCCGGCATGCTGATGCTCGGCCTCGGCATGGGTACGGCGATGATGACCTCGGTGTCGCTGGCCACCGGCAGCGTCGCACCCCGCGACTCCGGTGCGGCCTCGGCGACCTTCAACACGGCCCAGCAGGTGGGCGGTTCGATCGGTACGGCCCTCCTCAACACGATCGCCGCCAGTGTCACCGCCCGCTACGCCACCGCCCACGCGGCCCCCGGCGCCGACCGGCGGCTCCTGGAGGCGAAGGCCGCCGTGCACGGCTTCAACGTCGCCACCTGGTGGGCGATGGCCTCGATCCTGCTGGCCGCCCTCATCGCGGGCGTCCTGGTGAACGCCGACCGCGTGCCCACACCGGACACGACGGCGAAGGAGACCCCTCAACAGCCCGTGGACACCACCCTCTAGGGCCGCTGCCCCCCTGATCGAAGCAGGCGACGAGGTCGACGAGGTCAGGGTCGGGCGGGCCGCGCGCTGTGACGTTTCTGTCGGGGGCGGCGCTGAGGGCGATGAGGGGTGCGGGGGGACCGTCGCGCCCGGCACGGGTCCTGCCGTACTCGGTACGGGCCTTCGCGCACCGGTACCGACGAGGACAGTCCTTGGGCCAGACAGGCGAGCCCCGGCGCGGGCACGCGCACGACGGGGAACTGGGCGCGGCGGTCGCGCGGGCCCAGGAGGGCGACGAGCGGGCGTTCGCCGTCGCGTACCGGCTCGTGCAGCCCGGGCTGCTCGGGTATCTGCGCGGTCTTGTCGGCGACGAGGCCGAGGACGTGGCGTCCGACGCGTGGCTGGAGATCGCCCGTGACCTGGGCCGGTTCCGGGGCGACGGGGCGGGGTTCCGCGGCTGGACGGCGACCATCGCCCGGCACCGGGCGCTCGACCATCTGCGGCGGCAGCGGGTACGGCCCCGGCCGGCGGCGCTCGAACAGGACGTACTCGAACTGCCCGGCCCGCACAGCACCCACGACCAGGCGCTGGAGTCCCTCTCCACCGAGTACGCCCTCGGGCTGCTCCGGGGGCTGCCGCGGGATCAGGCCGAGGCCGTGCTGCTGCGGGTGGTCGTGGGGCTCGACGGGCCCGGCGCCGCGCGGGTGCTGGGCAAGCGGCCGGGGGCGGTGCGGACGGCCGCGTACCGGGGGCTGAGACGGCTGGCGCGCGAACTGGGCGTCGGGGAAAGGGACTCGGCGAGGGGCTCGGCGCGGGAACCGGAAAGGGATGGGGACGGACATGGCTGATCACGACACGGGATGCACGGGTCCTCCCGATCACGCCGGCCCTCCGGCGGGCCCGGCGCTTCCCGCTCTCCCGGCGCTGCTGGGTGCGGCGCTGCGTGAGGGGGAGGTGGACCGCGAGGCGGAGCGGCGGGCGGTGGCCGCCTTCCGGGCCGTACGGGACGCGGGGTGTCCTTCGGCGCCGACGCGCAGGCAGGACGACTGGCGGCCGGGCGGTGCCGGATAGGGGTGCGGCCCTGGTGTCCGCGGGGGTCATCGCGGAGACGGCCGGAGCCGCCACCCCCCACAGGAGAGGCCCCGGCCGTCGCGCGGTACGGGCCGCGCGGCGGCCCGTATTTTCTACAGCGCCGGGAGTGCGTTTTCTGTCACACCGTGACGGTGAACCAGGTAGTTGCACCTTGTACGGACATGGACGAGGAACAGTTTCAGGTCGTAACGTGCCTTTCGCGCCGGAGTGCGGACGCGACCGACACCATTCGAGGGACCACGTGCTGGGGGACGACGCGGAGCTGACCGCCGCGGTGCTTGCGGCACAGGACGGGGACGAGACCGCGTTCCGGACTGTGTACCGCACGGTGCATCCACGGTTGCTCGGATACGTACGGACGCTGGTCGGCGATCCGGACGCCGAGGACGTCGCGTCCGAGGCCTGGCTTCAGATCGCCCGGGACCTCGACCGGTTCAGCGGGGACGCGGACCGGTTCCGCGGGTGGGCGGCGCGGATCGCCCGCAACCGCGCCCTCGACCACATACGGATGCGCGGCCGTCGCCCCGCGATAGGCGGCGACGAGACCGAACTGACCGGCCGCGCCGCCGAGTCCGACACCGCGGGCGAGGCCATCGAGGCGCTCGCCACCGACACCACCCTCTCCCTCATCGCCCAGCTGCCGCAGGACCAGGCCGAGGCCGTCGTCCTGCGGGTGGTGATGGGCCTCGACGCCAAGACCGCCGCGGAGACCCTCGGCAAGCGGCCCGGCGCCGTCCGCACGGCCGCGCACCGCGGTCTGAAACGGCTCGCGGAACTGCTCGGCGGCGAGGCGGAATCGGCCGGACCCCTCGACGCCCTGCCGCCCCAGCGACTCCCGCGCGACCGCGCGGTGACGTCCGCCACTGTGACGCATACGCGTGCGCGGACGCAGAAGGACATGTGATGGCCGACGAGCGCTCTGCTTTTCCGGGAGACACCGAGTCCGCCGGCGGTTCCGCCGCGGGCCGGGCCCCCGGCCGATGGCTGGACCGTGAGACCGCCGAGCTGCTGCTGCGCGGCGAGTCCCTGGAGTCCGTCGACCCGGCCACCCGCGACCAGGCCGAACGGCTCGCCAGAACCCTCGGCGCGCTGGCCGTGGAACCCTCGCAGACCAAGGTCGAACTCCCGGGCGAGGACGCCGCGTTGACGGCGTTCCGGGCCGCGCGCAGCGGCAACGATGTCGAGCGGGCCGGCTTCGGCCGGCGCGGCCCCGCGCACTCCTCCGACGCCGGGCTCGTCCGGCTCGGGCGGCCCGCCCCGGCCGTGCCGGGTTCGCGCTGGGGAAGACCCGTGCGCTTCGGGCTGACCGCCGTGCTCGCCGCCGGGATGCTCGGCGGGGTCGCGGTCGCGGCCGGCACCGGCGCCCTGCCCTCACCCTTCGACGACGATCCGACGCCCGCCGCCTCGATCTCCGCCGCCGTGCCGCCCGACCGGACCCTGGTCTCGCCCTCGCCGACGGGCACGCGCGGCTCGGGCACGCCCACGCCGGGCGGCGGTGCGGACGACTCCTCCGGCGAGGCGGTCGGGGGCGGCGCGCAGCCGACGCCGTCCACCGAGGCCGGTGACGGCAAGTCCGCCGGGTCCGGCACCTGGTGGGGCGGTGTCGCCTCGTCCTGCCGTGCGGTGCGCGACGGCACGGCCCTGACCCCCGGCCGCAAGCGTGCCCTGGAGGGCGCGGCGGGCGGCACGTCCCATGTGTGGACGTACTGCAAGGGCCTCCTCAGGCACACCGGCGCCGGTTCCGACGGCAAGGACGGCAAGGGCACCGGCAAGAACGGCGGCGCTCAGGGCAACGACCAGAACGGTTCCGGCGACCAGGGCGGCGGCGGCCAGGGCGGTGACGACGACGGGCACATATCCCCGATCGCACCCGGTGGCAGCGGCGGCAGCAGTAGTGGTGGCAGCGGCAGGGGCAGTGGTGGCGGGCATCTGGACAACGGCGCCGCCGCTCCGGGCTCGGCCGGCTCCCCGGGCTCCTCGGGGTTCGCGCCGCTCACCCGGCACCCGTCGGCGCACACCACCGCCGGCGGGCGGACCCCTGCGCCGAGCCCGACGTACAGCGCCCTCTGACCTGCGCTTTCGTAGGCCGTGGAATTTTCTTCGCGCGAGGTGTGACGTTTTCGGCCCGCGTGGCGCAGTACTGAATAAGCCGACTGGTCATCGGCCGAACGCACTGAGCCGGGGTTCCCCCCGTACCTACGGCTCGTGCACTTGGCGCGGGCGGGACACGTTCCCCCGGTCCCGCCCGCGCCTCATAACCCCGCTCACTTGTAGACGACGACCTTGTCGCCCGTCCGTACCTGTGCGAAGAGGCTCGCGATCGCCGCCTCGTCGCGTACGTTGACGCAGCCGTGCGAGCCGCCCGCGTAGCCCCGCATCGAGAAGTCGTACGAGAAGTGCACCGCCTGGCCGCCGCTGAAGAACATCGCGTACGGCATGGGGGAGTGGTAGAGCGTGGACACCCAGTTCCGGGCCTTCCAGTAGACGTGGAACACACCGTCGCGGGTCGGGGTGTACTGCGCGCCGAACCGGACCGCCATCGTCGACACCGTGCGGCCGTCGATCATCCAGCGCAGGGTGCGGCTCGTCTTGTCGATGCACAGCACCCGGCCGGTCAGACAGCGCGGGTCGGGGGCGCCGGCCGGCTGGCCGCCCATCAGGTACAGGTCCCACTTGCCCGGCTCGTGCGTCATCCGCACCAGCCGCTGCCAGGTGACGCTGTCGGTCTGCCCGGTCTTCGGCAGCCCGCGCTTGCCCTGGAACCCGGCGACGGCCTGCTCGGTGAGGTCGTCGTAGGTCCCGGTCGGGCCGTCGAAGAGCCAGTCGACCTGCCGTAGCCGCGCCTGGAGTTCGCGTACGTCCATGCCGCTGTCGCCGCGCGCCCACAGGACGTTCGCGGCGCGGGCGGGGGCCGGGGTGGCGGAGGACTTGCCGTCGCCGCCGACCTTGGTGCCGCCGCTTTGGGGGAGCTGGATACGTACGGGCAGATGGTGTCCGCCGTCCGTGCCCTGCGCCGTGCAGCCGCACACCGTCACCAGGGCCGACAGGGCCGCCGTGGCGGCGAGTGCTCTCCCCATGCCCGTAGTACGCATCACGCACCCCCGTCGTCTCACCGGCGTCGTACCCCCCGACACGTACCCCCGGATGCCGGGCCGCGAACGGCGGCCGGGACCGGGTACCTCGAAAGGCTGTGGTCTTTTCTAACCGGTCATCGTCGAGGTCGGCGGTTAGGAAAGACCACAGCCTTTCCGCACCTGTGAGGCCGTGCGCCCGCGTGCGACACTCGTGCTCATGTTCGGTGTCATCGATCTCCCCACCTATCTCGCGGGCCTGGTCCTGATCGTCCTGCTGCCCGGTCCCAACTCGCTGTACGTCCTCTCGGTCGCCGCCCGGCGCGGGACCCGAGCCGGGTACACGGCGGCCGCCGGTGTCTGGTGCGGCGACACCGTGCTGATGACACTCTCCGCGGCCGGGGTCGCCTCGCTGCTCCAGGCCAACGCCGTGCTGTTCGGGATCGTGAAGTACGCGGGGGCCGGGTATCTGACCTGGCTCGCGTTCGGGATGCTGCAGGCCGCGTGGTCGATGTGGCGCGGCCGCAAGGAGCGGGCGGCCACGGAACCGGTGCCCGCCGCCGAGGCGGCCGAGGAGCGGCCGTACCGCCGCGCCTTCGTCGTGAGCATCTTCAACCCGAAGGCGATCCTGTTCTTCGTCGCCTTCTTCGTGCAGTTCGTCGACCCGGGGTACGCCTACCCCGCGCTGTCCTTCGTCGTGCTCGGCGCCTTCGCGCAGCTGGCGAGCTTCCTGTACCTCAGCGCCCTCATCTTCAGCGGCACCCGGCTCGCCACCGCCTTCCGCCGCCGCAGGCGCCTCGCGGCCGGCGCGACCTCGGCCGCCGGGGCGCTGTTCCTCGGCTTCGCGGTGAAGCTGTCGCTGGCCGGCTCGGTGTAACCGGCGGGCTCCGCGCAACGGACGGGCTCCGCGTAACTAGCCGGTCAGGCCGAAGCGTCCGGTGTACTCCGTCAGACCGCGGTCCGTGTCGCCCGCCCAGCCGACGTAGCCGTCGGGACGGACCAGGAAGAGACCGGCGCCGTACGTCTCGGCCGCCGGTCCCTCCACGACACGGACCGCGGCCCCGTCACCGGCCGCCGGTGCCTCCGTGCCCAGCGCGAGCAGGGTCCAGTGCGGGCCACGGAAGGCGTCCAGCAGGCGTACGCCCGCGACGGTGCGGTGGGGCGCGCGGTCACCGGCGCGCAGGCCCTCACCCGGTGCCCGCGTGTCCGTGGTGAGCGTCGACTCCCGGTAGCCGATGCCCAGTTGACGGGTCGCCTCGCCGCGCCGGGCCTCGCCGCGGTGCACCTTGGTGGACAGGCCGAGCATCTCGGCGGCGTTCGGGCGCCGTTCCTCCTCGTAGGTGTCGAGAAGGCCCGCGGGGGCCTCGCCGCGCAGGACAGCGCCCAGCTTCCAGCCGAGGTTGTAGGCGTCCTGGACGCTGGTGTTGAGGCCCTGTCCGCCGGCCGGCGAGTGGACGTGCGCCGCGTCCCCCGCGAGGAAGACCCGGCCCCGCCGGAAGCGGTCGGCGAGGGCGGCGCGGGGGCGGAAGTCCGAGGCCCAGCTGATATCGGTGAGGTCGTCGGGGGCGAGGTGCGAGCGGGCGGCGACGATCTTCCGTACGCCGTCGAGGGACAGGTCGGGTGCGCTGTCGTCCAGGATCTGGGCGATCACCTGGAAGTCCTCGGTCCCGGCCAGCGGGCAGATCGCGAGGAAGCCGTCGTCGCCGCGCGGCGGGAAGGTGTGCCAGTTGTCGCGGTCCAGGCCGGTGATCCGGACGTCGGCCACCAGGATCGGGTTCGGGTCGACGGTCTCGCCGGCCATGCCGATGCCGAGCCCGCGGCGGATCACCGAACGGCCGCCGTCGGCGGCCACGACGTACCGGGCGCGGACGGGGGCGCCGGACGCGAACCCGACCGTCACGCCGTCCTCGTCCTGGGTGAGGCCGGTGACCTCGCGGCCGAAGGACACCCGGCCGCCCAGCTCGTCGAGCCGGGCCCGCAGGATCTCCTGGGTGCGCCACTGCGGCACCATCCAGGGGGCGCCGTACGGCGAGTCCTCGGTGGTCTCGGCCGGGTCGAACATGCTCTGCTCGGCGACCCGTTCACCGTCCTGCCAGATCATCCCGACGGGATACTCGCCGCCCGCCGCGAGGATCGCGTCCAGGACGCCGAGATCGTCGAAGACCTCCATCGTGCGCGGCTGGATCCCCTTGCCGCGCGAGCCGGGGGACAGGCCGGGGCCGCGCTCCACGACCAGCGCGTCCACCCCGCGCCGGGCGACGTCCACGCCGAGGGCGAGTCCGGTGGGGCCGGCGCCCACGATCAGTACGTCCACATGTTCGGTCATGACCCACTCTCCTTAACGTTGTTAAGTTCCGTTGGCTCCGAGAGTGGCCTTAACGGTGTTAAGTTGTCAAGCGTGAGCACGGAACGACGCATCCCCCTCGACCGCAAGCGCGTCGCGGACACCGCCCTGAAACTGCTGAACGAGGTCGGCCTCGACGGGCTGACCCTGCGCGCCATCGCCAGGGAACTCGACGTCAAGGCGCCCGCGCTGTACTGGCACTTCAAGGACAAACAGGCGCTGCTCGACGAGATGGCCACGGAGATGTACCGGCGGATGGTCGCGGGCGCCCCGCTCGCCGACGAGGACACCTGGCAGGAGCGGCTGCTGAAGGCCAACCGCGGACTGCGCGACGCGCTGCTCGGCTACCGCGACGGCGCCAAGGTCTTCAGCGGCTCCCGCTTCACCGGCACGCTGCACGCCGTGGAGATGGAACGCACCCTGCGCCTGTTCACCGAGTCCGGCTTCACCCTCGCCCAGGCGGTCCGCGCGATCTCGACCTCGTACCTCTACACGATCGGTTTCGTCAGCGAGGAACAGGGCGTCAAGCCGCTGCCGGACGAGCGCCGTGAGGGCTACGGCGTGGACGAACGCGCCCGCCTGATGGCCGGGTTCCCGCTGTCGGCCGCGGCGGGCGCGGAGATCTTCGAGGAGTACGGGAAGCACTTCGAGGAGGGGCTCGACCTGCTGATCGCGGGCATCGAGGTCCGTTTGGGCGGCAATTGAACGCCCGAAGAGGCCGGGCCGTTACCGTGCGTTCACCTGTTGGCCCCGGCAGGGTTGATATCCGGGCTCGAACATCTCCTACGGTCACAAGAATCCGCCCCGGAGAGAGCCCAGGTGTACGCGTGACCAACCGCCCCCCAACACTGTCCGTCATCGTCCCTTGCTACAACATCGAGGCATATGTCCCGGAAACGGTGACGAGCCTGATCAACAACGCACGGGACGAGTTCGAGTTCCTGTTCGTCGAGGACCGCTCGACCAAGGACAAGACCTATGAGGCTCTCCTGGAGCTGACGAAGCGGCTCCCGAACAGCAGGGTCATCCGGCACGAGAAGAACGGCGGCCTCGCCACCGCCCGCAACACCGGGATCGACGCGGCCGAGGGCCGCTACCTGACGTTCCTCGACGGCGACGACTGGCTCGCGCCCGGCTACCTCGCCGACCTGGTCGACGTCATCGAGCGCTTCGACGTCGACTTCGTGCGCACCGACCACGTCACGGTCACCGGCGTCGAGCGCGCCATCCAGCGCTCCCCCGAGGGCCGCAGGCACACCCCGCTCGACCCGCGCAGCGCGATCCTCCCCGTCGACGACACGACGATGGTCGACTACCCGTACGCCTGGGCCGGCATCTACCACCGCCGCCTCCTCGACCGCGGCCTGCTGCGCTTCCACGACGGCCTGCGCACCGCCGAGGACCGCCCCTGGATCTGGGAACTGCACCGCAAGGCGGAGTCCTACGTCGCCGCCAGCCTGCGCGGGGTCTTCTACCGCCGGGGCCTGGCCGGTTCGCTGACCCAGATCGGCGACGTACGCCAGCTGGACTTCTTCCGCTCCTTCGACCTGGTCCTCGCCGAACTCGCCGACGACCCCGAGGCCGCGAAGCTCCGCAAGAAGGCGCTGCGCAACTACTGCGTCGTCATCGCCCACCAGCTCCTGGACCGGGGCCGCTTCGAGCGCAGCGTGCACGCCAAACTGCGTCAGATGGCCGCCGAGGCGCTCGGCCGGATGACGGAGACCGAACTCAACGAAGCACTCGTCGGCATGGGCGAGGAACGTGTGCACACGCTGCGGCGCATCCGCGGTGGCATGAAGGGAGTCGCGGCATGAGCGGCACGACACAGATCTTCTTCTCGGCCACGCAGTACGCCGCCGCGACCGTCACCGCCGCGATCCGCGCCGGCTTCTTCGGCCCGCGCGCGGCCCACCGCCGCATCCTCGTGGTCAGCAACACGGCCGCCGTCCCCGAGGTCGGCACCCCGCTGGACCGGATGCCCGGCTTCGAGAAGCTGCGCCCGGAGTTCGACGAGGTCCGCTCGTGGAACGAGTTCATCTCCCCCTTCCACCCGGCCGGCTGGTCCCCGCGCGCCCAGGACGCGGCCCTGTGGGAGAAGGCCGTACGCCTCGCCTGGAACCTCGGTGACGAGGACGTGGAGATCGCCTGCGAGTCCATCCAGGCCAACCCCTCCCGCGCGGTCGCCGACATCTTCGCCGACAGCCCGGTGCACGTGTACGCGGACGGCCTGATGAGCTACGGCCCCACCCGCAACCGCATCCCGCACAACCTGAACAGCCGCATCGCCCGCGTGCTGCACCTCGACCTGATACCCGGGCTGCGGCCGATGCTGCTGTCCGAGTACGGGGTCGAGCCGCAGCCCGTGCCGAACGAGGCGATCGTCGAGGTCCTGGCCCAGATCGGCGAGGCCGGCGCCCAGATCCTCGCCGACAGGCTGCCCCAGGAGAACCGGCCCACGGCCGTCATGCTCGGCCAGTACCTCTCCGCCATCGACCTGATCACCCAGGACGAGGAGGAGCAGCTGCACGTCCGCATGCTGCGCGCCGCGGCGAAGGCGGGCCACCAGGACGTCCTGTTCAAGCCCCACCCCAGCGCACCCGCCGTCTACAGCACCTCGCTCGAGCAGACCGCCGACCAACTCGGCGTCCGCCTCACGGTGTTGCGCGAGCCGGTCCTCGCCGAGACGGTCTTCGCCCATCTCCGCCCGCAGTTGGTCATCGGCTGCTTCTCCACGGCGTTGATGACGGCCGCCGCTCTTTACGACATCCCCGTCGCCCGCGTCGGCACCGGACTGCTCCTCGAACGCATCACGCCGTACGAGAACAGCAACCGCATCCCGCTCACCGTGATCGACGCGATCCTGCCGGACGCCGAGAAGGACAAGGTCGGGCAGCCCCTCGAACTGGGCACCCTGGCCGCGGAGTTGGCGCCGCTGGTGCGGGCCGTCGGCTACTGCATGCAGGCCCTCAAGCACCACGCGATGCGCGACGAGGTGTCCGCCTGGCTCGCCGTCCACCTCGACGAGTACCCGCAGTACTTCAAGAAGCGCCGCCTGACCAGCCTCCGCCTCCCCGGCGGCAGCGCGGTCCGCGCGGAGTCGCTGCGCCGCAACCCGACCGTACGGCGCGTGGTGCGCCGTATCCGGGCCGCGCAGGCCTGACGCACGCGCACAGAAAAACCGACACGCACAAAAAAAGGGGCCCTCGACCTGTGTCGAGGGCCCCCTTCCGTGGTGCGGGGTCACTTGCCGAGCTTGGCCGCCAGCTGCTTCGACTGGAGCGACATCGTCCGCTTCAGCCGTGGTCCGAACGGTTTCTCGACGAAGCGGTGCATCAGATACGCCAGACACAGCAGCCCCGGCACGGTCAGCGCCAGCGTCTCGTACGGGCCGAGCCCGAAGCCCCGGTGCAGCACGCGGATCGCGAACCAGCCCAGGTGCTCGTGGATCAGGTAGAAGGGGTACGTCAGCGCGCCCGCCAGCGTCAGCCAGCTCCAGTTCGCCCAGCTCGTCCAGCCCAGCGCCACCGCCGCGACCGCCGCGAAGGCGACGAAGACGATCGCCTGGATGACATGCGGGTTGCGGTGGAAGTCGCCGGTCATGCCCGGATGCCACAGCGCCGTCACCGAGTAGCGCTGACCCAGCAGGAAGGACATCCCCACGATGCCCCACAGAAGCAGGTCGCTGCCGTAGCGGTAGATCAGGTAGAAGGCGAGGCCGCCGATGAAGTACGGCGCGTGGTCGCGCATGACCAGCTCGGTCGTCAGCGGGTTGTCGGCGACCCGGGCGAAGCAGCCGGCCATCGTCCACAGGATGCAGAAGGTCACCACCCGGCGGTAGGTGACGCCCTTCCAGATCACGAAGAGCGCGAAGAACAGGTAGAACCGCATCTCCACCCAGAGCGTCCAGTCGACGCCGATCACGCGGGGCACGCCCATCGGCTGCTGGAGCATGGTGAGGTTGACGAGGAACTCGTCCGAGCGCAGCGGCTTGACGACCACCGGCATCAGCACCGACGCGGTGCCCACCAGGATCAGCGCCACCCAGTACGCCGGGTAGAGGCGGGCGATGCGGGAGCGGAAGAACTCACCCATCGACTTGCCCCAGCTGCTCATGCAGATCACGAAGCCGCTGATGAGGAAGAAGAACTGCACCCCGAGCGAGCCGTAGGTCCCCGCCTGGGACAGGGTGGGGAACATGTTCCCGGGGGACTGGTGCCAGGAGGAGGCCACCTCGCCGTTCTTGCCGGTGAAGTGGTACAGGCACACCATCAGCGCGGCCAGCAGCCGCAGTCCGTCCAGGGCGCGCAGCCGGTGCTCCCGGGGCGGGCGGGACGGGGCGACGGGTGGCTGCTCCGGTTCCTGCCCAGGGTCCTGGCCCCGCAGGGTGGGTGCCAGGGCCTGGTCAACCGCGTTCATCCTGGGCCTTTCTCGCCGACGTCGAATGGCTGTTCCGCGACGGAACGATGTGACGCTACGAACGTTCGACGGATGAAAGGCAATTCACCGGCGACACACAGGGGTCTCCTACATGTCGCCCGGATGAACAATTTGAATGGACGCTAACGTCCGGACAAAGCACGGGCGCGACGCGCGATGCGCCGGACCGTCTGATTCCGCGGGATGAACGACAGTTGTGCCGGTACGGCGCCGGGCAGCGCCAGCGCGGTCAGCCGCCGGCGCTTGAAGTACCGCCAGGTGTGCGGGTTCAGGTGGGCCGAGAGATAGCGCTCGGCGTCCGCGCGCAGCCGGGGGTAGATCCTGGGCTGCATCGCGAAGCCGACGGCCTTGAGGAGTCCGGCCAGTTCGGCCACCCGCTCCGGCGACGGCATCCGCCACTCCGTCACCGCCGCCTTGTCGCCGAGGTCGGGCAGCACGTCGTCCACGATCGTCAGCGGCACCCGGTTGCTGTTCTGGTACGGGGTGAGCCGGGCCAGCACGGTGTCGGTGCCGACGCGCGCCACCGGGATGCCGTACAGCCCCGCCGCCGTGAACAGCCCGGTGGAGAAGCAGCCGACGACCAGGGCGGGCCGCAGCCGCTGGAAGGCGACCTCGGCGAGCACCGGCCGGTCCAGCAGCGTGAGACGGGCGCCCAGCTTCTTCGCCTCGTCCTCCAGCAGCCGCGACCAGCGGGAGGGTGCCACCGGGTGCGGCTTGAAGACCAGCTCGCGATGGCCGAGGGCGACGGCACCGCGCACCATGCGCAGATGCAGCTCCTCCTCCTGCTGGTCGGTGAGGATGCCGAGCGCGGCGAGGTACTGGCCGAGCAGCAGGGCCGGTTGGCCCTCGACGGCCGGCAACTCCTCCTCGGACGCGGCGAGTTCGCCGAGCACCTTGAGGAAGACCTCGGTCGGCACCAGCTCCGGCGGGACGCCGAACTCGGTGAGCAGCAGCGGGGTGAGGCCCGGGACGAGATCGAGGTGCAGCAGCCGCTCGATGCGGGTGCCGACCAGCGGGTCGATCTTGTCGCGCGTGGGGCCGTAACTTATGAGGCCGTCCGCGTAGACGTCGACCGGGGCGCCGGTGAACAGCTGGCACAGCGCGAGCGACGGGTTGACCTGGACGGACTCCACGGCGAGCCGGATCTCGTCGTCGCCGAGCTTCCACAGCAGCCGTACGTACCGCTCCCACATCGGGACGTCGTCGCCCCGCGGGCTCCAACCGCTCGGGTGGAAGGGGGAGATGGTCTCGTTCCACGACAGGACGTCGTCGAAGCGCTCCCGGAGCCGGTCGAAGCCCGGCATGGTGTCCACCGACGCGGTGGTCTCCGGGGTGGCCGCGTTGTTGGTGATGAGCAGCAGCCTGCGGTCGGCCTCGCCGAGGAGCCCGGCGTCCAGCGCGGCGGCCAGCGTCGCGGCGCCGTACAGGGTCGACGCGCACAGGATCTGGGTGGTGCGGGGCATCAGGCGGCCACCGTCCGGGCCGAGGTGGGACGGCGGCGCAGTCGGCGCAGCCGGCCGGCGCGCTGGGGGTCCATCGAGTCCATGACCTCCGCGAGAACGTCCTGCGGCATGCGCTTGAGCGCGGCGGAACTCAGTGAACGCAGTTTTCGAGCCACGGCGGGTTCGAACCTCTCGATCGCTCCGAGATGATGAGCCATGATCGCGCAATAGGTGCGCACCGCTTTGGGCAGCAGTTCGCCGGCGTCGCGGTCAGCCGCCGTCTCCTCGATTACCTGGTCGAACGCACGAATGAAATCGAGCTGCCGCACGTCCCCGATCTGGGTCAGCGACGAGGCGACACCGCGCCGGTAGAACACCCCGAGCAGCCCCACGGTGGCGAACGACTCCGCCTCCCGGTGCAGCTTCCAGATCCACGGCCGGTCCTCGGCCGTGCGCAGCCCGTCGGTGAAGTGCAGCAGGCCCCGGTCGACCAGTCTGCGGTGGTAGATGCCCGCCCAGGCGTAGGCGTAGTCCACGGACGTGGAGCGGTCGGCGGGCAGGATCGCGTCCCGCGGGTTCATCACCACACCGCGCCGGCCCTGCGGCACCCGGGCGATCGAGCGGGCCTTGGCCGTGCACACCACGTGGTCGGTGCGCACGAAGTCGCAGCCGAGTTCCTCGATGGCGGCCAGCAGGCGCGGGAAGTAGTCCGGGGCGAGCCAGTCGTCGCCGTCCAGGAACGTCAGATACTCGCCACGTGCCGCGTCGATGCCGGTGTTGCGGGCGGTCGCCAGCCCTCCGTTCTTCTGGTGTCTGACAAGCACGACGCCTGGCAGTTCCCGCTCCGCGCGCGCGAGAATGTCAGGGGTCTCGTCGGTCGAACAGTCGTCGACGAAGATGAATTCGAAGTCCTCCCGTGTGTTCCCACGCAGGCTCTTCAGAGTGTCGGGCGCGTATTGCTGCACGTTGTAGAACGGCACGATGACGGAGAGCTTGACCACCCGCATGACGTTAGAGGTCGCTCCGGCATCGGTCTTTACCATTGGTTTGATGTCGGGTGAACGCCACGTGGCGAACCTGTGAACCAGGAATTTTTAGGGCCGCGCCACGCCCTGATTCGCCATTCGGCGGTGTGCTGTTAACCGTTTGTTGCCTTCTGGTTGGGCCGATCAACGGAATGGCTTCCTAGCGTCTTCGGTGTGCCAGCAAGTGCAACGCAGACCCTGCGAGTCGCCGTCCTCGCGGATTCCGACACCCGGTGGAAATGGGGTTCGCTCACCGCGAACCGTATCGCTCCGCCGAATTCGGACATCTCTCTGGACGGGTACCTCCTGCGGGGCCGTGCCACCCCAACAGCCCGCCAGCTGAAGGAAGTCGGCGTCACCGCCGACTCCCTCCGCGAGGTGACCGCCGTCGAGTTCCTGCGCGCCATGGAGAAGGAGTCCTACGACATCCTCGTGCTCTCCCTCGTCGGCGGCGGGGTCCAGGCGATGCTGCACGGTCTGGCCCGCGTCTGGGACGGGCGCAGCAAGCGGCCCGTGGTCGTCACCGGCTATGTCGGCGTCGTCTACGAGAAGCTCACCGACGGCCTGCTGCTGCGGCACGGCGCGGACCTCGTGCTCGCCAACTCCCGCCAGGACGCGGAGCGTTTCAAGGCGGTCTACGACGGCGTCGGCGCCGACTCCGGCGCGGTCACCGAGGTCGCCCTGCCGTTCCTCGGCGGGGCCGCCTACACCGGTGAGCACGACCCGTACACGGTCGTCTTCGCGGTGCAGCCCTCGGTGCCCGACAACCGCAGGGACCGCGAGTACCTGCTCAACCGGGCGATCCAGCACGCCCGTTTCCACCCCCACCGCGAGGTGCTGCTCAAGCTGCGCTCCAAGCCCGGCGAACACACCACGCACATCGAGGAGTTGCCCTACCAGAAGCTGGTCCAGGGCAAGGACCTCCCCGCCAACTTCAGCCTGGTGTACGGGCACATGGGCGATGTGCTCGACCGCACCGACCTCCTGGTGACCGTCAGCTCGACGGCCGCCCTGGAGTCCCTGCACCGCCGTATCCCCACCGTCGTGCTGACCGACCTCGGCATCCGCGAGGGGCTCGGCAACCACCACTTCGTGGGCTCCGGGTGCCTCGCCTCCTGGGAGCAGCTGGACGCCGGGTACAAGCCGGTGCCGGACGCGGAGTGGGTGGCCCGGCAGGGGGTCGGGGCTGGGGGTCCCGCTTCCGGGGGAGGGTCGTACGAGACGGCCTTCGACGCGGCCAGGGAGCGGATCGTCAAGCTGCTGGCCGCCGACGGGATGGCGCCGCTGGCCCCGTACTACACGCCCGAGACCGCCCCCGGCTATCTGCCCGGCATCCTCGCCCGCCACCACCTCGGCCCGGACGGCACCCCGCTGCCCGGCGCCCCGGCCGCGGACAAGGAGCCCGGTCCCGTCCGGCAGATCGTCCGCCGGGCCGCGCGGGGCGCCTACCGCCACGGAGTGCAGCGCGTGGCGCCCGTCATCCGCCGGATGGGGGAGCTGTGAACGCCGAGACTTCCGCTCAAGGAGTAGAGCCCATGTCCAACCCGCAAGCGGGCCAAGGCGCTTCGGTGCGCCGGGTGCTCGCGGTGATCCCCGCGCGCGGCGGCTCCAAGGGCGTCCCCGCCAAGAACCTCGCCCCCGTCGGCGGAGTGCCACTGGTGGCCCGCGCGGTGCGCGAGTGCCGTGCCAGCCGGCTGGTGACCGATGTCGTGGTCTCCACCGACGACCAGGCCATCGCCGCCGCCGCCCGCCAGGCCGGCGCCGAGGTCGTGCTGCGGCCCGCCGCCATCGCCGGTGACACCGCGACCTCCGAGGCCGCCGTCCTGCACGCCATGGACGCCCACGAGGCGCTGCACGGCGCGGCCGTCGACGTGGTCCTGCTCGTGCAGTGCACCAGCCCCTTCATCGTCCGCGAGGACGTCGACGGCATCGTCAACGCGATCGTCGCGAACGGCGCCGACACCGCGCACACCGTCGCCCCCTTCCACGGCTTCGTCTGGCGCGACGCCGACGACGAGGCCACGGCGGTCGTCGAACCCGCCCGCAGCGAAGAGGTCGGGGGCGCCACCAAGGTCGCCAACTCGACCGTGGCCAGCGGCGGTTACGGCGTCAACCACGACAAGTCGTTCCGGCCGCGCCGCCAGGACCGCCCCCAGGACTTCCTGGAGACCGGCGCCGTCTACGGCATGGACGCGGCCGGCTTCCGCAAGGTCGGCCACCGCTTCTTCGGCCGCACGGAACTCGTCCGGACCGACCCCGCGCGGGTGTTGGAGATCGACGACCCCCACGAGCTGGCCAGGGCACGGGCGTTGGCCCCGCTGTTCGACGCGGACCGCCCCGGCTCGCTCCCGACCGCCGACGACATCGACGCGGTCGTACTCGACTTCGACGGCACCCAGACCGACGACAGGGTGCTGATCGATTCCGACGGACGGGAGTTCGTCTCCGTGCACCGCGGCGACGGACTCGGCATCGCTGCGCTGCGCAGAAGCGGCCTGAAGATGCTCATCCTGTCCTCGGAGCAGAACCCGGTCGTCGCCGCCCGGGCCCGGAAGCTCCAACTCCCGGTCCTGCACGGCATCGACCGGAAGGACCTCGCACTCAAGCAGTGGTGCGAGGAGCAGGGCATCGCGCCGGAGCGCGTGCTCTACGTCGGCAACGACGTCAACGACCTCCCGTGCTTCGCCCTCGTGGGCTGGCCCGTGGCGGTCGCGAGCGCCCACGACGTCGTACGCGGCGCCGCACGAGCGGTCACCACCGTGGCCGGTGGCGACGGCGCTGTCCGAGAGATCGCCAGCTGGATCCTCGGCCCCTCTCTCGATTCCCTCACCAAGTAAGGAAACCCGCTGTCATGAGCATCAACTCCCGTCTGCGCCAGTTCGGTTCGAAGACCGCAGGCCCCGGCCAGCCCGTCTACGTCGTGGGCGAGATCGGCATCAACCACAACGGTGAGCTGGAGAACGCCTTCAAGTTGATCGACGCCGCCGCCGAGGCCGGCTGCGACGCCGTCAAGTTCCAGAAGCGCACCCCGGAGATCTGCACCCCGCGCGACCAGTGGGACATCGAGCGCGACACCCCCTGGGGCCGCATGACCTACATCGACTACCGCCACCGCGTGGAGTTCGGTGAGGACGAGTACCGCCAGATCGACGAGTACGCCAAGTCGAAGAACATCGACTGGTTCGCCTCCCCGTGGGACACCGAGGCCGTCGCATTCCTGGAGAAGTTCGACGTCCCGGCCCACAAGGTCGCCTCCGCGTCCCTCACGGACGACGAGCTGCTCCGCGCGCTGCGCGCCACCGGCCGTACGGTCATCCTCTCCACCGGCATGTCGACCCCGAAGCAGATCCGCCACGCGGTCGAGGTCCTCGGCTCGGACAACATCCTGATGTGCCACGCCACGTCGACCTACCCGGCGCAGGCCGAGGAGCTCAACCTCCGCGTCATCAACACCCTCCAGGCCGAGTACCCGAACGTCCCGATCGGCTACTCCGGTCACGAGACGGGCCTCCAGACCACCCTCGCCGCGGTCGCGCTCGGCGCCACCTTCGTCGAGCGTCACATCACCCTCGACCGCGCCATGTGGGGCTCGGACCAGGCCGCCTCCGTCGAGCCGCAGGGCCTGACCCGCCTCGTCCGCGACATCCGCACCATCGAGGCCTCCCTCGGCGACGGCGTCAAGAAGGTCTACGAGTCGGAGCTCGGCCCGATGAAGAAGCTGCGCCGCGTCACCGGTGTGGTCGCCGAGGCGGAGATCGCCGCGGCCGCGGGCGAGCCGGTCTCGGTCTGAGTCTGAGCCATTAAGCGCCACTTACGGTCACGGGACGGTCGTACGACAATGAGCCCTCATGCCGGCACCGCCGGCCTCACCCCCCACACTCTCGCGTTCGTGGAGAGTCCGGTACAGCTGCTGAACGTGCTGGAGTGGGCGCACCTCCGTGCGCCCAGGGCCGAGGAGGCACCCGGCGGGGGGCTCACCCTCGTGGTCCTGTCGCCGACCGACCCGATGACCCGCGGCCAGCTGCGCCGCATGGCCGACCTCGCCCGCGACGAGGGCCACACCGTGCGCTGGGAGGAGGCGCGGGGCGGACCCGCGGCCCCCTTCCAGACCATCGGCGGCCTGACCCGGCTCCTGCGCAGGGCGGACCGGATCGTCATGGGAGACCCGTTCTCCCGCTACGTACAGCTCCTGCTGACCATCACCAGGGCACGCGAGCTGGTGGTGGTCGACGACGGCACCGCGACGATGGAGTTCGTCGCCCAACTGGCCAGCGGCGAACGCCTGGTGCGCTGGCACCGCAAGGGCGGCCGCCCCGGCCCCCGCGACCTGATCTTCGCCCCGGTCTCCTCGGCGGCCCGCCGCCGCCTCACCCCGAGCACCCGGCGCACGGTCGAGGTCTTCTCCTCGATGCCGATCGAGACCACCCCCGAGGGCGTCACGATCACCCCGAACGAGTTCGCCTGGACCCGCGCCACCTTCGGGCCGCCCCGCATCACCAAGGGCGCGGACATGGTCGGAACGTCCCTGGTGGAAACGGGAGTAGTCGACAACGACCGCTACCTGGAGGCGGTCTCCGCCCTCGCCAAGACCCACGGCGCGACCCGCTACTTCGCCCACCGCCGCGAAAGCACCGAGAAACTCCACCGGTTGGCGGTCGAGACGGGCCTGGAGATCGTCCGCCCGGACCTGCCCCTGGAACTGATCGCCCGCAGGGGCCCCATCGGCCGTACGATCCTCAGCTTCCCCTCGACCGTGGTGCACACCCTGCCGCTGGCACTGATGGGCACCGAGGTCCGGGTCGCCGTGTGCGACATCGACCCCGCCTGGCTGACCGAGAACGCCTCACCCCGCGCGCAGGGCTTCCTGTCCGGGGTCACGGGGACGGCGCGGGACGTGCACCGGCTGTCGGCGGTGACGGCGGCGTAGGCGGTTCAGCCGGCGGCCGGGGGCTTGTGGGCCAGGGTGAAGGCCCGGCCCCACTTCTGCCGGCCCTGCCGCTCGATCCGGGCCTGGGCGTACACGCTCAGGCCCGCTTCCGTGAGGTACGTCGCCACCTCGGCCGGGGTGCGGAAGTAGTAGTCCAGCGAGATGTCCTGGCCGTAGCGCTCCGCCATGTGGATGTGTTCGCCGTCCGAGGCCTGGAACGCGAGCAGGGCGTAGCCGCCCGGGCGCAGCACCCGGTGGAACTCCGTGAGGACGCCGGGCAGGTCGGCGTCCGGGATGTGGATCGTGGAGTAGAGCGCGAACACGCCGGCCAGGCTCGCGTCCGGGACGTCCAGAGCGGTCATCGAGCCGACCTGGAACCGGAGCCGGGGATGCGCCTCGCGGGCCAGGGCCACCATGTGCGGGGAGATGTCGATGCCGAAGGCCTGGAGGCCGAGGGCGTTCAGGCGGGCGGTCACATAGCCGGGGCCGCTGCCGATGTCCGCCACCCGAGGCTCGTCCGCCGCCGTACGGACCAGTTCGGCGAAGGCGTTCAGCAGGCCGGTCTCGACGGGGCCGTCGCCCAGGCCGTCCGGATGCTCGGCGCTGTACGCGGGCGCGATCGCGTCGTAGGAGGAGCGGGTGGCCTCTATGAAGTCCGCGTTCGGGTCGGTCACGTCGGCGGACCCTACCAAGGCAACCACCACGGACACGCGGGTCCGGGAATCTCACACTGCGTAGCGGTGTTGCCACTGTTGTACGGCAGTACGGATTCCGGGATGCGGACGGGTCGAGCCGGGCTGTGGCGAGCCGTGGTATCCCAGAAGGAGCGGGGAGTTTACCCACCTCCACAGGCGGCTATGCGGCCGGCGGTCAGATTTTCTTCGACTAACGGGTTGAACTTTTGTTGATCGAGGGTCAGTTGACCACCCGGGCGCCCTACCCTTCAGAGGGTGAAGCAATTGATGTCAGCAGAGTCCGAGGCAGAGTCCGAGGTCGAACCCGTCGGGAACGTGCTCCCGGGCACCCTGCCGGAGCTCCTGCGTGCCGAACTCGTCGCGTTCCGCCGCGACCTGCACATGCACCCCGAGCTGGGCAACCAGGAGTTCCGGACCACCGCAGCGATCAAGGCACGGCTGGAGGCCGCCGGTCTCGAACCGCGCGTCCTCGCCGTCGGCACCGGCCTCGTCTGTGACATCGGCCCCCGCGACCCCGCCGTACCCATGCTCGCGCTGCGCGCCGACATCGACGCCCTGCCCGTCCCGGACACGAAGAGCGACTGCGCGTACCGCTCCACCGTGCCCGACCGCGCCCATGCCTGCGGCCACGACGTGCACACCACCGTCGTGCTCGGCGCCGGCCTCGTCCTCGCCCGGCTGCACGAGCAGGGCCTGCTCCCGCGGGCCGTCCGCCTCCTCTTCCAGCCCGCCGAGGAGGTCCTGCCCGGCGGCGCCGCCGACGCCATCGCGTGCGGGGTGCTCGACGGGGTGGGGCGGATCATCGCCGTGCACTGCGACCCCAAGGTGGACAGCGGGCGGATCGGGCTGCGCATCGGCCCCATCACCTCGGCCTGCGACCGCATCGAGGTCTCCCTGGACGGCCCCGGCGGCCACACCGCCCGGCCGCACCTGACCACCGACCTCGTCACCGCCGCCGCCCGCGTCGCCACCGACGTGCCCGCGATCGTCTCCCGCCGCATGGACGCGCGCAGTGGGGTGTCGGTGACCTGGGGGCGCATCGAGTCCGGCCACGCGCCCAACGTCATCCCGCAGCACGCGGAACTGTCGGGCACCGTGCGGTGTCTCGATCTCGCCGCCTGGCGGCAGGCACCCGACGTCGTGCACGCGGCGATCGACGAGGTCGCCGGGCTGTACCGCGCCAAGTCCGTGATCGAGTACGTCCGCGGGGTGCCGCCCGTCGTCAATGACGCGCTCGTCACCGAACTGCTCCGGGACGCCATGACCGCCCGCCGCGGCCCCCTCTCCGTCGAGGACACCGAGCAGAGCCTGGGCGGCGAGGACTTCTCCTGGTACCTGGAGCACGTGCCCGGCGCCATGGCCCGGCTCGGCGTCCGCACGCCGGGGGAGCGCACCGTACGGGACCTCCACCAGGGCGACTTCGACGTCGACGAGTCGGCGATCACGGTCGGCGTGGAACTGTTCACCGCCGCCGCCCTGATCGACGGCGCGATCTGACCGGCACGCCGTGACCCGGGGGACGCAAGGGTGCCCGTTCGGTGCCTTTACGTCCCCTTGTGTCACCCGGGTGTAACCACCGGCGCGTGAACGTAACGCGTCGGCGGCACGATCCGGTAACGGCACGGAGAAACCCCGTTCCCCTCCTCGTCTACGCGCGTTACTGTGCGCGGAAATCGCCACAGAGGCGGCGGCTTGGGGAAGCGGTCCGGTGACGGTGCCGTGGGGACGAAGGAGTGCTTGCTGTGCGTCAGACATCTCGGAGGACGAAGTTCTCCCAAGCTGCGGTGGCCGTCACGGTCATCGCCCTCGCGGCCACCGCCTGCGGTAGCTCCAGCAAAAGCGCCGACAAGGCGAGCGACACCTCGTCGTCCTCGTCCGGCAAGTACACCGGCAAGGGCATCGGCCTCGCCTACGACGTCGGCGGCAAGGGCGACCAGTCCTTCAACGACGCCGCGTACGCCGGTCTCCAGAAGGCCGAGAAGGACTTCAAGCTCACCGGCCGCGACATCGAGCCGCAGGACAACGAGTCCGACGCGGACAAGGTGCAGCGCCTGGAGAGCCTCGCCACGGCCGGCTACAACCCGGTGATCGGTGTCGGCTTCGCCTACGCGCCGGCCGTCAAGGAGGCGGCGGCGAAGTTCCCGAATACTACGTTCGGCATCGTCGACGACGAGCAGATCAAGGCCGCCAATGTCGCCGACCTCGTCTTCCACGAGGAGCAGTCCTCCTACCTCGCGGGTGTGGCCGCGGCCAAGGCGACGAAGAAGAACCACATCGGCTTCATCGGCGGCGTGAACGTACCCCTGATCCACAAGTTCGAGGCAGGGTTCGACCAGGGCGCCAAGTCGGTCAACCCCAGCATCAAGATCGAGTCGCAGTACCTCACCCAGACTGCGGAGCAAGGTGGCTTCGCCAGCCCGGACAAGGGGAAGGACGCGGCCAGCGGCCAGATCGACGCGGGTGCGGACGTCATCTACGCCGCAGCCGGTCTGTCCGGCCAGGGCGTCATCTCCGAGGCCTCCGCCAAGAAGGTATGGGCCATCGGCGTGGACTCCGACCAGTACGAGCAGAAGGCGCTGGCCAAGTACAAGGACTCCATCCTCGGCTCGGCGCTCAAGAACGTCGGCGGAGCCGTCTACGACCTGGTGAAGTCGGTGTACGAGGGCAAGCCCAAGACCGGCGTGATCCGCTACGGCCTGGACAATGAGGGCGTCGGCTTCTCCGACACCAACCCGAAGTACAAGGCCATGACGGACGCCGTCGCCGCGGTGGACAAGGCGAAGCAGGACATCATCGACGGCAAGGTCACGGTCGCCACCACGACCAAGTGACGATGACGTCGGTCTCCGCACGCTGACAAGGGAGCCCCGGGCCGTGAGGCGGATTCTTGGGGTCCTCGCAACACCTGATGGCTTACGCGGCTGTCAGTAGATCACGCAGGCGCTCGGCTGGGGTTTTCCAGCCGAGTGTTTT
>NZ_JBIWGK010000002.1:884839-903438 GCF_044763565.1 Streptomyces sp. NPDC096013 | reverse complement strand
CCCCACCGAAGTGGTTCATCGTTCGACTTGCATGTGTTAAGCACGCCGCCAGCGTTCGTCCTGAGCCAGGATCAAACTCTCCGTGAATGTGTACCGGTTATCCGGTGATACATCACGAGAGCGGAACAGCCAGGCGGAATAAGCCCGGCCGTTCACAGCGTCCTCGCTGTGTATTTTCTTCAAAGGAACCTCGTCCCAACCATCAGATGACAGTCGGAGACGGGGTATCAACATATCTGGCGTTGATTTTTGGCACGCTGTTGAGTTCTCAAGGAACGGACGCTTCCTTTGTACTCACCCTCTCGGGCTTTCCTCCGGGCTTTTCCCTTCGGTCTTGCGTTTCCGACTCTATCAGACCGTTTCCGGTGCCGATTCCCTGTCGGGGGGCTTTGCGAAAGGCTTTGGTCTTTCGTCCGTCGGCCTTTCGACATTCACTACGTTAGCCGATTCCCTCGGCAACTCATAATCGAGTTCCGCGAGTTCGAATTCAGGCATGCAGGCACGCCGAAATCGCCCTCAGCGAGGGAGAGTCGTAAGTAGTGGGTTGGCCGCTTCCGGCTGCAGGCGAACGCCGTACCCGGGTCAAGCGGCTCGGGCTACATTACGCACCCTGCCAAGACGCGTCAACTTGGCCGACGTCTCGGCGTATGTGCCCGATACGGGCTAACCGTAGGGTCGTTGGTGATCCAGAACCGCCACGGGTGGACCGCGCCCTCGCCGGACACTCCGGTGCGGGGGCCGCTGCTTACCTGATGGGAGGGCACGGGGGTACCGGCCAGCACCCTGATGGGTGTCTCGTCCGGGGTGCACGCGTCCGTGCCGTCCAGGGAGCGGTCGACGTCCAGGGCGGTGGCCAGGCGGGCGGGGCCTTTGGCCAGTTCTTTGTCGTTTCGGGCCGAGAGTCGACGTTTGCGGGCGAGTTCGGCGCCCTCCACGATCTCGCCGGCCCGGAGGAGGACCCCTCGCGCGGTGCCGTCGGGTCCGCACACCAGGTTCATGCAGTGCCACATGCCGTAGGTGAAGTAGACGTATACGTGCCCGGGCGGACCGAACATCACACCGTTGCGGGCTGTCGGGCCCTTGTACGCGTGGGACGCGGGGTCGTTGCCGCCGTCGTAGGCCTCGACCTCCGTAAGGCGCAGAAGGATCGGGCCGTCGGGGGTCGTACGGACGACGATGCGGCCGAGGAGGTCAGGGGCGACCTCCAGGACAGGGCGGTCGAAGAACTCCCTGGGGAGGGGCATACGGTCCGGGGGCGCGATCATGGCGTCCGAGCGTAGTCCAACCGCGCTTGTGCCAAAGGGTGGTCAAGGTTCGGTCCGCTTGCCAGGGTGTGGCGCGGAACCGGGCGGGGCCGGTTCGCGTTTGTAGGGATCAAGGGTCCACACGTAAAGGGAGAGTCAATGGCGTTCAAGAAGCTGCTCGCGAGCCTGGGGGCCGGCGGGGCTTCGGTGGAGACGGTGCTGACCGAGGTCAACGTCGTCCCGGGCGGGGTCGTCCAGGGCGAGGTGCGGATCCAGGGCGGGTCCGTCGCCCAGGAGATCCAGGGGCTCTCGGTCGGACTACAGGCCAAGGTCGAGGTCGAGAGCGGTGACCAGGAGTACAAGCAGGACATCGAGTTCACGAAGGTGCGGCTGGGCGGCGCCTTCGAGCTCCAGGCGGGGACCGCGCACACGGTGCCGTTCGGTCTTGAGATCCCCTGGGAGACGCCGGTCACGATGATCGACGGCCAGTCGCTGCGCGGGATGCACATCGGGGTGAGCACGGAGCTGGCGATCGCCCGTGCCGTGGACTCCAGTGACCTCGACCCGGTCAACGTGCATCCGCTGCCGGCGCAGAAGGCTCTCCTGGACGCCTTCATCCAGCTGGGCTTCCGGTTCAAGAGCGCGGACATGGAGCGCGGGCACATCCGGGGGACGCGGCAGAAGCTGCCGTTCTACCAGGAGATCGAGTTCCAGCCGCCGTCGCAGTACCGCGGGCTGAACCAGGTGGAGCTGAGCTTCGTCGCCGATGAGCACGCGATGGACGTCATCCTGGAGATGGACAAGAAGCCGGGCCTCTTCAGTGAGGGCAGTGACACCTTCCGGTCCTTCCAGGTGGGTCTGCACGACTTCCACGGGACGGACTGGGCGGCATACCTCAACCAGTGGCTGTCCGAGGTCGGCAGCAAGCGGAACTGGTTCTAGGCTCGGTATCCACTGAAGAAACCGATCAGGAGGTACCGAGGTGACCGAGCTCAAGCGGCGGCCGCTCCCCCATGACTTCCACCCGCCCGTGCCCTCGTTCACGGTGACGAGTGCGGACGTCGAGCCGGGGGCCACGCTCAAGGACGCTCAGGTCTACGCGGCCGGCAACACCTCGCCGCATCTGCGGTGGGAGGGCTTCCCGCCCGAGACCAAGAGTTTCGCAGTGACCTGCTACGACCCGGACGCCCCCACGGGCAGCGGGTTCTGGCACTGGACGGTGTTCGACATCCCGGCCTCGGTGACGGAGCTGCCCGAGGGTGCGGGCAGCGGCAAGTTCGAGGGGCTGCCGGAGGGCGCCGTACAGGTGCGGAACGACTACGGGTCGAAGGACTTCGGGGGTGCCGCGCCGCCGCCCGGGGACGGGTCGCACCGCTATGTGTTCACGGTGTACGCCGTGGACACGGAGAAGCTCGGTCCGGACTCGGACGTCTCGCCCGCGGTCGTCGGTTTCAACCTGCGGTTCCACACGCTGGCGCGCGCCCACCTCGTCGGTGAGTACGAGGTTCCCGCCGAAGACTGACGTTCATTGAACGTTTGCCCGCCTCTGGTCTTGGAATTGATCAGGGGCGGGCAGTTTTTATTGCGTTGTCCATCTCGGCGTGCCCGGCCAGAGTTGATCCAAGCCCGCCACGCGGTGGGCCGATTGCACATGGGAGGTGGGCTGGATGCGGGACACGCTGGTGCTGAACGCGAGCTTCGAGCCGCTGTCGACGGTGACGTTGAATCGAGCCGTCGTTCTGGTGCTGCAGGACAAGGCTGTTGTCGAGCAGGCCCACCCCGAACTGCGCATGCGCGGAGCCGAGGTCGACATACCGGCCCCCCGGGTGATCCGGTTGTGCAGGTATGTGCGGGTGCCGTTCCGAAGACAAGCTCCGTGGTCGAGGCGGGGTGTGCTGGTCAGGGACAGGCACCGGTGCGCGTACTGCGGCAGGCGGGCGACGACGGTCGACCATGTGGTACCGAGGGCGCAGGGCGGTCAGGACTCCTGGCTGAACACGGTGGCGTCGTGCGCGGAGGACAACCACCGCAAGGCGGCGCGGACTCCGGAGCAGGCGGGGATGCCGTTGCTGCGGCAGCCGTTCGAGCCGACGCCCGCGGACGCGATGCTGTTGGCGCTGGGGACCGAGGACTTCGACGCGCTGCCTGAGTGGCTGGTGCAGCCCGCCGCGTAGGGCACGTGAGCGGAACTGGGGCCCACCTCCCGCGGGAGGTGGGCCCCAGTGTCGTGGAACGGGTCAGTCGGTCCGAACCGGTCCGTCAGTCGATGGACGGCTTCTCCCGGCGTTCCGAATTGCCGCCGGAGTTGCCGGAGTTGCCTCCGTCGTTGCCCGAACCGCCGCCGAACGGGCCCATGTTGCCCATCGCTCCGGAGAGGCCCTTGAGGGCGTCGCCGATCTCGCTGGGGACGATCCAGAGCTTGTTGGCGTCGCCCTCGGCGATCTTCGGGAGCATCTGGAGGTACTGGTAGCTGAGGAGCTTCTGGTCGGCGTCTCCGGCGTGGATCGCCTCGAAGACCGTGCGGACCGCCTGGGCCTCACCCTCGGCGCGCAGGGCGGCGGCCTTGGCCTCACCCTCGGCGCGCAGGATCTGGGACTGCTTCTCACCTTCGGCGGTGAGGATGGCGGCCTGGCGCGTACCTTCCGCGGTGAGGATCGCGGCGCGCTTGTCTCGGTCGGCGCGCATCTGCTTCTCCATCGAGTCCTGGATGGAGGTGGGAGGCTCGATCGCCTTGAGCTCGACGCGGTTGACGCGGATGCCCCACTTGCCGGTGGCCTCGTCGAGGACTCCGCGCAGGGCCGCGTTGATCTCCTCGCGGGAGGTCAGGGTCCGCTCCAGGTCCATGCCGCCGATGATGTTGCGGAGCGTGGTGACCGTCAGCTGTTCGATCGCCTGGATGTAGCTGGCCACTTCGTAGGTCGCGGCCCGCGCGTCCGTCACCTGGTAGTAGATGACCGTGTCGATGTTGACCACCAGGTTGTCCTGGGTGATCACCGGCTGCGGCGGGAACGGTACGACCTGTTCGCGCAGGTCGATGCGGTTGCGGATGGTGTCGATGAACGGGACGACGATGTTGAGTCCCGCGTTGAGTGTCCGTGTGTAGCGGCCGAATCGCTCCACGATCGCGGCACTTGCCTGCGGGATGACCTGGATCGTCTTGATCAAAGCGATGAAGACCAACACCACCAGGATGATCAAGACGATGATGACCGGTTCCATCGTGCTCCCCGTACCCTTCTCCGCCTCGGCGCTTTCGGAAGATCTTATGGTTGTTGAAGATCTTGCTGGTCGAGTCTGACAGACCGTCGAGCAACTCGTGTGCCGTTCGGTTCAGTTGAGTCCCGTGAGGTCATCGCCCGCGTCCTGCGAGGTCAGATGACGATCGCGGTGGCTCCCTCGATCTCCACGACGTCCACCTCCTGGCCCGGTTCATAGGCACGGTCGGTGTCGAGTGCGCGGGCCGACCAGATCTCTCCGGCGAGCTTGATCCGGCCGCCGCCGGAGGCGTCGACGCGCTCCAGGACGACGGCCTGCTTGCCCTTCAACGCGTCCACTCCCGTGGCGAGTTGGGGGCGCTGGGAGCGGTGCCGGTTCGCGATGGGCCGTACGACCGCGATGAGCGCGACCGAGACGACGGCGAAGACGAGGACCTGGACGACGAGGTCACCGCCGATCCCGGCGGTCCCCGCGGCGGCCACGGCGCCGACGGCGAGCATGCCGAACTCCGGCATCGCGGTCACCACGAGGGGAATCCCGAGTGCCACCGCGCCGACGAGCCACCACACCCAACCGCCGATGTCGTTCACATGGTCAATGGTAGGGCTGCGGGTGCCGTCACGGACAGGGCGCATATGTCCCTGCACCCGCTTCTTACAAGGGAGTTCAGGCCATGGGGAGACCGTGTGCGGTCCAGCGGTCGCCGACCTGCTCGACGATGAGCGGCAGGCCGAAGCACAACGACAGGTTGCGGGCGGTGAGTTCGAGCTCCAGCGGGCCGGCGGCGAGGACCTTGCCCTGACGGATCATCAGGACGTGGGTGAAGCCGGGGGCGATCTCCTCGACGTGGTGCGTGACCATGATCATGGAGGGGGCGATCGGGTCGCGGGCGAGGCGGCCGAGACGGCGTACGAGGTCCTCGCGACCGCCGAGGTCGAGGCCGGCTGCGGGCTCGTCGAGGAGGAGCAGCTCGGGGTCGGTCATCAGGGCGCGGGCGATGAGGGTGCGCTTGCGCTCGCCCTCGGACAGGGTGCCGAAGCGGCGGTCGAGGTAGTCGCTCATGCCGAGGCGGTCGAGGAAGGCGCGGGCGCGCTGCTCGTCGATGTCCTCGTAGTCCTCGTTCCACCCGGCGGTCATGCCGTAGGCGGCGGTCAGGACGGTCTGGAGGACGGTCTGGCGCTTGGGGAGCTTCTCGGCCATGGCGATGCCGGCGACGCCGATGCGGGGGCGCAGTTCGAAGACGTCGACCTTGCCGAGGGTCTCGCCGAGGATGGTGGCGGTGCCGCTGCTGGGGAACAGGTAGCTGGACGCGACGTTCAGGAGCGTGGTCTTGCCGGCGCCGTTCGGGCCGAGGATGACCCAGCGCTCGCCCTCCTTGACCGACCAGGAGACCTGGTCCACCAGAGCCCGGCCCTCCCGGACCACGGTTACGTCCTCCAGCTCCAGAACATCGCTCATGAGCGCGCTGTCTCCCATTGCATCGTCGGCCTGTCTCGGCTGTCGCGTGCGCCGGTAGGCGCAGCCCTCGAAGAAATCTACGCCACCGGCCGGGCGGTCCATTCCATCGGTCCTGTCCTTAGGGTGGACGCCATGCTTTCGGAACCACGCTCAGGGCGCCTCGCCGCCTGGGGAAATGCCCTGTTGGCCGGACTTGTCTCGCCGGACGACGCCGTGCTCGCCATCGTCGGCGAGGACGCCGTGCACCGGGTCGAAGGGCTGCCGGGCGAGTCGGCGCCCGTCGGCCTCACGCTCGCGCTGGGGCGGCTGCGCGCGCTCGGGGTGACGGGACTGCGCGTCGCGCTGCCCACCTCGGGACACCCGCTGGGGCTGAGCGGCCCGCCCGCGTTCAACGCGCGGGCCCTCGACGCGGAGGAGGCGGTGGTCTGCTACGGCGCCGCGCTGGGCCTCGTACCCGAGGTCTACGAGGCCGGTCCCGCCGGTGATGTCCATGTCGAGGTCGTGTGGCACTGCCTGCCGGTGCGGGAGGCGCCGCCGGCCGATGTGCCGTCGCTCGGGGAGGCGGAGCGGGAGCTGGCGGAGGCGCTGCGGGATGCCACGGAGGTGTTGTCGCGGCTCGATGTCGCCGGGTCGGGGCCGGTGGCGGAGGCGGCGGTCGACGCGTACCGGGCGCGGGCGGAGCGGGGGCGGGAGGTGTTGGCGCCGGGGTATCCGCCGCGGGCGGTGCGGGTCCTTGAGCTGGCTCAGCGGGTGGGGTTGCTGGTGTCCGTGGCGTATGAGAGCGGGCCCGGGGGTGCGGTGAGCGCGTCCGAGATGGGGGCTCGGGCCGAGGCGTTGCGGCCGGTGGAGAGGACGGCTCGGCGGGCGCAGGTCGCGGCGTACAACTCCGTTGTGGAGGAGCGGGAGAAGGGGGTGCGGTGAAGGTTCCGTTGCGCTGGTTGCCCGGTGTCGGGTGGGCGTCTTCTGGGGGCTGCGCCCCCAGGCCCCCGCTTCGGCCCTGAAGGGGCCTCGTCCTCAAACGCCGGACGGGCTGGATATGCGCGGCCTGCACTGAAAGGTGCCGGACGGGCTGAGTATTCGCTGATGTTGTGGGCCTGTGCAGAAGGGCCCCGCGAGTCGTCGTTGACTCGCGGGGCCCTTTCAGTGCTGTGGTGTCAGCCGTTGATGCCCTTGTTGCCGAAGGCGGGGTTCAGCAGGCCGATGACGTTGATGCTGTCGCCGACGACGTTGACCGGGACGTGGACCGGGACCTGGACGAGGTTGCCCGAACCGACACCCGGGGACTTCACGGCCGCGCCGTCGGCACCGGCGTCGGCGAAAGCGGCACCGGCGGAGGCGCCGGCGGCGATACCGGCGACGGTGAGGGCCACAGCGGCCTTCTTGGCGATGTTCATGAGAAGCGTTCCTCCTGCGATTGCGTGACCGACCCGGCCGCGGGTCGTGCGCTGATCAACGCGGGGGAAAGCGAAAACGGCACGCGGATGCGCGGGTGAATGCCCGTTCGGATCATTGGCGCGACAAGCAGACCAGGTGACGAGCGGACCGGCCGCCCAGGGAGTGCCCTGGACGGCCGGAGGTCACTGTCGCGTGGCGACGTGCGTCAGCGGTTGACGCCGAGGTCACCGAAGGCGGGGTTCAGAACGCCGATGACGTTCACGCTGTTGCCGACCGCGTTCACCGGGATGTGCACCGGGACCTGGACGACGTTGCCCGAGCCGACGCCGGGCGAACCGGCGGCCTGGCCGTCGGCCACACCGTTGGCGGAGGCCAGTCCGGCACCGGCGGCGACAAGCCCGCCGGCCACCATCGTCACGGCCGCTGCCTTCTTCAGGTTCTTCACTTCTGAGCCCTCCTAGCGATGACCGCGGCAGGCGCCGCGGCACGCACTGGAGAACGGCGGAGATCCACGAAGGATGCGCCATTCGGGGGACATTCCCACGACGGTATGAATCTCAGCCCGGAAGGGGACGCTCCGTGTTGCCGGCGCACCTCTTCCGCCTCGCCGGAGCGCCCTGTGCGGTCACCGCGTCAGACCGTGGCGTACGGCGAACAGGGCGGCCTGGGTGCGGTCCGCCAGGTCGAGCTTCATGAGGATGTTCGAGACGTGGGTCTTGACCGTCTTCTCGGAGAGCACCAGGGCGCGGGCTATCTCGCGGTTGGAGCGGCCGTCGGCGATCAGGCCGAGCACCTCGCGCTCCCGCTCGGTGAGCGAACCGCCTCTCCCCTGGCCCGAGTTGGACTCCTCCTGGGACAACAGGACGCCGGCGACCTCGGGCTGGAGCAGGATGTGGCCCGCGTGCACGGAGCGGATGGCGCCGGCCAGGGCGTCCGGGTCCACGTCCTTGTAGACGTACCCGGCGGCGCCCGCGCGCAGGGCCGGGATCACCGTGCGCTGTTCGGTGAAGCTGGTGACGATCAGCACGCGCGCGGGGAGGTCGAGTTCGCGGAGTCTGCGCAGGGCGTCGATGCCGTCCATGCCCGGCATCTTGACGTCCATGAGGACGACGTCGGGCTTCAGCTCCTCGGTGCGGGCGACTCCTGCGGCGCCGTCGGCCGCCTCGCCGACGACCTCGATGTCGTCCTGCACCTCCAGGAAGGTGCGCAGGCCCCGGCGGACGACCTGGTGGTCGTCGACGATGAGGACCTTGATCGGTTCAGCCACCGGGGACCTCCATCTCGATCGTGGTGCCCTTTCCGGGCGCCGATTCCACGGTCAGCGTGCCACCGACGCCGTTGGTGCGGTCCCGCATGGAGACCAGGCCGAGGTGGCGTCCGGCGCGGCGGATCGACTGGGGTTCGAAGCCGCTGCCGTCGTCGGTGATCCGGAGGACCGCGCCGTGGCCGTGCCGTGCCAGGGTCACGGCGACGTGCTCCGCGCCGGAGTGGCGCAGCGCGTTGTGCAGTGCCTCCTGGGCGACGCGGAGCATGGCCTCTTCCTGGGCGGCGGGCAGGGCGCGGAAGCCTCGGCCGGTGAAGGTGACGCGCGCGGTGTGGGCGCGGTCGAGGACCTGGATCTGGGTGCGCAGGGTGGCGATCAGACCGTCCTCGTCCAGGGCGGCGGGGCGCAACTCGACGACTGCGGCGCGGAGTTCGTCGGCGGCCTCGGCTGCGAGCGCGGCCACCTGCTGGAGTTCGCCCTTGGCGCGGGAGGGGTCGCGGTCGACCAGGGTGGCGGCGGCCTGTGCGGTGAGGCGGAGGGAGAACAGCTTCTGGGACACCGCGTCGTGCAACTCGTGGGCCAGGCGGGAGCGTTCCTCCGCGATGGTCAGCTCGCGGCTGCGCTCGTAGAGGCGGGCGTTGGTGAGGGCGATGGCCGCGTGCTGGGCGAGGATGGAGAGCAGCTCCTCGTCCTCCTCGGTGAAGCCGCAGCTGCCGTCCTTCTCGGGGCTCGGGGGGTGTCCCCCCACAGGGCGCAGCTTGTTCGCGAGGAACAGGGCGCCGATGACCTCGTCGTCGTCGCGGATGGGCAGGCCCAGGAAGTCGGACATGTCGGGGTGGGCCGAGGGCCAGCCCTCGAAGCGGGGGTCCTTGCGGACGTCGGCCAGGCGCTCGGCCTTCGCCTCGTGCAGCATCGCGGCGAGGATGCCGTGCTGGCGCGGGAGCGGGCCGATGGCCTTCCACTGGGCGTCACTGACGCCGTCGACCACGAACTGGGCGAAGCCGCCGTGGTCGTCGGGGACGCCGAGGGCGGCGTACTGCGCGTCGAGCAGCTCGCGGGCCGAGGCGACGATCGTCTTGAGGACGTCGCGCACCTCCAGGTGCCTGCTCATGGCCAGCAGCGCGGAACTCACCGCCGCGAGGCCGGACCGTGGACCTTGACTCATGTCCTCACGGTACCGGCGGGGTGTGACAGTGCGGATCGGCCTGGTGACGCCCGTCTTCTGGTCCGGTGGGCCTAGGCCGAAGGGCCCCTGTGGATGCGGCCCGGGGCCGACGCGGCGGGGGTTGTCCCGTTCCTACGTTGGGAGCACGCCGATGGCGGCGTAGTGGACGAGGGGACGTGTGTGTCATGTCGGTAGCGATCATCACGGGGGCGTCCAAGGGACTGGGGCGGGCTCTCGCCGAGGCCCTGGCGGCACGCGGCTGGGATCTGGTGCTTGACGCCAGGACCGAGGGGGTGCTGGCGCAGGCCGCGGAGGCGGTCGCCGCGTACGGCACGCGCGTGGAGGCCGTCCCCGGGGATGTCACGGACGCCGCGCACCGGGCCGATCTGGTGGCCGCGGCGGGGAAGCTGGGCGGCGTCGACCTCCTGGTGAGCAACGCGAGCGCGCTGGGCGCCGAGCCGCTCGTCCGGCTGGAGGAGCTGACCCTGGAGGGGCTGCGGCGGGCGCTGGAGGTGAACGTGGTGGCCGCGCTGGGGCTGGTCCAGGAGGCGCTGCCGCTGCTGCGGGTCTCGGGGGCGGGCGCGGTGATCGCGGTCAGCTCGGACGCGGCGGCCGAGGCGTACGAGACGTGGGGCGGCTACGGGGCGTCCAAGGCGGCCCTGGACCATCTCGCGGCCGTGCTCGCCGCCGAGGAGCCCGGGCTGCGGGTGTGGGCGGTCGACCCCGGGGACATGGGCACGGACCTGTACGCGGCGGCCGTACCGGACGACGGTGATCCGCGGCCGGAGCCCTCGGCCGTGGTGCCGGGCTTCCTGCGGTTGCTGGACGAGCGTCCGGTGAGCGGTCGCTATGGCGCGCCGGCCCTGCTGGAGGAGCGATGACCGTGGCCATGGGGGTCCCCCCGTTCGAGCGCAGCCGAGAAGGGTGGAGGGTCCCGGAGGAGCTGTCCGCGCGTGTGCCGGCCGAGCAGCGCGGGCCCGGGCTGGACCGGGACGCCGTACGACTGCTCGTGTCGCGGGGTACCGAGGTGTCGCATCACGTGTTCGCGGAGTTGCCGCGGCTGCTGCGGGCCGGGGATCTGCTGGTCGTGAACACGTCGCCGACGCTCGCCGCCGCGGTGGACGGGTGGATCGGGCACACGCGCGTGGTGGTGCATTTCTCGACGCGCGGCGATGACGGGCGGTGGGCGGTCGAGCTGCGGGAGCCGGACGGGAAGGGCACCACGCGCGCGCGTGCGGGGGGCCCGGAGGGGACGGAGGTGCGGCTGCCCGGGGGTGCGCGGCTGGTCCTGGAGGAGCCGCAGAGCGGGCGGGGCGAGCGGTTGTGGTGGGCGGGGGTGTCCGGTCCGGAGGTGCCCGCGCTGCTGCGGCAGCACGGGCGGCCCATCCGTTACTCCTACACGGAGCGGGATCAGCCGCTCGCCGTCTATCAGACGGTGTTCTCGTTGCCGGCCGAGGACGGGACCGGCAGTGCGGAGATGCCGAGCGCGGCTCGGCCGTTCACCGCGCGGCTGGTGGCGGAGGCGGTGAGTCGGGGGGTGCAGTTCGCGCCGATCACGCTGCACACCGGGGTGGCGTCGGCGGAGGCACACGAGCCGCCGTATCCGGAGCGGTACGCGGTGCCGGAGGCGTCGGCCCGGTTGATCAACGCGGTCAAGGCCGGGGACGGGCGGGTGATCGCGGTCGGGACGACGGCTGTACGGGCCGTGGAGTCGGCCGCCGGGGACGACGGGGTCGTACGCGCGCGTGCGGGCTGGACGGATCTCGTCGTGACCCCGGAGCGGGGGGTACGGGTGGTGGACGGGCTGCTGACGGGGCTGCACGAGCCGGAGGCGTCGCATCTGCTGATGCTGGAGGCGGTCGCGGGGCAGGCCGCCGTGGGCCGGAGTTATGAGGAGGCCTTGCGCGGGCTCTACCTGTGGCACGAGTTCGGGGACGTGCACCTCATCCTTCCGGAGGAGGACCCTCACGCGGCGCGTTGCTCTCGCAACTGCGAGTGAGGCCGAGGAGTGGGCGATGTGAGCCCGCACATAGGGCGCAGATCACGTACTAACGGACATAGGAGATAAGGGCGCACCGCTTGAGCGGGGCAGACGGTCCCGTCTGTCCCGTTTTGCCCTTCCCTGCTCCACTACCCGGGATCGTACGTCACACCTTTGCCACAGGTTTTTGCGGCCGCTAAGAATTGCAGCCGTCGCTCAGCGCCGCGGATCTCGTCCGCGGCGTTTGTGCCGGAAGCACCCGCGTCCCCGCCGGACCGTGAGCGACCTCCGTGCAATTCGAAGAGGTCCATCCGCCATGCCCAAGAACCTGAACACTCCTGGTCATAGTCGCCTGACCAAGCTGACCAAGCAGCACAAGATCGCGCTCGCCGGTGTCGCCACGCTCGGCGCCGCAGCCCTCGCGTTCTCCGCGGTGCCCAGCGACGCGGGGACCACCACGAGCGACGCCGCCCCCACGGCGAAGATCGCGTACAGCTCGGAGCCCATCAAGGGCGTCAAGGCCAGCGTCACCGACCAGCTCGCCGGCGCCAGCCTGAAGACCGAGGCGATCCAGGCGAAGGCCGACGCCAAGGCGAAGGCCGCGAAGGCCAAGGCGGACGCGGCGAAGGCCAAGGCGGACGCCGCCGCGAGGAAGAAGGCCGCCGAAGCCGCCGCCAAGAAGAAGGCGGAGGCCGCGCGCAGGGCCAAGAAGGCCGCGAGCCGCTCCACCGAGCGCGTCAGGATCCAGCCCGTCGCCGCGAAGACCTACGCCAACAACCTCAACGGCTGGATCGACCAGGCGCTGGCCATCATGAAGCAGAAGGGCATCCCAGGGTCGTACAACGGCCTGTACAAGAACATCATGCGGGAGTCCTCGGGCAACCCCAGCGCGATCAACGGCTGGGACGTCAACGCGGTCAACGGCACCCCGTCGATCGGCCTGCTCCAGGTGATCCAGCCGACGTTCAACGCGTACCACGTCTCCGGTACCTCGACGAACATCTACGACCCGGTCGCCAACATCACCGCGGCCGCCAACTACGCGGCCGACCGGTACGGCTCGATCGACAACGTCAACAGCGCGTACTGAGACCTCCGGCGGACCTCTGGGTCTCGGTATCGACGCCGAAGGGCGGCACCCCCACCAGGGGCGCCGCCCTTCGGCGTCGGCGCGGAAGAACTACTTGCGCATGACCTCGGGCTCGTGGCGGCGCAGGAAGCGGGCCACGAAGAAGCCGCAGATCACGCCGAGGACGATCAGGGCGGCCATGTCCATGCCCCAGGCGCCGACGGTGTGCTCCCACAGCGGGTCGGTGCTGTCGCCCGGCTTGGGCGGGCTGATCTTGTTGAAGTCGAGCGTGGCGCCCGCGGCGCCGACCGCCCAGCGCGAGGGCATCAGATACGAGAACTGGTTGACGCCGATCGAGCCGTTCAGCGTGAACAGGCAGCCGGTGAACACGACCTGGATGATCGCGAACATGACCAGCAGCGGCATGGTCTTCTCGGCCGTCTTCACCAGCGAGGAGATGATCAGGCCGAACATCATCGCGGTGAAGCCCAGACCCATGATCGGGATGCAGAGTTCGAACATGGTCTGGCTGCCGAGGACCAGGCCCTGCTTGGGGATCTCCCGGCTGGCGAAGCCGATGACGCCGACCATCAGGCCCTGGAGCGCGGTGATCACACCGAGCACGAACACCTTGGACATCAGATACGCGGAGCGGGACAGGCCGGTGGCGCGCTCCCGTTCGTAGATGACCCGTTCCTTGATCAGCTCACGGACGGAGTTGGCCGCGCCCGCGAAACAGGCGCCGACCGCGAGGATCAGCAGCACCGTGGTGGCCGTGCCGTTCGGGGTGATGGTGCCGTTCGCCCGGGCCGGGTTGGGCAGCAGGCTGTTGCCCGAGTCGATGAGCAGGCTCACCGCGCCCAGCACGCCCGGCAGGATCACCATCAGGGCCAGGAAGCCCTTGTCGGAGGCGATCACCGCGACGTAACGGCGCACCAGGGTGACGAACTGCGACATCCAGCCCTGCGGCTTCGGCGGCTTCATCGCCTGCATCGGCGGCATCTGTACGGACTGCGGTGCGATCGCGTCGATGTCCGCGGCGTACATCTGGTAGTGCTGCGAGCCCTTCCAGCGGCCGGCCCAGTCGTAGTCGCGGTAGTTCTCGAAGGCGGAGAAGACGTCGGCCCAGGTGTCGTAGCCGAAGAAGTTCAGTGCCTCCTCGGGCGGGCCGAAGTAGGCGACGGAGCCGCCCGGAGCCATCACCAGCAACTTGTCGCAGATCGCCAGTTCGGCCACGGAGTGGGTGACGACGAGGACCGTGCGGCCGTCGTCGGCGAGGCCGCGCAGCAGCTGCATGACATCGCGGTCCATGCCCGGGTCGAGGCCCGAGGTGGGCTCGTCCAGGAAGATCAGCGAGGGCTTGGTGAGGAGCTCCAAGGCCACCGAGACGCGCTTGCGCTGGCCGCCCGAGAGGGAGGTGATCTTCTTCTCTTTGTGGATGTCGAGCTTCAGCTCGCGCAGCACCTCGTCGATGCGGGCCTCGCGCTCGGTGCCGGTGGTGTCGGCGGGGAAGCGCAGCTTGGCCGCGTACTTGAGGGCCTTCTTGACGGTCAGTTCCTTGTGCAGGATGTCGTCCTGCGGGACCAGACCGATGCGCTGGCGCAGCTCGGCGAACTGCTTGTAGAGGTTGCGGTTGTCGTAGAGGACGTCGCCCTGGTTGGCGGGCCGGTAGCCGGTGAGCGCCTTGAGCAGGGTCGACTTGCCGGAACCCGACGGGCCGATGACCGCGATCAGCGACTTCTCCGGTACGCCGAAGGAGACGTCCTTGAGGATCTGCTTGCCGCCGTCGACCGTCACCGTCAAGTGCCGTGCGGAGAAGGAGACTTCACCGGTGTCGACGAACTCTTCCAGCCGGTCCCCGACCAGCCGGAACGTGGAGTGGCCGACGCCGACGATGTCGTTGGGGCCGAGCAGCGCGGAGCCGCCCTTGGTGATCGGCTGGCCGTTGACGTACGTGCCGTTGTGCGAGCCCAGGTCGCGGATCTCGAAGCGGCCGTCGGGCGTCGCGTGGAACTCGGCGTGGTGGCGCGAGACTTGAAGGTCCGAGACCACCAACTCGTTCTCCAGCGCACGGCCGATCCGCATCACGCGGCCCAGCGAGAACTGGTGGAACGTGGTCGGGCTGCGGTCGCCGTAGACCG
This sequence comes from Streptomyces sp. NPDC096013, assembly GCF_044763565.1. Classification (NCBI taxonomy): domain Bacteria; kingdom Bacillati; phylum Actinomycetota; class Actinomycetes; order Kitasatosporales; family Streptomycetaceae; genus Streptomyces; species Streptomyces sp. NPDC096013. Next base: position 888,505 of record NZ_JBIWGK010000002.1, on the reverse strand, counting down.
ACGGCGCCCCCGCGCCGGCGCCGGATCCCTGCTGCGGCGGAATGTTCGCGGCGGCCGCCGGCGCCTGATAACGCTGCTGCTCAGGCGTCTGCGCCGGAGCCTGCTGCGGCGGGGCCTGCTGCGCCCAGCCGGGGCCCGCGCCCTGTGCGGCGTACGGCTGCTGCTGCGGCTGCGCCTGCGCCTGCGGGGTCGCGACGGCCGCCGCGGCGCCGGACAGGTTCAGACGCGGGCCGTCGGTCGCGTTGCCCAGGTACACGGACGTGCCGGGGCCGATCTCCATCTGATGGATGCGCCGGCCCTGCACGAACGTGCCGTTGGTGCTGCCGTGGTCGTCGATGACCCAACTCCGGCCGCCCCAGCTGATCGTGGCGTGCCGCCAGGAGACCCTGGCGTCGTCGACCACGACGTCCCCCTGCGGATCACGTCCGAGGGTGTAGGACCTGGAGGCGTCGAGCGTCCAGGTCCGTCCATTCAATTCCAGTACGAGTTCCGGCACTCCATGCCCCACTGAGTAGTCCCCCGAGTTACCCCCATCACAGGGAGTCTAGGGATGGCGAACATCGTCGGGAACTATTTCAGGCTGCACCCCCTGACCGAAAGTCGGGCCTTGTGAAGACCACGTCGGTACGCCTTCGCCGGTTCCGTTGACGGGGTGGAAACCGACCCGGAGAGTGGTAATCCACGCGAGGGGGACATGTGCGGTGTCCGCACCGCACCGCGGATCGGGGGGTCTGCCATGAACTCAGCGACGAGTGCCGGGACGACGCACTACGACACGAGGGTGCCCTGGGCCGACGTCCTGCTCTCCGCGATCGCGGCGGTGAGCTGGGCCCTGATAGGCATGGCGGGCACGGCAGCGCTCGGCCTGCATTTGCTGGGCGCCGACGCGACGGGCTCCCTCGGCCCGATGACCGCGGCCGTGGTGGCCCTCGGCGCGGGCGGCTCGGTCACCCCGACCGGCGACGTGTCGGCTTTCGGCCTCACCGGCGCCCAGGCGAACACCGCCGTCACGATCACACCGTTGGGCGTGAGCCTGGTGGGCGCCCTCCTGCTGTCGTACTTCTTCCTACGGTCCTTGCGGGCGGCCGGAGTTGTGATCGCACCGGCCGAACTCCTCGCGCGCGCGAGCTCGGTGATCGCGCTCTTCGTGGCGATGCTGGGCGGACTGGCGTGGGCGGGCCACGACGTCATCACGATCGACGGAAGCAAGCTGGGCCTGGACAAGCTGACGGGCGGGGGCGGCGGGGGCGGGGTGAACATCCCCGGCATCGGTGACATCGGCGGCCTTCTCCCGGGCAAGCTCGGCGACCTGGTCAAGGCGAAGGCGGCGGTCGGCTTCACGGTGGACACGGCACCGACGCTGCTGGGCGGTCTGGCCTGGTCGGCCGGCATCCTCCTGATCGCCCTGCTGGCCTCGCGCCGCACGCCCCTGCCGCGCGGCTGGGAGGCCGTCCACCGTGTCGTACGCCCGGCCGCGTCCGCCCTTGTCACGGTGCTGCTGGTCGCGGTGGCGGCGGGGCTCGCGGCGGCGGCGTACGCGGCGATCGGCGACGACCACCCGAAACGCATCGCGGGCGCGGCGCTCCTCGGCGCCCCCAACGGCGTCTGGCTCGGCATCCCCCTCGGCCTCTTCGTCCCCTGGGACGGCGAGGCGACGGGCGAACTCTCGAAACTCCTCCCCCACCCCTTGGACCAACTCCTCAGCGCGAAGTCGAACCAGCCGGTGACGATGGGCCGGCTGGCCGAACTGGACGGGCGGGTCTGGTTGTTGGCGGTCGCGACGGCACTGATGATGCTGCTCGCGGGGGTGCTGGCCGCTGCGCGGACGCCCTTGGGGACGAGGGGTGTCGGGGGGCCAGGGGGCGCGAGTGGTGCAGGGGCGGGGGCTCGGGGTGATGCCGGTGGTCGGCAGGGGGCGCTTGGGTTCGCCGGGCGGTGTGCCGTGCGGCTGGGGATTGTCACCGCACTGACGTTGCCGTTGCTGGCGTGGCTCACGGATGTTTCGGTCGACGCGTCGCTTTCGGTGCTGGGGTTCGACGCGTTCGGCGCGGGGATCGAGTTGCACGGGCACTTGGGCATGGCGTTGGTGCTGGGTGCGGTGTGGGGTGCGGGGGCGGGGGGTGTCGGGGGGCTGCTCGCGTATGCGACCGGGGCGGCGGGCCGCCAGGCTTCGCGCCTGGCACGGGGTGACTTGGGGACGTGGGGAGCGGGGTCGGGGACCGGGGCGGAGGAAGGGATCGGGGCTGGGGCTGGGGCTGGGGTGGGGTCTGGCTCAGGGGCGGAATCAGGGGCTGGTGGCTGGGGTCCGGGGTATCCCGAGCGGTCGCAGCCTGTGGCGGGTGCGGGGCGTGGAGGGGGTGCGGGGCACCCGAGGGGGTCTGGGTCCGCAGAGGGGCCAGGGTCGGCGGAGGGGTCGGGAACTGCTGGGGACCCAGGGCCTTACGTGCCGAGCGCGCCGTACCGGGCGCCCAATCCCGCGACCAATCCGTATCTCCAAGTGCCTGATGAGCTACGGCAACCGGAGGACCGCAGGCCGTCCGGTGGTGGGTGGCCTGGCGAGAAGCAGTCGGGGCACGGGGGCGGGGCGGGTCCCCGGGAGTCCGGGGCGAGGGGTGCGGGGGCGGGCGGTGAGTGGGCTGGCGGGGTTGGGACTGGTGCTGGTGGTGCGGGGGTCGGTGGTCCGGGGCCTGGTGGGGTCGGGGCCGGTGGTTCGGGGCCTGGTGGGAGCGGGCAAGGTGGTCCGGGGCCTGGTGGTGGAGGACCCGGTGGGGTCGGGGCCGGTGGTCCAGTGCCCGGTGGGGTCGGGCCCGGTGGAGTGCCTGGCGGAGGCGGCCCTGGGGGTCGGGATCGGTTCCGTGGGAGGGGTCGGCCGACCGGTGCCGGATCGCCCACGGAAGTCGTGTGGCCGCCGAGTGCGGGGTCACCGCAGGACGAGGGTCGGCCGCCCGGCGAACGTGCGCGGGACGGTGGTGCCGGACATCCTCCGGGCGACGCAGGACCGAGAGGCGGGCCTGGGTCCCGCGGACCGGCGTGGCCAAGGGATGCGGGTTCACCGCAGGAGGGCGCGTGGCCGCCGGACGAACGGTCACCGCAGCAAGGCGGTCGGGCACCCCGGGGAGGGCCACCGGCTGCCGGTCACCCTCAACCGTCGGGCGGCGCAGGGCAGTTCGGAGCTGGTGGGGCACCCGGAGCGGTAGGGCCCGGTGAGGTCGGGCCGTACGCCGGAAGTGCGCGGCCGCCCGGGGTCGTACCGCCCGACGACGGCACCCGGCGCTACGACGACCCGCAGCCACCCGATGTCCCGCCGCCGCCCGTCGACATGTACGGCGCTCCGACCATGGCCCAGTCCTACGAGCCACCGGATCGGTCGCGTCGGCGTCGGCCGGGGGCACGTTCGCGGGACTGGCCGGGGGACGACCCGGACGACGGGCAGCAACCTCCGCCTCCACCTCCCCCGCCGACCACACCACCACCACCGCCGCCCCCTCCGGGGAGGCCTAAGGGGCGCCGGTGATCTGCCTTGGTGCCGGGTGAGGCGTGGGTGACGTCGGTCGGGGGCGGGGCGATGCATCTCCGTGGCCCGGCGAGCCGGCTGATGCAGGGCCCAGCGGTCCGACGCCCTCCGGCATCGCGCCCCGCGCCCCGCGCCTCACGGGCTGGCGGCTC
>NZ_JBIWGK010000002.1:369771-884742 GCF_044763565.1 Streptomyces sp. NPDC096013 | reverse complement strand
CTCGGCGGCTCGGCGGCTCGGCGGCTCGGCGGCTCGGCGGCTCGGCGGCTCGGCGGCTCGGCGGCTCGGCGGCTCGGCGGCTCGGCGGCTCGGCGGCTCGGCGGCAGGATGCTCCGACAGGTCGACGCCCGGACCGCCCGACACACCGAAGGCTCGACACACGTCAGCCCAACCGCTCGACATCCGAGCGCCCGACACACCGCGCCCTGCTCGCCCAGCACCCCTCACCCCCTCAGGCGTACCTAGCAATCCCGCCCCGCCCGAGCCCCCTCACCAATCCCCCTCCCTCAAGAACAGGTCGACTCCTGATCAACACCCCGTCCCAAAACGATCACCCCGCCCCACCTCCTGACCGCTCCTCAGCCACTTCACGATCACCCCCCACCCATCCCTGACCAGCACCCACCCCACTCCTGACCACTCCCCGCCCCCTTCGTGACCGCCCCGTAAGATTCGCGCCACCGATCCGACACCCACTGTTCCGTGTCCGCTGGGCGGACCTCTGCGGCATAAGGCACTGCGTGCCGGATACGGTGGGTACACCATGAGCGCTTCGCAGACCTCTGACGTCCCCACTCTCCTCGTCAAGATCTTCGGCAAGGACAGGCCGGGCATCACCGCCGGACTCTTCGACACCCTCGCCGCCTACTCCGTCGACGTGGTCGACATCGAGCAGGTCGTCACACGTGGCCGGATGGTGCTGTGTGCACTCGTGACCCCGCCGCCCGCCGGGCTCGAAGGGGATCTCCGGGCCACCGTGCACAGCTGGGCCGAGTCGATGAAGATGCAGGCGGAGATCATCTCCGGCCTCGGCGACAACCGCCCCCGTGGGCTGGGCCGTTCGCTGGTGACGGTTCTCGGCCACCCCCTCACCGCGGAGTCCACCGCCGCGATCGCCGCCCGCATCACCCGCGCCGGCGGCAACATCGACCGTATCTTCCGGCTCGCCAAGTACCCCGTGACAGCAGTCGAGTTCGCGGTGTCCGGCGTGGAGACCGAGCCGCTGCGCACCGCCCTCGTCACGGACGCGGCGACGTTCGGTGTCGACATCGCCGTCGTGGCGGCGGGGCTGCACCGGCGGGCCCAGCGCCTGGTCGTCATGGACGTCGACTCCACGCTCATCCAGGACGAGGTCATCGAACTCTTCGCCGCGCACGCCGGCTGCGAGGACGAGGTCGCCGAGGTCACCGCCGCCGCGATGCGCGGGGAACTGGACTTCGAGCAGTCACTGCACGCACGCGTGGCGCTGCTGAAGGGGCTCGACGCGTCGGTCGTCGACAAGGTCCGCAGCGAGGTGCGCCTGACGCCCGGCGCCCGCACCCTGATCCGTACGCTCAAGCGGCTCGGCTACCAAGTCGGCGTCGTCTCAGGTGGGTTCACCCAGGTCACCGACGATCTCAAGGACCGGCTCGGGCTCGACTTCGCCCAGGCCAACACGCTGGAGATCGTCGACGGGCGGCTCACCGGCAAGGTCACCGGCGAGATCGTCGACCGCGCCGGCAAGGCCCGGCTCCTGCGCCGCTTCGCCGCCGAGGCGGGCGTACCGCTCGCGCAGACCGTGGCGATCGGCGACGGCGCCAACGACCTGGACATGCTCAACGCGGCCGGCCTCGGTGTCGCCTTCAACGCCAAGCCGGTCGTCCGGGAGGCCGCTCACACCGCGGTGAACGTGCCGTTCCTCGACACCGTCCTGTACCTGCTGGGCGTCACCCGCGAAGAGGTCGAGGCAGCGGACACCCACGACGAGGACTGACCCCGGCCCGGAAGACGCCCCGAACCCGACACGAGCCGGGGCCAGTGGAGCGAGAACCGGGACCGAGGGCTGAGGACCGGGGACTGAGGGCCGAGGACGATCACAGGCCTACGCCACTTTCAGGGGCCCGGCACCACACGGTGCCGGGCCCCTAGTCACACACGGCCTGCACAGCCCTCACGGTCGGCACGGCCCTCACGGTCTGCGCGGCCTGTATAGCCCGCACTGCTGATCAACCGCTGCTATGCCTGCCCTGCGCTGCCCAGCCTGCCCTGCGCTGCTCAGCCCTGCCCGCTCCGCCCTACTCCGACGGCGCCCAGTAGTCGTCCAGCGCGGCCACACCCGGCTCCAGCGCCTTCCAGGAACCGGTGAAGGACAGCACCGCGAATCCGGCGGTCGCGAACCCTCTGCGCGTCAGCCGCTCCCGGGCCTCACCGCTGCCCGCGCTCGCACCCGCGCCCCCGCTCCCGCCTGCTCCGGGGAGGATCTCCGCCAGCCCCTGCACGCTCGGGTTGTGGCCGACGAGGATCACGTTCCGCGCGTCGTCCGGCGTCTCGTTCAGCACCGCGATCAGCTCGCCGGGAGAGGCTTCGTAGAGCCGCTCCTCGTAGACGGTTTTCGGCCGGTGCGCGAGTTCGTGGACGGCGAGCTTCCAGGTCTCCCGGGTCCGGACCGCCGTGGAGCAGAGGGCCAGATCGAAGGGGATGCCGGTGTCGGCCAGCCTGCTTCCGGCGGTGGCCGCGTCCAGGCGGCCCCGCTCAGCGAGCGGCCGCTCGTGATCGGTCACCTGGGGCCAGTCGGCTTTCGCATGCCGGAAGAGGACGATCCTGCGGGGTTCTGCGACGCTCATGGGATCCAGCTTCGCATGAAACAGGCCATGGGGCGCAGGGAGTTGACGGCGGGGCTGTGCGAGTGCTCAGCGACTGCTCAGCGGGCTATGAGCTGGTGCGCGCGCTCGAAGAGGTGCGTGATCATCGGGTCCGAGCCCGCCGCTTGGGCGTCCGTCGGGTTGAGCATCAGCACGAGCAGCACGATGAACGCGAGCGTGGGCAGGGCGAGGGCCCACCACGGCAGCCTGATGTCGACGCCGCCCGTGGTCGCCGGGTGGGGCCGGGTGTGCGTAGGGGCCGACATGGATGCCTCCGCTGCTCTTCGAGTGGTCCGCGATCCGCTTCTCGCGGTCACACCATCGAAGTTACGGAAGTTCCGGCCCCCAACCCATCCGGAGATCCACCCACTTGACCCTGAGCCTCGCCCCCTAGGGGATGGTGGGGACAACCCCACCATCGCCCCGCGGAGGCACCTTTACGCGCTCTCGGTCACCGGGACGGGGTCACTGTCAACGGGACGCGGTCACGGCGAAGCGATCGTCGCGATGATGGCGATGACGATGAAGATGGCGAAGAACGAGCCGAAGACGATGAGCATCTTCCGCTGGCCGTTCTGGGGGTTCGGATCGAGCACTGGCATGCGCCCAGTCTCCCACCACCGGCCGTTGCCGGACGCGCCGGGGTGAGGTCAGCGGACCGCCTCGTCCTCCACCGTGCGGTTGCGTCCGGCGAGGACGCCGACGGCCATCTGCGGGATCATCAGGCCGGCCATGAGGGCGATCGGCAGTCCCCAGCCGCCGCTGCTCTGGTAGAGCACGCCGACCAGGAGAGGCCCCGGGATCGAGATCAGATACCCGGTGCTCTGCGCGAACGCCGACAGCTGGGCGACGCCCGCACCGGTCCTGGCCCGCATGCCGACCATCGTCAGGGCCAGCGGGAAGGAGCAGTTGGCGATGCCGAGCAGTACGGCCCAGGCCCAGGCGCCGCCGGCCGGGGCGAGGTACAGGCCCGCGTATCCGGCGAGCCCGCAGAGGCCGAGCGCGATCACGATCGGGCCCTGTCGGGGCAGCCGGGTGGCCAGCCGCGGGATGACGAAGGCCAGCGGCACGCCCATGACCATCGTGACGGCGAGGAGCACTCCAGCGGTGCCCGCGGAGACCCCCGCGTCCCGGAAGATCTGGGCCATCCAGCCCATCGTGATGTAGGCGGCGGTGGCCTGGAGCCCGAAGAACACGGCGAGCGCCCAGGCGGTGCGGCTGCGGGTGATCCGCAGCACCGGCTGCGCCCCGGGCGCGGGTGCCCCGTCGGCGGCCTCCCGCGCGCGGGGGCGTTGTTCCCCGGAGGGCGCCTCCCGGTGTCGTAGGAGAGCGATCCACGGGAGTACGGCCGCTGCGGCCAGGGCTGCCCAGACGGCGAGGCCCGAGCGCCAGCTGCCGCCCAGGGCATCGGTGACGGGGACGGTGATCGCGGCCGCTGCGGAGGTGCCGAGGGCCAGGGCCATCGAGTACAGGCCGGTCATCGAGCCGACCCGGTCGGGGAACCAGCGCTTGACGATCACCGGCATCAGGACGTTGCTGACGGCGATGCCCATGAGCGCGAGCGCGCTGCCGATCAGGAAGCCGGGCGTGCCGCCGATGTAGGGCCGTATGAGCAGGCCCGCGGTGATGGCCACCATGCCGGCGCAGACCACCGCGGCCGGGCCGAAGCGGCGGGCGAGGCGGGGGGCCATGACGCCGAAGAGGGCGAAGCACAGCGGGGGGACGGAGGTGAGCAGTCCGGCGACGCTGCCGCTCATGCCGAGGCCGTCGCGGACCTCTTCGAGGAGGGCGCCGAGGCTGGTGATGGCGGGGCGGAGGTTCAGCGCGGCCAGCACGATGCCCACGACGATCAGACGTGTGGTCCACGCGCGCGTGGGGGTGCCTCCGGTGGACTCCGGGGAGTCGGCCGAAGCGGAGCTGCCGATGTTCGTCGTGGACTTCAGTGTCCCTGTTTCCTCACGAGCCATGCCACCCATCATAGAATGATGGGATGATTGGTTGTCCATCCCCGGGTGGCCCGCTCCCGCCCCGCCCATGCGAAGGTGAGCCATGCCCCTGAGTCACCCCCGTCGCTCGGCGCTGTCCGAGCAGGTCATCGCCGCGCTGCGGAACCAGATCGCCTCGGGCGAGTGGCCGGTCGGCTCCCGGATCCCGACCGAGCCGGAGCTGGTCGAGCAGCTCGGGGTCGCCCGCAACACCGTCCGCGAGGCGGTTCGCGCGCTCGCGCACAACGGCCTGCTGGACATCCGCCAGGGCTCCGGCACCTACGTCGTCGCGACGAGCGAGCTGGCGGGCGTGATGCACCGCCGGTTCGCGGACGCCGACCCCCGGCACATCGCCGAACTGCGCTCCACCCTGGAGTCGTCGGCGGCGCAGCTGGCGGCCGAGCGGCGCACGGAGAAGGACCTCAAGCAGCTGGACGCCCTCCTCGTACGGCGTGAGGAGGCCTGGGCGTCGGGTGACACGGAGGCCTTCGTGACGGCCGACGCGACCCTGCACATGGCCGTGGTGGCGGCTTCCCACAACGACGTCATGACGGCGATGTACGCCGACCTGGGCGAGGTGCTCCGGGACTGGCTGCGCGCGGACGTCGGCGAGGCGCTGACCCCGGAGACGTACATGGACCACACCCGGCTGGTGGACGCGATCCGCGCGGGGGACGCGCAGGCCGCCGCCGAGGAGGCCGCGGGCTATCCGTTCGTGTGCCGCGCGCTGCGGTTCAGCTCGCCCGCTTCTGGTGGCTGACCCACACCGCGCGGACGTCCTCCCAGCAGCGGCCGGTGAGCCGTACGGTCTGCGCCGGGCCCGCGTCGGTCGCTATGCCGTCGCTGTCGATGTCCCACCAGCGGTCGCACTCGATGTGCAGGCTGACGCGGTCGGTCCGGGGGTACGGGTTGTGGCAGTACGCGATCACGTGCGAGCCGTGGACGGTGGTCCGGCAGTCGGCGCCGAACAACTGGGGCGCGGCCGGTTTTCGTACCTCCACGCGTGCGTGGGGCATCGCCTCGTACGCCAGGGAGATGACGAGCGCGACGGCGATGGTCACTGAGGCCAGGCTGCGGGACAGGCGCACAAGGGAAACCTCCTCGGCGGTGCTGGGGAGGAAATCGAGTGGTGAACGCGTAATCCAGAGTGCGCGGTTGTCCCCGGTCCCCGCCCGGCCGGGTGGGCCGAACGGGTGACGCGGAAAGGGCCCGCACCATGTCCGGTGCGGGCCCTTTCCGTGCTTCCGTGGCGGTGTTACGCGCCGATGGCGTGCAGGCCGCCGTCGACGTGGACGATCTCGCCGGTGGTCTTCGGGAACCAGTCGCTCAGCAGGGCGACGATGGCCTTGCCGGCGGGCTCCGGGTCGTTGAGGTCCCACTCCAGGGGGGAGCGGTTGTCCCACACGGAGGCCAGCTCGCTGAAGCCCGGGATGGACTTGGCGGCCATCGAGCCGAGGGGGCCGGCCGAGACGAGGTTGCAGCGGATGTTCTGCTTGCCCAGGTCGCGGGCGAGGTAGCGGCTGGTGGCCTCCAGGGCGGCCTTGGCCGGGCCCATCCAGTCGTACTGCGGCCACGCGAAGGACGCGTCGAAGGTGAGGCCGACGACCGAGCCGCCGTTCTGCATCAGCGGCAGGCAGGCCGTGGTCAGCGACTTCAGGGAGAACGCCGAGACGTGCATCGCCGTGGCGACCGACTCGAACGGCGTGTTCAGGAAGTTGCCGCCGAGCGCGTCCGCGGGCGCGAACCCGATGGAGTGCACGACACCGTCCAGGCCGCCCAGTTCCTCGCCCACGACGTCGGCGAGGCGTGCCAGGTGCTCGTCGTTGGTGACGTCGAGCTCGATGACCTTGGTGGGCTTCGGGAGCTTCTTGGCGATGCGCTCGGTCAGCGTGGGCCGCGGGAACGCGGTCAGGATGATCTCGGCGCCCTGCTCCTGGGCCTGCTTGGCGGCGTGGAAGGCGATGGAGGACTCCAGCAGCACACCGGAGATCAGGACGCGCTTGCCCTCGAGGATTCCGCTCATGGTGATCAGTGACCCATTCCCAGTCCGCCGTCTACGGGGATGACGGCTCCAGTGATGTACGAGGCGTCGTCCGAGGCGAGGAACCGCACCGTCGCGGCGACCTCCTCGGGCTGCGCGTACCGGCCCAGCGGCACCTGCGCCATGATCGCGTCGCGCTGCTCGTCGGTGAGCGCCTTGGTCATGTCGGTGTCCACGAAGCCGGGCGCGACGACGTTGAAGGTGATGTTGCGCGAGCCCAGCTCACGGGCGAGGGAGCGCGCGAAGCCGACCAGGGCGGCCTTGGAGGCGGCGTAGTTCGACTGACCGGGGCCGCCCATCAGGCCGACGACCGAGGAGATCAGGACGACACGGCCCTTCTTGGCGCGCAGCATCGCGCGGTTGGCGCGCTTGACGACGCGGAAGGTGCCGGTGAGGTTGGTGTCGATGACCGAGGTGAAGTCCTCCTCGGTCATGCGCATGAGGAGCTGGTCCTTGGTGACGCCGGCGTTGGCGATCAGGACCTCGACCGGGCCGTGCTCGGCCTCGATCTCCTTGTAGGCCTGCTCCACCTGCTCGGGGTCGGTGATGTCGCACTTGACGGCCAGGAAGCCGGCCGGCGGCTCACCCGAGCGGTACGTGATGGCGACCTTGTCGCCGGCGTCGGCGAATGCGCGGGCGATGGCGAGGCCGATGCCCCGGTTGCCTCCGGTGACGAGAACCGAGCGGCTCAACGGATCACCCTTTCGATAGCGGTTCTGCACGCCTGCCAGACACACCTGGATGACAGGCGGCTTTATCGAAAACCTATCGGTCCGCCCCGTCCCGCGGACAATCGGGCACCGACAGTGGCTTACGGGACTCACTGTCGGGTCCCTACAGAAAGTGCCGACGCAGCGCGGAAACGTGTGGTCCCCGCCCCCGCTCGCGCGACATGATCGGACCCGACAGGCCACGACAGCAGGGAGACCTCCGTGCCTCATTCCATCGACGAAGCCTTCACGGCGCTTCCGCTACGCGCTCTGGCCGACGCCGCGCTCGCACGCGCGCGTGCCCTCGGCGCGGAGCACGCGGACTTCCGGTTCGAGCGGGTGCGCAGCGCGTCCTGGCGGCTGCGGGACGCCCGCCCGGCCGGTACGTCGGACACCACCGACCTCGGGTACGCGGTACGGGTCGTGCACGGCGGCACCTGGGGCTTCGCCTCCGGGGTCGACCTGAGTCTGGACGCCGCCGCCAAGGTCGCCTCCCAGGCGGTGGCGATGGCGAAGCTCTCCGCCCAGGTGATCAAGGCCGCCGGGTCGGACGAGCGGGTCGAGCTGGCCGCCGAGCCGGTACACGAGGAGCGGACGTGGATCTCGTCGTACGAGATCGATCCCTTCTCGGTGCCCGACGAGGAGAAGGCGGGGCTGCTGGCGGAGTGGAGTGCCCGGCTGCTGGCGGCGGACGGCGTCAACCACGTGGACGCCTCGCTGCTCACCGTGCACGAGAACAAGTTCTACGCCGACACCGCGGGCACGGTGACCACGCAGCAACGGGTCCGGCTGCACCCGCAGTTGAACGCCGTGTCGGTCGACGAGTCGACCGGTGAGTTCGACTCCATGCGCACCATCGCGCCGCCCGTGGGCCGCGGCTGGGAGTACCTCACGGGCACCGGCTGGGACTGGGACGGCGAGCTGGAGCGGATTCCGGAGCTGCTCGCCGAGAAGATGCGGGCACCGAGCGTCGAGGCGGGCCTGTACGACCTCGTCGTCGACCCGTCCAACCTCTGGCTGACGATCCACGAGTCCATCGGCCACGCCACCGAACTGGACCGCGCGCTCGGCTACGAGGCCGCCTACGCCGGCACGTCCTTCGCCACCTTCGACAAGCTCAACAAGCTCAGGTACGGCTCCGAGCGGATGAACGTCACCGGCGACCGCACCGCCGAACACGGCCTCGCGACGATCGGCTACGACGACGAGGGCGTCGAGGGCCAGTCCTGGGACCTGGTCAAGGACGGCACCCTGGTGGGCTACCAACTCGACCGCCGCATCGCCAGGTTGACCGGCTTCGAGCGCTCGAACGGCTGCGCGTACGCCGACTCCCCCGCCCATGTGCCGGTGCAGCGCATGGCCAACGTGTCGCTCCAGCCCGATCCGGCGGGGCTGTCCACGGAGGATCTGATCGGCGGGGTCGACCGCGGGATCTACGTGGTCGGCGACCGGTCATGGTCGATCGACATGCAGCGCTACAACTTCCAGTTCACCGGACAGCGGTTCTTCAGGATCGAGAACGGCCGGATCACCGGGCAGCTGAAGGACGTCGCCTACCAGGCCACGACCACCGACTTCTGGGGCTCCATGGCGGCCGTCGGCGGCCCGCAGACCTACGTCCTGGGCGGCGCCTTCAACTGCGGCAAGGCCCAGCCGGGCCAGGTCGCCTCGGTGTCGCACGGCTGCCCGTCCGCCCTCTTCACGGGCGTCAACATCCTCAACACCACCCAGGAGGCCGGTCGATGAGTCCTCGTACGAACAAGCCGCACGAGATCGTCGAGCGCGCCCTCGAACTCTCCCGGGCCGACGGCTGTGTCGTCATCGCCGACGAGCAGTCGACCGCCAACCTCCGCTGGGCGGGCAACGCGCTGACCACGAACGGTGTCACGCGCGGGCGCACGCTCACCGTCATCGCGACCGTCGACGGCAAGGAGGGCACCGCCTCGGGGGTGGTGTCCCGGTCCGCCGTCACCCCGGAGGAACTGGAGCCGCTCGTACGGGCCGCCGAAGCCGCCGCGCGCGGAGCCGAGGCAGCCGAGGACGCACAGCCGCTCGTCACGGACGTACCCCGGTCGCCCGACTTCACGGACGGGCCCGCCGAGACGTCCTCCACGGTGTTCGCAGACTTCGCTCCGGCGCTCGGCGAATCGTTCGCACGCGCGCGTGCGGGCGGTCGCGAGCTGTACGGATTCGCCTACCACGAACTGGTCTCCAGCTACCTGGGTACGTCGACCGGGCTGCGCCTGCGTCACGACCAGCCCACCGGCACCCTGGAGATGAACGCCAAGTCCCCGGACCGTACGCGCTCGGCCTGGGCCGGCCGCTCGACCCGGGACTTCAAGGACGTCGACCCGGCCGCCCTGGACGCCGAACTGGCCGTACGACTGGGCTGGGCGGAGCGGAGGATCGAACTGCCCGCGGGCCGCTACGAGACGCTGCTGCCCCCTACGGCCGTCGCGGACCTGCTGATCTACCAGATGTGGTCGGCGTCGGGCCGGGACGCGGTCGAGGGACGCACGGTGTTCTCCAAGCCCGGCGGCGGCACCCGCGTCGGCGAGAAGCTCACCGAGCTGCCGCTGTCGCTGCGCAGCGACCCGAACGAACCGGGCCTGGAATCCGCCCCGTTCGTGCTGGCGCACACCTCGGGGGGCGACCAGTCGGTGTTCGACAACGGGCTGCCGCTGGCCGCGACCGACTGGGTGCGCGACGGCGAACTGCGGCATCTGCTGACCAGCCGGCACAGCGCGGGTCTCACCGGGCTGCCGGTGGCGCCGGCGATCGACAACCTGATCCTGAGCGGGGGCGAGGACCGTTCCCTGGAGGAGATGGTCGCGAGCACCGAACGCGGGCTGCTGCTGACCTGCCTCTGGTACATCCGCGAGGTCGACCCGGCGACGCTGCTGCTCACCGGGCTGACCCGGGACGGCGTCTACCTCGTCGAGAACGGCGAGGTCACGGGCGAGGTGAACAACTTCCGGTTCAACGAGTCGCCGGTCGACCTGCTGGGGCGGGCGACCGAGGCGGGGCGGACGGAGAAGACGCTGCCGCGGGAATGGAGCGACTGGTTCACCAGGGCCGCGATGCCCGCGCTGCGGGTGCCGGACTTCAATATGAGCTCTGTCAGTCAGGGCGTATAACCTCGTACCTGATCCACGAGACCATCCCAAGGAGATACGAGAACCGTGACGGACATCGTCGACGAGCTGAAGTGGCGGGGCCTCTTCGCCCTGTCCACTGACGAAGATGCTTTGCGCAAGGCGCTCGCGGACGGTCCCGTCACGTTCTATTGCGGCTTCGACCCGACGGCGCCCTCGCTCCACCTGGGTCACCTGGTGCAGGTGCTCACCGTGCGCCGGCTCCAGCAGGCCGGTCACCGGCCGCTGGCGCTGGTCGGCGGGGCCACGGGCCAGATCGGCGACCCCCGCCCGACGGCGGAGCGCACGCTGAACGACCCGGAGACCGTGGCCGGCTGGGTCCAGCGGCTGCGCCGTCAGATCGAGCCGTTCCTGTCCTTCGAGGGCGAGAACGCCGCGGTCATGGTCAACAACCTCGACTGGACGGCGAACCTCTCGGCGATCGAGTTCCTCCGCGACATCGGCAAGCACTTCCGCGTCAACAAGATGCTCGCGAAGGACTCCGTGGCCAAGCGCCTGGACTCCGACCAGGGCATCAGCTACACGGAGTTCAGCTACCAGATCCTCCAGGGCATGGACTTCCTCCAGCTCTACCGCAGGTACGGCTGCACGCTCCAGCAGGGCGGCAGCGACCAGTGGGGCAACCTCACGGCGGGCCTGGACCTGATCCACCGCCTGGAGCCGGACGCCACGGTCCACGCCTACGGCACACCGCTGATGACCAAGGCCGACGGCACGAAGTTCAGCAAGTCCGAGGGCACCGCCATCTGGCTCGACCCGGAGATGACCACGCCGTACGCGTTCTACCAGTTCTGGCTGAACACGGACGACCGGGACATCTCCACGTACGCGCGCATGCTGTCCTTCAAGTCCCGTGAGGAGCTTGAGGAGCTGGAGCGCCAGACCGAGGAGCGTCCGCAGGCCCGTGCCGCACAGCGCGCGCTGGCCGAGGAGCTGACGACCCTGGTGCACGGCGCCGAGCAGACGGCCGCGGTGACCGCCGCGTCCAGGGCGCTCTTCGGACAGGGCGAGCTGGCGGAGCTGGACGAGAAGACGCTGGCCGCGTCGCTCTCCGAGGTACCGCACGTCCAGGTCGCCGAACTGGGTCCCGTCGTGGATCTGTTCGCCGAGGTGGGGCTGGTGGCCAGCAAGTCCGCCGCGCGGCGGACCGTGAAGGAGGGCGGGGCCTACGTGAACAACGTGAAGGTCGCGGCCGAGGACGCGGTTCCCTCGAAGGAGGATCTGCTGCACGGGCGGTGGCTGGTGCTGCGGCGCGGCAAGAAGAACCTGGCCGCGGTTGAGGTGACCGGAGCGTAAGCGCCGAAGGGGCGCGGGTCGACCGCGGGCCGCGGCTTTCGTCGTGGCCGGTCGCGCGGTGACCCGCGCCCCTCCGGGGCGCTGCCCTAGGCTCGCTGTTTGTTCCTGCCGATCGTCGCCATGTACGCCATGTCGACGACGAAGACGATGATGACCGCGGCCACGAGCTGGAACGCGTGGCGGCTCCAGTCGATGCCGCTGGTGGCGGCGACGCCGGCCGCTCGGGCGATCGCGTTGCCGACGATGGCGCCGAGAATGCCGCAAATGGTGGTCAGCCAGAGGGGACTGTGCTGCTTGCCCGGGATGATCGCCTTCGCGATCAGGCCCAGCACGAATCCCACGATGATGGCCCACAACCAGCCCATGGCTGCCTCCTTGTACGGCTCTACGCGAGCATTACGCCAAGTGTGGGTCCGGTCGCGCTACGGCGCATGTCGGGTGGGGCCGTACGTGTTACGGCGCAGTCCGGTCGCCGTGACCCGAGGTGCCCCGGTCTCGAAGGCGGCGGAGGCGCGGCGTAACGTAGGACGTGTCGGGGCCCCGTTCCCGGATCTGATGCGAGCCGGGGTTGCGGGCCGGGGAGAGTCCGATGCGGGCGAATGGTGGAATGTGATGCGGAAGCTGCACGGCGACGGCAACGCCCAGGTGTTCCGGATCACCGGAGCCCGCACGGGACTCGCGGAGGACATCCGCGGTCGGCAGCGCCGCTACGTCATCTCGATGTCGATCCGTACGGTGTCGGTGATCCTCGCCTGCGCCCTGTGGAACGTCGAACGGCACGTCGCGATCGTCGCGCTGGTGCTCGGTGTGCTTCTCCCCTATGTCGCCGTGGTGATCGCGAACGCCGGGCGGGAGAACGCCCCGGGGCTTCCGTCCACATTCGTCACCACCCCGCTGCGGCCGATGATCGCACCGCCGAGGTCGGACGAGGCGTTCACGGGAGCCGTCCCGGAAGAGGTCGTGACGGAGCCGGCACCGGGTGCGGGAGGCGAACCGTACGACCGGTCGTGACCATGCCGAACGCGTCCGAACCGGAAGCCGAGCCCTCGCCAAGCTCAAGAAAAGCTCAGATCAATCATGTTGTTCCGGTGCCGGGCGGCCGGTTACCCGTGACATACTTCGTACGCGCTCCGCATCCCCCGTCGGAGCGACGGACCGACGCCGGGCAGCTCCCCCCGTGGCTGCTCGGCGTCGCCATGTGAGGCCCCCGCAGCACCCTCCGGAGTCGGCCCGCATCCCCCGTCGGTCAAGGGCTGGGCACGGCTGACGTACGGGCTCGGTTAGGGTCGGGCGCGTGATTCTGAACTCCGCCGGCTCCGATCCCGTCTCCCCGATCTGCTCCGCCAAGGGGTGCCGTGCCGCCGCCGTGTGGGTGCTGGCCTGGAACAACCCGAAGCTGCACACACCGGAGCGGCGCAAGACCTGGCTCGCATGTGAGGAGCACCGCGAGCACCTGTCCCAATTCCTCGGCGTACGGGGCTTCTTGAAGGACGTCGTCAGTTTCGAGGACTGGGAAGAGCCCGGGACTCCTTAGGACCCGCTCGCCCGCTCAGCCCCCGATCGCCGACATCGGGCGGTCCGGCTGGAGGAAGGAGGGGTCGTCCAGGCCCGAGCCCGCCTTCTTGCCCCACATCGCCTCGCGCCAGATGCGGGCGATCTCCTCGTCCGGGGCGTCCGAGCGCAGGGCGGTGCGGAGGCTGGTCTCCTCGCGGGCGAACAGGCAGTTGCGTATCTGTCCGTCGGCCGTGAGGCGGGTGCGGTCGCAGGCCGCGCAGAACGGGCGGGTGACCGAGGCGATGACGCCCACGCGGTGCGGGCCGCCGTCCACGGTCCAGCGCTCGGCGGGGGCGGAACCGCGCTCGTCGTCACGCTCGGGGGTCAGCTCGAAGCGGGTGCGGAGGGAGGCGAGGATGTCGCCCGCCGTGACCATGCCGTCGCGCTTCCAGCCGTGCTGGGCGTCCAGGGGCATCTGCTCGATGAAGCGCAGTTCGTAGCCGTGCTCCACGGCCCAGGCCAGGAGGTCCGGGGCCTCGTCGGCGTTGAGTCCGGGCATCAGCACCGAGTTGATCTTCACCGGGGTCAGGCCCGCGTCGTGGGCGGCTTCGAGGCCGTCGATGACGTCCTTGTGGCGGTCGCGCCGGGTGAGGGTCTTGAAGACGTCGGGGCGCAGGGTGTCCAGCGAGACGTTGACCCGGTCCAGGCCCGCCTTCTTCAGGGCGGCCGCCGTGCGCTTGAGGCCGATGCCGTTGGTGGTGATCGACATCCGGGGGCGGGGCTCCAGGGCCGCGACCCGCTCGACGATGCCGACCAGGCCGGGGCGGAGCAGGGGCTCGCCGCCGGTGAAGCGGACCTCCTCGATGCCGAGGGAGGTGACCGCGATGTCGATCAGGCGGACGATCTCGTCGTCCGTGAGGAGGTCGGGCTTGGCCAGCCACTGGAGACCCTCCTCGGGCATGCAGTACGTGCACCGGAGGTTGCACCGGTCGGTCAGCGAAACCCGCAGGTCGGTGGCTACCCGGCCATAGGTGTCGATCAGCATGTAGGCCCCCTCCCTCGTTTCGGATCGCATGTTTTCCGACACCTGCGAGCCTACGCGACACCACTGACAACGAGGGCGGCCAGATCCCACGAGGTACGGCACGGCCGCGTCGTAGGGATCTACGACGCGGCCGTCGGCGTGGGGGGAACCGTGTGGGGGGATTCAGAGCGACCGGACGGGGCCGGTCAGTGGGCTCCGGTGCCGGTCAGGGACCGTACCTCCAGCTCCGCGTACTTGCCGGTGTCCGGCTCCTCCTTGGAGAGGATCGTGCCGAGCCAGCCCAGCAGGAAGCCGACGGGGATGGAGATGATGCCGGGGTTCTCCAGGGGGAACCACTGGAAGTCGACGTGGGGGAACATCGAGGTCTCCTTGCCGGAGACCACCGGCGAGAACAGGACCAGGCCGACCGCGGTGACGAGGCCGCCGTAGATCGACCAGAGGGCGCCCTGGGTGGTGAAGCGCTTCCAGAAGAGGCTGTAGAGGATCGTCGGGAGGTTGGCGGAGGCGGCGACCGCGAAGGCGAGGGCCACCAGGCCGGCGACGTTCAGGTCGCGGGCGAGGGCACCCAGGACGATGGAGACGGCGCCGATGCCGACGGTGGCGTACCGGGCGGCTGCCATCTCCTGCTTCTCCGTGGCCTGGCCGCGCTTGATGACGTTCGCGTAGATGTCGTGGGCGAACGAGGAGGACGAGGCCAGGGTCAGCCCGGCGACGACCGCGAGGATGGTGGCGAAGGCGACCGCCGAGATGGTGGCCAGGAGGATGGCGCCCCAGTTGGAGTCGACTCCGCCCAGATGCAGTGCCAGGAGGGGGGCGGCCGTGTTGCCCGCCTTGTTGGAGGCGATGATCTCGTCGGGTTTGATCAGTGCGGCGGCGCCGAAACCGAGGGCCAGGGTCATCAGGTAGAAGGCGCCGATCAGGCCGATGGCCCAGTTGACCGACTTACGGGCGGCCTTGGCGGTGGGCACCGTGTAGAAGCGGATCAGGATGTGCGGCAGTCCGGCGGTGCCGAGGACCAGGGCGAGGCCCAGGGAGATGAAGTCCAGCTTGGTCGTGCCGGTGGCACCGTACTTGAGGCCGGGGTTCAGGAAGGCGGAACCCTTGCCGCTGTTGGAGGCGGCCTTGCCGAGCAGGTCGGAGACGTTGAAGTTGAACTTCAGCAGTACCAGGAAGGTCAGCAGCAGCGCGCCGGCGATGAGCAGGCAGGCCTTGACCATCTGGACCCAGGTGGTGCCCTTCATGCCGCCGATGGTGACGTACACGATCATCAGGACGCCGACCAGGGCGACGATGCCGATCTTGCCCGCGTCGGTGGTGATGCCGAGGAGCAGCGAGACCAGGACGCCCGCGCCCGCCATCTGGGCCAGCAGGTAGAAGATCGAGACCACGATGGTGGAGGTGCCGGCCGCGGTGCGGACCGGGCGCTGGCGCATGCGGTACGCGAGGACGTCGCCCATGGTGTAGCGGCCGGAGTTGCGCAGCGGTTCGGCCACCAGGAGCAGGGCGACCAGCCAGGCGACCAGGAAGCCGATGGAGTACAGGAAGCCGTCGTACCCGAAGAGGGCGATCGCGCCGGCGATGCCGAGGAAGGACGCGGCGGACATGTAGTCGCCGGAGACGGCGAGGCCGTTCTGGAAGGCGGTGAACTGGCGGCCGCCCGCGTAGAAGTCGGCGGCGCTCTTCGTCTGGCGGCCCGCCCATACGGTGATGACGAGCGTCGCTGCGACGAAGATCGCGAACAGGGTGATGATCAGCGGCCGGTGCTGGCTCGCCTCGCCTGCGGCCAGGGTGATCTCGGGGCTCATGCGCCGTCCTCCATCCGGGACTTGATGGCTGCTGCCTTGGGGTCGAGCTTCGCGGCGGAGTACCGCGCGTACCACCAGGCGATGAGGAACGTGGTGAGGAACTGGGCGAGGCCCAGGACCAACGCGACGTTGATGTTGCCGACGACCTTGGTGTCCATGAAATCGGCCGCGTAGTTGCACAGCAGCACGTACAGCAGGTACCAGACGATGAAGGCGACGGTCAGCGGGAAGGCGAAGGAGCGGTGGGCGCGGCGCAGTTCGGCGAACTCCGCACTCTCCTGGACCTGTTCGAACTCCTCGGTACTGGGGAGTTGGCGTTCGGCTTTCGAGGGGGGTGGTGTCTCGGTGGCCACGGTGTCTCCTCGCGTTGCGGACCTGCGGGTACTGAGTTGGCTTGGCGCTTCCTGCCCAAGGGCACGGCGCCGCCCCTCGACCGGTTCAACTCCTTTGACTTCTTTCGGTAGTCGTCTTTGGGAAATCATTGCTGGCCAGCTGTCGCGGGAGATAGCTTCGGGTCTGCACCACTCGTCATGTACCTGCCCGAGCGCCAACCACGTCTCGGGCCGTTTCGTTTCCGGATGATGTGGAGATCCCATGGCTCATCTGCGCCCCAGACGCCGGCTCGCCCTCGCCGTGCCGGTCGTGCTGTCGCTGACCGCCTCGCTCGGTTTCCTTCCGTCCGCGGCCTCGGCGGTCCCGGCCGTCGAGACCGGGACCGCGGCCCAGGCCGCCGACGCACCGAATCTTGCGTATGTGGTCAACACACGGCTGGACCACCGGACGATCAACTCGGTCAAGAAGGCGATCAATGCGGCCGGCGGCACCATCGTGGTGACGTACGAGAAGATCGGCGTGATCGTCGTCCACTCGGCGAACCCGGACTTCGGCCCCGTCATCCGCAAGGTGCAGGGTGTGCAGTCGGCCGGTGCCACGCGCACCGCGCCGCTGAGCCTGGCCTCGACGACCGACGAGGGCGCGGTGCAGTACCTCTCCAAGGACCAGGCCGCCAAGACGGCGAAGGCCTCCGCTGCCGCCGGTGACAGCGAGCCCCTGGAAGCCGACCAGTGGGACCTGCCGGCGATCGGCGCCGACAAGGCCGCGAAGATCAACCCGGGCAGCAAGAGCGTGACGGTCGCCGTCATCGACGTCGGCGTGGACGACACCCACCCGGACATCGCCCCGAACTTCTCCCCCTCGCAGTCCGCCAACTGCGTGGGCGGCAAGGCGGACACCACGTACGGCTCCTGGCGCCCCGTGGACTCCGGCCACTATCACGGCACGCATGTCGCGGGTGAGATCGCCGCCGCCCGCAACGGCATCGGTGTGGCGGGCGTCGCGCCGGGCGTGAAGGTCTCCGGGATCACGGTGGCCGAGCCGGACTCGAGCCAGCTCTTCTACCCGGAGAGTGTGGTCTGCGCGTTCGTGTTCGCGGCGGACCATGGCGTGGAGATCACCAACAACAGCTACTACGTTGATCCTTGGCTGTACAACTGCATGGACGACCCCGATCAACGTGCCATTGTTGACGCGGTCAACAGGGCCCAGCTGTACGCGCAGAGCAAGGGCACGCTCAATGTCGCGGCGGCCGGCAACTCGAACGACGACCTCGACTCCCACGCCCTGGTCGACGACTCCAGCCCCGACGACTCGACCGCGACGACCCGGACGGTCGACCCGCACGAGTGCTTCGACGTACCGACCCAGCTGCCGGGCGTCGTCACGGTCAGCTCGGTCGGCGTCAAGAAGGCCAAGTCGTACTTCTCCAGCTACGGCAAGGGCGTCATCGACGTGGCGGCGCCCGGCGGCGACGCCCTTCAGATCCCGGACACCCCGTCGAAGAACGGCCGCATCCTCTCCACGCTGCCGAACAACTCGTACGGCTATCTCCAGGGCACCTCGATGGCGACCCCGCACGTCGCCGCGGTGGCCGCGCTGCTCAAGTCCACGCACCGGTACGCCGGTCCGGCCCAGTTGCAGGCGCTGCTGAAGGCCGAGGCGGACAACCCGGGCTGCCCGACCGAGCCCTACGACACCAACGGTGACGGCGTCGTGGACGCGACCTGCGTGGGCGGCAAGCGGGTCAACGGCTTCTACGGGTTCGGCATCGTCAACGCGCTGCGTGCGGTGAAGTAGCCGACCCCTCGCTTGTTCACGGGCCGGGCGGACTTCCGCCCGGCCCGTTCGCGTCCGTACAGCCATCCATACATATATTGATTGAATCAATACCGCATAGTTCAATCATGATGAAACCCGATGGCATCAAGGTGGCATGGACTGCGATGGGCGGCGATCCCGCCCTGGTCTCACGCGTCTCGACCGTCGTACGCACGGGAGCACTTCAAGCACGCCTTCCCGTACGGGAGTCGGCGCGGGCCTGTGTGGGGGCGTGCGCGCTGGCCGCCGCCGAGCTGGGGGCGCGCCGGGCCGGGCTCGTGGAGGTGCCCGGGGTGCGGGTGGACGACGGGGCCGTCGCCACGGCGTTCGTCAGTGAGCGGCACCTGCTGGTCGACGGGCGGGCGCCGGTCGGCTTCGCGCCGCTGTCGCGGTTCTGGCGGACGGCCGACGGGTGGGTCCGCACCCACGCGAACTATCCGCACCACCGGGCGCGGCTGCTGGGCGCGTTGGGGCTGGCGGAGGATGCCTGCGTGGAGACCGTGGCCGACGTGCTCGCCGGGCGATCCGCCCTGGAGGTGGAGGAGACGGTCTACGGTGCCGGGGGTCTCGCGGTCGCGCTGCGGACGGCGGCGGAGTGGGCCGCGCATCCGCAGGGGGCCGCGGTCGCCGGGCGGCCGCTCGTCGAGCGCGAACGGATCGGCACGGCACGCGCGCGTGCGCTCCCGCGACTCGACGGCGACCCGTTGCTGCCTGCGGCCGGGGTGCGCGTGCTCGACCTGACCCGGGTCATCGCGGGCCCGGTCGCCACGCGGACCCTCGCGCTGCTGGGCGCGGACGTGCTGCGGGTGGACGCCCCGCAGTTGCCCGAGGACACGGACGCGCACGCGGACACCGGCTTCGGCAAGCGGTCGACCCGGCTGGACCTGGGTCTCGCGGCCGATCGGCGTGCCTTCGGGGAGTTGCTGGAGCGGGCTGACGTGGTCGTCACCGGGTACCGGCCGGGCGCCCTGGACCGGTTCGGGCTCTCCCCCGAGGCGCTGCTCGACCGTAGGCCCGGGCTGGTCGTGGCGCAGTTGTCGGCGTGGGGCGGGTACGGGCCGTGGGGTGACCGGCGAGGGTTCGACAGCCTGGTGCAGGTCGTCACGGGCATCGCGGCGATCGAGGGGTCGCCGGAACAACCCGGCGCACTGCCCGCCCAGGCCCTCGACCACGGGACGGGGTACCTGCTGGCGGGCGCGGTGCTGCGGGCGTTGACGGAACAGTCGGAGCGGGGCGGCGGCATCGCCCTGCGGCTGGCGCTCGCGCGGACCGCGGCATGGCTGATCGCGGACGGGGGTGAGCCGGACCGGGCGGCGGCACGCGAGGAGAGCGCGACGCCTCGCCGCGAGAGCGGGACGGCGTACAGCCAACCCGACGCCTGGCTGGTCGAGACAGACAGCGGTATCGGGCGTCTGCGGCACGCCCTGTCGCCCGTGTCGTTCGCCGGCGGCCCCTCGAACTGGACGCGTCCGCCGGGGCGTTGGGGCACCGATCCCGCTCGTTGGGCCTGATTCCGGAGGCGGCCGGAGCACCACTTACGGGCGTAATGCGGTTCCCCCAATGGTTTTGTTGCACTTGCCCGGTTCTGTGACGGCTGGTGAAGATCTTGGGGTGACCCTGATACGACCGACTGTCGAAGCGGCCGACACCAGCGGCTCCGGGCGGCGCCCCGGTCCGCGTCGGGCCGTCGCCGTGCTGGCCCTGGTGGTGCTCGCCGCGCTGATCCCGCTGCTCGGCCCGTCCGCCGCGCTGCACGGCACCGGGGAGGCCGCCGCGCCCGGCGTCTGGGGCATCGCGCTGCTGCGGGCGGTGCTGTTCGGCGCTCTGTGCGTGCCCCTGGGCGAGCTGTTCGTGAACCGGCTGGCGCGCACCGTGCCCGGCGCTCCCCCGATCGGCCCCCGCAGCTGGGCCCTGTACACGTCCGGTGCCGGTCTCGTCGCCGCGCTGGGGCTCGCGTCGGCCGTGGCGATGGGCAACCTGGTGCCGGACGGCGTGACCCGGCTCGACATCGGCGGCCTCTGTCAGTCCCGGGACGGCAGGCTCGCCCTCCTGGAGATCGGCGCGTTCGCCGTGGCGGCCCTGTGCGCGCGGTCGCGACGGCCCGGTGTGCAGATGTGGCCCCTTGGCGCCGTGGTTCTCGCGGAGGCGCTGCGCGCACACCCGGCGGGCGAGTACAGCCCCTTGGTCGGCTCCGAACTGACCCTGGTTCACCTGACGTGCGCGGCCCTGTGGGTGGGGGGCCTGCTGCACGTGTTGCGGACGCTGCGGCAGTGGCGGGGCACCGAGGCGGGCGCCGCGCTGTTGGGTCTCTACGCGCGCGTGGCGGTCGTCCTGCTCGCCGCGATCACCGCCACGGGGGTGTGCAGTTCGCTGCGGAGGATGCCGGTCGGCACGATCCTGGACCAGCTGACGACGACGGCGTACGGGCGCACCCTGCTCGCCAAGGTGCTGCTCGTCGCCGCCGTCGCCGTTCTCGCGCTGTGGGCCAGGTCCCGGCTGCGGCGGGCCACCGATCCGCTGACCGCCTGCTCCCCCGCGCGGGCGGAGGTCGTCGTCCTGGGAGTGGTGGTCGTGCTCTCCGGACTGCTGACGGCCTTGCCGGTTCCGATCCGCTGGCATTGACCAGCCAGACGGTCAACCGGTCGGTCAACCAAGCGACCAGCCGGTCAATGTCTGCCGTCAATGCTTGATCAACTGCTTGATCAGCCGTTGGTGACCAGGACCTTCAGGGCCGTGCGCTCGTCCATCGCCTTGTAGCCGTCCGGCACGCCTTCCAGGCCGACCGTGAGGTCGAAGACGGGCGACGGGTCGATCGTGCCGTCCAGGATGTCGGGCAGCAGTTCCGGGATGTACGCGCGGACCGGCGCGACCCCGCCGCGCAGGGCGATGTTCCGGTCGAACATGACCCCGAGGTCGAGGCCGGTGCCGCTGCCGTGCGGTACGCCGACGAAGCCGATCGCACCGCCGTCACGCGTGATCTCGACGGCCGTACGCATGGACTGCTCGGTGCCGACGGCCTCGACGACGGCGTGCGCGCCCTGGCCCCTGGTGAGTTCGCGGACGGCCGCGACGGCCTCCTCGCCGCGTGCGGCGACGACGTCGGTGGCGCCGAAGCGGCGGGCGATGTCCGTACGGGTCTCGTGCCGGCCGAGCGCGATGATCCGCTCGGCGCCGAGGCGCTTGGCGGCGAGCACGGCGCACAGGCCGACCGCTCCGTCGCCCACGACGGCCACGGTGGTGCCCTTGCCGGCGCCCGCGCCGAGGGCCGCGTGGTGGCCGGTGCCCATGACGTCGGACAGTGTCAGCAGCGCGGACAGCAGGTGGTCGTCGGAGGCCGCCTCCTTCGGCAGCGGTACGAGGGTGCCGTCGGCGAAGGGCACGCGTACGGCCTCGCCCTGGCCGCCGTCGTAGCCCACGGCGCCCCAGAAGCCGCCGTGCACGCAGGAGGTGGTGAGGCCCTCGCGGCAGTAGTCGCAGACGCCGTCGGACCACATGAAGGGCGCGACCACGAGGTCGCCGGTCCTGACGCCGGTCACCTCGGAGCCGGTCTCCTCGACGATCCCGAGGAACTCGTGTCCGATGCGCTGCCCCGGCTGCCGGGCCGCCTCGCCGCGGTACGCCCACAGGTCGCTGCCGCAGATGCAGGCGCGCAGCACCCGGACCACGGCGTCGGACGGCAACTGGACCAGGGGCTCGGGCACGTCCTCCACGCGCATGTCGAACGGGGCGTGGATGGTGGTGGCGCGCATGAGGGTCCTTCTCGTCGCGGATGTGCTGGTGCGGTGCGCTCAGGGGGTGGTCGAGCGCACTTCACGGTACGCCGCCGTCGGTGCGCGGCGCTCGGCGAGGGTGCCGAGCACTCCCCGGACCAGCAGGAACTGTGCGGCGACGTACGTCAGCATGATCCAGAAGTCGGGCCTTGGCGGCTGCGGCCAGTCGGCGACGCCGGTCGCGATGAGGGTGTCGGAGACCATGAAGAGCACCCCGCCGAGCCCGGCGACGAGGCCGAGCCGGGTGACCGCCACGCACGCCATGGCCGTGAGGAGCGCGCTGTAGCCGGCCACGGGGACGCGCAGGTCCGCCGGGAGGTCGGGCCACAGCAGCGTGACGGTGACGGCCAGGGCGACGGCGTACCCGGCGACGAGGAGACCGGCACGCGCGCGTGGAGCACGTTCCGGGCCGCCGTAGGTCCTGAAGAGGGCGAGGTAGCAGACGTGGCCCGCCGCGAAGCAGGCCATGCCGGCGAGGAAGGCGGGGTCGGCGTCGGAGAGCAGCAGGGTGTCGCCGCCCCAGCCGAACAGGAGCGCGGCGACGAGGAGGCGGGGTGCGCCGCGCAGGGCCGCGTACGCGGCGAGGAGTGGCATCAGGAGGGGCTTGGCGACGGTGTGGGCGGGGTCGTGACCGACGGCGAGCGCGAGCAGGTCCACGAGGGCGGCGAGGCCGAAGGCCGCCAGGAGGACGCGCGCGGCGGCCGGGTGTCCGGGACGTCGGTTCACGCGGCCGCGGTCTCCTCGGCGGCCGGGACGCCCTGTTCCACGGCGGGCGCCGGCTGCCAGCCAGGTCCCCGGAAGACGCGTCCCGCGCGCTCGCGCCAACTGGTCGCCGTCCTCAGGTCCTTGGCGATGGCGACGTACTCATGGGTGGCGACCTTGACCGGGTTGAACGTGTTGATGTTCTTGGTCAACCCGTAGACGGGCCGCTCGACCTCGGGCACGAAGGACCCGAAGAGCCGGTCCCAGAGGATGAGGATGCCGCCGAAGTTGCGGTCCAGATAGCCGCCCTGGGAGGCGTGGTGGACCCGGTGGTGGGACGGGGTGTTGAAGACGAACTCGAACCAGCGGGGCATCCGGTCGATGCGCTCGGTGTGGATCCAGAACTGGTAGACGAGGTTCGCCGAGGAGCAGAACGCGAGCGCGGCGGGATGCACGCCCAGGGCGACGAGCGGGACGTAGAACGGCCACACCGTGAGGGTCGTCCAGGGCTGGCGCAGGGCCGTGGTGAGGTTGAACTTGCGGCTGGAGTGGTGGACGACGTGGCAGGCCCACAGGATGCGGATGACGTGGTGGCCGCGGTGGGACCAGTAGTAGAAGAAGTCCTGTCCGAGCAGCATCAGCGGGATCGTCCACCACAGGACGGGCACGCGCAGCGGGGTGAGTTCGTAGATCGCCGAGTAGATCGCGACGATCGGGATCTTCCAGAGGAAGTCGAAGACGAGGCTCCCGAGCCCCATGCCGAGACTCGTCGCGGCGTCCTTCGCCTCGTAGCCCGCCGCGTCCTCGTCGGGGTGGACGCGCACGCTGATCATCTCGATCACGGTGAGCAGCACGAAGGCGGGTATCGACCAGAGCACGGCATCGGGCAGATTCGGCATGGATGAACCGTAGGACCGCGAATCGGTCGCGACTAGACGTTGTTACCCACAAGTATTACCCGGGGTACGCGCTTGCTTGTTGGTGATCTCCGCCAACGCGTCATGCCCCGGCCGCCCCCAGGAGCGTGCCCGCCAGGTAGGTCACCGCCATCGCCAGCGCTCCCCCGGCCACGTTCCGCGCCATCGCCGGCTTCGGGGCGGCGGCGCCGAGGCGGGCGCTGGCCCAGCCGGTGAAGACGAGGGCCGCCAGGGACGAGACGACGGTGACACCGAGGCGCCAGTCGGCCGGGGGCAGGACGATCGCCAGGAGGGGCAGCAGGGCGCCGACCGTGAAGGACAGGAAGCTCGCCCCGGCCGCGTGCCAGGGGTTGGTGAGGTCGTCGGGGTCGATGTTGAGCTCCACGCGCGCGTGGGCACGCAGCGCGTCGCGTTCCGTGAGCTGGGCCGCCGCCTCCATGGCCACATCCCGGGTCAGCCCGCGGTCCTGGAGGAGTTCGGTCAACTCCTCCAGTTCGGCCTCCGGTTGCTCCTTCAGCTCGCGCTTCTCCATGGCCAGGGCGGCCTTCTCCGAGTCGCGCTGCGTCGAGACGGACACGTACTCCCCCGCCGCCATCGACATGGAACCGGCGAGGAGACCCGCGAGGCCGGCCGTCAGCAGCGCCGTGCGGTCGTCCGTGGCGCCGGCCACGCCGACGACGAGTCCGGCGGTCGACAGGATGCCGTCGTTCGCGCCGAGGACCGCGGCCCGCAGCCAGTTCAGCCGGGAGCCGAGGCTGCCTCCGTGGGCCTCGGCGTGGGACTCACCGTTGGTTTCAGTCACCCCCGGAGGATTCCACCCCGGGCCTCACCACACCCGTA
Organism: Streptomyces sp. NPDC096013; assembly: GCF_044763565.1. Classification (NCBI taxonomy): domain Bacteria; kingdom Bacillati; phylum Actinomycetota; class Actinomycetes; order Kitasatosporales; family Streptomycetaceae; genus Streptomyces; species Streptomyces sp. NPDC096013. Next base: position 860,207 of record NZ_JBIWGK010000002.1, on the reverse strand, counting down.
CCGACGCTCCCCGCGCGAACACCGGGCTCGTCGCGCCGGCCGGCGGTTCGGCGAGGGGCTCCGCGATCTCGCTCACCAGGGGGCCGACCTTCGCCGCGACCGGGTCCAGGGCGTCGAGGTCGAAGCCGTACACGCGGGCCGCGTTGCCGCCGAGCATGGCGGCGACCTCGTCGCGCGGCACGCGCGCGTACGCGAACCGGAGCCCCTCCCGGGAGTACGGGTACGTGCCCTCGTCGTGCGGGAAGTCGCTGCCCCACATGATCTTCTCGATGCCGATGCGGTCGCGCAGGGGCACCTCGTGGGGGCGCATGAAACTGGCGCCCACGAAGCAGTTGTCGCGCCATACCTCCGACGGACCCTTGCCCATGGAGGCGGCCAGTCCCGCGCCGAACTTGGACTCCGCCGTGGACGCCTTCGTGGCCGCCGCGACCAGCCGCCCGTGGTAGTAGTCCAGCATGTCGAGCACCCCGGGTATCCATCCGGAGCCCTGCTCGGTCAGGACCAGTCGCAGATCCGGGTGGCGGCGGAAGGCACCGCCGAAGATCAGGTGCCACAGGGCTCGGTGCGAGAACCAGGTCGTCTCGACCATGTACACCGCGCGGGCGGCCGGTTCGTCGCCCAGGGGCGGGGACGCCGAGCCCGCGTGGTGGTTGACGGGGACGCCGAGTTCCGCGCACACGGCCCAGATCGGGTCGTACGCCGACGAGTACAGCTCCGGCAGTCCGGAGCCCGGCGGAGTGCCCGGCAGCAGCAGACCGCCCCGGAGGCCCGCCGCGACCGCCCAGCGGATCTCCTGGACGGCCTCTTGGACGTCGTTCAGGAGGATCTGGAAGACGCCCGCCCGTCGGCCCGGCGCGGCCGAACAGAAGTCCGCCAGCCAGCGGTTGTGGGCGCGCAGGCCCGCCCAGCGGCGCCGGAACTCCTCGGCTGTGGGCGCGGGCGCCATCAGGGAGCCGGACGGGAAGAACGGCGGGATGGTGTTCGGGAAGACGACCTCCGCGACGATCCCGTCCTGCTCCAGCTCCGCGATCCGCCGCGCGGAGTTCCAGTTCCGGTCGGCCGTGTCGGCGACCAGGTCCTCGTACGGATTGACGTACGTGGCCGCCCACGCGTCGAACTCCTCGTGGTACCGCCGCTCCAAGTAGGGCCTGTAGTCGAGGAGATCGGCGCCCGCGTGGCAGTCCGCGGAGATGACCGTGTACCGGTCCGCGCCGTCGGGGTCCACCGGGTCCAGGGAGTCCGTCGCGCTCATGGCGTCGCCCCCAGGACCGGGAAGTCGTGGTCGGTCAGCCAGTGCCGCCCCACCTCCCGCGAGCGCGCCCACGACGCCCTCACGGCCTCCTGGTCGTCCTGCTGGCCGAGTTCGGCGGGCGTCGGGCCGATCCGGCGGGCCAGCGGGGTCAGCGCCGCCACGTCGAAGCCGAAGGCGTCCGCCGCCGCGAGGCCCAGCATGCGGCGCGTCTCGTCCACCGGGATGTCGTGGAAGGTGCGCTTCAGCCACGCGCGCGTGTCGGGCCAGGTGCCCTCGGGGTGCGGGAAGTCGCTCCCCCAGAGGATGTTGTCGACGCCGATCTCATAACGCTGCGCCAGTTCACGGCGCTTGGTGTTGGTGGCGCAGATGAAGACCTGACGGTCGAGGTATTCGTGCGGCGGCCGCTTCAACTCCGCGAACGGCGACAGCTTCTTGCCGCCATGGGCACCCAGGTAGAGGCGGTCCATGAACCACAGCTGGTTCGGCAGCCACCAGCAGCCCGACTCCGCCACACCGAACGTGAGGCCCGGGTGGCGTTCGAAGACCCCGGACCAGAGCAGGAACCAGAGCGGCCGGGCGGGCCACCAGGTCACCTCGCTCACATAGATGCCCAGGTGGTCGCCGTACTCGTGGCGGGGTGCCGCCCCGGAGTGGGTCAGTACGGGCATCCCGCACTCGGCGGCGGCCGCCCAGACGGGGTCGTAACGGCGGTCGTGGTAGGGCTCCTTGTCGACCCACATGGAGGGGATCATCAGGGCGCCGAGGCCGGACTCCCTGGCGCGGTGGATCTCCGCGACGGCCTTCTCCGCAGGGGCCGTGATCGGCAACAGGGCGACTCCGCAGTGCCGTTCGGGGTGCTCGGAGACGAAGTCGGCGAGCCAGCGGTTGTGCGCCTGGGCGCCCGCCATGCCCAACTCGGGGTCCTGGTCCCCGGAGAGGCCGAGTCCCACTCCGAAGGGCGCGGCCGTCTGGCTGTCGACGGCGTCGGCGTCCGGGAAGACCACCTCGGCGGCCACCCCGTCCCCGTCCAGCTCCTTGAGGCGCTGCGCGGCGTCCCAACCCCCGCGCAGGCCCTCCTCGTTGTCGTGGAACCACTTGGCGGCGAACGCCTCGTTGCGGATGCCCAGCCGGGTCATCTCCTCGCGGCGCCGGTCGCGTCCGGCGAGGAACTCGTCGAAGTCCCGGTGGAACCGGGCGTCCAGATAGGGCCGGTACTCCTCGGTGGGCAGCCCGGCGTGGCAGTCGGAGGAGATGATCAGGTACGGCTCCTGGTCGGTCACAACAGCCCCCTCAGTCCAGGATGAAGCTTTCGAGGTACGACGGGTTTGTCCGGTCGAGCATCGAGGCCGCCCGTGCCCGGATCTGGGCGTCGCTGTGCTCGCTCTCGGGAAGCATCCAGAAGCGGTCCGCGCGGATGCCGTCCACGACGAGGTCGGCGACCTCCTCCACGGGCGTGAAGGCGACCTCCTTGCCGGCCTCCTTCATCGCGCTCTCCCACTGGTCCAGGCTGCGGTACGGCGTCCTGCGGGGGCGTTCCTTGGCGTACCGGGCCGGCCGGTTGCGGTGCGACTCCCACAGGCCGGTGCGCAGCATGTGCGGCCCCGGGAAGAGCACCGAGGCACCCACCCGCGCGTGCTCCGCCTTCAAGTGGGCGTACAGGGACTCGGTCATCGTCACGACGGCCGCCTTGGTGACGGCATACACGGAGGCGGTGGGCAGCGGGGCGATCCCGCCGTCCCCGGAGGACGTGTTGACGACATGACCGGGTTGATCCGACGTGATCATCCTCGGGACGAACGCCTGGATGCCGTGGAAGACACCCCACACGTTGACGGCGAACGCCCACTGCCAGTCGTTCGGTTCGTGCTCCCACATCCGGCCCTCTGCGCCCGAGCCGACCCCGGCGTTGTTGCACAGGACGTGGACGGCGCCATACCTCTCGTAGGCCGACTCGGCCAGATCCAGGACCTGTTGGCGTACGCCGACGTCGACCACGCGCGCGTGCACGTCGGCTCCGTCGGCGCGCAGGTCGGCGGCGGCCTTGTCGAGGGCGCCCTGCTCGACGTCGGCGAGGACCACCTTGAGTCCCTCGGCGGCGAACCGCCGTGCCATCGCGAGCCCGATCCCGCTCGCCGCCCCGGTGACGACGGCGACCTGCCCCTCCCTCAGCTCCATCAGACGCTCCCCTCGGGAGGCCCGTCGTGGATCTGGAGCGGGTCGTCGTAGCGCTGGTGGATGTACGGCAACAGGGCCTGCGCGTCGACCCGTTCGACGACCTTGCCGCGCTGGTCGCTGGTCTTCTCGCCGATGGTGATGTCGACGAGGGTGCGGACGGGGAGGTCGGCGACCGGGTCGTACATGGACTCGCGCAGGACGACGTCCCCGGTGACGCGTTCCAGTCGGCGGACCTTCTCGTTGCGCAGGCAGTGCACGAGCACGGGGTCGGCGTCGAAGCCCGAACCGTCCACCGCGGGAAGGAACTTGAAGTAGAAGTCGGTCTTCTGTGTCGGCCCCGGAAGGGGCAGTTCCTCGCTGATGGCGCCGCGGACCTCGACGAAGGCGATGCCGTGCCGGGCCAGGGAGGCGTGCACGACGAGGCCCACGCGCTCGACGGTCACCTCGCCGAGCTTCTTGGGCTCCCCGAAGACCTCGCGTCCGCCCGTGAGGGCCCGTTCGTGGGTCATCGGCATCACCAGGGGGTACCAGCCCTCGACGCCGTCGTGCACGGCGGCGACCGCCAACGAGCCTGCGCCCAGGGGGTATCCGGTCAGCTCGACCTTGCTGATGTTCACCCGGACCAGGGGCCGCCCGGTCGGCTTGAGCGGCGGCGGCAGGACCGCCGCGACCGCGTCCGGGTCGCTCTCCCAGACCGCCACCACACCGGTGGACCAGATGTCCGGAAGTCTGGAACTCGCCGTGCGCGCGGCGGCGATCTCCGCCTCGGTCCGTGCCCCGTACCGTACGCGTGCCATACGCCGTACCGCCCTTCGTAGGCCGTCATCCGTCAGGCGGGCAGCACGGTGGCACCGGGCGGGCAAAAGGTCCATAGCCACGCGCACGCGCATTCGGCGGACCCGAACGGGCGGGCGAGGCGGGCGACCTGAGGGACAGGGCTGTCAGTGGCGGCCCGTATCCTCAGTGACCATGCTCGAAGACCACTCGCCCGCAGTGTCCGCAGCCACTCCGTGGCCGGCCGCGTATCCCCAGGGGTACGCGGTAGTTGACGTGGAGACCACCGGCCTGGCCCGGGACGACCGGATAATCTCCGCCGCCGTCTACCGCCTGGACGCGCTCGGCGAGGTCGAGGACCACTGGTACACGATGGTCAACCCGGAGCGCGATCCCGGCCCGGTGTGGATCCACGGTCTGACGAGTGACGTCCTGGAGGGCGCGCCCCTCTTCAAGGACATCGCCGACGAGTTCGCGACCCGCCTGGAGGGCCGTGTGCTGGTCGCGCACAACGCGGTCTTCGACTGGCAGATGATCGCGCGGGAGTACGCGCGCGTGCGGATCGATCCGCCGGTCCGTCAGCGGCTGTGCACCATCGCCCTGTCGAAGGAGCTGAGCCTCCCGCTGCCCAACCACAAACTGGAGTCCCTGGCCGCGCACTTCGGTGTGGTGCAGCAGCGCGCGCACCACGCGCTGGACGACGCGCGCGTGCTCGCCGAGGCGTTCCGGCCCAGCCTGCGCGCGGCGGCCCAGGGCGGCGTACGGCTGCCGCTGCACGAGTGCCGGCCGCTGACGGAGTGGGCGGACCGCCCCGCGCCCCGGATCGGCCAGCAGGCGGGCGGCTACAGCGGCTACGGGGCGGGAAGTTGGCGCCCGGCGCGCAAGCGGCCCGCGTGCCCGTACCCGAACCCCGGGCGGTTCGAGGACGGCAGGCCGCTCAAGCAGGGGATGCGGATCGCGTTCTCCGGGGACACGTCCATCGAGCGCGAGCTGCTGGAGGACCGGGCCGTGGAGGCGGGCCTGCATGTCGCGACGAGCCTGTCCCGGCTGACCAGCCTCCTCGTCACGAACGACCCGGACTCGGGCACCTCGAAGGTCGTCAAGGCCAAGCAGTTCGGCACTCCGGTGGTGGACGAGGCGGCGTTCGGACAGCTGCTGCGGGACGTCGAGGCGGCTGACTGACCGCGCGGACGGGTGATTGTCGTACGACTCGCCCCGCGCGCGCTCGCCCGTGCCGGGCGGACGGCCCACCCTGTGGCGCATGGCGAGATGTGAAGTGTGTGGCAATGACTACGGCATGAGCTTCGAGGTGCACGCGCAGGGCGCGGTGCACGTCTTCGACTGCTTCTCCTGCGCGATCCACCGCATGGCCCCCATCTGCGAGCACTGCCGGGTGCAGATCATCGGCCAGGGCGTCGAGGTCGAGGGCCGCTGGTTCTGCGGGGGCCACTGCGCCCGGGCGGAGGGGATGGTGGGGATCATCGACAAGGTGTGAGCCGCCGGTCTCCCGGAATCCGCGACCCGTATCCCTTCCGGTACCCCCCTGAATGCGCCCCACGACCGAGTTGTACGGTCGTGGGGTGTACCGCTTCCTGATGTCCCGGCAGTGGGTGATCCTCGCGTTGATCACCCTCCTCCTGATCCCGACGATGATCAGGCTGGGCATCTGGCAGATGCACCGCTACGAGATGCGCAGTGCCCGCAACCAACTGGTGACGGACGCGCTGCACGCCAAGCCGGTCCCCGTGGAGACGATCAGCTCCCCCGGGCACGCGGTGACCCGTACGGAGAGGTACCGCACCGTCACCGCGACGGGCACCTTCGAGACCTCCAAGGAGGTCGTCGTCCGGCGTCGTACCAATGGCGACGACGAGGTCGGCTTCCACGTCCTCACCCCGTTCGTGCTGACGGACGGCAAGGTCGTGCTGATCAACCGTGGATGGATTCCGGCGACCGGCGCGCAGACCGCGTTCCCGGAGATCCCCGCGCCGCCGGCCGGGAAGACCACCGTCACCGGGCGTCTGATGGCCGACGAGACGACCGCGGCGAGCGGCATCAAGGACATCAAGGGCCTGCCCGACCGCCAGATCATGTTGATCAACAGTGCGGACCAGGCGCGGCGCCTGCACGCCACGGTGCTCGGCGGCTATGTGGAGCAGACCGCGCCCGAGGCGAAGGGCGGCTCCCCGGAGCAGATCTCCGACCCGGGCAAGGAAGACGCCCCGCTGAACTACGCGTACATGATCCAGTGGTGGCTGTTCGCGGCGGCCGTACCCGTCGGCTACGTGGTCCTCGCCCGTCGCGAGGCGCGCGACCGCCGGGAGGCGGCCGCGAAGGAAGAGGAGACGGCGGAGGCCGAGCCCGCGACGGTGTGAGCTGGGCCTCTCTTCACCCGCCCGGCCCCGAACCGAGATTGCTCCGTCGGCAGGGAGGGAACCCGCACCCCGTGCACCCACGTATCGAGGACTACGCCCTCATCGGCGACGAACAGACCGCGGCCCTGGTCGGCATGGACGGCTCGGTCGACTGGCTGTGTCTGCCGCGCTTCGACTCGGCCGCCTGCTTCGCCAGACTGCTCGGCGACGAGGACAACGGCCACTGGCGTATCGCCCCCGAGGGAGCGGACCGCTGCACCCGCCGCGCCTACCGCCCCGACACCCTCGTCCTGGACACGGAGTGGGAGACCGCCGAGGGCACGATCCGTGTCACCGACCTGATGCCCCAGCGCCACCGCGCCCCCGACGTCGTACGCATCGTCGAGGGCCTCAGCGGCCGGGTCACCGTCCGGAGCACCATGCGGCTGCGCTTCGACTACGGCGCGATCGTGCCGTGGATGCGCAGGTCCGACGGGCACCATGTGGCGGTCGCGGGCCCGGACTCGGCGTGGCTGCGCAGCGAGCCCGAAGTGCACACCTGGGGCGAGGACTTCAGCACCCACTCGGAGTTCACCGTCGAGGCCGACGAGAAGGTCGCCTTCGTCCTCACCTGGCACCCCTCGCACGAGCCCCGTCCGGCGCTCGTCGACCCGTACGAGTCGCTGCGCGCCAGCGTCGCGGACTGGCAGCGCTGGGCGGCCCGCTGCCGCTACGACGGCCCCTACAGGGACGTCGTCGTACGCTCCCTGATCACGCTCAAGGCCCTCACCTACCGGCCGACGGGCGGCATCGTCGCCGCGGCCACCACCTCCCTCCCGGAGGAGATGGGCGGCGTCCGCAACTGGGACTACCGCTACTGCTGGCTGCGCGACTCGACGCTCACCCTGGGCGCCCTGGTCTCGGCGGGCTACCACAAGGAGGCCGAGGCCTGGCGCGACTGGCTGCTGCGCGCGGTCGCGGGCGACCCGGCCGACCTCCAGATCATGTACGGCGTGGCGGGCGAGCGGCGGCTCCCCGAATTCGAGCTGCCGTACCTCTCCGGGTTCGGCGGTTCGGCGCCCGTGCGGATCGGCAACGGCGCCGTCAACCAGCTCCAACTCGACGTCTACGGAGAGGTGATGGACTCCTTGTGGCTGGCCCGGCGCGCGGGTCTGTCGCCCAAGCCGCACATGTGGTCCCTTCAGAGCGTCCTCCTGGACTGGCTGCGCGACCACTGGAAGCAGCCGGACGAGGGCCTCTGGGAGGTGCGCGGTGGGCGCCGGCACTTCGTGCACTCCAAGGTGATGGTGTGGGTGGCCGCCGACCGCGCGGTGCGCACCCTGGAGGAGTACGCCGACCTGTCGGGCGACCTGGAGGGCTGGCGCGAACTGCGCGACGAGGTGCACCGGGACGTGTGCGAGAAGGGCTACGACCCCGAACGCAACACGTTCACGCAGTACTACGGGTCGCAGGAACTCGACGCCGCCCTGCTGCTCATCCCCCGCTTCGGCTTCCTCCCGCCCGACGATCCCCGGGTGATCGGCACGGTCGACGCGGTCCGCGAGGCACTCGGCCACGACGGCTTCGTACGCCGCTACGACACCGCGGCCGACATCCCTGTGGACGGGCTCCCCGGCGACGAGGGCGCCTTCCTGGCGTGCTCCTTCTGGCTCGCGGACGCGCTCCAGATGACGGGCCGCCGGAAGGAGGCCCGGGTGCTGTTCGAGCGCCTGGTGGGCCTCGCGAACGACGTGGGACTGCTCGCGGAGGAGTACGACCCCGTGGCGGGCCGTCAGCTGGGCAACTTCCCGCAGGCGTTCAGCCACATCGGCCTGGTGAACACCGCCCTCGCCCTGTTCGGGGACGAGGAGGCAGGATAGGAGCCATGGATCTTGGACTGAAGGACCGGGTGTACGTCGTCACCGGGGCCACCCGCGGGCTCGGCAACGCCGCCGCGCGCGAGCTGCTGGCCGACGGCGCGAAGGTGGTCGTCACCGGGCGGGACGAGAAGCGGACCGCCGACGCGGCGGCCGAGCTGGGGCCGAACGCGGTCGGCGTGGCCGTCGACAACGCCGACGCGGAGGCGCCGGCCCGGCTGATCGCCGCCGCGCGTGAGCACTTCGGGGGCTTCGACGGCATCCTCGTGAGCGTCGGCGGGCCGCCGCCCGGGTTCGTCGCGGACACGACCGACGAGCAGTGGCAGACGTCGTTCGAGTCGGTGTTCCTGGGCGCGGTGCGGCTCGCGCGCGCGGCGGCCGAGGAGCTGGCGCCGGGCGGTGTCATCGGGTTCGTGCTGTCCGGTTCGGTGCACGAGCCGATCCCGGGGCTGACGATCTCGAACGCGCTGCGGCCCGGTCTCGCCGGGTTCGCGAAGTCCCTCGCGGACGAGCTGGGGCCGCGCGGCATCCGTGTCCTGGGGCTGCTCCCGGCCCGTATCGACACGGACCGGGTGCGCGAGCTGGACAGCTTGTCCGCGGACCCGGAGGCCACGCGTGCGGCCAACGAGTCGCGGATCCCGCTGCGGCGGTACGGGACGCCGGACGAGTTCGGGCGGGTGGCGGCGTTCCTGCTGTCGCCGGCCGCTTCCTACCTGACGGGGATCATGGTCCCTGTGGACGGCGGTATGCGGCACGGCTTCTGACGTACCGTCAACTCACCCTTTCCGCGCGGTGCTTGACGCCCGTCAGACGGACCTCCGTCGGCAGTGTCTCCAGGCCCGCCGAATCGCGGGCGTGGGAGAGCGCGTTGGCCGTCAGATGGTCGAGGGCGACTCCGGGGTCCACATGCGGCTCCAGGCTGAGCCGGACGCGGGCCTCGGGGGCCGTGCGGGTCCCGGCGAGCCGCACGTGCGCGTGGGCCACGCCGTCCAGGTCGCCCGCGTCGCCGGCGAGGACGCCCTCCAGTGCCTGGCCCCGCAGCAGCGCGCCCTCGCCGTCGCCGGTGCGGACGGCGACCTCGGTGAGCCGATGCCTCCGCAGGACCGCGACGAGCCACCACAGGGCGAGCAGGACGAGGACCGCGAGTACGGCGAGGACCGTGGGCCACCACCAGCCGTCGTCCCGCCAGCGGGTGCGCCGGGCGGCGCTCAGCAGGACGTCGTGACGCCCGTCGTAGATCCACCAGGAGGGCGGCTTCGCGCCGAGGCCGACGGCCAGGACGGAGCCGCCGAACGCGAGCAGTACGAGGCCCACGACACCGATCAGCACGCGGTTGACGATCCTGAGCACCGGCCTCATCCCTTCCGTCCGGAACGGCCGACACGCACCGACAGCGCGGGCGGCCTGGAGAGTCCCAGCCCGGTGATCGCATCGCCGAGCACGGCTTCCAAGTCGGCCCGTACGTCGTCGAGTTCACGGAAATGCGACACCGCGCGGACATCCGCTTTCGTTCGGCTCGTCCGTACGCGCACCGACTGCACGCCCGAGACCTCCATGGCCCGGTCGCGCAGCACCATCGCGGCGGCGGCGCGCTGAAGACCGGCCCGGACGTCGGCGTGGGTGCGGCGCATCGGCAGCACCTGGCGCAGTCCGGGGGTGAGCGCGAGCACGACCAGCAGGAGGCCGAGGGCGGAGGCGACACCGGCGCCGACGAGGACCCAGGTGTCGTCCAGGGGCCGTTCGGCGAGCTGCCGGGCCAGTGCGCGGCGCCAGTGCATCGCGGGCCGTTCGGCGCGGACGGCGGCGACGTCGTAGAGCAGGACGCCCGCGCCAGCGAGCAGCAGGACGGCGATGACGGCCGCGGGGACGCGGCGCGCCGACCAGAAGCGGCTGCCCTTGCCGTCGCCGTCGTGGACGACGGGAACGTCGTGGTCGGACGCGGCGGTGTACCCGTCGTGTCCGGGGCCGGTGTCCTTCTCCAGAACCGGTAGTCGTTGGGTCGTGCCTTCGGAGCCCTGGGGCTCGCTCATCGCGTCCTCCCCTGTGCCGCGCGGTGCGCATGTGTCGTGTGCAGCCGTTCCACATGGACGGCGACCTCGGGCACATCCATGCCCACCAACGCGCGTACCCGCTGAACCACCTGTCGACGCACCCGAGTACAGCGATCGCCGATATCGCAGGGATAGCCGAGTTCGAGGTGCACGCGCACGCGTACCGACTCGATGGGGGTCCCCCCGCTCGAACGAAGGTGAGAGTGGGGAAGTACGACGACGGTCGCATGCGGCGGCGCGGCTTCCGGGGGCAGCGGCCCGAGCGCCTCACGCGCGGCCTGCGCGGCGATCTTGGCCACGACCCGGTCGGCGATCCGGGTGGCGCCCCGCTCGCCGGGCGCGACGACCGCCGAGGGTCCGCCGCGCTCCTCGACGGCGCTGTCCCCGCCGCTCACGGGTGTCATCGCCGCCGGTCGTCGCGCGAGCGGAAGAAGTCGCCGGGTTCCAGGTCCCCCTCGAGGAACCGGCCGACGACGTACCCGACGGCACCCAGGGCCGCCACCAGCAGGAACGCCCCGAACCCGCCGAAGTATCCGGCGAAGCCCAGCGCCATTCCGGCGATCATGCCGACCACGGCCCTGCTCATCCTGCGCTCCTCAACTCGTTCGTCGGCCCGCTCGTTGACTCGTACGCCGGTCCGGTCACTGGAGCCTGGGCTCCGGTTCGTCGTCCTCTTCGTCCGGCAGCTTCACGTCGCTGACCGCGATGTTGACCTCGACGACCTCAAGGCCGGTCATCCGCTCCACGGCCGCGATCACGTTCTCCCGCACGGCCCGGGCCACGTCCGCGATCGACACGCCGTAGTCGACGACGATCTCCAGGTCGAGCGCGGTCTGCACCTCGCCGACTTCCGCCTTGACACCTCTGGACACCGATTTCGAACCGCCGGGCACCCGGTCGCGCACGGCCCCGAAGGTGCGGGACAGTCCGCTGCCCATCGCGTGGACGCCGAGGACGTCCCGGGCGGCGAGCCCGGCGATCTTCTCCACGACGCCGTCGGCGATCGTGGTCCGCCCCCTGGACGCGGGGTCGCCGCCGCCGCGCTTGGTGGGGGGCTTGCGCGTCTGCGAGAACTCCCGATCGCCGTCGGGGTCCTGTGTCCGGTTCCGCTCCGTCATATCGGTCATCGCCGTACATCCCTTTCGGTCGTCGTCCTTCGACCACGGTAGTTCCGGTTGCTCGGTCTCGCGCTCGACATGCGGCAGGCTGAGGGCATGACGGCGGACGCGTGGACGCGAGCGGTACGGCATCAACTCCGGCTCGGCAGATTGCTGCCCCTGGGTGACCGGCGGGACGGCGCGTGGGTCACCGAGCGGGCGGCGGAGGCGGTGCTACGGGGCGCCGCGAAGCCGGTGCGGGGCGTGCGGCTGGGCGCGCTGCGGATCGCCCTCGCCGATCCCGGGGACACGCGGGAACCCGCCGTACCGCCTCCGCCGGGCGCGCTGCCGCCCGGCCCGCTGCGGATCACGGCCGACTTCGCGGCGGTGGCGACGGAGCCCCTGCCGGAGGCGGCGTCCCGCCTGCGAACGGCGCTGGCCACTGCCTCGGCGGAGCGGCTCGGGCTGGTGGTGGCGGAAGTCGATCTACAGGCGACGGTCCTGCTGGACCATATGGACGACATCGCCGTCGTCGACGACCTTGACCACCTGGACGACGCCGACCGTGTGGACGATGCGGATCACGATCTTGCCGCCGACAATGACCATGTTGATGACGTTGATCGTGTGGACGGCGTTGACGGTGACGCCGGGGCCCAGGTCGCCGCGGCCGTGCTCGCCGTCCCGGGTGTGGTCCGGCTGACCGGTGCGCTGGGCGGCCTGGGCCGGGCGGTGCACATCGAGGAGGTCGCGGGCGAGGGGGCGCTGCCGCGTCTCCACGCGCGTGTGGAGCTCGCGGTGCGCGCGGACCGCCGGGCCGTGGAGGTGGCCCGGGAGGTCCGCGCGGCGGTCGGCGAGGCGCTGCCGGCTCACCCGACCGTGGCCGTGCTGGTCACCAAGGTGGAGTGACGTCACGGTGGGCGGCCGGCACGGTGGGCCGACGGCCCTGAAGGTGAACCGGCGGTCCCGAAGGCGGGCCGACGGCGTTATTCGCCGACGCCCGCCAGGTCCCGCAGCCGGCGTGCCTGCGCGGCCCGCTCGGCGGCGCGCTGATCGTCGTAGGCGCGGCCCTGGACGCCCTGGAGCAGCACCTTGGTCTCGATGACGGCGTCGCGCGGGGCGGCCAGCAGCGCGGTCGTCAGGTCGCTTACGGCGTCCTCGAGCTGGTCGGCGGGGACGGCGATGTTCGCGAGGCCGGTGCTGACGGCCTCCTCGGCCAGGACGGAGCGGCCGGTCGCGCAGATCTCGAGCGCGCGTGCGTAGCCGACGAGGCCCACCAAGGGGTGCGTGCCGGTCAGGTCGGGCACCAGGCCGAGGCTGGTCTCGCGCATGGCGAACTGCACGTCATCGGCGACGACACGCAGGTCACAGGCGAGGGCAAGCTGGAATCCGGCGCCGATGGCATGCCCCTGGACGGCGGCGATGGACACGATGTCGCTGCGCCGCCACCAGGTGAAGCCTTCTTGATACTCGGCGATGGTCCCGTCGAGCACGGCGTCGTCGCTGTGCGCGAGGTCGATGAACGACGGTTCGCCGTCGAAGCCCTCGGGCGTGAACGCCTGCCGGTCGAGCCCGGCCGAGAAGGACTTGCCCTCGGCGCGCAGCACCACGACGCGGACGGTGCCCGGCAGCGACCGCCCGGCCTCCGCCAACGCCCGCCACAGAGCAGGACTTTGAGCGTTGCGCTTGGCCGGGTTGGTCAGGGTCACCGTGGCGATCGCGTCGTCGACGGTGAGCCGTACGCCGTCCTTGTCGAGTACGGGACCGAGGTCCTTGTCGTCCTGTTCGGGCGAAGCCATGGGGCGCCTCCGATGTGTGCGGTCAGCAGAGCAGAGCTAAGTGACTGCACAGTAACCACCCGGCCGGTCAGTCGTCCGACCGGGTGGCCACCATCGAAACCGATGGGCCGCCCGGGATCAGGCCGAAGCCTTCTTGCCCCGGGTCGCCCCGCCACGCCCACGGAGCGTGACGCCCGACTCACTGAGCATCCGGTGGACGAAGCCATACGAACGGCCGGTCTCCTCGGCCAGCGCTCGAATGCTCGCACCGGAGTCGTACTTCTTCTTCAGGTCTGCCGCGAGCTTGTCGCGCGCGGCGCCGGTTACCCGGCTGCCCTTCTTCAGAGTCTCGGCCACCCGTGCCTCCTCATGGGAAGTGCGCTCTTGGTCTCCTCATGATCACCCCTCCAAGCGTTCATGGCCACCCATTCGGCAAGGTCCGTAAGACAAGGTTTTGACGACAGGAGCGCGTCCCCACATACGGAATATGGAATTCCATCGCGCGCTGTCCGTACGACCGAACGAGTTGTTCCGCGAAGTGCCTGGTCAGAGACGCAGAACGGCCGAGCCCTTGTCGATAAAGGGCTCGGCCGGGAAATCGATGTACGACACACCTCGGTACGAGGAGACCTCACACAGATGGTGGATCAACGGTAGGCCGAATGATCCATACGCCGTGGATCAAGCATTCGGTCAAGCGGCACCGACCATCAGGCCAGCGCGACGAGATCCGCGTAATCCGCACCCCACAGGTCCTCGACGCCGTCCGGCAGCAGGATGATGCGCTCGGGCTGGAGAGCCTCCACGGCGCCCTCGTCGTGGGTGACGAGAACGACGGCGCCCTTGTAGGTGCGCAGTGCGCCGAGGATCTCCTCGCGGCTCGCGGGGTCCAGGTTGTTCGTCGGCTCATCCAGGAGGAGGACGTTCGCGGACGACACGACGAGCGTGGCGAGCGCGAGGCGGGTCTTCTCGCCGCCGGAAAGCACCCCGGCCGGCTTGTCGACGTCGTCCCCGGAGAACAGGAAGGAGCCGAGGGTCTTGCGGACCTCGACCAGGTCGAGGTCGGGGGCCGCGGAGCGCATGTTCTCCAGGACCGTGCGCTCCGGGTCCAGGGTCTCGTGCTCCTGCGCGTAGTAGCCGAGCTTGAGGCCGTGGCCCTCGATGACCTCTCCGGTGTCGGGCTGCTCGACGCCGCCGAGGAGCTTCAGGAGGGTCGTCTTGCCGGCGCCGTTCAACCCAAGGATGACGACGCGCGAGCCCTTGTCGATGGCCAGGTCGACGTCGGTGAAGATCTCCAGGGAGCCGTACGACTTCGACAGGCCCTCCGCCATGAGCGGGGTCTTGCCGCAGGGCGAGGGCTCCGGGAAGCGCAGCTTGGCGACCTTGTCGGAGACCCGCACCGCGTCCAGCCCGGCGAGCAGCCGGTCGGCGCGCTTGGCCATGTTCTGCGCGGCGACCGTCTTGGTGGCCTTGGCGCGCATCTTGTCGGCCTGCGAGTGCAGGGCGGCGGCCTTCTTCTCGGCGTTCTGGCGCTCCCGCTTGCGGCGCTTCTCGTCGGCCTCGCGCTGCTGCTGGTAGAGCTTCCAGCCCATGTTGTAGTAGTCGATCTGGGAGCGGTTGGCGTCCAGATAGAACACCTTGTTGACCACGGTCTCGACGAGGTCGGTGTCGTGGGAGATCACGATGAACCCGCCGCGGTACGTCTTCAGGTAGTCGCGCAGCCAGACGATCGAGTCGGCGTCGAGGTGGTTCGTGGGCTCGTCGAGGAGCAGCGTGTCCGCGTCCGAGAACAGGATGCGGGCCAGCTCGATACGGCGGCGCTGACCGCCGGAGAGCGTATGGAGCGGCTGGCCGAGGACCCGGTCCGGGAGGTTCAGCGCGGCGGCGATGGTGGCGGCCTCGGCCTCGGCGGAGTAGCCGCCCTTGGTGAGGAACTCCGTCTCCTGGCGCTCGTACTGCCGCATGGCCTTGTCGCGGGTGGCGCCGCTGCCGTTGGCGATGCGCTGTTCGTTCTCGCGCATCTTGCGGATCAGGGTGTCCAGTCCGCGCGCGGAGAGGATGCGGTCGCTGGCGAGCACGTCCAGGTCGCCGGTGCGGGGGTCCTGCGGGAGGTAGCCGACCTCGCCTGAGCGGGTGACGGTGCCGCCGGCGGGCTGCCCCTCGCCGGCCAGGACCTTGGTCAGGGTGGTCTTGCCGGCGCCGTTGCGCCCGACCAGGCCGATGCGGTCGCCCTTGGCGACACGGAAGGTGGCGGACTCGATGAGGACGCGGGCACCGGCGCGCAGCTCGATACCGGAGGCGGAGATCACGGACAGACTCCAGAGCGGGGTCGTAGGCGGAAGGGGCGGCTGAGGACGTTCCCGCCGTCTAATGCGCGAGGAGAATGGCCATGGGCCAAGTCTAACGGGGACATGCAAGCGCTTTTCCGGTGCGCGGTGGGTCATCGCCGCGGGGCGGGCGGCCCGGGGTGATCCCGTACGGGCCGTGCACTGCGGTGAGCTGCGCGGTACGGGCCGGTTCCGGGTAACAGGAAGGGGGGCGCATCGTGACGTACGGCACGCGCGCGTGCGGAGTCGGTGGCCGTCCCCCGTTCGGCCCGCCGTCCGGCGCCCCGCAGGAGACGGGAAGCGAGGATGACGCCATGCAGTTCGACGACGACGCGAATCTGGACACCTCCGAGGTGCAGGACGTGCGCGGCAGCCGGATTCCCGGCGGCCGGGCGACCGTGGGCGGTGGCCTCGCGGGGCTGATCGCGCTGCTGCTCGGGCTCTTCTTCGGTGTCGGTCCCGACAACCTGGGGTTGTCGTCGGGCAGCGACTCCCCTGCGGCGACGGCGTCCTCGCTGGCCCAGGTGCAGTCGTCCTGCCGGACCGGGCAGGACGCGAACACCAGGGAGGACTGCCGCATCGTGGCGGTGGTCAACAGCGTGCAGGACTTCTGGGCGCAGGAGTTCCGGCGGCGCAGCGGTACGTACACGCGGTCACCCACGGTCTTCTTCAGCGGCCAGGTCGCCACGGCGTGCGGGACGGCGACCTCGGCGGTGGGGCCGTTCTACTGTCCCGGTGACCGGAAGGTCTATCTGGATCTGGGGTTCTTCGACGAGCTGCGGACGAAGTTCGGCTCCAGCGGCGGCCCGTTCGCGCAGGCGTACGTCGTGGCCCACGAGTACGGGCACCACGTGCAGGACCTGATGGGCACGCTGGGCAGGTCGCAGGACGGCCTGACCGGCGCCAACAGCAACGCGGTGAGGGTGGAGCTCCAGGCGGACTGCTACGCCGGCGTGTGGGCGCATCACGCGACCACCACGAAGGACGAGTCGACCGGGCGGCCGTTGATCACCAGCCTCACCGACGCCGACATCCGGGACGGGCTGGACGCGGCGGCGGCCGTGGGCGACGACCGCATCCAGGAGCGGTTCCAGGGCCGGGTGACGCCGGAGAGCTGGACGCACGGGTCGGCGGCGCAGCGGCAGCAGTGGTTCTACACGGGCTACCGGACCGGCGACATGGCCCAGTGCAACACCTTCCGCTGACGGCGGTCGGCGTTCGGCGGTCGCTGTGGGCGGTTCGGGGGCGTTGTCAGTGGCGGGTGCGAGACTCGTCGAAAGGGTTCAGAACAGTGAAAAACGCCCGATGGACGACGAACACGCGATGGACGACGAGCACCCGACGCACAAGGAAGTGATCGGCATGGCAGCCAAGGACAGCGGACGTCCCAGCATCTACCCGTCCCTGCTGTACAAGGACGCGAAGGCGGCGATCCGGCAGCTCACGGAGGCCTTCGGTTTCACCGAACTCGCGGTGTACGAAGGCGAGGACGGCTCGGTGATGCACGCGGAGCTGGTGCAGGGGAACGGCGCGGTGATGCTCGGCTCAAAGGGCCGCGGGGGCCGCTTCGACGAGGCGATGAAGAGCGCGGGTCCCGCCGGGGTGTACATCGTCGTGGACGACGTCGACGCCCATCACCGGCGGGCCGTGGAGCACGGCGCGGAGATCCTGATGCCCCCGACGGACCAGGAGTACGGCTCGCGGGACTACATGGCCCGGGACGCCGAGGGCAACATCTGGAGCTTCGGTACATACGCTCCGGACACAGGGACCTGACCGCCCCTAGCTGCCCCCCGTGTGCACCTGGAAGGCCGCCCGGCGTACGGCCTTGGCGAGTGCCGGGTCGGGGTGCGCGGCGGCGAGCGCGACGAGGACCTGGACCGTGCGGGGATGGCCCACGGCGCGCACCTCGTCGAGGAGCATGGGCACGGTCGGCTGGATCGCGGACTCCAGGTGGCGCACCAGCAGCGGGGCCTCCCCGTGGTCGGCGACCGCGGCGGCGGTGTCGACCCACAGCCAGGTGGCCTCGGCACGGGTGAGCACCTCGTGGGCGTCCTCCGGGTCGATCCCGTCGTGCTCCGCGAGCCACAGCAGGGCGTACGGCCGCAGCGTCGCCTCGTCGGCGACGGAGCGGACGTCGGGCTCGGCGGGGGCTCCCACGACCCGCAGCGCCTCGAAGGCGAGGCCGCGCAGCAGGGCGTCCTCGCCGCGGGCGGCGTCGATCAGCTCACCGACCGCGCTGCCCACGGTGCGGGCGGCGAGCCAGGCGCGGTACTCGGCGCGGGCGGCGTTCGGGCGGAGCTGGGAGCAGCCGCGGAGCATGTCCTCGGCGGACTGCTCGATGTTCCCCGCGGGGCTCTGCGCGGCCACGCAGATCTGCTCCAGCTTGACCCAGACCGCCCAGCTGCCGAGCGGGGTGAGGGTGGCCTGGCCGTCGCCGTAGGTGAGGGCGCCGACGGAGGCGAGAGCGTGCAGGGCCCAGTCGAGGAGGGGGTCGAGGGGGGTGTCGGCGGCCGGTGGCTGCGGCACGGGTTCGGGCTGCGGGCCGTAGGGGATCTCGCAGCGCTCGGTGCGGAGTTCGGTGACCCGTTGGCCGAGGAGGTCGAGGAGCTGTTCGACGGGGACGGGGCCGGCGGACAGCTGAAGGAAGGAGAGCACCTGAGGCATGGCCGAGACGACCTCTGCGACGGCTGAGGGCTCGTGCTCCCGGGGTTCGGGGTGGGCGAGCGACCAGGCGTCGAAGAGGGCGACCCAGCCGCGCAGTACGGCGCTGTCGTCGCGGTCCCAGGCGCGCAGCCGCCAGCCGGGGCGGGCGGTGTCGCCGTGCACCTCGACGAGTCCGGCGAGGCGGGCGGTGTCCCAGTCGGCGCGGACCTGAGCCGGGGTCAGGCCCAGTTCCTCGGCCGCCCGTTCGGCGGTCGCGTCGGAGAGGGTGCCCTTGCCGTCGGGGCTCGCGCTGTCACGGCCGGGGCGTAGTGCGGCGTCGGCCCAGTGGGCGACGCGGGCGGCTCCGGCCAGGCCGGAGCGTGCCATTCTGGCCAGTTCCGCGGGGGCCGGTGTGCCCTCCGGAGGACGGGGTGCGGGGCGGCGCGAGCGCCGCTGGTTCATCGCTCGGGGGGCGGCGGCCAGGGGTCGCGGGCGGACGAGTCGAAGCCTGGAGTCGCGCGGGATACGGGACGTCACGGGTGCAGTCTTCCGGTTGACGGTCCGAAAACCCAAACGGAATGTCACGG
Organism: Streptomyces sp. NPDC096013; assembly: GCF_044763565.1. Taxonomy (NCBI): domain Bacteria; kingdom Bacillati; phylum Actinomycetota; class Actinomycetes; order Kitasatosporales; family Streptomycetaceae; genus Streptomyces; species Streptomyces sp. NPDC096013. The sequence continues at coordinate 841,289 of NZ_JBIWGK010000002.1, read as the reverse complement.
CGGGCGACGGGGATGGCCAAGGGACGGGGCGTCGCGGGGTGCCGGGGACCGTGTTCAGGCCAGTGGTACAGGGCTAAACGGAAGGTCGGCGGGGGTGTGCAGGGGGTGGAAGTCCCGGGTGGTGAGGGGGGGCGTCCGGTACGGGCCGGCGAATCACATGAGCGGGGTGAGGAAGCGGCGCAGGATCTCCTCGTAGCCGGCCGGGTCGGGGTTCCACATCGCGCTGTGCGGGGCGTGCGCGACCGGCTGGAGGGTGATCAGGTCGGGGCGCTGCGCGGCGAAGCGGCGCGAGAGGCGCCAGGGGGCCACGGTGTCGTCCGGGCCGTGGACGATCAGGGTCGGGACACTGAGCCGGGCCGGGTCGGCGGCCTCGGCGATGCGGTCGCCGTGCAGACCGGTGCGGCCCTGGGCGGCGCGGACCGCCAGGGGCAGCAGCGCGCCCGGGGTGTGCCGGGCGGTGGCGAGGGCGCGCAGTGTCGTCTCCCAGTCCAGCACCGGGGAGTCCAGCACCAGGCCGGAGACGTGCTCGCGCATCGCGGAGTGGGCGGCGGCACGCAGGGCCATGGTGGCGCCGGTGGACCAGCCGTAGAGGACGACGTGCTCGGCGCCGTAGCGGACGGCGTAGCGGATCGCCGCGTCCAGGTCGCGCCACTCGGTCTCGCCGAGGTGGCCCAGGCCGTCGGGGTTGCGGGGTGCGCCGAGGTCGCCGCGGTAGGCGAGGGCGAGCACCGGGAAGCGGTGGCGGTGCAGGAACTCCATGACGTTCATGGAGAGTTCGCGGGTGGCGGCCAGCCCGTGCACCGCGATCACCCAGGTGCCGCGCGCGCCGGGCACGAACCACGCGGGCAGGGAGCCGAGTTCGCCGGGGATGTCGATGTCGGCGTGGTCCAGGCCGAGGGCGGTGCTCGGGTTGCCGATGTGGACGTTCGGGGTGAGCCACACCTTGTCGCCCGGGCGGAGGGTGCCGTGGGTGACGCGTTCGAGGCGGCGTACGACGGCGTCGGCGGAGGGGGCCGCGCTCTCCACCACGGGCCCGACGACCGCGTGGGACCCGTCGCCGGCGAGGCCGTAGATGCCGGGACGCAGCGAGGCGAGATCCCGGGTGAGGGCGATCTGGCCGGCGGCGGTGGAGTGCACCGTGAGCCGGGGTTCGGTGGGCAGCGGGCGCCCGGGAGACGCCTTCAGCGCGGCGTCACTGGCATACCGCCCGGCGACGACACCGGCGACACCGGCCGCGAGGGCCACGGAGACGGCTGCGGCCGTCGCTTTGACTGTGCGCACGGGTCCAGTGTCGTGGGGGACGGGGTCGGGGGCCAGCGGGAGGGGGCTTCAGGGCGGGGTGGGGTGGTCGGGGGCGGGGGTTTCGGTGGGGGTGGGAGGGGCGGAGTGGGGGAAGCGAGGCACGAGGGAGCGCGGAGCCGTGCGGGTCACGGGGTCACGCGGTTACGCGGTTACGCGGAGCGGCTGGCCGCCGCCGGAGGGGCCTCGCCGGGAACACACCCGGGAAGGAAGCCGGCCGCCGACAACCCCGTCAGGCCTCGCCGCGCACGCCCACCCCGCGACACCCGCAGCGCCACCGCCACCAGCACCGGGACCGGCACCCGCACCCGCACCCGCACCCGCACCCGCACCCGCACCCGAGCAGACCTCACCCACTCACCAACGCCCACCCCGCACTCTCGCCAACCTCACCCACACCCTCGCCGACCCCACCCCTCACCGCGCCGACAACCACACCCGCAATCCCCTCACCTTCACGCCTCACCCTCATGCCTCGACCCTCACCCCCGCTGCCCATACCCCCTCAACCTCTCCCCCGCCTCGGCGACCTGTTCCTCCGTCAGCAACGAAGGCGACAGCCCCGGCACCGAGGACGCCGTGAGCCACAGGCGGCACATCCACTCCAACTGGGCCGTGCGGTCGAACGCCTGGTCGAGGGAGGCGCCGTAGGCGATCGTGCCGTGGTTCTGGAGGAGGCAGGCGGAGCGGTCGGTGAGGGCGTGGAGCATGTTCTCGGCCAGTTCCTCGGTGCCGTAGGTCGCGTACGGGGCGACCCGGACCGGGCCGCCGAGGGCGCCGGACATGTAGTGGACGGAGGGGAGTTCGGGGACGAGGGTCGAGACGGCCGTCGCGTGGACGGCGTGGGTGTGGACGACCGCGTCGGCGCCGGTGCTGCGGTAGACGGCGAGGTGCATGGGCAGCTCGCTCGTCGGGAGCAGCGTGCCCAGCACCTGTCGGCCGTCGAGGTCCACGCCGACCATGTCGGCGGGCGTCAGCCGGTCGTAGGGCACGCCTGACGGCGTGACCAGCACGGTGTCGCCGACGCGCACGGAGACGTTCCCGGAAGTGCCGACGACCAGCCCGTCGGAGACCGTTCGGCGAGCCGTCGCGACGAGCGCGCCCCAGGCGTCCGCCTCCTCAGCACGCACACTCCTGCCCCGCGCCTCTCCCGGACTCCCCAGGCCCTCCCCCGTGCCCCCCGGGGTCTCCCCCGAACTCCCCTGGCCCTCTCTCGTACTCCCCGGGGTCTCCCCCGAACTCCCCGCCCCCTCCCGGGCACCCCGCCCACCCCGCTGGTCCACCCGTCGCTCACCCATCCCCTGATCCTCTCAGCCGGTATCCCAACCCACGTTCGAGCGAAGGCACTTTAGGCCGGAAGCCATAGATCCGAAAGATACATATGGGCACAAATCGCCCACCCCAGTCGCCCGACTGGAGACCGACCGGCAGCGACGGACCCCCCAACACCCGCTGGGGGAGCCGCCGCACACATCACCACCCCCGAAGGAAACATGGCCCACCACCACACACCGAACCCCACCCGCACCCGCCCCCTCGCCACCGCCCTGACCGCCCTCACCGCCGCGGCGCTGGCCACCGCCCTCGCCACCACCCCGGCCACCGCCGCCGGCTCCCCCAAGGGCCACGACGTCTCCTCCCACCAGAAGAGCGTCAACTGGTCGAACGCGAAGGCGAAGGGCGCCACGTTCGTCTACGTCAAGGCGACCGAGTCGACGACCTACCGCAACCCGTACTTCAGCCAGCAGTACGACGGCGCCCGCAACGCCGGCATCATCCGCGGCGCCTACCACTTCGCCCTGCCGAACAGGTCGTCCGGCACGAGCCAGGCCGGGTACTTCGTGGCGCACGGCGGCGACTGGAGGGCGGACGGCTGGACGCTGCCGCCGGCGCTGGACATCGAGACGAACCCGTACGACAAGAAGCACCCCTGCTACAGCCTGAGCAGGACCGGCATGGTCAACTGGATCAAGGCCTTCAGCGCCGAGGTGAACCGGCGGACCGGCCGCCGCCCGGTGATCTACACGACCACCCAGTGGTGGAAGACCTGCACGGGCAACAGCAGCGCCTTCGCCGCGACACACGCCCTCTGGATCGCCCGCCACAGGACGGCGAACGCGGGCACGCTGCCCGCCGGATGGTCGTACTGGACCTTCTGGCAGTACGCCAACAGCGGCGGCCTCCCGGGTGACCAGAATCTCTTCAACGGGACGATGACCCAGCTGCGGAAGTTCGCCCGCGGCTATTAGGCCGCCCCCGGCGAACCCGCCGAGCTGCCATCGGGCCAAGCGCCGCACGGCCACCGGGCGAAACGCCACCCGAGCCCCTCCCCACCCCTCCGCACCCCCAGGCAATCCACCAGGTAATTCGCTGACATGCGGACACCACGGATACCCCCCTAGTTCACCTTCCGTTCATTCAGATTGCCTACGGTCAACGCGCCGATGACCTCGAACGATTGCCTGGGTAAATGGAAAACTTCTCGCTGATCCTCGCGATTGTGGTCGTCACCGCACTCGCGTTCGATTTTACGAACGGTTTTCACGACACCGCCAACGCGATGGCCACCACCATCTCGACCGGTGCGCTCAAGCCCAAGGTCGCGGTGGCCATGTCGGCCACCCTCAACCTCGTGGGCGCCTTCCTCTCCGTGGAGGTCGCCAACACGATCTCCAAGGGACTCGTCGACGAGAGCGGAATCCGGCCCGAGGTCATCTTCGCCGCCCTGGTCGGCGCGATCCTCTGGAACCTGGTGACCTGGCTCGTCGGGCTGCCGTCCAGTTCCTCGCACGCCCTGATGGGCGGTCTGATCGGCGCGACCATCGCCTCCGCCGGGACCGGCGCGGTCCACGGTGACGTCCTCGTCACCAAGGTGCTGCTGCCCGCGCTCGCGGCCCCGGTCGTCGCCGGCGTCGCCGCGCTGCTCGCCACCCGCTTCTCCTACGCCCTGAGCAAGAACGCGGGCGGCAAGGCCGCCGACAAGGGCTTCCGCGCCGGACAGATCGCCTCCGCCGGACTGGTCTCACTGGCCCACGGCACGAACGACGCGCAGAAGACGATGGGCATCATCACGCTGGCCCTGATCGCCGGCGGCTCCATCGCCCCCGACTCGAACCCGCCCACCTGGGTGATCCTCTCCGCGGGCCTCGCCATCGCGATGGGCACGTACATCGGCGGCTGGCGCATCATCCGCACGATGGGCAAGGGCCTGACCGACCTCCGGCCGCAGCAGGGCTTCGCCGCCCAGACCAGCGCCGCCGCGGTCATCCTGGCCTCCTCGCACATCGGCTTCTCCCTCTCCACCACGCACGCCGTCTCCGGTTCGGTGATGGGCGCGGGCCTCGGCCGCAAGGGCGGTGTCGTCCGCTGGTCGACCGCGACCCGGATGTTCGTCGCCTGGGGCCTGACGCTGCCGGCCGCCGCGTTGGTCGGCGCGCTCGCCGAGTCCGTGACCGACCTCGGCGACTGGGGCACCGCGCTGGTGGCCGTCTTCCTGGTCGCCTCCAGCGCCGGCATCTGGGCGCTCTCCCGCCGCCAGGTCGTCGACGCCTCGAACGTCAACGAGATCGACGAGCCGGCCGGCGTGGTCACCACCGCGATCGCCGCCGTGACCCCGCCCCCGTCGGTCGCCCTCTCCGAAGGCCTCACGGCGACGATCCTCTCGCCGCCCGTCGTCGCCACGTCCGACCCGACGACCCCGGCGACCCCGCCGGCCGCCGCCGTCTGAGCCCGCGCCCCAGGTACGAAGGAACGAATCAGCATGGACATCGACTGGGCAGCCCTCGGCTCCGTCTTCGGCGTCAGCCTCGTGACCACCGTGGCCCTCGTGGCCGTCTTCACCCTCGGCATCACCGCCCTCTCCCGCCGCGAACGGGCCACCGCCCAGGGCGACTCCGCGCCTCTCGCCCTGACCGGCGCGTACGCCTGCTTCGCGGCCTGCGCGGCGGCGGTGGCGTACGGGATCTATCTGATCGTGGCCTGACCGGCCGTCAGTCGACGCGGGTGTGGGGTGCGGGACGGATCGCCGTCGCGCACCCCACATCCGCGTGACCGCTCCGACCCCTCGTGTGTGGGCCTCAGCACACTCCGTCCCCGCAGGTCAACAGCAAGTTGACGGCCCTTCCAACAGCATGGTGGACTGCCGGAGCCATGTACGGCGGCAGAAGAGGAAGCCGGTGTGAATCCGGCGCGGTCCCGCCACTGTCACCGGGGTAGACACCCCCGGGAGCCAGGAACTCTCACCGCCGGTCTCGTCGAACCAGGGCGTGGACACCCTGAGTGAGGACATATCGCCATGCTCGGCTGCCGTTCGAGGTCCACCACCAGCACAGAGTCCGACCCGGCGATCGGCTGAGCCGATGCGTGCCGATCGCGTCTTCGCGTACGGCGCCGCCGCCGGCCTCCTCGGCGACCACCTGCTCGGCGATCCCCGCCGCGGGCATCCGGTCGCCGCGTTCGGCCGTGCCGCGGCTGCCGTGGAACGTCTGCTGTGGCGCGACCACCGAGGCTGGGGCGCCCTGCACACCGCCGTGTGCGCGGGGGGCGCCATCGCCCTCGCCACCGCGGCCACTTCGGCCCTACGACCTTCCCGTGCGGCTTCTGTCGCGCTCACCGCCGCCGCCACCTGGGCCGTCGTCGGCGGGACCTCCCTCGCGCGCGAGGCCGGGGCCGTCGGGCGGGCGCTGGAGGCCGGGGACATCGAGGCGGCCCGGGCGCGGCTCCCCCACCTCTGCGGACGGGACCCGCAGGCCCTCGACGCGGACGGGATCGCCCGGGCCGTCGTCGAGTCCGTCGCCGAGAACACCTCCGACGCGGTCGTCGGCGCCCTGGTCTGGGGCGGCATCGCGGGCGTCCCGGGCCTGCTCGGCTTCCGCGCCGTGAACACGCTGGACGCGATGGTCGGCCACAAGTCGCCCAGATACCGCCGCTACGGCTGGGCCTCGGCCCGTCTCGACGACGTGGCCGGCTGGCCGGGCGCCCGTCTCACCGCCGCCCTCGCCACCGTCGCGGGCGGCGACCCGCGCGGTGCCGCCCGCGCCTGGCGCGCCGACGCCTCCAAGCACCCGAGCCCCAACGCCGGTCCTGTGGAGGCCTCTTTCGCGGGCGCCCTCGGCGTACGGCTGGGCGGCACCCTCTCCTACGGCGGTCGGGTCGAGCACCGGCCCGTGCTCAACGGCGACGGACGCCCCGTCGCCGTACCGGACATCGCGCGTGCCGTACGGCTGTCCCGGCGCGTCGGTCTGCTCGCGCTCGGGGTCACTGTCGCCGGACGGCTGTCGCTGAAGGGACGTGCCTCATGAGCGGCGGCGGACTGCTGGTCGCCGGGACCACCTCCGACGCGGGCAAGAGTGTCGTCACCGCCGGGATCTGCCGGTGGCTGGTGCGGCAGGGGGTGAGGGTCGCGCCGTTCAAGGCGCAGAACATGTCCCTGAACTCGTTCGTGACGCGCGAGGGTGCCGAGATCGGGCGGGCGCAGGCCATGCAGGCGCAGGCGTGCCGGATCGAGCCGACCGCGCTGATGAACCCCGTACTCCTCAAGCCCGGCGGCGACCGCAGCAGCCAAGTGGTGCTCATGGGCAGGCCGGTTGGCGAGATGAGTGCGCGCGGCTATCACGGCGGGCGTCAAGAGGCGCTGCTCGGCACGGTGTTGGACTGTCTCGCCGAGTTGCGGGGCACGTATGACGCGGTGATCTGTGAGGGGGCCGGGTCGCCGGCGGAGATCAATCTGCGGCGGACCGACATCGTGAACATGGGCGTCGCGCGCCGTGCGAAGCTGCCCGTGCTCGTCGTCGGCGACATCGACCGCGGGGGCGTCTTCGCCTCCTTCTTCGGGACCGTCGCGCTGCTGAGCCCCGAGGACCAGGCGTTCGTCGCCGGGTTCCTCGTCAACAAGTTCCGGGGTGATGTGTCGCTCCTGGAGCCGGGGTTGGAGATGCTGCTCGGCCTCACGGGGCGGCGGACGTACGGCGTGCTGCCGTTCCGGCACGGGCTCGGGATCGACGAGGAGGACGGGCTGAGGATCTCGCTGCGCGGCACCGTGCGCGAGTCGAACACCGCGCCGCCGGTCGGCGAGGACGTGCTGCGGGTCGCCGTCTGCGCGATCCCCCTCATGTCCAACTTCACCGACGTGGACGCGCTGGCCGCCGAACCGGGTGTCGTGGTGCGGTTCGTGGACCGGCCGGAGGAGCTGGCCGACGCCGATCTCGTCGTGATCCCGGGGACCCGGGGCACGGTGAAGGCGCTGGAGTGGCTGCGGGAGCGGGGACTTGGGGACGCCCTCGTCCGCCGGGCCGCCGAGCGGCGGCCGATCCTCGGCATCTGCGGCGGCTTCCAGATCCTCGGCGAGCACATCGACGACGAGGTCGAGAGCCGGCGGGGCTCGGTCGACGGACTCGGACTCCTGCCGGTGCGTGTGCGGTTCGCGCGCGAGAAGACCCTCGCCCGACCCGGGGGCGAAGCCCTCGGCGAGCCGGTCGAGGGGTACGAGATCCATCACGGGGTGGCCGGGCTCATGGGCGGGGACGCCTTCCTGGACGGGTGCCGGGTCGGTCAGACCTGGGGCACCCACTGGCACGGCTCGCTGGAGTCGGACGGGTTCCGGCGGGCGTTCCTGCGCGAGGTGGCCGCCGCCGCGGGCCGCCGGTTCGTGCCGGCGCCCGGCACCTCCTTCGCCGCGCTGCGCGAGGAGCAGCTCGACCGGCTCGGCGACCTCATCGAACAGCACGCGGACACGGACGCGCTCTGGCGACTCATCGAGTCCGGCGCGCCGCAAGGACTGCCTTTCATTCCACCGGGAGCGCCCGCATGAGCACAGTGTTGTTGTTGTCGACCGCCGACACGGATCTGCTGGCGGCCCGCGCCTCCGGCGCCGCGTACCGGATCGGCAACCCGTCCCGGGTGGACGCGGCGGAGGAACTCCCCGCCCTGATCTCCGGTGCGGACATCGCCGTCGTACGCCTGCTCGGCGGCAAGCGGGCCTGGGAGGACGGGCTCGCCGCGCTCAAGGCCTCCGGCATCCCGACCGTGCTGCTGGGCGGGGAGTCCGTCCCCGACGCGGAGTTGATGGCCGAGTCGTCGGTACCGGCCGGTGTGGTCGCCGAGGCGCTGCGCTATCTCGTCGAGGGCGGCCCCGACAACCTCACCGAACTCGCCCGGTTCCTCTCGGACACGGTGCTGCTCACCGGCGAGGGCTTCGAGGAGCCGCGGAAGACGGCCGAGTTCGGCGTCCACGGCGAGCGCGCCTTCGTCGAGGGCCGCCCCACGGTCGGCGTGCTCTTCTACCGCGCGCACCACCTCTCCGGCAACACCGCCTTCGTGGACACCCTCTGCGAGCAGATCGAGGCGAAGGGCGCCAACGCCCTTGCCGTGTACTGCGGTTCGCTGCGCGGCGCCGACTCCGGCCTGTACGAGATCCTCGGCACGGCGGACGCCCTGATCGCGACCGTCCTCGCCTCCGGCGGCACCCACGCCTCGCAGGCCTCGGCCGGCGGCGACGAGGAGGCCTGGGACATCGGCGCCCTCGCCGACCTCAACATCCCGGTGCTGCAAGGGCTTTGCCTCACGTCGTCCAGGGCGGCCTGGGACGCGTCGGATGCCGCCCTCTCCCCCATGGACGCGGCGATGCAGGTGGCAATCCCGGAGTTCGACGGCCGCCTGATCACCGTTCCGTTCTCCTTCAAGGAGCAGGGCCCGGACGACGTCCCGGTCTACGTCGCCGACCCCGAGCGGGCCGCGCGGGTCGCCGGAATCGCCGTACGGCACGCGCGGTTGAAGCACAAGCCGAACGCCGAGAAGAAGCTCGCGCTCGTGTTCACCGCCTACCCGACGAAGCACTCGCGCGTCGGCAACGCGGTCGGTCTGGACACGCCCGCCTCGGCGGTGCGGGTACTGGACGCGCTGCGGGACGCCGGATACGGGGTCGACCAACACCCGGACAACGGCGACGAGTTGATCCACCGGCTCATCAACGCCGGTGGCCACGACGTCGAATGGCTCACCGAGGAACAGCTGGCCGCCGCGCCCGCGCGGGTGCCGCTCGCCGACTACCAGGCGTGGTTCGACAGGCTCGAACCGGAACTCAGGCAGGGCATGGTGGACGCGTGGGGCGAGCCGCCCGGCAGCCTCTACGTCGACGGCGACGACATCGTGCTCGCGTCCCTTCAGTTCGGGAACGTCGTCGTGATGATCCAGCCGCCGCGCGGCTTCGGGGAGAACCCGATCGCGATCTACCACGACCCCGACATGCCGCCGTCGCACCACTACATGGCCGCCTACCGGTGGCTGGACAACAGCTTCGGCGCGGACGCGGTCGTCCACATGGGCAAGCACGGCACCATGGAATGGCTGCCGGGCAAGGGACTCGGGCTCAGCGGCGGCTGCGCGCCGGACGCCGTGCTGGGTGAACTCCCCCTGATCTACCCGTTCATCGTGAACGACCCCGGCGAGGGCACACAGGCCAAGCGGCGAGGTCACGCGACGGTCGTCGACCACCTCGTGCCGCCGATGGCGCGTGCCGACACCTACGGCGACCTGGCCAAGCTGGAGCAACTCCTCGACGAGTACGCCCTGGTGTCCGATCTGGACCCGACGAAGGCACCGGCCGTCAGGGCGCAGATCTGGACGCTGGTGAAGGCGGCCGAGCTCCACCACGACCTGCATGTCGACGACCAGCCGGACGACGCGGCGTTCGACGAGTTCGTGATGCACATCGACGGCTATCTGTGCGAGATCAAGGACGTGCAGATCCGCGACGGGCTGCACATCCTCGGCGGCGGCCCGGTCGGCGAGGCGCGGGTGAACCTCGTGCTGGCCGTGCTGCGCGCCTCGCAGGTGTGGGGCGGGCAGGCCAACGCGCTGCCGGGGCTGCGGGCCGCGCTGGCGGAGCACTTCGGCCTGGTGGAGAAGGAGTTGCTGGCCGAGCCGGGCGCCCCGGTGAAGGTGCCGGTGGAGCTGACCGAGCTGGTCGACGGGCCCGCCCGGTCCGCCGCCGACGCGATCGACCTGCTGGAGCGGCTGTGCCGCCGGTTCGCCGAGGGCATGGAGTCCCAGGAGTGGGAGGTCACGACCGTACCGGCCCTCGTCCGCGAGGTGATCGGCGCCGAACTCCCGGACGCCGTGGCGGTGTTGGAGTTCGCCTGCGTCGAGGTCGTGCCCCGGCTCGCCCGCACCACCGACGAGATCGACCACATCCTCCTCGCCCTGAACGGCGGTTACGTCCCGGCGGGCCCCTCGGGTTCCCCGACCCGCGGCCTGGTCAACGTGCTGCCGACCGGACGGAACTTCTACTCCGTCGACCCCAAGGCCATCCCGTCCAGGCTGAGTTGGGAGGTCGGGCAGTCCCTGGCCGACTCCCTCGTGCAGCGCTACCTCCAGGACACCGGCGAGTTCCCGACGTCGGTCGGCCTCACGGTGTGGGGCACGTCCGCGATGCGCACCCAGGGCGACGACATCGCCGAGATCCTCGCGCTGCTGGGCTGCCGTCCCGTCTGGGACGACGCCTCGCGCCGGGTCACCGGCTTCGAGATCGTGCCCGTGACGGAGCTGGGCCGCCCGCGCATCGATGTCACCGTGCGGATCTCCGGCTTCTTCCGGGACGCGTTCCCGCACGTCGTCGGGCTGATCGACGACGCGGTCCGCGCGGTGGCCGAGCTGGAGGAGCCGCCGGAGTCCAACTACGTCCGCAAGCACGCCGACGAGGACACCGCCGAGCACGGCGACCGCCGCCGCGCCACGGCCCGTATCTTCGGCTCCAAGCCGGGTGCGTACGGCGCTGGGCTGCTGCCGCTGATCGACGCCCGCAACTGGCGCAGCGACGCGGACCTCGCCGAGGTGTACGCGGTGTGGGGCGGTTACGCGTACGGGCGCGGGCTCGACGGGCGGCAGGCCCGCGGGGACATGGAGACCGCGTTCCGGCGCATTGCCGTGGCGGCCAAGAACGTCGACACCCGCGAGCACGATCTCGTGGACGCCGACGACTACTTCCAGTACCACGGCGGCATGGTCGCCATGGTCCGCCATCTGACCGGCGCCTCCCCCGAGGCGTACGTCGGCGACTCGGCCACCCCCGACCAGGTCAAGACCCGCACGCTGGGCGAGGAGACCCACCGCGTCTTCCGCGCGCGGGTCGTCAACCCCCGCTGGATGGCGGCGATGCGGCGCCACGGCTACAAGGGCGCCTTCGAGATGGCGGCGACCGTCGACTACCTCTTCGGGTACGACGCGACGGCCGGGGTCGTCGACGACTGGATGTACGAGAAGCTCAGCGCGGAGTACGTCTTCGACCCGGAGAACCAGGACTTCATGAAGAAGTCCAACCCGTGGGCGCTGCGCGGCATCACCGAGCGGCTGCTCGAAGCGGCCGAGCGCGGACTGTGGGCCGAGCCGGACGCGGACACGCTGGAACGACTGCGGGCCACCTACCTGGAGCTCGAAGGCGACCTGGAGGGCGACGACAAGTGACAACTCCCTTTCCGTTCACGGCTGTTGTCGGCCAGGACGATCTGCGGCTCGCGCTGCTGCTGAACGCCGTGTCACCGGCGGTCGGCGGTGTGCTGGTGCGCGGCGAGAAGGGCACCGCCAAGTCGACGGCGGTACGCGCGCTTTCGGCGCTGCTGCCCGAGGTCGCCGTCGTGCCCGGCTGCCGCTTCTCCTGCGACCCCGCCGCGCCCGACCCGGCGTGCCCGGACGGGCCGCACGAGACCGGGCCCGGGGCTCAACGCCCGGCGCGCATGGTCGAGTTGCCGGTCGGCGCCTCCGAGGACCGGCTCGTCGGCGCGCTGGACATCGAGCGGGCCCTCGCCGAGGGCGTCAAGGCCTTCGAGCCGGGCCTGCTGGCCGACGCGCACCGGGGCATCCTCTACGTCGACGAGGTCAACCTCCTCCACGACCACCTCGTCGACCTGCTGCTGGACGCGGCGGCGATGGGCGCGTCGTACGTCGAACGCGAAGGCGTCTCCGTCCGGCACGCCGCCCGCTTCCTGCTCGTCGGCACCATGAACCCCGAAGAGGGCGAACTGCGCCCGCAGTTGCTCGACCGCTTCGGCCTGACCGTGGAGGTCGCCGCCTCCCGCGAACCCGACCAGCGGGTCGAGGTCGTACGGCGCAGGCTGGCCTACGACGACGATCCGGAGGGTTTCGCGACCCGCTGGGCGGACGAGGAGTCCGCCGTGCGGGCGCGGATCGTCGCCGCGCGTGCGCTGCTGCCGTCCGTGCGGCTGGGCGACGGGGCGCTGCGGCAGATCGCGGCGACCTGTGCCGCCTTCGAGGTCGACGGGATGCGCGCCGACATCGTGATGGCCCGTACGGCGACCGCGCTGGCCGCGTGGGCCGGGCGGACGGATGTGCTCGCCGAGGACGTCCGGCAGGCCGCGCTGCTCGCGCTGCCGCACCGGCGGCGGCGGAATCCCTTCGACGCGCCGGGACTTGACGAGAACAAGCTCGACGAGACGCTGGAGGAGTTCGCGGAGCCGGAGCCCGAGGACGACGATCCGGATCCGGACGGCGGTCCCGATGGTCCCGGCGGTGGCGGGCAGCAGCCGCCCGAGCCGGACTCCGACGGACCTCAGGGTGATGACACGGGCGCGCGGCCCGAGGCCGGTGAGGGCGGGGAGCCGCAGCCTTCCGGTTCCGGTGAGCAGCAGCCCGTACGCGCCTCCGAGCCCTTTCGCACCAAGGCGCTGAGCGTGCCCGGGATCGGCGAGGGCGCGGCCGGCCGGCGCTCGCGCGCGCGGACCGAGCACGGGCGGACCACCGGGGCCAAGCGGCCCCGGGGGGCGCTCACCAAGCTGCACTTGGCGGCGACCATCCAGGCCGCGGCGCCGCACCAGCTGGCGCGCGGACGGGCCGGGCGCGGCCTGGTCGTGCGCCGGGACGATCTGCGGCAGGCGACACGCGAGGGGCGCGAGGGCAACCTCGTGCTGTTCGTCGTGGACGCCTCCGGGTCGATGGCGGCGCGGCAGCGGATGAGCGCGGTGAAGGGTGCCGTGCTGTCGCTGCTGCTGGACGCGTACCAACGGCGGGACAAGGTGGGGCTGGTGACCTTCCGGGGGTCCGCCGCGGACGTGGCTCTGCCGCCGACCTCGTCCGTGGACGCCGCCGCCGTACGGCTGGAGTCGTTGCCGACGGGTGGGCGGACGCCGCTCGCGGCCGGGCTGCTCAAGGCGCATGACGTGCTGCGGGTGGAGCGGTTGCGGGATCCGGCGCGGCGGGCGCTGGTCGTCCTGGTGACCGACGGGCGGGCCACCGGCGGCCCCGAGCCGGTCGCGCTCGCCGGGCGGGCGGCACGGCTGTTCGCCGCCGACGGGATCGCCTCCGTGGTCGTGGACTGCGAGTCGGGGCCCGTACGGCTGGGCCTGGCCGGGCAGTTGGCCGGTGAACTGGAGGGTACGGCGGTGACGCTGGACGAGCTGCGGGCCGACTCGATCGCCGGGCTGGTCCGGGATGTGCAGGGGAATCAAGGGCGTTCGGGTTCGAGTTCGAGGAGGGCCGCGTAGTGCCGCAGGGTCAGCCCAGTGTCGTACCGGATGACGGTCTGACGACGCGTCAGCGTCGTAATCGGCCGCTGGTCGTCGTGCACACGGGAGTGGGGAAGGGCAAGTCCACCGCTGCCTTCGGGCTCGCGTTGCGGGCCTGGAATCAGGGGTGGCCCATCGGGGTGTTCCAGTTCGTCAAGTCGGCGAAGTGGAAGGTCGGCGAGGAGAACGCGCTCCGGGTGCTGGGGGCCTCCGGTGAGGGCGGGTCCGTCGACTGGCACAAGATGGGCGAGGGGTGGTCGTGGGTGCAGCGCGACTCCCAGATGGACAACGAGGAGAAGGCTCGCGAGGGCTGGGAGCAGGTCAAGCGGGATCTCGCCGCCGAGACCTACCGGCTCTACGTGCTGGACGAGTTCGCCTATCCCATGCACTGGGGGTGGGTCGACGTCGACGAGGTGGTCTCCGTGCTGCGGGACAGGCCGGGCACCCAGCATGTCGTCATCACCGGGCGGAACGCGCCCGAGAAGCTCGTCGAGTACGCCGACCTCGTCACCGACATGTCCAAGGTCAAGCACCCCATGGACGCCGGGCAGAAGGGTCAGCGGGGTATCGAGTGGTGAAGCTGCCGTGACGTCCTCTTCCCCCCTGTCCCCCTCGTCCTCGTCGTCCCCGTCGTCCTTGTCCGTTCCCCGGTTGGTCATCGCCGCGCCGTCCTCCGGCAGCGGCAAGACCACCGTCGCCACGGGGCTGATGGCCGCGTTCGCCTCGCGGGGGCTTGCCGTGTCTCCGCACAAGGTCGGGCCCGACTACATCGATCCCGGGTATCACACGCTCGCCACCGGGCGGGTGGGGCGGAACCTCGACGCGTATCTGTGCGGGCCGGAGTTGGTGGCTCCGCTGTTCGCGCACGGGGCCCGTGGGTGTGATCTCGCGGTGGTCGAGGGTGTGATGGGAATGTACGACGGGGCTGCCGGGGAAGGGGAGTTGGCATCCACCGCGCATGTGGCGAAGTTGCTGCGGGCGCCGGTGGTTCTCGTCGTCGACGCGTCCTCGCAGTCCCGGTCCGTGGCCGCGTTGGTGCACGGCTTCGCTTCCTGGGACCCGGAGGTCCGGGTCGCTGGGGTGATCCTCAACAAGGTGGCTTCGGACCGCCATGAGGCGTTGCTGCGCGAGGCGTTGGACTCGGCCGGGGTGCCGGTGCTCGGTGTGCTGCGGCGGGTTCCTCAGGTGGACACGCCTTCTCGGCACCTGGGGTTGGTACCGGTCGCCGAGCGGCGGGCCGCGGCGGTGGAGGCTGTCGCGGCGATGGGGGCGCAGGTGGCCGCCGGGTGTGATCTTGAGGGATTGGTGGCGCTGGCGCGTAGTGCCGGTGCGCTGTCGTGTGCGGGGTGGGATGCGGATGAGGCCCTGACCTCGTCCTCGAACGCCGGACGGGCTGAAGATGCCCGGCCCGGCTCGAACGTCACCGTGGCCGTCGCCGGAGGCCCCGCCTTCACCTTCTCCTACGCCGAACACACCGAGCTGCTCGCCGCCGCCGGTGCCGAGGTCGTCGTGTTCGATCCGTTGCGGGACGAGGAACTGCCGGACGGGACACGGGGGTTGGTGATCGGGGGCGGGTTCCCCGAGGTGTACGCCGCTGAGTTGTCCGCGAACGAGCCCTTGCGCAAAGCCGTGGCCGCTCTCGCGCGGAGTGGCGCCCCCGTCGCCGCCGAATGTGCCGGACTGCTGTACCTGTGCCGGGAGTTGGACGGGATGCCGATGTGCGGGGTGCTGGACGCGGCCGGCGCGATGAGCGGGCGGCTGACCTTGGGGTACCGGGACGCCGTCGCGTTGAGCGACAGTGTGCTGGCCGTGGCGGGGACGCGGATGCGGGGGCACGAGTTCCATCGGACCGTCGTGGAGCCCGGCTCGGGGGCGGCGCCCGCCTGGGGGGTTCGCGCCCCTGAGCGGCGGGTCGAAGGTTTCGTACAACAGGGTGTGCACGCGAGTTATCTGCACACGCACTGGGCGGCCGAGCCCGGTGTGGCCCGTCGGTTCGTGGAGAGGTGCCGGACGTCATGAGCAGCAGCAGGTTGATCGGAGTCGGGGTGGGTCCCGGCGATCCGGAGCTGGTGACCGTCAAGGGCGTCAACGCTCTGCGGGAAGCCGACGTGATCGTCGTGCCCGTCATGGACACCGGGGAGCGGGGGCGGGCCGAGGCCACCGTTCTGCACTACGTGCCCGAGGCGAAGGTGCTGCGGGTGGTGTTCGCGCTCAACGAGCGGACCGACCGTGCCCGTCGTGAGGCCGCCTGGGATGCCGCGGGGGCCAAGGTCGCCGAGCTGCTCGGGACGAACGGTGTCGTCGCGTTCGCCACCATCGGGGACCCGAACGTCTACTCCACCTTCACCTATCTCGCCCTGACCATCAGGGAGTTGGTGCCGGGGGTCGTCGTCGAGACCGTGCCCGGGATCACCGCCATGCAGGATCTCGCGGCCCGCTCGGGGGCCGTGCTCACCGAGGGGACCGAGCCGTTGACGCTGGTGCCGGTGACCGCCGGGTCGGGTGTGCTGAAGGACGCGCTGGCGGGGCCGGGGACGGTCGTGGCGTACAAGTTCGGGCGGCAGGCCGCCGAGGTCGCCGAGGCGCTGCGGGAGACCGGGCGGATCGGGGACGCGGTGTGGGGGTCGGCGCTCGGGCTGCCCGGGGAGTCGATACGGCCCGCCGCGGAACTGGACGGGGAGCCGTTGCCCTATCTGTCGACGCTCATCGCGCCCGCGCGGCGCGAGGGCGGGCGGGGCGGGAAGCTGTGAGCGGTCGTGGCTCAGGCCGCCGCGAGGCCGACCACCAGCCAGATGAACGCCGCTCCCGCGACCGTGCACAGCAGGGTCGCGGGTGCGGGGTGTTCGTGGTGCGCCTCGGGGAGGATCTCGGCCGCGGCGAGGTAGAGGAGCACCCCGCCGAAGAAGCCGAGATAGCCGCCGAGCAGGGCCTCCGGGATGGTGAGGAAGGCCGTCGACACGGCACCGGCCACGGGGGCCGCCGCGTCCGCGACCAGCATCGCGATCGCCTTGCGGCGGGCGTTGCCGTACAGACTCGTGATCGTGTACGTGTTGAAGCCGTCCGCGAAGTCGTGGGCGACGACCGCGAGCGCGACCGCCGTGCCCATGCCGCCGCCCACCTGGAACGCGGCGCCGATCGCGACCCCGTCCATGAAGCTGTGCCCGACCATCGCGGAGGCCGCCGTGAGGCCCACCTCGGGCGCGCGGGCGTCGCGGAGCCTCTCGGGCGCGTCGGTGTCGTGCGATCGAGCGCCCGGAGGCGGAGCACTGTAAACGGTCTCCTCCGCGCCGTGCGAGGCCTGGCGGGCGGCGAGCAGGCGTTCGACCAGATGGGCCACGAGGAAGCCGGCCACGAAGAGCAGCAGGGCGGCCGGTACGCCGAAGACCTCGCGGCCCGCCGCGTGCAGCGCCTCCGGCAGCAGGTCGAGGCCGACCACGCCCAGCATCAGGCCGCCGGCCAGGCCCAGGACGAGATGGCGGCGGTCGGTCACGCGCTGTGCCGTCCAGCCGCCGGCCAGCGTCATCAGGAACGCGCCGAGCGCGACGAAGACCGCCATAGTTCCCTTGCTATCCGATCAACCCCTGTTCGCGCACATCCTGGCCCACTTCAGCCCCCCTCGCATTGACGTTCCCCACCCTTCCCGCCTTTCTTCCGTTCCGCCTGAGAGGACCCAGCCCCATGGCCGATGCCGATACCCCCGCCGGCAAGGTGACCTTTGTCGGTGCCGGCCCCGGCGCCGCCGATCTGCTCACCTTCCGTGCCGCGCGCGCCATCGCCGAGGCCGACGTCGTGATCTGGGCGGCCAGCCTGGTGCAGGCCGAGGTCCTCGACCACGCGCGCGAGGGCGCCGAGATCCTGGACTCCGCCACGATGTCCCTGGAGGACGTCGTCGCCGTCTACGAGCGAGCCCGCGCCGAAGGACTGCGCGTCGCGCGTATCCACTCCGGTGATCCGGCCCTCTGGGGCGGTACGCAGGAGCAGGTCGACCGGTGTGCCGCGATCGGGATCGCGACCGAGATCGTCCCCGGAGTCTCCGCGTTCTCCGCCGTCGCCGCGCTCGCGCGGCGCGAGCTGACGATCCCCGAGGTCGCGCAGTCGGTCGTCCTCACCCGGCTCGGCGGCGGCAAGACGCCGATGCCGCCCGGCGAGGAGGTACGCGAGTTCGCGCGCCACGGCACGACCATGGCGATCTTCCTGTCGGCCGCCCGCAGCGGGCAGTTGGTACGGGAGCTGCTGGAGGGCGGCTACCCGACGGACACCCCGGTCGTCGTCGCGTACCAGGCGACCTGGCCGGAGGAGCTGATCGTGAAGTGCACGGTCGGCACGCTGGAGGAGACGGTCAAGGAGCACAAGCTCTGGAAGCACACGCTCTTCCTGGTCGGCCCGGCCCTCGACGCCCACGGCACCCGCTCGCACCTCTACCACCCGGGCCACTTCCACGGCTATCGCAAGGCCGACCCGGAGGCCCGCAGGGCCCTGCGCTCGCGGGGTGCGAGCACATGATCACGGTCGTCGGGACGGGGACCGGGGCGCCCCTCGCGGACGACGTGCTCGCCGGCGCCCGGCTCGTCGTCGGCGGCCGGCGCCATCTGGCCGCCGTCACGGTCCCCGAGGATGCCGAGCAGCTCGTCCTCGGCCCGCTCGCGCCCGCGCTCGACACCATCGAGGCCTACGTCGGGAAGGGCGAGCCGGTCGTCGTGCTGGCCTCGGGGGACCCCGGGTTCTTCGGGATCGTCCGGGCCTTGGCGGAACGGTTCTCCGGCGACGTCCTCGACGTACGCCCCGGTGTTTCCTCGGTGGCCACCGCCTTCGCCCGGCTCGGGCTGACCTGGGACGACGCGGTCGTGGTCAGCGCGCACGGCCGTGATCTGCGTACGGCCGTCAACGCGTGCCGTGCGCACCCCAAGGTCGCCGTGCTGACCGGGCCGGGCGCCGGGCCCGCCGAACTGGGCGCCGCGCTCACCCACTGGACCGCCGGACGCGTCCTCGTCGTCGCCTCCGCACTCGGTTCCGGTGCGGAGCGGGTCGAACGGGTCACGCCCGCCGAGGCCGCCGCCCGGGACTGGGGTACGGCCGTGAGTGTCGTCCTGAGTCTGGACGAGTCGCGGGTGCCGGGTGCCGTGCGGACGGTCGCCGGGGCCGCGGTCGGACCGGCCCAATGGGCGCTGGACGAGCGGGAGTTCGAGCACCGGGACTCGATGATCACCAAGTTCGAGGTGCGGGCGCTGGCGCTGGCCCGGCTCGGGCCGCGGCTCGGCGAGCTGGTCTGGGACGTCGGTTCGGGCTCCGGGTCCGTGGCCGTCGAGTGCGCGCGGCTCGGCGCCGCCGTCACCGCCGTGGAGAAGACCCGGGACGGTGTCGAGCGGATCAACGCCAACGCCGAGGCGCACGGCGTCGAGGTGCACACCGTGCACGGGGCGGCACCGGCCGTGCTGTCCGATCTCGACGATCCCGACGCCGTGTTCGTCGGCGGGGGCGGGCGCGAACTGCCCGCCATCGTCACCGTGTGCGCGCGGCGGGCCCGGCGGACCGTGGTCGTCGCGCTGGCCGCGCTCGACCGGGTGCCTGCCGTACGGGAGGCCCTCTCGGCGGCCGGACTCGCGGTCGACGGGGTGCTGTTGCAGTCGTCCCGGCTCGCGCCGCTGCCGGGTGACGTGACCCGGCTCGCGGCGGCCAATCCCGTTTTTCTGCTGTGGGGAATCCGAACCCCGGACCGCATCCAGGACCGAGTCCACGACCGAATTCAGGACCGAATCCAGGACCGGACCCCCTTGTCTCCAGAAGGAGTTGCTCTGTGATCGGCCTCATCTCCGCCACCGCGGCGGGCGCGGGTGCGCGGGACCGGCTGGCCGCCGCGTGGCCGGACCATACCCGCGTCTACGAGGGTCCCGTGGCGGACGCCGTCCGGACCGCGTTCGCGGAGTGCGAGCAGCTCGTGTGCTTCCTCGCCACCGGAGCCGTCGTACGGCTGATCGCCCCGCTGCTGGGCGACAAGCGGACCGACCCGGGGGTCGTGTGCGTCGACGAGGGCGGCCGGTTCGCCGTGTCGCTGGTCGGCGGGCACGGCGGCGGCGCCAACGAACTCGCCGTGGAGGTGGGCGAGTTGCTCGCCGCGCAGCCGGTGGTGACGACGGCGACCGACGCGGTGGGTATGCCCGGCCTCGACACGCTCGGGTTCCCCGTGGAGGGCGACCTCGCCGGCGTCTCGCGCGCGCTGCTCGACGGCGAACCGGTCGCCCTGGAGGCCGAGACGGCGTGGCCGCTGCCGCCGCTGCGGGTCTCGGAGCAGGGCGGCGCGTACGTCATCCGGGTCACCGACCGCGCCGTCGAGCCCGCCGCACGGGAGGTCGTGCTGCGACCGCCGTCCCTGGTCGTCGGGGTCGGCGCCTCCAAGGGGGCGCCGGTGGACGAGGTGCTCGGGCTCGTCGAGAGCGCGGTGCGTGACGCGGGGCTGTCCCTCGCCTCCCTCGCCCGACTCGCCACCGTGGACGCCAAGTCGGGAGAGCCCGGCATCGTGGAGGCGGCCCGCCGTCTGGGGGTGCCGCTGGTGACGTACTCCGCCGAGGAGCTGGCCGCCGTGGACGTGCCCAACCCCTCGGGCGCGCCCCTGGCCGCCGTGGGCACGCCGTCCGTGGCGGAGGCCGCCGCGCTCGTGGACGGGGGTGAACTCCTCGTCCCCAAGCGGAAGTCGGAGCGTGCGGACGGACAGCCGGCCATGGCGACCTGTGCCGTGGTACGACGGGTCGCGCGCGGACGGCTCGCGGTGGTCGGGCTCGGGCCCGGCGCCCGGGATCTGGTCACCCCGCGCGCGAAGGCCGAACTCCGGCGCGCCGCCGTGCTGGTGGGGCTCGACCAGTACGTCGACCAGATCCGGGATCTGCTGCGGCCCGGGACCGTGGTCCTGGAGTCGGGGCTCGGCGCCGAGGAGGAGCGGGCCCGCACCGCCGTCGCCGAGGCGCGCAAGGGGCAGGCGGTCGCGCTGATCGGCAGCGGGGACGCCGGGGTGTACGCGATGGCCTCGCCCGCGCTCGCGGAGGCGTCCGACGACATCGACGTGGTCGGAGTCCCGGGCGTGACCGCCGCGTTGGCCGCCGCCGCGATCCTCGGGGCGCCGCTCGGCCACGACCACGTCTCGATCAGCCTCTCCGATCTGCACACGCCGTGGGAGGTCATCGAGCGGCGGGTGCGGGCGGCGGCCGAGGCGGACATCGTGGTGACGTTCTACAACCCCCGCAGCCGGGGCCGCGACTGGCAGCTCCCGAAGGCCCTCGCGATCCTCGCCGAGCACCGGGAGCCGGGGACGCCGGTCGGTGTCGTACGGAACGCCTCACGGCCCGACGAGTCCAGCCGGCTCACCACCCTGGCCGCGCTCGATCCCGCGACGGTCGACATGATGACGGTCGTGACCGTGGGCAACACCGCCACCCGGGACATCGCGGGGCGCATGGTGACGCCGCGCGGGTACCGCTGGCAGGCTTCGCGGACGGCGCAGGCATCGCGGGAGGTGGCGAAGTGAGTTCCGTGGACCGGGTGATCCATCCGATCGAGCTGGAGTCCTACCGGCGGCTGCGCGCCCGCCTCGACACCTCGCACTTCCCGCCGCTGACCCGCGCGGTCGTGGAACGGGTCGTGCACTCCGCCGCCGACCTCGACTACGCGTCCGATCTCGTCCTGGACGAGGACGAGTTGGCGACCGCGCACCGCGCGCTGCACGCCGGGGCGCCGGTCGTCGTGGACGTGGAGATGGTCGCCGCCGGCATCACCCGGCGCGACACCGTGTGCCGGCTCCGGGACGCCAGGTCCGGCCCCGGACTGACCCGTTCGGCACACGCGATCCGGCTCGCCTACGACGAGGTCGGGCCCGGCGCCCTGTGGGTGATCGGCAACGCGCCGACCGCCCTGGAGGAGCTGCTGCGGCTGGACGCCTCCCCCGTGCTCGTCATCGGGCTGCCGGTCGGCTTCGTCGGCGCGGTCGAGTCCAAGGCCGCGCTGCGCGAGAGCGGGCTGCCCGCCGTGAGCAACGTGTCCGAGAAGGGCGGTTCGGCGGTCGCCTCGGCGGCCCTCAACGCCCTGCTGTACCACCCCGCTTCACCGTCCGGGCCCGTTCCGGCCGCCGGAGCTGTTCCTTCTTCCGATCCCCTCTCACCTTCCGACGCGTACCACCAGGAGACATCGTGACCACCCCGCCGCCCGCCCTGCTCATCGCCGGACACGGCACCCGGGACGAGGCCGGAGCCGAGGCGTTCCGGGACTTCGTACGGGAGTTGGGCCGCCGTCACCCCGAACTGCCCGTCGCGGGCGGGTTCATCGAGCTGTCGCCGCCGCCGCTGGGCGACGCCGTGACCGAGCTGGTGGAGCGCGGGGTGCGCCGGTTCGCCGCCGTACCGCTGATGCTGGTGTCCGCCGGGCACGCCAAGGGGGACATCCCGGCGGCGCTGGCCCGGGAGAAGGAGCGGCACGAGGGCATCTCGTACACCTACGGCCGTCCGCTGGGCCCGCATCCGGCGCTGCTGAACGTGCTGGAGCGGCGGCTCGACGAGGCGCTCGGCGAGTCGGCGCGCCCCCCCGCCGACCGGGCCGACGTGACCGTGCTGCTGGTGGGGCGCGGGTCGACGGACCCGGACGCCAACGCCGAGGTACACAAGGCGGCACGGCTGCTGTGGGAAGGGCGCGGCTACGCGGGCGTGGAGGCGGCGTTCGTGTCGCTGGCGGCGCCCGACGTGCCGAGCGGTCTTGACCGGTGTGTGAAGCTGGGCGCGAAGCGGATCGTCGTCCTGCCCTACTTCCTGTTCACCGGCATCCTGCCCGAGCGGGTGCGGCAGCAGACGGAGGGCTGGGCGGCGGCGCACCCCGGCATCGAGGTGCGGTCGGCCGAAGTCATCGGCCCCGAGCCGGAGTTGCTGGACCTGGTGATGGAGCGGTACCGGGAGGCGGTGAAGGGTGATCTGCGGATGAACTGCGACTCGTGCGTGTACCGGATCGCGCTGCCCGGCTTCGAGGACAAGGTGGGGCAGCCGCAGCAGCCGCACTTCCATCCCGACGACGAGGGTCACGACCACGGGCATCACCATCACGGCGGGCACGCCCATGCACACTGACAGAGCCCACGGTCCGACGGACAGGGCCCACGATCTGCGTCATCACGGTGACGTCGAAGTCCGGGACGGCGGCGCCCTGTTGATCGATCTCGCGGTGAACGTCCGCGCGAACACGCCCCCGGCCTGGCTGCGCGAGCGGATAGCCGACTCGCTCACCGGCCTCGCCGCCTACCCGGACGGGCGGGCGGCGCGGGCGGCGGTCGCGGCGCGGCACGGGCTGCCGGTGGACAACGTCCTGCTGACGGCGGGCGCCGCCGAGGCCTTCGTGCTGCTCGCCCGCGCCCTGAAGGTCCGTCAGCCGGTCGTCGTTCACCCTCAGTTCACCGAGCCGGAGGCGGCGCTGCGGGAGGCGGGGCACGCGGTGGAGCGGGTGCTGCTGCGGGAGGCGGACGGTTTCCGGCTGACCCCGGGGGCGGTGCCGGAGGACGCGGACCTGGTGCTGATCGGCAACCCGACGAACCCGACGTCCGTCCTGCACCCCGCCGCCGCCATCGCCCGACTCGCGCGTCCCGGGCGGACGTTGGTGGTCGACGAGGCGTTCATGGACGCGGTGCCGGGTGAGCGGGAGTCCCTCGCCGGCCGGACCGACATCCCTGGCCTGGTCGTCCTGCGCAGCCTCACCAAGACGTGGGGGCTCGCGGGACTGCGGATCGGGTACGTCCTCGCCGCCGCCGAGACGATCGCGGAGTTGGAGCGGGTCCAGCCGTTGTGGCCGGTGTCCACGCCCGCGCTGGCCGCGGCGGAGGCCTGTATGGACTCCCAGGCCCTCGCCGAGGCCGCCCATGCCGCCCACCGGGTCACCGCCGACCGGGCCCATCTCGTGGCCGGTCTCGCGGAGTTCGCCCCCGACGGCCTCCGCGTCACGGAACCCGCCGAGGCGCCGTTCGTCCTGGTCCGGGTCCCGAACGCGGTGGCCGTACGGCGCCACCTCCGCGACCTGGGTTTCGCCGTCCGCCGTGGGGACACGTTCCCGGGGCTGGATGAGCAGTGGCTACGGCTCGCCGTCCGGGACCGGGCGACAGTGAACCGTTTCCTCCAGGCACTGGACCAGGCGGTGACGCTGGCGGGCCGATGACCGGGGCCGGGAAACCGGTGGTTGCCTCAGGTGCGGCGACGGCGCGTCATCAGTACCGCCGCTCCCCCCGCCGCCAGCAGCACCACCGCCCCGCCCGCGATGTACGGCGTCGTGGAGCCGCCCCCCGTCTCGGCCAACCCGGCCTCCGCGGGCGCCCCTTGGGGCTTCACGTCCGGCGCGGGCCGGGCGGAGGGCGGCGTCACGGAGGCGGCTTTCGGCGCCTCACAGGTCGCCCGGGCCAACGTCACCGTGCCCTCGACGTCCGCCACGTTCAGCTTCAACGGGTTGACGGAGACCTTGAGTTCGAGCGCGGTCGCGGCGGCCGTACGGGACGTGGTCGACGTCTTGGACAGATCGAGGCTGACGGAGCCGACGCCCGGCACCTGAACCTCCGTAGGACCACTCGCGGTCACCGTGATCCGCTTGCCGAGCACCGTCACCGCCCCCGGCAGGTGCGACGTGGCGACAGGCGTCCTCCCGGCCTCGCACGTCGCCTTCGAGGTGACGGCGTCGATCTCGATGAGCGAGAGCAGCGGCAGCCCGGGAACATGGAGCCGAACGTGGGCAAGGTTGGTGTACCCCTCGGCCTTCGTCGCGGACACGGTCGCCTTCGCCGTGGCGACGTCCGCGCCGAGCACGCTGAAGGGCTGCCCGCCGTTCACGCCGTCCAACTGGGCGGTGAGCGCGGTCTTTTCGGCACTCTGCGGTGCGTGGACCTCGTTGAGGGAGACCGCGAGCGGGACATCCACGGTCTTGTTGAGCAGGGAGACGTCGAGCCCGGTACGGAGCACGACGGCGCTCGCGCGACCCTGGTCGGTGGTCGCGTGGGCAGAACCCGCGCCGGCCAGCGCCACGGGACCTGTGGCGAGGGCGGTCGCCGTGGCCACGGTGGCCCAACGGCGTGCGGGCATGCGGAAGTTGGTGCCGTTCAAGGTGTGGGACCCCCAGAAGAGACATGCGTGGGACCCGGTAAGAATTACTCACGAAGGGTGAACCGTCAGCGATCCGGCGCCACTTCACCCCATCGTGGGTTTTCCGTGAACGTATTCGAATCATCTGGCGACTATTCGACCACCAGCCCGTTCAGCACCACCCGCCGCGGCGACGCGAGCACGCGCACATCGGCGCGCGGGTCGGCCTCGTACACGACGAAGTCCGCCGGCGCGCCCTCCTCCAGTCCGGGCCGCCCGAGCCACTCCCGCGCCCCCCACGCGGTCGCCGACAGCGCCTCCACGGCGGGGATGCCGGCGGTGACGAGTTCGGCGACCTCGGCCGCGACCAGGCCGTGGGCGAGGGAACCCCCGGCGTCGGTGCCGACGTAGACCGGGACGCCCGCGTCGTAGGCCGAGCGCACGGTGTCGTAGCGCCGCTCGTACAGTCGCCGCATGTGAGCCGACCAGCGGGGGAACTTGGCGTCGCCGTCGTCGGCGAGCTTCGGGAAGGTCGCGATGTTGACGAGGGTCGGGACGATCGCGACGCCCCGCGAGGCGAACAGCGGGATCAGCTCCTCGGTGAGGCCGGTCGCGTGCTCGATGCAGTCGATGCCGGCCTCGACCAGGTCGCGCAGCGCGTCCTCCGCGAAGCAGTGCGCGGTGACGCGGGCGCCGAGGCGGTGGGCCTCCGCGATGGCCGGTTCCACCGCGTCGCGCGGCCAGCAGGCGGACAGGTCGCCGAGGTCGCGGTCGATCCAGTCGCCGACCAGCTTGACCCAGCCGTCGCCTCGTCGGGCCTCCTGGGCGACGTAGGCGAGGAGGTCGCCGGGTTCGATCTCGTGGGCGAAGTTGCGGATGTAGCGGCGGGTGCGGGCGATGTGCCGGCCGGCGCGGATGATCTTCGGGAGGTCTTCGCGGTCGTCGATCCAGCGGGTGTCCGAGGGGGAGCCCGCGTCGCGGAGCAGGAGGGTGCCGGCGTCGCGGTCGGTGAGGGCCTGCTGCTCGGCGGTCTCGGCGTCCACCGGGCCGTGGGTGCCCAGGCCCACGTGGCAGTGGGCGTCGACGAGGCCGGGGAGGGCCCAGCCGTCCACCGTCCGGATGTCGTCGGCGGCGACGGGGCGGTCGTAGGAGACGCGGCCGTCGATGACCCAGAGTTCGTCGCGGATGTCCTCCGGTCCCACAAGGACCCGGCCCTTGACGTGCAGCACGGCTTGATCGCTCATGGGACGCACGATAGTTCGTCGGGTGCGGGTCCGTTGTGGCTGGTGGCGAACGTGCGGCGGAGCCACACATCGACGCAGCCCAGCGCCCTTCAGGGGGCGTTGTCCTCGTCCTGTACGTCGGCCATCGCCGGGTCCAGCAGGCGGGACAGGAAGTGGCGGGTGCGGGCGTGCCGCGGGTTGGTGATGACCCGGTCCGGAGTGCCCTCCTCGACGATCGTCCCCGCGTCCATGAACACCACCCGGTCGGCCACCTCACGCGCGAACGTCATCTCGTGGGTGACCACCATCATCGTCATGCCCTCGTTCGCGAGCATCCGCATGACGGCGAGCACGTCTCCCACCAGCTCGGGGTCGAGTGCCGACGTCGGTTCGTCGAAGAGCATGACCTCGGGGTCCATCGCCAACGCCCGTGCGATGGCGACGCGTTGCTGCTGGCCGCCGGAGAGGGAGGCGGGGTGGGCGTCGGCCTTTTCCGCGAGGCCGACACGGCGGAGGTTGTCGGCCGCGATCTTGGCGGCCTGTGCCTTGTCCCGGCGCAGGACACGGCGTTGCGGGAGGGTGAGGTTCTCGGTGACGGTCAGGTGCGGGAAGAGGTTGAACTGCTGGAAGACCATGCCGATACGGCGGCGTACGGCGTCGATGTCGACATCGGGGTCGGTGATCTCGGTGCCGCCGACGAACACCCGCCCCCGGGTGGGTTCTTCGAGCAGGTTCACGCAGCGCAGGAGGGTCGACTTGCCGGAGCCGGAGGGGCCGATGACGCAGACGACCTCGCCCTGTGCGATCTCCAGATCGATGCCCCGCAGCACCTCGTTGGCGCCGAACGACTTGTGCAGGCCGCTCACTTGGATCTCCGGGGTGCTCGTCACCGGATCGCCTCCCCCGTCCTGGTCTCCATCCGCCGGACCACGAAGCTCAGCGGGATCGTCACCAGGAGGTAGCACAGGCCGGCCACCAGGATCGGCGTGGAGTTGGCCGTCGTACTCGCCAAGTCCCTGCCGTATTTGGAGAGTTCGCGTTCCTCCAGGGTGACGCCGAGGAACAGGACCAGGGAGGAGTCCTTGAAGAGGAGAACGAGTTCGTTGGTCAGCGGCGGCAGGATGATCCGGAGCGCCTGCGGGACGACGATCGACACCATGGCCCGCGCGGGCGAGAAGCCGAGCGAACGGGCCGCCTCCGTCTGCCCTTTGGGCACCGCCTGGATGCCCGCGCGGATCGTCTCCGCCATGTACGCGGCCGACACCAGACCGAGCGCGAGGGCGACCTTGCCGTACGTCCCGCCGACGATCTCCGTGCCCGGGAAGGCGAGCGGCACGGCGACGCCGACGAAGATGAAGATCAGCAGGGCCGGCAGGCCGCGGAAGATCTCGATGTAGATCCCGGCGAGCCAGCGGTAGGGGCCCACGGACGACAGCCGCATCAGCGCGACGACCATGCCGAGGACGAGGCCGAAGACGAAGCCGGACAGGGTGTACAGCACCGTGTTCTTCAGCGCCAGCGTGATGACGTCCGGGAACATCTGCCTCGCGATGCTCCACTGGGCGAACTGGTTCTTCAGGCGGCCCCAGTCGGCGGTGACCGCGAAGACGATCACGACGGCGGCGAAGACGGCGTACTGCACGCCCTGGGACAGCCTGCGCCGCTGCCGTCTGCTCAGCCCCTGTCTCCTGGGCTGGAGTGGGAGGTCCGCCGGGTCGCCGGTCATGAGGCCGACGGGGAGGCGGCCGAGGCGTCGTAGGGGCCGATCCACTTCTCGTAGAGCTTCTTGTACGTGCCGTCGGCCTTCGCGTCCTTGATGGCCTTGTTGATGGCGGCAAGGAGTCTGGTGTTGCCCTTCTTGACCGTGAAGCCGTACTGCTCACCGGTGTTGAGGTTGTCGACGACCTTGAAGGCGTCGGCGTTGGCCTTGTTCTTAAGCCAGCCCTGGACGACCGGGTAGTCGATGATGACAGCCTGGACCTGGCCGGTGCGCAGTCCATTGAGGACGGCGTCGGAGGACTCGAAGGAGACGGGGTCGAAGCCCTGCTTCTTGGCGTAGTCCTCGCCGGTGGTCTGTGCCTGGGCGCCCAGCTTCTTACCCTTGGCCTTGACGTCGGCCAGCGAGGTCAGGCCGCTCTTCTTGTCGACGAGGACGGCCTGGGTGGCGTTGAAGTAGGGGTCGGAGAAGTCGACGTTCTTCTTGCGCTCGGCGGTGATGGTCATGCCGGCGGCGGCCAGGTCGCACTCGCCGGCGTTGAGGAAGGCGCCGGTCTTGAAGTTCTCGAAGGGGGTGTCGAGGATCGTCTGCTTCACGCCCAGGTCCTTGGCGACCAGGTCGATGAGGGAGACGTCGAAGCCCTGCACCTTGCCGTCGATCTCGGACTGGAAGGGCGGGTACGGGAGGTGGGTGCAGGTGGTGAGCCGGCCGGCCTTGACGAGTTCGACGCCACCGGCGGCGGTCTTCGAGCCGCTGCCGCCGCTGTCGCTCGACGTACAGCCGGCCACGAGGACGAGTGCGGCGCTCGCGGTGGTGGCGGCCAGGGCGCGGATCATCCGGCGGCCGAGGAGCGTGTTCACGGAGGCCTCCTGTGACGGAACTATGGGTTCCGATTATTCGGAGGGGTTCGGCGGGGCGCTCACCCGGACGGTGACCAGGGGGCCGTCCGGGCTAAGAAGTCGCCGGTTACGCTCATCTCCGTCGATCAGGACCGTCCCGCCCGGCCCCTCCCCCGCGAGCGAAAGAGCACCGCCATGACCCACCCCTACCTCGACCTGGCCCCGCTGAGCGCCACGCACTTCGCCGCGATCGAGGACCGGGTGGCCCGGTTGCTCGGCACCGAGCAGGATGTCGTGATCATGCAGGGTGAGGCGCTGCTGCCGCTGGAGGGGGCGATCCGTTCGACGGCGGGGCCGGGCACGCTCGCGCTGAACGTCATCACCGGCCCCTACGGGCAGACCTTCGGGAACTGGCTGCGGGACTGCGGCGCCGAGGTGATCGACCTCTCCGTGCCCTTCCACACGGCGGTGACCGCCGACCAGGTCCGGGAAACCTTCGCGGCACACCCCGGGATCGACTTCGTGTCCCTCGTGCACGCGGAGGCGGCGACCGGCAACACCAACCCGGTCGCGGAGATCGGCGAGATCGCGCGGGCGCACGGCGCGATCTTCTACGTCGACGCGGTGGCGTCCATCGGCGCGGAGCCGGTGCTGCCGGACGCGTGGGGTGTCGACCTGTGCGTGATCGGGGCGCAGAAGGCGATGGGCGGTCCGGCGGGCGTCTCGGCGGTGTCGGTGAGCTCGCGGGCGTGGGCCCGTATGACGGCGAATCCCGTCGCCCCGCGGCGCTCCTACCTCTCCCTCCTCGACTGGAAGGACCGCTGGACCGACGCGGGCCGCACCGCGCTGCCGCACGCTCCGGCCCAGCTGGAGATGCTCGCGCTGGAGGCGTGCGTGGAGCGCATCGAGTCGGAGGGCCTGGCCACGGTGATCGAACGCCACGCGACCGCGGCGGCGGCGACGCGGGCGGGCGCCCTCGCCCTGGGCGGCGGCCTCGAACCGTACGTCCACAAGGCCTCCGAGGCGGCCCCGGTCGCCACGACTCTCAGGACCCCGCCGGGTGTGGTGGCCTCCGACCTGGTGGCGGCCGCCCTCTCCTCGAACCCGGGGTTGCCCCTGGCCGCGGGCGGCGGCGCCCTGGCCAAGGACATGATCCGGGTCAACCACTACGGCGTGGACGCGACGGCGGAGGCGGTGCGGAACTCCCTGGCGGCGCTCGGCGCGGCGCTGGCCGGGCAGGGGGCTTCGGTGGACCTGGAAGGCGCCCGGTCCGCCGTCGACAACGCTTGGCGCCGGTAGCGAACGTCTGGTGCCGGTAGCGGACCGAGTAATGCGGGTCTAATTCCCACGCAATTCCCGGGAACTTTATCGCCGCTTTTACGGGGTAGCTTCCCACATTCTCCTGCCCGATTCCCGCGCGGGCAAACGCAAATAATTCGCGCAGATCTCGTGAGGGTTACACCCCTGTGACCCGTTACACAGCGCGCCCGTTTTACACCTTATGTGGCGGTCAAAGCAGGACATAGATCCCGTCGTCGCACGCGTGATAACACAAGCAGCCCTCAGACGTAACCCCATCCCTCCATGCAATTTTGAATTTCCCTCGGTAAATTCAATTCGCATGACTGCCACCCAAGCAGACCTGCACATCGACCGCCCCACGGTGGCCGACGGCGCCGCGTTGTGGCGTATTGCCAAGGACTCGAACGCCCTCGACCTGAACTCGTCGTACAGCTATCTGCTGTGGTGCCGGGACTTCTCCCGTACCTCGGCCGTCGTCCGTGACGAGCGCGGCGAACCGGTCGGCTTCGTCAGCGGGTATGTGCGGCCCGAGCGACCGGGCACGCTGCTCGTGTGGCAGGTGGCCGTCGACGCCGCGCAGCGCGGTCGCGGGCTGGCCGCGCGGCTGCTCGACGGACTCACCGAGCGGGTCGCGGAGGAGTACGGCGTGACCGAGGTCGAGACCACGATCACGCCCGGCAACACCGCCTCCGAGCGCCTCTTCACGTCGTACGCCGAACGCCACGACGCCCCCGTCGAGCGCACGGTCCTGTTCGAGGCCGGTGACTTCCCCGACGGACCGCACGACCCCGAGGTGCTCTACCGCATCGGCCCGCTGAGTCACTGAGCCCCCGTTGCCCGCCACCCGCACCCCCACACCGAGGAGCGATTCGCGTGACCATCACCCAGCCCGATCTGAGCGTCTTCGAGACTCTGGAGTCCGAGGTCCGCAGCTACTGCCGCGGCTGGCCCACCGTCTTCGACCGGGCCCGGGGCAGCCGTATGTACGACGAGGACGGCCATGCCTACCTCGACTTCTTCGCGGGCGCCGGCTCGCTGAACTACGGGCACAACAACCCTGTCCTGAAACGCGCGTTGATCGACTACCTGGAACGCGACGGCGTCACGCACGGGCTCGACATGTCGACCGGTGCCAAGCGCGCGTTCCTCCAGACCTTCCAGGACCTGGTGCTGCGCCCGCGCGACCTGCCGTACAAGGTGATGTTCCCCGGACCGACCGGCACCAACGCCGTCGAGTCCGCGCTGAAGCTGGCCCGGAAGGTGAAGGGGCGCGAGGCGATCGTCTCGTTCACCAACGCCTTCCACGGGATGTCCCTCGGCTCGCTCGCCGTGACCGGCAACGCCTTCAAGCGCGCCGGTGCCGGCATCCCGCTGGTGCACGGCACGCCGATGCCGTTCGACAACTACTTCGACGGCCAGGTTCCCGACTTCCTGTGGTTCGAGCGGCTGCTGGAGGACCAGGGCTCCGGCCTCAACAAGCCCGCCGCGGTGATCGTCGAGTCCGTGCAGG
The DNA here is from genome assembly GCF_044763565.1 of Streptomyces sp. NPDC096013. Taxonomy (NCBI): domain Bacteria; kingdom Bacillati; phylum Actinomycetota; class Actinomycetes; order Kitasatosporales; family Streptomycetaceae; genus Streptomyces; species Streptomyces sp. NPDC096013. The sequence continues at coordinate 809,803 of NZ_JBIWGK010000002.1, read as the reverse complement.
GCGAGGGCGGCATCAACGTCGCCCGCCCCGAATGGCTGCGCGCGCTGGCCGAGTTGTGCGAGCGCCAGGACATGCTGCTGATCGTCGACGACATCCAGATGGGCTGCGGCCGCACGGGCGCGTTCTTCTCCTTCGAGGAGTCGGGCATCGTCCCGGACATCGTCACCGTGTCCAAGTCCATCAGCGGCTACGGCCTTCCGATGTCGCTGTGCCTGTTCAAGCCCGAGCTGGACATCTGGGAGCCGGGCGAGCACAACGGCACGTTCCGCGGCAACAACCCGGCGTTCGTCACCGCCACCGCCGCCCTGGAGACGTATTGGGCGGACGGCTCCGCGATGGAGAAGCAGACCCGGACCCGCGGTGAGCAGGTCGAGCAGGGGCTGATCTCGATCACCGAGGAGAACCTCGCCGACATCAAGGAGTACCGGGGCCGCGGCCTGGTCTGGGGCATCGAGTTCAAGGACCCCGAGCGCGCCGGCCGGATCTGCGCCCGCGCCTTCGAACTCGGCCTGCTCGTCGAGACGTCGGGCCCGCAGAGCGAGGTCGTCAAGCTGCTGCCCGCGCTGACCATCACCCCCGAGGAGCTGGACGAGGGACTGAGCATCCTCGCCCGCGCCGTACGCGAGACCGCCTGACCCCGAACCACCATCTGATACCGCGTCAAGGAGGCGTCACCACACCGTGATTGTCCGTTCGTTCAAGGAACTCGAAGGCACCGACCGGCACATCAAGGCCGCGTCCGGCACCTGGGAGAGCAAGCGCATCGTCCTCGCCAAGGAGCGGGTCGGTTTCTCGGTGCACGAGACCATCCTCTACGCGGGTACCGAGACGTCGATGTGGTACGCGAACCACATCGAGGCCGTCGTGTGCGTCGAGGGCCACGCCGAACTCACCGACGACGAGACCGGGCAGACGTACACGATCACGCCCGGGACCATGTACCTCCTCGACGGACACGAGCGGCACACGATGCGGATCAAGGAGGACTTCCGCTGCGTCTGTGTCTTCAACCCGCCCGTCACCGGACGGGAGGACCACGACGAGAACGGCGTCTACCCGCTGCTGACCGAGCCCGAGGAGGTGTGACGAGCATGACCACCGTCACCGACATCACCGACCTGTACCCCAGCCGCGGCACCACCGAGGTGTCCGTCCCACGCAAGGACCCCGTCGTCTGGGGCTCCCCCGACACCCCGGGACCGATCCCGACGGCCGACCTCCAGGCCTTCGAGCGCGACGGCTTCCTCTCCATGCAGGAACTCCTGCGGGACGACGAAGTCGAGGTCTACCGGCAGGAGTTGGAGCGGCTGGTCACCGATCCGGCGATCCGGGCCGACGAGCGCTCGATCGTCGAGTCGAAGTCCAAGGAGATCCGGTCCGTCTTCGAGGTGCACCGGATCAGCGAGGTGTTCGCGCGCCTCGTGCGGGACGAGCGGGTCGTCGGGCGGGCCCGGCAGATCCTCGGCTCGGACGTGTACGTCCACCAGTCGCGGATCAACGTGAAGCCGGGCTTCGGCGCGAGCGGCTTCTACTGGCACTCGGACTTCGAGACCTGGCACGCCGAGGACGGCCTGCCGAACATGCGCACCGTGTCCGTGTCGATCGCGCTCACCGAGAACCACGACACCAACGGCGGCCTCATGATCATGCCGGGCTCGCACCGGACGTTCCTCGGCTGCGCGGGCGCGACCCCCGAGGACAACTACCGTCAGTCGCTCCAGATGCAGGACGCGGGCACCCCGTCCGACGAGGCGCTGACGAGCATGGCCTCCGAGTACGGCATCAAGCTGTTCACGGGCAGGGCCGGTTCGGCGACCTGGTTCGACTGCAACTGCATGCACGGCTCCGGCGACAACATCACGCCGTTCCCGCGCAGCAACGTCTTCATCGTGTTCAACAGCGTGGAGAACAAGGCCGTCGAGCCGTTCGCGGCTCCGGTACGACGCCCCGAGTTCATCGGCGCCCGGGACTTCACCCCGGTGCGGTGACGGCGAGGCGGTTCACCGCGAGGGCACCCCGGTCACGGCGACCGGGGTGCCCTTCCGCACGTCAGCCGGCCAGGACCTCCAGCAGCCGGTCGACGTCCTCGGCGGTGTTGTAGAGATGGAAGGCCGCCCGCAAGTTCCCGGCCCGGTCGGAGACTTCGACCCCCGCGGCGCTCAACTCGCCCTGCCGACGGCCGAGTCCGGGCACGGAGACGATCGGGGACCCGGGGGACGCCACCGGCTCGTGCCCGAGGGCGTCGAGCCCCGCGCGGAAGCGGTCGGCGAGGGCCAGGTCATGGGCGCGTACGGCATCGACCCCCACCTCCTCCAGCAGCGCGAGCGAGTGGCGGGCTCCGGCGTAGGAGAAGAGGGCCGGGCTCTCGTCGAACCGGCGGGCGGAGTGGGCGAGTTCCTCGACCGGGCCGTAGCAGCTGTCCCAGGGGGCCTCGCCCGCGACCCACCCGGCGAAGATCGGGGCGAGGCCGCCGAGGTCCTCCGGGGTGACGAGGAAGGCGACCCCGCGCGGGCAGAACAGCCACTTGAAGCCGACGGAGGCGACATAGTCGTAGGCGCCCGCGTCGAGGTCGAACCAGCCGGTGGCCTGGGACGCGTCGACGTACGTCCGCGCCCCGTGTTCCTGTGCCGTCGCCCGCAGCGCGGGCAGGTCGGCGACGCGGCCGTCGGCGGACTGGGCGGCGCTGACCGCGACGAGCGCGGTGCCGGGGCGTACCGACTCGGCGATCCGCTCCAGCGGGACGGCGCGCACCTTGAGGTCGGCGCGCATGTGGAAGGGGTTCACCACGGAGCTGAAGTCGGCCTCGGCGGTGAGGACTTCGGCGCCGGCGGGCAGGGCGGAGGCGATCAGCCCGCTGTACACCGCGACCGAGGCCCCGGCCGCCACCCGGCCGACCGGTACCCGGGTCAGCCGGGCGAACGCGGCGCGGGACGCCTCGACGTCGTCGAACATGTCGGTCGGCGTACCGACCGCGGCGGCCTCGATGGCGGTGCGCATCGCGGTGACGGTACGGGCCGGGAGGAGGCCGGTACTCGCGGTGTTGAGGTAGGTGTTCTTCGGGGCGAACTCGGCGCGGACGAGGCTCTCGAAGGTCTCCATGCCCCCACTCTGCGGCGCCGGAAAGCCCTCGTCCATTGCGGATTTCTACGTGGTTCCGCCAAGGAACGCTTATAGGTCACCGGCCGATCGCCCCTGACCAGCACCTTTCCGGCCCGGGGTCCGCGGCTGTCAGGCCTGCGGCACCGCACATCCGTCGGGCCCGCACGCCTCGGCGTCGTCGCCGCCGGTCCCGCTGTCGATCAGCTTGAGCGGCGCGTGCTCGCCCCACGCCTGGGTGAGCGCCTGGGCGAAGACCTCGGCGGGCTGGGCGCCGGAGACGCCGTACTTGCGGTCGAGGACGAAGAAGGGGACGCCGTTCGCACCCAGTTCGGCCGCCTCGCGCTCGTCGGCGCGGACGTCGTCGGCGTACGCGGCCGGGTCGGCGAGGACCTTCCGGGCGGCCTCGGCGTCGAGACCGGCAGCGGCGGCCAGCTCGACGAGCCGCTCGTCGTCGCCGAAGACGGACCGCTCCTCGGCGAAGTTCGCCTTGTACAGCGCCTGGATCAGCTCGTCCTGGCGGCCGTGCTCCTTGGCGAAGTGGAGGAGGCGGTGCATGTCGAAGGTGTTGCCGTGGTCGCGGTCGCGGGTGCGGTAGTCGAGCCCCTCGGCGGCGGCCTGCGCACCGAGGTTGTCCTCACCGGCCTGGGCCTGCGCCTCGCTCATCCCGTACTTCTTGGTGAGCATCTTGATCACCGGCTGGGTGTCGCCCTTGGCGCGCCCCGGGTCCAGCTCGAACGACCGGTGCACGACCTCGACGCCGTCACGGTGCGGGAAGGCATCGAGCGCCTTCTCGAAGCGGGCCTTGCCCACGTAGCACCACGGGCAGGCGATGTCGGACCAGATCTCGACGCGCATTCTTCGGCTCTTTCCAGGACGTACGGAGGAGACGGAGACGTCCTCCGTCTCCCCCGTGAACGTTCAAGCACTTCGCTTCATTCCCCCGCCACGACCAACCGCATCCGCAGATGATGACCGCCGTCGCCCGGCTCGGCGATCCACCCCCGCCCGGCGTAGAACCGCTGCGCCCGCTCGTTGTCGACATGCACGTCGAGTATGGCGCTCCGCCGCCCGTCGGCCCGCCACTGCTCGACGCAGGCCGCGTGCAGGGCGGTACCGAGCCCGGAGCGCCACCGCTCGGGCTCGACGTGGAACTGGAACAGCTTGACCGTGTCCGCCGCCCCGCCCTCGGGTGTGCGGAAGGAGGCGACGGCGACGATACGACCGCTCTCCACGACGCACAGCACAGGGGCGTCGGGCCGCTCGATGACACCGCGCCAGGCGGCGAGCCAGTCCTGCCCGTCCTCCGGGACGCCCTCGGGGTAGTAGGTCGCCCGGGCCCGCGCGTGCAGCGCGGCGACGCTCTCCGCCTCCGCGGGCAGGGCCGTACGGATCACCCGGGTTCCACCGACTCGGTCACTGATCATGCAACCGATGACGTGACCTCGGCCCCTCCGGTTCCCAGCCGGCTGAACTGCGCCCGGTAGGCGCTCGGCGTCAGCCCGGTGCGGCGGACGAGGTGGCCTCGCAGGGAGTCCGCCGTCCCCAGGCCGCAGGCGCGGGCGACCTGGTCCATGGGCAGGGCGGTGGTCTCCAGGAGTTCCCTGGCCCGCTCGACGCGCTGGTGGAGCAGCCACTGAAGGGGGCTCACCCCGCTCTCCGCGTGGAACCGGCGGGTGAGCGTGCGCACGCTCACGCCCGCGTGCCGGGCCAGGTCGGTGAGGGTGAGCGGCTTGTCGAGGTTGCGCATGGCCCAGCCCCGGGTGTCCGCGCAGGCGACACCGCGCTCGGGCGGCAGCGGGGTGTGCGTGAACTGCGTCTGCCCGCCCGGCCGTACGGGTGCGACGAGGGCGAGGCGGGCGACCTCGTTGGCGACGGCGGCGCCGTAGTCGGTGCGGATGATGTGCAGGCAGAGGTCGATGCCGGCGGCGTACCCGGACGCGGTCAGGAACTGGCCGTCCTGGACGTAGAGGACGTCGCCGGTGAGGTCGACCTCCGGATAGCGCCTGCGCATCTCCTCGGCCTGGTTCCAGTAGGTCGTGGCCCGGCGCCCGTCCAGCAGCCCGGCCTCGGCCAGGGCGAACGCGCCGCTACAGATGGACGCGATCCGTCTGCCCGCGTCGGCTGCCTCGCGCAGGGCGCTCACCGTGCGGGGGTCGGGCGTGTACCGGTGCCCGGTCCCGACGACGAGCACCAGGTCCGCGTCCCGCACGACGTCGAGCCCGTGCCGTACGTGCAGGTCGAGGCCGCCCGTGGTGGGAACGGGCCCCGGTTCCGGAGCGCAGATGACCGTCTCGTAGCCCCGCTCCCCGTCGACCTCGACCCGTTCGAAGAGCAGCTCCGGGATGGCCAGGTTGAACATCGAGACCGGGGTCGCCGCGACGACGGCGACCCGGCGGGGACGGCGGGGACGGACCATGGCCAGAACCTCCGGACGTATGGCATTCCGGCCACTACTGTACGGCGCCGCCCGCCCGCACCATGAGGAGATGACGACGCCCACCGCCCGACTGACGCCCCGCACCAGGGACTTGCCGCCGCCTTCCCCCACGCTCACTCTCACCGCCGCCCTCCTCGGCTTCGCGCTCATCACCCTCGACGCGTCCGTGGTGAACGTGGCGCTGCCGTCGATCGGGACCGCGCTGGGCGGCGGGATGTCGGGACTTCAGTGGGTGGTCGACGCGTACACCCTGTCCTTCGCCGCCCTGATGCTGTCCACCGGAGCCTTCGCCGACCGAGCCGGGGCGAGCCGCGCGTACGCGATCGGCATCGCGCTCTTCACCCTGGCCTCGGCGGCCTGCGGCCTGGCCCCGAACCTGCCCGCGCTGATCGGCGCCCGCGCTCTCCAGGGCGTGGCGGCGGCCGTGGTCCTCCCGGCCTCCCTGTCCCTCGTACGACAGGCCTACGCCGAACCGGTCAAGAGGGCGCGGGCGGTGGCGACGTGGGCGGCCGGCGGCGCGGTACCGGTGGCGCTCGGCCCGGTGGCCGGGGGTGTGCTGACCACGCTCTGGGACTGGCGGGGCATCTTCTTCGTCAACCTGCCCCTGGGCGCGACGGCACTCGTCCTGCTGCTCCGGGCCCCCCGTTCGGCACGCCGTCCCGCGCCCCTGGACCTCCCCGGCCAGCTGACCGCGGTGGTCGCCCTCACGGCGGCGACGTTCGCGGTGATCGAGCGCGGGAGCACCGGACTCGCGGCCGCGCTCACGGCGATCCTCGCGGGCGCGGCCTTCATCGCCGTCGAACGGCGTCAGTCGCACCCGGTGGTGCCGCTCGCCCTGTTCCGCAGTCGTACGGTGTCGGTGGCGGTCGCGACGGGCGCAGCGTGCAGCGTCGCCTTCTTCGGCCTGACCTTCGTCTTCGCGCTCTTCTTCCAGCAGGTGCAGGGCCGTTCGGCGCTGTACGCCGGACTGATGTTCCTGCCGATGACCGGTCTGATCCCGCTGACGAACATCGCGGCGGGCAGACTGGCGGCCCGCCACGGCGCCCGGCTCCCCATGCTCACGGGCCAGTCGCTGGCGGCACTGGGCACGCTCGTCCTGCTGTGCGTCGACGAGAGCACACCCCCACTGCTGGTGGCGGTGCTCCTCGTGCCGATGGCCCTGGGCTGCGCCCTGACGGTCCCGCCGCTGACCGCGGTGATGATGGACGCGGTGACGGCGGAACGTGCGGGCTTGGCGGCAGGCGTACTCAACTCCGCACGTCAGGTGGCAGGCGGCTTGGGCATCGCCGTCTTCGGGGCACTGGTCTCCGCCGACTTCACGGCGGGGCTGCGGGAGAGCCTCGCGATCAGCGCGGCCCTCTTCGCGGCAACGGCCTTCCTCAGCTTCCGTCTCGCAGATCGTTCGGCCAACTAGGCCTGAACTCAAGGTGGTCGTACGTCACGACACACCCTTCCCCCATGGGCGACTGGGCCATGAACCCGACGAGCGCGGCGTCGGTCTCCTTCTCGTCACCGAGGGTGAAGAGCCGGACGAATATCCACTTCTTTCCGTCCCGGGACGCGTGGAAGGCAAACGCCCGCCCGGTCCGACTGACCCGCAGCCACACCGAACTCCCGTCCACGGTGAAGGAGTTGGCGTCATCGGAGTGCCCCCGCGTCACCACCGTGCACACGGTGGGCACATCGGGCGAGTACTCCAGACAGAGCTTGGCCCAGGCCCGCTCCCCCACGTGGACGTACAACACCCCGGCATCGAACGACCCCGCGAACCCGACGGTGACCCGCGCGATCAGCTGAAAGTCCCCATGCGGCGCTCCGAGCAGCCGAGGCGCGTCGGAGGCGGGTTCCAGCCCTTCCCCGGTCGGCGGCACAAACCGGTCCTGCCGGGGACCCGCCCATCCGCTGAGCACACCGTCGTCGTACGACCAATGCCCGTCGGGCCCGTACGTGCGGAGGGGAAAGGGCAGTGGGGAGAGTTCCAAGTCCATCCGCTCATCATCTCAGGCCAGGGAAAACGCTGTTGAGGGCGCGGGTCTGTAGCGAAGTGCCGCTCCGCCGCGTGGGCGCGGCCTGCGACAACGGACCGGCACTCCGCACTGCACCGCGCCCCGACGGCGCTACCGCTCCAGATGCCCGTCGTAACGCCGGGGCAGCCCGAGCGGGTTGCCGTCCCGCAGCTCCGGCGGCAGCAGCGCTTCCGGAGTGTTCTGGTAGGCCACAGGCCGCAGCCAGCGCTCAATGGCCGTCCCCCCGACCGAAGTCGAGGTGGACGTCGTGGCCGGGTAGGGCCCGCCGTGATGCTGCGCGGCCGCCACCGCGACCCCGGTGGGCCACGCGTTGACCAGCACCCGCCCGGCCAACGGCGTCAGCTCCGCGAGGATCTCGGGACCACGGCCCTCCCCGGCCGCCTCCCCCGCCGACAGATGAACCGTCGCCGTGAGGTTCCCGGGCAGTCGCGACAGCACGGCGTTCGCCTGCGCGTCGTCGTCGTAGCGGGCCACCACCGTGACCGGTCCGAAGCACTCCTCCAGAAGCAGGTCGTAGGCCCCCTCGGCCGCCAGCTTCTCCGCCGGCACCGTGAGGAACCCGGGACTCACCGTGTGCTCGCTCCCCGCGCCCGGCGTCACCGGCGACTCCACCTCGGGCAGCCCGGCCCGCTCGGTGACGCCCGCGAGGAAGTTGTCCCGCATCCGGTGATCCAGCAGCACCCCGGAGTCCGTGTCGCTGACGGCGTCGGTGAGGGACTTGACCAGCCCGTCCCCGGCGGCGCCGGACGGCACGAGCACAAGCCCCGGCTTCACACAGAACTGCCCGACGCCCAAGGTCATCGACCCGGCGAGCCCCGTACCGATCGCCTCGGCCCGCTCGGCCGCGGCGGCCTCGGTCACCACGACCGGGTTCAGGGAGCCCAGTTCGCCGTGGAACGGGATCGGGACGGGCCGCGCCGCCGCCGCGTCGAAGAGGGCACGGCCGCCCCGGACGGACCCGGTGAACCCGGCCGCCGAGACCAGCGGGTGCTTGACCAGCTCGACGCCCGCCTCGAAGCCGTGCACCAGGCCGAGGACACCGGCCGGGATGCCGTGCTCGGCGGCGGCCCGGCGCAGCACGCTCGCGACCAGCTCGGACAGGCCGGGGTGGTCGGGGTGCGCCTTGACGACGACCGGGCAGCCGGCGGCGAGCGCGCTCGCGGTGTCGCCGCCGGGGACGGAGAAGGCGAAGGGGAAGTTGGAGGCCGAGTAGACGGCGACGACGCCCAGCGGCACCTTGTAGCGGCGCAGGTCCGGGATCGGCGGGGTGGCGGTGTCGTCGGGGTGGTTGATCACCACGTCGAGGAAGGCGCCCTCGTCGACGATGTCCGCGAAGGCCCTCAACTGGTAGCAGGTGCGGGCCAGTTCGCCGTTCAGCCGGACCGGGCCGAGCGCGGTCTCCGCATCGGCGACCTCGACCAGCTGGTTCCTGGCCGCCTCCAACTGGTCGGCCGCCCCGCGCAGGAAGGCCGCGCGGACGGTGCGGTCGGCGAGCGAACCCCGCGCGGCGTGCGCGGCGCGGACGGCGGCGTCCACCTCCTGGGCTGTGGCCTCCACCGCAACCTGTTCGCGCTGCTTCCCGGTTCGGGGGTCGACACTCCAGACTGGTGCTGCTGCCACAGCGGGTCCCTCCACATGTAATGCCGCGGTTCTGGGTCATTCACCAGGGTCGTTCGATATGCTGAACGCTGTCTCTGATGATGAATATGCTCTCGGAGACTATTTCCCGTCCAACGAAGGGGTCAAGGGCGATGTCGGCAGGCGAGACAGGCGGCGGGGCACAGGTCAAGTCCGCGGTGCGGACGGTGGAGCTGCTCGAATACTTCGCCGGCCGGCCCGGAATGCACTCCCTCGCGGCGGTCCAGGAGGCCGTCGGATATCCCAAGTCCAGCCTCTACATGCTGCTGCGCACCCTGGTGGAACTGGGCTGGGTGGAGACGGACGCGACGGGCACGCGGTACGGCATCGGGGTGCGGGCGCTGCTCGTGGGCACCTCCTACATCGACGGCGACGAGGTCGTGGCGGCGGCCCGCCCGACCCTGGACCGGCTCTCGGACGACACCACCGAGACCATTCACCTCGCCCGCCTCGACGGCACGAACGTGGTCTATCTGGCCACACGCCAGTCGCAGCACTATCTACGGCCCTTCACGCGCGTCGGCCGCCGGCTCCCCGCGCACTCGACCTCGCTGGGCAAGGCGCTGCTGAGCACCTACTCCGACGAGCAGGTCCGCAAGATGCTCCCGGAGACCCTGCCCGCGCTCACCGAGCACACGATCACCGACCGCGAGAAGCTCATCGAGGAGCTCCACCAGGTCCGCGACCAGGGCTTCGCCGTGGACCGCGAGGAGAACACGCTGGGCCTGCGCTGCTTCGGCGTGGCGATCCCGTACCGCACCCCCGCGCGGGACGCGATCAGCTGCTCGGTGCCGGTGGCGCGGCTGACGCCCGCGCACGAGCAGATGGTGAAGGACGCCCTGTTCGACGCCCGTGACCGGCTCACCCTCGCCACCCGGAGGCTCTGAACTCATGCAGGTCTCGCTCCGCCCGATCCACGACAGTGATCTGCCGGTCTTCTTCCGGCTGACGAACGACCCCGAGTCCGTCCGGATGGCCGCCTTCACCGCGAAGGACCCGACCGACAGGGACGCCTTCGACGCCCACTGGAAGCGCGTCCGCGCCCTGCCCGGCGTCCTGAACCGCACGATCCTCGCCGACGGGGACGTCGTGGGCAGCGCCGCGGTCTACGGCGATCCGGGCGAGCGCGAGGTGACGTACTGGATCGACCGCGCCTACTGGGGCAAGGGCATCGCGACGGCCGCGCTGCGCGACCTCCTCGCCGAGGAGCCCGAACGCCCGCTGCACGCGCGCGTGGCGGCCGACAACGCGGGCTCGCGGCGCGTTCTGGAGAAGTGCGGGTTCCGCGTCACCGGGCACGACCGGGGGTTCGCGAACGCGCGGGGCGAGGAGATCGACGAGCTGCTGCTGACGCTGGAGCCGTAGCGGACCGCCGGGTTCGTGAGCGGCCGCCGGGCTTGCAGGCGGACGCCGGTTTCCTGAACGGCCGCTGATTTCATGAGCGCTCGATGAGAAATGGCGATCTCAGGGAACGATTCGTTCCCGTCCGGTCGTCTTCAGAGCGGGATGAACAAGACGATCAGGCGCGCCTCCGTCTTCGCGCTGCTCCTGGTGCTCGCCCTCCTGGTGAGGGCGACCTGGGTGCAGTTCTACGACGGCCAGGCTCTCGCGGACGACAAGGACAACCGGCGGAACGCGATCGCGACGTACGCGGACCCGCTCGGGAACATCATCGTGGCCGGCAACGCGATCACCGGCTCGGCACGGACGGGTGACGGAAGCGACCTCGCGTACAAACGCACGTACACGGACGGCAAGCTGTACGCGGCGGTGACGGGCTATGCCTCGCAGAGCTACGCGCCGACACAGCTGGAGGGGATCTACGCGAATCTCCTCGACGGCACGGACAGCGGCCTGAAGACCGCCATGGACACGGTCACCGGCGAGCGGGCCGCCCCGGGCAACGTGGTCACGACGATCGACCCAGCGGTGCAGAAGGCGGCGTACGACGCGCTCGGCGACAAGAAGGGCGCGGCCGTCGCGATGGACCCGACGACCGGCAAGATCCTCGCCGTCGTCTCGACCCCGTCCTACGCCCCCTCGTCGCTGGCCGACGCCAACACCGCGGGCACGGCCTGGAAGAAACTCACCGCGGACCCCGACAAGCCGCTGACCAACCGCGCGCTGCGCCAGCCGCTGCCGCCGGGGTCGACGTTCAAGCTCGTCGTGGCTGCGGCCGCCCTGGAGAGCGGGCTCTACTCCTCGGTGGACGAGAAGACGACCAGCCCCTCGCCGTACACCCTGCCGGGCACGGTCACCCCGCTGGGCAACGAGAGTGCGTCCGCGCCCTGCACGAACGCCTCGATCCGGGTCGCGCTCCAGTACTCCTGCAACACCGTGTTCGCGAAGATGGCCGTCGACCTGGGCCAGGACAAGATCAGGGCGATGGCCGAGAAGTTCGGCTTCAACGACGACAAGCAGGACATCCCGGTGCGCGCGTACCCGAGCGTGTACCCGTCCGACATGAACACCTCGTCCACGGCCCTCACCGGCATCGGCCAGTACGACGTGACGGCCACCCCGCTCCAGATGGCCATGGTGTCCGCAGCCATAGCCAACAACGGCAAGCTGGTCTCCCCGCATATGGTCTCCGAGACCACCGACAGCGGCGGGGACGTGGTCCACAACTACGACGACGCCACGACGACCCAGCAAATCGTCAGCTCCCGCACCGCCCGGCAACTCCAGTCGGCGATGCAGACGGTCATCACGGACGGCACCGGCACGAACGCCCGGATCGCGGGCGTGACGGTGGGCGGCAAGACCGGCACGGCCCAGCACGGCGAGAACAACGACCAGTCGCCGTACGCCTGGTTCACCGCATACGGCACGTCCGACTCGACCGGCAAGCAGGTCGCGGTGGCGGTCCTGGTGGAACAGTCGAACGCGGCGAGGTCGGAGATCAGCGGCAACGGCCTGGCGGCCCCGGTGGCCAGGGCCATGATGAAAGCGGCGCTGACCTGATGGGTTGAGGGGCGCGAGGAACCGCGCGACCGGCCACGGCGAACCGCGAGCCGGCCGCGCAGCGCCCCTCAGTCCTACTTCACACCGAGAATCTGCTCAACGGGGTCGATCGCGAAGTACACCAGGAACAGCGCCGACACCCCCCACAGCAACCAGTTGACCTCCTTCGCCTTGCCGAGCACCGCCTTGATCACGACGTAGGAGATGAACCCGGCACCGATCCCGTCGGTGATGGAGTACGTGAACGGCATCGCGGCGATGGTGAGGAACGCCGGGATCGCGATCTCGTACCTGTCCCAGTCGATGTGCTTGACGTGAGTCATCATCAGGAACCCGACGGCGATCAACGCGGGCGCGGCGGCCTGAAGCGGCACGATCGTCAGCAACGGCGTGAGGAACAGCGCCAGCCCGAACAACCCGCCGGTGATCAGATTGGAGAACCCGGTCCTGGACCCCTCACCGACACCCGAAGCCGACTCGATGTAGGCGGTGTTGGAGGAAGCGGACCCGATCCCGCCGGCGACCGCGGCGGCGCCGTCGATGAACAGCACACGCCCGATGTTCGGCACCTGCCCCTCCTCGTCCAGGAGCCCGGCCTCCGCGCTGATACCGACGATCGTGCCCATCGCGTCGAAGAAGTCCGACAGGATCAGGGTGAAGATCAACAGGACGACGGTGATCGCACTGGTCTCACCGAACGCGCCGAACAGACTGAAGTGACCGATGAGCCCGAAGTCGGGTGCGGCCACGATCTTGTCCGGCACCTTGGGGGTCATCAAGCCCCAACTCTTGATGTCGGCGGCGGAGTTGATGATGATCGCGAGGACGGTCATCGTGACGATGCTGATGAGGATCGCGCCCTTCACCTTGCGCGCGACGAGCGCGATGGTCAGCAGGACACCGAGACAGAAGACGAGGACGGGCCAGCCGGTGAGATGACCGACGGCGCCGAGCTGCACGGGGACCGTGGTGTCGGCGGCGTCCGGTATACGGCTGACGAAGCCCGCGTCGACGAAGCCGATGAACGCGATGAACAGCCCGATGCCGACGCCGATCGCCTGCTTGAGCTGCTGCGGGATCGCGTTCATGATCGCCTCGCGCAGCCCGGTGAGGACGAGCACACAGATCAGGACGCCTTCGATGACGACGAGGCCCATCGCGTCGGGCCAGCTCATCAGCGGTGCCAGCTGGAAGGCGACGACGGCGTTGAGGCCGAGGCCGGCCGCGATGGCGAGCGGCAGGTTGCCGCCGACGCCCATGATGACCGTCATCACACAGGCCACCAGGGCGGTGGCGGTGACCAGTTGGCCGGTGTCGAGCGAGTGCCCGAACTTGTCCTTGGCGCTGCCCAGAATGATCGGGTTCAGGACAAGGATGTAGGCCATCGTGAAGAACGTGGCGAAGCCGCCGCGTATCTCACGGCCGAAGGTGGACCCCCGTTCGGAGATCCGGAAGAACCGGTCGACCCCGTTCGACGCCGGTGGTTCGGCACGTGGCCGGTCGGCCACCTTCTGTGACTCGGACATGCGGGTACTCCTCGTGGCTTCACTGATCGGTGCGCGGATGCTGGCTGGATTGTTCCCGCGTTGAACCTGTTTCAGGTTTTCCCCGTGTTACGGAATCGAGGTCGGCCCGGCCCGTCCGCGGTCGGCCCGCCAGACACTGTTCGAAGGTCCGTACCAGAACGGCCAGTTGACCACTGCTACGCTTCCGGATCTCGCGGGGGTCACCCCCGAACCCACACGTGTCATCTACATGACACACACAACACCGCAGCGAGGAGAGGTCCGCCGTGGGCACAGTCGTCGACGACGCCGCCTCCGAGGAGTTCCACGCCTTCTTCGAGCGCCACTACGCCGAACTGTCGCGCCTGGCCCACCTGTTGACGGGTGACGCGGACGCCGCCGACGATCTCGCGGCCGACGCGCTGCTCGCGCTCTGGCACCGCTGGGACCGGGTGCGCGCCGCCGACCATCCGGCGGCCTACGCCCGCGGCGTCGTCGCCAACCTGGCCCGCACCCGGATCCGCGGCGCGGTGCGCGAGCGGCGCCGGGTCGCCCTGTTCTGGTCGCAGCGCGAGGAGAAGACCGAGAACCCGGACGTGGCGGGCGTGGTCGACGTCCAGGAGGCCCTGCGCAGGCTGCCGTTCCGTAAGCGGGCCTGTGTGGTGCTGCGGCACGCGTTCGATCTGTCGGAGAAGGACACCGCGCTCGCCCTCGGTGTATCCGTCGGTACGGTGAAGAGCCAGACGTCGAAGGGCATGGCCGAGTTGCAGCGTCTGCTCGGCCCGCAGAGCCCTCCGCTGCGGATGCACGCGGCGCTGGCACGCGGCGGCGAGAGCGGAGGGAGGACCCGATGAGGCACCAGGACGTGCACGACGACGAGTTGATCGCCCGGCTGCACGAGGCGGCCGAGGGACACGAGCCCGACCGCTCCCGCATCCTCGCCCGGCTCGAACGCGGGATGGCCGCGCATTCCCGCCCCGACCACCGGGCCACCCGGCCGCCCGTGTTCGGCTGGATGCGGGTGATCGGCGCGACGGCCGCGGTGGCGAGCGTCCTCGCGATCGGCGGCTACGCGGTGGCGTCCGCGGTGAAGAGCGACTCCCCCGCCGAGCAGACGGTGTCCGTCCCACCGACCCCGACCCCCACACCGTCACCGGACGCGACGAGCCGTAGGCCGGTCGAATCCCCTGCCCCGCAGCCGAGTTCGGGCTCCGGCACCGGGCACAGCGCCCCGAGCGCGACCGCCACCCCGACGACGTCCGGGACCACGTCGCCCGCCGCACCCCCCGTGCTGCCGGCCGCCTCCGGCACCCAGGACGGCCCGCTCCGGTCGGACGGTTCGATCGACCCGGGCAGCAACGACTTCTGGGCGCAGAGCGACGTCACCCTGAAGACGACGAAGCAACTCACCGCGCTCACCGTCCAGTTGAAGGTGAAGCAGACCGGCGGGGTCGCCTCGACGGGTGCCTGGCGCTCGCTGCCCGAGCGGGACTTCACACAGACGGTGGCGGAGCGGGACGGCTTCCTGGTCTACACATGGGTGCTCAAGGCGGGCCGTACGGTCGCGGTCGGGGAGTGGGTCTTCGCCGGGCAGTACAACCATGATCGCGGCGGCCGGGACGCCAAGGACGACAGCTACTCGGCGGCGGGCACGACGGCGGGCCGACAGCTCGCGGTGAAGGGCGACTTCGCGGCGAAGAAGTCGTAGCGGAAACAACCACATGTT
This sequence comes from Streptomyces sp. NPDC096013, assembly GCF_044763565.1. Classification (NCBI taxonomy): domain Bacteria; kingdom Bacillati; phylum Actinomycetota; class Actinomycetes; order Kitasatosporales; family Streptomycetaceae; genus Streptomyces; species Streptomyces sp. NPDC096013. The sequence continues at coordinate 794,407 of NZ_JBIWGK010000002.1, read as the reverse complement.
CGTTTTCGACGTCCTTTTCAGTGCGTGGGGTTCGGACGCGACGCGGTACCGGGCACCTCGTTCGGCCGCACAGACCTGCTGACCCGAGCCCCCCTCGGTCAGCAGAGCAGCGCCCCCGCCGGTGACGACCGGCGGGGGCGTTGCGTATCGGCGTCGTCGGGGCATGCTGGTGGTCCTGCGTGTGGGCCGGGAGGTACTGGGATGCGATGGTGGACCGGGGTCGGGGGATGGACGGCCGCCGTCGTGGTCGTCCTGGCGGGGTGTGATGCGTCGCAGGGCGGTGGAGCGGCGGGAGGCACGCCGGGGAGCACCGGTCCGGCGGGGCCGTCGGCCGGTGCGTCGACGCACACGCCGGGAGTACCGACCGCCGGGGGGAGCCCATCGGCGTCGGCCACCGGTTCCCCCACCGCGCAGGGGAGCTGTGCGGCCGGGCACGCGGAGGTCTCCGTCGGCCCTGGTGAGGCGGTCGTCCGGCGGCTCTGTGTACGGCCGGGTACCGTGGTGTCGCTCGTCCTGCGTCCTCGCTCGGACGACAAGCGGTGGACGGCCGTGCGGAGTTCCGCGCCGGCCCTCGCCCTGGCGTCCGGCTGGCGGCTGGACGCCGACGGTACGGCCCACGCCTCGCTGCGATGTGCGGGGACCCGGGGCGGTACGGCGGATGTCACCGCTTCGGCGAAGGCGCCGGACGTGGCGGGCGCGGCGCGGGTCGTCTTCACGCTGCACGTGAATGTGGTGCCGTACACGACGCAGGGGTGATCCCGGCGACCCGGGACCACCCCTCCGATCAGCGCCGCGTCAGCGGCAGTCGCGCACGTCGATCGTGTAGATGCCGCGGCCGTGGGTGGCCGCGTACAGCGTCCGCCCGTCGGGGCTCAGCTTCAACTGGAGTACGGCGACGGCCGGGAGGTTCCCGACGCGCTCCCAGCCGGTACGGCCGGGCGCGCGGTAGACGACGCCGAGGTCGGTGGCGACGGCGAGGCCGCCGTTGGAGGTGACGACCGCGGAGTTCGTCGGCACGTCGGGGAGGTTCTTCGAGATGTCCTTCCAGGTGGTGCCGCCGTCGGTGGACTCGAAGACGTGGCCGACGCCCGCGCCGGGGCCTTCGGTCCAGTGCCGGGAGAAGCCGTTGACCGCGAGGTAGACGTGGTCGGCGTTCTTCGGGTCCACGGCGAAGCCGGCGAGGTAGCGGTTGGGTACGGTGCCGTCCGCGCCGGTGGCCGGAAGGGCGATGTCGTGCCAGCCGGTGCCGTCCGCGTTGCCGACGGAGATGCCGCGGGCGAAGCCCTGGTTGTTGCAGGGGCCGCACCAGGCCGCGTACACCTTGCCGCCCGAGGCCGCGACGGCGGTCGCGGTACGGCCCGCGCCGAGGTCGTAGACGCTCTTCCACTCGTCGCCGCTGCGGATGGCGTAGCCGTGGGTCTGCACCCAGACGTGACGGCCGCCCGCGATCCAGGTCGAGCTGTTCTTCATGTCGGCCGTGATCGGGGCGATGAAGCGGGCCTCACCGGTGGCGTTGTCGGCGGGAGCCACGTTGTACGACGTGATCTTGCTGGGGTCGGTGACCCAACTCCCGTCGTTCACCGCGCAGTTCTGCGTCACCTGGATGGCCAGGTACACGTACTCCTCGGCGATGTTGCAGCCGTTGGCCGGGTCGGTGAGCGTGTCACCGCCGTCGCCGCCGAAGTTGGAGCCCATGACCTTGTCGTTGCTGCGGAGGATCGACTGGCCGTTGTCCTGGAGGCCGCCGGTGACGGAGACGCCGCCGTAGGTCAGGTCCTTGCCGACGCCCACCGAGTAGTACTGGAGGGTGTCGATGGTGCCGTCGTTGAGCGAGGTCCAGTCGGTGGCGTGCCCGGAGGCGTCCTGAGAGCCGTTGAGGGGGCGCTTGTAGGCGCCGCCGTCGTTGCCGACGTAGACGAAGCTCTTGCCGTGGTAGCGGCCGATCGCGACGCCGTGCTGGTCGGAGTGGGTGGTCTGGTTGCAGTCGCCCGTCTGCTTGGTGGGGTCGATGCTCCAGCAGGGGAAGCCGAAGTTCCAGTACGGGCCGACGGTCGACCAGCTGGAGCCGCCGTCCTTCGTCTCGTAGACCTCCTCCAGGCCCGCGTACACGTGCTCCGCGTTGGCCGGGTCGACGGTCAGGAACTGGTTGTACCAGGCCTGCACGCCCGGCATGTAACCGCTGGAGGTGAGCGCCGAACCGTCCGCGGCCAGGCCTTTGTAGTCGGCGATCTTCGTCCAGGGGCCGGTCGGAGAACCGGACTTGGAGACGTAGATGCCCTCCAGGGCGCTGTCCGGGTTGGTGTTGAGCTGCTCCGGGGACTGGTCGATCGCGTAGTAGCGCGAGCCGTCGGCGGAGCGGGCGAAGGTGACGTTGCCGACGTTGTCCGGGTCGGCGGGCAGGTCACCGAGGCCGCTCGTGATCCGGGTCCAGACGCCGTTCACCTTGGTGTAGAAGCCGTTGTAGTCGTCACCGCTGCGCCAGCCGACCGCGAGGACCACCTTGGAGGGGTTCTTCGGGTCGACCGCGATGTCGTTGGCGATGTTCTTGTACGCGGCCGAGGCGTCGTTCGCGAGTGAACCGCCCGGCAGATAGGCCGGGTTGGGCGCGAACTCCAGCTTCCAGGCGCCGCTGAGCCGCTTCGCGGAGTGGCTCCACACGCCCTTGCTGGTCGCGGCCCACACCTTGCCGCCGCCGAAGCGCAGTTCGTGGATGGTGGTGGATTCCAGCTCGTCGCCGCCGACGCGGCCGCGGGAGGAGAACGTGCCGTGCCGGGGGTCCGACAGGACGTAGACGCCGCTGCCGAGATAGGCGTCCGCGTTGGTCGTCGCCTCGCCGGTGCCCAGCCACAGCCGCCCTGCGCCGTCGAGGGCGAGGGCGCCGGTGGACTGCGAGGGCAGCTTGTCGCTGATGGGCTGCCAACGGCCGCCCCCGGTCCGGGAGCGCCACACTCCGCCGCCCGCGCTGCCCGCGTAGACGTACCCGTCGTCGTCGGCGGCCATCGCGGCCATCCGGCCGGTCACATTGCCCGAGCCACCGCTGGAGTTGGAGTCGTAGTCGCGGTAGCGCGGGTCGTCGGAGTTGTACGGCAGGTTGGTGATGTTGTGCCAACTGCCGCCGGTACCGGGCAGTTTGGTCAGGCTCGTCCAGGCGGCGCCGTAGGCGCCCGGTGCGACGATGCCGGGCGAGGTGCGGGCCTCGGCGTACTGGTCCGCACCCTCGGCTATCTCGTCGGCCTCGTTGCCGTCGTCACCGCCGTCGTCGTCGGCCTTGGCTTTCGGGCTGACGGTACCCACCGAGTGGCTTCGTTCGGCGGCGAGTTGAGCCAGCGCGCGGGCTCCGAAGGGGCTGCTCCCCGAGCCGGGCGCGGCCCCGGCGGGTATCGCCACGAGTGCGGCCGATGCGGTGATGGCGCAGATCGTGAACCAACGTCTCTTGCGGGTCGGTACTGGCACCAGGTCCTCCCGAGCGGGCACGGATACGGTCGTCGGGGACGACCCGATCACTGACGACAGGAAATGTCCGGCATTTGGACAGTCCTTGACCAGAACCTGTCACCAGACATGGCCGGAAGCCGACGGGCCCGTCCCGCCCCGGGGCCCCGGATCAGCGCGCCGCGGTCCGTGCGCCGTGGTGGCGTCCGTCGATGTGAAGGCCGGGGTGCCGACCGCGAGATTCCGGGCCAGGGGGCCTTGCCTGTGGCGAAGAAGAAGCCGGACTCGGTGTTGGAGCAGGCCGTGTTGCGGTTGCACCGAAACTTTCGCTCCACCCCGCCCCACCCGCGTCGATTGACGCCCCGCACGCCACTGGTGACACTCCGAAAACCCACCTCGCCCGACACCCCCGCCCCTCCCAGGAGCACCGCCCGTGACCCACCCCCACGCCTACGCCGGCTACCTCTTCGCCTACTTCACCGGCGAAGCCACCCCCGACGGCGAACAGATCCGCTACGCCCTCAGCCGGGGCAACGACCCGCTGCACTGGCGGGAGTTGAACGCCGGGCGGCCCGTCCTCACCTCGGCGATCGGCGAGCGGGGGCTGCGCGACCCCTTCCTGATCCGGTCCCCCGGCGGCGACACCTTCTACCTGATCGCCACCGATCTCCGCATGTACCGCAACAGCAGCGGCAGTTGGGACGACGTCCAGCGCCATGGCAGCAGGTCCGTGATGATCTGGGAGTCGGCCGACCTGGTGCACTGGACCGACCCGCGGCTGGTGCGGGTGGCCCCGGACAACGCGGGCAACGCCTGGGCTCCGGAGGCCCATTGGGATGACGCGCGCGGCGAGTACGTCCTCTACTGGGCGTCCACGCTGTACGCCGACGACGATCCCGGCCACACCGGCCCGACGCACCACCGCATGCTGTACGCGACGACCAAGGACTTCCGCACCTTCAGCACGCCCCAGGTGTGGAACGACCCCGGCCACTCCGTCATCGACTCAACTCTCGTGCGGCACAAGGGCATCTACTACCGTTACACCAAGGACGAGCGCGCCCCGTCCCCCGACTCCCCCGGCTCGAAGTTCATCACCGGCGAGAAGTCCGCCTCGCTGACCTCCCCGTCGTACGACCTCGTCTCGGAGGGCATCGGCAGCGAAGTGATCGAACGCGGGGAAGGCCCCACGGTGTTCAAGTCCAACACCGAGGAGAAGTGGTACCTGTTCGTCGACGAGTACGGCCTGCGCGGCTACGTCCCCTTCGAGACCACCGATCTCGACTCCGGCGAGTGGACACCGTCCACCGACTACCGGCTGCCTTCACGTCCGCGTCACGGCACGGTACTTCCGGTGACGCGGGCCGAGTACGACCGGCTGCTGGCCGCGTACCCGGTGACGCCGGCGTCGGTCGTGGACGCGACCGTGCGGGGGCAGAAGGCGTACGCCGTGGTCACCGAGGTCTCGTCCAAGGTCGTGCTGCCCATGCGACCCGACGCCGATCTAAGCCACTTGGCTCCGATCCTCGCCGTCGGCACGGGCGCGACCCTCGACCCGCCGTCCGGCAGCCGACGCGACTTCCGCACTCCACAGCGATACACGGTCACGGGGGTGGACGGCACCAGCCGTACCTGGACGGTGGAAGCGGTGCCGACCCGAAGTCCGGTGCTGCCGGGCCTGACCGCCGACCCGGACGTGCACGTCCTCGACGGCCAGTTTTGGATCTACCCGACGAGCGACGGCTGGGCGGACTGGGGCGGGACGCGCTTCAAGGCGTACTCCTCACCGGACTTGGTCCACTGGCGGGACCATGGAGTGATCCTCGATCTGGGGACCGACGTGTCCTGGGCGGACGAGCACGCGTGGGCACCGGCGGTCGCGGAGCGCGGCGGGTCGTATTACTTCTACTTCTGCGCCGAGCAGCAGATCGGGGTCGCGGTGGCGGACTCGCCCGCCGGCCCGTTCAGGGATGCCCTGGGCGAACCCCTCGTGCGGAAGGGACAGTTGGCGGGTCAGATGATCGACCCGGCCGTCTTCACGGACGACGACGGGCAGGCGTATCTCTACTGGGGCAACGGGCATGCGTACGTGGTGCCGTTGAACGACGACATGACGTCGTACGACGCGACGAAGGTGGAGGAGATCACGGCGGGCGACTTCCGTGAGGGGTCCTTCGTGGTGAAGCGCGACGGGACGTACTACTTCATGTGGTCCGAGGACGACACCCGCAGCGAGGACTACCACGTGGCCTACGCGACGGGCCCGTCCCCGTCCGGTCCGTGGACCGAACGGGGCACGATCCTGTCCAAGAACCCCGAGTACGGCATCCTGGGCACCGGCCACCACTCCGTGGTGAACGTGCCGGGGAGCGACGACTGGTACGTCGTCTATCACCGGTTCGCCCTGAACGGGCCGGGAAGGCCCGGTGGGGACGGCACGCACCGGGAGACCACGATCGACCGCCTGCGGTTCGCGGCGGACGGAACGATCCTGCCGGTGGTGCCCACCCTCGGGTCGGTCGGCGCCGTCGGGACCGCCCGCGAGGACTAGCCGACGAAGTAGGTCGGGTTCGGGATCTTGTACGTCCTGTCGGCGTAGCCCCCGTCGAGGTCCGAGTACTGGTCGCCGAAGTTGGCGATGATGTCGTAGCCCAGGGACTCGATGTGCTTCCGGGTACCGGACTTGTACTGCACGGTGGTGCAGGTCCAGGAGCCGGCGGTCGCGCAACCGCTCAGGTACGACGGCGGGTTGGCCGTGTTCTTGAGGAACATGTGGTCGGCGTCGAGGTTGACGTCGACACCGACCTTCTTCAGGTTGTCGACCGCGGAGGTGCGCTGCGCCTCGGACAGGCCCGAGTTGTAGAACACGGCGACGCCCTTGGACGCGGCGTACTCGACCAGCGCGGGGGTGCCGAAGACCTCCGGGCGGTTGGCCTGGGCGACATAGGCGGCCCAACTGGCCGAGCTGTAGCCGTAGTTGTTCTTCTTCTCGTAGTCGAGGCTGAGCAGCAGCGTGTCGTCGATGTCGAAGACGACGGCCGGCTTGACGCCCTTGTGGTGCGTGCGGACGGCCGCGTCGATGTACCTCTTCGCGGAGGCGTCGATGCGCGCCAGGTCCTTGGCGTACGGGCTCGTCGCCGAGGCCTGGTACACGCCGTTGCTGTCGAGCGTGGTGCCGTAGTAGGTGTCGATGTCCTTCGTCAACAGGCCGATGTTGTACGGCTCGTGCGTCGAGTTGGCCGTCGACTGGCCGGCACTGGCGACGCCGCTGCCGTACAGGGCGGCACCGGCGACGACACAGGCGGCGCCGAGGGCGGCCGCTCTAAGGGACTTCCGCATGGAATCTCCGGATCTGGTTCCGATGGGTGATGCACCAGGTCAGGGACTGTCTACGCGCATCACGCGCCGGGCGCGAGGTGCGTTATCCGATCGATACGGAATCCACAGGGCGGCCAATTACCGGCCCATGGGCCCCACTTGACCTTCTCTTGGCGGGCCTCGCGTACGCGGGCCCGGCCCGGTGGGCACCCGGACCGGGCCCGCACAGGGGTCAGTTCATCGTCGCGCCGATCGTCGTGCTGCCCGTCGTCAGGAACGTCGTGGACGGGAGTGTGCCGCTGGACGAGCGGGCGTTGTACGTCGTCGACGCGTCCGTGGAGATGAAGGAGGGGGTGGAGACGCCGGAGTCCCAGTTGTTGCCGGCGGAGGTGACGGCGGAGCCCTTGGTGACCGAGCCGCCGCTGTTGCTCACGGCGAGGTTCTTGCCGAGTTTGGCGGAGCTGGTGGCGAAGTAGTAGCCCGCGCCGCCGTTGACGTAGGCGGTGGTGCGGTTGATGACGATCGCGCCGGTGTTGGAGTTCTCGGTGAAGCCGTTGCCCGCGTTCCCCCAGGCGGCCGAGTTGTTGACGACGTGGGCGACGGTGACGCCGTTGCCGCCCAGCTTGTAGCCGTTGCCGTTGCCCTCGAACGCGGAGTCGCCCCAGCGGTTGATCCCGTTGCCGAAGGACCAGCTGTGCTCGATGGTGACCGGCGACGAGAACGACCAGAGGTCGATGCCGTCGTCCGAGTTGTTGTACAGGCGGGCGCCGGTGACGAGGTTGCCGGTGCCGGAGCCGAACTTGATGGCGACCCCGTCCGCGTTCTGGCCGTGCGTCGCGGCGTCGTAATTGCCGTACGAGTCGAGGTTCTTGACCGTGTTGTTGACGGTGCCGTCGCCGGTGAGCGTGAAGCCGGAGTCGCCGCCGTTGATGGTCTTGACGTTGTTCCAGTTGGTGCCGGTGCAGGACTGGCAGACGACCGCGCTGTCCGGGGAGTTCTGGAAGGTGATGTTGGAGACGTTCCAGTAGTCCGCCGTCAGTTTGAAGATCCAGGACCCCGACGGCAGCGACGAGCCGTCGATCTTGACCGTCTCCGAGCCGTACGCGGTGAGGGTGACCGGCGCGGACGAGGTGCCGTTGGCCGTCGACTGGAGGGTGGCCGTCGGGTAGTAGGTGCCGCCGCGGACCTGGATGACCGTGCCGGCGGTGGCGTTCTTGATGGCGCTGGTCAGATCGGTGGAGTTGCTGACCACGACGGTCGCCGCGTGTGCCGGGGTGGCGATCACGGCGAGTCCGAGCGAGGCCGTGGTCACGGCGAGCGCGGTGAAGGTGCTGATACGACGCATGACGTGCGGGTCCTTTCGTCGATCAGGAGGGGCGGACGGGTCGCCAGTCGCCGAGGTAGGCGGCAGGGGTGTGCGCGTCGGCCTCGGTGGGCGTGAGCTGGGGCCGGTTCTCCGGGACGGTGATCACGGAGCCGGGCCCTGTGTTGCGGTACTCGGCGAAGCGCATCGACTGCCAGGGATAGGCGTCGCGCATGTTCGTGTAGGGCGCGACCGGGTCGATGCCGGGCCCGATCCAGGAGTCCCGCACGACGAGGGACGGCCAGGCCGTCGTCTCGTACGACGGGACCCACGGCCGGGCCAGCTTGTACGCGGCGTCCTCCGCGCCGGAGGTGATCCGGGAGCGGACCGCGAGGATGCCGTGCGGGTTGGCACGGGCGGTGGACGGGGCGAAGACCATGCCCTTGGGGGTGAACGCCACGTCCCGTCGGAGGGTGTGGAAGTGGCAGTCGGCGAAGACCGCTGTCGCCCGCCCGAAGACGAAGTCGACGTCCCCCTCGATGTAGCAGTGCGAGAAGTACTGCCGGTCGAATGCCTCCAGCGCCGACGTGTCCACGAACAGCGTGTCCTGGTGCGCGAGGAGACGGACCCGCGAGAACCGCGAACGGTCGCCCGTCACATACGCGGCCACCGCCTGTGTCCCGGTGATCTCCGGATGGTCCGCGCGCAGCCAGTCGTTGGCGAGGGTGAGGTCGCGTACGGTCAGCCCGGGTGCCGCCGAGGTGAAGGTCGCGGAGCCCGCCGTACCGTACGTCCCCGAACCGTCCGGCTTCGGCGTCCCGTTGGCGTTGTCGTGGACGATGACGACGTCACGCGGGTCACCGGTGGCGCCGCGCAACGTCAACTCACCCGCTTCCACCGGCACGTTGACGACCTCGCGATACGTCCCCGGATGCACGACGATCGTCCGGCCGCTGCCGGCCACCGCGTCGACGGCGGCCTGCACCGAGTCACCGGGCCGGACGTGCAGCACCCGACGACGGCCGAGGCCTACGGCGGGCCCGGCACCGGCGGCCACCAGTCCGCCGGCGACCCCCGTCAGGAGGGTGCGTCTGGGCACGGCCATCTCAGCGCCTCCGCCCCGGGAGCCAGTCACCGAGATACGCCTCACGGGTCGCCGACTCGGCCTGTGCGGAGGTGAGTTGAGGCCGGTTCTCCGGCACGCCGATCACGGCACCGGGTCCCGTGTTGCGGTACTCCGCGAACCGCTGGCTCTGCCAGGGATGGCTGTCCGACATGTTGGTGTACGGCGCCACCGCGTCGATCCCCGCGCCCAGCACCGTGTTCCGCACGGTGAGCATCGGGCGGGCGGTGGTGTCGGAGCCGGGCACCCAGGGGCGGGCCAGCTTGTAGTAGCCGTCCGGTGCTTGGCTGCTGACGCGGCCGTGCGTCACCAGATAGCCGCGCGGGTTCGCGACCGCCGTGGAGGGCGCGAAGACGAAGCCGTACGGCGCGGTCGCCAGGTCGGTGCGGTTCAGGGTGCGGAAGTGGCAGTGGTCGTAGACGGCGGTCGCGCGCCCGAAGACGAAGTCGACGTCTCCCTCGACGTAGCAGCGCGCGTAGTACTGGCGGGCGAAGACGCCGAGCGCCGACGAGTCGGCGTACAGGGTGTCCTGGTGGCCGAGGAATCGGCAGTCGAAGAACGCCGAGCAGTCGCCCTGCACCTTGACCGCGACCGCCTGGGTGCCGGTGATGCCGGGGTGGTCGGCGCGCAGCCAGTCGTTGGCGAAGGTGATCCAGCGGGCGGTGAAACCGTCGGTGCGAAGGGTCGTGGTCGCCGAGCCGGAGGTGCCGTAGGTGCCCGAACCGTCGGGTTTCTGGGTGCCGTTGGCGTTGTCGTAGACGATGACGACATCGCGCGGGTCCTCGCTCGCGCCGATCCAGGTCATCTCCGTGGCGGCGTCGGTGAGCCGGCCGGTCGCCGGGTCGGTGACCCCGGTGAGGACCGTCTCGCGGTAGACGCCGGGCGCGAGGACCAGGGTGTGTCCGGCGGTGGTGGCGGCGTTCACGGCGGACTGGACGGTGGTGAAGTCGCCCCGGCCGCGCGGGTCGACGTACAGGGTGAGCGGGGTGAGGCGCGCGGCGGGTGAGCCGTAGCGGCCGAACGGGCGGGGTCTCCCGACGGCGCGGGCGGGGGCGGTGGTGAGGCCGAGCGCGATGCCCGCGCCGGCGCCGGCCATGAGGAACCCCCGTCTGGACAGGGGACGGTGGAGGGGGTGGTGCGAGGGCATGCGGGTGCTCCTTCGCGGTGCGGCTCGTGAAGTGGGCGCGGCGCCGGGCCGATCGGACGGGACCGGCCCGGCATCCGGCGTGGTGGTGTCAGCGCAGGCGGCCCGCGCCCGCGCCCCGGTCGACGAGGAACGGCACGGCCTTCGCGGGGTCGATCTTCGTGCGCAGGGTGGGCGTCCAGCCCGCGCCCGACTGGAGGATCTCGGTCGGCACGCCCGCGTTGTGGACGGCTATCAGGTCGGTGAGCGTGCCGTTGACGTAGTTGTCGTCGGCGGTGAGCGGCGCCTCGGACCACTTCTTGAGGATGGTGGCCTCGTCGATGCCGGACGGGACCGTGAACGCGTTGTGTTCCGCGACGAGTTGGGACCCCAGCCCGATGCCGTAGCTGTAGCCGTAGCCCGGCTCGGCGACGAAGTGGTTGTTGTAGGAGTCGACTTGGCCGAAGCGGACGCGGGGTGCGCGCTCGACGAGGTTGGAGAACAGGTTGTGATGGAGCGTCACCTTCAGATGGCCGCGGTCGACGGCGGCTGTGGAGGCGCTGTCGCTGTTGCCGATGAGAATCGTCTTGTCGTGGTCGGCGAAGACGTTCCAGGAGGCGGTGACGTAGTCGGCGCCCTTCACGATGTCGAGTTCGCCGTCGTGCTGCTCGAAGATCCGCCCGAAGTAGGTGGGCAGCGAACTGTCCGGGTGGGCACCGTCGGTGAACGTGTTGTGGTCCAGCCACACATGCGTGGAGCCGTAGATGACGGCGCTGTCGTACTCGGAGTTCCAGTTGCCCGTGGCGCCGTCGGTCGGGTCCCACTGCGGGAAGCAGTCGAGGGGGCTCTCGAAGGAGAGGTTGCGGACGATGACGTTGTCGACGGCCTTGATCTGGAGGCTGGCGCCCTTGAAGCCGGCGTGCTTGCCGATGCCGACGATGGTGGTGTTGGCGGGGATGTACGCCTCGATGGCGGCGTACTGGTCGGCGGCGGAGACGCGGCGCAGTCCCTCGGGGCTGTCGGCGGGCTCGTTGTCGAGGTTCTGGTCGTAGCCCCAGACGGCGGGGTCGTAGGTGGTGAGGTACTGGGCGAAGTCGTAGCCGGGCGCGGCGAAGGAGTCGCAGCCCTCGGCGTTGGCGTCGATCACGCCCTTGACTCTGATGATCTTCGGCGCGGTGCCGCCTGCGGCCAGCGCGGCCTTGAATTCCGCCCAGGTGGAGACGGTGTAGACGTGGTCGCGGGTGGCCGCCGCGCCGCCGCTGGTGCCGGTGCCGTAGGAGGCCCAGCCGTCAGCGGCGCCGAGGATCTGCCGGTCGAGCGGGCGCGGATGGGCCTGGGCGGTGGTCGTGGTGACGGCGAGGGCCAGTGCGGTGCAGCCCACCAGCGTTGCTATGACGCGTCCATGACATTTCTGTGTACGCACTGTGCGGGTCTCCTTGTTCAGAGGACCGGGGCGTCCGTCGCCTCGGGCCAGGTGATCCAGGACGTCGGAATGTCCTCGTGCAGCCGGACGACCTCACGGGACGCGAGCACCCGTGTGCGCAGCAACTCCCGCGCCACGAGCCGCGCCACGGCGATCGCACCGGGCGGATTGAAGTGCGTGTTGTCCTGCTCGGTATCGGTCCAGTTGAAGTAGACCTTGGTCTCCTCCACCCCGAGCCGCTGCCACAGCGCGAGCGACAACGCCTCGATGTCCAGCAGCGCGACGCGTTCCTCCTGCGCGAGCGCCCGCATCGCCGCCGGGTAGTCCCCGTGCGTCGGCAGCGCGTTGCCGTCGGCGTCGAACCTGCGCCGCTCGACCGGGGTGGCGAGCACGGGCCGGGCGCCATGAGCCCGGGCCCCTTCGATGTACAGCCGCAGATAGTCCTGGTACGTCGTCCACGGCTCGGTGTAGCGAGTGGGATCGGCGGTCTTCTCGTCGTTGTGCGCGAACTGCGCGAGGAGGACGTCACCGGGCCGGACGGCGGAGAGAATCGCGTCCAGCCGTCCTTCATCGACGAAGCTCTTCGAACTCCGCCCGTTCACGGCCTGGTTGGAGACCTTCACCGCCTTGCGCAGAAAGAAGGGAAGCGCCATTCCCCACCCGGTCTCCGGCGCTTCGGTGGAGTACTTCTGGGCGGCGGTGGAATCACCGGCGATGTAAAGAGTGCGCTCCCGTCGAACACCGCCACCGCGTAAAGGAACGGCGGCGAGAGCACCCAAGGCGACTTGCCTACGGCTGAGGGACACGTTCGGCTCACCTCTCGGCTTGTGTCTTCTGTCTTTTGTCTTGAGGGGCGCGGGGAACTGCGCGACCAGCCACAACGGACCGGCAGTCCCCCACAACCGAGACCCACCCGTTCAGTGGTTCTTCTTCCAGTCCGCCTGAGCCTTGTTCAACTGATCAGCCAACGTGTCCAGGAACTCCTTCGCCGTCATTTTTCCCAGCAACAGCTTCTGGAAATTCGGCTCGTTGTCCGCCTTGGAGATCGTGTTCCAGTCCGGCAGGTAGTACGGCAGCTGCACGATCTTCGTGTTGGCCCCGTTCAACGCCTTCGCCGCCAACTGCGTGGGCTCGGCCTTCTGGATCCACGCCGCGTCGGCCGCGTCCGTGTTGGCCGGCACCTGCCCCGCCGACTCGTTGTACTTGGAGTTCTCCGCCGGGGACACCGCGAACTCGATGAACTTCCAGGCCGCTTCCTTGTTCTTGCTGGACTTGAACAGACTCAGCCCGTCGACGGGATTGGAGATCTGCACCCGCGTACCGTCGTCCAGCGTCGGATTGGGAATTCCCTTGAACTTGTCCGCGCCCAGCGCCTTCAGATGGTCCTGGTACGACCCGAGGTTGTGACTCAGCATTCCGATGGTGCCGCTGTCCCACTGCGCGACCATCTTCGTGAAGTCGTTGTTGAGGTCGGCGGACGGAGTGTCCTTCTTGAACAGCCCGACGTACTTCGCCAACGCGGCGACGTTCTTCGGGTCGTTGACGGTCGTCTTGTCACCGTTCCAGAAGGACGTGATCCCGGTCTGTCCGTACACCGCGTCCAATGCCGGCGCGATGGACCCCTCGCCGCCCCGGATGGTGAACCCGAACTCGTTCTTCGCCTTGTCGGTGAGTTTGTCGGCGGCGGCGTAGAACTTCGACCAGGTGGTGGGCGCGTCCAGCCCGGCCGCCTTGAACAGATCGGTGCGGTACCAGAGCGTGCCGTTGTTGGCGGAGGTGGGAATCTGGTACAGCGTGTCCCCGCCCCCCGCGCTCTTGCTGACGTCGAGCAGGTTCTGGCTCAACTTGCCGTTCAGGGAACTGGACTTGAGTCGGCTGTCCAACGGCTCCAGCGCCCCCTGCACCGCCACCTCGGCCAGCACCGCCGTCCCCACCCCGCCGACGTCGGGCAGCCCACCACCCTGGATCGCGGTGTCGTACTTGGACTGGGCGCTCGCGGCGGGTATCCCGACGTACTTGACCTTGATATCGGGGTTCTTCTTCTCGAAGTCCGCGATGATCTGCTTCCAGATGTCGGTGCGGACACCGCCGTTGTTGTCCCAGAAGGTGATCGTGCCCTTGCCCGACCCCTCGCCGCCCTTGTCCCCCGCGGCCCCGCTGCCGTCGTCGCCGCAGGCGGTGGCGGTCAGCGCGAGCACGGAGCCCAGGGCGACGGCCAGTGCGGCACGCCTGTTTCTGCGGATGCTGGTCTTCATAGGTCGGCTCTCTTCCGATGGATCCAACGGGGTGGTGACGTCACGAAGGACGGGCAAGCGCTTGCCACGGAGGTGCGTCATGGCGACTCCCAACAGGCGTACGGGCAGGGCAGGTCAGTGGAGGGAAGTGATCCGGAACCGCGTGAAACCGGCCGCGCCGGCATGTCCCGTGCCGACGGGCGCGAGCGCGAACAGCCCGAGCAGGGCGCCGACCCAGCGCCACGGGGTGGCGGCGAAGATCTGACCGCTCGGACGCGGCCCGTCCCCGAGGTCGTAGCGGAAACGGCAGCGCGCGCCCGTGCCGATCTCGATGCGGAGGCTGACCCGGCCCGAGGGCGCGGGGCAGGGCTCGCCCGCGTCGCGTTCGCTCTCCCACTGCCCGGGAGGCGCGGGAGGTGTTCCCACGGTGCCGGGTTCGGCGAAGCGGTGGACGAACATCACCGTGCCGTCGGCGCCCCGCTGCAACCCGATCCAGCTGTACGTGTCACCGAGCACGGCGAGTCCGGCGCGCGCGCCCGCCTCCTCGCTGTGCAGCCGCAGTTCGACCTCGACGGCGACGGGGGTGGCGGGGAGGCGCTGGGTGAGGAGGTTCGGCAGGCGGCGCAGGTCGTGGGTGTCGGCGGTGCGGACGCAGGTCAGCCGCAGGCCGTCGCCGGAGTGGTGGGTGGCCCAGCCGTCATGGGGGTTCGCCGTCCACTGCCACTGGCGGCCGTACCGTCCGCCGGGGAAGTCGTCGTCGGTGGCGGGCGCGGCGGTCGGCTGCGGCGGAAGATCAGGTTTCCGGTGTACGGCCACGGGGGCGCCCGCGTCGCCGATGACCGGCCAGCCTCCCCCATTCTCGGCTTCGCTCGACCGGGAGGTGCCCCCACCGTCCCAGCGCATCGGCTGGAGGTGGACCAACCGGCCGTAGGCGCCGCGCTGTTGGAAGTGCAGGAACCAGTCCTCGCCGGACGGCGTGCTCACCCAGGCGCCCTGGTGGGGGCCGTTGACGTCGGTGTCCCCCTGCTCCAGGACGACCTTCTCCTCGTACGGTCCGAAGAAGCCGCGGGAGCGGAACGCGCCCTGCCAGCCGGTCTCGACTCCCCCCGCGGGGGCGAGAATCCAGAACCAGCCGTCGTGCAGGTGGAGTTTGGGGCCCTCCAGGGTGAACCAGCCGGGGATGCGGTCGGCGTCGACGATGACCTTGCCGTCGTCGAGGAGGGTCGTGCCGTCGGGGTGCATGCGGTGGCCGGTGAGGCGGTTCTTGATGCCCGCGCGGGACCTGGCCCAGGCGTGCACGAGGTAGGCCTCGTCGTGGTCGTCGTCCCACAGCGGGCAGGGGTCGATGAGTCCCTTGCCCTCCTTGAGGAGGTGGGGACGGGTCCAAGGGCCGCGTATCTCCGGGGCGTTGACCTGGAAGATGCCCTGGTCGGGGTCGCCCCAGAAGATCCAGAAGCGTTCGTCGTGGTACCTCAACGCCGGTGCCCACACCCCGCAGTCGTGCCGTGGTGCCGTGAACTCCGCCTCCGGTTCCAGGCGTTGGAGGGCGTGGCCGACCAGAGTCCAGTTGACGAGGTCGCGGGAGTGCAGCAGGGGCAGGCCCGGTACGCGGCCGAAGCTGGACGCGGTGAGGTAGAAGTCGTCGCCGACGCGGATGACGTCCGGGTCGGACCAGTCGGCGTTCAGGACGGGGTTGGTGTACGTCTCGTGGGTCACCGGCCGACCGCCTTCCGCACGAGCGCGGCGGCCTCGGCGCGGTCCAGGCGGCCGTCGGCGACGACGGTGACGATCCGCCGTACGACCGTGTCGCCGGGCGGGACCGACAGCCGCTCCTCCGTCGCCAACGAGGCGCCCACGCCGGGGTATTCGGCGGTGCGGACGAACCACGGGTCGCGGCGGGTGCGGTCGGTGGCGCCGGCGAAGACGAGGGTCCAGCCGGTGCCGGTGAGGGCGAGCCAGTCGGCGCGGGTGCCGTGGACCTCCGGTTCGCCCTCGCGGTCGGCGGTGAAGACGCCCGGGGTCTCGGCCTCCTTGCGGGCTCGCCAGAAGAAGCCGCCGTACGCGGCTCCGGGGCGGCCGTTGGTGGCGGGGCTGCCGATCGAGAGGGCGCCCTGTGTGACGTTGGTGAGGGAGAAGGTGAAGTCCAACGCCCAGGCCGTGTCGGTGAGTTCGGTGGCGGCGACCGTACGGCGTTCGCGGAGCAGCTCGGCACCGGAGGCCACCCAGCGGAGTTCCTCGACGAAGCCGTCGGGGTCGCGGAGCTGGAAACCGGAGTGGCGTTGGGCGCCGTGGTTGTCCAGTTCCGTGGGGCCCTGGCCCCGGACGTAGGTGCGGCCGCCCCAGAAGTTGTGCCCCTCGACGTCGGGAACGGCGACACCGACGCCGAGGTGGTGGGTGTGGTCGACGGGGCTCAACTCGGTGACCGCCGTGCCCGCGAGGGTGGTCACGGGGTGCAGATACGGGCGCGGGGAGAGCCGGTCGGGCAGCTCGGGCCGGGTGACGTACCGGGCGACCGGGCGGCCCGCGACGCGCAGCACCGGCGTGTCGTGGGTGATCATCAGGTGCTCACCTCTTTCGGTGGGGCCCAGGCGGCGCCCAGTTCGGAGTAGAGGGCGAGGGTGTCGGCCGCCGCCGTGACCAGGGCGTCGATGCCGGGGACGACCCGGCGGTGCTCGGTGGGGATCACGTGCCAGGCGCCGGTGGGCAGTTGGGCCGGGTCGGGGGCCCGGCGGATCGCCTCGACGACCTTCATGAAGGCGCCTGTTGCGTCGGGTTCGACCAACAGGGCGTCGCCGTCGGTGAGATGGGCGACGAGGTTCTCCAGCAGGTCGGTGCGGCCGTACTCGAACTCCTCGGGGCCGTGGCCCGCGCGCTGGAGCAGGACGCGGTCCTGCTTGTACCAGTAGGTGATCCGGCCCTCGCTGCCGTGCACCACCACGTAGGGCTCGCCGGGGTGTTCGGCGCACAGGGTCACGGCGACGGTGACCGGGCGGCCCTGGACGGTGGTGACGCGGACGCAGGAGGTGTCGTCGGACTCGATGTCGTTGGCCCGCAGGAGTTCGGTCTCGATGCGGACCACGTCCTCGGCGCGGGTCGTCTCATTGAGGGCGAGAGCGGTGGCGACGGCGTGCGCGAGGGGGTTGGTGAGCGCCCCGTCGATCACGTCTACGCCGTTCAGGCGCCGCTTGCCCGCCCAGGGGGCGCGCCGGTAGTACGCCTCGTCGCGGGCCCAGGCACCGGCGCCGCCGACCCCGGTCACCGTGCCGATCGCGCCCTTCTCGATCAGCTCGCGGACCGCGGGCACGGCGTGCGAGCCGAGCGACTGGAACCCGATCTGGCAGACCACCCCGGCCGCGGCGACCCCGTCGGCCATGCGGCGGAACTCGGCGTACGACGGTGCGGGCGGCTTCTCCAGCAGCAGATGCACGCCCCGCTTCGCGGCGGCCAGGGCGAGGTCCGTGTGGGTGGGGATCGGGGTGCAGACCACCGCCACCCGGGCGCCGGTGGAGTCGAGGAGGGCGCCGAAGTCCGGTGACTGCGCCGGGAGTTCGCCCCCGAACTCCTCCTCGGTCAGCGGGGTCAGCTCGCAGATTCCGGCGAGGCGGACGAGCCCCTTGTCCTGGAGCCTGCGGATGTTCTCGACGTGCCAGCGGCCGTGACCGCGCGCACCGGCGAGGACCAGGGGGACGGGCGTGGAGACGGTCGTAGGACCGGCGGTGGGGTTCATGGGATTCTCCCTGCTTCGGCGATCTTCGTCAGCAGGGTAAGCGGTTGCCTCATCCCTTCACCGCCCCCGCGCTGAAGCCGGTGATCAGCCACTTCTGGATGAAGGCGAACACGATCACCACCGGTACGGCCGCGATGATGCCGCCCGCGGCGAGCGCGCCGAGATCGACGCTGTCGGCGCCCATCAGGGTGTTGAGGCCGACCGGGATCGTCTGCTTGCTCTGGTCGGACAGGAACATCAGGGCGAACAGGAAGTGGTTCCAGGCGTGCACGAAGGCGAAGGAACCGACGGCGATCAACCCGGGCCGCAGCAGCGGGAGGACGACGATGCGGAAGGCGGCGAAGCGGTCGCAGCCGTCGACCCAGGCGGCCTCCTCCAGGGACTGCGGGACGTTCCGGATGAAGCCGCTGATCAGGATCATCGACAGCGGCAGCTGGAAGACGGTCTCCGCGATGACGACACTGCCGAGCGAGTTGATCATCTGGAGCTTGGCGAAGATCTGGAACAGCGGCACCAACAGCAGGGCGCCCGGCACGAATTGGGAGCAGAGCAGGGCCAGCATGAACGCCCGCTTGACCCTGAACTCGAAACGGGCGAGCGCATAGCCGCCGGCCAGGGCGACCACCGTGGTGAGGACCAGGGTGGCGACGCCGACGTAGACGCTGTTCTGGAAGTAGACGCCGAAGCTGCGGTCGGTCCACACCTTCTGGAAGTGGTCGAAGGTCATCGGCCAGGGCACCAGGGAGGTCGAACCGGCCGGGCGGAACGCGAAGAGGAGAATCCAGTAGAAGGGGATCAGGGTGAAGACGAGGTAGATCCCCAGGGGGACGTAGATCTGCCAGCGCGGGACCTCGTCCCAGGCGCGGCGGGCCTTGCGCGGCGGGGGCGGGGCGGCGGACTCCCGCTCGCGGGCCGGGGCGATCTCGGTGATCACTTGTCGCCACCTCCGAACTTGCTCAGCCGCAGATAGACGATCGAGAAGAAGAGCAGGATCACGAACGCGACCGTGGTGAGGGCCGACGCGTAGCCGAAGTTGTGGGCCTCGACGCTGGTGTTGGCGACGTACAGCGGGAGCGTGGTCGTCTCGCCGGCCGGGCCGCCGCCGGTCAGGGTGTAGAGCAGGTCGACGTTGTTGAACTCCCAGACCGCGCGCAGCAGGGTGGACAGCACGATCGCGTCCTTGAGGTGCGGCAGGGTGATGTTCCGGAACTGCTGGAAGCGGCTGGCGCCGTCGACCTCGGCGGCCTCGTAGAGGTCCTTCGACACGGACTGGAGGTCGGCGAGGATGAGGATCGCGAAGAAGGGGACGCCTCGCCAGAGGTCCGCGACCACGGCCGCGGAGAAGACGGTCGAGGGGTCGGAGAGCCAGCTCGTGCCGTACTGGCCGATTCCCATGTCGGCGAGGTAACGCGTCACGCCCGTCTGGGAGTTGTAGAGCAGCACCCAGATCGCGGAGGTCAGGACGCCCGACACGGCCCACGGGGAGAACACCAGCGCGCGGCCGATGGAGCGGCCCACGAAGGTCTGGTTGACGATCAGTGCGAGGGCCAGGCCGAAGAGCAGTTGGAGGCCCACCTCCACGACGACCCACTTGGCGCTGAACGTCAACGTGTCCCAGAACTGCGGGTCGTCGGTGAAGGCGTGGGTGAAGTTGTCGAGGCCCGCGAAGCCGTTGCGCCACGGCTTGGTGGGGTTGTAGTTCTGCAGGCTGTAGTAGAAGACGCTGATGACCGGGTAGGCGATGAAGCCCAGCATGAGCAGGGCCGCCGGAGCGATCAGCAGGTACGGGAGCCTGCGCGGGGTCGCGGAGGCACGGCGCCGCCGGGGTGGCGCGGGCGGTTTCGCCACGGCTGCGGCTTGGGCCATGACTGTTCTCCGTTCGCTTGCGGTGGGTCATGTACGAGGGGAAGCGCTTTCTCGATGGGTGGAGTGCGGCGCTGTGCGGGACGCTGTGGTGCGGTGCTGTGCGCTGATGCGCGGGACGCTGTGGTGCGGGGCGCTGCTGTGCGATGCTGTTCCGTGCGTGACGAGCGGGGCTAACCCGCGTACGGGTCGGCGACCTTGCCCGGTCGGGCGAGGAACTCGAAGTCGCAGCCGGTGTCCGCCTGGGTGATCTGGTCGTTGTAGAGCGCGCCGTAGCCGCGTTCGTACCGTGCGGGCGGCGGTGTCCACTCCGCCCTGCGTGTCTCCAACTCCTTTTCTTCCACGTTGAGTTGGAGGGTGCGCGCCTCGACGTCCAGGGTGATGGTGTCCCCGGTCCGCACGAGCGCCAGTGGTCCGCCGACATACGACTCGGGCGCGATGTGCAGCACGCAGGTGCCGTAACTCGTCCCGCTCATCCGGGCGTCGGAGATACGGACCATGTCCCGGACGCCCTGCTTGAGGAGGTGGTCGGGGAGCGGGAGCATGCCGTACTCCGGCATGCCGGGGCCGCCCTTGGGGCCCGCGTTGCGCAGCACCAGCACGCTGTCGGCGGTGATGCCCAACTCCGGGTCGTTGATGGTGCGTTGCATGGTCCTGTAGTCGTCGAAGACGACCGCGGGGCCGGTGTGCTTCAGCAGGTGGGGTTCGGCGGCGATGTGCTTGATGACGGCGCCGTCCGGGCAGAGGTTGCCACGCAGGACGGCGACCCCGCCCTCGCTCGCGACCGGGTTGTCTCGGGGGCGGATCACGTCGTCGTTGTGCACCAGGGCGCCCGCGAGCTGCTCGCCGAGGGTGTCGTGGGAGACCGTCGGCCGGTCGAGGTGGAGCAGGTCGGTGATGCGGGAGAGGAAGCCGGGGAGGCCGCCCGCGAAGTGGAAGTCCTCCATGAGGTACGTCTGTCCGCCGGGCCGTACGTTCGCGAGGACCGGGACCGTGCGGGCGATGCGGTCGAAGTCGTCGAGCGTGAGGCGGGCGCCCGCGCGGCCGGCCATGGCGATGAGGTGGATCACGGCGTTGGTGGAGCCGCCGAGGCCGAGGACGGTGGTGACCGCGTCCTCGAAGGCCTCCTGGGTGAGGATCGACGAGAGAACACGGCCCTTGTGGACCTGTTCGACGATCCTCATGCCGGATTGCGCGGCCATCCGATCGTGCCCCGAGTCCACGGCGGGAATGCTGGACGCGCCCGGCACGGTCACGCCCAGCGCCTCGGCGGCGGCCGTCAGCGTGGACGCCGTCCCCATGGTCATGCAGTGCCCGGGGGAGCGCGCGAGGCCGCTCTCCAGTTCGGTCAGCTCGCAGTCGCCGATGAGGCCCGCGCGCCGGTCGTCCCAGTACTTCCACATGTCGGTGCCGGAACCGAGGACCTCGTTGCGCCAGTGGCCCGGCAGCATCGGCCCGGCCGGCACGAAGACGGTGGGGAGGTCGACGGAGGCGGCGCCCATGAGCAGCGCGGGCGTCGACTTGTCGCAGCCGCCCATCAGCACGGCGCCGTCCACGGGGTACGACCGCAGCAGCTCCTCGGTCTCCATCGCGAGGAGGTTCCGGTAGAGCATCGGGGTCGGCTTCTGGAAGGTCTCGCTGAGGGTGGCGACCGGGAATTCGAGGGGGAAGCCGCCCGCCTGCCACACCCCGCGCTTCACGGCCTGCGCGCGGTCGCGGAGGTGGACATGGCACGGGTTGATGTCGGACCAGGTGTTGAGGATCGCGATGACGGGCTTGCCGAGGTGTTCCTCGGGGAGGTAGCCGAGCTGGCGGGTGCGGGCCCGGTGGCTGAAGGAGCGCAGCCCGTCGGTGCCGTACCACTGGTGGCTTCTGAGCTCTTCCGGTGACTTCATATCGACCACCCGGCGGCTATCGCGGCGACCTCGGCGCGCTCGCTCTCGGGCAGGGGCTTGCTCGGCGGGCGGACCTCGCGGCGGCACAGGCCGAGGGAGGCAAGCGCCTCCTTGACGATCGTGACGTTGTTCGCGGAGCCGTTCGCCGCCCTCAGCTCCTCGAAGCGGCGGATCTGCTCCCACACCTTCATGGCGCCCGGGTAGTCCCCCGACCGAAGCGCTTCGATCATGTTCAGCGAGACGGACGGGGCGACGTTCACCAGCCCGGAGGTGAAGCCGGTGGCGCCCGCCGAGAAGTAGGAGGGCGCGTACGGTTCGGCCAACCCCGCGATCCACACGAAGCGTTCGAGTCCCGCGTCCCGGGCGAAGGCGGCGAAGCGGGCCGCGTCCGGGACGGCGTACTTGACGCCGATCACGTTCGGGCAGTCGTCGGCGAGTTCGGCGAGGCGGGCGCCGGGCAGTTGGGCGTTGCGGATGTACGGGACGACGCCCAGGTCGGGCACGGCCCCGGCGATGGCGCGGTGGTAGTCGACCCAGCCGCCCGGCGAGACGTACGGGTGGACGGGCTGATGGATCATCACCATCTGGGCGCCGAGGTCGCGGGCGTGCCGGGCGGAGGCGATGGCGGTGGGGACGTCGTGCCCGACGCCGACGAGGACGGCGGCGCGGTCGCCCGCCTCCTCGACGGTCGACTCCGTGACGAGCTGCCGCTCTTGAGGGGTCAGGGCGTAGAACTCGCCGGTGTTCCCGTTCGGCGTGAGGATGCCGATCCCGCCGTCGAGCAGGCGGCGGAGCAGGGCGCGGTGGGTGTCCTGGTCGATGCTGCCGTCCTCGGCGAACGGGGTGACCGGGATCGCCACCACGTCGGCCAGGGCGGTGCGTTGGGCCTCGAACGCCGCTGTCATGCCTGACCGCCCTCTTCCTGGGGTCCCAACTCGGTGCCGGGGAAGGCCCGTTGCACGAACGACGCGATGTGGGCGTGGAGCGCGGTGGCCGCGCCGTCCGCGTCGCCGTCGAGCGCGAGGCGCAGGATCTCGCGGTGTTCGCCGGCCTCCCGTTCCCAGGAGGGCGAGGCGGCCCAGGCGACGGCGGAGACGAGGGCGGCCTGGTCGCGGACCTCGTCGAGCATCCGTCCGAGCAGCGGGTTGCCGCACGGCAGATACAGGGCGCGGTGGAACTCCCGGTTGGCCAGGGAGCGTTCGGCGGTGTCGGTGGCCTCGTCGGCGCGGGTCAGGGCGTCGCGGGCGTCGTCGAGGGACGCGCTCAGCCGCACGGCCCGGCGCAGCGCCTCGGGTTCGAGGAGCAGCCGTACGTCGTACACCTCGCGCGCCATGTCCGCGTCCACCATGCGCACCGTGACGCCCTTGTACTGGTTCATCACGACGAGTCCGGTGCCGGCCAGGGTCTTGAGCGCCTCGCGCACGGGGGTCTTGGACACCCCGAACTGTGCGGCGAGTTCGGTCTCGACCAGTGGCTGACCCGGGGTCAACTGACCGGTGAGGATGCGGCGTTTGATCTCCTCCTGCACGTACTGCGTGCGGGACGGGATCGGCGTGGGCACAGAGGTCATGCGCGCCTCTCGGATGTCACGTGGCTGCGGTCGCGTATCTGATCTCGCGTATCGCGTCTCATATATGACGTACGAAGTACGACGGCTTGAAGGTAGGAGCGGCCCTGTGTTTCGTCAATGCTTCTGACAAAGGAAGGTGGGATTGCGGGCCGGCGGGACTCACATGGTCTTGGTGACGCCTTCGAGCGCGGCGGAGGTCCGGCCTGGGAAGATCGCGGCGGCGCGCTCCAGGGCCGCTTCGCGGGTGAGGGTGGGTCCCACGTGGGTGATGAGGAGTTCGCGGGCACCCTTGGCACAGGCACCGGCGTCCTCGGGCGTGAGGTGCACCCGCCGTTCGCCTTCGCGATGCCGGTCGATGTCGGCCTCGCAGAGGAACACGTCGGCGCCGGCCGCGAGTTCGGACAGCGCCTCGCAGGGTCCGCTGTCCCCGGAGTAGCCCAGCACGCTCCCCTGGCACTCGGCGCGCAGCCCGTACGCCTCGGTGTCGTGGACGACGGCGCGGGCGGTGAGGCGGAGGTTCCAGTGCCGGACGGCGTGTCCGTCGTAGAGCGGCCTGAAGTCGAAGACACCGTTCAGGAACCGTACGTCCGGCCGCCCGAAGAATCCGGCGAGCCGGCGCGCGCAGTCCTGCGGGGCGTAGAGCGGGATCGGGGCGGCCGGTGTCATCCCGCCGAAGGCGAACGCGTAGGCGGCGGCGAGGAGATCGGCGCTGTGGTCGGCATGCAGATGCGAGATCCAGATCGCCGTCAGCCGCGCCGGGTCCGTGTGCCGCTGCAACTCGGCGAACGTCCCGGTCCCCGCGTCCACCCACACCTCGGCGCCCCCACCGCGCACCAGATACCCGGAACAGGGTCGGCCGGGTCGCGGGTGCGGGGAGGCGGTGCCGAGGGTGGTGAGGCTGAGGGGCATGGTGGGGAAGAGTACGGTTCCGGGCCCTGGAGTGCTCACGGTTCAGGTGTTCCGCGGCGCCCGGACTCCGGGGGTTCGCGGGTATCCCCCGGACGAGGCGCGGTCAGTATCCTGCCGCGGTGATGACCAGCCCCCTCCTGTCGCAGGCGATGTGCGGCACCGTCGACACCTCTCTGCTCCCCCTGCCGGATGTTGTCGTCGGCCTTCTGTCGGAGCTGGACAGCCCGCCCCGGCTGGCGGCTCACCTGCGAGCCGTCCACGACGTCGCACATCAGCTGCTCACCTGGCTGGAGCGGCACTACCCGGCCGTGGTCGTCGACCGTGAGGCGGTGCTCTTCGGGGCGGCGACGCACGACGTGGGCAAGTCGGTGCACGTCTCCGAACTCTCCGGGCTCGGGTCGGCGCACGAGGAGGCGGGGCAGGCCCTGCTGCTCCGGCACGGCATCAGCCCGGAGCTGGCCCGCTTCGCCGCGACGCACGCGTCGTGGGAGCGGTCATCTGTCGGCCTGGAGGACCTCCTGGTGAGCCTCGCCGACAAGATCTGGAAGAACAGACGTGTTCCCGGACTGGAGGATCTCGTCGTGGCCCGGCTGGCCGAAGCGACCGGCAGGGCGGTGTGGGAAGAGTTCCTCGCGCTCGACGAGGTCCTCGCCCGGATCGGCGACGGGGCCGACGAGCGGCTGGCGTTCCAGGCGTCCTTCCCGATCCACGGCTGAGGGACCAGTCCTCGGCAGCGCCTACGGCTTCCACCCCGGATTCCGGCCGCTGAGTCCCACCGCCCGGTCCAGCAACGGCGCGTCCTCCGGTACCGGGACGACCGGGCCGAAGATGCCGCCCCCGCGGGTCGGGTCCTGTGCGGCCGCGAGCAGGAAGTCGTACGACGCCTGGAGGGCGGCCGGGTCGGGGGCGTAGGGCAAGCCGGTGACCGTGGCCAGGTCCCAGCCGTGGATGACCAGTTCGTCGGCGGCGACGGCCGCGGCGACCGCGCCGGGGAGGTCCACTCCGCCCGCGCGGGTCATACCGGTCCAGGCGGCCGGGTCGCGCCAGGCCTCGGCGAGTCCGTCGAGGGCCTTGGAGAGCTCGGCGCGCCAGTCGGGGCCGATGTCGGGGAGGGTGGCGAGGCTCGGGCTGGTGTCGGTCGTGGCACCCAGGTCCTTGCGCGCGGCGTCGCGGAAGGCGACGGACAGGCCGAGCACATGGCCCAGCAGATGCCGTACGGCGTAGTCGGGACACGGCGTCCCGTCCCCGAGACGCTCGTCCGGGATGCCCTCCGCGAGCCCGGCGATGACCCGGGTCTGCGGTCCGAAGTCGAACGTGTTGTCAGTCATGCGCTGCCCTTCCGGTGGTTCGGTCTCCACACCTGATCCGAAGTGAACTCGTGAAGCGGACTCGTCAAACGGACTCGTGCGGCGGACTCGTGAGCTGAATCCATTGGGTAGACCGGCGGTGCGCCCGAAACTCATCGCTCCCCGTCCCGCACCACGGCGACCACCCCGTTTCTACGGCACCTGCCCGATGCCCCCACCCCCGCCTTAGACCCACGATGACCAGGCATGACGACAAACTGGACGGTCACGCGCATCCTGCGGGACCGCAACGCGGGGCTGTATCTCGCGGGCCTCGTGGTGTCCGCCTTCGGCACGTCCGCGCTCGGGCTCGCGGCCGGGGTGTGGGTGAAGGACCTCACCGGTTCGAACGGTCTCGCCGCGCTGTGCACCTTCGCCGTGTGGGCCCCGACCCTGTGCGGCCCGGCCCTCGGCACGATCGCCGACCGCGTCCGCCGCAAGCCCCTGCTGATCGGGACCAACCTCGGTCTGGCCGCCCTCCTCCTCACCCTCCTCGCCGTCGACTCCCGCACCCGCCTGTGGCTGCTCTTCACGGTCCTCTTCGTCTACGGCACCACCATCGTCGTCCAGGACCCCGCCGAGTCCGCCCTCCTCGCGACCGTCGTCGACCGGGACCTCCTCGGCGACTTCAACGGGCTGCGGATGACGGCCGTCGAGGGCATGAAGCTGGTCGCACCGCTGACCGGCGCGGGGCTGTACGCCGCGTTCGGCGGGCCCGCGGTGGCCGGTCTGGACGCGGTCACCTTCGTACTGGCGGCGGGCCTGTGGCTGCCGATCCGCGCGCAGGAGGAACGGCCGCAGCGCCCCTCCGGCACCTGGCGCTCCCAAACCGCCGAGGGCGTACGGGAGTTGTGGCGCCACCCGTTGCTGCGCCCGCTGGTCCTGGCGGGCGGGGCCACGATGTTCCTCGCCTCCCTGAGCAGTTCCACGACCTACGCGATCGTCGGCGCCCTGGGCCACTCCCCCACCTACACAGGCGTGTTGTACGCGGCCCAGGGCACCGGCTCGGTCGCGGTCGGACTGGTCTCGGGGCCCGCGCTACGACGGCTCGGTGAGCGGCGGTTCGGGGCGGCCGGGATCGGGCTCACGGCTGTCGGGGTGGCGGCGCGGGCCGTGCCCTCCGACGCGGTGGTGCTGGCGTGCGGTGCGGCCATCGGGCTGGGGCTGCCGTGTGTGCTGATCGCCGCGTTCACCGCCGTGCAGCGGGAGTTGCCGGGACCGCTGCTGGGCCGGGGCACCGCGACCGCCAACACCCTGATCTTCACGCCGAACGTGATCGGGCTGGGGGCGGGGGCGGGGATGGTCGAACTGGCCGACGTCCGGGTGTTGTTGATCGCCATCGGGCTGGGGTTGCTCGCAACGGGGGCCTGGCTGGGGGTGTTTGGGGCGGGCGCGACTCCGGATCGGGCCGCGGCACACCCGGAACAAGGCCCGGCGCAGGTCCCTGCACACCCGGATCAAGGCTCGGCTCAAAACCCGGATCAAGGGCCGACTCCTGGCCCAGCTCAAGGCCCAGCTCAAGGCCCGCCCCAGGCGCCGGGCAAGGTGTCGTCTCAGGACCCCGCCAGTGCCGACCGCACCTCCGCCAGATCCCCTTCCGACGCCAACCCCGCGTGATACAGCCGTAGTTCGGTCGCGCCGAGGCTCCGGGCCCGTTCCGCGTCCGCCGCCAACGACCCCGGCCGTCCCCCCATCCCGGAGACCACCGTGAAGTTGGCTGCCAGCACCGCCCCGTCGCGGCCCTGCTCGGCGAACGGTGTCAGCAGGCCCGCGCCGGCCGTGCAGGGTACGACCACACCGTCCGCCACCGAGAGAATGTGCCCCGGGTCCACACCCGCGTTGGCGCCGCAGTGGTACGACTCCGGGTCCGCGTGCAGGAGGATCTGGAAGTCGGCGGGTGCGGCGGCCCGGACCGCCGCGACCGCCGTCTCCTGGAGGGTGCGGGCCCGTTCGTCGCGCCAGGCGCGGGTGGCGGTCGCGTGGGCGTCGCCGAGGAGTTTCCCGACCCCCGCCCAGCCGCCGTCGGAGGGCGCCCCCTGCCACACCGGCGCCAGCGCGGCGTGTACGGCCGCCGCCAACTCCTCGGCGTCGAGGCCGTGTTCGCCGTAGCCCTCCCGGCAGGTGGGGCAGAAGCACAGGGACATCAGGTACTGGCCGGCGTCCCCGAGCCCGACCCCGGCGGTCTTGTCGTGGGCGTGCAGGTGGGCGAGGCCGTACCAGCCGAGGGACTCCAGTTCGGTGCCGTGCGCGCCGGGGCGTACGGCGGCCTCGGCAGCGAGGTCGACGAGGTACGTCCGGGTCGCGGGCTGGGCGATGCAGGGGGCCCAGGGGTAGCGGTCGCCGTAGGCGTTGACCACCGAGGTGTCCGGATGGTCCGCGCCCAGGCGGGAGTTGTGGGCGAGGACGACCCAGGTGTGGACCGCCAGGCCCGCGTCCGCGAGGGCGGCGGCGGCCTCGCCGAAGGCGTCACCCGGCGCCCAGTCCCCGGCCGGGTACGGCCTCAACTCCCGTCCCTGCCAGCGGCCGTCCGGCGGATACAGCACGGCCGCGTGTTCGGCGGTGACGATGCGATGGCGCGGGTGGCGGGGGGTCAGTGCGCGCGTGGAGTGGTACGCGGAGGCCAAGGTCGCCTGCCGGACGCCGAGTCGAGCGATCCGGTCACCGGCCTCCGGGTCGCCGTTGACGTCCCAGGGGTAGACGAACGCCGATGCCTTCACGCGTCCTCCTCGATCCGCGGCTCGATCTGCGTCTCGACCTGCGACTCGATCAACGTATAGCCGCGCTCGATGAGTTGGGCCAGTTGTTTGACGTGGTCCTCGGTCGGTTCGGTCAGCGGTGGGCGGACCTCGCCGACGTCCAGCCCCCGCATGCGCACACCCGCCTTGACGAGCGAGACGGCGTAACCCCGTCCCTGCGCGCGGAGTTCGACGAACGGGCGGTAGAAGCCGTCCAGGAGGCGGTTGGCCGTGGTGTCGTCGCCGGTGGCGAGGGCCCGATGGAAGGCGAGCGCGATCTCGGGGACGAAGCAGAACACGGCGGACGAGTAGAGGGTGATGCCGATACCCCGGTAGGCGAGCTGGGTCAGTTCGGCGGTCGGCAGGCCGTTGAAGTAGAGGAATTCGCCGGGGACTTCGGCGCGGAGGGCGCTCAGGACGCGTTGCATCAGGTCGAGGTCGCCGAGGCCGTCCTTGAAGCCGATGATGCCGTCGGTGCGGGCGAGTTCGACGACCGTGGCCGGGGTGAACACCGCGTTGTCGCGCTGGTAGACGATGACGGGCAGCGCGGTCGCGGCGGCCACCTCGCGGTAGTGCCGCAACAGTCCCTCCTGCCCGGCGACCACCAGGTACGGCGGCATGGCGAGCAGCCCGTCCGCCCCGGCGTCCTCCGCGAGCCGTGCGTACCGTACGGCGAGGGCGGTGCCGTAGCCCGCGCCCGCGACCACCGGCACCCGGCCCGCGGTCGCCTCCACGGCCGCCCGGACGCACGCCTCGAACTCCTCGGGCAGCAGCGCGTGGAACTCGCCGGTGCCGCAGCACGCGAACACGGCGGCGGCCCCGGCCTCGACGCCCCGGCGGACATGCGCGCGGTAGACGTCGAGATCGACGGAGCCGTCGGGGCCGTACGGGGTGACGGGGAAGAACAGCGGCCCGCTGGGGATACTGAGCCGGTCGGCGAGAGGGGCTGGCGTCACGGGCTCTCCCTTGAAACAGGCGCGTGCGTTCTTCTGATCAACGTCTACATTTCTGAACAGCCCCACCCTAAGGATCTGCCTCAGGGTGGGTCAAGCAGGCAAATGAGCAAGAAGGAAGCGGATTTCCCAGGTCCGCGCCACACTTGACGGGCATGGTGGCCGCTCCTTAGCGTGTCCATGCATGTGAATTGAGTTCACGGATGAGGCCAGTCAGCCACTGCCGACCCCAAGGAGACCGAGGATGCCCGCTCCCCGCACCGTTCTGCTCACCGGCGCCGCAGGCGGGCTCGGCACCCTGATGCGGGAGCTGCTCCCCTCCTACGGCTACGAACTGCGCCTGCTGGACGTCCGCCCCATCGAGGGCGAGCCGGACGCGATCACCGCCGACCTCTCCGACCGGGCGGCGCTCCGCGAGGCCGTGCGGGGCGTCGACGCGATCATCCATCTCGCGGGCATCTCCCTGGAAGCCTCCTTCGACAAGATCCTGGCGTCGAACATCGAGGGCACGTACAACCTGTACGAAGCGGCCCGCCAGGAGGGCGTCCCCCGTATCGTCTTCGCCTCCTCCAACCACGCCGTCGGCTACACCCCGAGGCCCGAGGGCGACGACCCCCTGATCCCGGTCGACACCCCGCACCGCCCCGACACCTTCTACGGCCTGTCGAAGTCCTTCGGCGAGGACCTGGCGCAGCTCTACTGGGACAAGCACGGCCTGGAGACCGTCTCCGTGCGCATCGGCTCCTGCTTCCCGGAGCCCAGCAGCGTCCGCATGCTGTCGATCTGGATGAGCCCCGCCGACGGCGCCCGCCTCTTCCACGCGGCCCTGACCGCCGAGGACGTCCGGCACACCGTCGTCTACGGCTCCTCCGCCAACACCCGCCTGTGGTGGGACCTGTCGACCGCGCGGGCGCTCGGCTACGAGCCGCAGGACGACTCCGAGCCGTACGCCGAGAAGCTCGTCGCCGAGCAGGGGGAGCTCCAGCCGGGTATCGAGGCGCACGCCTACCTCGGCGGCCACTTCGTGACCGACCCGCCGATCTGGCCGTACTGACGGAAAAAGGGACTCCGGAGCGGCGGGCGGGCACCGAACGGGCCCGCCCGCCGCCGTGTTCGGGCACGGACGCTGCCCGATCTCACGCCCCGGCGCACAGCCGCGCAGGTCCGCGACGGGCACGGCGCGCGGCAAACGGTCACACCCGGGCAGCATCGGGCGTGCAACAGGCCTGGTCAGTGCCGCGCACCCGCTGTAGAACTTCCCCCAAGGGTCCCACCGGGCCCGAACGGGCAGTACCCAGGTGAGCGGAAGGCGGTGTCGGCCATGAGCACGAGTTCGGCGGAGGAACGCCAGCGGGAGATCGTGCGGGTCGCGCGCCGCACCGGCTCGGTCGACGTCACCGCGCTCGCCGCCGAGCTGGGCGTGGCCAAGGAGACCGTGCGGCGCGATCTGCGGGCCCTGGAGGACCACGGGCTGGTCCGCAGGACCCATGGCGGCGCCTACCCCGTGGAGAGCGCCGGCTTCGAGACGACGCTCGCCTTCCGCGCCACCAGCCATGTCCCCGAGAAGCGCCGGATCGCCCTCGCGGCGGCCGAGCAACTCGGGGACGCCGAGACCGTCTTCGTCGACGAGGGCTTCACCCCCCAGCTCATCGCCGAGGCGCTGCCCAGGGACCGGCCGCTGACCGTGGTCACCGCGTCCCTGCCCGTGGCGGGCGTGCTCGCCGAGTCGGAGAACACCTCGGTGCTGCTGCTCGGCGGCCGGGTCCGGCACGGCACCCTGGCCACCGTGGACCACTGGACGACGAAGATGCTCGCCGGCTTCGTCCTCGACCTCGCCTTCATCGGCGCCAACGGCATCTCCCGCGAACACGGCCTGACCACGCCCGACCCCGCCGTCAGCGAGGTCAAGGCGCAGGCCATCCGCGCCGCCCGGCGCACCGTGTTCGCGGGTGTGCACACCAAGTTCGGGGCGGTCAGCTTCTGTCGGTTCGCCGACATCGGCGCCCTGGAGACGATCGTCACGAGCACGCTCCTCCCGTCGGCCGAAGCCCACCGCTACTCGTTGCTGGGGCCGCAGGTCATCCGCGTCTAGAGCACCCCGGGCGTCCAGAACACCGTTCGGAATTCCAACCGAGTCACTCCGTAGGGCGCAGCCATGCCCGGCGACGCCTTTGTCACCCCATAAGTCCACCTCCCCTTACTGCAGGAGCGATCCATGCGAACCCAGAGCCGACGACGGCCGCCGCGAGCCACGCTCGCCCTGGCCGCCGTAGGGACGCTGCTCGCCCCGCTGCTCTCCGGCTGCTGGGTCGGAGCGGGCGGCGCCGGATCCGGCGGCAACTCGATCAACGTCCTGATGGTCAACAACCCCCAGATGACCGAACTCCAGAAGCTGGCACCGCACTTCACGAAGGAGACCGGCATCAAGGTCAACTTCACGGTGCTGCCCGAGAACGACGTCCGCGACAAGATCAGCCAGGACTTCGCCAACCAGGCCGGCCAGTACGACGTGGCGACCCTGTCCAACTACGAGATCCCGATCTACGCCCGCAACGGCTGGCTGCACGAGATGGACTCGTACGTCGCGAAGGACCCGGGCTACGACGAGCAGGACATCCTCAAGCCGATGCGGCAGTCCCTGACGGCGGACGACGGCAAGCTCTACGGGCAGCCGTTCTACGGCGAGTCGTCCTTCCTGATGTACCGCAAGGACGTGTTCGCGGCGAAGGGTCTCACGATGCCCGCGCACCCGACCTGGACCCAGGTGGCCGACCTGGCCGCGAAGGCGGACGGCGCCAAGCCGGGCATGAAGGGCATCTGTCTGCGCGGGCTGCCCGGCTGGGGCGAGCTGATGGCGCCGCTGACGACCGTCGTGAACACCTTCGGCGGGACCTGGTTCGACAAGAACTGGAAGGCGCAGCTCGACTCCCCCGGGTTCGAGCAGGCGACGAAGTTCTATGTCGACCTGGTCCGCAAGCACGGCGAGTCCGGCGCGGCCCAGTCCGGCTTCGCCGAGTGCCTGAACAACATCACCCAGAGCAAGGTCGCCATGTGGTACGACGCCACCTCCGCGGCCGGTTCGCTGGAGGCCAAGGGCTCCCCGGTGAAGGGCAAGATCGGCTACGTCCCCGCGCCGGTCGAGAAGACCGACTCCTCGGGCTGGCTGTACACGTGGGCGTGGGGCATCCAGAAGGCGTCCCACAACTCCGACAAGGCCTGGAAGTTCGTGTCCTGGGCGTCGAGCAAGCGGTACGAGCAGCTGGTCGGCGACACGGCCGGCTGGTCCAACGTGCCGGCCGGGAAGCGCGCCTCGACGTACACGAACCCGGACTACGTCAAGGAGGCCGCCGCCTTCCAGGAGATGACGAAGGCCGCCATCGAGGGCGCCAAGCCGAACGACCCCGGCGTGCAGCCGCGGCCCGCGCCCGGCATCCAGTTCGTCGACATCCCCGAGTTCACCGACCTCGGTACGAAGGTCTCCCAGGAGATCAGTTCGGCCATCGCCGGACGGCAGTCCGTCGACTCGGCCCTGAAGAAGTCCCAGAAACTCGCCGAGCAGATCTCCAAGGAGTACGAGGGACGATGACCGCCACGACAACGGCCCCCCTGGCCACCAGTACGACCCGTACCGCGCGGCAGCCCTCGGACCGACTGCGCGCCTGGGCCACCCGTGCCCCGCTGCTCCCCGCCCTGATCTTCATGATCGTCGTGACCCAGCTCCCGTTCGTGGCCACGCTGGTGATCTCGTTCTTCGACTGGAACGCGCTCTACCCGAAGGCCCGGCACTTCACCGGTCTCGACAACTACCACCAGGTCCTGACCGACGCGGACCTGCGCCACTCGGTGTGGACGACCGTCCTGCTCACCGTGGCGGTGGTGCTGGCCAGCCTGGTCTTCGGGCTGCTGCTCGCGCTGCTCCTGGACCGGAAGTTCAAGGGCCGGGGCTTTGTCCGCACGCTGCTGATCGCGCCGTTCCTGGTGGTGCCGGTGGCCGCGGCCCTGCTCTGGAAGCATGTGCTCTACAACCCTGAATACGGCCTGTTCAACGGGCTGTTGCACTATGTGGGCGGCCCACAGCCGGACTGGATCTCCAACACCCCGCTGCTCGCCGTGGAGGCGTCGCTGGTGTGGCAGTGGACGCCGTTCATGATGCTGATCCTGCTGGCCGGACTACAGAGCCGCGACCACCAGCAGATCGAGGCCGCGAAGGTGGACGGCGCCAGCGACTGGCAGGTGTTCCGCTATCTGACGCTGCCGCATCTGCGCCGCTATCTCGAACTCGGCGCCCTGCTGGGCTCGATCTACATCGTCCAGAACTTCGACGCGGTGTTCACCATCACGTCCGGCGGCCTGGGCACCGCCAACCTGCCCTACACCGTCTACCAGAGCTTCTACCAGGCGCACGAGAACGGCCTCGCCTCGGCGGCCGGCGTCCTGGTCGTCATCGGCTCGATCATCATCGCGACCTTCGCGCTGCGCGTCGTGTCGTCCCTGTTCCGTGAGGAGGCGTCCCGCGCATGAGCAGTGTCGCCGTACGCGCGCGTGCCCGCCGCAAAGGCGCCGGCCTCGGCCTGGTGGCCTGGGTGCTCGGCATCGTGTTCTTCCTGCCCATCGCCTGGATGGCGCTGACGTCCTTCCACTCGGAGTCGGACGCGGCGACCAACCCGCCGTCCTTCGGGGCCGCCCTCACCCTGGACGGCTACCGCGACTTCTTCGGCACCGGAGGCGGCGCGAGCCCCTGGCCCGCGCTCGTCAACTCCCTGGTGGCGTCGCTGGCTTCGACGCTCTTCGTGCTGGTGCTGGCGTTCCCGGCGGCCTACGCGCTGTCGATCCGCCCGGTGAAGAAGTGGACCAACGTCCTGTTCTTCTTCCTGTCCACGAAGATGCTCCCGGTGGTGGCGGGCCTGCTGCCGATCTACCTGTTCGCGAAGAACGCCGGGATGCTGGACAACATCTGGCTCCTGGTCATCCTCTACACCTCGATGAACCTGCCGATCGCGGTGTGGATGATGCAGTCCTTCCTCGCCGAGGTCCCGGTCGCCGTCATCGAGGCCGCGCAGATCGACGGCGCCCGGCTGCCGACCATCCTCGCGCGCGTGGTCGCCCCGATCTCCCTCCCCGGTATTGCCGCGACAGCCCTCATCTGCTTCATCTTCAGCTGGAACGAGCTGCTGTTCGCCCGGGTCCTCACGGGCGTGGTCGCCGAGACCGCCCCCGTGTTCCTGACCGGCTTCATCACCAGCCAGGGCCTGTTCCTGGCGAAGGTGTGCGCCGCGTCGCTCGTCATCTCCCTGCCGGTGCTCGCCGCGGGGTTCGCCGCCCAGGACAAGCTGGTCCAGGGCCTCTCCTTGGGAGCCGTGAAATGAAGGCCGCCGTCATCGAGTCCGTGGGCCGCGCCGTCGTCACCGAGGTCCCCGACCCGACGCCGGGACCCCGCGAGGTCGTCGTCGAGGTCGCCGCCTGCGGGCTGTGCGGCACCGATCTGCACATCCTCCAGGGCGAGTTCGCGCCCAAGCTGCCGATCGTGCCGGGCCATGAGTTCGCGGGCGAGATCGTCGCGGTCGGCACCCAGGTCACCGAGGTCTCGGTCGGCGACCAGGTGGCCGTCGATCCGTCGCTCTACTGCTACGAGTGCCGGCAGTGCCGCAACGGCCACAACAACCTCTGCGAACGCTGGGCCGCGATCGGTGTCACCACGGCGGGCGGGGCGGCCCAGTATGCCCTCGCCCCGGTGGCGAACTGCGTGAAGCTGCCCGAGCACGTGCGCACCCAGGACGCGGCGCTCGTGGAACCGCTGTCGTGCGCGGTGCGCGGCTACGACGTCCTCAAGTCCCGGCTCGGCGCGCATGTGCTGATCTACGGCTCCGGGACCATGGGCCTGATGATGCTGGAGCTGGCCAAGCGCACCGGCGCGGCGAGCGTCGACATCGTGGACCTGAACCCGGCCCGCCTGGAGACGGCCCGCACGCTCGGGGTCTCGGGCTCGGCGGCGAACGCGGACGAGCTGGACCGGCCGCAGGGCTGGGATCTCGTGGTCGACGCGACGGGCAACGCGGCGGCGATCCAGGACGGCCTGGACCGGGTGGCGAAGGCGGGCACGTTCCTTCAGTTCGGGGTGGCCGACTACGCGACCCGGGTGTCGATCGACCCGTACCGCATCTACAACCAGGAGATCACCATCACCGGCTCCATGGCGGTGCTGCACAGCTTCGAGCGGGCGGCGGAGCTGTTCGCGAACGGCGTCCTCGACCCGGAGATCTTCATCAGCGACCGGATCGAGCTGGAGCGGTATCCGGAGGCGCTGGAGCAGTTCGCGGCGGGGGTGGGGCGGAAGATCGTGGTGATTCCCTAGGGCGGGACGCGGGAGGGTGTCGGGCCGGGAATTCCCCGGCCGGGCGAATTGGCCGCTTGGTAAGGGAACGGCAAAATGGTCTCGGTCGTTCACGAGTCATGACAGCTATGACCCCCGGCTCGAACATCCCTCTCTCCGCCGCCCGCGTGACGGTGGACGTCGCCGCCCCGGTGCGGCTCGACGTATCGGGCCTGCTGCTCACGGGCGACGGCAAGGTGCGCTCCGACGACGACTTCATCTTCTACAACCAGCCGACGGGCCCCGGCGTGACCTACCGCTCCGGCGGCGGTACGGCACCCGACGCGATCACCGTCGACACCGGCGCCGTCCCGCCGGGCATCGAGAAGATCGTCGTCACCGCCAGCCCGGACGCGGCCGGCCAGAGCTTCCAGGGCATCGAGCCCACGGCCACGATCCGCAACGCGGACGACAACAGCGTCCTGGGCACCTTCACGCCCCCGCAGCTCGGCGCCGAGACAGCGCTCGTGGTCGTCGAGATCTATCTGCGCAACGGCGTCTGGAAGGCCCGAGCCGTCGGCCAGGGGTACGCCAACGGCCTGGCGGGCATCGCCACGGACTTCGGCGTCTCGGTCGAGGAACCGGCGGCGGCTCCGGCACCCGCACCGGTCGCCCCGCCCACCCCCACGGTGCAGACCCCGGTGGCACCCCCGGCCCCCGTGACTCCCCCGCCCCCGCCCGCCGCGCCCCCGCTCGGCGCCGGAAAGATCAACCTCGACAAGGGCCGCGTCAGCCTCCAGAAGAACCAGACGGTGTCCCTGGTCAAGGGCGGCCGCCCGCTTCTCTCCCAGGTCAAGATGGGCCTCGGCTGGGAGCCCGCGTACCGCGGCAAGGACATCGACCTGGACGCCTCGGTCATCGCCTACGGCCCGCAGCGCAACCACATCGACAGCTGCTACTTCGGCAAGCTCTCGATCCTGAACGGCGCGATCAAGCACTCCGGGGACAATCTGACGGGCGAGGGCGGCGGTGACGACGAGGTGATCGTGGTCGACCTCGGCCGCATCCCCCAGGAGGTCACCGGCCTGGTCTTCACGGTCAACTCCTTCTCCGGCCAGAAGTTCACCGAGGTGGCCAAGGCCTACTGCCGCCTCCTGGACGCCGCGACCGGCGAGGAGCTGGTCCGCTTCGACCTCACCAACGCCGAGGCCCAGACCGGGGTCATGATGGCCAAGCTGGTGAAGCAGTTCTCCGGCGAGTGGGACATGACCGCGATGGGCAACTTCGTGAAGTCCCGCACGGTGCGCGGCATGGTCAAGCCGTCCGCCCAAGCACTGTAAGCAGTCCTACGACCGCTGCGGGCGCCCCTGACCGAGGGGCGCCCGGCGTTCACTCCCCCTGGCCGGCGGGCCGTAGCCCGTCCGTCAGCAGGGACAGATAGCGGCGGATGAACTTCCCCTGGCCATCGGCCAGTTCGGACGCCGTCGACACCCCGTGGGCCAGCCGCAGGACCTCGATCGGCTCGACGTCCTGACGCAGGGTCCCCTCCCGCTGCGCCGCCTCGACCAGCCGCTGCGCCGCCCCTTTCATGGACGTGCCGCAGGCCGTGAGCGCGGCGTGGCTGCCGTCCGTGACGGCCGAGCCGAGCAGGGTCTTCATCCCGCGCACCTGGATCGTGCCGACGCAGACCTCGTACAGCCACTCCACCAGCGCCTCGCCCGGCGGGAGTTCCTTCGCCAGCTCGTCCGCGCGGGTGCCGAGCGCCTCGATCCGGTCGACGTAGGCCGCCTCCAGCAGGGCCTGCCGGGTCGGGAAGTGCCGGTACAGCGTCCCCGAGCCGACGCCCGCGCGTTTGGCGATGTCGTCGAGGGACGCGTTCTCCCCGTGTTCGGCGAAGGACTCCGCCGCCACCTTCAGCAGTCGGTCGTAATTGCGCCGGGCGTCCGCGCGCATGGGTCTGACCTGCGCCATCCAGATACTCCTTGCGAACCGGGGACTGTCTCCGTATCTTACCGAGTACTAAACGGAGACAGTCCCCGCTTACCTTTGCGGGCAGTCCGTGCTGCCCGCACGTCGCTTGCACGGGGACACCACAACGGG
This sequence comes from Streptomyces sp. NPDC096013, assembly GCF_044763565.1. NCBI lineage: Bacteria > Bacillati > Actinomycetota > Actinomycetes > Kitasatosporales > Streptomycetaceae > Streptomyces > Streptomyces sp. NPDC096013. The sequence continues at coordinate 757,043 of NZ_JBIWGK010000002.1, read as the reverse complement.
AGAACTCCATGTCCACCCCGTCCGCACCGCCCACCACAGCCGATGATCTCTCCGCACCACCCCGACCCGCCAGGCTCGGCGCCGTCCTCTTCGCCGTCGTCACCGCCTATCTGATGGTCGGCGTCGACTCCACCGTCGTCAACGTCGCGCTGCCGGACATCCAGAAGAACCTCGACTTCAGCCCCACCGGCCTGTCCTGGGTCCTCAACGCCTACACGCTCGCCTTCGGCGGGCTGCTCCTGCTCGGCGGCCGGGTCGGCGACATCGCCGGCCGCCGCCGTACGCTCACGATCGGCGTCCTGCTCTTCGCCCTGTCCTCCCTGCTCGGCGGGCTCGCCACCGACAGCGTCTGGCTGCTCGCGGCCCGCGCGTCGCAGGGACTGGGCGCCGCCCTCATCGCGCCCAACACGCTCGCGCTGATCACCACCAACTTCCCGGAGGGCCCGCGCCGTCACCACGCGCTCGGCATCTACTCCTCGATGGCCGGCATCGGCGCCTCGATCGGCCTGGTCATCGGCGGCATGCTCACCTCCTGGGCGTCCTGGCGCTGGGCCCTGCTGATCAACGTGCCGATCGGCGCCGCCGTCGCCCTGGCCCTGCCCCGCTTCGTCACCGAGACCCCGCGCCACGCGGGCCGGTTCGACGCGGCGGGCGCGCTCACCGGCACCGCCGGGATGACCTCGCTGGTGTACGCGTTCATCGTGGTCTCGTCGGACGGATGGGGCGACCTTCAGGCGCAGTTGGGGTTCAGTTTCGCGGCGGCCCTGCTGGCGGGCTTCGCCCTGGTCGAGTCGCGCGCCGCCCAGCCCATCATGCCGCTGCGGCTGTTCGCCGACCGCAACCGCGCGGGCGGCTACGCGGGCGTCCTGCTGCTGCCCGCGGGCATGTTCGGCGCGTTCTACTTCCTCACCCTGATCAGCCAACGGGTCCTGGACTACAGCCCGTTGCGCGCGGGTCTCGCGTTCCTGCCGATGACGCTGGCGATGTTCACGGTGGTCCGCCTCGTCCCGCGGCTGCTGGCCCGCCACGGCACCAAGCCGGTGCTGCTCACCGGCATGACCCTGCTCGTCGTGTCGGCGGGCTGGCTGTGGCAACTCCGTCCCGGTGACGGCTATGTGGCCGGTCTGCTCGGCCCGCTGCTCCTCATGGGCATCGGCGTCGGCATGAGTTTCATGCCCCTGAACGCGACGATCCTCGCGGGCATCGCGCCCCGGGAGGCGGGCGCCGCGTCGGGCCTGCTCCAGACCCTCCAGTGGCTCGGCGGCACCCTGGGCCTGTCCGTGCTGGTCACCGTCTTCGGTACGGCGACCCGGCACGCGAGCGGATCGCCGTCCGAGATCCTCGTCCACGGCTCGGCCCGGGCGTTCGGCGTCGGTGCGCTGATCGCCCTGGCAGCGCTGCTGGTGTCGGCGTTCGTGATCACCGGCAGGAAGGCCGAGGGGACCGGGGGGACGGTCCAGAAGACCGGGAGGGCGGTCTAGAACAGCGCGCTGTACGCGTTCAGCGCGGGCTGGCCGCCGAGGTGGGCGTACAGGACGGTGGAGTCGGCGGAGATCTCGCCGCGCGCGACCAGGTCGATCATCCCGGCCATCGACTTGCCCTCGTACACGGGGTCGGTGACCATCCCCTCGGTGCGGGCGGCGAGGCGCATCGCCTCCAGGGTGGTGTCGTCCGGGATGCCGTAGACGCCGGCGTGGTAGCGGTCGTCGAGTTCGATGTCGTCGACGGTCACCTCCCGCTCGACCCCGATCAGCCGGCCGGTGCCGTGGGCGATGCGGGCCACCTGCTCGCGGGTCTCGGCGGGCTTCGCCGAGGCGTCGATGCCGAGCACCCGGCGCTCACGGCCGCCCGCCTCCTCGATAGCCCTGAACCCGGCGACCATGCCCGCCTGGGTGGAGCCGGTCACCGAGCACACCACCACGGTGTCGAAGAAGACGCCCAACTCCCGCTCCTGCTCGGCGACTTCGTGCGCCCAGTTGGCGAAGCCGAGGCCGCCGAGCGGGTGGTCGGAGGCGCCGGCCGGGATGGCGTACGGCTTGCCGCCGCTCTCCTCGACCTCGCGCAGCGCCAGCTCCCAGCTCTCCTTGAAGCCGATGCCGAAACCGGCCTTCACCAGGCGTACGTCCGCTCCGGCGAGGCGGCTGATCAGGATGTTGCCGACCTTGTCGTAGACGGAGTCGGGCCACTCCACCCAACTCTCCTGGATCAGCACGCACTTGAGCCCGGCGCGGGCGGCACAGGCGGCGACCTGGCGGGTGTGGTTGGACTGCACGCCGCCGATCGAGACGAGGGTGTCGCAGCCCTTCGCGAGGGCGTCGGCGACGAGGTACTCCAGCTTGCGGGTCTTGTTGCCGCCGTACGCCACACCGGAGTTGCAGTCCTCGCGCTTGGCCCAGAGGGCGGCGCCGCCGAGGTGAGCGGTGAGGCGCTCCAGCGGATGGACGGGCGAGGGGCCGAAGAGGAGGGGGTAACGGTCGTACGAGGAAAGGGACATGGGGGTTCTCCCGGGTCGCTGGTCGGTCGGGGCGCGGGTCAGCCGGCGTCGGCGAGGCCTTCGAGGCCCCGCCAGATCTCCGCCGTCACGCGGACCGCCTCGTCCACGTCGCCCTCGGCGCATGCCTCGATGAGGCGCTCGTGCAGGTCGGCCGAACGGCAGTTGCCGCCCTCGCCGAAGCGTTGTCGCTCCAGCCGGCGGATGAGGGGGGTGTAGCGGGCGACGGTGGCGGCTGCGGCGCGGTTGCCGCTGACGTGGACCAGGACGTCGTGCAGTTCGTCGTCGGCGCGCAGCGCGGCGTCCACGTCACCGGCGCGCACGGCCGCCGCGAACCGGTCGTTGGCCGCGCGCATCACGTCGACGTCGGTGCCCCGCAGGAGTGGTACGGCGATCCGTGTGACCAACTCGTGCAGGGCACCGACGACGGCCGCCGCGTCCCGTACGTCGGCGGCCACGACCGGGGTCACCCGGGTGTAGCTCTGCGGCTTGCTCTCCAGGAGCCCGTCGTCCACGAGCCGCGAGAACGCCTCCCGCACGGGTGCCCGGGACAGCCCGAGCCGCTCGGCCAGTTCGGCGTCGCGCACCACCGCGCCGGGTTCGATCTCCCCGGCGACGATGGCGTCACGGATCGCTTCGTAGGCGCGGTCCCTGAGCAGGGTGCGGCGGACGGGCCGTAGGGCTTCCATGGCCGTAATGCTAGAACTGAAATGTTAGATGTCAATGCCTCCTGGTGGCATGACGCGCTCTATCGGCTCTGGCGCTTCCAGGGGCCGGTGATCGCCAGCATGATGCCCGGCGTCTGGATGTTCGCGTACAGGGTCCTGCCGTCGGGCGAGAAGGTCACACCGGTGAACTCGCTGTATTCCGGCTTGTCCTCGGTGCCGATGTTCAGCTCGTTGCGGGCGATCGGGTAGGTGCGGCCGGAGTCGGTCGCGCCGAACAGGTGCTGGACGCCCTCGCCGTCCTCGGCGATGACGAGGCCGCCGTAGGGAGAGACGGTGATGTTGTCGGGGCCGTCGAACGCGCCGTCCACGGACGGGTCCGGGTTGACGCCGAGGAGGACCTTGAGGGTGAGGGTGCGGCGCTTGGGGTCGTAGAACCAGACGGCGCCGTCGTGCTGGACGGGGCTCTCCGTGCGGGCGAACGAGGAGACGATGTACGTGCCGCCGTCACCCCACCACATGCCCTCCAGCTTGCGGGCGCGGGTGACCTGGCCGGCGGCGAACTGCTTGCGGACGGACACCGTCTTCGCGTCGCGGTCGGGGACGTCGACCCAGTCGACGCCGTAGACCGTGCCGATCTTCGTGGCGCGCGAGAGGTCGTCGATGAACTTACCGCCGGAGTCGAAGCACTTGAACGCCTGGAGGACGCCCGCGTCGTCGGCGAGGGTGCGGAGCTTGCCGCGGCCGTGGTGGAAGTGCTCGGGCGGGGTCCAGCGGTAGAGGAGGCCGTTCGGGTTCGACGCGTCCTCGGTGAGGTAGAGGTGGCCGCGCTTGGGGTCGACGACGACCGCTTCGTGGGCGTAGCGGCCAAGTGCCTTGATCGGCTTGGGGTTCCGGTTCGCGCGGCGGTCGACCGGGTCGACCTCGAAGACGTAACCGTGGTCCTTGGTGAAGCCGTTGGTGCCGGCCTTGTCCTCGGTCTCCTCGCAGGTGAGCCAGGTGTCCCAAGGGGTGTTGCCGCCCGCGCAGTTGGTGGCGGTGCCGGCGATGCCGACCCACTCGGCGACGTGGTCGCGGCGGACCTCGACGACCGTGCAGCCGCCCGCCGCGGCGGGGTCGTAGACCAGGCCCTCGGTGAGCGGGACGGGGTGGGGCCACTGGGCGCGGGGGCCGGCCAGCTCGTGGTTGTTGACGAGGAGGGTGGCGCCGCGCGGGCCGTCGAAAGTGGACGTGCCGTCGTGGTTGGAGGGGGTGAACTCGCCTGATTCCAGCTTGGTCTTGCCGCTGTGGGTGATGACGCGGTACGTGAAACCGGCGGGGAGGGCGAGAAGGCCGTCCGGGTCGGCGATCAGCGGGCCGTAGCCGACGCCGGGGTGACCGTGGCCCTGTCCGTGGCGGTCCGCCGATTCCTCGGTGTCGGTGGACGCGAGGGCGTTGGGCGCGGTGGCGAGGGCGCCGACGCTGCCCGCCAGCGCGACCCCGGCACCTGTCATCGCGGACTTGGCGGTGAATTCCCTGCGGGTGAGCGACATGGTGTCTCCTGTGACGGTGGGTGTGCCGTGGAGGGTGGCGGACCTCGGTCGGCGCCACGCTCCCGCCCATGTCTGAACACGAGTTGAACACCGGCCGACTTCGCCGGGCTCTCTTCCATGAATCCGTCCGCTTCCGGCCACGAAGCCGTATGCGCTCACCCAAGGGATTCAAAAGCCGCCAGGGCCGCGTCGGCTCAACTCCCTTGCTGGGAGCGTGCCTTGAAGGCCGCCTTCCGTGCTTCCTTCGCGATCCGCTTGTCGGGGTGCAGGCGGCCCATCGCCTCCAGGACGTCCGCGGTCGCCGGGTGGTCGACCCGCCAGGCCGCGGCGAAGAAGCCGTTGTGCTGCTGGGCCAGGCCCTCGACCAGGGCCTGAAGCTCCTCGGAGTTGCCCTCGGCGGCGAGCTGGGCGGCCACCGTGTCGACGGTCAGCCAGAACACCAGCTCCTCGGAGGGCGCGGGTACGTCGCTCGCGCCGTGCTCGCTCAGCCAGACCCGGGCGAGGCCGCCCAGCTCGGGGTCGTCGAGTACCGCGCGCAGTGCGGGCTCGGCCTCCGCGCCGACGAGGGAAAGCGCCTGCTGGCAGAGCAGCCGCCGCAGGGGCGCGCCCGGGTCGACGCCGCGGGCCGCGGCGAGCAACTCCCCCGCCGCGGCGAGGGGTTCACGACCGGCCAGCCACTGCTCGATCTCGGCCTGCGCCGCCCGCTGCGGGAACCGCGACGTCCCGTCGAGCAGCGCGTCCGCACCCTTGTCCGCGAGATCTCCTACGGCGGGGGCGGCGAAGCCCGCTTCGAGGAGGCGGGCGCGGAGGCCGTAGAGGCCGAGGGGGGTGAGGCGGACCATGCCGTAGCGGGTGACGTCGGTCTCGTCGACGGCGGGCGCGGGGTCTTCGCCGGGTTCGTCGACGTCGGCCATGAGGGCCTCGTCGACGGGCTGGTACTCGACGATGCCGACCGGTGCGAGCAGCCGGAACTGGTCGTCCAGGCGCATCATCGCGTCGGACACCTGTTCCAGGACGTCGTTGGTGGGCTCGCCCATGCCGCTGGGGACGATCATCGAGGCGGCGAGCGCGGGCAGCGGGACGGGGCCGTCGCCGGGGCCGTCCTCGTTGACGGTGAGGAGGTAGAGGTTGCCGAGGACGCCGTCGAGGAACTCGGCCTCCGCCTCGGGGTCCCAGTCGAGTGACGAGAAATCGACCTCGCCGCCCTCGTCCATGGCGTCGACAAGACCGTCCAGATCGGGCACGCTCGCGTCCGCGAGGAGGGTGTCGAGGGCGCCGAGCCAGACCGCGAGGACGTCGTTCGGCGAGCCGGAGGTGAGCTGGGCCAGCTCCTCGCCGGCCGCGACCGTGCCCTCCTCCTCGTCGACGACCTCGACGAGCCCGGTGTCCACGGCGACCCGCCAGGCCTCGCTGGCGTCGGCCGCGGCGTCGTCGCCGGTCAGCCCGAGGACCTCGGCCGCGGCGGGCAGCTGCTCGTCGACAAGGCTGCCACCGGCGTCGATCCGGGTGTCGGGGCCGGCCCAGCGGGCCAGTTGCGCGGCCCGGGAGAGCAGGGGGGTGGACAGCGCGTCGCGCGCCAGCTCCGCTTCGGAGTGCAGCCGCACCGGCGGCAAGGGGGAGCTGTCTGACATCGGCGGGATCTCCTAGGGCGCCTCGATGGCCGTACGACGGCCGGACACGACACACGACTCAGCCGCTCAGCCTAGACGGATTTCGACCCATGCCGCCCGGTTCATGTGCCGGCCACACGGTGTCCATGGCCGAAACCTTGACAACTGGCCTGCCCCGCAATGAGATTGACGCGCGTAGAAATGTCATGGACACCTTATCCAGGTAACTTCTACGCGCGTCGCTGCCGCCCCACCGGTCGCGGCTCCCACCGCCGCAGTACGTGTTCCCGTCACCCTCGTCCCGGCACTCATGCATGTCCCCGGAGGGATTCCGTTGCCGAGCAAGTCCTCCGCGCGCCTCGCCGCGCTCACCGTCGCCGCCGTCTGTTCTGTGGCGTCCACGATCGTTCTCACCTCGCCCGCGCACGCCGACGGCGTCCGCATCCACGACATCCAGGGCACGACCCGGGTGTCCCCGTACGCCGGCCAGAAGGTCGCGGACGTCCCGGGCATCGTCACCGGCATCCGCGCCTACGGCTCGTCCAAGGGGTTCTGGTTCCAGGACGCGGCCCCGGACGACAACCCGGCCACCAGCGAGGGCGTGTTCGTCTTCACCGGCTCGACCCCGACCGTCGCGGTGGGCGACGCGGTCACCGTCTCCGGCACGGTCTCCGAGTACGTCCCGGGCGGCGCCGCCACGGGCAACCAGTCGCTGACCGAGATCAGCAAGCCGACGGTCACCGTCGTCTCCAAGGGCAACGCCGTACCGGCGCCGGTCGTGATCAGCGCCAAGTCCGTGCCCGGCGAGTACACCCCGGCCGGCGACCCCGCGGCGAGCGGTTCGATCAACGGTCTGCCGCTCCAGCCGAAGAAGTACGCCCTGGACTACTACGAGTCCCTGGAGGGCATGAACGTCCAGGTCTCCAACGCCCGCGTGGTCACCGCGACGGACCCGTACGCGGAGCTGTGGGTCACGGTGAAGCCGCACGAGAACGCCAGCCGCCGCGGTGGCACGGTCTACGGCTCCTACACCTCGCAGAACACGGGCCGCCTCCAGATCCAGTCCCTGGGCGCGACCGCGGACTTCCCCGTGGTCAACGTCGGCGACAAGCTGACGGGTGCCACGGACGGCCCGCTGGACTTCAACCAGTACGGCGGCTACACCCTCGTCGCGAACGAGATCGGCGCCGTGAAGAGCGCCGGTCTGGAGCGCGAGACGACGAAGCGGCAGTCGCGCGGCCAGCTCGCGGTGGCGACGTACAACGTCGAGAACCTCGACCCGTCGGACGGCACCTTCGCCGCGCACGCCTCGGCGATCGTGAACAACCTTCAGTCCCCCGACATCGTGTCCCTGGAGGAGATCCAGGACAACAACGGCGCGACGGACGACGGCACGGTCGACGCGAGCGTCACGGTCGGCAAGCTGATCGACGCGATCGTCGCCGCGGGTGGCCCGAGGTACGACTGGCGCTCGATCAACCCGGTCAACGACAAGGACGGCGGGGAGCCCGGCGGCAACATCCGCCAGGTGTTCCTGTTCAACCCGGAGCGGGTCTCCTTCACCGACCGCGCGGGCGGCGACTCGACGACCGCCGTCGGGGTCACCAAGGTGCACGGCAAGGCGCAGCTGACGGCCTCACCCGGCCGCGTCGACCCGGCCAACGCGGCCTGGAGCGCGAGCCGCAAGCCGCTCGCGGGCGAGTTCGTCTTCAAGGGCAGAACGGTCTTCGTGATCGCCAACCACCTGATCTCCAAGGGCGGCGACCAGGCCCTGACCGCGCAGTACCAGCCGGTCACCCGCAGCTCGGAGACCCAGCGGCACGCGCAGGCGACCGCGGTCAACGCCTTCGTCCAGCAGATCCTCGCGGCCCAGAAGGACGCGAACGTCATCGCGCTCGGCGACATGAACGACTTCGAGTTCTCCGACACGGCGAAGATCCTCGAAGGCGACGGCGAGCTGTACTCGGCGATCAAGTCCCTGCCGAGGAACGAGCGTTACACGTACGACTACCAGGGCAACCAGCAGGTCCTGGACCAGATCCTGATCAGCCCGTCGATCCGCAAGGACTGCTTCGAGTACGACAGCGTCCACATCAACTCGGAGTTCAACGACCAGATCAGCGACCACGACCCGCAGGTGCTGCGCTTCCAGCCGTAGCACCTACGGGCCCACGGGGGTGGGTGGACGGGGTCTCGCCGGCTCGCACCAGGTCAGGCGAAGGCCCCGTCCAGCCAGTTCTGCCAGGCGAGTTCGTTCGTCTTGGCGTCGGCGCCCGCGGCGAAGTCGTGGACGCTGACGCCGACCGGGGCACCCCAGTGGTTGCGCCCGAAGAACCGGATCAGCGCGCTGTCGGTGCGCAGTCCGATGAAGTACGGGTCACGGAAGTCGACCACGGCGTCCAGGAGTTGGCCCTCGGGACCGCGCGCCCGCACCCGCGCCCCCTCGGAGACGTCGTCCGCGAGACCGAGCGCCCGGGCCGCGACGTCGAGCGCGCCGGGGGCGGTTGAGGCATCCGGCCCGTTCAGCGTGGCGAAGGCGACCGGCCGGCCCGCGAAGTGCGTGACGTACTCGCGCAGGGTGTGCATGTAGAACGCGTTGTGCTTGCTCGCGCCGTCGAACTGGTTGTCCCAGTCTTCGGTGAAGATCCCGCTGTGCACGTAGCGCACCCAGGCGCGCCTGCCGCCGTCGCGAGGCTCGATGGTCTCGTCGATCTGGTTGAGGCTCTGGGTGGGGAAACCGACGTCCTCGGTCCGGGCGGTGAGCCGGTGCGGCGGTTCGAAGTTCGTGAGGGTGGACCCGAAGGGCCCGACCCGCTTCTCCCCGTCGAACTCCATCGGCCACAGCCAGCCGCCGGTGCCGGAGGTGATGGCCTCCCACACCTCGTCCGGCGTGGCGTCGACCTCGAACTCGTGGACGATCTCGAATTCCTTGGACATGGCTGGCTCCTGAGTCCTACCGGTTCTGCTGGTCCAGTTCCGGGGCGGGCGGTGTCTTGAGCGTGGGGTGGACGGCGATGACGATCCTGTGGTCACGGCCTTCTTCGGTCTCCCCCGCGTCGTACTTGCGGACGAGGGCGCTCACCCCGGCGGTCAGTTCCTGGATGAACGCGGCGCGGTCGGCGGCGGACGCGAAGCGCACCTCGCCGTCGAGCGCGAAGGTGGCCAGCCGCTTGTGCGCCTTGGCCGCGCCGGTGATCAGCGAGCCGACGTCCCGCACCAGGCGGGCGCCGAGCGCCAGCAGCCAGCGCGCGGAGAGCTGGTCGCGGAACCGGTCCGGGTCCGGCTGCACGGCGGCGAGCGCGAGCGGCGAGATGACGTACGACGCGGCGGTCGCCCGCATCAGCCGCTCGGTGACATTGCCCTTGCGCCGCTCGTCGGCCAGCTCGACCAGGCCGTGCCGCTCCAGCGCCTTGAGGTGGTAGTTCACCTTCTGCCGGGGCAGTCCGACCTTGCCGGCCAGCATGGTGGCCGACGCGGGCCCCGCCGCCAGCTCGGCGAGCAGCCGGGCCCTTATGGGGTCAAGCGAGACGGCTGCGGCCTCGGGGTCCTCGATCACGGTGACGTCCAGCATGCGTCCACCGTCCCACCGAACACTTTTTTTGTCCAGGCGGGTGGGGTTGTCGGTGGGCGAGGCTTTCCCGGATCAGCCGGGGACGAGGCCGAGGGCGTGGTCGTAGCGGCTGACGGTGCTGCTCTTCAGGCCGGGCCAGGTCTGGACGCGTTCCCAGAGGGCGGTGGCGGAGTCGATGCCGTCACCGGGGGCCGCGAGGGCGTCGAGGTGGGACTGGGCGCTGTCCCACTCGGCGTAGTTGAGGACGCGGGTGCCGTCGGTGGAGAGGTGGAAGTGTGCGGAGATGCCGCCGGGGTGCGGGGCGGGTTCGTTGGCCAGGGCCTCGAACACGGCGTCCACCCAGGCGTGTTGGCGGGCGGGGTCGGGCCCTTCGAACTCGACGTCGACGATCACGACGCAACCCGGGGTGCGGCCCGCCCGGTCCGCCGGGCCGCCGCTGCGGTAGTGGCGGTAGCGGGTGAGGCCGAGGCGTTCGATGTCCGGTACGGCGGTGTCGATCTCGTCGACGCGCTCCTGACGGCGGGTCCTGGCGAAGGCTTCGTAGGCGGGCTCGGTCGTCCACCGCGCGTAGTGCAGCAGGGTGGAGGCGTCGTGGCCGGTGTAGACGTGGTAGCCGAGGAGGTCGTCGGCGGGCCAGGGGCGGCGCTCCCAGGCAGCCGCGATCGCCTCGACGGTCCGGCGTTGCCGCAGCGGGGTTCCGACGCGCCAGGTGCCGAAGATCGGGGCACCGATGCGGGGGTCGGCGATGTCCGGGTGGGAGTCGGTACGGCGGGTCATGCGGGCCTCCGGCGGTCGGTACGGATCTGCGTCACCGACCAGCCTTCAACCTCGACCGAACTTGAGGTCAAGGCCGCCTGCCGCTGTCCGCCCAGGGCCTGTCTGACCATTCCCGTCGTCGCCCGCAGGGCGGCCGGGCGGCGTCAGATGCGCGCTCTCGGCGTGCCGGGCGTGGGCCCACGTACTGGACGTACCTGGGTCCGCGCTCGGTGCGGCGAGAGTGCGTGCATGGCGTCGCGCGGCGGACGGGAATGGTCAGACAGGCCCTGGCTTGAGTTTTGACGTCGTACGTCCGCCAGTCGCTCATGTTTGTACAGGTTGGCCTCTGGGCTGTCGCGAGGCGGCGGGCTGGGCTCGGGTTCAGGTACGCCCGCCCGACGAGTGCTCGTCCCGACGGTGTTCCACAACCTCCTGCTCGGGTGCCGGACTACCGAGGGCGGTGGCCAGAGCCCTGGCTTGGTCCTGTGTGATACCGAGGGCGAGCGGAACCTGGCGGGGGCTGTACGGGGACGAGCACACGGCGATCGGGTTATCGCCGGTCGGGGTCCACCGGACTCCGCCGGCCGAGTCCTGCTCCCCCAGCAGAGTCGCGGCCAGATCGCTGGCAGCGTCCGCGCGTATCCCACAGCGGGACAGCGCGCCCGCCACGGTGTCACGAGCCTCGCCGGGCATGTCGGCGTCGCCAAGCATGGGCAGCAGGAGCAGGAGGCGCTCAGATGGATCGGTCAATCCCTCGCTGCCTTCGTGCGTGCTCATGGCGAGAGCGAGGAGCTCCGTCCAGGACAGGCCGGGGCCGGCCTCGTCGGCGCCGCACTGGCCTAGATGGCCGAGGCGCCCCCAGTTGGGATGGCGGATGAAGAAGTCGACGCTGTTCTCGTCCTCCCAGTTGGCGTAGACGGCATAGGCCGTATGCCCACCGTCGAAGCAGACCCGCAAGACGGGCCAGGGCTGCTCGGGGTCCCCGAGGCGGTCCACCATTGCGTCGTAAGCCGACGCGGCCACTCCGTACGCCTCGGCTGATTCGCCGGGATCGCCCATCGTCAACAGGACATGAGCGAGCCAGAAAGCGGGCTCTCGCGCGAGGTCCTCACTCGCGATCAGCTCGCAGTCCTGCAGGTACTCAGGGACGTGTACGCCAATGCTCATGGGAGGAGGTTAGGGAACACCGGAGAGACGACCTGGCGCGGGGTTGTTCCCGAAGCGGTGGACAGCCAAGCAGACCTGCACGAGCAGAACGCCCTCACATGGCGCGCGAGGTTCAAACGCAAGCTAATGCGGCTTCCCGCCCCCTTCCAGCCGGGCCAGCCGGCTCTGGAACCAGTCGAGACGGGCCTGCAACAGGGCTGCCTCCGCGAGGAGTTCGGGCACACCCAGGTCCTCGGGGAGTCCGGGGTCGACGGTCGCCCTGTGCGTGCCGCTCCCCGCGACCACCCGCAGTCCGTCCCCGGCCAGCCGGGCGAACGCGGCGAGCGAGACGGACGTACGGCCGCGCACGCAGCCCGGGCACGCGGCGGCCAGGGCGCGCCAACCGGGCCTGCCCCAACCCGCGTCGGCCAGCGCGACGGCCCGCGCCCCGCAGGCGCAGGGGCCGACCGTGGCGGTGCGGACGCGCTGATGGGCGTAGCGGAAGCCGAGTTCGAAACGGATGTAGGCGCCGAGCACGGTGATGTCGAGGAGGACCGCCGCGCGGTGCTCCTCCATGCACAACAGGGCTTCCGCGGCGGCCCGTTCGTGCACACAGTGGAAGCCGCAGTCGCAGCGCCGCGCGGGCGAACGGTGGCGGCGGCCGTAGACGCAGGACGCGTCGGCCACGACTCCGTACGGCAGCGCGCCGCCCAGCGACACACCGGTGAACCCGGCCCGGGTGCCGTCCTGGGACAGCACCGGGTGGGCGATCTTGAATCCGGTCGGCGGCTCCGTAGGACGTTCCTCGGGGAGCCGCAGCCTCATCGGGCGGCCGGGACCTCTTCGGGCGCCGCCAGTTCCGCGACCTCCGCGAACTCGCCGGTCTCCTCGGGGAGTTCGAGTTCACCGTCGTGGATCTGCGGCCGCTCCTCGGCGACTCCGGTGGCCAGTGCCTTGCCGAGCTTCATGACGCCTCCCGTGACCAGGGTGGATCAACTTCCCACGTCTGTGACCTTCCTGGCCATGGTGACCCATGGAGGGGCCAATTGGACATAGGGCCTGGGGGACAGGGCCTGGGTACAGAGCTTGGGTACAGAGCTTGGGTACCGCGCCCGCGTCGGCGATCTGTCGGCGGTGAGCGCGCGCTGTCAGCGGTACGTCGGCGGTTCGTCAGCGATCTGTCGGTGGAGGTTGCGAGCTTGGTGGGGCAGGTGCTCCCCCTGAGCACCGTGCCCCAGAGCGCAAGGAGCCTGTCATCGTGTCTTCCGCATCCCCGAGCCGACCGTGGGACGTTCACCGGCTGCCGTCCGCCGAGGGCAGGAACATCCTGGTCACCGGAGGCAACGCCGGGATCGGCTACTTCGCCGCGGAACAGCTCGCCGCCACGGGTGCCGTCGTCGTACTCGGCAGCCGGGACGCCGCGAAGGCCGACGCCGCCATGGCCTCGATCCGCTCGCGCGTCCCCGGCGCGCGGGTACGGCACCTTCGGCTGGACCTCGCCGACCTGTCGTCCCTGAGGAAGGCCGTGGACGGGCTGGACCTCACCCATCTCGACGCGGTGATCCACAACGCGGGGGTCGCGCTCGACGACCCGCCGCGCGTGGAGACCGCGGACGGCCACGAGCTGATGTTCGGCACCAACCACCTCGGCCACTTCGCGCTCACCCGGTGGCTGGCACCCCTGCTGTCCGCGGCACCGGCGGCCCGCGTCGTGACGGTGGGGAGCTTCGCGGCACGGTCCGAACGACTGGACCTGGACGACCTGGAATCGGCCCGGGACTACCGCCCCAAGCGCACCTACGGCCGGTCGAAGCTGGCGCAGATGTACTTCGGCTTCGAACTCGACCGCCGCCTGCGCGCCCTCGGCAGCCCGGTGCTCAGCGTGGTGGCCCACCCCGGCGGCGCACTGGACTCCCTCACCCCGTCCCGTTCACCGGTCCACGTGACGGACCCCGGCCGACGGCTGCGCGCCCTGCCCGCCGGACTCCTCGTCCAGGGCAAGCACGCGGGAGCATGGCCCGCCGTCCGCGCCGTCCTCGACCCGGAGGTACGGGGAGGCCAGCTCTGGGGCCCGAGGATCTTCGGCCTCCGCGGCCTGCCACGCCGCGAGCCGGTGCCCGCGCACATGGCCGACCTGGATGTCGCCGCCCGGCTCTGGGCCGCGAGCGGGGAGCTGACCGGAGCGGATCCGATGCCCGGGTTCCGCTAGGCGCCGGAACTCCCTTCGGCCGAGGGCGAGTTGCCCACGTCTCACGCCCAGCGGGCCGGCCACCCTGGTCTAGTACGGACCGCCACGGAAGTAGAGGCTTCCGTACGGGCGAGGGCGGTCGCCGTGTTCATGGGCGGCGTCGGAACGGTCGGCGGGGGCCGAGCGCTCGGCCAGGGCTCGCAGTGTCCTCAGACCGGCCATGATCCCGGCGCGGTGCTCGGAGGTCTTCATCCAGGCGGGCAGCCTCGGGAACATCGCCCTCGTCGGGGACAGTGCGCCGCGCTCGCGCAACCGGGCGCCCACGTAGGCCGCGAGAGCGTCGACGTGTTCCTCGTCGTAGGCCCACAGGATGTGGCCCACGCAGCGGGTCTGGAGCCAGAGCGGGCGCCGGAAGAAGGGGTCCTCGGTACCGCCCGGCTCCGTGCCGACCAGGGCGTTGCCCCGCACCGCGGCCTCCCAGTCGGCCACGGCTCCGCACCCGGCGCAGCTCAACCGGCGCGGCTGGAACAGGAGTTCCGCGGCATACCTGGGCGCGGGCAGCCCGGGACGCGGGACCACGAGCGCGCGGCCACCGCAGCGGGGGCAGACCACCAGGACGCGGCGGGTGAAACGGGCGAGGGGGGCGTGGTCGTCGCGGTGACGGACGGGGAGGTCGGCGCCGCCTTCCACGTCCCGCCGTCGCGCGGAGTCCCAGTCCCCACTGTCGCCGCTCCCCGTCACACCGCCACCCCCGGTCGCCCACTGTTGCCCATCATTCCGCAGCATGTCTTACCGATACCCGGTAGAAGAATTAAGTGGAGCTTCACTGTCGCACTGCCGAGACTACTCCCATGACGAACCCGGCCACCTCCGCCCCACCCCTCTTCGGCCGCGCCCTGTGCGCCATGGTCACTCCCTTCACGGAGGCGGGCGCGCTCGACCTCCCCGGGGCTCAACTCCTCGCCGTGCGGCTGGTGTCGGAGGGGTGTGACGGGCTGGTGCTGTCCGGGACGACCGGGGAGTCGCCGACGACGTCGGACGCGGAGAAGGCGGCGCTCGTCGCGGCTGTCAGGGAGGCCGTCGGGGACGGGGTGCCGCTCGTCTCGGGGGTGGGGACGTTCGACACCCGGCACACCGTCGAACTCGCCCGGCAGGCCGAACAGGCGGGCGCGGACGGGATGTTGGTGGTCTCGCCGTACTACAGCAGGCCGCCGCAGGACGCCCTGGAGGCACACTTCCGCGAGGTCGCCGACGCCTCCGGGCTGCCCCTCGTGCTCTACGACATCCCGGGCCGCACCGGCACCCGCATCGAACCGGAGACCTTGATCCGGCTCGCCGAGCACCCCAGGATCGTCGCGGTCAAGGACTGTTCCTACGACTTCCTCGGCACCCAAAAGGTCCTGGGGCGGACGGACTTGGCGTACTACGCGGGCTGCGACGAGCACATCCTCGCACTGTACGCGGTGGGCGCGGCGGGCTATGTGAGCACGGTCGCGAACGTCGTCCCGGCCCAACTCCGGGCGATCCTCGACGCGTTCGAGGCGGGCGACACTGCCGGTGCCGCCCGCCTCCAGCAACGCGCCACGCCGCTCATCGAGTTGATGATGGCGGCGGGGCTGCCCGGCACCGTGACGACCAAGGCGCTCCTCAACTCGCTGGGCCTGCCCGGGGGTTCGGTGCGCGCGCCGCTGCGGGACGCGGGCCGGGGTGCGGTCGACGGGTTGGTGGCGGCTTATGAGGAGTTCGTCGCCGGATGAGCCGGGGCCGGGCTAGGTCGGCCCGGCCCCGGTCTCTCAGCGTTGAGCGAAGACGGGCTTCCAGCGTCCGGCGCTGACGTCCGTGCTGCCGCCCAGGAAACCGCTCAGCGGCACCTCCTTGTCGCTGCCGATGGTGACCAGCACCAGCCGCTGGTGGAACTCGCTCTTCCCCGCCCCTTCACCCTTGCCGGTGTCCCAGGCGATGAGTGACCTGTCGTCGGCCCAGGCGAGCAGTTCCTGCCCGTGGATCTCGGTCTTCTCCCCGGTGGCGGAGTCGATGACGTACGACGAGGTGGTCCACGTCTGCCCCGCGAAGTCACCGGCGACGTGCTTGCCGTCGGGAGACAGTCCCGCGGTGATGTACCAGACCAGGTACGTGCTTCCGTCCTCCGGTGCGGGGACCTCGGCGCCGGTGGAGTCGTAGAACAGCTTGTTGACGTCGTCGGAGAGGATGCCGGCCCAGACGTGTCTGCCGTCGGAGGTGAAGGCGAAGTCCTGGCGGTTGTTGACGGAGGTGCTCACCCCGTCCGCCCGCTCGCCGCCGGCCGCGACGCCGCCCCAGGTGCTCTTGCCGGAGGCCACGTCGAAGATGTAGAGACCGGTGCGGCTCGACGGCTTGTCGGGCTCCCCGACGTTGGGGTCCGCCGGCTGGAAGGTCGCGTCGGGGTTGTAGGTGTAGGTCGTCGCGACCAGTTTCCGGCCGTCGGCCGAGAACGACAGGCCGCCGACCTTGTGTGTGACCGGGAACCACCGCTTCACCTCGCCGGTGGCCAGGTCGAGCAGACCGATCCGGGAGGCGGGCAGGGTCCGTTCCAGGACGGCGGCGGTCCTCATGCCCGGGGCGACGGCGACGACCGACCACTTGGGGGCCTTCACGTAGGTGCCGCTCTTGCGGTCGAACAGCCAGTAGGTGCGCTCGGTGACCTTTTCCGTGGCCGACTTCCTGACCGTGGTCGGGATGTAGTAGGCGGCAAGTGCCGTCCGCCCGGCGGCGATCAGCTCGCGCGGCGGCGACTGGTCCGCATGCGCGCTCGTGTTCTCCCGGTCCACGACACCCGTCGGACGGACGTCGTCCTTGCCCGAGGAGAGCCGTGGCACACCCACCGCGAGGGCGACCACGGCGACCGTCGCGATGACGACGGCCACGAGTTGCCGGGTACGGCGGCGGCGCCGGACGGCGAGCACCCAGTCGGCGAACCCCGGTCCCGCCGGCAGCTGTTCGGCGGCCTGTTCACGCAACGTGTCGCGCAGGAGATCGTCGACGTTCACGGGCGCACCTCCGCGGGCGAGTGGTCACGGGAGGACCCGAGCTCGGTGTCGGCCGGCCCCAGGGCGGCCAACTCCGGTGCGAGGACGCGTAGTCGGGCCAGAGAACGGTGGGTGGTGGACCGCACGGTGCCGATCGAGCAGCCGAGGAGACGGGCGACGTCGGCCTCCGGCAGGTCCTCGAAATAGCGGAGGACGAGGACCGTGCGCTGGCGCGCGGTGAGCCGGGAGAGCGCCTCGCGCATCACGACGCGCAGTTCGGCGGCGGACGAGGCGTCCGGGGCCGTGCGGGTCTCCGGCGGTTCGGCGACGGTCAGTTCGCGTCTTCGCCACTTCAGCCGCCACCGGCTGATCTGCTGGCGGTAGAGGATCTGCCGTACATACGCCTCGGGTTCGTCGATCCGCTGCCACCGTCCGGCCGCCTTGGCCAGGGCGTTCTGGAGCAGATCCTCACCGGCGTACCGGTCTCCCCCGCTGAGCAGCACGGCGGTCCTCAGCAGCGCCGACGACCTGTTGTCCACGAAGTCCCGGAAACCTTCCAGCCCTTCGGCATCCATCGTCACCTTCACTCACTTCCCCGACGGCACCCGATGCCCCGCCCCCTGTTCCCCTTGTGACGCGTGCGACGACCGGCCGCTATGCCTGCCACCGCAAGAAATTTCCGCCCACCCCACCCACCCCCTCCCCTACGGTGACCCCATGAGCCGCCGCCCGCTCCTGTTCCTCGACGTCGACGGCCCCCTCAACCCGTATGCCGCACAGCCGGAACGCCGTCCCCAGGGCTGCACCACGATCCGTGTGACCGTGCCCGACCGCCCCCGTCCCCTACGGGTCTGGCTGAACCCCGCGCACGGCCCCGCGCTCCTCGGACTCGGGTACGACCTGCGCTGGGCGACCACGTGGATGGACGCCGCGAACGAGTGGATCGGCCCGGTCGTCGGCCTGCCCGAGCTGCCGTACGTCGACTTCGGTGACCGGCTGTTCGCCGAGCGGCCCGACGGGGTGCACTGGAAGACGGAGGCGATCGTGGCGTACGCCGAGGGGCGTCCCTTCGCCTGGGTGGACGACGAACAGGGCGCGCCCGACGGGGTGTTCGTGACCGCCCGGCATCCCGGACCGGCCCTGCTGCACCACGTGAATCCCCGACTCGGGCTGCGCGAGGGGGACTTCACGGCGCTGGCGGAGTTCGCGGCAACCGTACGCAGCTGACCCCGCACATGGGTCGAGCGCCTCCCCTACGACCGGGAAGACGCTCAACTCACCTGCATGAACCGCTAGTTGTGGCTGTGCAGGATCTCGTTCAGGCCGCCCCAGACCGCGTTGTTCGGGCGGGCCTCGACGGTGCCGGTGACCGAGTTGCGGCGGAAGAGGATGTTGGAGGCGCCGGAGAGTTCACGGGCCTTGACGATCTGGCCGTCGGGCATCGTGACGCGGGTGCCGGCGGTGACGTAGAGCCCGGCCTCGACGACGCACTCGTCGCCGAGCGCGATCCCGACGCCCGCCTCCGCGCCGACCAGGCAGCGCTCGCCGATGGTGATACGGACGTTGCCGCCACCCGACAGCGTGCCCATCGTGGACGCGCCGCCGCCGATGTCCGACCCGTCGCCGACCACGACACCGGCGGAGATCCGGCCCTCGACCATCGACGTGCCGAGCGTGCCAGCGTTGAAGTTGACGAAGCCTTCGTGCATGACCGTGGTGCCCTCGGCGAGGTGCGCGCCGAGCCGGACGCGGTCGGCGTCGGCGATACGGACGCCCTTCGGGGCCACGTAGTCCGTCATGCGGGGGAACTTGTCGACCGAGGTCACCTGAAGGTGCAGGCCCTCGGCGCGCGCGTTCAGCCGCACCTTCTCGACGTCGTCCACGGCGACCGGGCCGAGCGAGGTCCAGGCGACGTTGGCGAGGAAGCCGAACATGCCGTCCAGGCTCTGGCCGTGCGGCTTGACCAGGCGGTGCGAGAGGAGGTGCAGGCGGAGGTAGACGTCGTGCGCGTCGAGCGGCTTGTCGTCGAGGGAGGCGATGACCGTACGGACCGCGATCACCTCGACGCCCCGGCGGGCGTCCGGACCGAGCGCCTTCGCCGCACCGTCACCGAGCAGCTCCACGGCACGCTCGGCGGACAGCCGCTCCGTACCGGCGGGCCCGGGTTCGGCGGACAGTTCGGGAGCGGGGAACCAGGTGTCGAGTACGGTCCCGTCGGCGGCGACGGTGGCGAGCCCGGCGGCAACGGCGCCGGTGGTGCGAGGTGCGGTCGTGTCGGTCATGAGGGAAACCTAACCTGGCGGGGGCGGCCGGGACCAACTCGCCGACGGGGCGTCTCAGCAAACGACACGAAACGGCCCGGACGGACCCCGGCCCACCCGACAAGACGGCCCGGACGGACCCTGGCGCAGCGCCCCGGACGAATCCCGGCCCACCCGGCGATACGGTCTGGACGGACCCTGGCACGCCCCGGAGGGGGCCAGCTTGGGTGACCCCCGCATACCCGGCGAGACGGCCCGGGCGGACTCCCGAGACACCACGGGAACGGCCCTGAACGACCCCCCGGTATACCCGGCAGGACAGCCCCGACGAACTCCCGACAGGCCACAGAAGGGGACGGCTCGGACGGACCCCGACACGCCCCCCGAGGGGCAGCTCGGACGGACCCCGCACGCCACCGGGGACCAGCTCGGGCGAACCCCGGCACACCCGGCGGAACAGCCCGGGCAAAACCCCGACACGTCACGGAGGGGGCAGCTCGGATGGACCCCGACACACCCAACGAGACAGTCAGGGGGACCCCAACACGCCCCGCGGGAGACAGCCTGGCGGACCCCGCCATGCTCGGCGGGACAGCCCTGGCGGGCGGCGGCGACCGAGGTGTCCGTGCCCGGTACCCCGGCAGCCTCCGCGTCACGGGTGCCGGAGAAGACACACGCGGGCCGGGGCGCACCCCGCCCCCCGTCACTCCCCCGCCGCCCCCGGAATCACCCGCCCCAACACCTCCCGCGCATACGCCTCGTCGTACGCCGCGTCCGTCAGCAGGACCTGAAGGCAGATGCCGTCCATCAGCGCGACCAGCGCCCGCGCGGTGACCGGGTCCGTGCGCCGGGAGAGCCGTTCGGCGAGGTCGCGGGCCCACTCGTCGGCGACCGGGCGCAGGGCGGGGCGGCGGAGGGCGGCGAGGTACAGCTCGTACTCCAGTTCCACGCCCGTGCGGTCGCCCGCGAGCCACTCCCCCATCCAGCCCGCCAACTCCGCGGCCAGATCGGCGCGTTGATCCTCCAGACCGCCGCGTCCTGCGATCACCTTGGCGAAGCCCTCGTTGGCCTGGCGCAGGGCCGCGACCATCAGCTCGTCGAGGGTCGTGAAGTGGTACGTCGTCGAGCCGAGCGGCACATCGGCCTCGGCGGCGACGGAACGATGGCTGAGTCCGGCGAGCCCCTTCTCCCCGACCACCCGGATCGCCGCGTCGATGATCCGCTGCCGCCGCTCGGGGTCGTAACGCCGCGCCATCAGTACCTGCCCGCCGTGGTCCTCGGCTCGCGTCCCCCGGCCATCAGTGCGCCCCGCCCAGGTTGAGCAGCACGACCCCGACGATGATCAGCGCGATCCCGGCGGCCTTCGCCAGGGTCATCCCCTCGCCCAGGAACACCGTCCCGATGGCCACGATCGCGGCGGTGCCGAGGCCCGCCCAGATCGCGTAGGCCGTACCCACCGACATGGACTTCAGCGTCTGCGCGAGCAGCGCGAAGGAGAGCACGTATCCGAGGACCGTGAGAACCGAGGGCCACAGCCGGCTGAAGCCGTGGCTGAACTTCATGGCGGTGGTACCGCCCACCTCCGCGGCGATCGCCGTGAGGAGCATCAGGAAGGCCATGTGTACGAGTGTACATAACGGCGCTGACGCAGGAGCCCACACGCCAGTTGGGCCCAGGAGGCGCCGAGGAGTGACCGCGGAGTCCCTTACGTCATGTAGTTCCGCTACGCCCTCGTCACGGCGTTCCGCCACGTCTTCGTCACGGAGTTCCACCACGTCGCACACGCTTCCGGGAAACTCGTAGAAACCGCTCACTGAAACGGCTGCTCGCGCCCCTCTCGCTCCACTACTGTTTCACCGTTCACACACCTGTCACACACCTGGCTTTTACGGTCACGGCCGTCGCCATGGGCGCCGCTGGAGGAACAGCGCATGCCAGACAGCACGTCCCAGCCCCCTTTCCCGCACAACACCCCTTGGGAGAACGGCTGGAACCCCGACAGCTCCCGGCCCCCCGGAACCCGCCGGCTCTGGCTGGCCGGAGCGCTCGCCCTCACCACGATCGCCCTGTGCGTGACGGCAATCGTCGTGACGGACAGGCATCCTGACGCCGCGTCACATACGAAGCGGGCGGACCCGACGTCACCGGACGGCGCGGGCGGTCCCGGTCTGCTCTCGTTCGCCTCACCGTCGAAGAAGGGCACGCCGACACCGGACGAGCACACACCGGCGTCCGCGACGGCGTCCGGCCCCACCGCGTCGACCGCCGCTTCGGACCACAGCGCGACACCGTCCACGAAGGCCCCCGCGCCGCCCAAGTCGACCTCCACACACGGGAGTTCAACGGGCTCGTCCGGCTCCTCCGGCTCCTCCGGCTCGTCCTCCACCGCCCGGACGTCGGTCCGCTCGGTCAACTACCCGGACCGCTACTGGCAGGTGAGCGGCGACTACGTCAAGCTCAACCCGGTCACCTCCGCCGCGGCCCGCGCCGCCGCCACCTTCACCCTGGTCAAGGGCCTTGCGAACAGCTCCTGTTACTCCTTCACCACGGCCGCCGGCACCTACCTCCGCCACCGCGACTTCATCCTCCGCGCGGAACGCAATGACGGCTCCGCCCTCTTCACACAGGACGCCACCTTCTGCCCCCGCACCTCGTCCTACTCCGGCGCGGTGATGCTGGAGTCGGTCAACTACCCCGGCCGCTACCTCCGCCACCAGAACTTCCAACTCAAGCTGGACCGCTACCAGAACAGCACGCAGTACCGGTCGGACTCGGCGTTCCGGCTGGTGGACGGGCTCAACTAGCCGGGCACGTCACGAAAGACGATCAGCGAGGCCTTGGGCCGTGTCGCACGCGTCGACGACCACGTAACGCGAAGAAACGGCCATACCCGAAGGTATGGCCGTTCCTGGTGTGCCAGCAGGCTCAGATGTTCGCGTCAGCAGGCTCGGACGTCCGCGTCGGCAGGATCAGACGTTGAAGCCCAGCGCCCGCAGCTGGTCGCGGCCGTCGTCCGTGATCTTGTCGGGGCCCCACGGCGGCATCCAGACCCAGTTGATGCGGAGTTCGTTGACGAGGCCGTCCGTGGCGGACTTGGCCTGGTCCTCGATGACGTCCGTCAGCGGGCAGGCCGCCGAGGTCAGGGTCATGTCGATGGTGGCGATGTTGGCGTCGTCGATGTGGACGCCGTAGATCAGTCCGAGGTTGACGACGTCGATGCCCAGTTCGGGGTCGACGACGTCGAGGAGGGCCTCGCGGACCTCCTCCTCGGAGGCGGGCTTGATCTCCATGGTCTCGGTGTCGCTCATGCCGTCTTCCTTTCCGCGTCGGCGTCGGCTCCGCCCAGGGCCTGGGCCGTCGCGTCCTTCCACGCCATCCAGCTGAGGAGGGCGCACTTCACCCGTGCCGGGTACTTGGAGACACCGGCGAACGCGATCGCGTCCTCCAGTACCTCCTCCATCGCGTCGTCGGGCTCGATCCTGCCCTTGGACTGCATCAGCTCCAGGAAGGTCTCCTGGATCTTCTGCGCGTCGGAGAGGTCCTTGCCGACGAGGAGGTCGTTCAGTACGGAGGCCGATGCCTGGCTGATCGAGCAGCCCTGGCCCTCGTAGGAGATGTCCGTGATCTGCTCGCCGTCGTACTTCACGCGCAGCGTGATCTCGTCGCCGCACGTCGGGTTGACGTGGTGCACCTCGGCGTCGCCATCCCGCAAGCCCCGGCCGTGCGGGTGCTTGTAGTGGTCCAGGATGACTTCCTGGTACATCGAATCAAGCTTCACGATTCCAGCCAGCCCCTCAGCCGAAGAAGTTCCGTACGTGCTCCAAGCCGTCGACCAGTGCGTCGATCTCGGCCGGCGTGGAGTACAGATAGAACGACGCTCGCGTGGTCGCAGGAATTCCGTAGCGCAGGCAGACCGGGCGGGCGCAGTGGTGGCCGACCCGGACCGCGATGCCTTCCTCGTCCAGCACCTGGCCCACGTCGTGCGGGTGGATGTCACCCAGCGTGAAGGAGATCGCCGCGCCCCGGTCCTCGGCCGTCGTCGGGCCGATGATCTTCAGGTCGGGGACGTCCAGCAAGCGCTTCACGGCGTACTCGGTCAGCGCGTGCTCATGGGCGAGGATCTTGTCCATGCCGATCGAGGACAGGTAGTCGATCGCCGCGCCGAGGCCCACGGCCTGGGCGATCGGCGGGGTGCCCGCCTCGAACTTGTGCGGCGCTGGAGCGTATGTCGACGAGTGCATCGACACGGTCTCGATCATCTCGCCGCCGCCGAGGAACGGGGGCAGGTCCTCCAGGAGCTCCTGGCGGCCCCACAGCACGCCGATGCCCGTCGGACCGCACATCTTGTGGCCGGTGAAGGCCACGAAGTCGGCCTGGAGCGCCTGCACGTCCAGCGGCATGTGCGGCGCGGCCTGCGAGGCGTCGATCAGGACCAGGGCCCCGACCTCCTGTGCCCGGCGCACTATCTTCTCGACCGGGTTGACCGTGCCGAGGATGTTCGACACCAGCACGAAGGAGACGATCTTCGTCTTCTCGGTGATGATCTCGTCGATGTTCGACAGGTCGAGGCGGCCGTCGTCGGTGAGGCCGAACCACTTCAGCTTCGCGCCCGTGCGCTGCGAGAGCAGCTGCCACGGCACGATGTTGGAGTGGTGCTCCATCTCCGTGATGACGATCTCGGTCTCGTGGTCCACGCGGTAGGGCTCGTCGGCCCAGCCCAGCATGTTGGCCACGAGGTTGAGCGACTCGGAGGCGTTCTTGGTGAAGATCACCTCGTCGCGGGAGGGCGCGTTGACGAACGTCGCGACCTTGTCCCGCGCGCCCTCGTACAGTGCCGTGGCCTCTTCGGCGAGCACATGCACACCGCGGTGGACGTTGGCGTTGTAGCGCTCGTAGTACTCGTTCAGGGCGTCCAGGACCTGGCGCGGCTTCTGCGAGGTCGCCGCGTTGTCCAGGTACACGAGCTTCTTGCCGTCGTGAACCGTGCGGTCCAGGATGGGGAAGTCCTTGCGGAGCGCCTCGTCGAGTAGTTGAGATGAACTCGTGAGGAGGCCCGGCAGCTGCGTCACGCTGATACGCCACCCTTCGTGTAGACCTCGTAGCCCTCGTTCTCCAGCTTGTCGGCGAGCTCGGCGCCGCCGGACTCGACGATCTTGCCGCCGGAGAAGACGTGCACGAAGTCGGGTTTGATGTAGCGCAGGATGCGCGTGTAGTGCGTGATCAGCAGGGTGCCGACCTCGCCGGTCTCGCGGACCCGGTTGACGCCCTCGGAGACGACGCGGAGGGCGTCGACGTCGAGGCCGGAGTCGGTCTCGTCGAGGATCGCGATCTTCGGCTTGAGCAGCTCCAGCTGAAGGATCTCGTGGCGCTTCTTCTCACCGCCGGAGAAGCCCTCGTTGACGTTGCGCTCGGCGAAGGCGGGGTCCATGGAGAGGCGCTCCATGGTCTCCTTGACCTCCTTCACCCAGGTCCGCAGCTTGGGGGCCTCGCCGCGGACGGCGGTGGCGGAGGTGCGGAGGAAGTTGGAGACGGAGACACCGGGGACCTCGACCGGGTACTGCATCGCGAGGAAGAGGCCGGCGCGGGCGCGCTCGTCGACGGACATCTCCAGGACGTCCTCGCCGTCGAGGGTGACGGTGCCGCCGGTGATCGTGTACTTGGGGTGACCCGCGAGCGAGTAGGCGAGCGTCGACTTGCCGGAGCCGTTCGGGCCCATGATGGCGTGGGTCTCGCCCTGCTTCACGGTGAGGTCGACGCCCTTGAGGATCTCCTTCGTGGCGTTGTCGGCCTCGACGGTGACGTGCAGGTCGTGGATTTCAAGCGTTGCCATGGGTTCCTCAGGACTCCTGGGTGAGGGAGGCGCGTACGTCAACGAAGACGCTGCCCCCTTCGATCTTTACGGGGTAAACGGGTACGGGGCGCGTGGCGGGGAGGCCGGACGGCTTGCCGGTGCGCAGGTCGAACGCGGAGCCGTGCAGCCAGCACTCGATCTGGCAGTCCTCCACCTCGCCCTCGGAGAGCGAGACGTTCGCGTGCGAGCAGATGTCGTTGATCGCGAACACCTCCCCCTCGGTCTTCACGACCGAGACCGGCGTGCCGTCGAGCTCCACCCGCTTCGGGGTGTCGTCCTCCAGCTCGCCGAGACCGCAGGCGCGTACGAAGGTCATCAGACCGACGCCTCCAGCTCCGCGTCGATCTTCTCGAGCAGCCGCTCCTCGATGTCGGTGACACCGATCTGCTGGACGAGTTCGGCGAAGAAGCCGCGGACGACCAGACGGCGGGCGTCGTCGGCGGGGATGCCGCGGGCCATCAGGTAGAAGAGCTGCTCGTCGTCGAAGCGGCCGGTCGCGGAGGCGTGGCCGGCGCCGACGATCTCGCCTGTCTCGATCTCCAGGTTCGGCACGGAGTCGACCCGGGCGCCGTCGGTCAGCACGAGGTTGCGGTTCATCTCGTACGTGTCGGTGCCCTCGGCGGCGGCCTCGATGAGGACGTCTCCGATCCACACCGCGTGGGCGCCCTCGCCCTGCAACGCGCCCTTGTACATGACGTTGGACTTGCAGTGCGGGGTGTTGTGGTCGACCAGGAGACGGTGCTCCTGGTGCTGGCCCGCGTCCGTGAAGTACAGGCCGAACAGCTCGGCGTCGCCGCCGGGTCCGGCGTAGGCCACGCGCGGGTGCAGTCGTACGACATCGCCGCCGAAGGTGACGACGAACGACTTGAACGTGGCGTCCCGGCCGATCAGGGCGTTGTGCTGGCCGACGTGCACGGCCTTGTCGTCCCAGTCCTGGACGGAGACGACGGTGAGCTTGGCGCCGTCGCCGAGGATGTAGTCGACGTTGGCGGCGAGGACCGCGTCACCGGTGTGGTCGATGACGACGACGGCCTCGGCGAAGGCTCCCAGCTCGATGACCTGGTGGCCGTAGGCGACGCCGCCCTCGCCGTGCACGACGATGCGGATCGGCTCGGTGAGGACCGTCTCCTTGGGGACGGTCACGACCGAGGCCTTCTCGAAGGACGAGTAGGCCTGCGCGGCCACGCGGTCCACCGGGGTGCCCGCCTTGCCGAGCCGTGCGTCGTCACGGCCGACGGTCTCCACGGTGACCCCCTCGGGGGACCCGATGGCGACCTTGACGCCCTCGCCGGTGGCGACCGCGGTGCCGTCGTGCAGCCCGCGCAGGCGCTCCAGCGGGGTGAACCGCCACTCCTCCTCGCGGCCGTGGGGGACGGGGAAGTCCGCCACGTCGAAGGACGGGGGCGCGCTCATGCGCGTGGCGACGGTCGACTCGGCGGCAACTGCCACCGCGCCGGCGGTGGTTGACCCCACCGGAATGCTCTGAGCCTCAGCCATGGCTGTCGGTCTGCTCTCTTTCCTGCGTCAGAATTCGCTGGCTACGTACGGAAGAACCGGTCTTAACCGACCGAGCCTTCCATCTGCAGCTCGATCAGCCGGTTGAGTTCGAGGGCGTACTCCATCGGCAGCTCCTTGGCGATCGGCTCGACGAAGCCGCGCACGATCATCGCCATCGCCTCGAACTCGGTCAGACCGCGGCTCATCAGGTAGAAGAGCTGGTCCTCGGAGACCTTGGAGACGGTCGCCTCGTGGCCCATGGACACGTCGTCCTCGCGGACGTCGACGTACGGGTACGTGTCCGAGCGGGAGATGGTGTCGACGAGCAGCGCGTCGCAGAGCACGTTCGACTTGGAGCCGTGGGCGCCCTCGCCGATCTCGACGAGACCGCGGTAGGACGTACGGCCGCCGCCGCGCGCCACCGACTTGGAGACGATGTTGGAGGACGTGTTCGGCGCCATGTGGACCATCTTGGAGCCGGCGTCCTGGTGCTGGCCCTCGCCCGCGAAGGCGATGGAGAGGGTCTCGCCCTTGGCGTGCTCGCCCATCAGGTAGACGGCCGGGTACTTCATCGTCACCTTGGAGCCGATGTTGCCGTCGATCCACTCCATGGTCGCGCCCTCGTACGCCACGGCGCGCTTGGTGACCAGGTTGTAGACGTTGTTCGACCAGTTCTGGATGGTCGTGTAGCGGCAGCGGGCGTTCTTCTTCACGATGATCTCGACGACCGCGGAGTGCAGCGAGTCCGACTTGTAGATCGGCGCCGTACAGCCCTCGACGTAGTGCACGTAGGCACCCTCGTCGACGATGATCAGGGTCCGCTCGAACTGGCCCATGTTCTCCGTGTTGATGCGGAAGTAGGCCTGGAGCGGGATCTCGACGTGCACGCCCTTCGGCACGTAGATGAAGGAACCGCCGGACCACACGGCCGTGTTGAGCGACGCGAACTTGTTGTCGCCGACCGGGATGACGGTGCCGAAGTACTCCTTGAAGAGCTCCGGGTGCTCCTTCAGCGCGGTGTCGGTGTCGAGGAAGATGACGCCCTGCTCCTCCAGGTCCTCACGGATCTGGTGGTAGACGACCTCGGACTCGTACTGCGCGGCGACACCGGCGACGAGGCGCTGCTTCTCCGCCTCGGGGATGCCGAGCTTGTCGTACGTGTTCTTGATGTCCTCGGGCAGGTCCTCCCAGGACTCCGCCTGCTTCTCCGTGGAGCGCACGAAGTACTTGATGTTGTCGAAGTCGATGCCGGAGAGGTCGGAGCCCCAGTTCGGCATGGGCTTCTTCTCGAACAGGCGCAGGCCCTTGAGACGGAGCTTGGTCATCCACTCCGGCTCGTTCTTCTTGCCGGAGATGTCCCGGACGACGTCCTCGTTGATGCCGCGCTTCGCGGAGGCACCGGCCACGTCGGAGTCGGCCCAGCCGTATTCGTAGGTGCCCAGACCCTCGAGCTCGGGGTGGGCGGTCTCCTCGATGGGGAGCGTCATGCGGGGTTCCTCCCGGCGTCACTTACAGATGTGTTAGCTGCGTTCTTGGAAATCTTCGGGATAAACGTGGTGCACACGCCGTCGCCGTGGGCGATGGTGGCCAGTCGCTGGACATGGGTGCCGAGCAGCTGGGAGAAGAGCTCCGTCTCCGCATCGCACAGTTGCGGGAACTGCTCGGCGACATGGGCGACCGGGCAGTGGTGCTGGCAGAGCTGCTCACCGACCGGTGCGCTACGCGCCGTAGCAGCGTACCCGTCCGCGCTCAGGGCCTTGGCCAGCGCTTCCGCGCGGTTCTCGGGGGCGACGGCCTCGACGGCCTTGCGGTAGGCGATGGCCTGGGCGGCCATGCGGTCGCGGGCGAAGGCGACGATCGCCTCGTCCCCGCCGCCCTGTGCGGCGATCCAGCGCAGGGCGTCCGCGGCGAGCTTGTCGTAGGACTGGTCGAAGGCGTCCCGGCCGCAGTCGGTCAGGGCGAACACCTTGGCGGGGCGGCCGCGCGTGCGCGCTCCGTAGACCCGCTGCTCGCGTGCTTCCACGACGTCGTCGGCGACGAGTGCGTCGAGATGGCGGCGCACGGCGGCCTGGGTCAGCCCCAGCCGGCCGGCGAGGTCGGCGACGGTCGACGGGCCGTGGTCCAGGATGGAGCGCGCGACGCGGTTGCGGGTGGACCGCTCACCGGTCGCGAGTTCCTCCTGCGGAGCCTCGCCAACGTTTTTCACAACGCCATTGTTGCGTAATTCCTCAGAGGCAGGCAACCCGCGTCCGGCGGATGGACGGTGCGCTGCATCACTTAGGCATACCTAATCTGACCTGCGGGAACGATCTTTGATCGATCAATTCACTGGCCCCCGCGCGCCCCTTGCGGGAGACTCCTCCACCATGCCCGTACCCCCTCCCACCGGCCCACTTGTCACCCGGGACACAGTCGCCGCACAGCTGCGCGCCCTCGGTGTCCGCCCCGGCGAGACCCTGCTCGTCCACACCTCCCTCAGCTCCCTCGGATGGGTCTGCGGAGGCGCCGTGTCGCTCGTCCAAGGAGTGCTCGACGCCCTCGGCCCGGACGGCACCCTGGTCGTCCCCACCCAGACCGGCGACCTCTCGGACCCGGCCCACTGGGCGAACCCGCCGGTCCCCCAGGAGTGGTGGGACACCATCCGCACCGCCATGCCGCCCTACGACCCCCTCGTCACGCCCTCGCGGGGCGTCGGCGTGGTCCCGGAGACCGTGCGCACCTGGCCCGGAGCCGAGCGCTCGGCGCATCCGCAGACGTCCTTCGCGGCGGTCGGTGCGCGGGCGGCCGAGGTCGTCGCCGGGCACGCGACCGACTGCCGGCTCGGCGAGCGCAGCCCCCTGGCCCGCCTGGAGGCCCTCCACGCGCGCGTGCTGCTGCTCGGCGCGGGCTACGACACCTGCACGAGCTTCCATCTCGCCGAGTACCGCATACCCTCGCCGCTGGTCCGGGTCGGCCGCCCCGGACCGGACGGCTGGGAGACGGTCACCGAGGTGTCGATCTCCTCCGACCGCTTCGACGAGCTGGGCCACGACTTCGAGCGGGACCGTCCCGCCGGCCACCCGGTGCTCCGCGGCACGGTGGGCGCGGCCGACGCCCGCCTGTTCCCGGTGGCGGACGCCGTGGCCTACGCCGAACGGTGGCTGGCGCTGCACCGTTCCCGTGAGGAGGAGATCCCGGCACCCGCCCGCCTGCGGCGCGGGCCGCGTACCTAGACTCGGGCCCATGCGAAGTGAGCCCGTGCTCCAGGTCCAGGCCCTGGTGAAGCGGTACGGCACGAAGACCGCGGTGAACGGCCTCGACCTGGTGGCCGGTGCGGGAGTCACCGCGGTGCTCGGCCCCAACGGGGCGGGCAAG
Source organism: Streptomyces sp. NPDC096013 (assembly GCF_044763565.1). Lineage (NCBI taxonomy): Bacteria > Bacillati > Actinomycetota > Actinomycetes > Kitasatosporales > Streptomycetaceae > Streptomyces > Streptomyces sp. NPDC096013. Next base: position 727,116 of record NZ_JBIWGK010000002.1, on the reverse strand, counting down.
ACGACCACGGTCGAGACCTGCGAGGGGTACCGGAGGCCGGACGCCGGCGCGGTACGCGTCCTGGGCCTCGACCCGGTCCGTGAGTCCGCCGCCCTGCGCCCCAGAATCGGCGTGATGCTCCAGTCCGGCGGCGTCTACTCGGGCGCCCGCGCCGACGAGATGCTCCGCCACATCGCCAAGCTGCACGCGCACCCGCTGGACGTGGACGCGCTCATCGAGCGCCTGGGCCTGGGCAGCTGCGGCCGCACGACCTACCGGCGGCTGTCCGGCGGCCAGCAGCAGCGCCTCGCGCTCGCGATGGCCGTCGTGGGCCGCCCCGAACTGGTCTTCCTGGACGAGCCGACCGCCGGCCTCGACCCGCAGGCCCGCCGCGCGACCTGGGACCTCGTCAGGGACCTCCGCACGGACGGCGTCTCGGTCGTCCTCACGACCCACCACATGGACGAGGCCGAGCAGCTCGCCGACGACGTCGCGATCATCGACGCCGGCAAGGTCATCGCGCAGGGCTCCCCCGAGGAGCTGTGCCGCGGCGGCGCCGAGAACACCCTCCGCTTCAGCGGGCGCCCCGGCCTCGACGTCGGCTCCCTGCTGAAGGCGCTCCCGGCCGACTCCACGGCCGCGGAACTGACCCCGGGCTCCTACCGCGTCGGCGGCAAGGTCGACCCGCAACTGCTCGCCACGGTCACCTCCTGGTGCGCGCAGCACGGGGTGATGCCGGAGAAGATCTCGGTCGAACGGCACACCCTGGAGGACGTTTTTCTTGAGCTGACCGGCAAGGAGCTGCGCGGATGACCACGGCGACCTACGCGCCCGCACCGGGGGCGGCCCCGCTCCCCCGCATGATCGCGGCACAGGCGGTCCTGGAGACGAAGATGCTTCTGCGGAACGGCGAGCAGCTCCTGTTGACGGTCGTGATCCCCACCCTCCTGCTCGTCCTGTTCAGCTCGGTGGACATCGTCGACACCGGCAAGGGCAAGTCCGTCGACTTCCTCACCCCGGGCATCCTGGCCCTCGCCGTGATGTCGACGGCGTTCACCGGCCAGGCCATCGCGACGGGCTTCGAGCGGCGCTACGGCGTCCTGAAGCGCCTCGCGTCCTCCCCGCTGCCCCGCTGGGGTCTGATGACCGCGAAGACGGTCTCGGTGCTGGTCACGGAGATCCTCCAGATCATCCTGCTGACGGCGATCGCCTTCGCGCTGGGCTGGTCCCCGCACGGCAACCCCTTCGCGGTGTTCCTGCTCCTGGTCCTCGGCACGGCGGCCTTCTCGGGTCTCGGCCTGCTGATGGCGGGCACCCTGAAGGCCGAGGCCACGCTCGCCGCCGCGAACCTGGTGTTCCTGCTGCTCCTGGTCGGCGGCGGAGTCATCGTGCCGATGGACAAGTACCCGTCGGGGGTGCAGGACGTGCTGGGCCTGCTGCCCATCTCGGCGCTGTCGGACGGCCTGCGGGACGTGCTCCAGCACGGGGCCGGGATGCCCTGGGGCGACCTCGGCATCCTGGGCGTGTGGGCGGTCGTCGGGCTGGCGGCGGCGGGAAGATTCTTCCGCTGGGAGTAACCGGGTCACGGGGTCCCTCGCGCAACCCCCGGGGGACCCTCGTGAACGCGTGCACAAGCACCCCCCTACGATGGTCCCCGTGCCAAACGTGACCCGCGCCGACGTCGTAGCCGCCGCGCGCAACCCCCTCGCCTTCATCGCCGCACGCTGGACCCCGGATTCCCGGACGGTGCGGCGGGCGGCTCTCGCCGCACTCGTCATGTCGGTGGTCATCGTGGTCACCGGCGGTGCCGTGCGGCTGACGGGATCGGGGCTCGGCTGCCCGACCTGGCCCAAGTGCACGGACGACTCGCTCACCACGACCAGCGCGATGGGCTTCCACGGAGCCATCGAGTTCGGCAACCGCATGCTGACGTACGTCCTGTGCGCCGCCGTCGGCTGGGCGATCATCGCGGCGCGTTCGCAGAAGCCGTGGCGGCGCGGGCTGACCCGGCTGGGCTGGGCCCAGTTCTGGATCGTGATGAGCAACGCGGTCCTCGGCGGCATCGTGGTGCTCGTCGGCCTCAACCCCTACACGGTCGCGGCCCACTTCCTGCTCTCCTCGGCGCTGATCGCGGTGGCCACGCTGATGTGGCAGCGCAGCCGGGAGGGCGACGCGGAGCCCAAGCCGCTGGTCGGCAAGGCCGTGCAGCAGCTGGTGTGGTTCCTGGTCACCGCCTCCGTGCTGCTGATCGCGGTCGGCACGGTCGTCACCGGCGCGGGTCCGCACGCGGGCGACTCCAAGGAGGTCGACCGCATCCCGATCGACTGGGAGACGGTCGCCAAGCTGCACGCGGTGCTCGCCTGGATCGTGGTCACGCTGACCTTCGCCCTGTGGTTCGTCCTCAAGGCGGTCGACGCCCCCAAGGGCCCCCTGGACCGCACCCGCGACCTGTTCCTGATCCTGCTCTCCCAGGGCGTCATCGGGTACGTCCAGTACTTCACGAACCTCCCCGAGGCCCTGGTCGCCCTCCACATGCTCGGCTCGTGCCTGGTGTGGATCGGCGTGCTGCGGGTGCTGCTGTCGCTCCGCGAGCGGCCGGAGGTCGTTGCCGACCTGCCCGGCCCGTCGGTGGAACAGTCGCTCCCCACGCGCGCGTGAGGCATCACCCGCGCTGAACGGCTCACCCGTAGCGGGTCACCAGGTCGTCGATCGCCGGGCCCAGATAGGCCCGGGTCAGCTCCGCCCTGCGGTGGAGCCAGTCGCCCTCCACGGAGGCAGCGGACGGCGCCGTACCGTCGTAACGCCTCCGTACGACGTCCGCCACGACCTCCGCCGGGGCGCCCAGCGCGGGCAGCAGGTCGAGGGCCTCGCGCTTGGTGATCAGGCGGCCGTCCCTGCGGGTGACGGTCGCGCGGGCGAAGGTGGTCAGGCCCACGTCGACCCAGACGTCCTGGAGCCAGAGCTGCGGCTTGTCGACGGCCGGCCGCCAGAACTCCCGCTGGTCGCGTACGACGAACTCGGCCAGCTCCTGGTCCGTCACCTCCGGGAGCAGGTCCTTCGGTGATCCGCCGTGCAGCACCCGCCCGAACGCGTGCAGTTCACGCCGGGTGACAGGTGTGACGGGCCGACGGGTGACGTGGTCGTGGGCCCAGGTCAGGTGGCGCTGGTTGGGGGCGTCCTGCGTGCCGGGCGCGAGGTAGCTGCAATGCAGCCGGACCGCGAGGGGGTCGGTGCGCAGGCCCCGGTGCAGGGCGACGAGGCTGCGGGCGGTGCTCGGCTTGAGCGGGTGGTCCAGGATCGCTATCAGGTCCAGGTCGCTGCGGCCCTCCTGGTAGTCGCCCCCGGCGAGCGAACCGTGGGCCCACACGGCGAGGGGGGCCAGTGGGGCCAGTTCGTTCAGGAAGCGGTCGAGCAAGGCGTCGGTCGGCATGGGCCCAGTCTGTACAGCTCACTCCAGCCCGTACACCCTCTTCGCGTTGCCGACCGCGATCAGTCCCGCGACCCGCTGCGCGTCGGCCGGCGACCAGGCTCCGTCGGCGACCCAGGCGCCGAGCACGCGCCCGAGCGCGTCGCGGAACAACCGGGCGCCCACGACGTGCAGTTCGGGCAGCCCGTGGGCCCCGCTGGAGAAGAGGATCTTGCCGAAGGGGGCCAGCTCCAGGATCTCGGCGAGCACGGTCGCGGCGCGGGCGCCGGTGCGGACGAGGGCGGCGCCCGAGTCGGCGTAGACATGCGGGAAGACACCGGCGAGGTGGGCCGCGTGGCGGTGGTACGGGTAGCTGTGCAGCAGGATCAGGTCGGTGCCGAGTCCGGCCGTCGCGCGGACGAAGTCGGTGAGCAGGACGGGGTCGGTGCGGTCGATACGCAGGCCCGGTTCGCCCAGTCCGGCGTGCAGTTGGAGCGGCAGCCCGGACGCCACGGCGATCCACAGCAGGTGGCGCAGCAGCACGGGGTCGCTGAGCGTCCCGCCGACCCGGCGCCCGGCCAGCCAGCGGGCCGCCGCGCCGCGCACCTCGCCGGGGCCCGGCGGTTCGGGAGCGAGCGCGAGGCCGTGCCGTACGCCCGCCACGGAGGTGAAGGCGACCGCGCTCGCGGCGGCGCCGTGCACCGACTCGGCGAGGTTGGCGAGGAAGGACTCGACGGTGCCGGAGGTGTCGGCGACCTGTTCCGCGAGGAGTTCGAGGCGGACGATCTCCCGCGCGTCCGCCTGCCCCGCCGTCGCCATCTCGGCGGGGCCCGTGAGGTCGCCCGGCAGGCCCGTGTCGATCAGGTACGTCGTGATGCCGCTGCCGCGCAGCAGCCTGCGGCCCGCTTCCAGTACGCCCAGTTCACGACGGCGGGCGAGATAGCGGGCGGGCGGGCAGTGCGGCTCCAGGCCGAGCAGGGGCGGGCACCAGCGTCGTACGGCGAAGCCCGTCTGGGTGTCGAAGAGGGTGGTGCCGGGGGCGGGTGGGCCCTCCGTGCGGGCGAGTTGGGCCTCGAAGGTGCCGAGGCCCAGCTCCGTTCTCAGTACGCCGTGGCAGTACTGGTCCACGAGGGACGGCGTTTCGATCATCCGGGCTCCCCGTTGCTGGACCTTGTGTTCCTGAGGTCCTAACGGGTGAATCGGGTGTGAGGTGTTGCTCGTCCACACCCCGTGTGAGGGACGCCGCGCCTCCGGGGGCGCGATTCATGGGCCCTGTTCAGCTGTTGCTCGGGCCGCCCACCTGGATGCCCGCCATGCGGGTCCACTCGTACGGGCCCGTTTTCACCTTGGCCGCGAACTCGCCGTCGAAGGCCTCGTGGACGGTGATCCCGGACTTCTCGACGGCCTGCTGGGCGATCTCGTAGGAGGTGGCCACCAGGTCGCCCCAGGCGCCGTCCTCGCCGACGAGGACGATGCGGGCGCCGCGTTCGCCGATGTAGGCGACCTGGCCCTCGGCGCCGCCGTGTGCCGTGGAGAAGGTGCCGATCTGCTTGGCGAGGCGGGCCACCTGGCGCTCGGCCTTCGCGTCAACCTGCTGCGTGTCTGCCATGGCCAGGATGCTACCGACGAGTAGCGCCGAGGGCGACGGGCGGGGTCCGTGACTCCCGCCTCAGCGGGCCCCCTCACCTGAGGAAGGGGTCCACCGCGATCGCCACGAACAGGATCGACACATAGGTGATCGACCAGTGGAACAGCCGCATCTCCTTGAGCTTGCCGCCGGTCACCTCGGCCTTGGCGCGGTTCTGAAGCCCGTGCGCCTCCCACAGCCAGAACCCGCCGGCCAGCAGCGCGACCAGGGTGTAGAACCAGCCGGTGTAGCCGAGAGGCGTCAGCAGCAGCGAGACGGCGACCATGACCCAGCTGTAGATCACGATCTGCCGGGCGACGACCTTGTTGGAGGCGACGACCGGGAGCATCGGCACGCCCACGCGCGCGTAGTCGTCCTTGACCTTCATCGACAGCGGCCAGTAGTGCGGCGGCGTCCAGAAGAACATGACGAGGAAGAGGATGACGGGGGCCCAGGACATGGAGTCCGTGACCGCGGACCAGCCGATGAGGACCGGGAGACAGCCGGCGATGCCGCCCCACACGATGTTCTGCGACGTACGCCTCTTGAGGAGCATCGTGTAGACGACGACGTAGAAGAGGAGCGCGCCGAGCGCGAGCCAGGCGGACAGCCAGTTGACGGTCAGGCCGAACATCAGGGTCGAGATGACCGCGAGCGAGATGCCGAAGGCGAGGCACTCGCGGGGGCTGACCATGCCGGTGACCAGGGGCCGCTGCGAGGTGCGGTCCATGAGCGCGTCGATGTCGCGGTCGATGTACATGTTCAGCGCGTTGGCGCCGCCGGCGGACAGATAGCCGCCGACACAGGTGAGGAGGACCAGCTTGAGGTCCGGCACACCCTGCTGGGCCAGGAACATCACCGGAACGGTGGTGATCAGCAGCAGCTCGATGATCCGCGGCTTGGTCAGCGCCACGAACGCCATGACCCGGGCCCCGATCGGCCGCCGGCTCGGGCTCTGGCTCGCCCCGACAATCCCCGCTGGACGGGATTCAACGGCCGTCACGCACACCCCTGACAGAGACATCCCAGCAAGCCTTCGGGTGTGAACTCCCCGTAAAGGCTCACGCGTACCACGCCACTGTAGACGTTGCCCAGACCCGGACATTCGCGGGGGTGGGGTCGTGTTGGACGGGGCCCCCGGAAGAGCTGATCACCACTCTGTTGAGCACTCGAACGAGCACCTCCGTATTCAGTTGCCGGATACGAAACGACCCAGTCGGGAGGCGGATCCGCGAGAGTCCCGGCAGTCTGGAATGACTCGAAAAAATGCACGTTCTCACGGGGGTAGGCTCGACAACGGCCGGTGGGCGCCAAGTGCACCGGCATCCGACATGCGTGACATGTGGAGAGGAGCCCTGACCCAGGGTGAGCACCAAGCCGACCACAACAGACCTCGAGTGGACCGAGTTGGACCAGCGGGCGGTGGACACCGCCCGCGTCCTGGCCGCCGATGCCGTACAGAAGGTCGGTAACGGCCATCCCGGTACGGCCATGAGCCTCGCGCCCGCCGCGTACACCCTCTTCCAGAAGGTGATGCGGCATGACCCGGCCGACCCCGACTGGGTGGGCCGCGACCGGTTCGTGCTGTCCGCCGGCCACTCGTCCCTGACCCTCTACACGCAGCTCTACCTGGCCGGGTTCGGCCTGGAGCTGGCCGACCTCGAAGCGTTCCGCACCTGGGGCTCGAAGACCCCGGGGCACCCCGAGTACGGCCACACCACCGGCGTGGAGACGACGACCGGCCCGCTGGGCCAGGGTGTCGCCAACGCGGTGGGCATGGCGATGGCCGCCCGCTACGAGCGCGGTCTGTTCGACCCGGACGCCCCGCAGGGCGAGTCGCCCTTCGACCACTTCATCTTCGCGATCGCCGGTGACGGCTGCCTCCAGGAGGGCATCTCCGCGGAGGCCTCCTCCATGGCGGGCCACCAGGAGCTCGGCAACCTCATCCTCCTGTGGGACGACAACCACATCTCCATCGAGGGCGACACGGAGACCGCGGTCTCCGAGGACACCGTCAAGCGCTACGAGGCCTACGGCTGGCACGTCCAGCGCGTCGCCCCGAAGCCGGACGGCGACCTCGACCCGCACGCCATCTACAACGCCATCGAGGCCGCGAAGAAGGTGACGAACAAGCCGTCGTTCATCGCGATGCGCTCGATCATCGCCTGGCCCGCGCCGAACGCGCAGAACACCGAGGCCGCGCACGGCTCGGCGCTCGGCGCCGACGAGGTCGCCGCCACCAAGCGCGTCCTCGGCTTCGACCCGGAGAAGTCCTTCGACGTCTCGGACGACGTCCTCAAGCACACCCGCCAGGCGCTGGAGCGGGGCCGCGAGGCGAAGGCCGCGTGGGACCCGTCGTACCAGGAATGGCGCGCCAACAACCCGGAGCGCGCGGCCGAGTACGACCGCATCCGCGCGGGCGAGCTGCCGGCCGGCTGGGAAGAGCAGCTCCCGGCCTTCGAGACGGGCAAGTCCGTCGCCACCCGTGCCGCGTCCGGCAAGGTGCTCCAGGCGCTCGGCGCGGTCATCCCGGAGCTGTGGGGCGGCTCGGCCGACCTCGCGGGCTCGAACAACACGACCATCGACAAGACGTCGTCGTTCCTCCCGGCGGACAACCCGCTGCCGGAGGCGAACCCGTACGGCCGCACGATCCACTTCGGCATCCGCGAGCACTCCATGGGCGCGGAGCTGAACGGCATCACGCTGCACGGCAACACGCGCGTCTACGGCGGCACGTTCCTCGTCTTCTCCGACTACATGCGCAACGCCGTACGCCTGTCGGCGCTGATGCACCTGCCGGTGACGTACGTGTGGACGCACGACTCCATCGGCCTCGGCGAGGACGGCCCCACCCACCAGCCGGTCGAGCACCTCGCCTCGCTGCGCGCTATCCCAGGCCTGAACATCGTGCGCCCCGCCGACGCCAACGAGACGGCCATCGCCTGGCGCGAGGTCCTGCGCCGCTACACGAAGGTGTACGGCGAGGGTCACCCGCACGGTTTCGCCCTGACCCGTCAGGGCGTGCCGACGTACGACGCCAACGAGGACACCGCCAAGGGCGGTTACGTGCTCTTCGAGGCGTCCACCGGAACCCCGGAGGTCATCCTCATCGGCACCGGTTCCGAGGTGCACCTGGCCGTCGAGGCGCGGGAGCAGCTGGAGGCCGAGGGTGTGCCGACGCGGGTCGTGTCCATGCCGTGCGTGGAGTGGTTCGACGCGCAGGACAAGGAGTACCGGGACAGCGTGCTGCCGCCGTCGGTCAGGGCGCGGGTCGCGGTCGAGGCCGGTATCGGTCTGACCTGGTACCGCTTCGTCGGGGACGCCGGTCGCATCGTTTCCCTTGAGCACTTCGGGGCTTCCGCCGACGGCAAGGTGCTCTTCCAGGAGTTCGGCTTCACTGCCGAGAATGTGGCCGCCAAGGCCAGGGAATCCATCGCCGCCGCCCAGAGCTGACGCTGACATACGACACGTAGGAGATGCATTTTCCATGACAGACGCACTCAAGCGCCTCTCTGAAGAAGGCGTCGCGATCTGGCTGGACGACCTGTCGCGCAAGCGGATCACGTCCGGCAACCTCGCCGAACTGATCGACCAGCAGCACGTCGTGGGCGTCACCACCAACCCGTCGATCTTCCAGAAGGCCATCTCGGAGGGCGACGGTTACGACCAGCAGCTCGCCGACCTCGCGGCCCGCAAGGTCACCGTCGAGGAAGCCATCCGCATGATCACGACGGCGGACGTCCGCGACGCCGCCGACATCCTGCGGCCGGTCTTCGACGCGACCGGCGGCCAGGACGGCCGGGTCTCCATCGAGGTCGACCCGCGCCTCGCCCACAACACGGCGGCGACCATCGCCGAGGCCAAGCAGCTGGCGTGGCTGGTGGACCGGCCCAACACGCTCATCAAGATCCCGGCGACCAGGGCGGGGCTCCCGGCGATCGCCGAGACCATCGGCCTGGGCATCAGCGTCAACGTCACGCTGATCTTCTCGCTGGAGCGCTACCGCGAGGTCATGGACGCGTTCATCACCGGCCTGGAGAAGGCCAAGGAGCGCGGCCTGGACCTCTCGAAGATCCACTCCGTGGCGTCCTTCTTCGTGTCCCGCGTGGACACCGAGATCGACAAGCGGCTCGACGCGCTGGGCACCGACGAGGCCAAGGCCGCCCGCGGCAAGGCCGGTCTCGCCAACGCGCGGCTCGCCTACGAGGCGTACGAGGAGGTCTTCTCCTCGGACCGCTGGGCCGCCCTCGACAAGGCCCAGGCCAACAAGCAGCGTCCGCTGTGGGCCTCGACCGGCGTCAAGGACAAGGCGTACAAGGACACCCTGTACGTGGACGAGCTGGTGGCGCCGAACACGGTGAACACCATGCCGGAGGCCACTCTCGAGGCCGTCGAGGACCACGGGCAGATCACCGGCGACACCATCACCGGCACGTACGAGCAGTCCCGCGCCGAGCTGGCCGCCCTGGAGGCGCTGGGCATCTCCTACGACGAGGTGGTGCAGCTGCTGGAGGACGAGGGCGTCGACAAGTTCGAGGCGTCCTGGACCGACCTGCTCAAGTCGACCGAGGCGGAGCTCCAGCGCCTCGCCCCTTCGGAGGGCTGAGACCTTGGCTCCTCATTCCGGTTCCGGGGCGAATCCGCTTCGTGACCCCGCCGACCGACGGCTCCCGCGTATCGCGGGGCCGTCGGGCCTGGTCATCTTCGGCGTCACAGGCGATTTGTCACGCAAAAAGCTGATGCCCGCCGTGTACGACCTCGCCAACCGGGGTCTGCTGCCGCCGGGCTTCTCGCTCGTCGGCTTCGCCCGGCGCGAGTGGGCCAACGAGGACTTCGCGCAGGAGGTCCACGACGCGGTCAAGGAGCACTCGCGTACGCCGTTCCGTGAGGAGGTCTGGCAGCAGCTCGTCCAGGGGATGCGCTTCGTCCAGGGCACCTTCGACGACGACGACGCGTTCGAGCGGCTCCGCGACACGATCGACGAGCTGGACAAGGCCCAGGGCACGGGCGGCAACTTCGCCTTCTACCTGTCGGTGCCGCCGCGTTCCTTCCCGGTCGTCATCCAGCAGCTGAAGAAGCACGGTCTTGCCGACCAGGAGGGCGGTTCCTGGCGGCGCGCGGTCATCGAGAAGCCCTTCGGCCACGACCTCAAGTCGGCCGAGGACCTCAACAAGGTCGTGCACGAGGTGTTCGCCGCGGACCAGGTGTTCCGCATCGACCACTACCTCGGCAAGGAGACCGTCCAGAACATCCTGGCGCTCCGCTTCGCCAACACGATGTTCGAGCCGATCTGGAACCGGTCCTTCGTGGACCACGTGCAGATCACCATGGCCGAGGACATCGGCATCGGCGGCCGGGCCGGCTACTACGACGGCATCGGCGCCGCCCGTGACGTCATCCAGAACCACCTGCTCCAGCTGATGGCGCTGACCGCGATGGAGGAGCCCTCCTCCTTCTCCGCCGACGCGCTGGCCGCCGAGAAGGAGAAGGTGCTCGGCGCGGTACGGCTGCCGAAGGACCTGGGGAAGAACACGGTCCGCGGGCAGTACGCCGAGGGCTGGCAGGGCGGCGAGAAGGCCGTCGGCTACCTCCAGGAAGACGGCATCGACCCCAAGTCGAAGACCGACACGTACGCCGCGATCAAGGTCGAGGTCGACAACCGCCGCTGGGCGGGCGTCCCCTTCTACCTGCGCACCGGCAAGCGCCTCGGCCGCCGCGTCACGGAGATCGCGGTGGTCTTCCAGCGCGCCCCGCACTCCCCCTTCGACCAGACGGCGACGGAGGAGCTGGGCCAGAACGCGATCGTCTTCCGCGTCCAGCCCGACGAGGGCGTCACGGTCCGCTTCGGCTCCAAGGTGCCCGGCACCTCGATGGAGATCCGGGACGTCTCCATGGACTTCGCCTACGGCGAGTCGTTCACGGAGTCGAGCCCGGAGGCGTACGAGCGGCTCATCCTCGACGTCCTTCTCGGCGACTCGAACCTCTTCCCGCGCACGGAGGAGGTCGAGCTGTCCTGGAAGATCCTCGACCCGATCGAGCAGTACTGGGACAAGCACGGCAAGCCCGCGCAGTACCAGTCCGGGACGTGGGGTCCGGTGGAGGCCGACGAAATGCTCGCACGAGAGGGACGGAGCTGGCGCCGGCCATGAAGATAGACCTCACCGACACCACTGCCAGCAAGATCAACAAGGCGCTCGTCAAGGGGCGCCGCGCCATCGGTACCCCCGCCGTCGGCATGGTGCTCACCCTCGTCGTCGTCACGGACGAGGAGAACGCCTACGACGCGCTGAAGGCCGCCAACGACGCGGCGCACGAGCACCCCTCGCGCACGCTCGTGGTCATCAAGCGCGTCTCGCGCTCGTCCCGCAACCGCACCCAGTCCCGCCTCGACGCCGAGGTACGGGTGGGCGCGGACGCGGGCAGCGGCGAGACGGTCGTCCTGCGGCTCTACGGCGAGGTCTCCGACCACGCCCAGTCCGTGGTGCTGCCGCTGCTGCTGCCGGACGCGCCGGTGGTGGTCTGGTGGTCGGTGGATGCGCCCCGCGACCCGGCGAACGACCCGCTGGGCGCCCTGAGCCAGCGCCGGGTCACCGACAGCTACGCGGCGGAGAAGCCCGTCGACGAGCTGCGGTCCCGTGCCGAGAGCTACGAGCCGGGCGACACCGACCTGGCCTGGGCCCGGATCACCCCGTGGCGTTCGATGCTGGCCGCCGCGCTCGACCAGGTCTCCTCGGAGATCGTCTCCGCCGAGGTGGCGGGCGAGGAGTCCAACCCGAGCGTCGAACTGCTCGCGATGTGGCTCGCCGACCGCCTCCACGTGCACGTCCGGCGGGCGGTCTCCGCGGGTCCCGGTCTGACCCAGGTGCGCCTGGAGACGACCGGCGGCCCGATCACCCTGCACCGGTCCGACGGGGCGATGGCCACCCTGGCGCTGCCCGGCCAGCCGGACCGCGCGGTGGCGCTCAAGCGCCGGGAGACGTCCGAACTCCTCGCGGAGGAGCTGCGCAGGCTCGACCCGGACGACACCTACGCGTCCGCGCTGCGGTTCGGCGTGGACCGGCTGGGCGGTATCCAGTCGGCGGCGGAACGGGCGGAGGCGGCGGCTCAGCCGACGCCCGCGCTCCCGGTGCGCGCGGTCTCGGATACGGCGCCCGCGTCGGCTCCGGCGTCCTCGGGTACGGCTTCGGCTTCGTCGGAGCAGGGCGACGCCGACCGGCCCACCCCCGCGAAGATGCCCCCGGTGAAGAAGGCTGATCCGCAGTGAGTACTCCCCAGCTCGTCGTCCACCGCGACAAGGAACTGATGGCCCAGGCCGCCGCGGCCCGGCTGATCACAAAGATCGTGGACGCGCAGGCCTCGCGCGGCTACGCCTCGATCGTGCTCACCGGCGGTCGCAACGGCAACGGTCTGCTGGCAGCCCTGGCGGGCCAGCCCGCCCGGGACGCCGTCGACTGGGGCCGCCTCGACCTGTGGTGGGGCGACGAGCGGTTCCTGCCCGAGGGCGACCCCGAGCGCAATGTCACCCAGGCCCGTGAGGCACTGCTCGACTCGGTGCCGCTGGACCCGAAGCGCGTGCACGCCATGCCCGCGTCGGACGGTCCCTACGGCAACGACGTGGAAGCCGCCGCGGCCGGCTACGCCGAGGAACTCGCCCGGTCCGCCGGTCCCGAGAACCATGGCGCCGTACCGACCTTCGACGTCCTCATGCTGGGCGTCGGACCGGACACCCATGTGGCGTCGCTCTTCCCGGAGCTGCCCGCCGTACGGGAGACCGAGCGCACGGTCGTCGGTGTGCACGGCGCGCCCAAGCCGCCGCCGACCCGGGTCACGCTGACCCTGCCGGCGATCCGGTCGGCCCGCGAGGTGTGGTTGCTCGCGGCCGGCGAGGACAAGGCCGAGGCCGCGGCGATCGCCCTGTCGGGCGCGGGTGAGATCCAGGCACCGGCCGCCGGTGCCCAGGGCCGCTCCCGCACCCTGTGGCTGCTGGACGCGGCGGCGGCCTCCCAGCTGCCCCGCGCGCTGTATCCGCCGGCTTCCGCCTGACACCGGCGCTGCCCGCACCCCGCCGAAGAGCCCGTACGACCTCGGTCGTACGGGCTCTTCGCTGTCTCAACGCCCGCGCAGCTCGCGGTACTCGGCGACCAGGGCGGTGGTGGAGGGGTCGAGGCCGGGTACGTCGGCGCCTTCGGTGAGGGCGGGTTCGACGCGTTTGGCGAGGACCTTGCCGAGTTCGACGCCCCACTGGTCGAAGGAGTCGATGTTCCAGACCGCGCCCTGGACGAACACCTTGTGCTCGTACAGGGCGATCAGCTGCCCCAGTACGGACGGGGTCAGCTCGCGGGCCAGGATCGTCGTCGTGGGGTGGTTGCCCCGGAACGTCTTGTGCGGCACCAGTTCCTCGGGCACGCCCTCCGCGCGGACCTCGTCCGGTGTCTTGCCGAACGCCAGCGCCTGGGTCTGGGCGAAGAAGTTGGCCATCAGCAGGTCGTGCTGCGCCTTGAGAGCCTCGCTCAGCTCACCGACCGGACTGGCGAAGCCGATGAAGTCCGCCGGGATCAGCTTGGTGCCCTGGTGGATGAGCTGGTAGTAGGCGTGCTGGCCGTTGGTGCCCGGGGTGCCCCACACCACCGGGCCGGTCTGCCACTCCACCGGATTGCCGTCCCGGTCCACGGACTTGCCGTTGGACTCCATGTCCAGCTGCTGCAAGTAGGCGGTGAACTTGGAGAGATAGTGGCTGTAGGGCAGCACCGCGTGCGACTGGGCGTCGTGGAAGTTGCCGTACCAGACACCCAACAGGCCCAGCAGCAACGGTGCGTTGGACTCCGGGGGCGCGGTGCGGAAGTGCTCGTCGACGAGGTGGAAGCCATCCAGCATCTCCCGGAAGCGGTCCGGCCCCACAGCGATCATCAGCGACAGGCCGATCGCCGAGTCGAAGGAGTAGCGTCCCCCGACCCAGTCCCAGAACTCGAACATGTTGTCCGTGTCGATACCGAACTCCGACACCTTCCCGGCGTTCGTCGACAGCGCCACGAAGTGCCGGGCGACGGCGTCCTGGCCGGCCTTCAGCTCGGTCAGGAGCCAGTCCCGGGCGGAGGTCGCGTTGGTGATCGTCTCGATCGTGGTGAACGTCTTCGAGGCGATGATGAACAGCGTCTCGGCCGGGTCGAGGTCACGGGTGGCCTCGTGCAGGTCGGCGCCGTCCACGTTCGACACGAACCGGACCGTCAGATCCCGGTCCGTGAACGCGCGCAGCGCCTCATAGGCCATCGCCGGGCCGAGGTCGGAGCCGCCGATGCCGATATTGACGACGTTCTTGATGCGCCTGCCGGTGTGCCCGGTCCACTCGCCCGAGCGGACCCGGTCCGCGAAAGCGGCCATCTTGTCGAGGACGGCGTGGACCTGGGGCACCACGTTCTCGCCGTCGACCTCGACCACCGCGTCCCGCGGGGCACGCAGGGCGGTGTGCAGGACCGCGCGGTCCTCCGTGACGTTGATCTTCTCACCACGGAACATGGCATCCCGGAGACCGAACACATCCGTCGCGGCGGCCAGTTCCTGGAGCAGGGCGAGGGTCTCGTCGGTGACTAGGTGCTTCGAGTAGTCGAGGTGCAGGTCACCGACCTTGAGCGTGTACCCGGTGCCGCGCCCGGGATCGGCGGCGAACAGCTCCCGCAACCGCACCTCGCCGAGCTCCTCACGGTGCTGGGCCAAGGCGGTCCACTCGGGCGTCTGGTTGAGCCTGGTACGGCCGTCTGCGTTCATTGCGACTTCAGCCTTCTTTCCTACCGACCTGCGGGCCTGTTCCAACCTAATTGATCAGCCCGTGACGCGAGCTGTCGTCGCGTCGTCCTCCAGGGCAACAACAGGTACGTCCGGCTTGACCGCCGGTATCAGTGCCAGGACCGACAGAACGAAGAAAGCCGCGGTGAGCAGCGCGGGCGTGTTCGTTCCCCAGGCGGTGGCGACGGCCCCGCCGAGAAGCGCGCCCAGTGGGGCCCCGGCCGCGGCCAGGGTCCGGAAGGCCGAGCTGACCCGGCCCAGCAGATCGGTGGGCGTGCGCTGCTGCATCAGCGTGGTCGTGTTGACGTTCCACACCATGCTCATGACGCCGAAGGCCGCCATGGCCACGACGACGGCGGTCAGGCTGCGCGCGGTGCCGATGACGACGAGCGCTCCGGTCTGCACGAGACCCGCGAGCAGCACGGCCCGCAGGGGACCGAGCCGGTCGGTGATCCGCCGGTGCAGCGCTCCCCCGGCCAGGCCGCCGACCGTGAACGCGGTGGTCACCGCGGCGTATCCGGCGGTGCCGCCGTGCAGCCGGCCGGTCACCAGGACGACCAGGGTGGCGATCAGGGCGCCCATGCCGATGTTGCACAGGGCGGTCGCGGCGCACAGGCCGCGCAGGGGCCGGTCGTGCCACAGGGTGCGCAGCCCGTCGGCGATCTCCCCGCGCAGGGTGCTGCCCGCCGGTCTCGGGCCGCGCGGCGCACCGTCCTCGGGTCCCGCTCCCCCGGCGGGCGCGGGAGTCCGCAGCGAGGCGACCAGTGCGGCGGCCACCAGGAAGGTCAGGGCGTCGGCCGCGAAGGGGACGGCGGCCCCGGCGACGATCAGCACCGGCACCACGGGCGCCCCCAGCAGACCGCCCGCGATCTTCTGCCCGGTCATCAGCCGGGCGTTGGCGGCACCGAGCGCGGAGCGGTCCACCAGGGCCGGCAGCAGCGCCGTGGCGGCGTTGTCGAAGAGGGTCTGGAGCGTGGTCAGGGCGAAGGCGAGCGCGATGAGCAGCGGGATCGAGGCCCGGCCGAGCGCGACGGCCACGGCGAAGGCGGCGACGAGCAGCCCGCGGGCCGCGTCCACCCGCCACATCGCGCGCCGCTGGTCCACCCGGTCCGCGACCGCGCCGCCGAGCAGGCCGAAGATGATCCAGGGCAGATAGCCGCAGGCGGTGACGGACGCGATGAGCAGGGGCCGGCGCGTCAGCGACACGGCGAGCAGCGGCAGCGCCGAACCGCGCAGGGCGTCCCCGAAGCGCGACACCACGGCCGCGCTCTACAGCCGCCCGAATCCCCCTTGCCACGCGGGCACATGACTGCCCGTCACCTCGACCGTCGTCACCGTTCCCCCTCACGGTTCGTCACTTCACAAACCGTAGAGGGCAGCACTGACAATCGGTCCGGAGGCCGTCGGCCGCCGGGGGGCGAAACAGCTCCGTCCAGACACCTCGTGGGCGTCCGGCCGGTTCAACTCCTAGATTTCTCCCCGCAGTTTGGCGAGCGCCTCGGCGAGGATCGCCTCGCCGTCCGCGTCGCTGCGCCGCTCCCGTACATACGCGAGGTGCGTCTTGTAGGGCTCGGTGCGCGGCGGGTCCGGCGGGTTGTCCCGGTCCTGTCCGGCCGGGAAGCCGCAGCGCGGGCAGTCCCAGGTGTCGGGAACCTGCGCGTCGCTGGCGAAGCTGGGCTGCGTCTCGTGCCCGTTCGAGCACCAGAAGGAGATGCGCAGCCGGGGCGCGGACTCGCCACGCTCGGCCTCGCCCATCGGCCCCGCCCCGACCCGGCTTCCACGGATCGCGTTGCCACTTGCCACGGTCGTAACTCCCTGCGTGATGGTGCCGCGAAGCGAGTCGGCGTTTCGCTCCGTTGCGAGCGCCTCAGTCTACGTAAGGCCCAACGCGCGTCCAGTGGTTGGAGTTACAGCCCCCACACCTAGACGCAAGCCCCATGATAGGCCGCGCTCAGCTGCGCGTACCGAACATGGGGCCTTACGTACGGAATGTGCGACGGAACGTGCGGTCAGTTCGTCTTCATCAGCAGACCGAGCACGACGATGCAGGCGAACCAGAGCAGACCGAGCACCACGGTGATGCGGTCCAGGTTGCGCTCGGCGACCGAAGAGCCGCCGACGGACGACGCCATTCCGCCACCGAACATGTCGGAGAGACCGCCACCCTTCCCCTTGTGCATCAGCACCAGCAGCATCAGCAGCAGGCTGAAGACGATCAGGGCGATCGAGAACCCCAAAACCACGGCTGGACCAACTTCCTCGGATTCGGATGGACGACAGGGGCACAGCGGCTGGCGCTATGCCCCCGCAAGGGTACGACGGATCGCGGCTACCGCCTACACACGGTCAAGCTCACTGATCGCGGAAGCGCACGATCTTGACGAACTCGTCGGCGTCCAGCGAGGCACCGCCGACCAGGGCGCCGTCGACGTCGGGCTGGGCCATGATCTCGGCGACGTTGCCGGACTTGACCGAGCCGCCGTACTGGATGCGGACCTGGTCGGCCAGCTCCTGGGTGTACAGCTCGGCGAGCTTGCCGCGGATGGCCTGGCAGACCTCCTGGGCGTCGCCGGAGCCGCAGACCTTGCCGGTGCCGATGGCCCAGACGGGCTCGTAGGCGATGACGATCGTCTCGGCCTGCTCGGCCGGGACGTCCTTGAGGCCGCCCTCGACCTGGCTGAGCGTGTGCGCGACGTGGTTGCCCGCCTCGCGGACGTCCAGCTCCTCGCCGACGCAGAGGATCGGGGTCAGGCCGTGCTTGTACGCGGCCTTCACCTTGGCGTTGACGACCTCGTCGGTCTCGGCGTGGTACTGGCGGCGCTCGGAGTGGCCGATGGCCACGTACGTGCACTTGAGCTTGGCCAGCATCGCACCGGAGATCTCGCCGGTGTAGGCGCCGGAGTCGTGTGCCGAGACGTCCTGGGCGCCGTACTTGATCCTGAGCTTGTCGCCGTCGACCAGGGTCTGCACGGAGCGCAGGTCGGTGAAGGGCGGCAGGACGGCGACCTCGACGGCCTCGTAGTCCTTGTCCGCGAGGGCGAAGGCGAGCTTCTGGACGTGGGCGATGGCCTCGAGGTGGTTGAGGTTCATCTTCCAGTTGCCCGCCATGATCGGCGTGCGCGTGCTCATTGAGGTCAGTCCTCCAGTGCGGCGAGGCCGGGGAGCGTCTTGCCCTCGAGGTATTCGAGGGATGCGCCGCCGCCGGTCGAGATGTGGCCGAATGCGGTCTCGTCGAAGCCCAGGATGCGGACGGCCGCGGCGGAGTCGCCACCGCCGACGACCGTGAACGCCGAGGAGTCGAGAAGTGCCTGGGCGACCGCCTTGGTGCCCGCGGCGTAGTCGGGGTGCTCGAAGACGCCCATCGGGCCGTTCCAGAAGATGGTGGCCGCGTCGGCGAGCTTCGAGGCGTACAGGGCACCGGTCTCGGGACCGATGTCGAGGCCCATCTGGTCGGCGGGGATGGCGTCCGCGGCGACGGTGGTGGGGTTGGACGGGGCCTTCGTCTTCAGGTCGGGGAACGCGGACGCGGTCACGACGTCGACCGGGACGACCAGCTCGACGCCGTTCTTCTCGGCGCGCTCGACGTACTCGGTGACGGCGGGAATCTGGTCGTCCTGGACCAGGGAGGCGCCGATCTCGTAGCCCTTGGCCTTGAGGAAGGTGAAGGCCATGCCGCCGCCGATGAGGATGCGGTCGGCCTTGCCGAGCAGCTGGTCGATGACGGCGAGCTTGTCGGAGACCTTGGAGCCGCCGAGCGCGACCACGTAGGGCCGCTTGACGTCCTCGGTGAGCTTCTTCAGGACGCCGACCTCGGTGGCGATGAGGTAGCCGGCGTAGTGCGGCAGCCGGGCCGGGAGGTCGTACACGGAGGCGTGCTTGCGGTGCACGGCACCGAAGCCGTCGCCTACGTAGATGTCCGCCAGGGCGGCGAGCTGGTCGGCGAACTCGCCGCGCTCGGTGTCGTCCTTGGAGGTCTCGCCCGCGTTGAAGCGCAGGTTCTCGATGACCGCGACCTGGCCGGGCTCCAGGCCGCGGACCGCGTCGTGGGCGGCGGGGCCGACGGTGTCCTGGGCGAACGCGACCGGCGCGCCCAGGAGTTCGGCGAGGCGCTCGGCCGGCTGGAGGAGGGAGAACGCCGGGTCCGGGGCGCCCTTGGGGCGGCCCAGGTGCGAGGCCACGATCACCTTGGCGCCCGCCTCGGCGAGGGCCTTGACGGTGGGCAGCACGGCGCGGATACGGCCGTCGTCGGTGATGAGGCCGTCGGCCAGCGGGACGTTGAGGTCGGCGCGGACGAAGACCCGCTTGCCGTCCACGCCTTCGGCGAGAAGTTCGTCGATCGTCTTCATAAAGGGACTCCTAGGGAGGGCTCTTCAGATCCGAGAGGGCTGATCGATCACTACGTAGTACAGGGCCCGGGCAGCGCGGCGTGCGCTGCCCGAGCCCTGACTCACATCGAGTTGCCTGCTCCGGGAGTTAGAGCTGGCCGCCGACGAAGACCGTGAGGTCGACGAGGCGGTTGGAGTAGCCCCACTCGTTGTCGTACCAGCCGAGGATCTTCACCGTGTTGCCCTCCTGGACCATGGTCAGGGAGGCGTCGAAGGTGCAGGACGCCGGGTCGCTGACGATGTCCGAGGAGACGATCTCGTCCTCGGTGTACACCAGGTAGCCCTTGAGGTCGCCGTCCTCGGAGGCCTTCTTGAACGCGGCGTTGACCTCGTCCTTGGTGGTCTCGCGGGCCAGCGTCACGACCAGGTCGGTGGCCGAGCCGGTCGGGACCGGGACGCGCATCGCGATGCCGTCGAGCTTGCCCTTGAGCTGCGGGAGCACGAGGGCGGTCGCCTTGGCGGCACCGGTCGTCGTCGGGATGATGTTCTCGGCGGCGGCGCGGGCGCGGCGCAGGTCCTTGTGCGGGAAGTCCAGGATGCGCTGGTCGTTCGTGTACGCGTGGACCGTCGTCATCAGGCCCTTGACGATGCCGAAGTTCTCGTCGAGCACCTTGGCCATCGGCGCCACACAGTTGGTGGTGCAGGAGGCGTTCGAGATGACGTGGTGGTTCGCCGGCTCGTACTTGTCCTGGTTGACGCCCATCACGATGGTGATGTCCTCGTCCTTGGCCGGAGCCGAGATGAGGACCTTCTTGGCGCCACCGGCGATGTGCTTCTCGGCGTCGGCCTTCTTCGTGAAGATGCCGGTCGACTCGATGACGATGTCGACCCCGAGGTCGCCCCACGGGATGTCGGCGGGGTTGCGCTCGGACAGCACCTTGATGGTGTGGCCGTCGACGGTGATGGTGTCCTCGGTGTGCGACACCTCGGCCTTGAGTCGGCCCAGGATGGTGTCGTACTTGAGCAGGTGAGCGGTGGTCGCGGTGTCACCCAGGTCGTTGACAGCCACGATCTCGATGTCAGCACCCTGCTCCAGCAGCGCGCGGAAGTAGTTACGACCGATGCGGCCAAAGCCGTTGATGCCTACGCGGATCGTCACGAACCGATCTCCTCGTTGGTACGCCGGCTCAGTGCCGGCGAGTTGTATGGGATGTCCCCGACCGCCTACGACCCTACCTCCCTGAGGCCTCCGTGGTGACATCGAGATGCCCCATACACGGCAGGGCGGTCCGTACCCGCCAGTAGGGGTACGGACCGCCCTGGATGTTCATGACATCGTCGTACCGAGTCAGCTCCGAAGAGCCGCCAGAGCCTTCTTGAGCAGGGCCGCCCGGTCGGCGGCCGAGGTGACCTGTTCCAGGCCGAAGCCGAGCAGCACGGTGCGGTCGGTGGTGACCGCGCCGTACGTCTGGAACAGGGCTCCCGTGCGCGTCCAGTCCTTCAGGACGGCCGGGCTGCCCGGAGGCGGGCCTGTGACGCTCCAGGCGCCGAGGGAGGTCTCGAAGCCCTCGGTCTGGGTCGCCGTGCCGCCCAGGACGAGCGAGGTGTCGTCGGCGAGGACGCCGTGACCGCCGGAGCCCGGGTCGGTGATGTAACTCAGCGAGACCTCGACCGACTTGCCGGCGTAGGCGCTCAGGTCGAAGCCGACCTGCTGCCAGCCGTCGGAGGCGCCGGTGAAGCTGTTCCACTTACCGGTGGTGCCGGTCGCGGTGCAGCCCGCGGTGGAGAAGGTCAGGTAGTGCTTGAGCCAGGGGTGCTCGGCGACCAGGAAGCCGGCCTCGCACTCGGACGGCAGGGCGGTGCTGGTGGCGCCGCCGACCTCCGGGAGCGTGGTCCAGTCGTCGGCCCCGGTGGTGTGGATCTCGACCACGGCGTGGTCGTAGCCGGGCTCGGTGTCCCACAGCAGTTCGCTGCGCAGCGTGGGCTTGTCGGCCGCGCTGACACCGGTGAGGTCGATGGTGCGGGTGAGGCGCTTGTAGGCGTCGTCGGTGTGGACGGCGGCGGCCATGTAGGAGCCCGCGTAGGGCCCGTACGGGTTGACGGTCCCGGCGAACTGGCCCGCCCCCGCGCTCGCGAACTGCGGATACGTGGCGGGCGCCAGCGAGTCGGAGGTGACGCTGTACGTACCGGCCCGGTCCAGCGGGTTGCCGGGCGCGCCGCTCAGCGGTCCGGTGAAGCCGGCGAGCTTGCCGGAGCCGTTGAAACCGGTGGCCCCGGGGGTGGACGTACGTGAATAGGCGCCCAGGTAGTACTGGCTGAAGTCGTTCGAGGGGGTGCCGTCGCCGAGGTCGACGAAGCCGCCGGCCTGTTCGCCGGCCTCGATCAGCTTGCCGCCCTCGTTGAGGAAGGCGCGCAGCTGGAGCTGGGTGTCGTTGCCCGGTCCCGCCGTGCCCGAGTAGTGGACGACGGTCTTGAAGTGGTCGAGCACGCCGAGCGCGTCGGGCGCGCCCTGGGTGGCGACGTCCCAGACGACCGCCTTGCGGCCGGCGGCCTTCAGCGCGTCGACGTAGGTCTGCGCCTGGGTCGCGGCGGCGCCTTCCTCGGCGACCACGAGGGTGTCGGCCGCGGGCCGCTTGGCCACCGTGTACGTGAAGTGGGTGCTGGAGGTGGGCTTCCCGGCTTTCGTCTCACCGGTGAACCACACCTCGACCTTGTCGCCCGGGTCGCCGTCCCTGACCGTGGCGCGGTACTCGTCGAAGTACAGGTTGTCGTGCCCGCCGTAGGTCTGGCCGCCCTTCCAGGGCTTGAGCGCCATGTGCTCCGTACGGCCGCCGTTGACGCGGTACTTGAGTTCCTTGTCGCGCACGGACTTCCGTACGACGACGGAGACCTTCTGGTCGGCGCCGCGGGAGTACGACGTGGTGAAGGCGGCCGGGGTGAAGTCGGCGGCGCTGAGGCCGACCGCCGAGGTGGGCCGGTCGGGGTGGACGGCGGTCTCGGCGACGGAGAGCGCGAAGGGGATGTTCTTCTTGAACTCGTCCTGGATCAGCTTCTCGTCGTCGGGGAAGTTGAAGACGGACTGGCAGTCGGCCGCGTTCCAGGCGTCGTTCGGGTCGATGTTCGACGCGGTCTGACAGGTCGACATCTCGGGGGTGAACATCGACATCCTGTTGACGTTCGACGCGTGGCCGTCCGCCTCGCCATTGGTCGTGTACAGCTCCGAGGAGACCTGCGAGTGGTAGCCGGGGATCGCCGGGTTGTCCGGGGTACCGGCGAGCGCCTTGTAGAGGACGTCGTCCGGGGTGGGGGTCGCGACCTGCCAGCCGACCCCGTAGAGGAGGAGTTCGGCGGCGGAGTGGTAGTTGATGCCGTAGGTGAAGCCGATCCGCTTCTCGAAGGCGTCGAGCGCCGCGGTCTCCGGCTCGGAGTTCGGGCTCGCGCCCCGGTAGGTCTCACTGGTGGGGTTGGGGGACGAACCCTCGTCGTCGTAGCCCCACTTGTAGGCGAAGTTGCGGTTGAGGTCGACGCCGTCGCCGGTGGAGATGGTGCCGTCGCCGTTGACGTCCCGCAGGTTCTTGCGCCACAGGCGCGTGTCGCTGTTCTGGAACGTGTAGTCGTAGCCGTCCGGGTTGGCCGACAGCACGAACCACAGCTCGGTGGAGTCGACGATCTTCTTGATGCGCTTGTCGGTCTTGTAGTTGTCCAGGTAGTAGTGCATCAGCCGGCGGGTCATCTCCGGCGTGATCCACTCGCGCGCGTGCTGGTTGGACACGTACAGCACGGAGGGCTTGGAGCCGTCCTTGGTCTTCTTCGCGCCCTTGGTCAGTTTGAGCGCGAGGATGTCCTGGCCGTCGACCGTCTTGCCGATGGACTCGACCTTGGTGAGACCGGGGTTGGCCTGCCCGGTCCTGACGATCTCCTCCTTGAGCCCGCCGCTTCCGCTGTACGGGCGGAAGACGCCCTGTGCCGCGTTCTCGACGCGTGTCTCGGCCTTGGCCGTCAGCGTGTGCTCGGTGAGGGCGACGCCCTGCTTCTCCAGCTTCTGGGCCTGCCGGTCGGTGAGATAGACCTCCACGGCGGTCTTGCCGGAGGCCGAGAACTGGTTGTCGCCGAGTTCGTGGGCGTCCTGTCCGGCCTTCAGGAGCAGGGGTATCTGCTGCTGGGTGACGTCGGCGTGGAAGACCTTGACCTCGTCGGGGTCGGACTTCGTGGAACTCCCGCCCTGTGCCTGGGCGATGGGTGCGATGCTCGCGCCTGCGATCAGGAGCGCGCCGACAGCGAGGATCGATCTCGCTCTGTGTCTCATGAAACCCCCTGGCAACTGTTCGCCACAGTGGCGAACAGTTGCCAGGCTCATGACACTTCATGATCGAGTCAAGGGTGCCTCAAGGGGAGATAAATGGGGCTCTTCGGTGTACGGGCCGTTGGCCGCCCCCGACCTGACCGGCCGTCAGAGCCGAACGGGCGCCGGCGTCGGCATGGTGACGGCCCGTCCGTCGTCGCCCACTGTGCCACGGACGACGACACGCCGGTGGCGGCGCCCCGAATCGGGCATCCGCACCGGCGTGTTGAGGGTCCGTCAGCACCCTGCGGGTCAGCCGACCAAGTTGTCGGCCATCTCCTCGGTGATGCTCGACTCCGTGCCCGGGATGCCGAGGTCCTGGGCGCGCTTGTCGGCCATCGCCAGCAGTCGGCGGATACGGCCGGCCACCGCGTCCTTGGTGAGCGGCGGGTCGGCGAGGGCGCCCAGCTCCTCCAGGGAGGCCTGCTTGTGGTCCATGCGGAGCCGTCCGGCCGCCGCGAGGTGCTCGGGGACCTCGTCGGCGAGGATCTCCAGCGCGCGCTGGACACGGGCGCCCGCGGCGACGGCCGCGCGGGCCGAGCGGCGGAGGTTGGCGTCGTCGAAGTTGGCGAGGCGGTTCGCCGTGGCGCGCACCTCGCGGCGCATCCGGCGCTCCTCCCAGGCCAGCACCGACTCGTGCGCGCCGAGCCGGGTGAGCAGGGCGCCGATCGCGTCACCGTCGCGGACGACCACGCGGTCCACGCCGCGCACCTCGCGGGCCTTCGCCGCGATCGACAGCCTGCGGGCGGCACCGACCAGCGCGAGCGCCGCCTCGGGGCCCGGGCAGGTCACCTCCAGGGAGGAGGACCGGCCGGGCTCGGTCAGCGAGCCGTGCGCGAGGAACGCGCCTCTCCAGGCCGCCTCGGCGTCACAGGTGGCCCCGGAGACGACCTGCGGGGGCAGGCCCCGGATGGGGCGTCCGCGGCCGTCCACGAGGCCCGTCTGCCGGGCCAGCTGATCGCCGCCCGCGACCACCCGGACGACGTAACGCGAGCCGCGGCGCAGTCCGCCGGGCGCCATCACGATCAGCTCGGAACTGTGGCCGAAGATCTCCAGGATGTCCCGCTTCAGCCGGCGCGCCGCCATCGCGGTGTCCAGCTCCGCCTCGATCACGATGCGCCCGCTCACCAGGTGGAGGCCGCCGGCGAACCGCAAGATGGCGGAGACCTCCGCCTTCCTGCAACAGGTCCGGGTGACGGGGAGCCGGGAGATCTCATCCTTCACCGCTGCCGTCATCGCCATGGGCCGATCCTTCCATGCATCCGAAAAATACGGTCGTACGCGGCGGCCAACAGCTCCGGGTCGTGCCTTGGAGTTCCGTCGGTCCGGGCCACCGGCGCCAGCTCGACCGCGGCGTCCAGCCGCTTGGCGGCTTCGGTGAGCGACGCTCGGTCGGGCACGGCTGCCTCGTCGGCCAGCACCACGTCCAGGGCGAGTTTAGGGGCGTGTCGTCCCAAAACCTCCAAATGACGCTGCGGGGAGAAGCCATCGGTTTCTCCGGGCTGCGGCACGAGGTTCAGGGAGAGTACCCGGCGCGCCTTCGTCTCGGTGAGCGCGTCGAGCAGTTCCGGCACCAGCAGGTGCGGGATGACGGACGAGAACCAGGAGCCCGGGCCGAGCACCACCCAGTCCGCGTCGAGCACCGCGGCGACGGCCTCCGGCACGGCTGGCGGGTCGTGCGGCACGAGGTGCACGGACTGCACCTCGCCGGGCGTGAGCGCCACGGTCGCCTGCCCCCGGACGGTGTCCACGTCGTCGGGCCGCGCCGGATCGTGCCCCTTGACGAGGGCCTGCAACTCCAGCGGTACGGCGGACATGGGCAGCACGCGCCCATGCGCGCCGAGCAGCTTGCCGACCAGGTCGAGGGCCTGCACATGGTCGCCGAGCTGCTCCCACAGGGCGACGATCAGCAGATTGCCGACCGCGTGTTCGTGCAGGTCGCCCTTGGACTGGAAACGGTGCTGGATGACGCGGGCCCAGGTCTGGCCCCAGTCGTCGTCGCCGCAGAGCGCGGCCAGCGCCTTGCGGAGGTCGCCGGGGGGCAGTACGCCCAGTTCGTCGCGCAGGCGGCCGCTGGAGCCGCCGTCGTCGGCCACGGTGACGACGGCGGTGAGGTCGCCGGTGATCCGGCGCAGCGCGGTGAGCGAGGCGGACAGGCCCATGCCGCCGCCGAGGGCGACCACTTTGGGCTGGGTGCCGCGCCGGCGCGGCTTGCCGCCGCGGGCCTCCACGGGCCGGGTCGTCCGTCCTTCGGGCACCACGCGGCGCAGCCTGCCCAGCCGTGGGCTACGTCCTGTCATTCCCGTCCCATGTCCCGGTGTACGACCACCGTCTCCACGCCCTCTGCCGCGAGCCGCGCGGCGAGCTTCTCCGCCGTGGCGACCGAACGGTGCTTGCCGCCGGTGCAGCCGATCGCGATGGTCACGTACCGCTTGCCCTCGCGCCGGTAGCCGGCCGCGATGAGGCGGAGCAGCTCGGCGTAGCGGTCGAGGAACTCCTTGGCGCCGGGCTGGTTGAAGACGTACGCGGAGACCTCTTCGTTGAGGCCGTTGAAGGGGCGCAGCTCCGGGATCCAGTGCGGGTTGGGCAGGAAGCGCATGTCGGCGACGAGGTCGGCGTCGACCGGGAGGCCGTACTTGAAGCCGAAGGACATGACGGTGGCCCGCAGTTCGGGCTCCTCCTCGCCGGCGAACTGGGCGTCCATCTTGGCGCGCAGTTCATGGACGTTGAGGCTGGAGGTGTCGATGACGAGGTCGGCGTCGCCGCGCAGCTCGCGCAGCAGCTCGCGCTCGGCGTCGATGCCGTCGACGATGCGGCCGTCGCCCTGGAGGGGGTGGGGGCGGCGCACCGACTCGAAGCGGCGCACCAGGGCCTCGTCCGAGGACTCCAGGAAGACGATCCGCCGGGTGACGTGCTTGGACTCCAGGTCGGCGAGGGACTCGCGGAGGTTGTCGAAGAAGCGCCGGCCCCGGACGTCGACCACGACCGCGATGCGTGCCACGTTGCCCTGGGAGCGGGCGCCGAGCTCGACCATGGTGGGGATCAGGGCGGGCGGGAGGTTGTCGACGACGAACCAGCCGAGGTCCTCCAGGCACTTGGCGGCGGTGGACCGCCCCGCCCCGGACATGCCGGAGATGATCACCAGCTCGGGGATGGCCGTCTCGGGCACCCCGGCTGCCGTGCTGTCCGTACTCACCTGTGCTCCGTCGTCCTGGACCGTCTCCTGGGAGGACTGATCCTCGCCCGGTTCCTTGTGCGTCCGATCTCGGTCCGCTGTGGGCTGCTTCTCTTGTTCGGTCATGTCTCCTGCCCCCGTCGCTCGTCCGGGGCTCCCGCGGTCACGGGCTCCCCTGGGGCACCCGCCGTCGTCTCGGGTGTCCCGTCTTCCATGTCGTCCATGATCTCTCCGGTCGCCGTGTTCACGGCGGGTGCGGCCGGGGCCGCCTGGGCGAGGGCCGCGGCGATGGTCTCCGCGGTCTTGCGGCCTATGCCCGGAACCTCGCAGATCTGGTCGATTGTCGCGGATCGCAGCTTCTTCACGGAACCGAAGTGTTTGATCAGCGCCTGTTTGCGGGTCTCGCCGAGGCCGGGCACGTCGTCCAGGGGGCTCGCCCGGAACCGCTTGGCCCGCTTGGCGCGCTGGTAGGTGATCGCGAAGCGGTGGGCCTCGTCGCGGACGCGCTGGAGGAGGTAGAGGCCCTCGCTGGTGCGGGGCAGCACCACGGGGTCGTCC
Source organism: Streptomyces sp. NPDC096013 (assembly GCF_044763565.1). Taxonomy (NCBI): domain Bacteria; kingdom Bacillati; phylum Actinomycetota; class Actinomycetes; order Kitasatosporales; family Streptomycetaceae; genus Streptomyces; species Streptomyces sp. NPDC096013. The sequence continues at coordinate 699,924 of NZ_JBIWGK010000002.1, read as the reverse complement.
TCGTCGGGCAGCCAGACCTCCTCCAGGCGCTTGGCGAGGCCGCACACGGCGATGTCGTCGATGCCCAGCTCGTCCAGGGCCCGCTTGGCCGCGGCGACCTGCGGCTGTCCGCCGTCGACCACGACGAGCTGCGGCGGGTAGGCGAACCGCTTGGGGCGGCCCTCGTCGTCCTTCAGGTCCGTCAGCTCGTCGCCGTCGGCCCACTCCCCCGTCTTCTCCTTCTCGGCGAGATAGCGCCGGAAGCGGCGGGTGATGACCTCGTGCATGGAGCGGACGTCGTCCTGGCCCTCGAAGCCCTTGATCTGGAAGCGGCGGTACTCGCTCTTGCGGGACAGCCCGTCCTCGAAGACGACCATCGACGCCACGACGTCGTCGCCCTGGAGGTGCGAGATGTCGTAGCACTCGATCCGCAGGGGGGCGCTGTCCAGGCCGAGGGCCTCGGAGATCTCCTCCAGGGCGCGCGAGCGGGTGGTGAGGTCGGAGGCGCGCTTGGTCTTGTGGAGGATCAGCGACTGCTGGGCGTTGCGCGCGACGGTCTCCATGAGGGACTTCTTGTCGCCGCGCTGCGGGATGCGCAGCGACACGTTCGCCCCGCGCCGGTCCGTCAGCCACTGCTGGACCGGCTCCACCGGGTCGGGCAGGGCCGGGACGAGGACCTCCTTGGGGACGGAGTCCCCGGTCTCCTCGCCGTAGAGCTGCTGGAGGGCGTGTTCCACGAGGGCCGGGGTGGTGACGTCCTCGACCTTGTCGGTGACCCAGCCGCGCTGGCCGCGCACTCGTCCGCCGCGCACGTGGAAGATCTGGACGGCGGCCTCCAGCTCGTCCTCGGCGACCGCGATCAGGTCGGCGTCGGTCGCGTCGGCGAGGACGACCGCGCTCTTCTCCATGGCCTTCTTCAGGGCCTCGATGTCGTCACGGAGGCGGGCGGCCCGCTCGTACTCCATGTCCTCGGCCGCGTCCGTCATCTGCTTCTCCAGACGGCGGATGTACGTGCCGGTACGGCCGGCCATGAAGTCGCTGAACTCCTCGGCCAGTTCGCGGTGCTCCTCCTCGGAGACGCGGCCGACGCAGGGGGCGGAGCACTTGCCGATGTAGCCGAGCAGACAGGGGCGGCCGGTGCGCGCCGCGTTCTTGAAGACGCCGGCCGAGCAGGTGCGGACGGGGAACACGCGCAGCAGGAGGTCCACGGTGTCGCGGATCGCCCAGGCGTGTCCGTACGGCCCGAAGTAGCGGACGCCCTTCTTCTTGTGACCGCGCATCACCTGCACGCGCGGGTACTCCTCGTTCATCGTCACCGCGAGGTACGGGTAGCTCTTGTCGTCGCGGTACTTGACGTTGAACCGGGGGTCGTACTCCTTGATCCAGGTGTACTCCAGCTGGAGTGCCTCGACCTCGGTGGACACCACCGTCCACTCCACCGACGCGGCCGTGGTGACCATCGTGCGCGTGCGCGGGTGGAGTCCGGCCAGGTCCTGGAAGTAGTTCGCCAGGCGCTGGCGCAGGCTCTTCGCCTTTCCGACGTAGATCACCCGGCGGTGCTCGTCGCGGAATCTGTAGACCCCGGGCGAGTCCGGGATCTCTCCCGGCCTGGGGCGGTAGCTGGAGGGGTCGGCCATGTTTCACACCCTACTGGCGCGGGGTGACAGCGCGGCGGGGCTGTGGACAACGCCGGGCGCGCCGGGCGGATCTCCTCCGGAACTCTTACCGGGAGTCGAGAAACGTGAGAACCGCCAGCACACGGCGGTGGTCCTCGGAGGCTTCCGGAAGGCGGAGCTAGCCCAGGATGCCGCGGACGTGCTTCTCGACGGCGCCCTCGGTGACCTTCAGCCTGCGGCCGATACCGGCGTTCGAGAGGGTGCCGGTGCCGGGGTGGCGCTCGCGGGTGGTCCGGGCCGCCTTCAGGCCCTCGGTGACGTGGTCGGGCGGCATCCTGATGTCGACGATCGCGAGGCCGGGCCGCTCGTCGTCGACCAGTTCCAGGAGCCGCACGGCGTCGCCCGCCTGGCCCGCGACTTCGTAGCCCAGGGGTTCGCACAGGCTAGCGAGGCCCTCCCTGAGCAGGACGTCGTCCGCGAGGACGATCCGTCCCTTCGCGGTCTGCCGCGCTGCGTCCATTGTCCCGGCTCCCCCGGTGGGCCGGTGACGCGCAGCCTGCCGCCGATCGCCTCGACGCGGTCGACGAGTCCGATGAGCCCGGAGCCGTGCCCGAGGTCGACGCCGCCCACCCCGTCATCGGCGATCGTCACCTCCAGGACGTCGTCCTCGACCCGCGCGGACACCTCCACGTAGCTGTTCCTCCGGCTGCTCGCCCAGCATCGACTGGGCCGTCCTGAGGTCGAGTCGGAGCGAGACGAGCCGCTGCTGGACGCCGTCATGGAGGTCACGTTCGATACGACGCCTGGAGGCGTCCCCCGCGGCGACCACGCGCGCGCGTGACGCGGTGAGCTGGTCACGGCTGTCGGCGTTGGCGAGGGCGTTGGCGACGAGCTCGGTGAGGTCGGCGAGCCGGGACTCGGTGCCCGGGGGCAGCGGTTCGGGTCGCGGACCTGGGAGCGCCGACCGCGATCGGGCCAGATCACATATGCCTGATGGGCGACAGGTGTTGTCGGGACTTGGTCAACACGCTTCAATGCGGGGGAACTCGGGGCGTGAATGACGGCGTACGGATGTGAAGAACTTTCTCCGGTGCCGACGGGGGCCCCGAAGCAACCCGCGTGAACGGCCTGACCAGCCGTTGTGAACATTCACAGAAAGGGCCCCTGCATGCCGCACGCCACACAGCAGGCGGACGTCGCCACCGCGGAACTGGACTCGGCCCTGCGCGGCGGCCCCTTCCACGTCGCGCTGCGCGCCGCCATCGCCGCCCGGGGACTGCCCCTGCAACGCGTCCAGCACCATCTGACGCGCTACGGGGTCAAGGTCGGCGTCACCAGCCTGAGTTACTGGCAGCAGGGCGCCCGCCGCCCGCAGCGCCCGGAGTCGCTGCGCGCCGTACGCGCGCTGGAGGAGATCCTCCAGCTCCCCGAGGAGTCCCTGATCCGGCTGCTCGCCGAGGCCGAGGAACGCTCCGTCGCGCAGCGCCCCGCCGCCCGCTCGTACCGCTCCTTCGTCGAGGCGTCCGGTGTCCTGGAACAGCTGCTGGCTGACCTGGAGTCCTCGCTCGACAGCGGACTGCACTCCTTGGGGCTGCACGAGCGCGTGCGCGTCGGACCGCACCGCGAGCTGGCCGGCCGCGAGTCCCACCACATCGTCCGCGCCCACCGGGACGGCATCGACCGCTACATGGCCGTGCACTACGGAGACCCCGGCTGCGCCCCCGACCGCATGACCGTGCACGCCCTGGAGAACTGCCGCACCGGCCGCGTCCGCCGCCACCACGAGACCGGCATGCTGGTCGCCGAACTCCTCTTCGGCACCCGGCTCCGCTCCGGAGATACGTTCCTCTTCCGCTACGGCGTAGAGGACGGCACCGCCGGCGTCTCCCGCGAGTACGTCCGCGACTTCGGTGTCGCAGGCGGCCAGTACGCCCTCCAGGTGCGCTTCGAGGAGAACGCGCTCCCGGTGCGCTGCCACCGCTTCACCCAGCACTCGGCTGCGGCACCGCGCAGTGGCCGCCAGGAGCTGCGCCTGACCGGAGGACACCACTCGGTGCACCTCGTCGAGCCGCGGATGCGGTCGGGGATCGTGGGGATCGGCTGGGACTGGGAGTGAGGGGCCGGGGCCGCACGCCCCGGTGATCAGGCGGCCGGGCCCGCGACGATCTTCCCGTTCGCGGCCGTCACCTTCAGCTCCTTCAGGGGTTCGGTGGCCGGGGACTGCACCACCTTGCCGGTCAGCGCGTCGAACTGGCTGCCGTGGCACGGGCAGACGAGGGTCGTGCCGTCCAGCTTGTTGATGGGGCACTGCGCGTGCGTGCAGATCGTGCTGTACGCCTTGAGGGTGCCGTCCGCGGCCCGGCTGACCACCACGTTCTGATCCCGGTACAGCTTCGCGCTCCCCTTGGCGACCTCGCTCTCCGCACCCAGCTCCACGGGCGCGGTCGGGGTCGCGGCGGCCCCCGAACCACCGCCCGAGCACGCGACGAGTCCGAGCCCGGCGACGGGCGTGAGGGCCGCTCCGCGCAGGACGGTACGACGGCTCGGGGCGGGGAGGGCGGACATGGGGGTCTCCAGTTGTTGTTCGGGGCGGGCGGGCCGTGCGGGCCGCCCGGGTCGCTCGGGCCCTCTCAGGGTGCTCGGGCCCTCTCAGGGTGCTCGGGCCGCTCAGCGTGCTTTGGCCGCTCGGTCCCTTCGGGCCGCTCGGCCTGTTCGGGCCCGCTCACGAGGCGGTGCGCGACGGTGCGGGCGTAGGTGCACGGCGACGATACCTGGGGTGTTCCGTCCGCTTTGAGGGGGGTTCACCAAAGGGGCCTTCACGGTACGTAAACGTTTGCGCAAGCGTTTACGTCAGGCGCCGGATGGGATACCTTCCCGGTCAGAGGACCCGCGTCGACCAGGGAGGGGACCCGCGATGGCCACCATGGTCGATGTCGCACGGAGCGCCGGTGTGTCCGTCGCGACCGTCTCGCACGTCCTGAACGACACCCGTCCGGTGTTGCCGGGCACCCGGGAGGCCGTGCTGACGGCGATCGAGGAACTGGGCTACACGCCCAACACCCTCGCCCGCTCCCTGGTGACGTCCCGCACCCGCTCGATCGGCCTGGCGGTGTCGGCGATCAGCAACCCGTACTTCACGGAGATCCTCCAAGGCGTCGAGGCCGGCGCCCTGGAGCACGGTTACAGCCTGCTCATCGCCGACCCGCACGACGACCCCGAGCACGAGCGCACGGTCGTCCAACTCCTGCACGAGCGCCGGGTGGACGGCATGATCGTCGCCCCGTCGGCGGCCCCGGACGCGCTGGTCGCCTACCTCGGCCGGCACTCCGTACCGACGGTGTTCCTCGACCGGCTGGTCGAGGCGCCGCCGAGCGACGCGGCCCCCTTCGACCAGGTGAGCGCGGAGAACATCGAGCCGACGGCCCGCCTCGTCACGCACCTCGCGGAACTCGGCCACCGCCGCATCGGCCTGGTCGCGGGTCTGCCCGGGCTCAGCACCACCGGCGAGCGGATCGCCGGATACCGGCAGGGCCTCGCCGCCGCCGGACTCCCGTACGAGGAACGGCTGTTGGCGCACGGCGACTCCGAGTCGGCCGCCGCCGAGCGGGCCACCGGGACGCTGCTGTCCCTGGCCGCCCCGCCCACGGCTCTGATCACCGCCAACAACGCGATGACCATCGGAGCCCTGCGCGCCCTGCGCGAGCGCGGCCTGTCGGTCCCCGGCGACCTGGCGCTGTGCTGTTTCGACGACTTCGCGTGGGCCGATCTGTTCGAGCCCCGGCTGACCGCGATCGCCCAGCCCAGCAAGGAGATCGGCGCCGAGGCCGTACGGCTCCTGCTGGACCGGCTCGCGTCCCCGGACCGGGCCGCCCGTGTCGTACGCCTGCCGTGCGCGTTCGTCCACCGCTCGTCCTGCGGCTGCCCGGACCGGCCGCCGTCCGACCGGCCCGCCCGGCCCCTCTGACCAGCAGAGCCCCTCCAGCCCGTCCGACCAGCCCGCGAAAGGAACCGCCCCGTGATCGTCGTAGCCGGTGAGGCCCTGATCGACCTGGTGCCGCAGGGCACGGGAGCCCTCGCCGCCCTGAAGCCGGCGCTCGGCGGCGGCCCCTACAACACCGCCGTGGCCCTGGGCCGCCTCGGCTCCCCCACCGCCTTCTGCTCGCGGATCTCCCGCGACGCGTTCGGCGAGGCCCTTCTCGCCGGACTGCGGCAGGCCGACGTGGACGTCCTGGACGTGCAGCGCGGGGCGGAGCCGACGACCCTCGCGGTCGCCACGCTCGACGCGCACGGCTCGGCCACGTACTCGTTCTACGTCGACGGCACCGCCGACCGGCTCTTCGCGGTGCCCGCCGCGCTGCCCGCCCAGACCGAGGCCGTGTCCTTCGGCACCTGCTCGCTCGTCCTGGAACCGGGGGCGACCGCCTACGAGAAGTTGATGCGGACCGCCTCCGAGCAAGGAGTGTTCACCCTGCTCGACCCGAACATCCGGGCGGGCCTCATTCCCGACGCGGACGCCTACCGGGCGCGGTTCAGGAGCTGGCTGCCGTACGTGGACCTCCTCAAGCTGTCCGAGGAGGACGCGCTGTGGCTGGGCGGCACCCCGCGCGAGTGGCTGGACGCGGGTCCCTCGGCCGTCGTGATCACGCAGGGCGGCGACGGCCTCTCCGCGTTCACCGAGGACGGCACGGTGTATCCGGTGCCGGGCGAGAAGGTCGAGGTCGTGGACACGATCGGCGCGGGTGACACCGTCAACGCGGCGCTGCTGCACGGCCTGTCGACCCGGGATGCGCTGTCCCCGGAGGGGCTGGCCGGGCTGGGCCGCGAGGGCTGGACCCGGCTGCTGAGGTTCGCGGCACGGGCGGCGGCGATCACCTGCTCACGAGCGGGGGCGGAGCCGCCGTACGCCTCCGAACTGGGCGGTCTGTAGCGGCTGTTGAGCGGTGGCAGGCTGTTCGGTCCGCCACGTGCGGCGCCCCGCGGGGAGGTTCCCGCGGGGCGCCGCATTCGTGTTCCTGCCGGGTGCCGGTCAGGCCTTGGTCCCGGTCCGCGTCGATCAGGCCTTGCGGGCCCGTGTCGTCTTCTTCGCGGCAGTCGTCTTCTTCGCCGGGGCGGCCTTCTTGGCGGGCGCCGCCTTCTTCGCCGCGGTCTTCTTGGCCGCCGTCTTGCGCGGGGCCTTCACCGGGGCGCCGTCGCTGATGCGGTCGGCGTCGAGGATCTCGCGGAGGAACTTGCCGGTGTGGCTGGTCGAGACCGCGGCCACCTCCTCGGGTGTGCCCTCGGCGATGACGAGACCGCCACCCGCGCCACCCTCCGGACCCATGTCGACGACCCAGTCGGCGACCTTGATCACGTCGAGGTTGTGCTCGATGACGATGACCGTGTTGCCCTTGTCGACCAGGCCGCCGAGCACCGTGAGGAGCTTGCTGATGTCCTCGAAGTGCAGGCCGGTGGTCGGCTCGTCCAGGACGTAGACCGTACGGCCGGTGGAGCGGCGCTGGAGCTCGCTGGCGAGCTTGACGCGCTGGGCCTCACCGCCGGACAGGGTGGTCGCGGACTGGCCGAGCCGGACATAGCCGAGGCCGACGTCCTTGAGGGTGTTGAGGTGGCGGGCGATCCCGGGGACCGCCTCGAAGAACTCCGTGGCCTCCTCGATCGGCATGTTCAGGACGTCGGCGATGGACTTGCCCTTGTAGTGGACGTCCAGCGTCTCCCGGTTGTACCGAGCGCCGTGGCAGACCTCACAGGGGACGTAGACGTCCGGCAGGAAGTTCATCTCGATCTTGATGGTGCCGTCGCCCGCGCAGTTCTCGCAGCGACCGCCCTTGACGTTGAAGGAGAAGCGGCCGGGCAGATAGCCCCGCACCTTCGCCTCGGTCGTCTCGGCGAACAGCTTGCGGACGTGGTCGAAGACTCCGGTGTACGTCGCCGGGTTCGACCGCGGGGTGCGGCCGATGGGCGACTGGTCGACGTGCACGACCTTGTCGACGAGGTCGTCGCCGTCCACGCGCGTGTGGCGTCCCGGCACGTTCCTCGCGCCGTTCAGCTCGCGGGCGAGGTGAGTGTACAGGATGTCGTTGACCAGGGTCGACTTGCCGGAGCCGGAGACGCCGGTGACCGCGGTGAACACGCCCAGGGGGAACGAGACGTCGATGTCCTGGAGGTTGTTCTCCCGGGCGCCGTGCACCGTGAGCTGGCGCGAGAGGTCGCGCGGGCGCCGGATGTCGGGCAGCGGGATGGCCTTCTTGCCGGACAGGTACTGCCCGGTCATCGACTCGTCGTTGGCGAGCAGCTCCTTCAGGGAGCCGCTGTGCACGACCTTGCCGCCGTGCTCGCCCGCGCCGGGGCCGATGTCGACGATCCAATCGGCGACCTTGATGGTGTCCTCGTCGTGCTCGACGACGATGAGCGTGTTGCCCATGTCGCGGAGCCTGACCAGGGTCTCGATCAGCCGGTGGTTGTCGCGCTGGTGCAGGCCGATGGACGGCTCGTCCAGGACATACAGGACGCCGACGAGTCCGGAGCCGATCTGGGTGGCCAGGCGGATGCGCTGGGCCTCGCCGCCGGAGAGGGTGCCCGCCGCGCGGTTCAGCGAGAGGTAGTCGAGGCCGACGTCGACCAGGAAGCGCAGCCTCTCGTTGCACTCCTTCAGCACCCGCTCGGCGATCTTCTTGTCGCGGGCGTCGAGCTTCATGCCGCCCAGGAACTCCGCGCAGTCACTGATCGACATCCCGGCGATCTCGGCGATCGACTTGCCCATGATCGTGACCGCGAGGACGACGGGCTTCAGGCGCGTGCCGTGACACGTGGGACAGGGCACCTCGCGCATGTAGCCCTCGAAGCGCTCGCGGCTGGCGTCGCTCTCCGCCTCGCTGTGCCGGCGCTTCACGAAGGGGACGGCACCTTCGAAGGGCGTCGTGTAGACCCGCTCGCGGCCGTACCGGTTGCGGTACCGGACCTCGATCTGCGTCTTGTGGCCGTAGAGCAGGGCCTTCTTGGCGCGCTGCGGGAGGCCCGCGAAGGGGATGTCCGTGCGGAAGCCCAGGGCGTCCGCGAGGGCGCCGATGAGACGGCTGAAGTAGTCCTTGGTGTGGCCGTGAGACCAGGGGTGGATGGCGCCCTCGTCCAGGGACTTGTCCTCGTCCGGGACGATCAGCTCGGCGTCGACCTCCATGCGCGTGCCGATGCCGGAGCAGTCGGGGCAGGCGCCGAACGGCGAGTTGAAGGAGAAGGAGCGGGGCTCCAGCTCCTCGAAGGACAGGTCGTCGTACGGGCAGTACAGGTGCTCCGAGTACATGCGCTCGCGCTCGGGGTCGTCCTCGGGGAGGTCGACGAAGTCGAGCACGACCATGCCTCCGGACAGACCGAGGGCGGTCTCCACGGAGTCGGTGAGACGGCGCTTGGCGGAGTCCTTCACCGTGAGGCGGTCGATGACCACCTCGATGGTGTGCTTCTCCTGCTTCTTCAGGGTGGGCGGCTCGGAGAGCTGGATGGTCTCGCCGTCCACGCGCGCGCGGCTGTAGCCCTTGGTCTGGAGGTCGGCGAACAGGTCGACGAACTCGCCCTTGCGCTCGCGCACCAGCGGCGACAGGACCTGGAAGCGGCTGCCCTCGGGCAGCGCCAGGACCTTGTCGACGATGGCCTGCGGCGACTGGCGCGAGATGGGCCGGCCGCACTCGGGACAGTGCGGCTTGCCGATGCGCGCGAAGAGCAGACGCAGGTAGTCGTAGACCTCGGTGATGGTGCCGACCGTCGAGCGCGGGTTGCGCGAGGTCGACTTCTGGTCGATGGAGACGGCCGGGGACAGACCCTCGATGAAATCGACGTCCGGCTTGTCCATCTGGCCGAGGAACTGGCGGGCGTACGAGGAGAGCGATTCCACGTAGCGCCGCTGGCCCTCGGCGAAGATCGTGTCGAAGGCCAGGGAGGACTTGCCCGACCCGGACAGGCCCGTGAAAACGATGAGCGAGTCGCGTGGCAGGTCGAGCGAGACATTCTTCAGATTGTGCTCGCGCGCGCCACGGACGATGAGACGGTCGGCCACGCCGGTCCGCACCTTTCTTGAGAGAAGTGACAGGGGCGAGGCCCCCGTCCATCCCAGACTAGGGGGAGCCACTGACAACGCCGGTCGGAATCCCGGCGGAGGCATAACAACCTCCGGCCTTCCAGCATGCCCGACGCCAAGCCCGACGATATAGCACGTGCATTCGATTTACGGCACTGCTTCACCACCTTCACCCAAAGGGGTGGCGGGACTAGGGTCAGCAGCATGATTGATCACGCTCATGACCTGGCCTCTGTACGTGATGCGACCGAGCGAGTGCTCAGCGCTGTCGCCGGACTGGACAACGTTTCGGTGGCCGGGCCGTCACGGCTTCCCGGCTGGAGCCGCGGCCACGTCCTCGCCCACCTCGCCCGGAACGCGGACGCTCTGACGAACGTCCTGGAGGGGCGCCCCATGTACGCGACGGCGAGCATCCGAGACGCCGACATCGACCGCGACGCCCCGCGGCCCCTCGACGTCCAGCTCACCGACCTGCGCGAGAGCGAGGCCCGTTTCCAGGCCGCGGGTGCCGCCCCGGCGGACTGGTCGCGCACCGTGGAGCTGCGCAACGGGGTCGTCGACTCCGCGTCCCGGGTCCCGTTCCGCCGCTGGGCCGAGGTCGAGCTGCACCACGTGGACCTCGGGATCGGCTACGAGCTGGAGGACATCCCCGAGGAGTTCACCCGGCGGGAGATCGACTTCCTTGCCGAGCGCTTCGACGGGCACCCCGAGGTCCTCTCGGCCCGCCTCACCGACGGCACGCACGCGTGGACCACGGGCCGCCCTTCCGACAAGCCCGAGGTAACCGTCACCGGGTCCCTCGTCGACCTGCTCGGCTGGCTCTGCGGCCGCCGCGACGGCTCCGGCCTGACGGTCGACGGCGGCTCCTTGCCCGCCCTGCCCCCGCTATAGGGTGACGGCCATGACGTACAGCGGCGAGGTCACGGTCGGTGGACCGGCGGACGTGCACGAACTCCCGGACCTGATGATCACGAAGATCGCGGTCGGGCCCATGAACAACAACGCCTATCTGCTGCGCTGCCGGGCCACCGACGAGCAGCTGCTGATCGACGCGGCCAACGACGCGGACACCCTGCTCGGCACGATCGGCAAGGACGGGATCGCGTCCGTCGTCACCACCCACCAGCACGGCGACCACTGGCAGGCGCTCGCCGAGGTCGTGACCGCCACGCGCGCGCGTACGTACGCGGGCCGCGAGGACGCCGAGGGCATCCCCGTGCCGACCGACGTCCTGGTCGACGACGGCGACACGATCCGGGTGGGCCGGGTCGAGCTGACCGCGCGTCATCTCGTGGGCCACACACCGGGTTCGATCGCGCTCGTCTACGACGACCCGCACGGGCACCCTCATGTGTTCACCGGGGACTGCCTGTTCCCGGGCGGCGTGGGCAACACCCGCAAGGACCCCGAGGCGTTCGCGAGCCTGATCCACGACGTCGAGACGAAGATCTTCGACGCGCTCCCGGACGAGACCTGGGTCTACCCGGGCCACGGCAACGACACGACCCTGGGCGCCGAGCGTCCGCACCTGCCGGAGTGGCACGCGCGCGGGTGGTGAGAGTCCGGCACGCGCGCGCGTGGGTGGCCGGCACGCGCGCGTGGGTGGCCGGCACGCGCGCGCGTGGGTGGCGGGTGAACGTCCGGCACGCGTGCGGGTGTTGAACGTCCGGCCCCCGCGCGCGCGGGTGCTTGAAGGTCCCGCCCACGCGTGCCGGTCGTCTGCATTCCCGCTCACGCGCGCCTGTCGTCGACAGTCCCGTCCACGCGCCCGGGTGGTGGAAAGTCCCCTCCACGCGCGCGGGTCGTAGAGAGTCCGGCACTCGGCGTGGGCGGCGAGATGTCCGCCGTTCAAGCCGTGGGCCCGCTCCCGGCGTGAACCATTCCGCGCGCGCCCCGCACACCCTCCGCGCACGCGCCCCGTGTGAATCCTTCGCACGCGCCGGTGTCCCGCGTGCGCTCCCCGCGTACCTGGTTGCGCGGTCAACTGGAGGCAGCCCCGCTCAGGATGACGGCTCCTGCGCGGATGGGCCGCCGGTCCATCGATCCCCGCCCTGACCGGCGGCCCCGGCTCCCGCCCCGGCGGACGTCGTCGGATCCGCACCGCACAGGTGCCGTTCACAAGAGCGCAACACCTGTTCCCACTATGCGGACAATCGGGGCTGTGACCTGGACAATCAGGACGACTGACTGTCACTCTCCCGCCATGCACCTTGCCCCTCGCGTATTGCGCCGCGCGATATCCGCCGCGACCATAGCCCTGCTCGCCACCGCCGTCGGCTGTGCTCCGCAGCCGGAGGAGAAGGCCTCCGACCAGGCCTCGGGTTCGGCCGGAACCACCTGCGCCAAGGGCAAGTTGGCCACCCAGACCTCCGGCAAGCTGACGATCGCGACGGACGAGCCGGCGTACGAGCCGTGGTTCGAGGACGACAAGCCCGCCAACGGCAAGGGCTTCGAGTCTGCGGTCGCCTACGCCGTGGCGAAGCAGCTCGGCTACGACAAGAGCGACGTCGTCTGGCAGAGCGTCCCCTTCAACAAGGCCTTCGCGCCCGGCGTGAAGACCTTCGACTTCGACATCAACCAGGTGTCGATCAGCACCGAGCGCAAGAAGGCCGTCGACTTCTCGTCCGGCTACTACGACGTGCGCCAAGCCGTCATCGCGCTCAAGGGCACCAAGGCCGCCAAGGCGACGAGCATCGCGGACCTCAAGGGCCTCAAGCTGGGCGCCCAGGTCGGCACCACGAGCCTGAACTACATCAGCGACGTGGTGAAGCCGAAGCAGGAGGCCGCCGCGTACTCCAAGAACGACCAGGCGATCTCCTCGCTCAAGAACGGCCAGGTCGACGCGATCGTCACCGACCTGCCGACCGCGTTCTACGTCACCTCCGCCGAGGTCACCAACGCCAAGATCGTCGGCCAGTTCGAGAACCAGGGTGGTACGCCCGAGCAGTTCGGGCTGGTCCTCGACAAGGGCAGCGACCTGACGTCGTGCGTGTCGTCGGCCGTGGACGCGCTCCGCAAGGACGGCACCCTGGCCGCGCTGGAGAAGCAGTGGCTCTCCGACGCCGTCGACGCCCCGGTCCTCAAGTGACCGTGGTGAAGGGCGAGTCGGGCCGGGAGACGGCGGACGACAACGGAGACATGCCCGGCGGGGGCGACACGTACGTCCCCTCCCAGCGGCGCGTGGACCGCGAGCGGCACAAACGCGCGCGTGCCCGTCGCGCGACCGCGATCGCCGCGGTGTCGACCCTGGTCACGGCCGTCGTCCTGTACCTCGTCGTGGTCAGCGCGCCGGGCTGGGAGCGCACCAAGGAGACCTTCTTCGACGGGCACTACGCGCGCGAGGCGCTGCCCAAGGTCCTCGAAGGGCTCTGGCTGAACATCCGGCTGCTGCTGATCTGCGGCGTGCTGGTGCTCGTCCTGGGCATGCTGATCGCCATCGCGCGCACCCTGCGCGGTCCGGTGTTCTTCCCGCTGCGGGTGCTGGCCGCCGCGTACACGGACTTCTTCCGCGGGCTGCCGCTGATCATCAACCTGATGATCGTCGTCTTCGGAGTGCCCGCTCTGCGCCTCCAGGGCGTCACCGTCGACCCCGTCCTGCTCGGCGGCGCGGCCCTGACGCTCACGTACTCGGCGTACGTCGCCGAGGTGTTCCGCGCCGGCATCGAGTCCGTGCACCCCTCGCAGCGCGCCGCCGCCCGCTCGTTGGGCCTGACCAACCGGCAGGCGCTGCGGCACGTGGTGCTCCCCCAGGCCGTACGCCGGCAGGTGCCGCCCTTGTTGAACGATCTCGTGTCCCTCCAGAAGGACACCGGGCTCGTCTCGATCGGCGGGGCGATCGACGCCGTGCGGGCGTCCGACATCATCGCGCAGCGTGCCCTGAACTACACGCCGTACATCGTCGCGGGGCTCGTCTTCGTGGCTCTGACCATCCCGATGACCCGCTTCACGGACTGGGTGACCGCGCGGATGGACAAGCAGCGCACCCAGGGAGGCACGACATGAGCACCACCGAGACGTCACCCGTGCTGCGCATGGAGGCCGTGCGCAAGACCTTCGGTACGTCGGTCGTCCTGCGGGACGTCGACCTGGAGGTCCCGCAGCACACGGTGACCGCGCTGATCGGCGCCTCCGGGTCCGGCAAGTCGACGCTGCTGCGGTGCGCGAACCTCCTGGAGGACATCGACGACGGCGCGATCTGGCTGGACGGCGAGGAGATCACCGATCCGCGCGTCGACCAGGACGCGATACGGCGCCGTATCGGCGTGGTGTTCCAGGCGTACAACCTGTTCCCGCACATGACCGTCCTGGAGAACATCACCCTCGCCCCGCGCCGGGTGCACGGCGCGTCCCGCGCGGAGGCCGAGGCACACGCGCGTGAGCTGCTGGAGCGGCTCGGGCTCGGGGACAAGGCGGGCGCCTACCCGGATCGGCTGAGCGGTGGTCAGCAGCAGCGGGTGGCGATCGTGCGCGCCCTGGCCGTACGTCCCCGGCTGCTGCTTTTCGACGAGATCACCGCGGCGCTCGACCCCGAACTGGTCGGTGAAGTGCTCGCCGTGGTGCGGGACTTGAAGGACGAGGGCATGACCATGGTGCTGGCCACGCACGAGATGGGCTTCGCCCGGGACGTCGCCGACCAGGTGTGCTTCCTGGACGGCGGCGTCGTCCTGGAGCGCGGCACGGCCCAGCAGATCTTCGGCGACCCGCAGCAGGAGCGCACCCGGCGCTTCCTGCGACGGATCGTGGAGGCGGGCCGCCTGTAAGGGGCGTGCGCCAGGAGGCCGGTGCTTACGCGTCGGCCTTCCCCGCGCCCGCCAGCGCGGCGACGCGCTCCACGCCGAACGCGTACCCCTGCACACCGCACCCCGCGATGACCCCGTCGGCCCGCAGCGAGACATACGAGTGGTGCCGGAAGGCCTCGCGCTGGTGGATGTTGGAGATGTGGACCTCCACCACCGGCAGCCCGTCGCAGGTGTTGAGGGCATCCAGGATCGCGACCGAGGTGTGCGAGTAGGCGGCCGGGTTGATCACGATGCCGCAGTGGTTGAGCCGCGCCTCATGGATCCAGTCGACCAGTTCGCCCTCGTGGTTGGACTGCCGGAAGTCAACCGTGCCGCCGTGCCCGGCCGCCGCCTTGACGCACAGGGCCTCGACGTCGGCGAGCGTGTCGGAGCCGTAGATCTCCGGCTGTCGCTGGCCCAGGAGGTTCAGGTTGGGGCCGTTGAGGATCATGATCGGGGCGTTGGCCAGGGTGCGGGGCACGGTTCCTCCGGTCCGTTCGGACATGTCGTTCGAGACGGGGCCGCCGGTCGACGGCCGCTGCTCGGACCCGGTCTATCACGCCACCTCCGCACCACCGCGCGCCCCCGTAACCGTTGTTCACTGTGGGTAGTTGACGCGGCATGCGCAATGTACGCACAGTAAGACCCCCATCCATGCTGCGCCTCGCGGCCGCCTCACTGGCCGGCACGGCGATCGAGTTCTACGACTTCTTTGTGTACGGCACGGCGGCGGCCCTGGTCCTCGGTCCCCTGTTCTTCCCGACGTTCTCACCGGTGGCGGGGACACTCGCGGCCTTCGGGACGTTCGGGGTGGGCTTCGTGGCACGGCCCCTGGGCTCGATCCTGTTCGGCCACTTCGGGGACCGGCGCGGGCGGCGGCCGGTCCTCGTCGCGTCGCTCCTGCTGACCGGCGCCTCGACGGTCGCGGTCGGCTGCGTACCGTCGTACGGCTCGATCGGGGTGGCCGCTCCCGTGCTCCTCCTGGTGCTGCGTTTCCTACAGGGCCTCGGACTCGGCGGTGAGTGGGGCGGGGCGGTGCTCCTGACCGCCGAACACGCGCCCGCCGGGCGGCGCGGACTCTGGTCGAGCTTTCCGCAGATCGGTCCCGCGGTGGGGTTCCTGCTGGCGAACGGGGTGATGCTCGCGCTGTCGGCGACCCTGACGGACGCGCAGTTCGCGCAGTGGGGCTGGCGGGTGCCGTTCTGGGTGGCCGGGGTGCTGGCCCTGGGTGGACTGTGGCTGCGTTCGTCGCTCGCGGAGAGCCCACGGTTCCTCGAACTCGGCGACCACGCGCGCGTGCCGCTAGCCGAAGTGGTGCGCGAGCACTGGAGGTTGGTCCTGCTGACCGCCGGCGCGCTGTCGGTGGGGTACGCCGTGTTCTACGCGGTGACCACCTGGTCCCTCGCCTACGGCACGGAGCGGCTCGGGGTGAGCCGTACCGTCATGCTGACCTGCATCATGGCCGCCGTGGTGGTGAAGGGCTCGCTGACCCCGCTGGTGGCGCTGCTGAGCGACCGCTACGGGCGCCGTCCGCTGTGTCTGCTGGGATGCACGGCCGCCGCGCTGTGGATGTTCCCGATGGTCGCGCTGCTCGCCACGGGTGCGCCGCTGCTGATGTTCGTCGGGTTCCTGGGGGCGCTGCTCGCGTTCGTGACGATGTTCGCCGTGGTCGGCGCGTACCTGCCGGAGCTGTATGAGCCGCGGGTGCGCTGCACCGGTGCCGCCGTGGGCTACAACCTTGGCGGGGTCGTCGGCGGCGCGCTCACCCCGGTCGTGGCGACAGCCCTCGCCGAGCACGGCGGGCGCGTCCCCTGGGGCGTGGGCGCCTACCTGACCGGGATCGCGCTGTTCAGCCTGGGCTGCTTCGCACTCCTGCCGGAGACCCGGCCGGTGGGGGCGGTGGCGGCGGAGCCTGTCGCCGGGTGAGGGCGAGTGGGACGGATTGGGTGGCGGGGGGGCGGATTAGGGCCGAGGACGGAGACGTAAACGCTTGCGCGAGCGTTTACGTCGGCGGACGGCGCACCTCGTGCATGTGCTGCACAGGCGATGACATGGTGGGTGAGAAGCCGCGCACACCTGCGCAAGCTTTTACGCAGCTGTCCCAACCCCGCACGCTACGGATTGATCGCCAGCTCCAAGTAGGCCGCGAACAGCACCAGATGGACGCCGCCCTGGAGCGGTGTCGCCCGTCCCGGCACGACCGTCAGCGAGCTGACCACGACCGTCAGGGCGAGCAGCACCATGTGGGTGGAGCCGAGGCCGAGGACGAGTGGGCCGGAGAGCCAGATGGACGCCAGGGCGACGGCGGGGATGGTGAGGCCGATGCTGGCCATCGCCGAGCCGAGTGCGAGGTTGAGGCTGGTCTGCACCCGGTCGCGACGGGCGGATCGCAGGGCGGCGATGGTCTCGGGGAGCAGCACGAGCAGCGCGATGATCACACCGACGACGGCATGGTGCAGGCCGGCCGCCTCGACGCCGGACTCGATGGTCGGCGAGACGCCCTTGGCCAGTCCGACCACGCCGATCAGGGCGAGGCCCAGCAGGCCGAGGCTGATCAGGGCGGTGCGGGCGGACGGGGCGTCCGCGTGGACGTCCTTGGTGATCGTCTCGCCCTGGTGGGAGACGGGCAGGAAGTAGTCGCGGTGCCGCACGGTCTGCGTGGCCACGAAGAGGCCGTACAGGGCGAGTGAGGAGAGCGCGGCGAAGGTGAGCTGGGCGCCGGAGAACTCCGGCCCGGGCTTGCTGGTGGTGAAGGTCGGCAGGACCAGGCTGAGGGTGGCCAGGGTCGCCACGGTGGCGAGGGCGGCGCCGGTGCCCTCGGGGTTGAAGACCGCCGTGCCGTGTCGCAGCGAGGCGACGATGAGGACCAGGCCGACGATGCCGTTGCAGGTGATCATGACGGCGGCGAAGACGGTGTCTCTGGCGAGGGTTGAGCTCTTGTCGCCGCCGTCGGCCATCAGGGTGACGATCAGGGCGACCTCGATGATCGTCACGGCGACGGCGAGGACCAGGGAGCCGAAGGGTTCGCCGACCCGGTGGGCGATCACCTCGGCATGGTGCACCGCGGCGAGCACGGCACCGGCGAGGACCACGGTCACCAGGGCGACGACCACACCGGGCAGATCCTTCCGCCCCCAGGTGAAGACCAGGAGGACGGCCGCGAGCACCGGTACGACGGTCGTCCACTGAGTGGTGAGCGACCTGAGCCGAGTGATCATGAAGCGATCCTCGCAGAGGCGTTCAGCACCCGCATTCCGGCGCTTGCGGGCCTTTCCCGCGTCACCTGGACGCGGGTGGCCGGTATCCGACGAAGCACCGGGAGCGGTGATCGGCGATTCATGGTGCGTGCTCCCGGTGCTCGTGTTCCGGCGACTTGCTACGTCGTCGTCCCGCGTCGGACGTGATCAGGATCAGGCGTCGATGCTGTCCTTCGGGGTGCCTTCGGCCTCGGTCCTGGCCGCTTCGGCCGCCGCCGTCTTCTTGTTGGCCATCAGGCTGGTGATCGTGGTGACGATCAGGACGCCGCAGATCACACCCAGGGAGACCGGGATGCTGATCTCCGGGACATGGAGGCCCGATTCGTGCAGCGCGTGCAGCACCAGCTTGACGCCGATGAAGCCGAGGATGACCGACAGGCCGTAGCTGAGGTGGACCAGCTTCTTGAGCAGGCCGCCGATGAGGAAGTACAGCTGGCGCAGGCCCATCAGCGCGAAGGCGTTGGCCGTGAACACGATGTACGGGTCCTGGGTCAGGCCGAAGATCGCGGGGATGGAGTCGAGGGCGAACAGTACGTCCGTCGTACCGATCGCGAGCATCACGACCAGCATCGGGGTCATGACCCGCTTGCCGTTCTCCCGGATCCACAGCTTGGTGCCGTGGTAGCGGTCGGCCACGCCGAAGCGGCGCTCGGCTGCCTTGAGGAGCTTGTTCTCCTCGAACTCCTCGTCCTCCTCGTCGGCGCGGGCCTCCTGGATGAGCTTCCAGGCGGTCCAGATGAGGAAGGCGCCGAAGATGTAGAAGACCCACGCGAAGCTGGCGAGGATGGCCGCGCCGACCGCGATGAAGATGGCCCGCAGGACCAGGGCTATGAGGACACCGACCAGCAGCACCCGCTGCTGGTACTGCGAGGGCACCGCGAACTTGGCCATGATCAGGACGAAGACGAAGAGGTTGTCCACGCTCAGCGACTTCTCGGTGATGAAGCCCGCGAAGAACTCACCGCCCGCCTGACCGCCCCCGAAGAGGAGCAGGCCGAGTCCGAACAGTCCGGCGAGGGCGATCCAGACGATCGTCCAGATCCCGGCTTCCTTGATCGACACGTCGTGCGGCTTGCGGCCGATGAAGAAATCGACCGCGATGAGGGCCGCCAGCCCCACGATGGTCAGGACCCACAGGGTCACGGAAACATCCACTACTGCTCCTCCGGCGGTATTAACGGCAAATGGTCAGCGTCGTCGCTACCGGAGGTCTCTTCCACCTTGGGCGGGCGCCCAGGGCCGACGCCCCGGGATCTGGCCTGATCCGTATTGACGGGTACGCCGCAGCAGATAGGGAGTACTCCCCTCCGTACGGACGACAGTACCCCAATCACCAAGGAATAGTAAAGCGATTGGCAAAAGAAGAATAAAAACAGCTGGTCAGGCGACTTTACCTATGCTTGGTACGAGCGGTCGCGACCGCTGTCAGCACCTGTCGCAGCACCTGGCTGCCGGGCGGCACGACCGACGGCTCGTACGTCCAGGCATGCCCGACCCACGGGTCGGCGAGGTGGTCGTCGGGGAGCGGGGTGAGTCGCATCAGCGAACGCCAGAGGGGGTCGAGCAACGGGCCGTAGCCCGCCGCGTCCTCGCGGTCCGCGACCATCATCAGATGGACGCCGACGGCCGGGCCCTCGTCCGCGAGATAGCGGAGCTGGGTGACGGCACGGTCGTCGAAGCCGTGCGGGAAGTCGTTGACGATCAGCAGCTGCTCGGCCGTGTCCAGACCGGGCGGCAGTGAGTCTGCGGCACCGCCGCGCACCGCCATCTGCACCAGGTCCACCCGCTGGGTGAGCCGGGTCAGGACGTCCGCCACACCGGCGGCACCCGCGGCGGGCGGCGCCGCGAGCACGCCCGTCTGCACCAGCGGGGCCAGCGCCTGCGCCGCCGAGCCGGCCGGGTCGATGACGTGCACGGAGAACTCGCCCGTCGGGTAGACCGCGAGCAGCCGGGCCGCGTGCGCCACGGCCGTGTCCAGCGCGAGGCGCCGCAGCTCGTGGGAGTCGGCGAAGGAGCCGTCGAGCGACTCCGCGTTCCCGCTGTCGATCCACAGGCCGCGCTCCAACGGCAGCCGCACCAGCATCGGGATGCGCAGCTCGGGGCTCTCCGGGAGGTGGAGATCGCCCAGGCGCACGGCCATGGGGATCTCCATCGGGACGCGGTACCCGTGCCAGACCGGGTTGTCCCAGCCGGCGAACGCCGGTGGCAGCGCGGGTTCGACCACGTCGGCCTCGGCGACCAGCTGGTCGAGGTCCCGGTCGAGGGCGGCCCGTGCCTGGTCGACGAGTTGGGCGTGCTTGGCCTGGGCCGCCTCGCGGGCCGCGTCGCCCTGACCGCCGATACGGCTGCGCGGGTCGGAGAGGGCCTGGTCGAGCTCCTTCTCCATGCGCGAGTCCGCGAAGTCGACCGCGCTGCGGTACGCGGACATGGTGCGCGCCAGGTCCTCGAACATGCCCCACACCTGGTTGTAGAGCCGCTCCTCCATCGACCACCCCGTCGCGTCCCCGGCAACGGGCCGCGCGGGCTGTCCCGGCGCACCCGGTGGCACGGCGGGCGCGGGCTGCGGCGGCGCCCCGGCCTGCCGCCGCGGATGGCTGTAGTCGATCGGCCCACCGGCCGCGGAAGCACCGGGCTGAGCGGCAGCGGCGTCCGCGCCACCACCGGGACACCCGGCCGGCGGGGTGCCCTGCGCCCCGTAAGGAGAACCCGACTGCGGTGCTACGGCTCCGGGGGCGCCCTGTGTCGTAGCGCCGCTCCCCTCGGGTCCGAGGGCCGGTGTGGCCGTCTGCCGGGTGCGGTCGGTGTCCGGGGTGCGGGGTGGGGGTGCTGCCACGGAGCGGGCGAGGCCCTGGGCCACCGCTTCGTTGATGCCGCCGGCCAACTGGAGGGCCTGGGGCAGGCCCTGGTCGGTGAGGAGTTCGGCGAGGCCGCCCGCGTAACCCTGGCCCACGGCGCGGACTTTCCAGGCGCCCTGTCTGCGGTACAGCTCCAGGGCCACGACCGCCGACTCGGTGTCCAGGCCGGTGATCGTGTAGCTGGCGAGCTCGGTGCCGTCGAGGCCAGTGACCGCCACGAAGGGCGCGGCGACGGCGCCGAAGCGGGTGGGTCCTTCGCCGCCGAGGGGCAGGGCGAGGAGCACGCTGACGCGGTGCACTGCCTCCGGCATGGCGCCGAGGTCCACCGCGAGGCGGTGGTCGGCCGCCGCCTGCTTGGAGACCTCGAGGCCGGGCAGGGTGGGTGTGCCCGGGTGGGCCACCCACTCGACGCCGTGGATCCTGCCGTGCTCGTCGCCGAGCGTGGCGGCGGCCACGACCGGCTTGCCGGCCGCGACCCGGATCTCCAGACGCACATGGGACAGCGGGTGGTTCTGCCCCCGCACCAGCTCGGCTGCCATCGCTCTCGTCCCCCTGCTCAGCCGTGTCGTGTCGTGTGCGCCGGGCCGTCCTACAGGTGCGGCAGGATCGCCGGCATCAGGTCCTGGAAGGTGCGGCCGTTGGTCGGTGTGCCGAGGGCCGTCAGCGTCCAGCCCGAGCCGGTGCGGTGCACCTTGGCCATGATCTGGGCCGTGTACTGGCCGCCGCCCGCCAGGGTGTAGCGGGCCAGCTCCTGGCCGTTGGTCTCGTCGACCAGGCGGCAGAACGCGTTCTGCACCTCCTGGAAGGTCTGGCCCGTGAAGGAGTTCACGGTGAAGACGATCTGGTCGATGTGGACCGGCACGCGCGCGAGGTCGACGAGGATCGCCTCGTCGTCGCCGCCCTGGCCGACACCGCCGACGAGGTTGTCACCGGTGTGGCGCACGGAGCCGTCGTCGCTGACCAGGTGGCGGAAGAACACGACGTCGACGGGCTGCTTGTCCGCGAAGAGCACGGCGGACGCGTCGAGGTCGATCTCCCGGGTGCGCGAGCCGAACAGGCCGCGCCGGGGAGCCGCCTGCCAGCCGAGACCCATGCGCACCGCGGTCAGGCCTGACCCGTCGTTCTTCTCCAGACTGATGGCCTGACCCTTGGTCATGTTGACCGTCACGGCTGTTCCCCTCTCGAACTGTCCCCTGTTGCCGCGGAATCCGCGGATGTCCAGAACCCTACGCAGCGCCACTGACAGTGCCGAACCCCGCATCGGACTTTGTGTCGGTCTTGCAACACAGCGCGCGTAACCCGAGGTCCGGCGGTCCGCCCGGGCCGGTCAGGCCAGGCCCGCCTCCCTCATCTGGCGCAGTTCCTTCTTCATCTCGTGCACCTCGTCGCGCAGGCGGGCAGCGACCTCGAACTGCAGGTCGGCGGCGGCGGCGCGCATACGGTCGGTCATCTCCTCGATCTGCTCGGCGAGTTCGGCCGCGGGACGGTCGGTCGGGGCGCCGTCCTTGGCCTTGCCCTTGGGGGGCTTGGCGTTCTTCGCGGCCTTGCCGAGGGCGGGCACGGGGGCCTTGGCGCCCTTGCCGTCCTTGGACTTGCGGTAGCCCGAGCCGAGCAGCTCCTCCGTGTCGACGTCCTCGCGGGCGATCTGCGCGACGATGTCGTTGATCTTCTTGCGGAGCGGCTGGGGGTCGATGCCGCGCTCCGTGTTGTACGCGACCTGCTTCTCCCGGCGGCGGTTGGTCTCCTCGATGGCCTTCTCCATGGCCGGGGTGATCCGGTCGGCGTACATGTGGACCTGTCCGGAGACGTTGCGCGCCGCGCGGCCGATGGTCTGGATCAGGGAGGTGCCGGAGCGCAGGAAGCCTTCCTTGTCGGCGTCCAGGATGGCGACCAGGGACACCTCGGGGAGGTCGAGGCCCTCACGGAGGAGGTTGATGCCGACCAGGACGTCGAACTCGCCGGAGCGCAGTTCGCGCAGCAGCTCGATGCGGCGCAGGGTGTCGACGTCGCTGTGCAGATAGCGGACCTGGATGCCGAGCTCCAGGAAGTAGTCCGTGAGGTCCTCGGCCATCTTCTTGGTGAGCGTGGTGACCAGGACCCGCTCGTCCTTCTCGGTGCGCTTGCGGATCTCGTGCACCAGGTCGTCGATCTGGCCCTCGGTGGGCTTGACGACGACCTCGGGGTCGATGAGGCCGGTGGGGCGGATGATCTGCTCGACGGCGCCGTTCGCGCGGGACAGCTCGTACTTGCCGGGGGTCGCCGACAGGTAGACGGTCTGTCCGATGCGCTTCTGGAACTCCTCCCACTTCAGGGGGCGGTTGTCCAGGGCGGAGGGCAGCCGGAAGCCGTGGTCGACGAGGGTGCGCTTGCGGGAGGCGTCGCCCTCGTACATGGCGCCGATCTGCGGGACCGTGTTGTGCGACTCGTCGATGACGAGCAGGAAGTCTTCAGGGAAGTAGTCGATCAGGGTGTTCGGCGCGGAGCCCGGCTGGCGGCCGTCGAAGTGCATCGAGTAGTTCTCGACGCCGGAGCAGGAGCCGATCTGGCGGAGCATCTCCAGGTCGTAGGTGGTCCGCATGCGCAGGCGCTGGGCCTCCAGGAGCTTGCCCTGCTTCTCCATCTCGGCGAGCCGCTCGGCGAGTTCCTTCTCGATGTCGTTGACGGCCCTCTCCATGCGCTCGGGGCCGGCGATGTAGTGGGAGGCCGGGAAGACGTAGAGGTGCTCGTCCTCGCTGATGATCTCGCCGGTGAGCGGGTGGAGGGTGGAGAGTGCCTCGATCTCGTCGCCGAACATCTCGATGCGGACGGCGAGCTCCTCGTAGACCGGGAAGATCTCGATGGTGTCGCCGCGGACGCGGAAGGTGCCGCGGGTGAAGGCCAGGTCGTTGCGCGTGTACTGGATGTCGACGAAGCGGCGCAGCAGCTGGTCGCGGTCGATCTCGTCGCCGACCTTGAGGGGGACCATGCGGTCCACGTACTCCTGGGGAGTACCGAGGCCGTAGATGCAGGAGACGGAGGCGACGACGATGACGTCGCGGCGGGTGAGCAGCGAGTTGGTCGCGGAGTGGCGCAGGCGCTCCACCTCCTCGTTGATCGAGGAGTCCTTCTCGATGTAGGTGTCCGACTGCGGGACGTAGGCCTCGGGCTGGTAGTAGTCGTAGTACGAGACGAAGTACTCGACGGCGTTGTTCGGCAGGAGCTCGCGGAACTCGTTGGCCAGCTGGGCGGCCAGGGTCTTGTTCGGCGCCATCACCAGGGTGGGGCGCTGGAGCTTCTCGATCATCCACGCGGTGGTGGCGGACTTGCCGGTGCCGGTCGCGCCCAGGAGAACGACGTCCTTCTCACCTGCCTCGACGCGTCGGGCCAGCTCGGCGATGGCCGCCGGCTGGTCGCCGCTGGGCTGGTAGGGGCTGACGACCTCGAAGGGCGCCACCGTACGTTCGATGTGAGAAACGGGCCGCATGGAACCAACCGTACGACTCGCCACTGACAACGGGGTCGGATCAGCGGTTCTGCGGGGTCCGGGAGCGGCGGTGCGCGAGGTCGCGGTCGGCGCGGACGGGGACGCGGCGCGGGTGCGGGACGAGGGCGCCGGCCGGGACGCCGGGCTTGTGCTCGACGGGGGTCCGGGCGGGCCTGCCCGTGACCATCAGCGGGTCGAACATCACAACGACGCCGGCCAGCAGGAGGAAGGCGAGGGGGCCGATCATCATGGGCGCCAGAAGGGACGCGGGCGACACGCCGTCGGCGGTCGCGGCCGTGCCGTGGACGTGGACGGTGAGCGCGGCCATGCCGGTGTAGTGCATGCCGGTGACGGCGAGTCCCATGACGAGGCTCGCGCCCACGCTCCAGAGGAAGCCGCGGACCTGTCCGGCCGCCCAGAGGGCGCTGATCGCCGCGACGACCGCTATGACGACGGAGACGGCGACGGTGAACGTGTTGTATTCGAGCTTTCCGTTGAGGCGCATGCTCGCCATGCCCAGGTAGTGCATCGAGGCGATGCCCAGGCCGGTGAGGGTGCCGCCGGTGAACAGCGCGGTTCCCCTGGCTCCCTTGTAGCCGACGATGAAGATCCCGACGCCCACCATGAGGATGGCGACGGCGAGGCTCGCGAAGGTCATCGGCCTGTCGTAGTGGACCGGTGTCTGGCGGACCGAGAACCCGATCATCGCGACGAAGTGCATCGTCCATATGCCGGAACCGATGGCCGCCGATCCGAGGGCGAGCCAGCCGGGGCGCCAGGACTGGGCGACGAGCATCGATCTGGTGGTGCAGCGCAGGCCGAGGGCGGCACCGAGGCAGGCCATGAGGTAGGCCACCAGCGGTGTGACGAGTCCGTAGCTGAATCCGTCGACCGTGCCCTGCATGCGCAGTTACCCTTCCGCCCTGTTCCGTCCCGGAATTCCTGAAACGCGCCCAGCCCCGGGACCGCGGGAACGGTCAGGGTCGACGCAGAGAGTATGACCCCCACCGGAATGGTCGAACGATTTTCCGGCAAAGAAACACGGCCTTCCCCCAGTTGTGCGGCACCGGTGAGCGGACTTGGGCAACTCCATCCATTCTGTGTCCATCCTGTACCCCACGGATAGTGACGTTCCGCTGTCATTCCTGAGCTGTATGTGATCGCCCGATGCGAGGAGTACGCATGCACCTGCGCGCAGTTGCCGCCTCGACCACCGCGCTCCTGGGGGCCGCCGCCCTTCTGCTCCCCTCCCCCGCCGCCCGGGCCGGCGACGCGGCCCAGTGGCCCACCGTTGTCGCCCACCGGGGCGCGTCCTCCTATGCGCCCGAGAACACCCTGGCCTCCATCGACAAGGCGGCCGGGCTCGGTTTCCGGTGGGTCGAGAACGACGTCCAGCGCACCAAGGACGGCGAGCTCGTCGTCATCCACGACGACAGCCTGAAGCGCACCACCGACGTCCAGAGGGTGTTCCCTCATCGAGCCCCCTGGAAGGTGAAGGACTTCACCGCCGCCGAGATCGCGCGCCTCGACGCGGGAAGCTGGTTCGGTCCCGCGTACACAGGCACGCGCGTGCCCACCCTCACGCAGTACATGCGCGAGGTGGAGCACAACGACCAGAGCCTGCTCCTGGAGATCAAGAACCCGGAGCTGTACCCGGGCATCGAGCAGCAGACCCTCAAGCTCCTGGGCAACGAGGGGTGGCTGGACCCGAACCACCTGGACGGCCGGTTGATCGTGCAGAGCTTCAGCGCGGACAGCATCCGTATCGTGCACGATCTGAAGCCCGCCATCAGGACCGGCTTCCTGGGCACCCCCGCCGTGTCCGCCCTGAGCGCTTACGCCGCGTATACGGACCTGATCAATCCTTCGTACGGATCGATCTCCCTGGGCTACGTCTCCGCCGTGCACGGGCACATGGGTCCGCACGGCCGTCCGATGGAGGTGTACGCCTGGACCGTCGACGACGCGCCCACGGCCTGGAAGGTCGCCGGGTACGGCGTGGACGGGCTCATCACGAACAAGCCGGACGTGGTGCGGTCCGCGCTGTACGGGTTCTGAGGCCGCTCGCGGGGCGTTGTCAGTGCCGGGTCGTACGGTGGGCGCATGGACAGCCATGGGCAGAACGAGCAGCGGGTCGTGTGGACCGTCGTCGGCACCGACATCGGTCCGCTGCTGCTGGCCGCGACGCAGGACGGCCTGGTCAACGTCGTGTTCCACGCCACGGACGCGGTACGCGACAAGACCCTCGACCGACTGGCGTCCCGGCTGGGCACCGAGCCGGTCGAGGCCCCCGACTCCCCGCTGCTGGCCGAGCCGATACGTCAGGTCGAGGCCTACTTCGCCGGTGACCGGCGCGATTTCGACCTGCCGCTCGACTGGTCCCTGATCTCCGGCTTCAACCGCCAGGTGCTGCGCGAGCTGGCGTCCGGCGTGCGGTACGGCGCGGTCGTCGGGTACGGCGAGCTGGCCGGGCGGGTCGGACAGCCGGGCGCGGCCCAGGCGGTCGGGGTGGCGATGGGGTCCAACCCGCTGCCGGTCGTCGTGCCATGCCATCGCGTCGTCGAGAGCGACGGCGGCATCGGCGGGTTCGGAGGCGGCCTGGAGACGAAGCGGAAGCTGCTGGCGCTGGAGGGGGTGCTGCCCGAGCCGCTGTTCTGAGCGCTCGGACGGACAGGGGGACCAGGGGGAGGTCACATTGCTGAGGACCGGCTTCATGCACGCGTGCGGGCGCGGCGGCCCGGGGTGGGCGCCGTGACCGCGGTCGAGGGGCGGGGCGCGGTGCCCGTCGCGGCGGAGCGGCTGCCCGCGCTGCGGCGCCGGGTGTCCGGGGTGCTGATCGCGACGCAGATCCTGGGCGGGCTCGGAGTCGCCACCGGGGTCGCGCTGGCCGCCGTACTGGCCAGGCAGGTCAGTGGGACGGAGTCGCTGTCCGGGTTGGCTCCTACGGCGACCGTGACAGGCACGGCGGTGCTGTCGATGCCGTTCGCGGCGCTGATGACGGCGCGCGGCCGGCGTCCCGGGCTGGTCCTCGGGTATCTCGTCGGGGCGCTGGAGCCGGGGTCGTGGTGCTCGCGGCGAGCATCGGGAGCTTTCCGCTGCTGCTGTGCGGCATGGCCGGGTTCGGGGCGGCCTCGTCGGCGAATCTGCAGTCCCGGTTCGCCGCCGCCGATCTGGCCGAGCCGGAGCAGCGGGCCCGGGCGATCTCCCGTGTCGTGTGGGCGACGACCATAGGGGCGGTCCTCGGACCCAACATCGCGGCGCCCGCGGGCCGTAGCGTCTCCGGGCTCGGGATACCCGCGGCGGCCGGGCCCTTTCTGTGGGCGGGTGCGATCTTCCTGGTCGCCGCGGTCGTGGTCGCCGTACTGCTGCGGCCCGATCCGTTGCTGACGGCGCGGGCGCTCGCGCCGGACGAGGACCGGTCACCGTCCGCGCGGTCGTTGCGGGCCGGGTTCGCGGCGGTGATGGCCTCGCCGCGGGCGCGGCTGGCGCTGGTGACGGTGGCCGTGTCGCACACGGCGATGGTGTCGGTGATGGCGATGACCCCGGTCGAGCTGGGGCACCACGGGGCGGGCATCGATCTGATCGGGCTGGTGATCAGCGGGCACATCGCGGGGATGTACGCGTTCTCGCCGCTGATGGGGAGACTGTCCGACCGGGTCGGGCGGCTGTCCGGGATAGGGCTCGCGGTGGGGCTGCTGGCCTGCGCCGCGTTCCTCGCCGGTACGGCGGGCGGGAGTCACGGGCGGATCGCGCTGGGCCTGTTCGTGCTGGGCCTGGGCTGGTCGGCGGGGCTCGTCTCCGGCTCGGCGCTGCTCACGGACTCGGTGCCGCAGCCCGCGCGTGCCGCCGCGCAGGGGCTGTCGGACCTCACGATGAACACCTCGGCGGGCATCGGCGGGGCGGTGGCCGGACTGGTGGTCGCGGAGGCGAGTTACGGCTGGCTGAACCTCACCGCCGCCTGCCTGCTGATACCCCTGGCCGCGCTGGCCCTGTTCACCCGCTCCCGGAAGATCCCGGTTTCCGATGTCCCGCGAAGGGTGGCCGGGAGGCCGAGCCGGTAGCAGACTCCGCCGTGCGCGCGCACAGCCACTGGCATCCGGGGGATCGGAGCCGAAGGGACGGCGAACACGCATGAGTGGAAGCGGAAACAGGGCAGTCGCGTATCTCAAGCCGGGCGCGGTCGAGGTCAGGACCATCGACTATCCGACGCTTGAACTGCAGGACGGGCCGGGAGTCGCACGCGAGAACGTCGGCCGCAAGTGCCGGCACGGTGTGATCCTGAAGGTGCTCGCCAGCAACATCTGTGGCAGCGACCAGCACATGGTGCGCGGCCGGACGACCGCGCCCGAGGGGCTGGTCCTCGGACACGAGATCACCGGAGAGGTCGTCGAACGAGGGCCGGACGTCGAGTTCATCGACGTGGGCGACATCGTCTCCGTACCGTTCAACATCGCCTGCGGGCGGTGCCGCAACTGCAAGGAACGCAAGACGGGCATCTGCCTGAACGTCAACCCGGCCCGCCCGGGGGCGGCTTACGGCTATGTCGACATGGGCGGCTGGGTCGGCGGTCAGGCCGAGTACGCCATGGTCCCGTACGCGGACTTCAACCTGCTGAGGTTCCCGGACCGGGACGAGGCACGCGAGAAGCTCCTCGATCTGACGATGCTGTCGGACATCTTCCCGACCGGTTTCCACGGCGCGGTCACCGCGGGCGCCGGGGTCGGGTCCACGGTGTACGTCGCCGGGGCGGGTCCGGTCGGTCTGGCGGCGGCCGCTTCGGCGCAGCTCCTGGGCGCCGCGGTCGTCATCGTCGGCGACCTGAACGCCGAACGCCTCGGCCAGGCAAGGAGTTTCGGCTGCGAGACGGTCGACGTCTCGCGCGGCGACATCGGGGAGCAGATAGCCGAGATCCTCGGCGAGCCCGAGGTGGACGCCGCGGTGGACGCGGTCGGCTTCGAGGCACGGGCCCACGGCCCGGACGCCCCGGAGGCGCCGGCGACGGTCCTCAACTCGCTGATGGGCATCACGCGCGCGGGCGGTGCCCTGGGCATCCCCGGGCTGTACGTCACCGCCGACCCCGGCGGGGTCGACGAGGACGCGAAGAGCGGCACCCTGAAGGTGCGGCTCGGCCTCGGGTGGGCCAAGAGTCACGCGTTCACGACCGGTCAGTGCCCGGTGATGACGTACCACCGGAGTCTGATGATGGCGATCCTGCACGGGCGCGTGCACATCGCCAAGGCCGTGAACGCGACGCCGATCAGCCTGGAGGACGCGCCGCGCGGCTACGCCGAGTTCGACCAGGGCGCCAGCCGCAAGTACGTGCTCGATCCGCACGGCACGCTGGCGGGCGTGAGCCCGGTCTGACGCGTGGAAAGAGGGGGCCACGCACGCGTGGCCCCCTCTTTCCACGTCGGGCGCCGGTGGTGTCTCCCACAGCCCACGGGGGTTTGACCGGGCGCGGTACCCGCCAGGGATGAGGGAAGACCGAACGACAGGAGGCCCGTGGTGCTGGTGGTGTCCGAGGAAGTACGCGAGGCGATCGACGCGCGTCGACCCGTGGTGGCCCTGGAGTCGACGATCATCGCGCACGGGCTGCCGCGCCCGCGCAATCTGCGGGTGGCGCTCGAACTGGAGGACGCGGTACGGCAGGAGGGTGCCGTCCCCGCGACGATCGCCGTGCTGGACGGGCGGCCCCATGTCGGCCTGGACAAGGAGCAGTTGGAACGGGTCGCCAATGAGGACGGCATCCGCAAGCTGGGCCACCGCGACCTCCCGCTCGCCGTGGCGGCCGGGGCCAGCGGAGCGACCACGGTGTCGGCCACGGCGCTGCTGGCGGCGCGGGCGGGCATCCGGGTGTTCGCGACCGGCGGGCTCGGCGGGGTGCACCGGGAATGGACGGTGACGCAGGACGAGTCCGCCGACCTGGGCCTGTTGGCGTCCACCCGGATCACGGTGGTGTGCGCGGGCGTGAAGTCGATCCTGGACGTGCCGGCCACCCTGCAACGCCTGGAGACGCTCGGTGTGGCGGTCGCCGGATACGGCACGGACCGCTTCCCCGGCTTCTACCTCTCCGACTCCGGATACCCGGTGGACTGGACCCTGGAGACCCCGGAGCAGGTCGCGGCCGTGATGCGCGCCCAGGACGCGCTGGACGCCCCGGAGTCGACGCTGATCGTCGCCAACCCGGTGCCCGAGGACGAGCAGTTGGACCCCGCGCTGCACGCGTGCGTGCTGGCCGACGCGCTGCACGCGTGCGAGGCGGAGGGCATCACCGGACAGGCGGTCACCCCGTTCCTGCTCGGCTACCTGGTGGAGCACACCGACGGCGCCTCCCTGTCCGCCAACCTGGCGGCCGTACGCGGCAACGTACGGCTGGCGGGGCGGATCGCGGCGGCCTGGGCCGAGGCGTGACGACAGGGCCGAACGGCGCCCTCCTGGTCGTCGGGGACGTCGTCACGGATGTCGTCGCCCGGCACCGGGGCCCGCTCGCCCCGGGCACCGACACCGCTGCCACGATCCGTACCGTGCCGGGCGGCGCGGGCGCCAACGTGGCCTGCTGGGCGGCCCATTGGGGCTGCGCGGACGTACGGCTGCTCGGCCGCGTGGGTGAGGACGCGGCGGCGTGGCACGAGCGGGAGCTGATCGCGTCCGGGGTGCGGCCCCGTCTCGTGGTCGACCCGGAGGCGGCCACCGGGACGGTGATCTGCCTGGTCGACACGGGGGCGTCGGCCGAGCGGACGTTCCTCACCGACAGCGGCACGTCCCTGCGGCTCGATCCCGGCGACTGGTCGGACACGCTGCTCGACGGCGTCGTACGGCTGCATCTGTCGGGGTATCTGCTGTTCTCGGAGCCGAGTCGGGCGCTGGTGGCGGCGGCGATGGAATCGGCACGCGCGCGTGGGGTGCCGGTGAGCCTCGATCCGGCGTCGGCGGGGTTTCTGACGGAGCTGGGCGTGGACCGTTTCCTCGCGCTCGTCGAGGGGGTGGACGTCCTGCTGCCGAGCCGGGACGAGGCATGCCTGCTCACGGGCCTGCCCGATCCGGCGGACGCGACAGCCAAGTTGAGCCGTCATGTCCCCCTGGTGGTCACCAAGCAGGGCGCCGAAGGAGCCCTCGTGGCCCACTCCGGCACGGTCCACGCACGCGTGCCCGCCGAGCCGGCCACACCCCGGGACACCACCGGCGCGGGCGACGCCTTCACGGGGGCGTTCCTCGCGACGCTGCTGACGGGCGCCGAACCGGAGGAGGCGGCGCGGGAGGGGTGCCGGGCGGGGGCGCGGGCGGTGGAACGGGTGGGAGGCCGGCCGGGGGCGTAGGAGGTGCGGGCTTGCAGGGGTGCGCGGGGAGTGGACGGTGGTGCGGGGCTCGGACGGGAAACAGGTGGCTCCTGCCGACATCAGCCTCTACGTGAAGACCGGCGCCGCGCATGAACGTCCCCGCGCCCGCACCCGCAACCGCACCCGCATTCGAACGCGAACCCGGACACCGAACCCGCAGCCCACGCCCACCCTCACGGCAGGCATCGCCCAACCCGACGTCAAACTCCCGCCCCCCGCCTACGCCTTCCGCCCCCATGCCGAGATCATCGGTGCCGTCGCGAGGTCCATCGAACCGGATGCGACGTTGGCGAGATGGCGGTCGATGTCCTCGTCCGTAGCCAGGCCCGCGGTGACGAGTTGGTCGCGGATCTGGCGGACCGTCGCGGATTCGAGGGCGGCGCAGGCCGGTGAGGTGACCGGGAAGTACGCGTCGGCCTCCACGCGGCGCAGGCCGGCCTCGCGGAGCAGGCGCGGGAGCCGGCGGCCGTAGGAGAGGTCTGCGCCGCGGGCGGCGAGGAGTTCGCGGAAGCCGTGCCGGAGGCGGTTCGCGAGTTGCTGCTCGGGGCCGTGTTCGTCGGGGCAGAGCAGGGGCTGGAGGGCGGGGTCGGCGTCCTCGACCAGAAGGCGGCCGCCGGAGCGCAGGGACGCGATCATCGAGTACAACGCCCGTTCACGGTCCGGGACATGGACGAGTACGAGGCGGGCGTGCACGAGGTCGAAGCCCTCGCCCGGCGGTTCCTCGGCGCCCACGTCGTGGACACGCACCTCGATCGGCGGGCGGGCGGCCGAGGCGACCTGGGAGGTGTCGATGTCGGTCGCGAGAACCTTCCCGGTCGGGCCGACCTTCTTGGCCAGCCAGGACACCACCGAGGTGCCGCCGACGCCGACCTCCCAGACGCGCCAGCCGGGCCCGACGCCCAACCCCTCCAGGTGCCGGAAGGTGGTGGGGTCGAAGAGCGTGGCGAAGGCGTCGAAGCGCTGTCCCGCCTCGGACTGCCGGTTGTCGAGGAGATACCCGTCGGATCGCGTCATGCCGCGATCATCCCAGTTGCCCCGCTTGTCGGAAGGGGGCGACGCTCCGGTTGTCGGGAGGGGTGAACTCCGCTTGTGGCGGGGGCGGCGATCCGGTTCGGGCTCCGGCCCGCGACGCCTTCGCCACGACCGCATACCGGTTCGTCCGCAACCGCGTACCGGTTCGTCCACGGCCTCATCCACAGGCGGGAACAAAGCGGAGGATTCCGTTCCCACAGGCTTACCCGCGGCTCACGCGGGCCTGGCAAACTGGCACGCCAAGGCGCAGAAATGCGATGCGAGAGGATCCACGCAAGGAGATCCGGATGTCCATGGCAGGGAATCTTCGGAAGGTCACGGGCCTGGGCAGGGTCGGCGGCCTCCGCAAGGTGGCGCGGCTGGCCCGGCGGCGCCCGCGGGTCGACCTGAGCCACCACGCCCGGTCGCCGCTGGGCTCCTCGGTGGTGAAGTGCGTCACGTATCAGGACGGCGTCCGCGTCCCCGTCGCCGGCGATCTGGTGGACACCGTCGAGCGGGTGCGCAAGAAGGACGACGGCTTCGTCTGGCTCGGCCTGCACGAGCCGACGAACGAGGAGTTCGCGGGCATCGCCGAGCTCTTCGACCTGCACCCGCTGGCGGTCGAGGACGCCGTCGAGGCGCATCAGCGCCCGAAGGTGGAGCGTTACGGCGAGACGCTGTTCGCGGTGTTCAAGACGGTCTGCTACGTCGAGCACGAGAAGCTGACGGCGACGAGCGAGATCGTGGACACCGGCGAGATCATGGTGTTCATCGGCACCGACTTCGTGATCACCGTGCGGCACGGACGGCACGGCTCACTGGGGCCCCTGCGCGAGGAGTTGGAGTCGGACCCCGGGCAGCTCGCCAAGGGCCCGGCCGCGGTGCTGCACGCGATCGCGGACCATGTGGTCGACGACTATCTGCTCGTCACGGACTCGGTGCAGGCGGACATCGACCAGGTGGAGACGGACGTGTTCGCGGAGAACGGCGCGCGGGCGGACCCGGGCCGTATCTACCAGCTCAAGCGTGAACTCCTGGAGCTGAAGCGGGCGGTGGTCCCCCTCGGCCGACCACTGGAGGAGCTGGCGACCCGGCCGATGCGGGTCATCGGACCGGAGATACAGGCCTACTTCCGGGATGTCTCCGACCATCTGCTGCGCGCGAAGGAGCAGATCGCGTCCTTCGACGAACTGCTCAACTCGATCCTTCAGGCGCACCTGGCGCAGGTGACGGTCGCGCAGAACGAGGACATGCGGAAGATCACGGCCTGGGCCGCGGTGATCGCCGTGCCGACGATGGTGTGCGGTGTGTACGGCATGAACTTCGACCACATGCCGGAGCTGCACTGGCGGTTCGGCTACCCCCTGGTGATCGGCGTGATAACCGTGGCGTGTCTCGCGCTGTACCGGGGCTTCCGGCGCAACGGCTGGCTCTGAGCGGCAGCCGCTGGACCGGAGCCGTCCGATGGTTCAGCGCATACCGCTGCGGGCGTAGACGCTCTCGACCCAGCCGGCGAGCTGTTCCTCCGTCAGATGCTGGGCGAGGTCGGCCTCGCTGATCATGCCGACGAGGCGTTTGTCGTCGATGACGGGGAGCCGGCGGATCTGGTGTCCCTTCATCTCCTGGAGCACCTCGCCGACATCGGCGCCGGCGTCGATCCAGCGGGGTGTGCCCTGGGCCATCTCGCCGGCGGTGATCCTGGCCGGGTCATGGCCCATGGCCACACAGCCGACGACGATGTCCCGGTCGGTGAGGATGCCGCAGAGGCGTTCGTTCTCGTCGCTGATGGGCAGGGCTCCGACGCCCAGTTCGCGCATCAGCTGGGCGGCGCGGTCCAGGGTTTCATGGGCGGGGATCCACTGGGCGCCCCGGTGCATGATGTCTCCGGCGGTGGTCATGAAGTACCTCCCGGTGCCGGACGGCCGGCGCGGCACAGAACGTTCCGCTAGTCCCGGCGCCCTACATTCTCGCCGCGCGACGGGACGGACGCACCTGGACGGTCCCGGTTTCCGGTGCGTGGGGGCGCTCCGGATCACCGCGGATCATCCCCTTCACCCCCGGTGGATCTGCTGGCCCCTGGTGGATCCGTTGAACCCTGATGGATCCCTTCCCCGCCCGACGGACCCGTTCCTCCCCCGGTGAACCGCTGCGAGCCGGTTCACCCGCCCCACGCCGGGTGACGCGGGTCGTCAGCGCGGATCAGGACGTCCGCCGTGCCGGCCGGGTCGGTCTCGGCCTCGTAGCGCTCGAAGGCGGGGAGGGTCCAGTGCTCGGGTTCGGGGGTGCGGCGGCGCAGGGCGCCGGGTGAGAGGAGGACGTGGACGGTCAGGTCGAAGGGGAACCAATGGCGAAGAAGGAGGGGTCCGTGCAGCAACAGGATGGCGCCGGGCGGGAGTTGGACGTAGGGGCTGCGGGTGGCTCGGTCGGCGACCGGGTCCCACAGGTCGGGCAGGACGCGGCCGTCGCCGTCCGGATCGAGCGGGCCGAAGACCTCGCGCCACAGGGCGCGGGTGTCGAACCAGCCGTCGTAGTACGCCTCGACGTCCTGCCGTCCGTACTCCAAACGCAGCGAGGCGGGGCGCAGGAAACCCTCGGTGCCGACGACGAGCGAGGGGCGGCCACGGACGCGCAGGGCTTCCGCGACGCGTTCGGCGAGTTCGCCGGGGCGGGCCGCCGGGGCACCGTCGAGGGCGACGCGCGGCCAGGGGCTGCCGTCGGCCGGCTTCAGGTCGAGCAGGCGCTCGGCGAGGAGGTCGCCGAGCCGGTCCCAGGTGATCGCTTCCAGTCGCACAGGGCCCATGATGCGTCAGGCCGCGATCAGCGTGCGTCGGGCCGGTGGTCGCGACGGGTTGCGAGGAGGTGCGGGAGGTGGGTCTCGCTCCAGGCGCGGGCCGCGTCTAGGAGGGGGACGAGGGTGCGGCCGAGCGGGGTGAGGGCGTACTCGACGCGGGGCGGTTCTCGGCGTACGCGGTCCTGGTCAGCAGGCCGTCGCGCTGCATCGCGCGCAGGGTCTCGCTGAGGACCTTGGGAGTGACCGCCTTGAGGGGGGTGCGGAGTTCGGTGAAGCGACGCGGGCCGCCTTCGAGGCAGCGGACGACCATGCCGGTCCTCCCCCACTGCCTTGAGGGCGTGGGCGGTGCCCCCAGTCGCCGACGCGGAAGGGCATCGCGGAGGAGGGAACAGACGGGGTCGAACATGTCGGGGTCGAGCGGGTCCCGCATATCGAGGTCGGGCGGTTCCGGCCGTGCGGCGTCCGTCGCGTCGGTCATGTGCCGAGGCTAGCGCCGGTTCCGTTGAAGTAACCGGGGCTGTGCGGCCTAGCGTGCAGGCCGGGCGGCGAACAGCGTTGCCGGGCAGGGGGGTTGGGCATGATCGGGATCATGGTTCTCGGGGCCGGTGGCCGAGCGGGGCGGGCCGTGACGGCGGAGGCGCTCGGGCGTGGGCACGAGGTGACCGCCGTGGTGCGGGGTCCGGCGCGGTACCCGGACCTCGCGGTGCCGGGCGTCTCGGTCGTACGGGGCGATGTGACCGATGCCGGTTCTGTGCGGGAGGCCACGGGCGGGGCGGTGGCAGCCGTGCACGCGGTGTCGCCGTTCAGCGGGCCCGAGCAGGGGTTCGACGCGCTCGATCCCGGCTTCTTCGTCAAGGCGGCGGACGCGTTGCTGGCGGGGCTGGCCGGGACGGGGGTGCGGCGGCTCGTCGCGGTCGCGTTGTTCGCGGATCTCCTCGGGGCGGACGGGCGGCCGGTGATGGACGACCCGTCGGCGTTCCCGCCGGAGATACGGCCGTTCGCGCTGGCCCACACGGCTGGGCTGCGGCGCCTGCGGGAGGCGGGCGGGAGCGAGGTGGACTGGGTGATGCTCACCCCGGGCGGCGGCCTGGACCAGGACGCCCCGCGCACCGGGCGCCACCGCCTGGGCGACGAGCGGGTGCCGGAGGGTGCGCCCGGCTTGTCGTACGCGGACCCGGCGGTGGCGGTGCTCGACGAGATCGAGACGCCGACCCGGCACCGGGTGCGGGTGTCGGTGTTCGTGCCGCGTGACGTGCGGAGCGCGGAGGAGAGAGGGACGGAAGAGAGATAGGAGAGAGGCGCACAGAGGAGGGGAATGCTTCTTGTATGGCCGGCATGGCACGCAGCGCTCGTTCGACACCGCTTGGGACTCCACCTCCGTCAACTTCCCCTGGGCTTCTGGTGGTTCAGCCGCTGCGGAAGCGGCACTGTGCCGGGTGCCGTCGGGGGCAGTTGCCGTTGCTGGTCGTCGAGGGCGGTGTGCCGCGGTGTCTCGACTGCGTGGATCTCGGGCATCTGGTGTTCCTGCCGCGCGGCGACACCGCGCTGACACGCAGGGCGCGGGAGGAGAGCGCGCTGTCGGCGGTGGTGGTGCGGTTCGACCGGCGCCGGGGACGGTACGAGCGGCAGGGCGTACTCGTCGAGGAGTCCGGGCTCGCGCGGGCCGAGGAGCGGTGCCTCGCGGACGCGGAGGCGCGGCGGCGGCGCCGGGTGCGGGACGCGGGGCGGCGGGCCGCGGAGGACGTGCGGTTCGCGGGGGCGTTCGCGGCGCGGATACGGCACCTGTTCCCCGGTTGCCCCGAGGACCGGGCCGAGGCGATCGCCGCGCATGCCTCGGCGCGGGGCAGCGGGCGGGTGGGGCGGAGTGCGGCGGGGCGGGCGCTGTCCGAGGGCGCGGTGGTCTCGGCGGTGGTGGCATCCGTACGGCATGTGGACACGCCCTACGACCAGTTGCTGATGAGTGGGGTGCCGCGATATGAGGCGCGGCGGCGGATCGCGGTGGGGGTGGAGGCAGTGCTGCGGGGGTGGCGGGAGGAGGGGCTGCGGGCGGACCCGGCGGCGGGGAGGGAGGTGGACGCCGGGTGAGAAGGAGACCGGTGAGGACCCCGGAGTCCCGACGCACGCCCGACCTTGGCACCGCCCGACCTTGGCACCGCCTGACCCCCGTGGCGCCCAACCTCCGCGCCACCCGACTCCGCGCTGCCCAACCCCCGCGCCACCCGACCCCGCGCTGCCTAACCTCCGCGCCGCCGACCTTGCCACCGCCCAACCTCCGCGCCGCCCAGCCCCCTGGCACCTGACCCCTGTGGCGCCCGACCTCCGCGCCACCCGACTCCGCGCCACCCGACCTGGCACCGCCGAACCCCCGTGGCACCTGACCCCGTGGCGCCCGACCTCCGCGCCACCCGACCTGGCACCGCCCAACCCCCGTACCGCCCACCCCTTGGCGCCCAACTCTCACGCCACCCGACCGACTGACACCCCGCCCAACCGTCCCTCAGCCCGACCCTCACACCGCCTAACCTCCTCGCCTCCCAACCTCCGCGCCAACCGCCAACCGCCAACGGCCAACCGCCCCCGGCCCACCCCCATAGACGCTCACGCATGCCCCGGCGATTCTCGGCCATGGTGGGCGGGCCGGGGGCGGTCTTGACTTGTCTCCGTGATGGGGGATGGGCAGGATCTCGGCTCTACGGGCGGGAGTTGGTGTCGGCATGATCGGTGAGCCGTATGTGACGTTGACGGTTCTGGGGGTGCTCGCGACCGGGGTGATGGCCGGGGTGTTCTGTGCCTTCTCCGTGCTGGTCATGCGGGGGCTGGCCGGGCTGCCGCCCGCGCAGGGGGTCGCGGCGATGAACGCGATCAACAGGGCGGCGATGACGCCCGCCTTCATGCTGCTGTTCGCGGGTTCCGCGGTGGTGTGCGCGGTGATCGCGGTGGTGACGTTCGTGCTGTGGCCGGATCAGGGGACCCTCGAACTGCTGCTGGGCAGCGCGCTGTATCTGTTCGGTGCGTTCGGGCTGACCATCGTCGCGAACGTGCCCCGCAACGAGGCGCTGCTGAAGCTGGACCCGGGGACGCCGGAGGCCGCCGCGTACTGGCCGTCGTACGTGCGCGAGTGGACGATGTGGAATCACGTCCGCGCGGTCGCCTCGGCCGCCGCCGCGCTGGTGTACATGCTGGCTCTCACCTGAGAGAAACCGCATGATCACCTGAGCGGAAGCTGGTGAGACCCCGCGGAATCCGGGCAGAAAGCCGTCTCGTCCACTCTGCGCGCCCGGCCGATGGGCCTTATCGTGGCTGAAAGAGTGCCGCCCGATGACGCACGGCCTGTCGTACGCGGACGCGAGGAAGACCGCCATGGCCGATCCCAAGGGTTTTATGACCACTCCGCGCGAGGAGTGGCCCCGCAGGCCCGTCGAGCAGCGGGTGCGGGACTGGGACGAGGTGTACGTCCCCGGTGCCCTGCTGCCGATCGTGACGAGGCAGGCGGACCGGTGCATGGACTGCGGTGTCCCGTTCTGCCACGACGCCTGCCCGCTCGGCAATCTGATCCCCGAGTGGAACGACCTCGTCTCGCGCGAGGACTGGCGCGCGGCGAGCGACCGGCTGCACGCGACGAACAACTTCCCCGAGTTCACCGGGCGGTTGTGCCCGGCGCCGTGCGAGGCGGGGTGCGTGCTCGCCATCAACCAGCCCGCGGTCACCATCAAGAACGTCGAGGTGGCCATCGCGGACCGCGCCTGGACCGACGGTTTCGCGCCACCTCGGCCACCGGACCGGTTGTCCGGGCGGACCGTCGCGGTGATCGGTTCCGGGCCCACCGGCCTCGCGGCGGCACAGCAGTTGACGCGCGCCGGGCACACGGTCGCCGTGTACGAGCGGGACGACCGGCTCGGCGGGCTGATGCGGTACGGCATCCCCGAGTTCAAGATGGAGAAGCGGCATCTGGAGCGGCGGCTCGACCAGATGCGGGCCGAGGGCACCAAGTTCCGTACGTCGACGACGGTCGGGCGGGACATCGGGGCGGCCGGACTGCGGGCGCGCTACGACGCGGTGGTGATCGCCACCGGAGCGACGGCGTGGCGTGAACTGGACGTGCCGGGGCGGGAGTTGACCGGCATCCACCAGGCGATGGAGTACCTGCCGCTGGCCAACCGGGTGTGCGAGGGCGACCTGGCGGCCTCTCCCCTGTCCGCCGCCGGGAAGCACGTGGTCATCGTGGGCGGCGGTGACACGGGGGCCGACTGCCTCGGTACGGCGGTGCGTGAAGGGGCCGCGTCCGTCACGCAGTTGGACATCTACGCGCAGCCGGTTGCCGAGCGCGACGAGGACGTGGAGCCCTGGCCGACGTACCCGAAGATCTACCGGCTGTCGGCCGCGCACGAGGAAGCGCGGGACCTGGAGACGGCGCCGGCGGCGCACGCGGACGCGCGGCTGTTCGCGGCGTCGACGCTTCGCTTCGAGGGGGACGAGGACGGACACGTACGGTCTCTGCATCTGGTCGAAGTCGACGAGCGGCGGCGCCCGTTGGACGGTTCCGGGCGCAGCCTCCCCGCCGATCTCGTGCTGCTCGCCCTCGGCTTCTCCGGGCCCGGCCGGGAGGACGGACTCATCGACCAACTGGGGCTGGCGATGGCCCCGCGCGGCACGGTCACCCGGGACGCGGACTTCGCGACGAGTGCGCGCGGGGTGTTCGTCGCCGGGGACGCGGCGCGCGGGCAGTCGTTGATCGTGTGGGCGATCGCGGAGGGGCGGGCGGTGGCGGCGGCCGTCGACCGCTATCTGACGGGGAGTTCCCAACTCCCGTCGCCCATCGGACCGTACGACCGCCCCATGACCGTGTGAGGCGGGGGGCGGCGAGGTGCCGCTGCCGCCGGAGGGGCGGGAGGACGCGAGCGAGCCCCGGCCGGGCTGCGACGGGCCTGGCACGACCTCTCCGACTCGGGCCCCGGGCCTGGCGCGACCACCCCAACCCGGGCCCGGGCCTGGCACGACCACTCCAACCCGGGGCCCGAGGCCGGCACGACCACCCCAACCCGGGCCCGGGCCTGGCACGACCACTCCAACCCGGGCCCGGCGCCGGAGCGGCCGCCGTTGCCGGTGGTCGCCCCGCGCGGGCAGGTCTGTCAGCCAGCTGGTGGACGCACCAGGACGCATGCTGTCGTGGTGCGGAATCAGCGGATCAAGTGTTTCAGGGCTTGCGGCCCACCGCCCCGTAGCCCGGAATCGTGCCGTCTTCCTGCCCCGGCACCGGTTCGCCCAGTTCCGGGTGCCACCGGTCGACCACCGCCACGCCGGGCTCGACCAGGTCGAGGCCGTCGAAGAAGCGGGCGAAGCCGGCGCGGGAGCGGAGGGTCAGGGTGATGCCCGACGCCGTGAGTTTCTCGACCGCCGCCGTCGACTCCTCCGGGGTGAAGTCGGCGGTGGCGTGGGTCATCATCAGGTAGCTGCCGCTGGGCAGTCGGGACAGCAGATCGTCGACCAGGTCGTGCGCGCCGTCCTCGTCGGTGACGAAGTGCAGCAGCGCGACCAGGGACAGGGCGACGGGCTGGGTGAGGTCGAGGACCGCCCGCGCGCCCTCGATGACGGCCTCGGGCTCGCGCACGTCGGCCCGCAGATACGCGGTCGCACCCTCGGGTGTGCCACGCAGCAGTGCCTCGGAGTGGGCGAGCACGATCGGGTCGTTGTCGCAGTAGACGACTCGCGCGTCGGGCGCGATGCCCTGTGCGACCTGGTGCAGGTTCGGCTCGGTCGGGATGCCGGTGCCGATGTCCAGGAACTGCCGTACGCCGTGCTCGGTGAGCCAGCGGGTGGCCCGGTGCATGAACGCGCGGTTGACACGTGCCATGACCGGCACCCTCGGGTCGAGGGCGAGCATCTGGCGGCCCATCTCCGCGTCGACGGGGTGGTTGGCCCCGCCGCCGAGGTACCAGTCGTACATCCGGGCGGGGTGGGGCCTGGTGGTGTCGATCTCGTCGGACTTGTCGGTGGGCCGCACGGTCATGGCGTGCTCCATAAGGTCCTGAAGCTCTTACTGCAACACGTGGTCAAGTCAGTACCAAATTAAGGAGGTTCGGTAAGGAAAAAGCATTCAGCACAGGCCGGTCAGGAGAGCAGGAAATCCGCCTCGCCCGCTTTCGCCCCCTCGATGAAGGCCGTCATCTCGTCGGTCGTGTAGATCAGGGCCGGCCCGTCCGGGTCGGTGGACTGACGGACGGCGATCCGGCCGTCGGCGAGCTTCATCGCCTCCAGGCAGTTGCCGCCGTTGCCGCCGCTCCACGGCTTGTGCCAGCCTTCGCTTCCCAAGTCCCGCGCGGGCATACCGTTGTAGACGCTCATACGCGGCTTGATGCGATCCATTCACAGCTCCTTGCGGAGATCCTTGAGGATCTCCTTCGTGCGATGTGCCGTAGCGGCCTGCGCCGCCATGCGGTCCATGACCTCGAGATGGGTCGCCACCTCTTCGCGCGCGTCCAGATAGACGGCGCCGGTCAGGTACTCGCTGTAGACCATGTCCGGCAGTTCTGACATGGCAAATCGGAACAGCACGAAGGGCCCGTACGTGCCTGGGTGCGGCCCCGAGGAGAACGGGGCGACCTGCAAGGTCACGTTGGGCAGCTTCGTGGCGTCGAGCAGCTTGTCGATCTGGGCTCGCATCACCTCCGGACCGCCGACCGGACGGCGCAGGGCGGTCTCGTCCATGACGACCCAGAAGCGGGGCGCGTCGGGGCGGGTCAGCAGATCCTGGCGCTGCATGCGCAGCGCGACATGGCGCTCGATGTCGTCGGGATCGGTCTGGCCGATGGCACCGGACTTCAGCACTCCGCGCGCGTACTCCTCGGTCTGCATCAGCCCGGGCACGAAGTGCGGTTCGTACGACCGGATGAGCGCGGCCGCGCCCTCCAGGCTGACGTGCATCGAGAACCAGCCGGGCAGGATGTCGTGGAAGCGCTGCCACCAGCCGGGCCGGTTGGCCTCCTCGGCGAGCTGGACGAAGGCCTCGGCCTCCTCGTCGGAGACGCCGTAGGACTTCAGCAGGAGCTGGAGGTAGGGGATCTTGAGAGAGACCTCCGCCATCTCCATGCGGCGGACCGTGGCGGGGGCGACACGGAGGACGCGGGCGGCCTCCTCGCGCTTGAGCCCCGCGCGTTCCCGCAGGTCCAGCAGGCGCCGGCCGAGGACGACCTGGCCGACCGTCGGTGCGGACCGCGGCTCGCTCACGCTCCACCTCCACGAATGAGTGACGAGTTACCGAGTGAGTGACGAGTTTCGTGCTGCGTCACGAGTGCCGTGTACTGCGTGATGAGTGCCAAGTGCCGTGCGATGAGTGCCAAGTGCCGCGTGACGGGTTGAGCACTGACAGCCATGCGTCCGTACAGCCCGGTGAAAGGGTTCTCCCGACCCGACGAACCGATCCCGGCCCGACGCGACGATTCCGGCGAACCGATCCCGGCGAACCGAATCCTGACAGCCCTGCGGCGCCATTCGAAGACTCATTCGAAGATCGGGACAGACCTCCGGAGATCCCAACTGGCGCCGCGCGACTTTCTGTTGCGAGCAGTGTGCCACGACCGTCCAGACCGTCATACGGCACTCTGCATTTTTCATAGTGACACTTGCCAAGTGTTCACGGCGGGGCGATAGTGGCAAGCGTGATTCCGTCCGCGCCCTTAGGAACAGACGCCGCCGCAGGCCGCCTCGGTCTCGGTGCCGCTGCGGGAGCCGTCCCTGGTGGGGCCGCTGCCGAGCGCCGGTTCCGGTTCGAGCTGGCCGCACATCCGGGTTCCCCGGCCCAGGCGAGACGCCTGACGCGGGCCCGGCTGGCCGGCTGGTCCGTGTGCGAGGACACCTGCGACACGGCGGTACTCGTCGTCTCCGAGCTGGTCACCAACGCGATCGTGCACACCGCGAGCAGCCACATAGTCTGCGAGCTGCGCGATGGCGACGACCTGGTGCGGATAGCCGTCCGTGACGAGGGCTGTGCTCCCGGCGAGCCTCATCCGTCCCCGCAGCGGCCCGATGAGGAGCACGGGAGGGGGCTGCTTCTCATCGACGGGCTGTGCCGGTCCTGGGGCGCCCAGGAACACGGACCCGGCCTGCTGGTCTGGGCCGACCTGCCGCGGCAGGCGGACCCGGCGGCGCACGGCCACCACCCGGCCTCCGGCCTCGACAGTTCCGCACCGCGCAACGACCTGGGTTGGGGCGCACGACCCAAGCCGGGTCCGTCGGGCGGTTCGGACGACGAGGACGAGGCGACGGCACACTTCGGGGCCTTCGAGGATCTGGGCGTATTTCCGGGGCGGGGGCATGGGGGTGCCTCCGGCAGCGGGCATGGGGGTGCCGGCGACTTCGGAGACCTGGATCTCGACGGCTTCGGGGGCCGGGTACACGAAACCGGGGGCGGTCTCGGGAACGGGACCGCCCCTGGGGTTCGGGGTGGGTTCGAGGACGAGGACCTTTACGGGGCTGACGAGGACGTTTCCGGGGCGCGGGATGCTGTTGGGGGCGAGGGTGTCTCCGGCACTCGGGGTGGTCCCCGGACCGAGGGCGGCCACGCGACTCCGGGGGACTTCGTAAGCCGGGACGTTCACGGCACTGGGGGCGCTGGGGGCGGCCTCGGGAACGGGGACGTCACCGGGACGCGGGGCCAGGAGGCCTCGGGCCACTTCGGGGCGCTCGGTCCCGGCCCCGGCCTCAGCCTCGGCGGGGGCATAGGCGCTGACATCGGTGTCGGCCAGGAAGCTGTCGCGGGTCACTTCAGGGGCCTGGGGCATCAGGACGCCGGCGAGCTGCCGGACTCGGCGGAGACCGGGGAGTCGGCTCCGTTCGGGGAGGCCGTTCCGTTCGGGGAGTCGGCTCCGCTCGGGGAGCACGCTCCTCTCGGGGAATCCGCATCTCTCGGTGAGTCCACTCCCCTAGGAGAGTCCGCACCGTTCAAGAGTTCCCCCGGATTCAAGGACTCCCCGGCGTTCGGGGACTCCGCCGCGTTCGGGGCTCCCACAGCATTCAGGGATTCCATAGCGCACGGGGACTCCACCGCGTTCGGAGACTCCCCCGCGCACAGAGACACCACCGCGTTCGGAGATTCAGCCGCGCACAGAGACTCCACCGGGCACAGAGATTCCGCCGCGTACGGAAACCCCGCCGGGTTCAGGCAAGCCAGTGGATTCGGGGATTTCGGGACGGGAGTCGAATGGGTGTGAGCGGCGTGTCCGGTCCCGGCCAGGTGCTCAGTCTCGACACGCTGGTCCGTCTGGGGCGTGCACTGCACGGTCCGGAGGGCACACCCCGGAGACTCGCCGTCCCCGAGGGCATGACCGCCCCGCTGGGTTGCGACGCGGTGGC
Source organism: Streptomyces sp. NPDC096013 (assembly GCF_044763565.1). Taxonomy (NCBI): domain Bacteria; kingdom Bacillati; phylum Actinomycetota; class Actinomycetes; order Kitasatosporales; family Streptomycetaceae; genus Streptomyces; species Streptomyces sp. NPDC096013. The sequence continues at coordinate 655,427 of NZ_JBIWGK010000002.1, read as the reverse complement.
GGTACCGGCCCGTTTCGGCCCGCTGGTCCTGCCGCGCCTGCCGCGCGTCGGCTGTGTCTACGCCGACGAGACGCACTGGTGGTGGATCGTCCCGTCCGACTCGGACTACGCCCTGGACTGGCCCGCCCCGGCGCGCTACACCACCGGCGCGCTGGTCCCGGACTCCCCCCGCGCCCCCGGCCTCATCCACAAACCTGACGGCAAGCTGCCGTACACCCCGCCGATCCCGCTGTACCTCGCGGTGTGCCGGGTGACGGGGACCACACCGTCCTGGTCCCGCCCCATCAGCGCGTAGCCCCGCGGGGCGTGAGCGGGGGCGGGGTTTGCCGCGGGGCGCCGAGTCCGGGCACCGGGCCGGGACCGCTGCGAGCGGGGCAGCCGTGGGGGCACCCGCTTGCGGCGGTCCCGGCCCGGGTCGCCCACCGAGGGACAAGCCGGTCGTCGTCACGGCACCGCTTGAGCGGCGGGCTCTCGGGAGGGCCGTAGAAGCGCGGTGTCGGGTGAGGGCCCGGCGGCCGACGCCCACGGCCTGACGGCACCGCCCGGGAACACGACGGAGCTGCGAAGGCCGGAGTCCGAGCAGGTTGACGAAACCGCCCGGGTGAGACGCCCGTCTTTCAGGGGCGCGGGGAACTGCGCGCCCAGCCCCCACCGGACCCGCGGAAAACCACGGCCCGAAGCCACCCGGCACATGCGGCGACGACACCGCACCCCGCACGGCGTACGCCCGCGCACCCCCACCCCTTCCCTCCCGCGCTCTCCCACCGACCCGCCCCGCCCCGCGATAGTGGCCGTTCGTCCACGATCGGGGGAGGTCGGCGGTGGAGAGCAAGGGGGACCCGGAGTCGGGGGTGCCGTCCGCGTCGGAGCAGCTGCTCTTCGGTGGGCCCCTCCGGTACGACATGGGATGGAACCAGCACAACGGCGCGTTCCTGGAGCTGGGCTTCCGGTCGATGGTGACCCGGTTGCCGGCGATGCTGGGGTCGAGTTTCCGGCTGGCGTGGCAGGCCGATCCGAAGGCCGCGCGGACCGTACTCGCGGCGGAGGCCGGCCGGGGCGCCACCCAGGCCGTGAGCCTGCTCGCGGTCAACAGCGTGCTCGCCCGCCTGATCGCCGGCGGTGCCATCGGCGAACGGCTGCGCGAGGCCGTACCCGCACTGGTCACGGTGGCCGCCGTGATGCTCGTAGGGGCACTGCTCCGGGCGGCGTCGACCTACGCGACCGGGCGGCTGGAGCCGAAAGTCGAGCGCGTCGCCACCGAGCTGTACCTGGAGCGCGCGGCCTCCGTGGAGCTGTCCGCGATCGAGGACCACGCGTTCCACAAGCTGCTGGACACCGCGAGTTACGGCGCTTCCTCGGCCCGCCGCATGATCTCGCAGGCCACCCGTGTGATCAACGCGCTGATCTCCCTGATCACGGCGGCGGGCGTCCTGACCGTGCTGCACCCGGCGCTGCTCCCGCTGCTGGCGACGATGACCCTGCCCAGCGCGTGGGGCGCCCTGACGAACGCGCGCCGGCAGTACGAGTCGTTCCACACCTGGGTGCAGCACGCCCGCGCCGGTCATCTCCTGAGCGATCTGCTGACGCAGCCGGAGGCGGCCCCGGAGATCCGCGTGCACGGTGTGGGGCCGTTCCTGCTGCACCACTTCCACGAGATGTCGGAGAGCGCGGAGGCGGAACAGGCCCGGCTGGCCCGCCTCGCGGCCCGCACGGGCCTGATCGCGGCGACCTGGACCGGCCTCGCGACGACGGCGACGTACGCGACGCTCGGCGGGCTGCTGCTGTCCGGTGCGATGGCGCTCTCCGTGGCGGGTACGGCGGTGATCGCGATCCGCACCGGTTCGGCGAGCCTTGACAACCTCGTCCTGGCGGTCAACCAGCTGCATCAAGAGGCCCTGTTCGTGGGCGACCTCCAGAAGCTGTACGGGGAGGCGGCCGAGCGGGCGATCCCGGTCGGCGGGGCCGCGCTGCCGGAGGAGCCACGCGAGATCCGCTTCGAGAACGTCACGTTCAGCTATCCGGGCGAGGCCACCCACCCCGCGCTCGACGACGTCACCCTCGCCCTCCCGCTGGGCCGGATCATCGCCCTGGTCGGCGAGAACGGTTCCGGCAAGACGACCCTGGTCAAGCTGCTGGCCGGGCTGTACCGCCCGGACCGGGGCCGCATCCTGTGGGACGGCGTCGATGCGGTGACCGCCGACCGGCGCCAGCTCGCGGACCGGATCGCGATGGTGGCCCAGAACTTCAAGCGCTGGCCGTTCACCGCCCGCGTCAACGTGGCCGTCGGCCGGTCCGCGGCGCCGCTCACCGACGAGCGGGTGGCCGACGCGGTCGCCGAGGCCGGCGCGCAGGACGTGGTCGCGGATCTGCCGCGCGGTCTGGACACCCTGCTGGCCCGCAACTTCAGCGGCGGCCACGAGCTGTCCGGCGGCCAGTGGCAGCGGCTGGGCATCGCGCGGGCCGCCTACCGGAAGGGCCGCATCCTGATCGTGGACGAACCGACGGCGGCCCTCGACGCCCGGGCCGAGCTGGAGGTCTTCGAGAAGATCCGGGCGCTGGCGGGCACCGGCCAGACGGTCGTGCTGATCACGCACCGGCTGGCGTCCGTACGCCACGCGGATGTGGTGCATGTGCTCGATCAGGGGCGGCTGGTGGAGTCCGGGACGCCCGACGAACTGCTCGCGAGCGGCGGTCTGTACGCGGAGCTGTACGCGCTCCAGGCGGACCAGTTCACGGTGAAGCTGCCCGCCCCGAAGGCGGGCTGACTTCTCAGGCGGCGGCGTCCACGACCTCGCCGCCGCGCACGATGACCAGGAACGCGTCGGTCGCTATGTCCATGACGACCTCAGCCTGCAGGCCCTCCAGACGGCGCGCCTGCGCGAATTCCTCCGCCGGCCACGAACCACGCGGCCCCCCGGCGGGAAAACGCTCAAGCACCATTCGCCCGTTCACCTTGTACCTCCCTGTCGTGCTGAACTCCGAGCGCTTCGTGAAGTCTCGTAGAGGAGACCGCTGAAGCCTCACTGAGTTAAACGCCGACAGTACGGTGAACGGCTCGCGAAGTGACGGTACTGAGACATAGTCGACACCCGGTCGCGTACTTTCTCCGTACTTTCCGTATCAGTCCTGGTACTCGTCGTAATAAAGCACGCGTGCGCTGCCGGCGGGCGCCCCCAGCGCCGACGCGCGCCCCTTGGGCTCCTCCCACTCCTCCTGCCGCCCCAGCGCGGTCAGGTCCAGGAAGGTGGTGGTCGAGCCGAGGCCGTCGAGCCCGCGCTCATAGGTCGAGTAGGTGTGGAAAACCCGGTCGCGGTCCCGGAGGAAGCAGCTGACACCGGGCCGCTCGACGGGCTCCCCGTCCCCGACGAGCGTCACCTCGAAGTCCCAGTTGAAGTCCCCGGCGAAGGACGAGTACCAGGGCAGCGTCCATCCCATCCGGGCCTTGAACGGCAGGATCTTCGTGTACGGCGCCCTCGACACGGCGGCGAAGGTGGTGCCGCGTGCCTTCAGATGGGAGAGGTGTCCGATCTGGTCCAGGAACGCCGAGCAGCTGCGGCAGCCCGCGTCCCACTCGGGCGCGAACATGAAGTGGTAGACGACGAGTTGGCCGCGTCCTTCGAAGAGGTCGAGCAGGGAGGCCTTCCCGTCGCCGCCCTCGAAGAGGTACTCCTTGTCGATCTCCACCATGGGCAGCCGGCGCCGCTCGGCGTTGAGCGCGTCACGCGCGCGCGTGGCCGCCTTCTCCTTGACCAGCAGTTCCTCGCGCGCCGCGCGCCACTGCGCTCGCGAGACGATCTCCGGAAGCGACATGGGCCCTCCTGTGACAACGGTCCGTTGAGGGGTGGACCGGAGGGCGGACGGGAACTCATCGCTGCCACCGAAAAAAACTTCAGAAGGACTTCCCGTACGTCACCGGGAGCGCGGCGAGTCCCCGGGCGCGCAGCGAGGGGCGCCACCGCACCTCGTCCTCCGCGACGCCCAACTCCAGCCGCGGGAACCGCTCCAGCAGCGCGGCCAGCGCGATCTCCGTCTCGGCGCGGGCGAGCGGCGCGCCCAGGCAGTAGTGGATGCCCTGGCCGAGCGCGAGATGCCCGGAGGTGTCGCGGGCGAGGTCGAACCGGTCGGGGTCGGGGAAGCGGTCCGGGTCCCGGTTGGCGGCGGACGCGGAGACCCAGACCGTCTCACCGGCCGGGATCGTGACCCCGCCGATGGTGACGTCCTCGACGGGGAAACGCCGGATGGCGAGCAGCGCGGGCCCTTCGTAGCGCAGGAACTCCTCCACGGCGGCGGGGAGTTGGGCGGGGTCCGCGCGCAACGCGGCCAGCTGCTCGGGGTGTTGGAGCAGGGCGAGCACGGCGTTGCCGATGAGCTGGACGGTGTTCTCGTACCCGGCGAAGAGGATGAGGAAGGCGAGGGACATCAGCTCGTCCTCGCTGAGCCGGTCGCCCTCGTCGCGCACGGCGATCAGGTCGGAGAGGAGGTCGTCGCCGGGCTCTTCCCGTTTGTCGGCAAGGAGCCGGGTGAAGAAGCCGAGCATCGCGACGACGGCGTGCTTGCCGGCCTCCGGCGGTGTCCCGGGGGCGGGTGCGACGAGGGTGTCGGTCCACACCCGGAAGTCCCGCCGGTGCCGGTCGGGCACGCCGAGGAGGTCGCAGATGACGGTGATGGGGAGGGGCGCGGCGTAGGCGGCGATGAGGTCGGTGTCGCCCGACTCGCCCAGCGCGTCCAGGAGTTGGTCGGCGGTGCGCCGGATCGGCTTGCGGAGCTGCTCCGTTCGGCGCGGGGTGAACGCGCGGCCGACCAGGCGGCGGATGCGGGTGTGGTCCGGCGGGTCCATGTTGAGGAGGTTCGCATCGAGCGCGGGCGGCAGCGAGAACCCCTTGTACGTCCCGGCCGTGGCATGCCTCTTGTCCAGCGAGAGACGGGGGTCGGCCAGCGCCGCCCGCACGTCGTCGTACCGGGTGACGAGCCAGGCGGGGGTGCCGTCGGGGCCGGCGATGCGGTGCACGGGGGCGCTGTCGCGCAGGCGCCGGTACACGTCGTACGGGTGGTCGAGGAGGCCGTCCGCGAGATCCATGGGACCAGCCTAGAGGCGCGGCTCAGGTGTCGTATTCCTGGATTCGCCGGCCATGGCTCCGGTCGACGAGGGCGGGCAGCCGGTCCCCCAACTCCCGCACTACGGCGGGTACATCGAGTGTGAGCAGCTCGCGGTCGCGCATGAGGACCGGCCGTCGACGATCGTGGTGCGGACGTCGGCGGAGCGGGCGCTGTGCACGAGGGTCGCGGCGAGGTCGTGCACGGGCTGGGTGTGCGGGCCGGTGAGGTCGACCAGGATGATGTCGGCCCGGCGGCCCGGTGCGACGGCCCCGATCGAGTCGCCCAGTCCGACCGCCCGCGCGCTCTGGAGGGTTGCGTGGTGCAGGGCTTGACGGGACGTCAGCCAGCGCGGGTCGCCCTCGGTGGACTTCTGGATCAGCGAGGTGAGCGTCATCGACTCCCATACGTCGAGAGAGTTGTTGGAGGCGGCGCCGTCCGTGGCGAGTCCGACGGGGATGCCGAGGGCGCGCAGGGCGCGGATCGGAGTGGTGTCCGGCCAGGCGAACTTGAGGTATCCCCGGGGCGCGGTGGCGACCGCCGTACGGCCGCTCGCGCGTTCCAGGACGGGGAGGTCGCGGTCGATGATGCCGGTGCCGTGGGCGATGAGCAGGTCGGTGGCCAACAGGCCCGCGCGGTCGAGGACTTCGATGGGGGTGAGGCCGTGGCGGGCGAGGCTGGCGTCGGTCTGGTCGCGGTTCTCGGCGGCGTGGAGGTGGACGGGGAGGCCGTGTTCCAGGGCGAGGAGGGCGGTGGCGGCGAGGTCGGCGTCGGTCACGGTGTAGGGGGCGTGCGGGGCGAGGGCGGTGGTGATGCGGCCGTCGGCACTGCCCCGGTGCCGTAGCGCGAACTCCAGTGATTTCTCCCGGCCTTGGGGACCCTGGGAGGAGAAGTAGGCCTCGCCGAGGTGGGCGCGCATCCCGCACTCGGCGACGACGGCGGCGACCGTGTCCATGGAGAAGTAGTGGTCGGCGAAGCAGGTGACCCCGGCGCGGATCATCTCGGCGCAGGCGAGCCGTGCCCCCAACTCCACGTCCTTCTCGGTGAGGTTGGACTCGACGGGCCACACGACGTCGTTGAACCACTCCTCCGTCGGCAGGTCCTCGGCGAGTCCGCGCAGCGCGACCATCGGCGCGTGGGTGTGGCAGTTGACCAGCCCCGGCAGGGCGACCTGGCCGCGCGCGTCGATGTGTTCGAGGGCCGCGAGCCCGGTGGCCGTCGTCTCCGCCGCACCGCTGACGGACTCGATGCGCCCGTCCCGTACGACGATCGCCGCGTCCCGTTCGAAGGCGATGCGCTCCTGGTCGTCGTGGACGAGGACGGTGCAGCCGGTGATGAGGAGGTCGGCGGGAGAGTGGCTCACACTCCCAACGTACGACGCCGTCCTCGCGTCGTGTGAGCCGAACCGCGCATCCGGGCGTGGCGCTGTCGCGAGCCGCCCCGGACCAGCACGCTTGCCTCACGACCAAGGCTTCTGGCGCACAGGACAGAGCCTCACGACCAAGGCTTCTGGAAGGGGCCCCGCATGCTCCTCGGCACCTGGAATCTGGAGAACCTGTACCGCCCCGGCGGTCCGTCCGGCCCCAAGGACAAGGCCACCTACGAGACGAAGCTCGCCTCCCTCGCCGCCGTGATCACGGAACTCGACCCGGTGCTGCTCGGCGTCCAGGAGGTCGGCGACCCGGCGGCGCTCGACGACCTGGCCGGGCTGCTGGACGGCGAGTGGCACACCGCCCTGTCCACGCGTCCGGACGTCCGGGGCATCCGGGTCGGCTTCCTCAGCCGTACGGAACCGCGGGTCGTCGCCGACACGAACGCGTTCCCGGCGCAGCTGCGTCCGGTGCAGTCCGACGACGCGGGCGCCGAGGAACCGGGCGCGGGCCGCGGCCTGCTGGCGGTGGAGGTGGAGACGCCGGCCGGCCCGCTGACGGCGGCGGTAGCCCACCTGAAGTCGAAGCTGCTGTCGTACCCGGGTGATCGTTTCTTCCCACATGACGAGGGCGAACGGGCCCGCTACGGCGCCTACGCCCTCTACCGCAGGGCCGCCGAGGCGGCGACCCTGCGCGCGCTGGCCGACGACCTGCTCGCCGGTGAGGGCCGCACCCGGGACGTGGTCGTCCTCGGCGACATGAACGACGAGGTGCAGGCCGCGACCACGCAGATCCTGCTCGGCCCGCCCGGTTCGGAGATCGGCACGTCCGGCTACGACCGACCCGACCAGGGCGACGCGGTCCGCTTGTGGGACGTGGCCCCGCTGATCCCCGCCGACCAGCGCTACTCCCGGATCAACTCCGGGCGCCGCGAGCTGATCGACCACATCCTGGCCAGCCATCACCTGGTCCACCGGGTGACGGCGGCGGGGACGGGCCTGCCGGGCGCGGGAGCGCCTCAACTGCCGTCGGTGGGACCCGATCCGGCGGCGCGGCGGGAGGCGCCGGGGTCGGATCACGCGCCGGTGTGGGTGCGGGTGGAGTGATCCGGCTGTGGGCCCAAGTGCCGTCCGGGGCGGCCCGGTTGCCGACCGCACCTGTTCACGTTCCTATACGGCGACGGGCAGTTCGATCGCCCGCAGTCCGACCCGTCCCCTCCCCCGCTCGAACTCCTCCAGCAGCTCGGTGAGTTGCTCGCTGTGCCGACGCGTGAGCCGGCCCGTGTCGTCGAGGTGGACGGCGCAGGCGGTGGTCGTGTCGACGAGGCGTTCGAGGACGGCGGCGACCTCGTCCGTGCCCTGCGTGTGCCGGGCGAGGGCGGGGAGTTCGGCGGCGGAGACGGCGATGGCGCCGCGGGCCTCGGCGAGGGTGCGGTAGGCCTCGCGGCGCAGGGTCCAGCGTTCGGCGCGGTCGCCGGACTCGCCCAGGACGTGCACGAGGTAGGCGTGGGCGGCGGCGCCCGCTGCCGCGAGCCGGGCGCGTACGCCTCCGCCGCGCTCCCCCGGCATGGGCAGATGCCCGACGATCAGCACGATCGCGCAGGCGAGCAGTGTCTCCCCGATCCGGCCGGCGGAGGCCTGCGGTTCCCCGCCCACCATCACCAGCGACAGCACGAGGACGGTGACGACGGCGGTCTGCGCGGCGAAGTGCCGGGTGGCGACGGGAATGAGCGCGCCGCTGAGCGCCACCAGCGCGACCAGCCCCTCGGGCCGGGGCAGTACGGCGGCCAACCCGGCGAAGAGCAGCGCGCCCAGCACGGTTCCGGCCGCCCGGCACAGCACCCGCGAGGCGAGCGGCCCGAGGTCGGGCTTGACGAGGAAGACGGCGGTGGCGGGCAGCCAGTACCAGTGCTCGTGCTGCCCGTACCAGCGGGCCTGGTGCAGCGCCTGGGCGACGGCGACGCTGGCCCCGAAGCAGAGCGCGACCCGCAGCCCGTACTCCCGCCCCCCGGCCCCAAATGCCGTACGGAACAAGGAGGTTACGGTCCTTCGGCGCGCGTGCAGATCACTCCCCCGCGCCTGGTCGAAGGCGTCGGCGGCGTGCAGCAGGGCGTCGTCGAGGGCGCGCAGCGCGGGGGCGGAACGGTTGGGCGCGGGCAGCGGTCCGGTGTGCGCGTTGTCGCGTACGGCGGCGGCCAGCCGGCGCGGCCCCTCACCGGCCCGCGCGGACACCGGCTCCCCGGCCCAGGCGAGCGCGGTCGCGGCCTCGGCCAGCGGCAGCGCGGCGGCGTACTGCCCGTGCAGCCGCCGCTCGGCCGCCGAACTGGCGTACCGCCGCAGCCGCGGCCCGGCGAGCGCGTCCTGCGCGTGATCGAGCGCGGCGGTGAGCGCGGCGCGCCGCTCCGTCGCCCGCGGCCCGCCGGTGGCGTCGAGCAGCGCGGCGATCGCGTCGTAGACGGCGGCTACGGCGTGCCGCTCGCCGTCGAAGCGGTAGTCACCGGCGATGGCACCGGGCGTGGGCAGCGCAAGCCGCAACAGGACGAGCCACGCGGCCCCGGCGAGGAAGGCGAGGGCCCGCTGCCACCCGGCTTCGGGCAGCGGCATCCCGGCGCCGATGGCGGAGGCGACGAGCAACTGCGTACCGGCACCGGAGGCGACGGGCCCAATGGCACTGAACCCGCCTGCGACCAGCCCGATCCCGGTGAGCAGCAGGGTGAGCGCGACGGCCCCCGCGTGATCCCCGGCATACGTCCCGACCAGCAGCCCACCGGCTCCCGCGAGCGCGGGCCCACCGAGCCGCTTGACCGAGGCCCGTCGGCTGCCGGGCCGGTCGTTGATCCCGGCGAACATCGCCCCGAGCGCGGCCAGCACCCCGAGAGAGGTCCGCCCGGCCAGCACGGCGGCGAGGAGCAACGGCCCGGCGGCCAGCGCTCCCCGCGTGACCGCGCTCCACGGAACCGGGCCGCGCTGAGCACGCAGCGCGTGGGCGAGCCAGGGCGGAAGCGAGAGGGCGACGGTACGACGGGACACAGGGCTCCTGTCTTGACGAGGGCGGGGTGTGCCTTCGGGCGACGGTGGCCGGGGCGGAGCGGGTGGAACGGAAGCCGGCGGCCGGGGTGGTGGCCGCGATCTCCACGGTAGTTCGCGACCTTGTGCGGAACGGGCCGGTCGTATTTCGAGGGTGTGAAGGTTGGCCGTAGCGGCGCTTTCTTTATGAACGCAACGCCGGGAAGAGCCTCGGTCCGGCGAGTTCAGGCAGCTTCTCTCCTCCGCCGTCGGTCGATTGTCAGTGGCGCGCGCTTCAATGGAGTCGTCACTGAGAGTCACTGCGGGGGTGGGGTCGATGGCGGTGTGCGAGGCGTGCGGGAGCGGGCCGGAGCCAGGGCGGTCGCGGGGGGTGTATCTCTCCGTGGCCGGGTTGCGTGCGCGGGGGTGGTCGGGCCGGATGGTGCGTCATCTGCTCGGGGAGCCCGATCTGTTACGGGTCAGTCCGCGGGTGCGGGCGGTGCCGCCGATTCGGCTGTACTGCGTCGAGCGGGTCGTGGCCGCTGAGCGGAGTGCGGAGTTCCGGGCGGTGGTGGGGGCCGCGGCGCGGCGGACGGGGGCGGCGCGGACTGCCGCTCGGCGCGGGCGGAGGGAGGTGTCGGCGCGGCTCGCGGCCGAGGAGTTGCCGCGGTGGCGGGTCTGCGCGGCTGTCGCCGGGGCGTGCCCGGAAATTCGGGTGCGGACGCCGTCGTGCGTGTGGTCGGCTGACGCCCGCGCCACGCCGCCGACCGGCTGCCTGCGCCGGCCTCCGGCCTCCGCCGTCCGCTCGAACCGACACCTGGGAGAGCCTGTGCTCGAACGCGTCACCGTCCCCACCCTCTTCCCGCCACCCACCTACTCCCACGCCACGGTCGTCGAGGCCGGCACGAAGCTCGCCTTTCTCGCCGGGGCGGTGCCGCTCGACGCCGAGGGCAAGGTGGTCGGTGCGGGGGACGCGGTGCGGCAGGCCGAGCAGGTGCTGGCGAATCTCGGGGAGCAACTGCGTGCGGTCGGGAGCGACTTGGGGCAGGTCGTCGCGTCGGACGTGTACGTCGTCGGCAGTGAGCCCTCGGTGCTGGCCGCCGTGTGGGAGGTGGTCGAGGCGTCCGCGCTCAGCACCGGGCCGCATTCGTCCACGCTCATCGGCGTCGCCTGCCTCGGCTACACCGGGCAGCTCGTGGAGATCACGGTGACGGCCGTCGTACCGGAGGAGACCGTGTCCGGAGAGCCGGGCGAGGTGGCGCGGCCGTGAGCACCGAATCCGAGGCGGCCGTCACGATCCGCCGGGCCACCGGGCCCGACGCGCGGGCCGCCGCCGATGTGTGGCTGCGGTCGTTCGCCGCCGCGCTGCCGACCGTCGTCAGCCCGCGGTCCGACGACGACATCCGGGACTACTTCCGGGACGTCGTCGTGCCGTTGCGGGACATATGGGTGGCCGACGCGGGGGACGGCGGCGGGATCGTGGGGCTGATGGTGGTCAACGGGGACGAGCTGTCGCAGCTGTACCTCGACCCGGACTGGAGGGGGCGCGGGCTCGGGGACCGGTTCGTCGAGCTGGCCAAGGAGCGGAGTCCGGAGGGCCTGGAACTGTGGACGTTCCAGGTGAACAAGCCGGCCCACCGGTTCTACGAGCGCCACGGCTTCGTCGCCGTCGAGTTCACGGACGGCAGCGGCAACGAGGAGCGGGAGCCGGACGTGCGGTACGTGTGGTCGCCCACCTCGTAGGTCAGGGGCGGGCGTTGCGCGCCAGTTCCAGGGCGTACGACGGCCACCACCGACCCGCCGCCGGGCCGCCCCGGCAGGTGCCGTCGGACTCGCCGGGGCGTTTGATCCACAGGTAGGCGTCGAGGAGGGGGTTGTCGGTGCGGGTCGTCGGCGGGGTGCCCAGGGCGCGGCCGGGCGGGTTGCACCAGGTGTCGGTGCCGGTGAGGGGGCCGTTGCCGTTGCGGCTGGTGTCGATGACGTAGTGCTTGCCCGCGAGGTCCTTGGAGAGTTGGTCGCCGTACGTCGAACTCGCCTGGTTCGTCTGGAAGTTGGAGACGTTCAGGGCGACGCCGTCGGCGCGGGCGACGCCGGACGCCTTGAGCGCGGCGACCAGTCGCCCCGCCTCGGGGATCCAGCCGGAGTTGCCAGCGTCGAGGTAGACCCGGGTGTGCGGTTGGCGTTTGAGGCGGTCCACGGCGTGGGCGAGCAGGGCGTAGCGGTCGCTCGCCGTGACCCGGGTGCAGCCGGCGACCACCTGGGCCACGGCGTCCGGTTCGACGATCACGTAGGCGCCGCGGTCCCCGAGTGCGTTCGCGAACTCGTCGATCCAGGCGCGGTAGGCGGCGTCGGTGGGGGCGCCGCCGAGCGAGTACTGGCCGCAGTCGCGGTTCGGGATGTAGTACGCCACGAGCAGCGCGGTGCGGCCTGCGCGGGTGGCGGCGGTGGTGCGGGCGCGGACGGCCGGGCCGGGGTCGGGGCCGTTGAGCCACTCCGCCTGGGGCGGGTGGCGATGCGGTCCATCAGGGTGGCGTCAGCGGTCCGCCCGGCCTCCCGCCAGGCGACCGCCTGCTGTGCGGCGCGGGAGTCGGGGGCGGTCCAGAAGGGGTCGTCCGGTACGTCGCGGGTCGCCCCGGCGCAGCAGACTCCTGCGAGGAGGGCGGCAAGGAGAACTCGGCGGGCCGGTGTCGACAAGGTGACTCCGTAAGGGTGGGTGTCCTTCCCGGAGTCTGCGGGGCGGCCGGGGTTGGCCCGGTACGTGACGTGGCTGGGCGGGGGAAGATCACCCCGACGGGGGGTTGGGGGGGGGCGGCGGGGGTGCGGTGCGGTGTGACGGGGTGGCGGCATAACAGGGGCCCGGGGCGACGGGGGCCCGGGGTGACGAGGGGCCCGGGGTGACGAGGGCGTGGCGTGGCAAGGGGGCGAAGTGTTGTGCGGCGAGGAATGCGGCGCGGTAGGGGGTGCCGGGATCTGTCATTTCGCGGGTGCTGCGCCGTCGTGGCTGGTCGCGCAGTTCCCCGCGCCCCTTGAGGCCGGACCAGCCAAGGCGCCTTTAAGGGGCGCGGGGAACTGCGCGAGCAACCCCCACGCACCCGCACTCCGAACTCAACCGAACAACCCCACCCCCACCCTCACCCACCCGCACTCCGAACCCACCCCACCAACTCCGGTCGACCTCCACACACACCCGCGCCTCCGACCTCACCCCACCAACCCCACACACCCGCACCCCCCGCCCCCCTCAACGCCCCCACCCCCTCCTCTTATCCACCGGCTTCGCGAAACTCCCCACCCGGCTCGTCGTCAACCCCAGCCCCACCAGCGACTCCGCCAACTTCACCGCCGCCCCCACCCCGTCCACCACCGGAAGTCCCAGCTTCTCCCCCACCACCCGCTGCAACCCCGTCATGCCGGCGCAGCCGAGGACCAGGACCTCCGCCCCCGCCGCACACGCGCGTTCCGCCGCCGCGAGGAACGCCGCCTCCGTGCGGGACCCGTCGCCGCTCAGGTCGAGCACGCTCAGGCCGGTGCCCACGACCGCCGCGCAGTTGCGACCGACCCCGGCCAGTTCGAGGCTGTCCTCGATCTGGCCGCAGGACCGTTCCAGCGTGGTGACGACCCCGTACCGCCGGCCCAGCAGACACGCCAGGTGGGCCGCCGCCTCGGTGATGTCGACGACCGGTACGTCCACCAGCTCCCGGACGCCCTCCCGCCCGTGCTCCCCGAAGCCCGCCATGACGACGGCGTCGTAGGCCGGACCGTCGTACGTGCGCAGCACATCCATGACCGCGGCAGCCGAGAGGTAGCTGTCGAGCCAGCCCTCCGCCGACTCGGGACCCCACGCGGGGGTCAGCCCGGTCACGGTGGTGCCCGGGCCTGCGGCGGCCCGGGCACCTCGTACGATCTCCTCGGTCATCTCCTGCGTGGTGTTGCAGTTGGTGACGACGATGCGCACTCCGCTCAGACCTCCACCGGCTCGGGGACGGACTCGGCCGACGCCCGCTCGGAGCGGCAGATCACCACGTACAGGCCCGCGCCCAGTGCCGTGCCGATGAACCAGGAGTACGGGGCCACGTCACTGAACGTCTTCACCAGTGCCAGCACCGCCGCGACCGCCGCCGAGGGCAGGAACGCCCACAGCGCCTTGGGGTTGACGCCCTTGCGGTAGTAGTAACGCGAGCCGGGGGTCGCGTCGAAGAGCTCCTGCACGTCGACCCGGCCGCGCTTGACCCAGTAGTAGTCGACCATGATCACGCCGAACAGCGGGCCCAGGAACGCGCCGAGGCCGCCGAGGAAGTAGTTGACGACGGTGGGGTTGGAGAAGAGGTTCCACGGGGTGACCACCAGCGCGGCCACCGTGCTGATCATGCCGCCGATCCTGAACGTGATCTTCTGCGGCCAGACGTTGGCCAGGTCGTACGCCGGGGAGACGAAGTTGGCGACGATGTTGACGCCCATGGTGGCGACGGCGAACGTGAACGCGCCCAGCACCATCACCCAGGTGTTGCCGACCTTGGCGACCAGCTCGGCCGGGTCGGTGATGGCCTGGCCCCAGACCTCCAGCGAACCGGCCGTCACGATCACCGAAACGACCACGAACGCGGTGGAGTTGATGGGCAGACCCCAGAAGTTGCCGCGGCGGACCGTCTTGTAGTCCGGTGCGAAGCGGGAGAAGTCGCAGAAGTTGAGCATCAGCGTGCCGTACGTCGCGAGGATCAGCCCGATCGCGCCGAACCACTGCCGCCACTGCTCGCCGAAGGAGACCGGGTGCGGGGTGGACGTGAGGGAGATCGACCAACCGGCCTTCGCCAGTACCCAGATGGCCAGCGCGATCATCACCAGCCAGATCGCGGGACCGCAGAAGTCCTGGAACTTCCGTACGGATTCCATGCCCTGACTGATGATCACCGCCTGGATCAGCCAGAGGGACACGAAGGAGACCCAGCCGAGGGCGTCAAGTCCCAGGAAGGAGTGGTGAGTCCAGGATTCCAGGCCCGGCCACGCGGCCAGCAGCATCACGTTGACGGCGACGGACGCGAGGTAGGTCTGGATGCCGTACCACATGATGGCGATCACGGCCCGGATGAGGGCGGGGATGTTGGCGCCCCAGACGCCGAAGCTGATGCGGCTGACGACCGGGAACGGGACGCCGTGCGCCTGTCCGATGCGGCCCATCCAGTTCATGCCGATGTAGATGAGCACGAAGCCGACGAGCAGGGAGGTGAAGACCTGCCAGACGTTCATGCCGAGGACCAACAGGCCTGCGGCGAACGTGTAGTTGCCGAGGTTGTGGACGTCGGACATCCACATGGCGAAGAGGTCGAAGACCTTCCAGTTCCGCTTGTCGGCGGGGGCGAGGTCTTCGTTGGTGAGCCGGGGGTCGGGGACGAACGCTGGTGTGCCGGTGGCTTCGGCATGGTCGGCGAGGGACACGGGGCCTCCAGGGCGAGGGGACGGAAGGCTGCGACCGTTTGGTATACCAAACTGCCGTCATGGTCCCGCCGTCAAGCGTTCCGACCGATGTCACGATTGTTAACGCTCGGTAAAAGACCCACGGAGTCGGCGAAGATTGTTCCATGAGCTCCATGACGAAGATCGAACCCCTGGGCGCGGTCCGCGAACGCGTCCTGGCGAACCTGCGCCAGGAGATCATCGCGGGCCGCCTCGGACCCGGCGACCGGCTGGTCGAACGCGAACTCGCCGAGCGGTTCGGCGTCTCCCGGGTGCCGGTCCGCGAGGCGATCCGCGCGCTGGTCGCCGAGGGCTTCGTCCACTTCGAGACCCCGCGCCGCGCGGTCGTACGCCCTCTCACCCCGAACGACGTGCGGGAACTCTTCGAACTGCGCGAGGCCCTGGAGGTCTACGCGGCCGGGCTCGCCGCGTCCCGCGCGACCCCGGAGGAACTGGCCGAGGTGGCGGAACTCCTCGACCGTGCGGCCGCCGCGACCGAGGCGGGAGACGCCGAGGTGATCACGGACATCAACAGCCGCCTGCACGACAGCATCGTGACGATGGCGGGCAACACGCTGCTGACCGCCGCCCTGGAACCCGTCGCGGGCCGACTGCGCTGGATGACCCGGCGGAACGAGGAGTGGCCCCAACTCCTCGTGGAACACCGCGAGTTGTACGAGGCGATCGCGTCCGGCGACCCGGACCGCGCCCGCGCGCACGCGCTGGCCCATGTGCGGACCAACTATCGTTCCACGGTCCGGCATCTGTTCGGGGACGCGCAGCCGTAGGCAAGGGGAGTCAAATGGTCAGCAGACGTGGCCTGTTGGGCGGAGCCGCCGCCCTGGTGGGGGTCGGCACGGTGGCCGGGGCGGGGGTGGCCGTGGCGGACGAACGGCTGGACACCCCGTTCACGCCGGTCGGCACGCCGCATCTGGCCCAGGCCGAGCAACTGGTCGGCTATCAGCGGCTGTTGGCGGCCGGATATCTGACGGACGGGCTGGTCGGGCACTGGGCGCTGGACGGCTCGGGCGCGGACCGCTCCGGCCGCGAGCATCCCGTCATACTCGGCTCCGGCGCGAGCTGGTCGGCGCTGCGCGCGGGCGGCGAGCTGAGTCTCGATGGGACGTCCGGGGCGTACGCGGCCACGGACTCCGTCCTGGACACCACCGCCCCCTTCTCCGTCTCCGCGTGGGTGCGGCTGGCGTCCGACGCCGACCCGGCCACCATGTACACGGCGGTGAGCCAGGACGGCTCCACGACCAGCCGCTTCCTCCTCCAGTACGACAACACCGTCTCCACCTGGGCCTTCAAGGTCCGCAGCGAGGACCAGACGGCCAAGGTGTCCGCGGTCGCCACCTCACCGGCCGGTCTCGGCAGCTGGACCCATCTGACCGGAGTCTGGGACGGCACGCAGATCCGGCTGTACGTCGACGGGCAACTGCGGGGCAGCGCGGCGACCGCCCTGTCCTGGGCGGCGACCGGCGGTTTCTCCATCGGCCGGGCCCGCTTCGACGGCGCGCCCGTCAACCGCTTCAAGGGCGCGATCGACGACGTGCGGGCATACGCCCGCGCCCTGACCGCCGATGAGATCGGCCTGGTCAGCGGCCGTACGGCCCGCCAGAACAACGTGTATCTGACCGGTTCGGCCGCCGCCCTCGCCTGGGGCACGCCCGACGACCCGGCGAGCTGGGTGGCCCGCGCCCGGTGCGCGTCCTTCGTCACCGGCGTCCTCAAGCACACCTACGGCTGGGCGGGCGACGACTACTTCCTCCAGTACTTCCAGGAGAAGGTCCCCGAGGCCGCCGACTACTGCGCCGCCTTCCTGAACGGCACCGCCGGCCCCCGCTTCCGGCGCATCCGCAAGGTCGCCGACCTCCGGCCCGGCGACATCATCGCCGTCGACTACAAGGGCAGCGACCCCGACAACACCGGCCACATCGTCATGGTCCGCGAGGTCAAGGGCGTCTTCAGCGGCACCGCCGACTTCCCCGGCGAGACGCAGTACGCCGTGGAGATCGTCGACTGCACCTCCGACCCGCACGGCGTCTACGCCCTGACGAACTACCCCGCCTACCCCGACACCCGCCTGGTCGGCGACGTCACCGGCGAGAACCTCCAGGGCGTCGGCATCGGCCACATGATGTTCTACGCCTCCGACGCGACCGGCGAGTTCTCGCGGTACCGGTGGAGCGTCAACTCCGCGAAGAGCACCGGGACTTACGACGTGACGGCACGGCCGGTGGCGGCGGCGCGGGTCGCCTGAACGCCGGGCCGCGGGGGTCGGCGGCGGGCGTACCCGTCCGTCGCCGCCACCACCGCCTCCGCGACACCGGGCGCGCTCGCGTTGTGCCCGGCCTCGTCCACGAGCACCAACTCGCTCTCGGGCCAGGCGTGATGGAGCCGCCAGACGACACCGGTCAGGTTGCCGAGGTCGAGGCTCCCCTGGACGAGGGTGCCGGGGATGCCGTTGAGGAGGGGCGCGTCCCGCAGCACGACACCTTCCTCGTTGCCCTCCCCAAGGAAGTGGTCGTTGCCGAAGTAGTGCGTGACGGTCCGCGCGAAGCACATCCTGAACTCCGCGTCCTCGTAACGGGGTTCGGAGCGCGGCGGGGCCGGGACGATCGCCGTCTCCCAGTCGGTCCAGGCACGCGCGGCCCGCTCCCGCACCGCCCGGTCGGGCGAATCGATCAGCCGGTTGTAGGCGGCGGCGAGGTTCCCTTCCCGTTCCGCGGGCGGGAGTTCGGAGACGAACGCCTCAAAGGCGGCCGGGAAGAGTTTCCCAAGTCCCCTGGTCAGCAGGGCGACTTCGGGGTTCGACCCGGTGGCGACACACGTCAGCACCAGCTCCGACACCGCGCCGGGATGCGTCTGCGCGTACCGCAGCCCGAGCACCGAGCCCCACGACGCGCCCCACACCAGCCACCGTTCGATCCCCAACTCCGCCCGCAGCAGCTCCAGATCGGCGATGAGGTGAGCCGTCGTGTTCACGCTCATGTCGGTGTCGTAGGCGCTCGCGTGCGGGGTGGACCGTCCGCACCCGCGCTGGTCGAGCAGCACGATCCGGTAGGCGGCGGGGTCGAAGTACCGCCGGGGATACGGCGAACAGCCCGACCCCGGCCCGCCGTGCAGCACGACGGCGGGCTTGCCGTGCGGGTTTCCGCAGGTCTCCCAGTAGACACGGTTGCCGTCCCCGACATCGAGCATGCCGTGGTCGTACGGTTCGATCTCCGGATACAGGCCCATCCGACGACCCTAACCTCGCCACGACACCGGCGCCCCTGCCCTCGCACACGGCTCCGGCACCCCGCTTCCGGCCTCGCTACGGCGTCGTCGGGAGCCCCGCCGCCCCGGCCGCCGTGCGCAGCACGTCCCGCAGCATCGCCGGGGTGAGCTTCCCGGTGAAGGTGTTGCGCTGGCTGACGTGGAAGCAGCCGAAGAGGTCGAGGCCGTCGAGGGGGACCCGAGTGCCGTGCCCGAACGCGGGCCGTGGGCGCGGGACGGGCCAGCCCGCCGCCGCGAACGCGGGCAGCGCCGCCTGCCAGCCGAAGGCGCCGAGCACGATCACGGCCCTCAACGTCGGCCGCAGCAGGGTGAGTTCCTCGACGAGCCAGGGACGGCAGGTGTCCCGCTCCTCCGGGGTGGGCTTGTTGGCGGGCGGGGCGCAGCGCACCGGCGAGGTGATGCGGACGCCGTACAGCTCCAGGCCGTCGTCGGCGCTCACGGCGGTCGGCTGCGAGGCGAGCCCGACGTCGTAGAGGGCCTGGTACAGGACGTCACCGGAACGGTCGCCGGTGAACATGCGGCCGGTGCGGTTGGCGCCGTGCGCGGCCGGGGCCAGGCCGATGATCAGGAGCGATGCGTCGGCGGGGCCGAAGCCGGGTACCGGGCGGCCCCAGTACGTCCAGTCGGCGAAGGCGGCGCGCTTGGTGCGGGCGACCTCCTCGCGCCAGGCGACCAGCCGGGGGCAGGCCCGGCAGCCGGTGATCCGCTGGTCGAGGTCGGACAGGTTCATGCCGCCACCGTATGCGTCCCCGCTCTGTCCCCCATCCCTCCCGGCTCAGGTGAAGACCGCGCCGAACGCCACGAACCCGCAGATCATCAGGAACAGCAGCGCCAGCAACGGCCAGACGAACCGCAGGTACTTGTCGTAGCCGACCTTCGCCAGTGCCACCCCGCCGATGGTGACGGCGGTCGTCGGCACCCACAGGTTCATCCAGCCGCTGGCGGCCTGCCAGGCGGTGACGACGACCGCGCGGGAGACCCCGGCGAAGTCGGCGAGCGGGGCGAGGATCGGCATGGCGAGGGTCGCGTGGCCGGAGGTGGAGGGGATCAGGAAGGCCAGCGGCAGGTTCACGACGAAGACGATGATCGCGAAGACGCCGGACGAGGTGCCCTTCACGACGCCCTCGATGGAGTGCAGCACGGTGTCCGTGATCTTCGAGTTGTTCATGATGACGGTGACCCCGCGCGCCAGCACGATCACCAGTGCCGGCGAGATGAAGTCGGCGGCCCCCTGGATGATCATCGAGCTGAGCTTCTGCTCCCCCAGCCGCGCCACCAGCCCGACGAGCACGGCCGCGCACACGAACAGCGCCGCCAGCTGCGGGAAGGACCAGCCGAGTTCGAAGCCGTACGGCCTGGCGTTCGCGTCGCCGGTGAGCGCGCTCGCCCAGGGCACCACCGAGAAGATCATGAAGGCGAAGACCAGGCCCATGGTGACCAGGACCGCCTTGTGCAGCCCGGTGAGTTCGGGTTCCTCGGCCTCCGAGGCGGCGTCCTGGTCCCGGTCGCCCGGCAGGAACCCGGTGAGCGACAGCTCGGGATTCCGCCGCACCCGGCGCGCGTACCGGACGACGTACGCCACCGTCACCGCCGTCAGCACCACCCACATCACGAAGCGCAGCACGATGCCGTCGCCGAGCGAGATGTCCGCGGCGGAGGAGGCGACGCCGGTCGCGAAGGGGTTCACCGTCGAGCAGAGCACGCCGATCCCGGCGCCGAGGATGATGGTGCCGACGGCGACCATCCGGTCGTAGCCGAGTGCCAGCATCAGCGGCACGATCAGGCCGTAGAAACCGAGGGTCTCCTCGGCGAAGCCCTCGACCGTGCCGAGGACCGAGAAGACCACCATGATCCCGGCGATGAGCAGCGCGCCGCGCTCGCGCAGCCGGTGGGCGAGCCGGCCGATGCCCCGGTCGAGGGCGCCGGTCGCGAACACCACGGTGATGAACGCCCCGATGGCGAGCACGAACAGGAACACACCCGCGCTGCCGTACAGGTCGCCGGCCAGATCCGGTCCGACCTGGCCACTCTTCTGGTCCTGGATGCCGTAGAGACCGTTGACGGGCGCGAGGAACAGGTCGTTCAGCCGGTCGACGAAACTCTGGCCGGAGTCGACGCGGTGGTACGTCCCCTGGATCGGGGCGCCCGACTCATTCCGGTCGTAGAGCCCGGACGGGACGAGGAACGCGAGCAGCCACACGGCGATCGTGACGGTCGCGAGGACGGTCAGCGCGCTGGGGAAGGTGAACTTCAGCTTGTCCGGCGGCTGTTCGGTGGTCCGCTGGGTGTCGGTGGTGCTCATAGGGCCGTCGCCGTCCCGCCCCGGCTCCGGAAGTCGGCCGCGTACTCCTCGACGAACGCGCCCATCGCCACGACCGTGCTCCCCAGCTCCGAGAACAGCACCCGCAGGTCGTGCGCCTCGATCACCCCCTCCTCCGGACACCCGGGAAAGGCGACGGAAGCAATCGCGGCCGACCGCACCAGGTCGCCCCGCGACCCGTCCATCAACGCGTCGACCCTCGCCGCCCAGTCCGCCACGTCCGACCCCTCGCTCCTACGGCCGCCACGGCCCCGATGACCCCTACGACCTCGACGACCTCGACGACCTCGGAAGACAGCCTCTGCGGTACGGCGAGGGGGTGCATCCGGGGTGACCCAGCGGGGTGCCTGCCGTGAACCGCCGTGGGCCTTCGCGATCAGGTCGGGGGCCGAAATCCGCCGGAGCCGACCGAAGGGAGGAACTAAAGTCGGGGCCATGGCTTCCGAGGCGATCGACGACACCGGCAAGGACGACGGAACCGGCACGTCCGCTGCCGCGCCCGCCGCCCGGCCCGCCGCAGAACCTGACAGCGACGCCGTGGCCGCCGCCAAGGCCGCCGGGCCCTCCAACGGCGGGAGCGTCCGCGTCGACAGCTGGATCTGGTCCGTCCGCCTGGTCAAGACCCGCTCCATGGGCGCCGCCGCCTGCAAGGGCGGCCACGTCCGCGTCAACGGCGAGCGCGTGAAGCCCGCGCACTCCGTCCACGTCGGCGACGAGGTGCGCCTGCGCCACGAGGGCCACGAACGCGTCGTCATCGTCAAACAGGTCATCCGCAAACGGGTCGGTGCCCCCGTCGCCGTCCAGTGCTACGTCGACAACTCCCCGCCGCCCCCGCCCCGCGAGGCCGTCGCCCCGGCCGGCATCCGCGACCGCGGCACCGGCCGCCCCACCAAGCGCGACCGCCGCGACATGGAACGCCTCCGCGGCTTCCCCGGCGCCACCCCGGACACCGCTCCCGATCCCCACAAGGACCGGGACCGAGACCGCGACCGGAACCGGGACACCCGCCGCGACACGCCACGGTGACATCCGGCCCGGACCCCCCGGCCCACCGGATGCCACCGCCGCCCTGCGCTCAGCGACAGCGTCAACCATCGCCTCGGCCGGAGCCGTAGCTATAGCTGTAGCTGTAGCTGTAGCTGTAGCTGTAGCTGTAGCTGCACGCAACGGTCACGCCCGTCGTCGTACCACCCGCAGCAACTCCGCGTTCTGCCCCCGCCGTGCCCAGGCGATCAGGGCGAGCGGGATGATCAGGATCAGCGGTGTCGCCGCGTTCTCCCCGTGGAACGCGGTCATCTGGACGACGAACGCACCCACCATCAGCGCGCTGAGCGCCGTCGCCGCGACGGACTGCAACAGCGGGACCAGCAGGGCGATCCCACCGGCCAGTTCGAGCGCGCCGATGGTGTACATCGCCCCGCTGCCCCAGCCGATCTTGTCGAAGGACTCCACGGCCGCCGGGTACGCGATCAGCTTGGGCAGCGCGCTCGCGAGGCCGTAGAACAGCGCGAGCAGCACCTGGAGGGCACGCAGCGCGATCCGGGCACGGCGACCGCGGGTGGTCGCGGACTCGGCGACGACGGTGCGGGAGGTGGCGGAAGCGGCGGAGGCTACGGAAGCGGCGGTCTCGGACATGGGGTTCTCCTGTGGGAAGCGGTGCGGAGCGCCGGCAAGCGGTCCGTGTTGCTGTCACAGGGATAGACCGGCCCTCGCCCTCGAACTCATCGCTGCCGCAGGGGATTTCCTCCACCAGTCGCCGCGGTCACCGGCACCGCCCGCACCCATATCCCGTCCGGTGTCAGATAGCTGTCCACTCTCAGTCCCGCCTCCGCCAAGGCCTCCTCGAACTGGTCCTGGGTCAACGGCCGGGCCAGGAACGTCTGGGTCCAGACCGCGTCCGGGAACACATACTCCGCGCGCACCGAGTTGACCCCGTCCCCGACCGGCTCCGACGACACCATCCGCACGGTGAAGCCGGTGGGGCCGCCGCTCCCCCAGCCTTCGGCCGGGGGGACCCCCGTCTCGCGTCGCTCGCGCGGCAGGTTCGTGTGGTAGTTCTCGCCCTCCCGCTGGATCAACACGCAGCCGCCCGGCGCGACATGGCGTACGCAGGTCCGCAGCAGCCCGCGCCGCACCTCGACGTCCCCGGCGTGCACCAGGAACGACGCGAGCATCACCACGTCGAACGTCTCACCCAGATCGAGCTGTTCGATCGGGCTGCGTATCGTCCGCGCACCCTGGACGCGCTCCAGCATCTCGGCGGACTCGTCGACCGCCGTGACCGTGAACCCGCGGTCCAGGAGGGGGTGGGTCATCCGCCCCACCCCGCTGCCCAGTTCAAGAATGTGCGCGCCCGCCGGCACGGCCGCGGCGATGATGTCCGGCTCCTGGCCGATCGGCAGCCGCGAGTACAGCTCGACCGCGCAGCCGTCCGGAGTGATCGCCCCGGGTCCTGTCCCCTCGTACCCCTCACGCATTTCGCTTCGCATGCCCGTCCAACGGACCGCGTCCGCACGCCCGTTCCCGACTCGCACTGGTTCACCCGTACGAGTCAATTCCCTTCGGAGAGGCAACGGTTGGAGCCGTGGCCGTCGGCGTGGCGGCTGTTGAGCCGTGGCCGTCGGAGGGGCGGCAGTGGGAGCCGTAGCCGTCAGCGCGACGCCTGCTGGAGCGGGAACCACCCGTGCCCGAGGTACCAGTGCCCGCCCGCCCGCAGATGATCTCCGACGGCCCGCTCCACGGACGTACGCCGAGGCAGGCTCTCCGCCGGCCGACCGGGGTGCCCGAACACGAACTGCACGGGCTCGGTGTCGGCCGGCTCCGTGTCCTCGCGGATCACCCGGAACCGCTCCTGAAAGCGGACGATGTTGGAGTCGGCGGACAGGTACCGCTTCAGCTGCGGGTCGAGCAGCCAGGAGTGGCAGGTCGCGACCTCGTGGTGCTCCTCGGGAAAGTGCCGGGCGAAGAAGGCGCGGGCCAGGTCCAGCGAGCGGTCGCACGCGGCCGGGGTGAGCGGGCCGGAGCAGTCGGGGATGTGCAGGTTCAGGCAGGGCGTCCCCGGACCGGCGTCCAGCCCGGCCTCCGTGAGCGCCACCGCGGTGCGCTCGCCGAGCCGGGCCCGCTCGAACTGGAGCCGCCCCAGCTGGTACAGCTCACCGCGGAAGTGCGGGACGAGCCACTGCGGGAACGGCAGCCCCGGCTCGCCGTACCGTCTGCGGTGCACCGCGATGTTGCGTCCCAGGTCGGCGAGGGTGCGCCGGGAGACGTCGGCGGGGATGCCGCGTTCGCGGTGGTACGCGCGCGTGTGGGGCAGCGCGGCGGCGAACACGTACACGGGGAAGTAGCCGCCGATCTCGGGCGGGGCCTCGGGCAGCCGGGCCAGAAGCAGCTCGGTGAGCCGGTCCCAGTGGCCGTGCTCCCCGATGTCCTTCACCAGCTCTCCGACGCACTCCTCCAGGAGCCGCGCCGCGTCGGTGTTCCGCGTCAACTCCCGGCGCAGTCGCACCAGTTCGTTGATGTCCTCATGGGGTACGGCGAGGTCGAGCAGGACCTCGGGCAGTTCGTCGGCGTCCGGCAGCACGGTGCGCTTTCCCCTCCCTGTGGAGAACGTCCGCCCCGAAGAGTACGTTGCAGGAAGGAGCGGTGATCCTGATGCGTACGGGCAGTGAGCCGACGACAGCGCGCAGTCCCCTGCGGGCGCGCTTCTGGCTGAGCGTGTGGGGGCTGGTCTGGTCGGTCTTCGGCACGGCGGCGTTCGCGCTCGCCGGTCGCCCCGGGTGGGCGGCGGCCTGCGGGGTGCTGTGGCTGGTCGTCACGATCGACATGACCATGATCCTCAGACACATGCACCAGGGCCCGCACTACCAGCCGGGCCGCGACATCCCGCCGTACCGTCCCCCGGAGCACCGCCATCCCTGACCGGGCGTAAACGCGCCCTAGGGGGATGCGGCTACGCGTCGAAAGAGAGGTGCGGCTACGCGTCGAACCGGGCCGCCTTCAGGTAGTCCGGATTGGGGTCGAGCGCGGCGGCCAGCCGGAAGTGGCGTTTTGCCTGGTCGGCGCGGCCCTGCCGTTCGTAGGTGCGGGCGAGCGCGAAGTGCGCGAAGGCGTTGTCCGGCTCCCGCTCCAGGACGATGGTGAACTCCAGCTCGGCGGGGCGCAGTTGCGCGGCGGCGAAGAAGGCACGCGCGCGCAGCAGCCGGGCCGCCGTGTTCTCCGGGTGCGCGTCGATGACGCCGTCGAGCAGCTTCACCGCGCCCCGCGGGTCCCGCGCGGCGAGCAGATGCTCGGCGGCGCGGAAGTCGATGACATGCGTCTCCGGAGTACGTCCGGTCGTTCCGCTGTTCTCGGGCACGGCACAGTCCTTCCCTCACTCGGACGTTTCAACGCCCGCGCGAAGGGCCGCTATTCCTGGGGTGGCTGCTGGGGCGCGTGGGCCCGGCGAACGAGTTCGGCCCATACGTCCTGGACGCGTCGCTCCAGCGCCTCCAGGGGTACGTCGTTGTCGATGACGATGTCCGCGACGGCGAGCCGCTTCTCGCGCGTCGCCTGGGCGGCCATACGCGCGCGTGCGTCGTCCTCGGTCATCCCGCGCAGCCGGACCAGCCGGTCGAGCTGGGTCTCGGGGCTCGCGTCCACGACGATCACCAGGTCGTACAGCGCGGCCAGGCCGTTCTCGGCCAGGAGGGGGACGTCGTGGATCACCACGGAGTCCTCGGCGGCGGCCGTTTCGAGCTCCCGGGACCGCCGGCCGACCAGGGGGTGGACGATCGCGTTGAGGACGGCCAGCTTCTCGGGGTCGGCGAAGACGATGGAGCCCAGCTTGGGGCGGTCCAGGGAGCCGTCCGGGCCGAGCACGTCCTCCCCGAAGGCCTCGACGACCGCCGTCAGCCCGGGAGTTCCGGGCGCGACGACCTCGCGCGCGATGCGGTCGGCGTCGATCAGCACGCCCCCGTGGCTCACGAGCAGCCGTGACACTTCACTCTTACCGGCACCGATGCCCCCGGTGAGGCCGACCTTCAGCATGGACCGAAGCCTACGGCCTGTCACCGACAGGGCACCGGGTGACCGGTGGCCGTCGCCTAGCCGTCTCCCTCGCGCTCCGCCAGGAAGCGCTCGAATTCCTGCCCGATCTCGTCGGCCGAGGGGATCTCGACCGGCTCGGCGAGCATGTTGCCCCGGCTCTCGGCCCCCGCGGCGGCGTCGTACTGGTGCTCCAGGCCCTGGACGAGCGCCACGAGCTCCTCGTCGCCCTCCTGGATCTGGCGGTCGATCTCCGTCTGGGTGCGGTGGGCCTCGGTGCGCAGCGAGTGCGCGATGCCCGGGAGGACCAGTCCGGTGCCCGCCGTGATGGCCTCCAGGACGGTCAGGGCCGCGTCCGGGTAGGGCGAGCGGGCGATGTAGTGCGGGACGTGCGCGGCGACGCCCAGGACGTCGTGACCGGCCTCCATGAGGCGGTACTCGACGAGCGCCTCGGCGCTGCCGGGGACCTGTGCCTCGTCGAAGGGGCTGCGGTGTCCCGGGACGAGGTCGTTCCGGTTGCCGTGCGGTGTGACGCCGACGGGCCGGGTGTGCGGGACGCCCATGGGGATGCCGTGGAAGTTCACGGACAGGCGGACGCCGAGCCGCTCCACGATCTGCTGGACGGCCGCGGCGAAGCGCTCCCACTCCACGTCCGGCTCGGGGCCGGAGAGGAGCAGGAAGGGGGCTCCGGTGGCGTCCTGGACCAGGCGTACGTCGAGCGTGGGCTCCTCGTACTCGGTCCACCGGTCCCGCTTGAAGGTCAGCAGCGGGCGGCGGGCGCGGTAGTCGACGAGCCGGTCGTGGTCGAAACTGGCCACGAGCTGATGGGGCAACGTGTCGAGCAGACGTTCGACGATCTGGTCGCCCGTCTCGCCCGCGTCGATGTATCCGTCGAAGTGGTAGAGCATGACAAGACCGGCCGACTCCTGTGCGAGCGCCATGTCGACGACTGCCAGGCCCTTCGGCTCCCATGCGTACAAACCCTGCGGATCAAGCACAGTGACCGCTCCTCCTCGTGTTCGTACTGCACAACGCCCTCCAGGGCATGGGCATTCCCACCCATGCCCCTGATCAGGCACCTCTTACGGGCTTTTCATGCGCCGCTCCACCGAGTCACCAGGTGGGAGTCCGCGTCACGAGGACAGCACGCGCGCGTGGAGTGCGGTCACGGCCTTGCGCGCGGAGGAGAACGCGCCGTGCTGCCAGGCGTCGGTGTAACTGAGCCAGTCGCCGGCGAAGTAGACCCGTCCGGTGGGGTCGTTGAGCGGCTTGTAGCGGGCGTCGTCGGGGCCACCGGGGGTGTCGTGCCACGCGGCCTCCAGGTGGGGCGTCTGACGCCAGTGGTGGGAGAAGGACGAGGCCAGCTCGCTGCGGTACTTCTCGCCGTAGATCTTCACGCCCGCGGCCACCGCCCGCTCTTCCCGCCCCTTGGGGGTGAGCTTCGCGTAGGAGTCCGCGTTGTCGCCGTAGTTGTAGTACCCGATCAGGACGCCCCGCTCACCGTGGAAGCCGTACGAAGGGTGCCAGATGTGGGTGACGTCCTGGTCGGTCTCGGTGATGCCGCCGTAGATCCGGTGATCCAGCTCCCACCAGCGGGACCTGTACTCCAGGCCGATCTTCGCGGCGGACGAGGGGGTGATCGCCTCCAGTGCGGTCTGGACGCCGGTGCCGAGGTTGTGCGGGATCTTGGCGAGGATGTTGGGCGGCAGCGCGCCGACGCAGTAGTCGGCCTCGATCACCCTCGTACGGCCGCCCTGGGTGTAGGTGACCGAAACACGGCTCCCCTTGTCGGTGATGTTCGAGACGGCCGCCCCGGTACGGATGCGGTGCGCGCCGACCGCCCGGGTGAGGGCCTTCGGTATCCGGTCCATGCCGCCGACCGGCTGGAACATCAGCATGGCCTGGTCGAAGCCGAATTCGAAGGAGAAGTAGCGGCCGACCCCGCTGGCGAAGACCTCGGAGGCGGTGGGTACGTCCCCGAGCGGCACACCAGGAATGCCCGCGGCGGCCGGAACGGTCGAGTACCCGCGGAAGTCACCCCCTTCGTAGGTCATCTTGTCCCCGAGGTCTCCCCAGCCCTTGAGGAACTCGACGAGCCTCTCCTGGTCGGTGGCCGTCAGCTCCTTGTCGAGAGCGCCCTTGTCGGTGGCCTTGGCGAGCAACTCCGAGACATAGCCGTAGACATCGGCCTTGGCGGTGCGGTAACGCTCCGGCTTGGTCATGCCGGTGGACTCGTTGTAGATGTACGCGTCCGCGTTGACGTTGGTGAACACCTCGATGGGGACGCCCAGTTCACGGCAGTAGTCAAGGGTGACCATCCACTGCGGGATGCGCGCGGGACCGCAGTTCATGTAGTGCCCGTCGGCGAAACGGGCGGTCTGCCGGTTGCCGTAGAGGTCGGTCGTCGTGTCGCCGCCCCGGACGGTGAAGTTGCGCCCGCCGGTACGGTCTCTGGCCTCCAGGACCGTACAGTCGTAGCCGGCCTTGCCGAGTTCGTACGCCGTGGTCAGCCCGGCGATACCACCACCGAGGACGACTACCTTGGCCGCTCCGCGCCCGGTGAGCGTGAAGTCGCCGGCGCTCAGCGCCCGGAAGGGCTGTTCCCGCTGGGCGGCCTGCGCGGTGGGGGCGAGCCCGAGGGCCCCCATGGTGGCGAACATGGTCCCCGCGCCCCCGGTGAGACCCACGTTCCGCAGAAAAGCACGACGGCTCTGGTTCCTGGCCATGGTCCAGCTCCCTTTCCCGATCACGAATGACCGGGGAAGCGTCCCAACGACCCGTTACGGCACAGCGGTTACAGCTGTATCCCACACGTTTCTGCAAGGCCCGGGGAAACGCGCCCCCAAGGGGCTCGGGGCCGTATCGACAGGCGAGCCCGCCGCGTGGGCGCGACCAGCAACAACACACCCGCGGCCGCGGTACGTCCGGACATGACTGAGGGGCCGCACCTCGAAAGGTACGGCCCCTCAGCTAATCGTCAAGCCTCAGCGGCAGCGATCAGCTCTGGCCGCCGGCCAGCTTCTCACGCAGGGCGGCGAGCGCCTCGTCGGACGCCAGCGCGCCGGAGGTGTCCGCACCCTCGGAGGAGTACGAACCGCCGCCGCCACCGGCCGCGGCCGGAGCCGCACCGGGGGTGTCGACACCCTCGGCCGCAGCCTGGGCGTCGGCCTCGCGGGACTTGATGACCTGCGCCTGGTGCTGCTCGAACCGCTGCTGCGCCTCGGCGTACTGGTGCTCCCACGCCTCCCGCTGGGTCTCGTAGCCCTCGAGCCAGTCGTTGGTCTCGGGGTCGAAGCCCTCGGGGTAGATGTAGTTGCCCTGGTCGTCGTAGGACGCGGCCATGCCGTAGAGCGTCGGGTCGAACTCGACCGAGGCCGGGTCGGCACCGAAGGACTCGTTGGCCTGCTTCAGGGACAGCGAGATCCGGCGACGCTCGAGGTCGATGTCGATGACCTTGACGAAGATCTCGTCGTTGACCTGGACGACCTGCTCCGGGATCTCCACGTGGCGCTCGGCCAGCTCGGAGATGTGCACCAGACCCTCGATGCCCTCGTCCACGCGGACGAACGCACCGAACGGAACCAGCTTCGTGACCTTTCCGGGCACGACCTGGCCGATCTGGTGGGTGCGGGCGAACTGCTGCCACGGGTCTTCCTGGGTCGCCTTCAGCGACAGGGAGACGCGCTCGCGGTCCATGTCCACGTCGAGGACCTCGACGGTGACTTCCTGGCCGACCTCGACAACCTCGGAGGGGTGGTCGATGTGCTTCCAGGACAGCTCGGAGACGTGGACCAGACCGTCGACGCCACCCAGGTCCACGAAGGCACCGAAGTTGACGATCGAGGAGACCACGCCGGAGCGGACCTGACCCTTCTGGAGGGTCGTGAGGAAGGTCTGGCGGACCTCGGACTGGGTCTGCTCCAGCCAGGCACGGCGGGACAGGACCACGTTGTTGCGGTTCTTGTCCAGCTCGATGATCTTGGCCTCGAGCTCCTTGCCCACGTAGGGCTGGAGGTCGCGGACACGACGCATCTCGACGAGAGAGGCCGGCAGGAAGCCACGGAGGCCGATGTCGAGGATGAGTCCACCCTTGACGACCTCGATGACGGTACCGGTGACGATCCCGTCCTCTTCCTTGATCTTCTCGATCGTGCCCCAGGCACGCTCGTACTGAGCGCGCTTCTTGGACAGGATGAGGCGGCCTTCCTTGTCCTCCTTCTGGAGGACCAGGGCCTCGATCTCATCGCCCACGGCGACGACCTCGTTCGGGTCGACGTCGTGCTTGATGGAGAGTTCGCGGCTCGGGATAACGCCTTCGGTCTTGTAACCGATGTCGAGCAGGACCTCGTCCCGGTCGACCTTCACGATGACGCCGTCGACGATGTCGCCGTCGTTGAAGTACTTGATCGTCTCGTCGATCGCGGCGAGGAAGGCTTCCTCGTTACCGATGTCGTTGACCGCTACCTGCGGGGTGGTGGCGGTGGTCTCGGTGCTGCTCGTCATGTGGGAAAGGGCTCCGGTACGGACATTGAAGTCGTAGGTACTGCTTACGCCGGGAGCCCGTTTCGCTTCGCTCTGTAGAAGGCCGGACAGCCAAAGAAGCACCGATCCGGAACACCAGGTGTCCGGTGGCGCCTCGAAAACCGAGGGGTCATACATACAGATGCGAGCGCAACCTGCTACGTCTGAGGTGCGCAGGCCCGCAGCGCAACTTGTAGCATACGGGGGCAGCCAGGCAGGGTCAATGCGCGAAGGCGCACACCCGGGGCGGATCGCCGCATACCCGGCACAAAACGTGTCCCGCGAGGCCACGCAGGCCTGAACCACCCCTTCAGTGACGCCGCCGGGGACAGCCGCACCGTAGAGGTGACGGAAGAGTACGACGAGGGAGCCGATCATCCAAGAGCCCGATGCGTTCGAACCGGAAGCCACCCGGCGTGACGCCGACGTCACGGAGAGTTCCCGGGCCAACCGGGGCTGGTGGGACCGGAACGCGGACGACTACCAGGTCGAACACGGCACGTTCCTCGGCGACGACCGCTTCGTGTGGGGCCCCGAGGGCCTCGACGAGGTGGAGGCCGAGCTGCTCGGCCCGCCGGAGGAACTGAAGGGGAAGGACGTCCTGGAGATCGGCGCCGGCGCGGCCCAGTGCTCGCGCTGGCTGACCGCCCAGGGTGCCCGCCCGGTGGCCCTCGACCTCTCGCACCGCCAGCTCCAGCACGCGCTGCGGATCGGCGGATCGTTCCCTCTGGTGTGCGCCGACGCGGGCGCGCTGCCCTTCGCGGACGAGTCCTTCGACCTGGCCTGCTCGGCTTACGGGGCACTGCCGTTCGTCGCCGACCCGGTGCTGGTGCTGCGCGAGGTGCGTCGGGTGCTGCGCCCGGGCGGCCGGTTCGTCTTCTCGACCACGCACCCGCTCCGCTGGGCGTTCCCGGACGAGCCGGGCCCCGAGGGACTGACGGTCTCCGCCTCCTACTTCGACCGCACGCCGTACGTCGAGCAGGACGACGAGGGCCGTGCGGTCTATGTGGAGCACCACCGGACCATCGGTGACCGCGTCCGGGACATCGTCGCGGCGGACCTGCGCCTGGTGGACCTGGTCGAGCCGGAGTGGCCCTCCTGGAACACCGCAGAGTGGGGCGGCTGGTCGCCTCTGCGCGGCAACCTCATCCCGGGGACGGCGATCTTCGTCTGCGAACGCGCCCGGTAGCGGGGCCGGAGGAACTAACGGAACGCGGGCACGCGCGCGTAGAGGCCGATCCGCCGGGCGTACGACACTGGGAGCGTGATCCGCTACGACGCCCTCGACGCGCTGCCCGTCCGCAGTGCCCTGCCCGCTCTTGAAGGCGCGTTGACGGCGCGTGGCGCGGCCGTGCTCGTCGCGCCGCCCGGCACCGGCAAGACGACGCTGGTCCCGCTCGCGCTGGCCGGGCTGCTCGACGGAGGGAACGAGGGTCCCGCGCGGCGGGTGGTCGTCGCCGAGCCGCGGCGGATCGCGGCGCGGGCGGCGGCCCGGCGCATGGCGTGGCTGCTGGGCGAGAAGGTCGGCGAGAGCGTCGGCTACACCGTGCGCGGCGAGCGGGTCGTCGGCCGGCACGCACGCGTGGAGGTCGTCACGACCGGAGTGCTGCTCCAACGCCTCCAGCGGGACCAGGAGTTGGCGGGCGTCGACACCGTGATCCTGGACGAGTGCCACGAGCGCCACCTGGACGCGGACACGGTGGCCGCCTTCCTGGTCGACGTACGGGAGGCACTGCGGCCCGAGTTGCGGCTCGTCGCGGCGTCCGCGACCACCGACGCGCAGGGCTGGGCCCGGCTGCTGGGCGATGCTCCGGTGGTCGAGGCGGAGGGCGTCGCGTACCCGGTGGAGGTCGTCTGGACCCCTCCGGGACGTCCCGTACGGCCGCCGCACGGCATGCGCGTGGACCCGGCGCTGCTCACGCACGTGGCGTCGACGGTACGGCGGGCACTGGGCGAGCGGGACGGGGACGTGCTGTGTTTTCTGCCCGGGGTCGGGGAGATCGCGCGCGTGGCGGGGCAGTTGGGCGACCTGGGCGGGGCCGAGGTGCTCCAGGTGCACGGGCGGGCACCGGCGGCCGTGCAGGACGCGGTGCTGTCCCCGGGGGCGCGGCGGAGGGTGGTGCTCGCGACGTCCGTGGCGGAGTCGTCGCTGACGGTTCCCGGTGTGCGGGTGGTCGTCGACTCGGGGCTGGCGCGGGAGCCGCGGGTCGATCACGCGCGCGGGCTGAGCGCGCTCGCGACGGTACGGGCGTCGCAGGCGGCCGGGCGGCAGCGGGCGGGGCGCGCGGGCCGGGAGGCGCCGGGGGCGGTGTACCGGTGCTGGGCCGAGGCCGAGGATTCCCGTCTGCCGCGATTTCCCGCGCCGGAGATCAAGGTGGCCGACCTGACGGCGTTCGCGCTTCAGGCGGCGTGCTGGGGCGATCCCGGGGCGTCCGGGCTGGCGTTGCTCGATGCGCCGCCGGGTGGGGCGATGGCTGCGGCGCGAGGTGTGCTGGCGGCGGTCGGGGCCGTCGACTCGGGTGGGCGGGCCACCGCTCGGGGTGTGCAGCTGGCTCGGCTGGGGTTGCATCCGCGGCTGGGGCGCGCCTTGTTGGACTCGGGTCCGGCCGGCGCCGAGGTCGTCGCGCTGCTCAGTGAGGAGGCGCCGCGGGACTACGGCGACGACCTCGCGTCCGTTGTGCGGCGCGCCCGGAGTGGGGGTGACGCCTATGCCGGGCGGTGGCGTGCGGAAGTCCGGCGGCTGCGGGCCGCAGGAGGGGAGATTTCTCCCCGGCCCGATCGTGATCCCGTTCCGGCAAAGGTGAACGTCGAGAACTCCGACGACGCCCTCGTCGGACTCGTCGCCGCCCTCGCCTACCCCGAGCGCGTCGCCCGGGCCGACGCCGGTTCGTACCTCCTCGTCTCCGGTACCCGTGCCGAGGTCGGCGAGGCCAGTGCCCTCAGGGGTGCTCCCTGGATCGCGGTCGCCGTGGCCGACCGGCCGATCGGCAAGGGGCACGCGCGGGTGCAGCTCGGTGCCGTGGTCGACGAGGACGTCGCCCGGTTCGCGGCCGGGGCGCTGCTCAGCGAGGCGGACGAGGTGCGCTGGGCCGGCGGTGACGTGGTGGCCCGGCGGGTCGAGCGGCTCGGGGCCGTCGAGTTGGCGGTACGGCCGCTGAAGGACGCCGATCCCGTCGCCGTACGGGATGCGCTGGTCGAGGGGTTGCGGCAGGAGGGGTTCGGGCTGTTGCGGTGGTCGGCGGATGCCCGAGTGTTGCGGCAGCGGCTGGCGTTCCTGCGTGTGCATGCCGGGGAGCCGTGGCCCGATGTGTCCGACGAGGCGTTGCACGCGCGCGTGGAGGAGTGGTTGGAGCCGGAGCTGGGGCGGGCGCGGCGGCGGAGTGATCTGGGGCGGATCGACGCGGGGCAGGGGCTGCGGCGGTTGTTGCCGTGGGCCTCGGGGGACGCGGGGCGGTTGGACGAGCTGGCTCCGGAGCGGTTCGTCGTGCCGAGCGGGTCCAGCATCCGGATCGACTACGGGAATCCCGAACAGCCCGTGCTGGCCGTCAAGTTGCAGGAGATGTTCGGGCTTCACGAGTCGCCGAGCGTCGCCGGGGTGCCGGTGCTCGTGCATCTCCTCTCCCCCGCCGGGCGGCCCGCCGCCGTCACCGCCGATCTCGCGTCCTTCTGGAAGGACGGTTACAAGGGCGTCCGGGCCGAGCTGCGGGGGCGGTATCCGAAGCACCCGTGGCCCGAGGACCCGGCCGCGGCCGAGGCGACGCGGTTCACCAACGCGCGGCTCAGGCGGTGACCGGTTCCGGTTCGTGGACGTCGGTGGGGGCGGGGTCCCCGGGGCGCCTGCTGCGGGCCTCCAGGTAGAGGGAGAGGGCCAGCAGGAGCAGGCCGAGGGTCAGGAAGCCCCAGGGGAGGTAGGAGACCATCAGCAGGACGAGGGTGCGGTTGGACTTCACCAGGGCGACGGTGTGCTTGATGTAGTCCTCGCGCATCTTCACGTCACCGGCGAACGCCGTCACCTTCGCGCGCCCTCCCAGGAGGGTGCCGCCGCGCAGTTCCTCCTTGTGGAGCTCCTCGCCGTAGACCGGTGCCCCGGTGACGGGTTCGACCCAGAACTTGCGGACCGTGGTGTACCAGCGGGTGGTGCCCGTCTTGGCGACCGACTCCGGAGTGATGCCCTTGACGGGCATCGTCTTCGGGAAGGGGACCTTGGTCCAGGGGATGGTCTGCTCGAAGTAGTAGACCTTGACGCCGCGGAAGTTCTCGGTGCCCTTGTAGTGGATGGGGTTGGTGGTGCGGGTCTGCGCGTCGAAGTACTCGTAGTCCCGTTTCTGCGTCAGGAACGGCCACTTGAACTCGATGCCGTCCCGCTTCACCGGGTCGCCGTCGACCATCTCGCCGGTGGCGTGGACGGGGTCCTGGCTGTGTGCGTCGAAGATGTAGCGCTCGGGGATCGAGGAGACCATCTTGCCGTCGGGGCCCTGGACGTAGGACAGGCCGTCCCAGACGACGACGTCCCGGCCGGCCGTCTTGTCGATCTTCTTCGCGGCCTCCACGCTGCCCTTGAGGGTCTGCACGATGGTGACCTTGGGGACCGTCTTGGCCCGCATCGTGCCGTAGTCGAGGAGGGTGGCGTCCTTCGCCTCCAGGACCATGTCCTGGTACTGGTTCGCCGGGATCTTGGCCAGCCGGGGGAAGGCGTACCAGCGCAGCAGCGGGGACAGCGCGGTGAAGAACACGGCGAGGGCGAGCAGGATCAGGCTGGCCTTGCGGCGCATCTCGGCCTCCTTCCCTGGGAGTTGAACGCTGTGCCGAGCCAGGCGTAAACGCTTGCGCAATCGTTTACGGGTGCGCGGGCACCGTCGTCAGCAGCGGTTTCGGGGAGGTTGTGCCCATCGGTGAGCCCATCGCGGTGATGGTCAGGGCCAGCGCGAACGCGAGCACGAGTCCGGTCGCGGCGGCGATCAGGGCACGCATGCCGGCCTCCCGACAGACAGGAACTGATAGGTCGTCAGGTCGGGCACCGTAGCAACGCACGCGCGAGATGAGAACACGTTGCACACACCCGGCGCAGGGACACGACGAGGGCGCCCGTCCGCCGTGGCGGAGGGGCGCCCTCGTGGTCTGCGGTCGTGTCCGGCGGTCGTACGACCGGGTTACGCGCTCGGCGAGGCCGACGTACTGGCGCTGGCGCTCGGGCTGGGGCTCGAGCTCGGGCCGGCCGAGGAGGTGTCGGCCGCCGTCACGGTCAGTTCGACCGTGAGGGTCGCGCCGCCCGTCGTGGTGATCCGGAGCAGGAAGGTGCCGGTGGTGTCGTCCGCGTACAGCTTCGGCAGCTTCAGGAGGCCGTCGGCGTCCGTGGCCAGGCCCGTGAGGGTGCGCACGGTCTTGCCGTCCGCGTCCTTGAAGTAGGGACCCTTGTCGTTCTCGGTGGCGTCGTCGGCGGCCTTGATGAGGGTCGCGGTGGCGGCGACCTTGTCGGCGACCGCGCCGTTCTCCGTGGCCTTCACCTCGACCTGGTCGGCGAACTCGCCGCCCGCCGTGCAGGTCAGCGCGGTGGTGCTGGTGCGGACGAGGGTGTCGGCGACGCGGGGCGTGACGCTGGCCGCGTAGTCGAGACCGGCGATCGTACGGCCGACGACGGTCGCGCGGACGGTGAAGTCACCCGTCGTCTCGCCGGCTTGGAGCGCCGGGGCGACGGCCACGCCGGAGGCGTTGGTGGTGACCGTGGCGACCTTCTCGCCGCCGGTGAAGGTGGCGTCCGTGGTGCCGGCGATCGTGAACCGGATCCTGACCTTGGCGACGGTCTTGCCCGCCGAGGTCACGGCCTTGGTGCTGATCCTCTTGCCGAACTGCTCGCCCGCGACCGCCGTGAGCTTCGCCGTGCCCGCGTCCGCGAGCTTGGCCACCGTGTCGGTGGGGGTCGGAGTCGGCGTCGGGGTGCCCGGCGTCGAGGGGGTGGACGGGGTGCCCGGCGTCGAGGGAGCCGACGGAGTGCCCGGCGTGGACGAGGTCGGCGGGGCGCTCGGAGTCGACGACGAGGGCGGGGTCGTAGGAGCGGACGGGGAGGTGTCGTCGCTGCGGCCCGACGGCAGGCTGCCCGTGCCGTCCGGGACCGAGTGGGTGCCCTTGCGGTAGTACTCCAGCCAGGACATGACCGTGTTCAGGTAGTCCGTCGAGTTGTTGTAGCTGAGGATCGCGCTGCGCAGGCCCGCGTCGGTCGACAGGTTCCAGTCGTTGCGGCACAGGTAGTGGCCGGCGGCGAGGGCGGCGTCGTAGATGTTGTTGGGGTCCTTGACCCCGTCGCCGTTGCCGTCGCGGCCCGCCCAGGCCCAGGTGGACGGGATGAACTGCATGGGCCCGACGGCCTGGTCGTACGTGCTGTTGCCGTCGTACAGACCGTGGTCGGTGTCCTTGATGAGCGCGAAGCCGTTGCCGTCGAGGGCGGGGCCCAGGATCTTGGAGATCGTGGTGCCGTTCGCGTCGACCCGGCCGCCGCGGGCCTGGCCGGACTCCACCTTGCCGATGGCGGCGAGGAGTTGCCAGGGGAGGTTGCAGCCGGGCTTGGAGGAGGCGAGTTCGGTCTCGGCCTTCTTGTAGGCGTCGAGGATGGTAGCCGGGATGCCCGCCTCGGCCTCGCCCATCGAGACCGGGGTCCCTATGGACGGCGACTGGCTGGCGCTCGGGCTCGGGAGGGGGCTGCTCAGGGGCGGGAGGTCCGTGTAGTACGGGGAGTCTCCGGTGGCGCTCTGGTCGGTGGTCGCGTCGGGCGTCGCCTGGTCGGTGGCGAGCGTTCTGTGGCCGCCGGTCACCGCCGGAGCCTGGGACGCGGACAGTGCCGCGACCGCTGCCGCGGCCACCGCCGTCGTCGCCGCACCCTTACGCAGCCGCCTGCCGAAATGCGCCGTCATGGAGTGAACCCCTCCCAGGGACGCCCGAGCGCCCGTCCTTGTCTGTTGCCTCTGCGCCTGTTGTGACGGTCGACCCGCCTCGCGGGTTGCCCTCGTGGTGCTTTTCGGATGGTGTGTACTTCTGTTCCGGTCCTGTCGTCCGCCCGCGCCACCCCGCGCGGCGGCCCAGGCGACCCTACGACAACTTGCTTTGCACGGGCACCCGTTGGTGACCGTTATTCACCGCTTGGCCATATGCCGATGTCTCCTACGGGGAGCCCCGTTGCCGTTCACATTGAGTCATGCCGCCGCCGTACTGCCCGCTGTGCGCGGCGACGGAAGGGGGCGCGGCCGTCTCGTACCGGCGGTGCTGGTGGCGGGGTCCTTCGCCCCGGACATGACGTACTACGCGGCGAGTGCGGTACCGGGAGCGATGGAGTTCGGGGAGGTGACCCACTCCTTCCCCGGCGTCTTCACGGTCGACGTCGCCATCGCCTGGGCGACGGTCGCCCTCTGGCTCCTCCTGCGCGAACCCCTGGTGGCCCTGCTGCCCCGCGCCCGGCAACCCCGGCCGGCCACCCTTCTGCGCTGCGGCACGCCACGCGCGCGTGCGACTCCGTCGCTGGCCCTGCGGTGGTACGTCTCCGCGGTCCTCGGCGCCCTGACCCACGTCGTCTGGGACGCGTTCACCCACCACGACCGCTGGGGCGTACGGCTGTTCCCCACCCTGGACCGCGAGTTGGCGGGCAGACCGCTCTTCTCGCTCCTCCAGTACGGCACTTCGGTGATCGGCGCGCTGGTGATCACCGGTTTCGTGGTCCGTGCCCTACGACGGGTACCGGCCATCGAGCCGGTGGGCGTGCCCTCGCTGTCGGTACGCGACCGCTGGGCGGCTGGCACCTTCCTCACCGCCTGCGCACTGACCGCCGCCACGGAACGCGCGTCGACGTGGTGGGCCTACTGGGGGTCCACGGCGACCCCCTGGGACCTGATCCCGACGGTGTGTTTCGGGGCGGGGGCGGGGTTGGTGCTGGGGGTGCTGCTGTACGCGGTCGGGGTGCGGGTCCGGCGGCCGGTGAGCCCGGGGGCGGCTGACGGCTCGGCGGAGGTCGGCGCGGGGTGGGGGCGCGGGGAGCGGTGATCGGGCGGGGCGGCTTGCGTTGGGCGGGCCATGCGGGGGGTTCGCGACGAGCATGGTGATGCCGTGCGGGCGGGCTGACTCGCGGTGAGCGCGGTCATGCCGTGGCGGCGGGCTGACTCGCGCTGAGCGTGGTCATGCCGGCCACCGAGCCGACTCGCGTCGAACATGGTCACGCCGAAGGGACGGACTGGCTCGCGGTGAGCGCGGGGCGGTGGAGCGCGGTTACGGGGAGCTGTCCGGTGGGGTCGCGATGAACACCGTCATGGTGTGCGCGGAGCGTGACCTCGGGAGCCGGGTGAGGACGAGGTCCAGGTAGCTGCGGCCCAGGTCGGCCCAGAGACGCCAGACCGGGGTGCCCGTGGGGGTGATGGCGGGTCCCTGCGGGTGTCTGGCCTGTTCTCGGGGGTCTACGGCCGTGTCGTCCCGGAACGTGAGGCGGCGCCGGAGGCCCGCGGCCGTGTGCCGGACGGCCATGGCGAGGTCGGCGGGGATGCGGGCGGTGCTTGCGCCGACCGAGACGGCCGGGACCGGCGGGCGGGCGCCCTGCGCCGCAGCGTCGTCCGCTGCCTGCGGCTGGGCCGTCCGGCGGTGAAGCGTGCGTATACCCATGCCCGCATCCTTACGGTCGCCGGGGGCGGGGGGCGCCTTCGCGGGGGCCACGCGGGTGACGGGCCCTCCGGGGGTTGGGGGGCTGGGGGGTGAGGTGTGGGGGGGGTTGCCCTGCGGGCGGGCGGGGAGAAGCGGGGTGGGTCCGGCATGGCCGGGTGTGAGGCGCCGGTACCGGTCCTTGCGGGCGGCCTGGGGCGAGTGAGAGCTCAGTACCGGCTGACGCCAGGGCGACCCGGCGAACCGGCGAAATGTGGTTCGGTTCGTGGAGTCACGGAATGCGCAGGTAGCGAGCCGGCCCGACAGGATCGGGTGGCGAAGCGCGGTTTTATCGGGTGGCGAAGCGCGGTGTTGATGAACGTAGGCACACCGCTCCGGCCGATCCGACCGGTACCGATCTCGACGAACCACAGGGCTCCGTCGGCGCCGGCGGTGATACCGACCGGGGCGTCCCGGATAAGCGCGGCCAAGGGCACGCCCTGAACAGGCAGGGAAGCCCGACCGAGGGCACGTCCCGGGCAGGTCAGGGAAGCTCGACCGAGGACCCGCCCCGGGCAGGTCAGGCAAGCCCGACCGACGGCCCGCCCCGGAGACCTCGCCGAAGGCCGAAGGCGGGCCCAGTCGTCCGGGCCCTCCTGCGGCATCACTCAGCCAGCCCACCCCGGCCGAATCTCCCCCGACCGGATCTCCCCGACCCGGCGACTCCCCTCCGCCCGACCGCCGGAGGCTAGTGCGCGGCCGACTCCCAGTCCGTGCCCACGCCCACCGAGACGTCCAGCGGTGCCCGGAGATGGACCGCGCCGGCCATCGCCTGGCGGACCAGCTTCTCCGTGGTCTCGCGCTCGCCGGGGGCGATCTCCAGGACGATTTCGTCATGGACCTGGAGGAGCATGCGGGACTTGAGGTCGGCCTCGCGGAGGGCGGTGTCGACCTTGAGCATGGCCATCTTGACGATGTCCGCCGCGGTGCCCTGGATCGGCGCGTTCAACGCCATGCGCTCGGCGGCCTCGCGGCGCTGGCGGTTGTCGCTGTTGAGGTCGGGGAGGTAGCGGCGGCGGCCGAAGAGGGTCGCGGTGTAGCCCGTCGCCCTCGCCTCGTCGACCGCGCGGCGCAGATAGTCCCGTACGCCGCCGAAGCGCTCGAAGTACGTGTCCATCAGGACCCGCGCCTCGCCCGCGTCGATGTTCAGCTGCTGGGAGAGACCGAAGGCGGAGAGGCCGTAGGCGAGGCCGTACGACATCGCCTTGATCTTGCGGCGCATCTCCGCGTCGACCGCGGAACCCTCGACCGAGAACACCTGGGAGGCGACCGTGGTGTGCAGGTCCTCGCCCGAGGTGAACGCCTCCAACAGGCCCTCGTCCTCGGAGAGATGGGCCATCACCCGGAGTTCGATCTGGCTGTAGTCCGCGGTCATCAGGGACTCGTAGCCCTCGCCCACCACGAAGCCCCGGCGGATCGCCCGGCCCTCGTCCGTGCGGACCGGGATGTTCTGAAGGTTCGGGTCCGTCGACGACAGTCGGCCCGTCGCCGCGACCGTCTGGTTGAACGTGGTGTGGATGCGGCCGTCGGTGGCGATCGTCTTGATCAGGCCCTCGACGGTGACGCGCAGCTTCGCCTGTTCGCGGTGGCGGAGCATGATGACCGGCAGTTCGTTCTCCGTCTGGTTGGCCAGCCAGGCCAGGGCGTCGGCGTCCGTGGTGTAGCCGGTCTTCGTCTTCTTGGTCTTCGGCAGGCCGAGTTCGCCGAAGAGGACTTCCTGGAGCTGCTTGGGCGAGCCGAGGTTGAACTCGTGCCCGGCCGCCGCGTGTGCCTCCTTCACCGCCTGCTGCACGGCTCCGGCGAACATCTGCTCCATGGCCTCCAGGTGCGCCTTGTCGGCGGCGATACCGGAGCGCTCCAGACGGGCCAGCAGGATCGAGGTGGGCAGCTCCATGTCCCGGAGCAGATCCGCCGCGCCGACCTCCTGGAGACGCTCCCCGAAGGCCACCCCCAGGTCGAGGATCGCGCGGGCCTGCACCATCAGGGCGTCCGCCTCGGCGCCGTCGTCCGTGCCGAACGCGAGCTGGCCGTCGGCCGCGGCGGCGGGGGCCAGCTCGCGGCCGAGGTACTCCAGGGAGAGCGCGTCCAGGTCGAAGGAGCGGCGGCCGGGCTTGACGAGGTAGGCGGCGAGCGCGGTGTCCATGGTGATGCCGTCGATGGTCCAGCCGTGGTCGGCGAAGACCCGCATCGCGCCCTTGGCGTTGTGGAACACCTTGGGGCGGTCGGCGTCGGACAGCCAGGCCGCGAACGCGTTCTCGTCGCTCTCGTCCAGTTCGGTGGGGTCGAACCAGGCGGCGGCTCCCCCGGCTGTGGCGAGCGCGACCTCGGTCACCGAGCCGGTGCCGAGCGCCCAGGTGTCGATGGTGGCGACGCCCAGCGGCTCGGTGCCGTAGTCGGCGAGCCAGCCGGTCAGTTCGCCGGTGCCCAGGACCGCGCCGTCGACGGCCACGCCGCTCGCGGCGGGCGGGGTCGGATCGGCCTCCTCGGCGCCCGGGTCGACGGCGAGCAGGCGCTCGCGCAGCGAGGGGTTGCGGATCTCCAGGGTGTCGAGAACCATCGCGA
Source organism: Streptomyces sp. NPDC096013 (assembly GCF_044763565.1). Lineage (NCBI taxonomy): Bacteria > Bacillati > Actinomycetota > Actinomycetes > Kitasatosporales > Streptomycetaceae > Streptomyces > Streptomyces sp. NPDC096013. Next base: position 614,130 of record NZ_JBIWGK010000002.1, on the reverse strand, counting down.
CGCCCGTGCGGTCGTACGGGGCGCGCTCCAGGTCGACGACCGTCTTGGGCAGCTCGACGTCCTTGACCATCTCGGTCAGGCGGCGGTTGAGCTTGACGGCGTCCAGGTGGTCGCGGAGGTTCTGCCCGGCCTTGCCCTTGACCTCGTCGACGCGCTCGACCAGCTCGGCGAAGGAACCGAACTGGTTGATCCACTTCGCGGCGGTCTTCTCGCCGACTCCGGGGATGCCGGGGAGGTTGTCGGACGGGTCGCCGCGCAGGGCCGCGAAGTCGGGGTACTGGGCGGGCGTCAACCCGTACTTCTCGACGACCTTCTCCGGAGTGAACCGGGTCAGCTCGGAGACGCCCTTCGTCGGGTAGAGCACGGTGGTGTGCTCGGACACGAGCTGGAAGGAGTCGCGGTCGCCGGTGACGATCAGCACGTCGAAGCCCTCGGCCTCGGCCTGGGTGGCGAGCGTGGCGATGACGTCGTCGGCCTCGAAGCCGTCCACCGCGAAGCGGGAGACGTGCATCGCGTCGAGCAGCTCGCCGATCAGCTCGACCTGGCCCTTGAACTCGTCCGGGGTCTTCGAGCGGTTCGCCTTGTACTCCGTGAACTCCTCGGAGCGCCAGGTCTTGCGGGACACGTCGAAGGCCACCGCGAAGTGCGTGGGCGCCTCGTCACGCAGGGTGTTGGCCAGCATCGACGCGAAGCCGTAGATCGCGTTCGTCGGCTGGCCCGTCGCGGTCGTGAAGTTCTCCGCGGGCAGCGCGAAGAACGCGCGGTAGGCAAGCGAGTGCCCGTCCATCAGCATCAGCCGTGGACGGTCTCCGCCGGAGGTCTTGTCGGTCTTCTTCGATGCTGTCTCTGCCACGCCCCCGATCCTGCCACGCCCCACTGACAGTCGGGACGCACGGCCACCGCGGCAGAGCGACGAGAACGCCCCGGGAGGGGGACGGGAGCGGGAGGGACACGCGCCACGGACGCTGTCGGTGACGCGTGCGAGGATCGGAGGCGTAGTGACAGGTGCCAGCGAAGGAGGGGGCCCGCGATGGCCACGAAGCCGCCCAAGGGCGATCCGGTTCAGGACGCGCCGCAGGTCGCCGAGCCCAAGCACGCCGCGGCCGGGCTTCCGGCGATCGGGCACACGCTGCGCATCGCCCAGCAGCAGATGGGTGTGAAGCGCACCGCGTTGACGCTGCTGCGGGTCAATCAGAAGAACGGCTTCGACTGCCCGGGCTGCGCCTGGCCGGAGCCGGACCACCGGCACGCGGCGGAGTTCTGCGAGAACGGCGCGAAGGCGGTCGCCGAGGAGGCCACCCTGCGCCGGGTCACCCCCGAGTTCTTCGCCGCCCACCCGGTGGCCGACCTCGCGACCCGCAGCGGCTACTGGCTGGGCCAGCAGGGCCGTCTCACGCACCCCATGTATCTCCCCGAAGGGGCCGAGCACTACGAACCGGTCACCTGGGAGCGTGCCTTCGACATCGTCGCCGAGGAGATCGCCGCCCTCGGCTCCCCGGACGAGGCGCTCTTCTACACCTCGGGCCGCACCAGCAACGAGGCGGCATTCCTGTACCAGTTGTTCGCGCGGGAGCTGGGCACCAACAACCTGCCGGACTGCTCCAACATGTGCCACGAGTCCAGCGGTTCGGCGCTGAACGAGACGATCGGCATCGGCAAGGGCAGCGTCCTCCTGGAGGACCTCTACCAGGCCGACCTGATCGTCGTCGCCGGGCAGAACCCCGGCACCAACCACCCGCGCATGCTCTCCGCGCTGGAGAAGGCCAAGGCCAACGGCGCGAAGATCATCAGCGTCAACCCGCTGCCCGAGGCGGGCCTGGAGAAGTTCAAGAACCCGCAGACCGCACAGGGCATGCTCAAGGGCGCCGCCCTCACCGACCTGTTCCTTCAGATCCGCATCGGCGGCGACCAGGCACTCTTCCGCCTGCTCAACAAGCTCATCCTGGAGACGGACGGCGCCGTCGACAGGGAGTTCGTCGACGAACACACGCATGGCTACGAGGAGTTCGCCGCCGCCGCGCGGGACGCCGACTGGGACGAGACGCTCCTCGCCACCGGGCTGACCCGCCCGGAGATCGAGAAGGCCCTGGAGATGGTCCTCGCCTCCGAGCGCACCATCGTGTGCTGGGCGATGGGCCTCACCCAGCACAAGCACGCCGTGCCGACCATCCGCGAGGTCGTCAACTTCCTTCTGCTGCGCGGCAACATCGGCCGCCCCGGCGCGGGCGTGTGCCCGGTGCGCGGCCACAGCAACGTCCAGGGCGACCGCACCATGGGCATCTTCGAGCGCCCCGCACCCGCCTTCCTGGACGCCCTGGAGAAGGAGTTCGGCTTCGCCCCGCCGCGCGAGCACGGCTACGACGTCGTCGCCGCGATCCGCGCCCTGCGCGACGGGGACGCGAAGGTCTTCTTCGCCATGGGCGGCAACTTCGTGTCCGCCTCCCCCGACACCGAGGTCACCGAGGCCGCCATGCGGCGCGCCAGCCTCACCGTGCACGTGTCGACGAAGCTGAACCGCTCGCACGCCGTCACGGGCGCGCGTGCCCTCATCCTGCCCTGCCTGGGGCGCACCGAGCGCGATCTCCAGGGCGGCGGCGAGCAGTTCGTGACCGTCGAGGACTCGATGGGCATGGTGCACGCCTCACGCGGCCGTCTGGAGCCCGCGAGCGCCCACCTGCTGTCCGAGCCGGCCATCGTGTGCCGCCTCGCCCGCCGTGTCCTGGGTGCCCGTTCCCGCACGCCCTGGGAGGAGTTCGAGAAGGACTACGCGACGGTCCGCGACCGCATCGCGCGCGTGATCCCCGGCTTCGAGGACTTCAACGCGCGCGTGGCCCACCCCGGCGGCTTCGCCCTCCCGCACGCCCCGCGCGACGAACGCCGCTTCCCGACCGCCACCGGCAAGGCCAACTTCACCGCCGCGCCCGTCGAGTTCCCCGAACTCCCCGAAGGGCGCCTGCTGTTGCAGACCCTGCGCTCGCACGACCAGTACAACACCACGATCTACGGCCTCGACGACCGCTACCGGGGCATCAGGAACGGCCGCCGGGTCGTCATGGTCCACCCCGACGACGCCGCCCGGCTGGGCATCGCCGACGGGTCGTACGTCGACCTGGTCGGCGAGTGGAAGGACGGGGTGGAGCGGCGGGCGCCCGGTTTCCGGGTCGTGCACTATCCGACCGCGCGGGGCTGCGCCGCCGCGTACTACCCGGAGACGAACGTCCTGGTCCCCCTGGACGCCACCGCGGACACCAGCAACACCCCGGCCAGCAAGTCCGTCGTCGTACGTCTGGAACAATCGACCACCGACTGAGCGTTCGCTCAGCCGTCAGGTCCACCACGTCAGGCGCACGACGAACGGAGCCGGCCCCATGGGCGAGCAGCAGCAAGGGAAGTTCCCGCAGGACGTCATCGACGAGTACTCGGCCCTCGGGATCGACCTGGTCGCCCTGTTCTCCGCCGGGCACCTCGGCACGCGGATGGGCGTGGAGATCGTCGAGGCGTCCGCGGAGCGCGTCGTCGGCACGATGCCGGTGGAGGGCAACACCCAGCCGTACGGGCTGCTGCACGGGGGCGCGTCCGCGGTGCTGGCCGAGACCCTCGGCTCGCTGGGGTCCATGCTGCACGGCGGCAGCACGAAGATCGCCGTCGGCGTCGACCTCAACTGCACCCACCACCGCGGCGCCCGCTCCGGCCTGGTCACCGGTGTGGCCACGCCCGTGCACCGCGGCCGCTCGACGGCGACGTACGAGATCGTCATCACCGACGAGGACGACCGCCGCGTCTGCACGGCCCGCCTGACCTGCCTCCTCCGCGACGTCAAGCCGGGCGACGGAATCCCGACAGCGCCCGGGAACTGACCCCCGCAGCCACCGGGACCCGGCCGCACGCGCACCGCGCTCCGGTGGCCCGGGCGCCGGGGTCCGGTGGCATACAGGTCGTCAACTCCCGTACACCACCGAACCCCAGGCCCCCCGGACCCGGCCAAGAGCGCGGGGCCGTATCGATGTGCGGCACCGCCGCGCGGGCACGACCGGCCCCCACCGGCGCGTCACCCGCACCCCGAGCCGGAACACCCCCCGCCCCCAACCCCCCACCCCACACGCCTTGTTGAACAACGCGACCACCCCACCCCTGGTCACCACACACCCCAACGGCGCCCGAACGAACCGTCGATCCCCCGGCTCCGCCCGGAACACCCCCCGTCTTCCCCACCCCCGCCCGCTCCCCTACCGTTTCCCCATGCGGCTGACGGCAGGAACGGCATGAGCGGTATCGGGCCCGTCGAATCCGTCGATTCGGCTGACGTGGACGGGAGTTACGAGGTCATCGGGGGCGACTCGCCCCGCCTCACGGACCGTTGGCACACCCTGCCCCAGCGCACGCGCCGCACCGTACTGGCGGTGATCGCGGTCGTCGCCGCGGCCGTCGGAGCCGTACTCCTGTCCCCCGTCCACGACGGGGGACACAGCGACCCGACCCCACCCGTCCCCTGGCCCGCGAACGTCACCGCGTGGCGGTACGTCGGCCTCGCCCAGACCACCGACACCCCCACCACGACCGGTTTCTTCCGCTTCGCGGTCACCGTGGACAGCGGACCCCCCGTCGCCGTCCGCGTCATCGGCGCCGCCTTCGACGGACTCACCGCCCAGGCGGTACCGGACCCGGACTTCACCGTCCACGCCGGATCGACCCACCGCGTCACGGTCGAGATTTCCGTTTCCGACTGTTCGGGACTGCCCCTGAATGCGGACCTCGCCTTTCTGGACGTAACGCTGCGTAACACGCGCGCAATACAACACCACAGTTTCATCTTCGGCAGCGCGTACTCCGACGACCTTTCCGAGCTTCTGCACCGGGCCTGCGGCGCGACAAACGCCAGGCCAGCCCTGCGGCCAAGCGGAAGTGCAGGTTCTCAAAATGTGGACCGAGGGTGAATTCCGCCAAACCGGCCGAGACCCACCCTCCACCAAGCCCGACAAGCGGCACGTCATAACAAGAAAGTCACAAGCCAGCTCACGACGATGCCCCTGCCTACAGACCGGGCTTAGAGTCACGGCCAGTCACCGCTCCATCGGGAGTTGGGTACCAGCGCAGCACCGCGCCGCTCCAACAGGAGCGACTGTGCCTGCGGAAAGGACTGATTGTGCGACAGCGTTCTTTGGTGATACTGACCTCCGTTCTCACGACTGGAGCTCTGACCCTCACCGCGTGCGGCTCCCGGGACAGCGGCAGCAAGAGCGACAGCGGCTCGACCACCCTGACCATCGGTGTCGACGCCCCGCTCTCCGGCGAGAACTCCACGACCGGCCTCGGCATCCAGTACGGCGTCCAGATCGCCGTCGACGACGCCAACAAGAACAACTGGGTCCCCGGCGTCAAGTTCAAGCTCAAGGCCCTGGACGACAAGGCGCAGCCCGCCACCGGCCAGTCCAACGCGACCGCCTTCACCGGCGACAGCAACGTTGTCGGCGCCGTCGGCCCGCTGAACTCCGGCGTCGCCCAGTCGATGCAGCAGGTGTTCGCCTCGGCCAACATGGTCGAGATCTCGCCCTCGAACACCAACCCCGCCCTGACCCAGGGCAAGGACTGGCAGACCAGCAAGACGCGGCCGTACAAGACGTACTTCCGCACCGCCACCACCGACGCCCTCCAGGGTGCCTTCGCCGCCGACTACGCGTACAACGGCCTCAAGAAGAAGAAGGCCTTCGTCGTCGACGACAAGCAGACCTACGGCGCCGGCCTGGCCGGGATCTTCAACGGCGCCTTCAAGAAGCTCGGCGGCTCCATCGCGGGCACCGACCACGTCAACACCGGTGACACGGACTTCAGCACCCTCGTCACCAAGATCAAGAACTCCGGCGCCGACCTGCTCTACTACGGCGGCCAGTACGACGAGTCGGAGAAGATCACCAAGCAGCTCAAGGGCGCCGGCGTCAAGATCCCGCTGTTCGGCGGTGACGGCATGTTCGCCACCACCTACATCCAGACCGCGGGCAAGGCCGCCGAGGGCGACCTCGCTACCTCCGTCGGCGTCCCGGCCGACACCCTGCCGGCCGCCAAGCAGTTCATCGCGACCTACAAGGCCAAGGGCTACAAGGGTGACTACGGCGCCTACGGTGCCTACGCCTACGACGCCGCCAGCGCCATCATCAAGGCCGTCAAGGCCGTGAAGGACGCCAACGGCGACAAGCTGCCGGCCAGCAGCGACCTCCGCTCCAAGGTCGTCGACGCCGTCCAGAAGTCCGACTTCGAGGGCATCTCCGGCAAGGTCGCCTTCGACCAGTACGGCGACACCACCAACAAGCAGCTCACCGTGTACCAGGTCACCAACGGCGCCTGGAAGGCCGTGAAGACCGGCACCTTCAACGGCAGCTGACCCACACCACAGCGCCACGCACCACAGCACCACCGCACCACGGGCCGCGCGGAAGGAGGATCCCGACCGCGCGGCCCGTTGTCACACCCCCACCCCCAGGCACGCGATCTGTGCACACGACCACCAGCGACATGGAGGCCATGCGGTGAACACCCTGCCGCAGCAGCTGGCCAACGGGCTGCTTCTAGGCTCGATGTACGGGCTGATCGCCATCGGCTACACGATGGTGTACGGCATCGTCCAGCTCATCAACTTCGCGCACGGCGAGATCTTCATGACCGGGGCCTTCGGCGCCCTCACGGTCTACGCCTACATCCTGCCCGACGGCACCTCGATGGTGGTCGCCGTACCACTCATGCTGATCGGCGGCGGAATCGTCTCCGTCCTCGTCGCGGTGGGGGCAGAGCGATTCGCCTACCGCCCCCTGCGGCAAGCACCACGACTGGCGCCCCTCATCACCGCCATCGGCCTCTCCCTGGCCCTCCAGGAACTCGTCCGGAACTTCTACCCCGGCGCCGACAAGGCCCGCTCCTTCCCCAGCCTCGACGGCAACCACGGCATCGGCTCCGTCACCATCTCCGACGCCGACATCTTCCTGGTCATCGCCGCCATCGTCTGCATGTCCGGCCTCGCCTGGTTCGTCCGCAAGAGCCGCACCGGCCGCGCCATGCAGGCCACCGCGCAGGACCCGGACACCGCGCAGCTCATGGGCATCGACACCAACCGCATCATCGTCATAGCCTTCGCCATCGGCGGCTTCTTCGCCGCCGTAGCAGCCGTCTCCTACGGCCTGAAGTACGGCAACATCGACTACCGCATGGGCTTCCTGATGGGCCTCAAGGCCTTCACCGCGGCCGTCATGGGCGGCATCGGCAACATCTACGGCGCCATGCTCGGAGGAGTCGTCCTCGGCATCGCCGAGACCCTCGCCTCCGCCTACATCAACAAGATCCCCGGCATGGAACAGCTCGGCGGCTCCAGCTGGGCCAACGTCTGGGCCTTCTGTCTCCTCATCCTCGTACTGCTGTTCAGGCCACAGGGCCTGCTCGGCGAACGCGTCGCGGACAGGGCGTGATCACATGACCGAGACGACCGAGACCCCCCAGACCCCCGAGACGCCGGCCACCACGCCCGCGGCACAGCGCGGCATCATCCCGCTGCCCCTCGCCGCGGCCCGCGCCCTGCTGCTCGGCGGCGGCATCCTCACCGCCGCCTCCACGTTCCTGCGCTGGACCTGGACCTCCGACTTCCCCGGCGACCTCACCGTCAACGGCTACCCCGGCGGCCTCCAGATCCTCACCCTCGTCGCCGGCGTCATCACCGCGGTGTTCGCCCTCGCCACCTACGGCGTCCGAGGACTCGGCTGGCTCCTGCCCGCCCGCAACAACGCACCCCTCGTCCTCACCGCCCTCGGCGGCTTCGCCGTCACCTGGTACACGGTCATCGCGATCGCCGCCGAACTCGGCGGCATCGTCAACTGGGAACCCGGCACCTACATCGCCGCCGTGGCCTCCCTGCTCCCGGTGATCGGCGCCCTCGCCCTCCCGCAGGACGCCACCGACACCACCAAGGAAGCCCTCAAGGCGTCCATCGCCAAGGCCGAACGCATCCCGGCACCCCAGGACGCCGCCCCCTGGATCCAGCGACTCACCATCACCGTCGTCGCCGCCCTCGGCCTCACCGTCTTCGCCTACGGCATCGACGCCGAGAACGAACTCTTCGTCGGCTTCCTCATCGTCGTCGTCTTCACCGCCTGGGCCCTGCACACCGCCGGCCTCTTCGACCGGTTCAGCCACCTCACGGCCAACAACCGCAGCTTCGCCCTCGCCATGGGCTTCGTCGCCGCGATCGGCTTCCCCTTCACCCAGACCAACGACCACTACGCCAACCTCGGCGTCAACATCCTGATCTTCGGCACCGTCGCCCTCGGCCTCAACATCGTCGTCGGCCTCGCCGGACTCCTCGACCTCGGCTACGTCGCCTTCCTCGGCGTCGGCGCCTACACCGCCGCCCTGGTCTCCGGCTCCGAGTTCTCCAAGTTCTCCGGCGTCCAGTTCCCCTTCTGGGCCGCCGCCCTCACCGGCGCCGCCGCATCGCTGGTCTTCGGCGTCCTCATCGGCGCCCCCACCCTGCGCCTGCGCGGTGACTACCTCGCCATCGTGACCCTCGGCTTCGGAGAGATCTTCCGTATCGCCGTGAACAACATGGACGGCGTCTCGGGCCCGGACATCACCAACGGCCCCAACGGCATCCCGTCCATCCCCGACCTGTCGTTCTTCGGCTTCAACTTCGGGGACACCCACGACATCGGCGGCTTCACCATCGGCCGCTTCGCCAACTACTACCTGCTGATGGTCCTGATCATGGCGCTCGTGGTCACGATCTACCGCCGCGCCTCCGACTCCCGCATCGGCCGCTCCTGGATCGCCATCCGCGAGGACGAGACCGCCGCCACCGCCATGGGCATCAACGGCTTCCGCGTCAAGCTCATCGCCTTCGCCCTCGGCGCCACCCTCGCCGGCCTCGCCGGCACCGTCAGCGCCCACGTCACCTACAGCGTGGTGCCCAACCCGTACCAGTTCGCCGGAGCGGCCCCGCCCAACTCCGCGTTCCTCCTGGCCGCCGTCGTCCTCGGCGGCATGGGCACCGTCTCCGGACCCTTCCTCGGCGCCGCCCTGCTCTACCTGCTCCCGGAGAAGCTCGTCGCCCTCCAGGACAAGTCGCTCCTCGCCTTCGGCATCGCGCTCATCCTCCTGATGCGCTTCCGCCCCGAGGGCATCATCCCCAACCGCCGACGCCAGCTGGAGTTCCACGAGACCGGCCAGCTCGACGTACCGGAGACCACGACCCTGACCGACGAACCGGCCATCACCAAGGCAGGGGCGTAGAGAGCCATGACGACACCAGTACTCGAAGCCCGTGACGTCACCATGCGCTTCGGCGGCCTCACCGCCGTCCGCTCCGTCGACTTCACCGTGAACGCCGGCGAGATCGTGGGCCTCATCGGCCCCAACGGCGCCGGCAAGACCACCTTCTTCAACTGCCTCACCGGCCTCTACGTCCCCACCGAGGGCACCGTCTCCTACAAGGGCACGGTCCTCCCGCCCAAGCCCCATCTCGTGACCAAGGCCGGCATCGCCCGCACCTTCCAGAACATCCGCCTGTTCGCCAACATGACGGTCCTGGAGAACGTGCTCGTCGGCCGCCACACCCGCACCAAGGAGGGCCTCTGGTCGGCCCTCCTGCGCGGCCCCGGCTTCAAGAAGGCCGAACAGGCCAGCGAAGAACGCGCGATGGAGCTCCTGGAGTTCATCGGCCTCGCCCACAAGCGCGACCACCTGGCCCGCAACCTCCCCTACGGCGAGCAGCGCAAGCTGGAGATCGCGCGGGCGCTGGCATCCGAGCCCGGACTCCTCCTCCTGGACGAGCCCACGGCCGGCATGAACCCCCAGGAGACGCGCGCCACCGAAGAGCTGGTCTTCGCCATCCGCGACAAGGGCATCGCCGTCCTCGTCATCGAGCACGACATGCGGTTCATCTTCAACCTCTGCGACCGCGTCGCCGTCCTCGTCCAGGGCGAGAAACTCGTCGAAGGCACCTCCGACGTCGTCCAGGCCGACGAACGCGTCGTCGCCGCCTACCTCGGCGAACCCTTCGAAGGCGGCTCCGACGAAGGCGTCTCCGACGAAACGGCACCGGCAGCCGGACCCACCGATGCCGCACCCACCGATGCCGGGACCACGGAAGCGGAGAGCACCACCAGCACCAAGGGAGAAGCCCAGTGACCGCACTGCTAGAGGTCGAGGACCTCAGGGTCTCCTACGGCAAGATCGAAGCCGTCAAGGGCATCAGCTTCAGCGTCGAAGCCGGCCAGGTCGTCACTCTCATCGGCACCAACGGCGCCGGCAAGACCACGACCCTGCGCACCCTCTCGGGCCTGTTGCAGCCCTCCGGCGGCAAGATCACCTTCGACGGCAAGCCGCTCGCCAGCGTCCCCGCCCACAAGATCGTCGCCCTCGGCCTGGCCCACTCCCCCGAGGGCCGGCACATCTTCCCCCGCCTCACTATCGCGGAGAACCTCCAGCTCGGCGCCTTCCTCCGCAAGGACAGGGAAGGCATCGAGAAGGACATCCAGCGCGCCTACGACCTCTTCCCGATCCTGGGGGAACGTCAGAAGCAGGCCGCGGGAACCCTCTCGGGCGGCGAGCAGCAGATGCTGGCCATGGGCCGCGCCCTGATGTCCCAGCCGAAGCTCCTGATGCTGGACGAACCGTCCATGGGCCTCTCCCCGATCATGATGCAGAAGATCATGGCGACGATCGTGGAGCTCAAGGCATCGGGCACAACGATCCTCCTGGTCGAGCAGAACGCCCAGGCAGCGCTCTCGCTCGCCGACCAGGGCCACGTCATGGAGGTCGGCAACATCGTCCTCTCCGGCACCGGCGAGGACCTCCTGCACGACGAATCGGTCCGCAAGGCGTACCTCGGCGAGGACTGATCCGTCGCCGCAGGCCGCTGCTCCACGACGAGGCCCGCGCCCCCCGCATCGGGGGGCGCGGGCCTCGTCGTGGATAGCGTCCGCGGAGTCAGCCCTTCGCGGACTTCTTCTCGTCGGCGTCCTGGATGACCGCCTCGGCGACCTGCTGCATCGACATCCGACGGTCCATCGACGTCTTCTGGATCCACCGGAACGCGGCCGGCTCGCTCAGGCCGTACTCGGTCTGAAGGATCGACTTCGCCCGGTCGACCAGCTTGCGGGTCTCCAGCCGCAGCGTGAGGTCGGCGACCTCCTGCTCCAGCTGCTTCAGCTCCGTGAACCGTGAGACGGCCATCTCGATCGCCGGTACGACATCGCTCTTGCTGAACGGCTTCACGAGGTACGCCATCGCACCGGCGTCCCGGGCCCGCTCCACGAGGTCGCGCTGCGAGAAGGCGGTGAGCATCAGCACGGGCGCGATGGACGCCGCGGCGATCTTCTCGGCGGCGGAGATGCCGTCCAGCTTGGGCATCTTCACATCGAGGATCACCAGGTCGGGCTTGTGCTCACGGGCCAGCTCGACGGCCTGCTCACCGTCACCGGCCTCGCCGACGACGGTGTACCCCTCTTCTTCGAGCATCTCTTTGAGATCGAGCCGAATCAGGGCCTCGTCCTCGGCGATGACGACACGGGTCGTCAGCGGAGGCACGTGCGACTTGTCGTCGTCGGGCGCGTCTACGGGCTGGGGCGACTCGGGGGCGGTCACGGGGGCTCCTCGTTCAGGGCACGGGGGTAGTGCTGACAAGAGCCTACCTAGCTGCGATAAGGTAGGGGCACAGCGGGACACCGCTGACCTTGGTTTCAAAGGGGCCCCGGTAGCCCAGCGGTAGAGGCAATGGATTCAAAACCCATCCAGCGTCGGTTCGAATCCGACTCGGGGTACTTTTCCTTCGCATCGAAGGCAGTTATTTGGCGGAGGTTCACGTTCGCGTGAACCTCCGCTTTTTGCTGCGTGTCGTCGAGATCACTCTCGCAGAGTGCCCACATGTACAACATCAGCACGCGCAAGCGAGCACTCGCACTGCTCGGTCAGGGCCGCAGCCTCACCTCCGTGAGCCGTGAGACGGGCATCTCACGCGCGGCGATCCGCTCCTGGCGGACCCGTCTCGAACCCCTCCCCGGCATCACGGCTCCGGCCCCCGGACCGCCCGCCGACGACCAGGCCTACGCCTACCTCCTGGGCCTGTATCTCGGCGACGGCTGCCTCAGCGCCCACCCGCGCGGCACCGGCCACTACCTCCGGATCGCGTGCGCCGACGCATGGCCCGGGCTCATCCGCCTGTGCCGCGAGGCCATAGCGAAGGTGCGCCCCGGAGTCGGCGTCTTCACGGTCCAGAAGGAGGGCTATGTGATGGTCACCAGCTACTACCGGCACTGGCCCCAGCTCTTCCCCCAGCACGGCCCCGGCGTGAAGCACCGTCGCCGCACAGTCCTCGAACCCTGGCAGCAGGCCATCGTGGACGCGCACCCCTGGGACTTCATCCGGGGCCTTGTGCACTCCGACGGCTGCCGTGTCACCAACTGGACGACGCGTCTCATCGGCGGTGAGACGAAGCGCTACGAATATCCCCGGTACTTCTTCACCAACCTGTCGGCGGACATCAGGCGGCTCTACACCGACGCCCTCGACAAGGTCGGCGTCAGCTGGAAGCAGGCGAACGCCCAGAACATCTCGGTCGCCCGCAAACCCTCAGTCGCCCTCATGGACGCCCACGTAGGCCCCAAGCACTGAGCCTCCCCCCGCGGTCACGTCACCTCGATGCTTCCTCCCGTCGCCGGTCGTCGCCGGCCGCCGCGGGCAGGGCGTTGTCGATGAGGACGGCGGCGATGGCGGCGGCGGTGGGGAAGGCGTCCGCGTTGAGGACGCGGGTGCGGGCCGCGGCGCCGTCGAGGAGCAACGCGAGCTGCTCGCCGAGCTGTTCGGGGTCGGCGGCGCCGGCTTCGCGGGCGGCGTCCGCGAGCCGCACGGCGACGGCCTTCTTGTAGTCGCGTGCGTACTGGGACGCGGGGTGCTCGGGGTCGTGGAGCTCCACGGCGGCGGCGATGTAGGGGCAGAGCGGGGTGCCGGGGTCGATGTCGAAGGCGGCGAGGAGCCGTTCGCGGGGCGTGAGGTCGGGGCGGTCGAACACGCCGGACAGCACGGAGGGGTCAAACCGCCGCAGGTACTCGGCGACGAGCTCGTCCTTGCCGCCGAAGTGCTGGTAGGCCGTGCGCTTGGACACCTCGGCCGCCGCGCAGAGCTGGTCCATGCCGGTGCGGTTGATGCCCTGTTCGCGGAAGAGCCGCTGGGACGCGCCGAGGATGCGCTCGCGGGCGCCCCGGCCGCGGCGACTGCCCGTGGGGCCCTTCTCCAACTCCGTCATGGCGCCATCGTACCCGAGTCGGGTAACGACCGGTGTACATAGTTGCGCCCCGGCCGCCCACCTCGTACGGTACGTACACAGGACGGTGTACTTAACCCCGTCACCGCAGGTGCGTACGGCACCACCGACTCAAAGGAACGACCATGGGAAAGCTCGACGGCAAGGTCGCGGTCATCACCGGCGGCACCAGCGGCATGGCGCTGGCCGGCGCGAAGCTGTTCGTCGACGAGGGAGCGCACGTCTTCATCACCGGCCGCCGCCAGGACGCCCTGGACGCGGCCGTGAAGGAGATCGGCCGCAACGTCACCGGCGTCCGCGGCGACGCCGCCGATCTGGACGACCTGGACCGCCTGTTCGACACCGTGAAGCGGGAGAAGGGAAGCCTCGACGTGCTGTGGGCCAGCGCCGGCGGGGGTGAGCCCGCGCTGCTCGGTGAGATCACCGAGGCCCAGTTCGACACGTGGTTCGGGCTCAACGCCCGCGGCACCCTGTTCACCGTCCAGAAGGCCCTCCCGCTCTTCAACGACGGCGGCTCCATCCTCATGACCGGCTCGAACGCCTCACTCGGCGCCTTCCCCGGCTGGAGCGTCTACGCCGGCAGCAAGGCCGTCCAGCAGGCCTGGGCCCGCGTCTGGCTGAACGAGCTCAAGGACCGCCGCATCCGCGTCAACGTCCTGACGCCCGGTCAGGTCGCCACCGCCAAGCAGGCGGAACTCTTCGACGAGGCCACCAAGCGTCAGTTCGAGTCCCTCATCCCCCGCGGCCGGATGGGCAGCCCCGACGAGATCGCCACCGTCGCCCTCTTCCTCGCGTCCGACGACTCCAGCTACGTCAACGGCATGGAGCTCGTCGCCGACGGCGGCACCATCGCCGTCTGAACCGGACCACACACGACCAGGGCGGGACATCACATGAGCAGCATCAGCATCATCGGCACCGGCAACATGGCCCGCGCCATCGGCGCACGGGCGGTGGCGGGCGGCAACACCGTCGAGGTCATGGGCCGCGATCAGTCCAAGGCCGCCGGCCTGGCCAAGGCTCTCGGCGGCGGCGCGACGACGGGAGAGTGGGGCACCGCCCCGGCCGGGGACATCGTCATCGTGGCCCTGTTGTACGACGGTGTCGTGCCGGTCGTCGCCCAGTACGGAGACGCTCTCGCGGGCAAGGTCATCGTCGACATCAGCAACCCCTTCAACTCCACGTTCGACGGGCTGGCCCACCGCGAGGAGACCTCCGTCGCGCAGGAAGTCGCCAAGGTGGCCCCTGCCGACGCCCACGTGGTGAAGGCGTTCAACACCGTCTTCCGCCATGTCCTGGAGAAGGGGCGGCCCGATGTCTTCATCGCCGGCGACAGCGCACAGGCCAAGGCAGGTGTGGGGACGTTCGTCGAGAGCCTCGGGCTGCGCCCGCTGGATGTCGGCGGCCTGAAAATGGCGCACTGGCTGGAGGGAGCGGGCGTGGTCACGGTGGGCCTCGCCAACCACGGGGTGGGCAACCTGGACTTCGCCCTCGGCGTCACCGAACTGCCCGTCTGAAGGGGAATTATCGGCGGTACTCGGGCCGGTTCGATACCGATCCGGCGCGCCTTTGAAAGCGACCTCCGGCCGCGGAGGCGAAACGGTGTGCGAAAGCGCTCGGAGGATCTGCCGTCGCCGTATCAAAAGCGTGGGATTTCGTCGGCGCCGCGATCTCCGTTTCGCCGCGACTCTCCTCGCCCATTCCGTATTCTCCGAGCCCTGGCGGAAGAAAACCGAGGCAACTCCTCGCCCAGGTCCGCGAAAAGCCGGCGTACGCGACGGAGAAAGCGGATGTCGCTGCCTCGCCCCGCACCCTCCGCCGGGCTGACGCTCACCATGAACAGGGTGCGGTTGTCGCGGCTGTTGGGCGGGGAGAGGGCGGGGGCGATTCGGTCGTTCGGGGATGCAGGCCCAACTATGTACCGCCTGGGGCTACTTGGGGCTGTCGTCCTCGCCGACGTGGTGGACGCGGACGAGGTTCGTGGAGCCGGCGACTCCGGGCGGGGAGCCCGCGGTGATGACGACGATGTCGCCCTTCTGGCAGCGGCCGTACTTGAGGAGGAGTTCGTCGACCTGGTCGACCATCGCGTCGGTGGAGTCGACGTGCGGGCCGAGGATGGTCTCCACGCCCCAGGTGAGGTTGAGCTGGGAGCGGGTGGCCGGGTCGGGGGTGAAGGCCATGACCGGGATGGGCGAGCGGTAGCGGGAGAGACGGCGGACGGTGTCGCCGGACTGAGTGAAGGCGACGAGGAACTTCGCGCCGAGGAAGTCGCCCATCTCGGCGGCGGCGCGGGCCACGGCGCCGCCCTGGGTGCGGGGTTTGTTGCGCTCGGTCAGCGGCGGGAGGCCCTTGGCGAGGATGTCCTCCTCGGCGGCCTCGATGATGCGGGCCATGGTGGTGACGGTGGCGATGGGGTACTTGCCGACGCTGGTCTCGCCGGAGAGCATCACCGCGTCCGTGCCGTCGATCACGGCGTTGGCCACGTCGCTCGCCTCCGCGCGCGTGGGGCGGGAGTTCTCGATCATCGAGTCGAGCATCTGGGTGGCGACGATGACCGGCTTGGCGTTGCGCTTGGCCAGTTTCACGGCGCGCTTCTGGACGATCGGGACCTGTTCGAGGGGCATTTCGACGCCGAGGTCGCCGCGGGCGACCATGATGCCGTCGAAGGCGGCGACGATGTCGTCGATGGCCTCGACCGCCTGGGGTTTCTCGACCTTGGCGATGACGGGGAGGCGGTGGCCTTCCTCGTCCATGATGCGGTGGACGTCGTCGATGTCCTTGCCGCTGCGGACGAAGGACAGGGCGATGACGTCGAAGCCGGTGCGCAGGGCCCAGCGGAGGTCGGCCTCGTCCTTGTCGGAGAGGGCCGGGACGGACACGGCGACTCCGGGGAGGTTCAGGCCCTTGTGGTCGGAGACCATGCCGCCCTCGACGACCTCGGTGTGGACGCGGGGGCCGTCGACGGAGGTGACTTCGAGGCAGACCTTGCCGTCGTCGACGAGGACGCGCTCGCCCGGGGTCACGTCCGCGGCGAGGCCGGCGTAGGTCGTTCCGCAGGACTGGCGGTCGCCTTCGGCGCCTTCTTCGACGGTGATGGTGAAGGTGTCCCCGCGTTCAAGGAGTACGGGTCCTTCGGTGAAGCGGCCGAGTCGGATCTTCGGGCCTTGAAGGTCGGCGAGCAGTCCGACACTGCGGCCGGTCTCCTCGGAGGCCTTTCGTACGCGCTGGTAGCGCTCCTCGTGCTCGGCGTGGCTGCCGTGGCTGAGGTTGAAGCGGGCTACGTCCATTCCGGCCTCGACCAGGGCTTTGATCTGGTCGTACGAGTCGGTGGCGGGGCCCAATGTACAGACGATTTTCGCTCGGCGCATAGGGCGAGCCTAGACCTTACCGACAGGTAGGGAATTGGCCGTGCATGACTACTCAACAACCTTTGGGTGAAGGGTTATTGACAAGGCTTGAATGTGCGGCGGGGTGCTCCAATGAGCGTTCGAATCACCGAATTGCGGATGCATGTCAAAGGCGCGGGGGTGCCATCGTGAAGCGTGCGTTGACCTGGGCGTAGATGTGCTGCCGCTGGGGTTCGAGGTCGAGGGGTGCGGCGGCGGTGTCCTCACCTCCGCCGCCGACGAAGGACATGGAGCGCATACGGGCCTGGGGGGCGCCGTAGGCCTGGGCGTTCTCGGCGCCGATGTCGGCGAGTTCGACGAGTGCGGCGAGGGTGGTGCCGAGGGCTTCGGCGTATTCGCGGGCGCGTTGGACGGCTTCGCGGACGGCTTGCTGGCGGGCCTGGCGGTGGACGGGCGAGTCGGGGCGCAGGGCCCACCAGGGGCCGTCGACGCGGGTGAGGTCGAGGTCGGCGAGGCGGGTGGTGAGTTCGCCGAGGGCGGTGAAGTCGGTGAGTTCGGCGGTGATGGTGACCCGGCCGTGGTAGCGGTGGACGCGTTCGCCGCGGCCGTGTTTGGTGAGTTCGGGGGTGATGGAGAAGCCGCCGGTCTCCAGGCGTTCGACTGCTTCGCCGTAGCTTTTGACCAGGTCGAGGACGGTGGCGTTGCGGCGGGTGAGGTCGTCGAGGGCGGTGCGGCGGTCGCTGCCGCGGGCGGCGACGGTGATGCCGATGCGGGCGATCTCGGGGTCGACTTCGAGGCGGGCCTCGCCGCGGACGGCGATGCGGGGGGCGTCGGGGGTGCCGTAGGGGACGGGGGGTTGGGGGTCGTCCGGGGTGGGGGTGGTCATACGTCCCACTCTGTCAGGTGGGCCGCCTGGTGGTCATCAGATCGAAACCTGCGGGACCTGTCGCGTGCGGTGAGAAGCGGGTAAGAATCTACGCGCGTTGTTGACCGTTTCCCGAGGAGATCCAGAGATGCCCTTGAACCGCCGGAAGTTCCTGAAGAAGTCCGCCGTGACGGGTGCGGGGGTCGCGCTGGCCGGTGCGGCGGCGGCTCCGGCGCGGGCCGCGGAGAAGAAGAAGCCCGGCCGTCCCGCCAAGCGGTACTCGCTGACGGTGATGGGCACGACGGATCTGCACGGGCATGTCTTCAACTGGGACTACTTCAAGGACGCGGAGTACGCGGACGCGGCGGGCAACGCCATGGGTCTCGCGCGGGTGTCGTCCCTCGTGAACCAGATCCGTCAGGAGAAGGGCCGTCGCAACACGCTGTTGCTGGACGCGGGCGACACGATCCAGGGCACCCCGCTGACGTACTACTTCGCGAAGGTGGACCCGATCACCGCCGCGCACGGTCCGGTGCACCCGATGGCGCAGGCGATGAACGCGATCGGGTACGACGCGGCGGCGCTGGGCAACCACGAGTTCAACTACGGCATCGAGACGCTGCGGAAGTTCGAGGACCAGTGCCGCTTCCCGCTGCTCGGGGCGAACGCGCTGGACGCGAAGACGCAGAAGCCGGCGTTCCCGCCGTACTTCATCAAGAAGTTCCAGGTGCCGGGGGCGCCGCCGGTGAAGGTGGCGGTGCTCGGGCTGACGAACCCGGGTATCGCGATCTGGGACAAGGCGTATGTGCAGGGGAAGTTGACGTTCCCGGGCCTTGAGGAGCAGGCGGCGAAGTGGGTGCCGAAGCTGCGGTCGATGGGCGCGGACGTCGTCATCGTGTCGGCGCACTCGGGGTCGTCGGGGACGTCGTCGTACGGTGACCAGCTGCCGTACGTGGAGAACTCGGCGGCGCTCGTCGCACAGCAGGTGCCGGGGATCGACGCGATCCTCGTGGGCCACGCGCATGTGGAGATCCCGGAGTTGAAGGTTACGAACAAGGCGACGGGCAGGACGGTCGTGCTGTCCGAACCGCTGTGCTACGCGGAGCGGTTGAGCGTGTTCGACTTCAACCTGGTTTTCGAGAAGGGGCGTTGGACGGTCGAGTCGGTGGCGGCCTCGCTGCGGGACGCGAGGACGGTCGCGGACGACCCGAAGATCACGCGGCTGCTGAAGGACGAGCACGCGCTGGTCGTGGAGTACGTCAACCAGGTGGTCGGTACGGCGAAGACGACGCTGACGACGGTCGACGCGCGGTACAAGGACGCCCCGATCATCGACCTCATCACCAAGGTCCAGGAGGACGTGGTGAAGGCCGCGCTTGCGGGTACGGCGTACGCGTCGCTGCCGGTGATCGCGCAGGCGTCGCCGTTCTCGCGGACCTCGGAGATCCCGGCCGGCGAGGTGACGATCCGGGATCTGTCGGGTCTGTACGTGTACGACAACACGCTGGTCGCCAAGGTGCTGACGGGTGCTCAGGTGCGGGCGTACCTGGAGTACTCGGCGGAGTACTTCGTCCGGACCGCCGCCGACGCGGCTGTCGACACGGAGAAGCTGACGAACGCGGGCGGCCGTCCGGACTACAACTACGACTACGTGTCCGGGTTCTCGTACGACATCGACATCGCGCAGGCGGCGGGTTCGCGGATCAAGAACCTGACGTACGGCGGTGCCGCGCTGGACGACGCGCAGCAGTTCGTGCTGGCGGTGAACAACTACCGGGCGAACGGCGGCGGTGCGTTCCCGCATGTGGCCGCCGCGACCGAGGTGTGGTCGGAGTCGACGGAGATCCGGACGCGGATCGCGGAGTGGGTGACCGCGAAGGGTGTGCTGGACCCGGCCGACTTCGCCTCCGTGGACTGGAAGTTGACGCGGAACGGGACGCCCGTCTTCTAGCCCACGGGATTCCGGCGCCGCCCGGGCCGCTCACCTGCCTTCGACGAGCGGGGTGAGGGTCCGGGCAGCCTGCCGGGCCGGGGGGATCTGCGGCTGCGGGTCGAGCCCGAAGGTCGTGAACGCCGTCCGGTCCGGCAAGGGGTAAGGCTCCTTCCCCGTGAGGGAGTTGAGGATGGTCGCGCTGCGCCAGGCGGCGAGGCCGAGGTCGGGGGCGCCGACGCCGTGGGTGTGGACCTCGGCGTTCTGGACGTAGACCTGGCAGCCGGAGCCGGTGACGCAGGGGTCCAGGACGAGCCTGAACTGCGGGTCGATGCGCGGGCGTTCGGCGCTGTCGCGGCGCAGGTAGGGGTCGAGTCCGGCGAGGATGCGGCCGAGGGGGCGTTCGCGGTAGCCGGTGGCGAGGACGACGGCGTCGGTGGTGAGCCGGGAGCGGGTGTTCTGCTGGAGGTGTTCCAGGTGGAGCTCGACCTTGGTGGTCGCGATCCGGCCCGCGGTGCGGACGCGGACGCCGGGGGTGAGGACGGCGTCGGGCCAACCGCCGTGCATCGTACGGCGGTAGAGCTCGTCGTGGATGGCGGCGATGGTGTCGGCGTCGATGCCCTTGTGGAGCTGCCACTGCGAGTCGACGAGGCGGTCGCGGACCGGTTCGGCGAGGGCGTGGAAGTAGCGGGTGTAGTCGGGGGTGAAGTGCTCCAGGCCGAGCTTGGAGTACTCCATGGGCGCGAACGCCTCGCTGCGGCCGAGCCAGTGGAGTTTCTCATGGCCCGCGGGGCGGTGGCGGAGCAGGTCGAGGAAGACCTCGGCGCCGGTCTGGCCCGAGCCGACGACGGTGATGTGCTCGGCGGCGAGCAGTGTGTCGCGGTGGGTGAGGTAGTCGGCGGCGTGGATGACGGGGACGCCGGGGGCCTCGACGAGGGGTTTGAGCGGGTCGGGGACGTAGGGGGCGGTGCCGACGCCGAGGACGATGTTCCTCGTGTACGTCCGTCCGAGGGCTTCCGCTTCCCCGTCGCTGTCGAGCTGGGTGAAGTCGACCTCGAACAGCTCGCGTTCGGGGTTCCAGCGGACGGCGTCGACCTGGTGGCCGAAGTGGAGTCCGGGGAGGCTGGAGGCGACCCAGCGGCAGTAGGCGTCGTACTCGGCGCGCTGGATGTGGAAGCGCTCGGCGAAGTAGAAGGGGAAGAGCCGGTCGCGGTCCTTGAGGTAGTTGAGGAAGGACCAGGGGTTCGCGGGGTCGGCGAGGGTCACCAGGTCGGCCAGGAAGGGGACTTGGACGGTGGCGCCGTCGATGAGCAGGCCGGGGTGCCAGTCGAAGCCGGGGCGCTGTTCGTAGAAGACGGTGTCGAGTGCGGTGAGCGGGTGGGCGAGCGCGGCCAGCGAGAGGTTGAACGGCCCGATGCCGATGCCGACCAGGTCGCGCGGTGGATCGGGTTCGTGGCGTGGGGGGTTGGGGGTCCGGGGGTGACCCGTCGGGGGGTGGCTCATCGGGGGGTGTTTCCTTCCACCAGTTTCAGGAGGGCGGCCAGGTCGTCGGGCCGGATGTGGGGGTTGAGGAGGGTGACCTTGAGCCAGAGCCGCCCGTCGAACGCGGCCCGGCCGAGGACGGCCCGTCCGTCGGTGAGGAGTTGACGTCGTACGGCGGCCACGGCGTCGTCCGATGCTCCGGCGGGCCGGAACAGGACGGTGCTGATGACGGGCGGGGCGTACAGCTCGAAGCCGGGGTGGTCGCGGACGAGGGCGGCGAACTCCCGTGCGCGGGCGCAGACGTGGTCGACGAGGGTGCCGAGTCCGCTGCGGCCGAGGGTTTTCAGGGTGACGGCGATCTTGAGGACGTCGGGTCTGCGGGTGGTGCGCAGGGAGCGGCCGAGGAGGTCGGGCAGGCCGGCTTCGGTGTCGTCGTCGGCGTTGAGGTAGTCGGCGCGCTGGGTGAGGGCGGCGAGGTCGCGGGGGCGGCGGACGGCGAGGATCCCAGCGGCGACGGGCTGCCAGCCGAGTTTGTGCAGGTCGAGGGTGACGGTGTGGGCGCGGTCGAGACCGGCGAGGCGGTCGCGGTGGCGATCGCTGAAGGCGAGGCCTCCGCCGTAGGCCGCGTCGATGTGGAGGCGGGCGCCGTGGGCCGCGCACAGGCCGGCGATCTCGGGCAGCGGGTCGATGAGGCCCGCGTCCGTGGTGCCCGCGGTGGCGGCGACCAGGACGGAGCCGCGGGCGCCGGGCAGGGCGGTGAGGGCCTCGTCGAGGGCGGCGGGGTCGAGGGTGCCGGTGGGGGCGGGGACGACGACGGGGTCGGGCAGGCCGAGCAGCCAGGCGGCGCGGGGCAGCGAGTGGTGGGCGTTGCTTCCGCAGACCAACCGCACGCTGCCGCCCTGGGCTTCACGGGCGAGCAGCAGGGCGAGCTGGTTGGCCTCGGTGCCGCCGGTGGTCACGAGGGCGTCGGCGAGGCCGATCGCGTGGGCCAGCGTGCGGGTGACGAGTGCTTCGAGCGCGCTGGCGGCGGGGGCCTGGTCCCAGGAGTCGAGCGAGGGGTTGAGGACGCTGGCGGCGAGGTCGGCGGCGGCGCTGACGGCGAGCGGCGGGCAGTGCAGGTGCGCCGCGCACAGCGGATCGGCGGGATCGGCGGCACCCTGGGCGAGCGCGTGCACCAGGGTGCGCAGGGCGTCCGGGTCGCCCTCGTCGGGGAGTACGTCCCCTACGGCGTCCCGCACGCGGGCGGCGACCGTGTCGGGGCCGCCCGCGGGGATGGGGCCGCCGCGGGCCCGGCGGCCGGTGTCGAGGGCGTCGAGGACGGTGTCGAGCAACGGCCGCAGGGCGCTGGTTCCTTCGGGACCTGAGGCCAGGGGTGCGCTGCTCATGCTGTCCTCCGGGGCGCGTGGCATGCGGGGTTCCAGCTTGGACCCGGATGAGTCGACGCGCCCGGGGAGAACAACGATCAGAACCCGAAAGGGTGTTGTTCGGTGCGGGTGAAGGGTGTTGTTCAGTGCCCGGTGTTGGTGCGGGGGTCTGGTGGCTGCGCCCCCGGGCCCCCGCTTCGGCCCCGAAAGGGCCTCGTCCTCAAACGCCGGACGGGCTGGTCTGTGCCTCCCTGTTGGATTGTGACCCTCGTACCCGCAACGCCCGCTCCAGGTCGTCGAGTTGGTCGACCAGTTTGCGGCGGAGGGAGGGGATGAGGTCGGCGTCGCGGAGGCATTCCTCGCCGAGGCGGAGGGTCTCGGGGTCGACGGCGTGGGCGGGGAAGGCCCAGCGGCCGGCGGCGTCGGCGATGGCGGGGCCCCGGCGGGCGGCGAGGGCCACCGCGTCGGTGAAGAAGCGGGGCACGTACTCCCGGACCAGATCGGCCTGTTCGGGCTGCCAGAAGCCCTGGGCGGTGGCGGTGAAGAGGTAGTTGGAGAGGTCGTCGGTGGTGAACATCGCCTCCCAGGCCGTGCGCTTGGCCTCGGGGTCGGGGAGGGCTGCGCGGCAGCGGGCGGCGCCTTCCTGGCCGGTGGCGGACGGGTCGCGCTCCAGCTCGGCGGCGATCGCGGGCTCGTCGGTGGCGCCGAGGGCGGCGAGGCGGGCCAGGACGCGCCAGCGGAGTTCCGGGTCCAGCTCGGGGCCGCCGGGGACGGTGCCCTCGGTGAGCCAGGCGGCGATGGTCTCCGGGTGCGCGGCGACGTCGATGAAGTGCCGTACGGCGATGAGGCGCAGGCCGGCGTTGGAGCCGTCCTCGGTGCGGCGGATGAGGTCGCGGCACAGGGCGGTGAGGGTGGCGAGGGCGACCGGCCGGGCCTCGGGGGTGAGGAAGCGGTCGGCGACCTGCACGGAGGCGAAGGCGAGGACGCCCTGGACGAGGGCGAGGTCCGTCTCGTGCGGGAGGTGGGCGCGGGCGGCGTCCAGGTAGGCGGAGGCGGGGAGTTCACCGTCGCGGACGGCGTCACGCAGGGCGTTCCAGACGACGGCGCGGGTGAGGGGGTCGGGGAGGCCGGAGAGGCTGGTGCGGACGGCCTCGAAGGAGTCGGGGTCG
The DNA here is from genome assembly GCF_044763565.1 of Streptomyces sp. NPDC096013. NCBI lineage: Bacteria > Bacillati > Actinomycetota > Actinomycetes > Kitasatosporales > Streptomycetaceae > Streptomyces > Streptomyces sp. NPDC096013. The sequence continues at coordinate 590,679 of NZ_JBIWGK010000002.1, read as the reverse complement.
AAGCGGACCTTCGCGTAGGTGAGGTCGCCGTCGTTCAGGAGCAGCAACGCCGGGCGCTTGCCCAGGGGTTGGGGCTCGCTCTGGGGCACGTCGAGGTCGAGGCGCTCGCGCAGGGTGAGGCGGCCGGTGTCGCCGGGGTCCTGGTCGTAGAGGCCCACGGCGATGCGGTGGGGGCGGCTGCCCGCGCGGTCGACGGTCAGGGTGTAGGTGCCGTCGTCGGCGCGGGTGACGGCCGGGGAGAGCGTGTCGACCCCCGTCGTCCGCAGCCACGCGTCCGCCCACGCGTGGACGTCGCGTTCGGTGCCGGAGGCCAGGGAGTCGATGAAGTCGGCGAGGGTGGCGTTGCCGAACTTGTGGCGGGCGAAGTGGGTGTTGATGCCGGCGAGGAAGTCCTTCTCGCCGAGCCAGGCCACCAACTGCCGTAGCGCGGAGGCGCCCTTGGCGTACGAGATGCCGTCGAAGTTGAGGAGGGCGGAGGCGGTGTCGTCGACGTTCTCCGGGGCGACGGGGTGGGTGGAGGGGCGCTGGTCGGCGTCGTAGCCCCAGGCCTTGCGGACGACGCCGAAGTCGGTCCAGGTGTCGGTGAAGCGGGTGGCTTCGGTGAGGGTCTGGTAGCCCATGTACTCGGCGAAGGACTCGTTCAGCCAGATGTCGTCCCACCACTGGAGGGTGACGAGGTCGCCGAACCACATGTGGGCCATCTCGTGGGCGATGACCATGCCGCGGGTCTGCCGCTCGGTGTCGGTGACGGCGGAGCGGTAGATGAATTCGTCGCGGAAGGTGACGAGGCCCGGGTTCTCCATGGCGCCCGCGTTGAACTCGGGGACGAAGGCCTGGTCGTAGGAGTCGAAGGGGTAGGGCTCTTCGAACTTCTCGTGGTAGCGGTCGTAGCACTGGTGGGTGATGTCGAGGATCTCCTCGGCGTCCGCGTCGAGGTGGGGGGCCAGGGAGCGGCGGCAGTGGATGCCGAAGGGCAGGCCGCGGTGTTCGGTGCGGACGGAGTGCCAGGGGCCGGCCGCCACGGCGACGAGGTAGGTGGAGATCAGAGGGGTCGGGGCGGCCTGCCAGCGGCCTTCGCCGAGGTGTTCGGTGATGCCGTTGGCGAGGACGGTCCAGCCTTCGGGGGCCGTGACGCTCAGGTCGAAGACGGACTTGAGGTCGGGCTGGTCGAAGGCGGCGAAGACGCGCTGGACGTCCTCCATGAAGAGCTGGGTGTAGAGGTAGGTCTCGCCGTCGGTGGGGTCGGTGAAGCGGTGCATGCCCTCACCGGTGCGGGAGTAGCGCATGCTCGCGTCGACACGCAGTTCGTGCTCGCCGGCGGTGAGGCCGGGCAGCGGGAGCCGGTTCTCGACGAGGTGCTCGGGGTCGAGGGGGCGGCCGTCGAGGGTGACGGAGCGCAGCTCGGCGGGCTTGAGTTCGACGAAGGTGTCCGCGTCGGCACGAGCGGTGAACGCGATGACGGTGCGGGAGTCGAAGGTGTCTTCGCCCGTCGTCAGATCGAGTTCGATCGTGTAGCGGTGGACGTCGAGGAGCCTGGCACGGGTCTGCGCTTCGTCGCGCGTCAGTACGGACATGCAGGACATGCTGCCTGATGGCACCGACATGGCACAGGGGTGGCTGGGGACAGGACACCGACGCGGCCCGGTACGCGGCTTATGTCCGGTCCGGGGCGGAGGTGGGTGCGGGGGCCGCGGTGTTCTGGGCATCGCGCTGGCTGGGCACGCGCGTGTCCGGGTGGGGCAGGGCGGGGCCGGGCTCGGGCGGGTCCTTGAGGAGGGCGCGGAGTTCACGGACCTCCTGTTCGAGGGCCCGGTGGCGCTGGTGGGCGTCGTAGAGGTAGCGGACCTTGGTGCGCAGGGTCCAGGGGTCCACGGGCTTCATGACGAGGTCGGCGACGCCGAGGGAGAAGGCGGCGGCGGTCAGTTCGGGGTCGGTGCCGAAGCCGGTGAGCAGGAGGACGGGGATGTGCTGGGTCTGCTCCAGGCGGCGCAGGTAGCGGACCACGTCCAGGCCGCTGACGCCGGGCATGCGCACGTCCAGCAGGAGGAGGCCGACCTGTCCGCGGAGCACCTGCTTGAGCGCCTCGTCGCCGCTGGTGGCGCGGGCGAGCCGGTAGCCCAGCGGGGCCAGTGCGCTCTCCAGGGCATACAGGGTGTCCTCATGGTCGTCGACGATGAGGATCTTGGCATCCGACGGCATGGCCCGACGTCCCTCCCGCGTGGGACAACCAGCTTATGACGCAGGCACTGACAGGGCGTGCCCGTCAGTTGACATGGAGTGCACAGGGAGTGCGCAGGGAGTGCACAGGGAGTGCACAGCGCAGCATGGTCCCGAACTCGCCCCGCTGTCACGCCCATTACAGGACCCGTGAGGTCAGTTCGCCGTGGGTGAACCGCCGTTCACGGCGTCCTCCGCGATGCGCTCGTGGTGGCGGATGACCTCGCCGATGATGAAATTGAGGAACTTCTCAGCGAACGCCGGGTCCAGCTTGGCGTTTTCCGCCAGGGTGCGCAGCCGCTCGATCTGGCGGGCCTCGCGGGCCGGGTCGGCGGGCGGCAGCCGGTGGGTGGCCTTGAGGATGCCGACCTGCTGGGTGGCCTTGAAGCGCTCGGCGAGCATGTGGACGACGGCGGCGTCGATGTTGTCGATGCTGTCGCGCAGCCGGGCGAGCTCCGCGCGCACGGCGGGGTCGACGTCACCGGTTCCGTTGGTGCTGGTGGTCATGGGCGACAACCCTACGTGGCATACGGCCACTCGATCATCGGGATTGCGGGAAGTACGGCTGCTCGGCCATCGGGACTGTGTGGTGGGCCACCAATTGATCGCCGGGATCGTGTGGTGGGCGACCACTCGCTCGCCGGGGCTATGTGGCGCGCGGCCACTCGATGATCGGCGGATCGGCCGGATCGGGCACCTGGTCGCTCCAGCCGCCGGGGACGGTACGGCCCTGCTGGGCGCGGAAGCGGACCGGGGGCATGCCGACGCGGCGGGTGAACAGGCGGCTGAAATAGGCGGGATCGTCGTAGCCGACGCGGCGGGCGACGGCGGCGACGGGCAGTTCGGTGGCGGCCAGCAGCTCCTTGGCGCGGCCCAGGCGGATGCCGAGGACGTAGTCCTTGGGGCTGCATCCGGCGCCCTGGCGGACGGCGGCACGCAGGGCGGCGGGGGTCATGCCGTGCCGGGCCGCGTGGTCGGCGACGGTCAGCGGGAGACAGGCGTCCCGGGCGAGGGCCTGGAGGACGGGGTCGCCGTCGGGGGCGAGGTCGGCGCGAGCGCGGCGCAGGGCGACCAGGAGTTCGTGGACGGCGGCGCCGGTCTCCACCTCCAGGAGGGGGTTGCCGCGCCGCGCGGCGCGCGCCATGCGCCCGATGACCGCGCGGGGTCCGGCCGCGTCCGAGAGGGGCACCACGGGCCGCTCCGGCTCGATGTAGCCGAGTTCGGTGTACGTCGCCGTCGCGGGCCCGGTGAAGTCGACGAACCCCTCGTCCCAGCCGCCGCCGGGGTCGGGCGCGTAGTGGTGCGGCACTCCGGGGGTGAGCCACAGCAGCGCGGGCGCGGTGACGGTCGTACGGCGGCCGTCGGGGGCCAGGTACCAGCCGCCGCCCGCGCTGATCACGACGGCGACGTGGTGATCCAGGGTGCGGGGGCCGACGGTGGGCAGGGCGCCGTACTGGAGGCCCACGCCGAGGCAGGCGAGGCCGAGGCGGTGGTGGGCGGGTGTGGGCGTGAAGAACCGCATCCAGGTGTGGTACGTCCCCGCCTCCTCCCCCGGTGCCCGCGCCCCCTCTCCGACCGCCCGCGCTCCCTCGCCCACCGCCCGCGTCCTCTCGTCCACCGCTCGGTCCAAGTAGTGGTGATCTTTGTCCATGGACGTGATCGCCGCCAAGGGGCGAGAGTCGGGGCATGGGCGAGTTCACGGTGGGTGACAGGGACTTTCTGCTGGACGGGCGGCCGGTGCGGCTGCTGTCCGGGGCACTGCACTACTTCAGGGTGCACGAGGCGAGCTGGGGACACCGGCTGGCGATGCTGCGGGCGATGGGCCTCAACTGCGTGGAGACGTACGTCCCGTGGAACCTGCACGAGCCGGCGCCGGGCGACTTCCGGGACGTCCAGGCGCTCGGCCGGTTCCTGGACGCGGCGCGGGAGGCGGGCCTGTGGGCGATCGTGCGCCCGGGGCCGTACATCTGCGCGGAGTGGGAGAACGGCGGGCTGCCGCACTGGCTGACCGGCGAACTGGGGCCACGCGCGCGTACCCGTGACGCACGCTTCCTGGGCCATCTGGAGCGCTGGTTCAGGCAGTTGCTGCCCGAGATCGCGTCCCGGCAGCTCGACCGCGGCGGCCCGGTGATCATGGTGCAGATCGAGAACGAGTACGGCAGCTACGGCTCCGACGCGGTGTATCTGCGGCGCGTGGAGGAGTTGTTGCGGGACCAGGGGGTCACGGTCCCGCTGTTCACCTCGGACGGTCCCGAGGATTTCATGCTGAGCGGCGACTCGGTCCCCGGTGTCCTCGCGACCGTGAATTTCGGGTCCCACGCGCGCGTGGCCTTCGAGACGCTGCGCGGGCACCAGCCCGAAGGGCCGCTGATGTGCATGGAGTTCTGGTGCGGCTGGTTCGACCACTGGGGCGGCGAACACGTCGTCCGGAACGCCGGGGACGCGGCGGACGCGCTGCGCGAGATCCTGGAGTGCGGCGCCTCGGTCAACCTCTACATGGCACACGGCGGCACCAGCTTCGCCGGCTGGGCGGGCGCCAACCGGGGTGGCGGCGCCCTGCACGAGGGCCCGTTGGAGCCCGACGTGACGTCGTACGACTACGACGCGCCGATCGACGAGTACGGGCGCCCCACGGACAAGTTCTGGCGCTTCCGCGAGGTCCTCGCCGCCTACGCCGACGGCCCGCTGCCCGAACTCCCGCCCGCACCAGCCGTGTTGGGCCGCCCGGCCGAGGTGCGCCTGTCCGGATGGGCACCCCTGGACGACGTCCTGGAGACGCTCGGCGGACCGGAGACCTCGGGTCCCGTGCCGCCGACCTTCGAGGAACTGGACGTGGACCGCGGAATCGTCCGCTATGAAGTGACCGTTCCGGGACCGCGCGCACCGTATCCGCTCACCGCGCGCGGGCTGCGGGACCTCGCGGTGGTGTACGTCGACGGGGAGCGGGCCGGGGTCCTCACGGAGGGCGACGAGCAGCTCAAGGAGCCCGTCGCCGGGCACGCGCGTGTGCGGTTGTGGGTGGAGTCCCTGGGGAGGGTCAATTACGGGCCGCGGCTCGGGGAACCGAAGGGCATCACCGGCGGCCTGTTGCACGAGCGGCAGTTCCTGCACGGCGTACGCGCGCGTGGGCTGCGGTTGGACACGCTGGACGCGCTGGACGACGTCGGGGCGGTCGCCCTGCGGGAGTTGCCGCCGGACGACTCCCCCGGGCTGTACCAGGGCACCGTCGAGGTGCACGGCACCGGGGACGCCCTGCTCGAACTGCCGGGCTGGACGCGGGGGTTCGTGTGGGTCAACGGGTTCAACCTGGGGCGGTACTGGTCGGCGGGGCCGCAGCGGGAGCTGTACGTCCCCGGTGCGGTCCTGCGCGAGGGCGTGAACGAGGTGTGGCTGCTGGAGCTCCAAGAGGCGCCGGTCGACTCGGGGTTCACCCTCGCGCTGCGGGGTTGCTGACGGGCGCCGGGGGGTTGGTGACGGGCGCCGCGGGGTTGGTGACGGGCGCTGCGGGGTTGGTGAACTGTCGAGCTGTAGAGCTGCCGAGCTGCCGAGCTGCCGAAAGGAGCCGCTGAGGGCTCATCGGTTGATGGGGGCGGACCCGATCTCGACCACCCGTGCCCAGTCGGGCGGGGTGTCCGGCACGTAGTCGGGGTCGTCCTCGGCGTACTCCCCGGTCTCGTGGCGGCGCGGGAAGAGGCCCACCACCGTCCGGCACGGTGGCTGGGTCGTTGGCCACTTGGTCTGGCCGTCGGTGAGGACGACGACCGCGTCCGGCCGGGGCTGGGTGCGCAGCGCCTTGGCGAAGCCGGTGCGCAGGTCCGTGCCGCCGCCGCCCAGCAGCGGGATGTCCTCGGCGCCGCACAGCGAGTGCGCGATCCCCGCCGCCGCGTCGCACGGCACCACGGTGACGAGGTCGCGGCGACCGCCCACCGCCCTTGCGATCGCGGCGACTTCGAGGAGCGCGCTGCCCAGCTCGGCGTCGCTGACCGACCCGGAGGTGTCGATGACCACGCACACCCGGGGCGGTCTGCGGCGCAGGCTCGGCAGCACGACGCCGGGCAGCGAGGCCGAACGGCGCGAGGGCCTGCCGTAGACGTAGTCCTCGCCGGCACCCGGCGCGGAGACCGCCGAGCGGATGGCCGCGCCGAGCAACTGCCGCCAGGGCTGCGGCGGATGGAACGCCTCCTCCGCCCACCGCCGCCACCCGCTGGGCGCGCTGCCGGGGCGGCCGGTGATGCCCTGCGCGACCCGGAAGCGGACGGCGTCGCGCTGCTGCTCGGTGAGACCGTCGGCGCCGTCCGGGCCCAGGTCCCAGTCCCGGTCGAGCCCGTCGGCGCCGCTGCCGCAGTCCAGCCACGCCAACTCCTGCGTGCGCGGGCCGAGTCTGAACCAGCGCAGGTAGTCCTCCATCAGGTTCCCCGCGGGCAGGCCCAGCGCCTCCGGCCGGATCGCGCCCGCCGGGGTGACGAGGCCGTCGCCGTACGCGTCGTCGTTGATCTCGAAGTCGGCGGCGATGTTCATCCGCAGCCGCTCCCCCGGGCCGGTCAGTCCGCGCTCACGGGCGACCCGGTCGCTGCGCCCGTGGTGGTCCCGGAGCAGATGCGACACCTCGTGGACCCACACGCCGGCCAGGTCCTCGACGGACATCCGGTCCACGAAACCCGGCGACACATAGCAACGCCAGTGCCGGTCGACGGCCATCGTCGGCACGTGCCGCGACTCGACGGTGTGCAGCGCGAAAAGCGCCGTGGCGAGGTAGGGGCGGACCCGGGCGGCGTAGAGGCGGGCGGCGAAGAGTTTGTCGCGGTCGAGTGTGGGGGTGGGGGCTGGGGCTGGGGGCGCGGGGACTCGGGTGTTCGGGGCGTTCACAGCGGCACTGCCGCTCTGCGGGTTCACGGCGGGGCGAGTGTTCGCGGGGTTCACGGCGGCTGGCCTGTCCGGCGCGTTCACGGCGCCCCTGTCGCCCTGCGCGTTCACGGCGCCCCGAGCGTTCGAGGAGTTCACAGCAGCCTCGCCGCCCGCCGGGTTCACAGCGGCCGACCTGTCCCGCGCGTTCACAACATCCCGAGCGTTCGCGGAGTTCACAGCAGCGCCACCGCCCTGCGCGTTCACGGCGGAGCGAGTGTTCGCGGGGTTCACAGCACCCGGCCCGACCGGCGCGTTCACAACATCCCGAGCGTCCGCGGAGTTCACAGCACCCCCGCCGCCCTGCGCGTTCACAGCGGCGCGAGTGTTCGCGGAGTTCACACCGGCCGGCCTATCCAGCGCGTTCACAGCACCCCGAGCGTCCACGGAGTTCACACCACCCCCACCGCCCAGCGGGTCCACAGCGATGCCAGTGTTCCCGGTGTTCACAGCGCCCTGCCTGCCGGACGCGTTCACGGCGCCCCCAGCATTCGCGGAGTTCACAGCGCCCCCGCCGCCCAACGCGTTCACAACATCCCGAGCGTCCACGGCGTTCACACCACCCCCACCCCCCACCACGTTCACACCCCCCGGCATCCTCATCGGCCCCCCTTCCCGCTGGTCGCCGCCGTGCGTGCCTCCGCCAGGTCCGCCCGTTGTGACAGGGAGACCACCCCGGCCAGCCGCTCGATGGACGCGGGGACGGCCCAGTCCTCCCGGCGCAGCGACGCGAGCGTGGTCGCCGGGACGACGACCAGGTCCGGGGCGCCGGTCTCCAGCGCCCGGACCAGGAGCGCCCAGGCCGCGTCCCAGCGGGCCCGGTCGGGACGGTTGCGGACGGCGGCCACCACGCCGTCGAGCACGGCCTGCCGCAGGTCCCCGCGCTCGGGCAGCTCACCGGCCGTCGGATCGGCGAGGAAGATCTCCGGGTCGGGCAGGTCCATGCGGTCGACGCAGGCCAGCAGTTCGAGCCCGGGTCCGTCCCCCACCGTCCCTCTGACCAGCAGCGACAGCACCTCGCGGGAGGACCCGGCCGCCGTAGCGAACGCGATCAGGCTGATCGCCATCTCCCAGCTGCGGGGCGACGGCCAGGCACCACCGCGCCGCGTCTCGTTGCCGGGCAGTTGGTGGACGAGCTTGGGCCGGCCGGTGAGCAGCCCGCACACCGCGCGGCGCGCGAAGTCCACGGCCTCGGGCAGCTTCTCCGGGTCGAGCCGTGGCAGGGTCGCGCGCGGCCAGGTGCCGGCGAGTCCGCGCACGACGACCTCGTGGTCGTGGGTCCACCGCAGGTGTACGAACCGGTTGGCCAGCGGCGGGCTCAGCTCCCAGCCGTCGGCCGCCGAGGAGCGCGGGTTGGCGGCGGCCACGATCCGTACCCCCGGTGGCAGCCGCAGCGCGCCGATCCGCCGTTCCAGCACCAGCCGCAGCAGCGCGGCCTGCACGGCAGGGGGCGCGGTGGACAACTCGTCCAGGAACAACAGCCCTTTGCCCGCCCGTACGAGCCGTACGGCCCAGTCCGGCGGGGCCATCGGGATGCCCTCCTCGGCGGGGTCGTCGCCGATGACGGGCAGCCCGGAGAAGTCGGACGGCTCGTGCACGCTGGCGATCACCGTCGTCAACGGCAGGTCCAGCGCGTCGGCGAGCTGGGTCAGCGCGGCCGTCTTCCCGATCCCCGGCTCGCCCCACAGCAGCACGGGCAGGTCGGCGGCCACGGACAGGGTGAGGGCCTCCAGCTGGATGTCGGGGCGCGGTTCGGTGGTGGTGTCGCGCAGCAGGGTCAACAGGTCCCCGGCGACGTCGAGTTGGGTGCGCGGGAGGGTGGGGTCGAGGGCGGCGTACAGGGTGCGTGTGGGCATGGCGGATCACCTTTGGGGTCGAGGCGGGACATGGGTGAGGGCAGGCTCAGCGGTCGGCTGCGGTGCCCGGTGCGGTCAGCGGGCGAGGGTGTGGCGCGGGCGCGAGGCGGGACGGAGCCGGGGATGCGGACGCCCCGGGGCGAAGTGGCCGGTTCGCGGACCGGGATCGGCGAGGCCGGCCCTGAACAGCCCGTAGGCGAGCCGCCGTTCGGCCGCCGCCCGCAGTTCGTCCCGCAGCGCGCCACCGCGCAGCACGGCCTCGGTCCCGAGCAGCCCTTCTACGACGGCCAGCGCACCGGCGGTGTCGCCGTGGACGAGCCGTTCGCTGACGCCGGTGAGGCAGTCGGGGCGGCGATGGGCGTCGTCGATGGCCCGCAGGCAGGGCAACGGCGTACCCGTCAGCGCGGCCAGCAGCTCCTCGCGCCTGACCTCGCCCGGATCGTGGTCCAGGGGCGCCAGGACGCCGTCCACCAGACCGATCCGGTGCAGGGCGCCCCGGCATTCGATCAGGTGCGGCTGGACCGCACCGTCCGGCACGGGCGCGGAATCCTCCGGTGGCGGACGGTCCGGTACGAGCGCGGCGGCGACCAGCGGATGCAGCCGGCCGGCGTCGATCTCGCCGGTGCGGAGCAGTTCCAGGTCGGGCAGGACCCAGGTCGCCGCGTCGGGCAGGACCGGTAGCGCGGCGGCGCTGCCGTCCGTCGGCGCGGGGGCGATCCGCAGGGTGTCCCCGGCCGGTTCCGGGGTCAGCGCGAGCCGGTGCCGGGAACCGAGCCGTACGACGACGGGACCGGTCGTGCGTCCTTCCGCGCGGAGCAGGATCGCCGCCTCGGCGGCCCATCGGCCGACGGCGCAGTGGAGCCCTTCCGGCATCTCCAACTGGTCCGGAATCTCGGGTAGTTCGGCCCCGGACCGGTCCCGCAGCTCACCGCTTCTCCCCGCGTCCCACAGGTGCCGGTGCAGGTCGAGGCGGAAGGAGCGGCTGGGCCGGGGATGGGGATGCCGGCGGGCGTCGGCGTCGCGGTGGGTGCCGTCCCACAGGGCGAGGCTGATCCGCTGCCCGCCGTCCGCCCAGGCCGGTGGTGTCCGGACCACGAGGTGCGGCGGGCCGGTGGCGTCGTCGCCGTAGCGGGCCAGTGTGAGGGTCAGTCCCGGGCGGAGCAGGCCGTCCGGGGCGATCCGCGGGAGGTGCCAGCGGAGCAGGTCGGGGGCGAGGGCGCGGAGGTCGGCACGGACCCGGGCGGCGAGTTCCCGGCCGTGGTCGCGCGCTACGGATCGTAGGTCGAGATCGATGTCGACTCGGGCGGCGGCGCAGGCGCCCGCCCAGTCACCGGCGTCACGGCGGGCCGTGGCCGTCTCGATCATGGAGGGCGGCACGGCGAACTCGCGCACGCGCGGCCAGAAGGAACGCGGGGAATCCTCGTTCGCGGGGTGAAGGTGCATCAGCACTCACCTTGCGCGGACGGGACCCCCATTCTGTGAACAGAGTGAGTGGTCATCGCGGGGAGCATAACCGCCCCGTCCGCGATCTGCCAGGGATTTACGGGGGCGTGCTTCGGCGGGCACCGGCATAGAGTGGATGCGGGTTCAGGGCGTCTCTGGGGGTTGTGGACGTGGCGGACGACGGACCGGTCGAGCACGGCTACCCGCACCTGGCGACGGTGCGGGACGCCATCACCGCGCTCTACAGACGGCTGTCCTACGACACCGTCCAGACGTTCGCGACCAGCGTGGCGCCGGTCGACGTGGCGTTCGCCGACACGGACGACCTGCATCTGGGCGCGCAGCGGGTGGCCCGCGAGATGGTCCGGCACTACCGGCTCCCGGATGCCCGGCCGATCATCAGCTTCCGCGAGATGACGCACGCGGCGAACGTCGAACTCACCGCGGGGCCCGAGTACTTCATCGAGTTGAACGACCGGTTCCGTACGCATCGGCGGGACATCGGCGCGGCTCTCGCGCACGAGGTCATGCACGTCTATCTGCACCGGCTCGACCTGTCCTTCCCCGGCACCCGGGAGAACGAGATCCTCACGGACACGGCGGCGACGTATCTGGGCGCCGGGTGGCTGCTGCTGGACGCGTACCGGGAGGACTCGGCGTCCTCGCAGAAACTCGGGTATCTCACACCGGAGGAGTTCGGGTACGTCCTCGCCAAGCGGGCCCTGGTCTTCGGCGAGGACCCCTCCGTGTGGTTCACCAGCCCCCAGGCCTACACGGCGTACGTCAAGGGCATGGCCCAGGCCCGTCGCGACGAGCAGCAGCCTCCGCTGACCGCGGCGGGGTGGGCGGGGCGGCGCCGGTACGCCCATGACCGGCGGCACGGGCCGGGGTCGCAGCAGGGTGTGCCGTACGCCTTCAGCGGGGACGGAGCGGGCAGCCTGCGGGTGTCGTTCCCGTGCCCCACGTGTCATCAGCGGATCAGGGTGCCGGTGCGGGGGCGGGTCAGGGCGAGGTGCTCCTTGTGCCGGACGGTGCTGGAATGCGACACGTAGGTTGCACCGCCCGTCGCGGTCAGCCAAGAAGCGGACGTAAAACCCCCGCTACGCCCCGTACACCGCCCCCGGAATCTCCGCCTCCCCCAAGAGCTTCACCACCACCTCCCCCACTTCCGCCGCACCCCACCGCGCCCCCTTGTCGACACCCGGCCCCGCCCGCCACCCCTCCATGACGGTGATCCGCCCGCCCTCGACCTCGAACACCCGCCCGGTGACGCCGGCCCTCTCCCCCGATCCCAGCCAGACCACCAGCGGCGAGACGTTCTCCGCCGCCATCACATCGAACCCGGAGCCCGGCGCGGCCATGGTCTCCGCGAAGGTGTGTTCCGTCATGCGGGTCCGCGCGGCGGGGGCGATCGCGTTGACCTGGACGCCGTAGCGGGCGAGTTCGGCCGCCGCGACCAGGGTCAGGGCGATGATCCCGGCTTTGGCGGCGCTGTAGTTGCCCTGGCCGACCGAGCCCAACAGCCCTGCTCCGCTGCTGGTGTTGATGATGCGGGCGACCGGGGTGCGACCCGCTTTCGTCTCGGCCCGCCAGTACGCGGCGGCGTGTTTCAGGGGCAGGAAGTGGCCCTTCAGATGGACCCGTGTCACCGCGTCCCAGTCGTCTTCGTCGAGGTTGACGAGCATCCGGTCGCGCAGGTAGCCCGCGTTGTTCACCAGGGTGTCGAGCCGGCCGTAGGTGTCGAGCGCGGTCGCGATCAGGGACGCGGCACCGGCGGTCGTGGCGATGTCGCCGCCGTGGGCGACCGCCTCGCCGCCCGCCGCGCGGATCTCGGCGACGACCTGTGCGGCCGGGCTGTCGGGGCCGGGGGTGCCGTCGAGGCCGACGCCGAGGTCGTTGACGACGACCCGGGCGCCCTCGCCCGCGAAGGCGAGGGCGTGGGCGCGGCCGAGTCCGCGGCCCGCGCCGGTGACGACGACGACCCGTCCGTCGCAGATTCCACTCATTCCGCTCACCCTTCACGTCACGTGTCCTGGCCGGCGGTTCTTCAACTCACGCGTCTTTGTTGCCGGCTCTTCAACTCACGCGTCTTTGTTGCCGGTTCCTCAACTCACGCGTCTTTGTTGCCGGTTCCTCAACTCACGTGTCCTTGTTGGCGGTTGCCGCGTCCAGGAACGCGGGCCGCTCTCCGCCCCCGTGGACGAGGAGGCTCGCCCCGCTGATGTAGGCCGCCGCGTCGGAGGCCAGGAAGACCGCCGCCGCGCCGACGTCGGTGGGGTCGGCGAGGCGGCCGAGCGGGACGGTGCGGGAGACGGCGGCGATGGCGTCCTCGTCGCCGTAGTGGAGGTGGGACAGCTCGGTGCGGACCATGCCGACGACGAGGGTGTTGACGCGGATGTCCGGCGCCCACTCCACCGCCATCGAGCGCGCCAGGTTCTCCAGCCCGGCCTTGGCCGCCCCGTACGCCGCCGAACCGGGCGAGGGCCGGCTGCCGCTGACGCTGCCGATCATCACGACCGAGCCCCTGGCCCGCCTGAGGTGTTCGTACGCGGCGAGGGAGGCGGTGAGCGGGGCGAGGAGGTTCAACTCGATGATCCGCGCGTGCCGTTCGGCCTCCGCGTCGACGAGGGGGCGGTACGGTGCGCCGCCCGCGTTGTTGACGAGCACGTCGAGCCGGGGCAGCACGGCGAAGAACTCCCGTACGGCGTCCGGGTCCCGGAGGTCGAGGGGCCTGAACTCGGCTCCCTCGAACGGGACTTCGGGCGGTCTGCGCGCACAGGTCAGCACCTCGGCACCGGCCTCGGCGAAGGCCCGTGCGATACCGGCGCCGACGCCTCGGGTGCCGCCGGTGACGAGGACGGTCCGGCCCTTCAGGGGGTGGTCGGGCGAGTTGTCCACAGGGCCTCCCGCTCGGATTGTCCGGCTGCTAGCTTCGAAGCCTCGCACCTAACAAATGTTTGGTGGAAAGGTAGCTGATGCGTCCATGGGTGTCTCCACCTCGTCCCCGAAGTCGTCGAAAAAGGGCCCGGGAAAAAGCGGCATCGCCGTCGTCACGGTCGACTACCCGCCGGTGAACGCCCTGCCGGCTGACGGCTGGTTCGCCCTGGCCGACGCCGTCCGCACGGCGGGCCGCGACCCCGACGTGCGCTGTGTGGTGCTGGCGGCGGAGGGCCGTGGGTTCAACGCGGGGGTGGACATCAAGGAGATGCAGGCGCGCGGCCGTTCGGCCCTGGCCGGGGTGAACCGCGGCTGTTTCGAGGCGTTCGCGGCGGTGTACGAGTGCGAGGTGCCCGTGGTGGCGGCCGTGCAGGGCTTCTGCCTGGGCGGCGGCATCGGGCTGGCGGGGAACGCGGACGTGATCGTGGCGAGCGAGGATGCCACCTTCGGCCTGCCCGAGCTGGACCGGGGCGCGCTGGGCGCCGCCACCCATCTGGCCCGGCTGGTCCCCCAGCACCTGATGCGCGCCCTGTACTACACCTCGCGCACGGCGACAGCCGCCGAGCTGCACGCGCACGGCTCGGTGTGGCGGGTCGTCCCGCGCGCCGAACTCCTGCCCTCCGCACTGGAGTTGGCGGCCGAGATAGCCGCGAAGGACGGCGAGCTGATCCGCCTCGCCAAGTCCGCGATCAACGGCATCGACCCCGTCGACGTCCGCCGCAGCTACCGCTTCGAACAGGGCTTCACCTTCGAGGCCGACGTCACCGGGGTGGCCGACCGGGTCCGCGGCACTTTCGGCACATCGGCGAGGAAGGGGGCGTAGGTGAGCGACAAGACGATGACGGCCGACGAGGTCGTCTCCCGGCTGCACAGCGGCATGACCCTCGGCATCGGCGGCTGGGGCGCGCGCCGCAAACCCATGGCCCTGGTGCGGGCGTTGCTCCGCTCGGACATCACCGACCTCACGGTCGTCTCCTACGGCGGCCCGGACGTCGGCATGCTCGCGGCGGCCGGCCGCATCCGCGCACTGGTCGCCCCGTTCGTCACCCTGGACTCGATCCCGCTCGAACCGCACTACCGCGCGGCCCGCGAGCGCGGGGCCTTCGAGCTGACGGAGGTCGACGAGGCGATGTTCATGTGGGGCCTGCGCGCCGCCGCGAACCGGCTGCCGTTCCTGCCGGTGCGCGCGGGGATCGGTTCGGACGTGATGCGGGTCAACCCCGGGCTGCGGACGGTGACATCGCCGTACGAGGACGGGGAGACGTTCGTCGCGATGCCGGCCCTGCGGATGGACGCGGCCCTGGTGCACCTGGGCCGCGCCGACCGACTGGGCAACGGACAGTACCTGGGCCCGGACCCGTACTTCGACGACCTGTTCTGCGAGGCGGCGGACTCCGCCTATCTCTCCTGCGAACGGATCGTGGACACGGCCGAGTTGACGAAGGAGGCAGCACCGCAGTCCCTGCTCGTGAAGCGGCTGCACGTGACCGGGGTCGTCGAGGCCCCCGGCGGCGCCCACTTCACGTCCTGCTCGCCGGACTACGGCAGGGACGAGGACTTCCAGCGGCTGTACGCGAGCACCCCGTGGGCGGAGTTCTCCGGGCGCTTCCTGGCCGGTGACGAGCAGGCCTACGCGTCGGCGGTGCGTGACTGGCAGGAGGAGCAAGGGTGATGAGCGGACCGCGGACGGACGTGCGGCGTTCCGAGTACTGCGTGATCGCCTGTGCGGAGGCCTGGCGCGACGCCGGGGAGATCCTGGCCAGCCCGATGGGGTTCGTCCCGTCGGTGGGCGCGCGGCTGGCCCGGCTCACCTTCGCACCCGACCTGCTGCTGACCGACGGCGAGGCGGTGATCGTCCGGCCGGACGGGACACCGGAGGGCTGGTTGCCGTACCGGCAGCATCTGGCGCTGGTGGCGAGCGGGCGGCGGCACGTGATGATGGGCGCGAGCCAGATCGACCGGTTCGGCAACCAGAACATCTCGTGCATCGGTGACTGGGCGCGGCCGAGGCGACAGTTGCTCGGGGTGCGCGGGGCGCCGATCAACACGCTGAACAATCCGACGAGTTACTGGGTGCCGAGGCACTCTCCCCGGGTGTTCGTGGAGAAGGTCGACATGGTGTGCGGGGTGGGGTACGACCGGGTCGCCGAGCACCCGGGGACGGCCCGCTTCCACCGGATTCCCCGGGTGGTGTCCGACCTCGGCGTGTTCGACTTCGCGACCCCCGACCGCTCGATGCGGCTGGCCTCGCTGCACCCGGGCGTCACGGTGGAGCAGGTGCGGGAGGCGACGGGCTTCGAGCTGGCCGTGCCGGACGAGGTCCCGTCGACGCGTGAACCGACCCCGGAGGAGCTGCGGCTGATCCGTGAGGTGATCGACCCGGCCGACAGCCGTTCCAGGGAGGTGGGTTCGTGATGGAGACCGCGCTGACCCGGCTGGTCGGGGTCCGGCATCCGATCGTGCAGACCGGCATGGGGTGGGTGGCGGGACCGCGTCTGGTGTCGGCGACGGCGAACGCGGGCGCACTGGGCATCCTGGCTTCCGCGACCATGACGACCGACCGGCTCCGGGACGCGATCCGCGAGGTCGGATCCCGTACGCGGGAGCCGTTCGGGGTGAATCTGCGGGCGGACGCGACCGACGCCGGCGACCGGGTCCGGATCATGATCGAGGAGGGCGTACGGGTCGCGTCCTTCGCGCTCGCGCCCTCCGCCGAGCTGATCGCCGAGCTGAAGGAGGCGGGCGTCGTCGTGATCCCGTCCGTCGGGGCGCGGCGGCACGCGGAGAAGGTCGCGGCGTGGGGCGCGGACGCGGTGATCGTGCAGGGCGGGGAGGGCGGCGGGCACACCGGGGAGGTGGCGACGACGGTGCTGTTGCCGCAGGTCGTGGACGCGGTGGACATCCCGGTCGTGGCGGCGGGCGGCTTCTTCGACGGCCGGGGCCTGGTCGCGGCGCTGGCCTACGGCGCGGCGGGCGTCGCCATGGGCACCCGTTTCCTCCTCACCTCGGACTCGACGGTCCCCGACGCGGTGAAGGCGGCGTACCTGGCGGCGACGGTCAAGGACGTCACGGTCACCAGAGCGGTCGACGGCCTCCCCCACCGCATGCTCCGCACGGAGCTGGTCGACACCCTGGAGAACTCCGGCCGCGCGAGAACGCTGCTCCGGTCGGTACACCGGGCGGCGGGCTTCCGCCGTCTGTCCGGGCTGAGTTGGCGGCGGATGATCACCGACGGCCTGGCGATGAAGCACGGGAAGGAGCTGACCTGGAGCCAGGTGCTGATGGCCGCGAACACGCCGATGCTGCTGAAGGCGTCGATGGTGGACGGGCGGACGGACCTCGGGGTGATGGCCTCCGGCCAGGTCGCGGGGGTGATCGAGGATCTGCCGTCGTGCGCGGAGCTGGTGGCCGGGATGATGGATCAAGCAGCGGCGATCGTGGGCGAGTTGGCGTCGGGTGGTGCTTCGATGCGCGCATGACCCCGGGGTCGTCCCGCCCCGCTCAGAGCCGTTCGATGATCGTCACGTTGGCCTGGCCGCCGCCCTCGCACATGGTCTGGAGGCCGAAGTGGCCGCCGGTGCGCTCCAGTTCGTGGAGGAGGGTGGTCATGAGTCTGACGCCGGTCGCGCCGAGGGGGTGGCCGAGGGCGATCGCGCCGCCGTTGACGTTGACCCTGTCCGGGTCGGCGCCGGTCTCCTTCAGCCAGGCGAGGACGACGGGCGCGAAGGCCTCGTTGATCTCGACGAGGTCGATGGCGTCGATGGTCAGGCCGGTCTTCTTCAGGGCGTGGGCGGTGGCCGGGATCGGCGCGGAGAGCATGCGGAGGGGGTCCTCGCCGCGGACGGAGAGGTGGTGGACGCGGGCGCGGGGCGTCAACCCGTGTTCGCGGACGGCCCGTTCGGAGGCGAGCAGCATCGCCGCCGCGCCGTCGGAGACCTGGGAGGAGCAGGCGGCGGTGATGGTGCCGCCGTCGACGACCGGTTTCAGGCCCGCCATCTTCTCCAGTGACGTGTCCCGGCGCGGGCCCTCGTCGACCGCGACCGGGCCGTAGGCCACCGTCTCCCGTTCGAAGCGGCCCTCGTCGATGGCGCGCAGGGCCCGCCGGTGCGAGCGGAGCGCGAACTCCTCCTGGTCCTGGCGGCTGATCCCCCACTTCGCGGCGATCATCTCGGCGCCGGCGAACTGGTTGACCGGCTGTGTCCCGTACCGCGCGCGCCAGCCCTCGCTGCCGGTGAAGGGGCCGTCGGTGAGGCCGAGCGGTACGGCGGCCTGGCGGGAGGCGAAGGCGATGGGGATCAGGGACATGTTCTGGACGCCGCCCGCGACCACCAGGTCCTGTGTGCCGGACAGCACGCCCTGTGCCGCGAAGTGCACGGCCTGCTGGGAGGAGCCGCACTGCCGGTCCACCGTCACGCCCGGCACTTCCTCGGGCAGCCCGGCCGCCAGCCAGGCGGTCCGCGCGATGTCCCCGGCCTGCGGCCCCACCGCGTCCAGACATCCGAAGACGACGTCCTCGACGGCGGCGGGATCGATCCCCGAGCGCGCGACCAGTTCCTTGAGGACATGCGCCCCGAGGTCGGCCGGATGCACCGCGCCCAGCCCTCCCCCGCGCCGCCCGACGGGCGTACGGACCGCTTCGACGATGTAAGCCTCGGCCATGTCAACTCCCCATGCAGAGCTGTGAGTTATGTGCGTACGGCGATCCCGTCCAGCACCATCGACAGGTACTGCCGGGCGATCTCCTCGGCGCTGTGCTGTCCGCCCGGCCGGTACCAGGACGCGGCGACCCACACCGTGTCCCGCACGAACCGGTAGGTGAGCCGGACGTCGAGGTCGGCGCGGAAGACCCGGGCTGCAACCCCGCGCTCCAGCGTGGACAGCCACGCCTTCTCGAACTTGCGCTGCGACTCGGCGAGGAACGCGAACCGCTCCTGCGCGACCAGCTGCTTGCTCTCCTTCTGGTAGATCGCGACGGCGGCGCGGTGCCGGTCGATCTCCCGGAACGACTCGGTGACCAGTGCCTCAAGCGTCTGGCGCGGCCCCAACTCGGCGTCCAGGACGGTGTCGTAGCCGCCCCACAGCTCGTCGAGGAAGGTCCGCAGGATCTCCTCCAGCATCGATTCCTTGGAGTCGAAGTGGTAGTAGAGGCTGCCCGCGAGCATGCCCGCGTGGTCGGCGATCTTCCGGACGGTGGTGGCGTTGTACCCCTGCTCGGCGAAGACCTCGGCCGCCGTGTCGAGGAGTTCGCGGCGGCGGGCCGGAGCGGCGGTCACCGGGGGTTTCTTCTTGGTCGGCACGGCACCATTCTCGTGCCCCGGCGCCGGCCGCCCGCTCCCGCCCTCGCACGGCTAGGCATGCTGGCTGCTCACGGCCACGACCTCGCCGGTCATGTACGAGGAGTAGTCCGAGGCCAGGAACACGATCGCGTTGGCGACCTCCCAGGGCTCCGCGTACCGGCCGAAGGCCTCACGGGCGGTGAGGTCCGCGAGCAGTTCGGGGGTCGTCACCTTCACCAGGTGCGGGTGCATGGCGAGGCTCGGCGAGACCGCGTTGACACGCACCCCGTACGCGGCGGCCTCGATCGCCGCGCACCGGGTCAGCGCCATCACGCCCGCCTTGGCCGCCGCGTAGTGCGCCTGCCCGGCCTGGGCACGCCAGCCGACGACGGAGGCGTTGTTGACGATCACCCCGCCACCCGTCTCGCGCATCGCGCGCAGGGCCGCCCGGCTGCAGCGGAAGGTGCCGTTCAACGTCACGTCCAGGACCTTCGACCACTGCTCGTCGGTCATGTCGACGAGGTCCGACGTCCCGCCCAGGCCCGCGTTGTTGACGACGACGTCCAGGCGGCCGTGCGCCGCGACGGCCGCGTCGAACAGCGCCCGCACCTGCGCCTCGTCGGTGACGTCGCACGGCAGCGCGGCGACCGCCTCCGGCCCGAACTCCCGGGCCAGCTCGGCCTCGTACTCCTTCAGCCGGCGCGTGTGCGCGTCGCTGATCAGCACGCGCGCGCCCTCCTCCAGGAAGCGGCGCGCGGTGGCGCCGCCGATGCCCGCGCCGGCGGCGGCGGTGACGACGGCGGTGCGTCCCTTCAACAGCCCGTGCCCGGGGACGTATGCCGGACTCTCGACGCCTGTCATGGGCCCACGCTAACCTACCAAACACTTGTTAGGGAAGGACTGTTGAGGAGGGACGGCCGCATGGACCTCGACTTCACGTCCGCCGAGGAGGCGTTCCGCGCCGAGGCCCGCGCCTGGCTGCGCGCGCACGTGCCCGCCGAGCCCCTGCCCTCCCTCGAAACGGAGGAAGGCTTCGCCGCGCATCGCGGCTGGGAGGCCCGACTCGCCGCGGACCGCTGGTCGGTGGTGTCCTGGCCCGAGGAGTACGGCGGCCGGGGCGCGGACATCGTGCGGTGGCTGGTCTTCGAGGAGGAGTACTACGCGGCGGGCGCCCCGGGCCGGGTCGGCCAGAACGGCGTCAGCCTGCTCGCCCCGACGCTCTTCGACCACGGCACGCGCGAGCAACGCGCGCGCGTGCTGCCCGCGATGGCGACCGGCGAGGTGGTGTGGGCGCAGGCGTGGTCGGAGCCAGAGGCGGGGTCCGACCTGGCCTCGCTCACCTCGCGCGCGGTGCGCACGGACGGCGGCTGGCTGCTGAGCGGGCAGAAGACGTGGTCGTCGCGGGCGGCCTTCGCGGACCGCGCGTTCGGCCTGTTCCGCAGCGAGCCGGACACCCCGAAGCCCCATCAGGGCCTGACCTACCTGATGTTCGACCTGCGCGCCCCCGGTGTCACGGTCCGCCCGATCGGCCGTCTCGACGGCAAGCCGGCCTTCGCGGAGCTCTTCCTGGACGATGTCTTCGTCCCCGACGAGGACGTGATCGGGGAGCCCGGCCAGGGCTGGCGGGTCGCGATGTCGACCGCGGGCAACGAACGCGGGCTCACCCTCCGCTCCCCCGGCCGTTTCCTCGCCTCCGCCGACCGGCTCCTCACCCTCTGGCGGGCGCGCGGGAGTTCACCGGAGCTGCGGAACCAGGTGGCCGACGCCGTGATCGGCGCCCGCGCCTACCAGCTCTTCACCTACGCCAACGCCTCCCGTTTCCTCGACGGCGAGTCCATCGGCCCGGAGTCCAGCCTGAACAAGGTCTTCTGGTCCGAGTACGACATCGCCCTGCACGAGACGGCCCTCGAACTGCTCAGCGAGGAGGGTGAGTTGGCGGACTCCGCCTGGGCCGAGGGGTATGTCTTCTCCCTCGCGGGGCCCATCTACGCCGGTACGAACGAGATCCAGCGCGACATCATCGCCGAGCGCCTGCTCGGCCTGCCGAAGGGCCGCCGCTGATGCGCTTCCTCCTGGACCCCGAACAGCGGGCGTTCGCCGACTCGTTGAACGCGATGCTGACGGCGGCGGACACCCCGTCGGCCATCCGGGCGTGGAGCCGCGGCGAGCACGCGAGCGGGCTGGCGCTGTGGCGCCGTATCGCCGAGGCCGGGGTGTTCGCGCTGGCGGTGCCCGAGGCCTACGAGGGTTTCGGCCCCCGGCCCGTCGAACTCGCCGTGGCATTCGTGGAGTTGGGGCGGCACGCGGTGCCGGGGCCCGTGGTGGAGACGGTCATGGCGGCCGCGCTGCTGACCGAACCCGGGCCGGCCAAACGGTTGTTGCCCGCGCTGGCGGCGGGCGAGGCGATGGCCACGGCGGCGCCCGCGGGGTCGTACGCACTGGACGGTGACGTGGCGACGGTCCGCCTGGCCTGGGACGCCGACGGGCTGCGCAGCGCGCCCGGCCACGGTCCCGTACGCGCGTCGCTCGACCCGGCACGCCGTCTCACCCGTCTGCTCCCCGGTGGTGAACTCCTCGGCCCGAACCCGCCGTTGGCTCTCGCCCTGACCTGGGCGCGGCTCGCGACCGCCGCCCAGGCGCTCGGGGTGGGGCTCGCGTTGCTCGACAGGACCGTGGCCTATGTGAAGCAGCGGACCCAGTTCGGGGTGGCCGTGGGCTCCTTCCAGGCGGTCAAGCATCAACTGGCCGACACCAAGCTCGCGTTGGAGTTCGCGCGTCCACTGCTCTTCGGTGCCGCGCTCGCCATGGACCCCGCCGACGTGGCCGCCGCGAAGGTCACCGCGTGCGAGGCGGCGTACCGGGCGGCCCGTACGGCGCTTCAGCTGCACGGGGCGATCGGCTACACCGCCGAGTACGACCTGTCCCTGTGGCTGACCAAGGCCCGTGCGCTGCGGGCGAGTTGGGGCGGCCCGGGCGAGTGCCGGGCCGCCGTGCTCGACGGGCTCAGTGGTGGTGGTCGCCGCTCGTGAGTTCCCTGTACTCCTCCGCCGTCGGCTTCGGGATGTGCGCCTCGGGTCCGAACATCGCCTTCGCGAGCCGGGCCCGCACCCGCTGACCGCCCTTGACCTGCCGCTGGACACCGTTCCCGTCGACGAGCGGGCCGATCGCGTACGGCGGTTCCTGCTCGTGCTGGGTGAGCCGGAACCGCTCGTCCTGGGTGAGGGGTTCGTGCACCTCGACGTACTCGCCGTGCGGCAGCATCTTGATCAGGCCGGACTCGCGACCGTGCAACACCTTGTCCCGGTCCCGGCGTTGGAGCCCGAGGCAGACGCGTTTGGTGACCAGGAACGCGACGACGGGCATGACGAAGACGGAGACCCGCACGAACCAGGTGATCGCGTTGATCGACAGGTTCAGATGCGTGGCCACCACGTCGTTGCCGCCGCCGATCAGCAGCACCCCGTACAGGCTCAGCCAGGCCACCCCGAGCCCGGTGCGCACGGGCATGTTGCGCGGCCGGTCCAGGATGTGGTGTTCGCGTTTGTCGCCGGTGATCCAGGCCTCGATGAACGGGTAGGCGCCGATGGCCGCGAGGATCAGCGGGAACAGCGTGAAGGGGATGAAGACGCCCAACTCCAGTGTGTGGCCCCAGGCGTTGATCTCCCATCCCGGCATCACCCGGATCAGCCCCTCGGAGAAGCCTAGGTACCAGTCGGGCTGGGCACCGGTGGTCACCAGGTCCGGCCGGTACGGTCCGAAGGCCCACACGGGGTTGATGCTGGCGATTCCGCCCATGACCGCGAGGACGCCGAAGACGAGGAAGAACATGCCGCCCGCCTTGGCGGTGTAGACCGGCAGGAACGGGCTGCCGACCACGCTCTTCTCGTCGCGTCCGGCGCCGGGGTACTGCGTGTGCTTGTGGTAGAAGACCAGGATCAGATGCGCGACCACCAGGCCCAGCATGATCCCCGGCAGCAGCAGGACATGGATCGGGAAGAGCCGCGAGATGATGTCGTGGCCCGGGAACTCCCCGCCGAACAGGAACATCGACATGTACGTGCCGACGATCGGCACGGACAGCATCGCGCCGTCGGCGAAGCGGATACCGGTACCGGACAGCAGGTCGTCGGGGAGCGAGTAGCCGGTCAGTCCGGTGAGGATGCCGAGGAACAACAGGGTCCAGCCGAACACCCAGTTGACCTCGCGCGGCTTGCGGAACGCGCCGGTGAAGAACACCCGCATCATGTGGGTGAGCATGCCGGCGATGAACACCACGGCCGCCCAGTGGTGGATCTGCCGGATCAGCAGCCCGCCCCGCACGTCGAAGCTGATGTCGAGCGCCGACTCGTAGGCCCGGGTCATCGGGATGCCGTTCAACGGCGTGTACGAGCCGTGGTAGATGACCTCGACGCCGCTCGGCTCGAAGAACAGGGTGAGGTAGATGCCGGTGAGGATCAGGACGAGGAAGCTGTAGAGGCAGATCTCGCCCAGCATGAAGGACCAGTGGTCCGGAAAGACCTTGCGCATATTGGACTTGGCGATGGCGTACAGCCCGAGCCGTCCGTCCGCCCAGTCGGCGAGCTTCTCCCCTTTGCCGGGCTCGGGTCGCCGGCCGCCGGGATCAGGACGCCGGCCGCCCGGCTCAAGGCGCCGACTGCCGCCGTCCGCCGAGCCGTTGACCGGCGGCGCGGCACCCCCGGCACCGTTCGCCGCTCCGTTCGCCGATCCGTGCACCGAGCCGTTCGCCGGTCGTGCGCCGTCCATGGGTGGGCCGCCCTCCCCTTCGGTTCACCGACAGCGTGCCACGGTGGACCGGCTAAGCCAACGGTGCGTCAGCAGGGAGATCCAGCCCGCCGATTCCGATCACCGCACTCAGGCCGTGCGCGTCCAGCACCGCGTCCTCACCGGCCAACTGGACGGCGTCATAAGGCCGGAGGGCCACTCCGGCCACCTCGGCGGTCCCGTCCAGCGCCACCACCAGCACGTCCGCGCCCAGCCGCAGCCGCCCCCGGACGACGGCCACCGTGGGTGCCGTGGGGCAGGCGCCTTTGCGCCACATCACGTTCAGGTTGACCACGGGGCCGTCCAGGAGCACGCAGTCGGTCGGCACGTCGCCTCTGAAGTCCCTTGGTGCGTAACGGGTGTCGACCAGCCGCCGGGCGCCGTCCACCGTCAGGTCCATGCCGGCGCCCTCGACCACGGTGAGGGTCCGGTCGACGTCGGGAAAGGCCGAGAACGGACCGTCCGCCGCGACCTCGGCGAGGCTCACCCGGCACACGAAGTCGGCCATGCCCGCACCCTCGGGCCAGGCGGCGATCTCGCGCGTCACACCGCCACCGTTCTTCCAGGGCACGGCGGTTCGCGCCGAGGCGGGCAGCACGCGGATCACTGGACGACCCCCTGCTCGCGCGCCGCCGCCAGCCACTGCGGGAACTCGCCCACGAGCCGGTCGTAGAGTTCCGCGTCGGTCATCCTCAGCGGGTCCGAACCGGCGTGGAAGAAGCCCGCGTTGTCGATCGGCCGCTTCTGCGGTACCGCCAACTCGTCGAGTCTGCGCAGGAATTCGAATTGCTTGCTCTTCCGGTCGCCGAACCCGACGAACTGCCAGAACATCGGGAGTCTCGCCGCCTTGCACACATACCGTTCCGCGGCGAGCTTGTTGATGGGGCCGCCGTCGGTCTGGAAGACGACGAGGGCGGGGTCCGTGGCGCCGCTGTCGAGGTAGTGGTCTATGACGGCGTCCATGGCCAGGTGGTAGCTGGTCTTGCCCATGTGCCCGAGCCCGGCGACGATCCGCTCGATCCGGCCCTCGTGGTCGGCCAGTTCGATGTCCGTGACCGCGTCGACGTCCGTCGAGAAGAAGACGACCGGCACCGTCCCGTCGTCGTCGAGGTGCGCCGAGAGGCCCAGCACCCGGTCCGCCAGGGCCTGCACGCTGCCGTCCTTGTAGTACGGCTTCATGGAACCGGAGTAGTCGACCACGAGATAGACGGCGGCCCGCTGCCCGTCCAGCCCGTGCTTCCGGAGCGAGACCCCGGCACTCTTGTACAGGCTGACCAGCGCGGGCGCGGTCTCCTCGACCTTGCTGAGCGAGATCGCGGCCACAGGGGCTCCCTTCGGACCGGGGCAAGAATTCCGAGATCGAAAAGGCCGAGATTACGCCACGCGGGCCCCGCAGGTTCAATGTCCCCCCAACCCCCGGAATAGGGACGTAACCGCACCTACGCTGGCCCCATGAAACGCGCCGGCGTCCTGATGCTCGCCGCCGTACCCGTCGCCCTCGCCGCGACGGCCTACGGCATCTCGCCCTCCACCCACGACGACCCGCGCCCCGCGCCCCCGGCCGCCTCCACCCAGGACGAGCCACGCCCCTCGCGCCCGGCCACCGCCTCCACCCACGACGACCCGCGCCCCGCACACCCGTCCCCGTCCGCCGCTACGCCGGACAGAGCACCGGAGGACCTGGCCGCGCCGGCCCTGAAGAACCTCGCCCAGGAACTGGTGGCCAGCGCCGAGAACTCGACCCTCGACTGGCGCAGCGCGTACGGCTATGTGCAGGACATCGGCGACGGACAGGGCTACACCGCGGGCCTCATCGGCTTCTGCACCGGCACCCACGATCTGCTCGTCCTGGTCGAGAACTACACCGCGGCCCACCCCGGCAACGGCCTCGCCCGCTACCTCCCCGCCCTGCGCGCGGTCGACGGCACCGACTCGCACGAGGGCCTGGACCCCGGCTTCCCGGCCGCGTGGCGCGCCGAGGCGAAGGTCCCGGCCTTCCGGGCGGCGCAGGAAGCGGAGCGCGACCGCATCTACTTCGACCCGGCCGTCAGCACGGCGAAACGCGACGGCCTGGGTCCGCTGGGCCAGTTCATCTACTACGACGCCATCGTCTTCCACGGCCCGGGCACGGACGGCTTCTACGGCATCCGGGAGCGCGCGATGGCGCGGGCCAGGACGCCTGCCGAAGGGGGTTCCGAGAAGGCCTACCTGAGCGCGTTCCTCGATGTCCGCCGGGCCACGATGCGGGCCAAGCGCCCCGGCATCGACACCACCCGGATCGACACGGCCCAGCGGAAGTTCCTGGAGGAGGGGAACCTGGAGCTGCGGACACCGCTGGTGTGGCAGGTGTACGGGGAGACGTACAAGGTGCCGTAGAGGAGCGGGAGTCGGGCCCGGGGGAAGAGGGGGAGCCGAATCCGGACATGCGGCGGCGCCTGCCGTGTCCGGTCGGGGACTGGGCAGGCGCCGTCTCGTGTACCGCACGCCTTTGTGCGGGACGCTTTATGCCGAACCGTCAGACCATCAACGCGCGGTCCGTCGG
Source organism: Streptomyces sp. NPDC096013 (assembly GCF_044763565.1). Lineage (NCBI taxonomy): Bacteria > Bacillati > Actinomycetota > Actinomycetes > Kitasatosporales > Streptomycetaceae > Streptomyces > Streptomyces sp. NPDC096013. The sequence goes on along the minus strand of NZ_JBIWGK010000002.1, from coordinate 564,724 downwards.
CCGGATGGGGGCGGGCAGTTCGCTGGCGCCGGCCAGGAAGCGGTCGACACCGCGGGCGGCCGAGCGGCCCTCCGCGATCGCCCACACGATGAGGGACTGGCCGCGGCCCGCGTCACCGGCGACGAAGACGCCGGGGACGTTGGTCTGGAAGTCGGCGTCGCGGGCGATGTTGCCGCGCTCGTCGAGTTCCAGGGCGAACTGCTCGACCAGGCCGTTCTCCCGGTCGGTGCCGGTGAAGCCCATCGCCAGCGTGACCAGTTGGGCGGGGATCTTGCGCTCCGTGCCCGGCTTCTGGGTCAGCTTGCCGTCGACGAACTCGACCTCGACGAGGTGCAGCCACTGGACGTTGCCGTCCTCGTCGCCCTCGAAGTGGGTGGTGTTGACGGAGTAGACCCGCTCACCGCCCTCCTCGTGCGCGGAGGTCACCTTGTAGAGCATCGGGAAGGTCGGCCAGGGCTGCGCGACCGCGTTCCGCTCGTCGCCCGGACGGGGCATGATCTCCAACTGCGTGACGGAGGCGGCCCCTTGGCGGTGCGCCGTACCAACGCAGTCGGCGCCGGTGTCGCCGCCGCCGATGACAACAACGTGCTTGCCCTCGGCCGAGACCGGGGCGGTGACGTAGTCGCCTTCCTGGACCTTGTTCGACAGGGGCAGGTACTCCATCGCCTGGTAGACGCCGGTCAACTCCCGCCCGGGGACCGGGAGATCGCGGGCGGTGGTGGAGCCGGCGGCGATGACGACCGCGTCGTAGCGCTTGCGCAGGTCGGTGGCCTTGAGGTCGACGCCGATCTCGATGCCGGTGCGGAAGCGGGTGCCCTCCGCGCGCATCTGCTCGATACGGCGGTTGATGTGCCGCTTCTCCATCTTGAACTCGGGGATGCCGTACCGGAGAAGGCCCCCGATGCGGTCCGCGCGCTCGTAGACGGCGACGGTGTGGCCCGCCCGGGTGAGCTGCTGGGCGGCGGCGAGGCCCGCGGGGCCCGAGCCGACGACCGCGACGGTCTTGCCGGAGAGCCGCTCGGGGGCCTGCGGGGCGACGTCACCGGTCTCCCACGCCTTGTCGATGATGGAGACCTCGACGTTCTTGATGGTGACCGGCGGCTGGTTGATGCCCAGCACACAGGCCGCCTCGCACGGCGCGGGGCACAACCGCCCGGTGAACTCGGGGAAGTTGTTGGTGGCGTGGAGGCGCTCGGAGGCGGCCGTCCAGTCCTCGCGGTAGGCGTAGTCGTTCCACTCGGGGATGAGGTTCCCCAGCGGACAGCCGTTGTGGCAGAACGGGATACCGCAGTCCATGCAGCGGCTGGCCTGCTTGCTGATGATCGGCAGCAGGGAACCGGGGACGTAGACCTCGTTCCAGTCCTTGAGACGGACGTCCACGGGACGGGACTTGGCGACCTCGCGCCCGTGGTTCAGAAAGCCCTTCGGGTCAGCCATTGGTCGCCGCCTCCATCATCTTCTCGGTGATCTCGGTCTCGGAGAGACCCGCTCGCTCGGCGGCGTCCTTGGCGGCGAGCACTGCCTTGTAGGCACTGGGGATGATCTTGCTGAAGCGCTCCACGGACACGGTCCACTCGGCGAGCAGCTTCTCGGCGACCGTCGAGGCGGTCTCCTCGGCGTGCCGGCGCACCACGTCGTGCAGCCACTGCTTGTCGGTGTCGTCCAGCTCCTCGACGGCGCCCGCGTTCCCGACGTTCACGTTGTCGGGGTTCAGGTCGATGACGTAGGCGATGCCGCCGGACATGCCCGCCGCGAAGTTGCGGCCGGTCTCGCCCAGGACGACCGCCCGGCCGCCGGTCATGTACTCGCAGCCGTGGTCGCCGACACCCTCGGAGACCACGGTGGCACCGGAGTTGCGGACACAGAACCGCTCGCCGGTACGCCCGCGCAGGAACAGCTCGCCGCCGGTCGCGCCGTAGGCGATGGTGTTGCCCGCGATGGTGGAGAACTCGGCGAGGTGGTCGGCGCCCCGGTCGGGGCGGACGATGACCCGGCCGCCCGAAAGGCCCTTGCCCACATAGTCGTTGGCGTCGCCCTCCAGGCGGAGCGTGACACCGCGCGGGAGGAAGGCACCGAAGGACTGGCCCGCGGAACCGGTGAAGGTGATGTCGATGGTGTCGTCGGGCAGACCCGCCCCGCCGAACTTCTTCGTCACCTCGTGGCCGAGCATGGTGCCGACCGTGCGGTTGATGTTGCGGATCGCGACCTGCGCGCGGACCGGCTGGGCGTCGGTGGCGCTGGACGCGGCGAGCGCGTCGGCGGCGAGCTTGATCAGCTCGTTGTCGAGCGCCTTCTCCAGGCCGTGGTCCTGCTTGATGACCTGGTGGAGGGCGGCGCCGTCCGGGAGTTCGGGGACGTAGAAGAGGGGGGCGAGGTCCAGGCCCTGCGCCTTCCAGTGGTCCACGGCCCGCTCGACGTCGAGCGTGCCGGCCTGGCCGACGGCCTCCTCGATGGTGCGGAAGCCCAGCTCGGCGAGGATCTCGCGGACCTCTTCGGCGATGAACTGGAAGAAGTTCACGACGTATTCGGCCTTGCCGGCGAACCGGTCGCGCAGCACCGGGTTCTGGGTGGCGATGCCGACCGGGCAGGTGTCGAGGTGGCAGACGCGCATCATGACGCAGCCGGAGACGACGAGCGGCGCGGTCGCGAAACCGAACTCCTCGGCGCCGAGCAGCGCGGCGATGACGACGTCACGGCCGGTCTTCAGCTGGCCGTCCGTCTGGACCACGATCCGGTCCCGAAGTCCGTTGAGCAGCAGGGTCTGCTGGGTCTCGGCGAGGCCCAACTCCCAAGGCCCACCCGCGTGCTTGAGCGAGGTGAGCGGGGACGCGCCCGTGCCGCCGTCGTGGCCGGAGATGAGGACGACGTCCGCGTGCGCCTTGGAGACACCGGCGGCGACCGTGCCGACACCGACCTCGGAGACCAGCTTCACGTGGATGCGTGCCTGCGGGTTCGCGTTCTTCAGGTCGTGGATCAGCTGGGCGAGGTCTTCGATGGAGTAGATGTCGTGGTGCGGCGGCGGCGAGATGAGACCGACACCGGGCGTCGAGTGACGCGTCTTGGCGACCCACGGGTAGACCTTGTGGCCGGGCAGCTGGCCGCCCTCGCCGGGCTTGGCGCCCTGGGCCATCTTGATCTGGATGTCGTCCGCGTTGACCAGGTACTCGGAGGTGACGCCGAAGCGGCCGGAGGCGACCTGCTTGATGGCGCTGCGCCGGGCCGGGTCGTAGAGCCGGTCCGCGTCCTCGCCGCCCTCACCGGTGTTGGACTTGCCGCCCAGCTGGTTCATGGCGATGGCGAGCGTCTCGTGCGCCTCCAGGGAGATGGAGCCGTACGACATGGCGCCGGTGGAGAAGCGCTTGACGATCTCGGAGACGGGCTCGACCTCGTCGATGGAGATCGACGGGCGGTCCGACTTGAAGCCGAAGAGGCCGCGCAGAGTCATCAGCCGCTCGGACTGCTCGTTCACGCGGTCCGTGTACTTCTTGAAGATGTCGTAGCGGTTGGTCCGCGTCGAGTGCTGGAGGCGGAACACCGTCTCCGGGTCGAACAGGTGCGGCTCGCCCTCGCGGCGCCACTGGTACTCGCCGCCTATGTCGAGGGCGCGGTGCGCGGGCGCGATGCCGCTCGCCGGGTACGCCTTCGCGTGGCGGGCGGCGACCTCCTTGGCGATGACGTCGATGCCGACGCCGCCGATCTTGGTGGCCGTACCGCTGAAGTAGGCGTTGACGAACTGCTCGTCCAGGCCGACCGCCTCGAAGACCTGGGCGCCCCGGTAGGAGGCGACCGTCGAGATGCCCATCTTGGACATGACCTTGAGGACGCCCTTGCCGAGCGCGTAGATCAGGTTGCGGATGGCCTGCTCGGCCTCGATGTCGGTGAGGAACGTGCCCGCGCGGACGAGGTCCTCGACGGACTCCATCGCCAGGTACGGGTTCACGGCCGCGGCGCCGAAGCCGATGAGCAGGGCGACGTGGTGGACCTCGCGGACGTCACCGGCCTCCACCAGCAGGCCCACCTGGGTGCGCTGCTTGGTGCGGATGAGGTGGTGGTGGACGGCGGCGGTGAGCAGCAGCGAGGGGATCGGCGCGTGCTCGGCGTCGGAGTGCCGGTCCGAGAGGACGATCAGGCGGGCGCCGTTCTCGATCGCGGCGTCGGCCTCGGTGCAGATCTCGGCGAGGCGGGCCGCGAGGGCGTCGCCGCCGCCGGAGACCCGGTACAGGCCGGAGAGGGTCGCGGCCTTCATGCCGGGCATGTCGCCGTCGGCGTTGATGTGGATGAGCTTGGCCAGCTCGTCGTTGTCGATCACCGGGAAGGGCAGGGTGACGCTACGACAGGAAGCGGCCGTCGGCTCCAGCAGGTTGCTCGCGGGGCCGAGGGACGACCGCAGGCTGGTGACCAGCTCTTCGCGGATCGCGTCCAGCGGCGGGTTGGTGACCTGCGCGAACAGCTGGGTGAAGTAGTCGAAGAGCAGCCGCGGGCGGCTGGAGAGCGCGGCGATGGGCGAGTCGGTGCCCATCGAACCGATGGGCTCGGCACCGGCCTTGGCCATCGGCGCGAGGATGACGCGCAGCTCCTCCTCGGTGTAGCCGAAGGTCTGCTGGCGGCGGGTGACCGAGGCGTGGGTGTGCACGATGTGCTCACGCTCGGGCAGGTCGGACAGCTCGATCTCACCGGCTTCGAGCCAGTCGCCGTACGGCTTCTCGGCGGCGAGGGCGGCCTTGATCTCGTCGTCCTCGATGATGCGGTGCTCGGCGGTGTCCACGAGGAACATACGGCCGGGCTGGAGGCGGCCCTTGCGGACGACCTTCGCGGGGTCGATGTCGAGGACGCCGACCTCGGAGCCGAGGACGACGAGGCCGTCGTCGGTGACCCAGTAGCGGCCGGGGCGCAGGCCGTTGCGGTCGAGGACCGCGCCGACCTGGGTGCCGTCGGTGAAGGTGACGCAGGCCGGGCCGTCCCAGGGTTCCATCATCGTGGCGTGGAACTGGTAGAAGGCGCGGCGGGCCGGGTCCATGGAGTCGTGGTTCTCCCACGCCTCGGGGATCATCATCAGCACCGAGTGCGGCAGCGAACGGCCGCCGAGGTGCAGGAGTTCGAGCACCTCGTCGAAGGACGCGGAGTCGGAGGCGTCCGGCGTGCAGATCGGGAAGACGCGGTCGAGCTTGTCCTGGTCGCCGAAGAGGTCGGAGACGAGCTGGGACTCGCGGGCCGCCATCCAGTTGCGGTTGCCCTTGACCGTGTTGATCTCGCCGTTGTGCGCGACGAAGCGGTACGGGTGGGCGAGCGGCCACGACGGGAAGGTGTTCGTGGAGAACCGGGAGTGCACGAGCGAGATCGCGGAGGCGAAGCGCCGGTCGGACAGGTCCGGGAAGAAGGGCTCCAGCTGACCGGTGGTGAGCATGCCCTTGTAGACGATGGTCCGCGCGGACAGCGACGGGAAGTAGACGCCGGCCTCGCGCTCGGCGCGCTTGCGCAGCGCGAAGGCCTTGCGGTCGAGGTCGATGCCCTGGCTCCGTCCGTCGCTCACGAAGAGCTGACGGAAGAGGGGCATGGTCGAACGGGCGGTGGCGCCGAGGAGTTCGGGCGCGGTCGGCACCTCGCGCCAGCCGAGAACCGTGAGGCCCTCCTCGGCGACGATCGTCTCGACCTGCGAGACGATCGCGTCCGCGCCGTCCATGGGCAGGAAGGCGATACCGACCGCGTACCCACCGGCGGCGGGCAGATCGAATCCGGCCACCTCACGGAAGAAGGCGTCCGGCACCTGGGACAGGATGCCCGCGCCGTCGCCCGAGTCGGGCTCGGCCCCGGTCGCACCGCGGTGCTCCAGGTTGCGCAGCACTGTGAGCGCCTGCTCGACCAGCGCGTGGCTCGCCTCGCCGGTGAGGGTGGCCACGAAGCCGACGCCACAGGCGTCGTGCTCGTTGCGGGGGTCGTACATACCCTGCGCGGCAGGGCGAGCATCCATGAAGGACCAGTTCTGGCCATTCGTGGTGTGCTGGGACGGCTGGCGCGGCGTACGCATCGGCTCTCCCGTCGTCGTCGTGACATATGCGTGTGCATAGGGACGACGCTGGCCCTCTGCGGAGTGAGTGCAAAATTTCGTGCAGGTTACATGATGGAGCGGTTCTCGGGAACCGGATACTCCGTTCCAACATGCGGACGCCGCAGGGTGGCGGCGCGGCACCGCACAGGCGGTGGAAGTTAAGGGGACCTAAGCGGACAGATCGATGTCCGTCGGTCCGGGGCAGAGGGAGCGTCGTCGCCCATCCCGCGGGTGCGCCACAGGCGTCATTGCCCACAGCGCTTACGGCTCATGCCCGGTGGTTAAGCGTTCGAAACCAGCGAGTAACGGCTACTTATGCGACCCACCGCATAAGTGCGCGTCGAGCTATCCTACGACCGTCCCGAACAGGGTGCCCAGGGCGTACGTCACACCGGCCGCCGCACCGCCCAGCGCGAGCTGACGCAGCCCGCTGAACCACCAGGACCGCGCGGTCACCCGGGCCACCACGGCACCGCACCCGAACAGTCCGACCAGCGCGAGCAGCAGCGCGGGCCACAGCGTCGCCGCCCCGAGCAGGAACGGCAGTACGGGAAGGAGCGCGCCCAGCGCGAAGGCGCCGAAGGACGAGACGGCGGCGACGAGCGGGGAGGGCAGATCCCCGGGATCGATGCCCAGCTCCTCCCGGGCATGTATCTCCAGGGCCTGCTCGGGGTCACGGGACAACTGCTTCGCGACCTCACGGGCGAGCGCGGGCTCCACTCCGCGGGACACATACAGGGAGGCGAGCTCCCCTTCCTCGTCCTCCGGGTGCTTGCGCAGCTCGCGCCGCTCGACGTCGAGCTCGGCCTCGACCAGCTCGCGCTGGGAGGCGACGGAGGTGTACTCGCCGGCCGCCATGGAGAAGGCGCCGGCCGCGAGTCCGGCGAGCCCGGTGATGACGACGGTCTGGTGACTGACGGCGCCGCCGACGACACCGGTCATCAGGGCGAGGTTGGAGACGAGACCGTCCATCGCTCCGAACACCGCGGGGCGCAGCCAGCCGCCGTTCACATCACGGTGGGTGTGGTTGTCGCGGTGCGCCTCGTGGAGCGTCGCCTCGGTCTCGATGATGGCCATGCGGTGATCCCCCAGAAGGCTAAGGTAAGGCTAAGTTTGGATGAGTTCTACTCTTCGACAACACTCAACATAAGCCTTTCATTTCCCGCTCACCAGCAAGGAAAGGCTGGGCTAACCTGCGGCTTTACGCTCGAACGCTCATCCGTGACAAGGCTTGATCAGATGTCGACCGGGTGATGCTGCGCTCCGTCAGGCTCTGCCGAAGGCCCCTCGTGGGAGACATCCGTAAAGGGTTCCGCGCCCTGAGGCGCCCTGAGGGAACCCCGTAGGAGAGGCCGCGTATGGCATCGATCGCCTGCATTCCCCCGGTCCCGGCGCCCAAGAACGCCGCCGAACTCCGCGAACGGGCGCGCGGCGCGCTGCTCGGCCTCGCGGTGGGAGACGCCCTCGGCGCACCGGCGGAGAACATGAAGCCCTCGGAGATCCGGGCCCGTTGGGGCCGCATCACGGGTTACGTCGCGGAGAACCCGGCGGGCACCGACGACACGGAGTACGCGATCTTCTCCGGGCTCCTCCTGGCCCGCCACGGCTCGGCCCTCACGCCGACCCATGTGGAGGCGGCCTGGCACGAGTGGATCGCGGACCGCGACGAGGGCCCGTTCCGGGGCGCGGGCTTCAGCGAACGCGGCACCCTGGAGAACCTCAGAAGGGGACTCGCCGCCCCGATCTCGGCCCAGCACCGCCATGCCTGGAGCGACGGCCTGGCCATGCGGGCGGCCCCCTTCGGCGTCTTCGCGGCGGGCCGCCCCGCGGAGGCGGCCCGCCTGGTGGCGATCGACGGTTCGGTGAGCCACGACGGCGAGGGCATCTACGGCGGCCAGGCGGTGGCGGCGGGTGTCGCGGCGGCGATGGCGGGCGCCCCCACCATCGCGGTCGTCGCCTCCGCCCTGGCGGTCGTCCCGGACGACTCCTGGACCGCGCGCTCCCTCCGCCGGGCCGTGGCGGTGGCCCACCGAGGCGAACGCGCGGTCCGCTCCGCGGTCGTCATCGGCGGCTACCCGTGGACCGATCTGGCCCCCGAGGCGGTAGCGCTCGCCTTCGGCGCGTACGCCGCGGCGGACGGCGACTTCGTGGAATCGGTCCTCACGGCGGTCAACATGGGCCGCGACGCGGACACGACGGCGGCGGTCGCGGGCGCCCTCGCGGGCGCGACCCGGGGCGCCTCGTCCATCCCGCCCGACTGGACGACGGCGATCGGCCCGGCACGGGGAAGCTGCCTACCGGCGATGGCCGGCCATCACGTGCTGGACATCGCGGAGTTGCTGGTTCCCGGGGAGGGCGGGAAGTGGGGGGCGGGGAGCGCGCCACGAGAAGAACAACGGGATCAGCGGGAGTACGTGCTGGCCGCGGATGAGGACGAGGTGCGGCTGTGAGGGGGCGGGAGAGCGGGGGCGATGCCTCGGGGCCGATGGCGTACGGGGCTGAACTCACTTCGGTGGCAGGCGAGTTGGCCACACGGCCACGACCCGCAGCCACCCCCGACATCCGCGCGCCCCACCGCACCCCGCTCAACGAGCCGGCGACGAACGGCGAACCCGCGCCCGCTCCCGATGGCGACGCACGCCACGAAACCCTCCTCAACGGGGCGACCGCCAACGGCGATCCCACGCCACAGGCGGCCCCCGCACCCGCCCTCCATCGCGACGCACGCCACCCCGCCCCCCTCAACGGAACAGCCGCCAACGGCGATCGCACCCCACAAGGGCCACCCGCACCCGACGACGAAAGTTGTACGGGTGGTGCGGGTGGGAGACAGGAAGCCGATGGCGGAGGCGAGGCGAGGCGGGTCGAGGGGCTGCTGCTCGGGCTCGCCGCGGGAGACGCCGCGGGTTGGCCCGCCGCGCGCCACCGCGCCACCCGGATGCCCGAGTGGACCCGCCGCCTCACCCGCGAACTGGACACCTTCGCGGAGCAGAACGCGACCACCACCCTCCCCGTCCCCATCGCCCTGAATCAACCCCCCGAGCCCCTGCGCCTGGGCCCCTCCGACGACGCCGAATGGGCAGCCTTCGCCGCAGAGGCCGTACTGAAGGCGGGCGACGACACAGTCCTCGGCGACCTCAGCAGAGAACGCCGCACCCGCGCCGCCATCGACCTCACCTGGAACGCCATCGCCAGCGAGGTCGCCGCCGCGGCGGACCGCGCCCCCGAGGTCGAATCCGCCGTACTCCCCCTCAGAGCACGCATCTCGGTCAGGGCAGGCCTCGGCAACCTCGCGGCAGGCCTGCGCCCACCCGCGACAGGCCACGACAACCCCCACTACTTCGACGACGCGGCCTGCGTCAGAGCCTGCGTCCTCGCGGTGGCCCACCCCGGCGACCCCCAACGCGCCGCCGCGCTGGCCGAGTTCGATGCCCACTACACCCAGGACGGCGACGGAGTCCACGGCGCGAGAGCGATGGCCGCGGCCCTCTCCCTCGCCCTGGTGGGCACGGCCGTGGACGACTGCGTGGCGGCGGCCCTCGCCGAACTCCCGGACGCCACGGAGATCGGCCGCAACGCCCGCCACGCACTGAAGTTGGCCCAGCACAGCGACAGCGCCTTCGCCCTGATCCCCCTCCTGGAACACCAGATCGTCGACCACGTCTACAGCTACGGCATCGCGGCGGCCGAAACCGTCCCGGTGGCCCTGGCGTTGGCGACGGCGTCCCGGGGCCGTATCGCCGAAGCGGTGCCCGCCGCGGCCTGCCTCTCCCGGGTCGCCGACTCCGCCCCGGCCCTCGTGGGCGCCCTCACCGGAGCACTCGGCGGCGGCCGGGCGATCCCCGAAACCTGGCGGGACGCCTGCCGCACCCTCTCCGGCTGCGCCCTCCCCCGCCTCACCGGCACCGACCTCGTGGAACTCGCCGAACTCCTGGAAGCGACACAACCGGCCCCACCAGGAGGATGATTCGGTGCATGCCACCCAAAGAACCCAAAGGACCTGAAGAGCCAGAAAGCAGCCTTCAGGAGAGGATCACCGGCGCCCTGGTCGGCGCGGCGGTCGGCGACGCCCTCGGGGGTCCCGTCGAGGGCTACTCCCCCGACCAGATCCTCGAACGCCACGCCGGTCGCGTCCACGGCATCGTCGGCCCCTGGAACGGCGACGCCTGGCGCACCGCCCGCCCCATCGCGCCGTACCACAAGGGCGACGGCCACGTCACCGACGACACCTTGATGACCCACGCCCTGGTACGGGTCTACGCGACCGTCCGCGACCACCTCGACGCGTACTCCGTCGCCGACCACCTCGTCCCGGATCTGATGCAAAGCCCGCGCTGGATCCCGGAGTTGGAGGCGGAAGCCATCCCGCTCCAGCGCGTCTTCCTCGCGGAGAAGTGGCTCGCGGCCCGCCTGCACTACGGCCACGTCGACCCCCGCGAGGCCGGCGTCGGCAACATCGTCAACTGCGGTGCCGCGATGTACATGGCGCCGGTCGGCCTGGTCAACGCGGCCCATCCGGCGGGCGCTTACGCCGAGGCCCTCGACATCGCGGGCGCCCACCAGTCGTCGTACGGCCGCGAGGCAGCCGGTGTCTTCGCGGCGGCGGTGGCCGCGGCCTGCGTGCCGGGCGCGACCCCGGACTCGGTCGTGGCCGCCTGCCTCTCCCTGGCGAAGGACGGCACCCGCACCGCCATCGAGAAGGTCTGCGAAGTGGCCGCCGCCCACTCGGACTTCGAGTCGGCGCTCGGCCCGCTGCGGGAGGCCGTCGCGCCGTACGACACCGTCGGCCCCGACTACCGCGCTCCCTCCCTGGACGCCCGCCGTCCCTCCCGCACCAAGGCGATCGAGGAACTCCCCGTCGCGCTGGGCATGTTGGTGGTCTCCGGCGGCGACTTCCGGCACGCGGTGCTGGGTTCGGTGAACTACGGCCGGGACTGCGACTCGATCGCGACGATGGCCGGCGCGGTGGCGGGCGCCCTGGGTTCGGCGGTCCCGCAGGACTGGTCGAAGACGGTCGCCGAGGCCAGCCGCCTGGACCTGTGGGAACCGGCGACGGTCCTCACCGCCGTGACCCGCGAGGTCTTCGAGCGCGACGTCCTGCGACGCCGGGCCCACGAGGCGGCGTTCAGCGAGATCGGGGGGCCGCGGTGCTCCGACTGACCTGGGTCCAGCCGGAGGACCTGCTCGGCCACGAGCTGCGCCAGGCCGCCCAGGACGGGCGCGAACCGTCGGCGATCGCGGCGCGCTGGCGGGCGGCGGGCGGTGCGGAGGCACCGGAACGGGCGGGTGCGTCCGCCGGCCTCCCCTCCCGCTACCTCCGGTTGCTCGCGGAGGACCTGCTGGACGAACTGGCCGACCTGCCCAGCGGGTTGGCGGACCAGGAGCCCACTGACCTGGCACGCGTCAAAGCCCTGTGCCCCAACTGGCCCGCCCCGCAAGCCGCTTCCCCACCCCGCCCGGCCCTCTTCGAGGCCGCCTGGCTGGGCCGCGCCGTCGGCTGTCTGCTCGGCAAGCCCGTCGAGAAGATCACCCTCGACGGCATCCGCCAACTCGCCCGCGCCACCGGCAACTGGCCCCTCACCACCTACTTCACCGCCCGGGGCGTTCCCGCCGACCTCCTCGCCGCCCACCCCTGGAACCGCCGCTCCGCCCCCACCTCCCTGGCCGAGAACATCGACGGCATGCCCGAGGACGACGACCTCAACTACCCCCTGTTGAACCTTCTGTTGCTACAGCGCCACGGCAGGGACTTCACCACCGCCGACGTGGCGAAGCTCTGGCTCGACGAACTCCCCGCAGGCCGCACCTTCACCGCCGAACGCATCGCCTACCGCAACCTCCTCACCGGCCTGGAACCCCCGCGCACGGCCCGCCACCGCAACCCGTTCCGCGAGTGGATCGGCGCCCTGATCCGTGCCGACGTGCACGGCTGGACCAACCCCGGAAACCCGGGCGCCGCCGCCGAACAGGCCCATCGCGACGCCACGTTGACCCACACCGCGAACGGCGTCTACGCGGCGATGTTCACGGCCGCCGTCATCGCCACCGCGACCACCGGCACCCACGACATCCACACCTGTCTGCGCACGGGACTGACCGTCGTCCCGCCCGCCTCCCGCCTCGCCACGGCGATCCACCACGCCCTCCGACTGGCCAGGAAACACTGGGACTTCGACGAGGTGGTGGACCACCTCCACGCCGCCTACGGCCGAACCCACCACTGGGTGCACGCGATCCCCAACACCGCCCTGATCACCGCCGCCCTCACCCACGCGGACGGTGACTTCACCGGCTCCATCTGCCGTGCCGTGTCCGGGGGTTGGGACACCGACTCCAACGGCGCCACGGTCGGCGGCATCGCCGCGCTCGTCTCGGGCACCGCGCTCCCCGACCGCTGGACGGCCCCGCTCAAGAACCGGCTCGCCACCTCTGTGGGCGACTTCAACGGCATCGGCTTCGACACCCTCGCCCGGCTCACCCATCAGGAGACCGTCCGCCCATGACCCACATCGCCGTGCTCGGCAGCACGAACATGGACCTCGTCGCCTACGTCGAGAAGGCCCCGCAGCGCGGAGAGACCGTGACGGGACGGGAGTTCCGCACGATCCCCGGCGGCAAGGGCGCCAACCAGGCGATCGCCGCGGCCCACGCGGGCGCGACCGCCGTCACGATCGTCGGCGCGGTCGGCAACGACGCCTACGGCGCCCAACTCCGCGCCACCTTCGAACACTCCGGGGTCGACACCGACCATCTGCGCACCGTCGAGGGCCCGTCCGGCACCGCGCACATCGTCGTGGACGACGAGGGCGGCAACGCGATCGTCGTCGTCCCCGCCGCCAACGGCACCGTCGACCATCTCGCCCCCGGCGACGAGGCGACGATCGCCACGGCCGACGCCCTGCTCCTCCAACTGGAGATCCCCCTGGTCGCGGTGGTCGCGGGCGCGGAGGCGGCCCGCCGCCACGGCGTCCGGACGATCCTCACCCCCGCCCCGGCCCAGCCCCTGCCGCCCCAACTCCTGGCCGCGGTGGACCTGTTGGTCCCGAACGAACACGAGGCCACCACCCTCACCGGCCGCACCGACCCGCACGAGGCCGCGGCGGCCCTGCTCGACCAGGTGCCCGAGGTGATCGTCACGCTGGGCGCGGCGGGCAGTCTGTACGCGGCCAGGGGCGCGGAGCCGTTCCTCGTGCCCGCACCTCAGGTGACCGCCGTGGACTCGACGGGCGCGGGCGACACCTTCGTCGGCGCGCTCGCGGTGGCGCTCGCCGAGGGCCGTCCGATGCGGGACGCGCTGGCCTGGGCGGCAGCGGCGGCGGCCCTGTCGGTGCAGCGGCCGGGGGCGACGGCGTCGATGCCGTTCCGCGCGGAGATCGACAAGCAGTACGCCTCATGACCGAGCCGACCTCAACCCCCCTGTCGGGGCTGCGTGTTCTCGACCTCGCGACGCTCTTCGCCGGGCCTCTCGCCGCCACCATGCTCGGTGACTTCGGCGCCGAGGTCATCAAGGTCGAGCACCCCACCAAGCCGGACCCGTCCCGGGGGCACGGCCCCTCCAAGGACGGCATCGGCCTCTGGTGGAAGCTCCTCGGCCGCAACAAGCGCGCGATCACCCTCGACCTGTCGAAGCCGGGCGGGCGCGACACCTTGCTCCGGCTGGCCGCGACCGCCGATGTGATCATCGAGAACTTCCGCCCCGGCACCCTGGAGAAATGGGACCTCGGCTGGGCCGAACTCTCCGCCGTCAACCCGCGGTTGGTGCTCGCCCGGGTCACCGCATTCGGTCAGTTCGGCCCTTATGCGCATCGCCCCGGCTTCGGCACCCTCGCCGAGGCGATGAGTGGTTTCGCCGCGATCACCGGCGAGCCGGACGCGCCCCCGACGCTCCCGCCGTTCGGTCTCGCCGACTCGATCGCGGGCCTGGCGACGGCGTATGCCGTGATGACCGCTCTCGCCGCACGTGACCGCACCGGTGAGGGGCAGGTGGTGGACATGGCGATCATCGAACCGATCCTCACCGCGCTGGGCCCGCAGCCCCTCTGGTACGACCAGCTCGGTCACGTCCAGCCGCGCACCGGCAACCGCTCCCAGAACAACGCCCCGCGCAACACCTACCGTACGGCGGACGGCAGTTGGGTCGCCGTCTCCACCTCGGCGCAGTCGATCGCCGAGCGCGTGATGCGCCTGGTCGGCCGCCCGGAACTGATCGACGAACCATGGTTCGCGACGGGCGCGGACCGGGCCCGGCACGCCGATGTCCTGGACGCGGCGGTCGGCGACTGGATCGCGCGGCGCACCCGCGCGGAGGTGCTCGCCGCGTTCGAGAAGGCGGAGGCCGCGGTCGCCCCGATCCAGGACGTACGGGACGTCATGGCGGACCCGCAGTACCAGGCCCTCGACACGATCACCACCGTCGACGACCCCGAACTCGGCCCGCTCCGCATGCAGAACGTCCTCTTCCGTCTCTCCGCCACCCCCGGCGCGATCCGCTGGACCGGCCGCCCGCACGGCGCCGACACGGACCCGGTCCTGACCGAACTCGGCCTGACCGAAGCCGAGTTGACCGCTCTGCGGCAGGCGGGCGCCCTGTGACCCCGCACCCCCTGACCTGGCTCTACGTCCCCGGCGACCGCCCGCCGGTGGTGGCCAAGGCGCTCGCGGCCGGCGCGGACGTGGTCGTCGTCGACCTGGAGGACGCGGTCGCCCCGGACCGCAAGGAGTACGCCCGCGCGGCCACGGCGGAGCTGCTCTCGGAACCCCGGCCCGACGTCCACGTCCGCGTGAACGCCCTCGACACCCCCTGGGCCGCCGACGATCTCCGGGCGCTCGCACCCCTCCCGGGCGTGTCCGGCCTACGGCTCCCGAAGGTGACAGCGGCGGAGGACGTCGTCACCGTGGCGGAGCAGACCCGCGACCTCCCCCTGTACGCCCTCCTGGAATCGGCCCTCGGTATCGAGCGGGCCTTCGCGATCGCCGCCGCGCATCCCGCCGTGCACGGGGTAGCGCTCGGGGAGGCGGATCTCCGGGCCGACCTGGGGGTACGGGAGGACGCGGGGCTGGACTGGTCGCGTTCCCGGGTGATCGTCGCCGCGCGGGCGGCGGGGCTGGCGCCGCCGCCGCAGTCCGTCCATCCGGACATCCGCGATCTGGACTCCTTGGCGGCCTCGTGCGCGCACGGCCGTGCCCTGGGCTTCCTCGGTCGTGCGGCGATCCATCCCCGTCAGCTCCCGGTCATCGAGAGCGCGTTCCTGCCGACCGAGCGGGAGATCGAGGAGGCCGAGACGATCGTCAAGGCGGCCATGGCGGAGGAGGGCGCGCAGGCGCTGGCCGACGGGCGGTTCATCGACGCGGCGGTGGTGGCGGCGGCCCGGCGGACCCTGTCGCTGGCCCGCCGCACCTGACACACGACGAGGGCGCCCCGTCGGACACGGGGCGCCCTCGTCGTCGTAGAACCCGCCGTCAGCTCTTCTTCGCCGACTCCGGCTCGTCCTTCTTGATGTCCTCGGTCTCGGTGTCCGGGGCGTCGTCCTTGGCCTCGGGCTCCGGGGTGTCGGTGGCCGCGGTCTCCTCGGTGTCGGCCTTCGGCTCGGTGTCGCCGTCGGTCCCGTCGGCCGGGGTGTCCGTCTCGGGCTCGACGATCTCCTCGCGGCCGGGACGCTTCTTCGCCGAGACGATCATGTAGACCACCGCGAGGACGAAGACGACCATCGCGGTCCAGTCGTTCAGCCGCAGGCCCAGGAAGTGGTGGGCGTCGTCGACGCGCATGTACTCGATCCAGCCGCGGCCCACACAGTAGGCGGCGACGTAGAGCGCGAACGCCCGGCCGTGGCCCAGCTTGAAGCGGCGGTCGGCCCAGATCACGAGGAAGCCGACGCCGACGCACCACAGCGACTCGTACAGGAAGGTCGGGTGGTAGTAGCCCGGCACCCGGCCGTCCGTGGAGGACGTGATGTGCAGCGCCCAGGGGAGGTGGGTCTCGCGGCCGTAGAGCTCCTGGTTGAACCAGTTGCCCCAGCGGCCGATGGCCTGGGCGAAGGCGATGCCGGGGGCCAGCGCGTCGGCCCAGGCGGGCAGCGGGATGCCACGGCGGCGGCAGCCGATCCACGCGCCCACCGCGCCGAGCGCGATCGCGCCCCAGATGCCGAGGCCGCCCTGCCACACCTTGAAGGCGTCCACCCAGTCACGGCCCTCGCTGAAGTACAGCTCGTAGTCCGTGATCACGTGGTACAGGCGACCGCCGACGAGGCCGAACGGCACGGCCCAGACGGCGATGTCGGCCACCGTCCCGACCTTGCCGCCGCGGGCGACCCAGCGTTTGTTGCCGAGCCAGACGGCGACGAAGACGCCGATGATGATGCAGAACGCGTAACCGCGCAGCGGAATGGGGCCGAGGTGGATGACCCCGCGCGACGGGCTGGGAATGTAGGCAAGTTCCATGGCAGGGTCGACGCTACCGTGCCGGACCGTGACCACGGCAAGCGGCCCGGCTACGGCTCCATAACGGGCCGGTGTGAAAACCGGCCCGCGCCTTACCCCTTGTTCGCCGCCTGGACCAGCTGCTTCAGCTTCGCCGGGGTCATCGTCTGGTCCGCGTAGATGTTCTTGCCGTCGAAGAGGACGGTCGGGGTGCCGGTGAATCCGCCCGCCTGGAAGGCCGCGGCCGACTTCTGGACCCAGCTGTCGTGCGCACCGCTGTTGACGCACTTCCTGAAGGCGGGCGTGTCGAGGCCGCTGACCTTGCCCGCCAGCTCGATCAGCTTGGCGTTGCTCGCGTAGGCGTCGTCCGTCTCCTTGGGCTGGTTCTCGTACAGCACGTCGTGGAAGTCGCGGAACTTTCCGGCGTCCTGGGCGCAGGCCGCCGCGTTCGCCGCGCGCTTGGAGCCGGTGCCGCCGAGGTTGCCGTCGATCAGCGTGACCAGGTGGTACTGCACCTTGAGCTGGCCGGAGTCGGTCAGCTCGCGGAGCGTCGGGCGGTACGCCGTCTCGAAGGCCTGGCAGGCCGGGCAGCGGAAGTCCTCCCACACCGTGAGCGTCGGCTTGGCGCTGTCCTTGCCGACCTGGATCGCCAGGCTGTCCTTGCCGGTCGCCCCGGAGGGCGCGACGACCGGGCCCGCCTTGCTGCTGCCGCTGTCCTTGCCGTGGTTCGCGGCGAGGACGCCGACCACCGTCGCAAGACCCAGCACGCAGACCACGCTCGCGGCCACGATCAGCGTGCGCCGCCGCCTCTCCGCGGCCTTCTGCTTCTCACGCTCGACCGCCAGCCGCTCGCGGGCGGTGCGCTTTCCGTCACGGTTCTTCTCGCTCACACCCCGCAGAACGAACCGGGGAGGCGCAGCGCGCCTCCCCGGTCCCAGGTCCACCCGTTCGAGTGACCACATGTTCTGTTCCGTGCCGAGCAGCTTCTACGACTGTCCGCGCACGCCCTTCGCGAGGTCGCCCGCGAGCGCGCGGACCGCCTCGACGCCGGCCGCGTCGTCCGGCGCGTCCAGCATCCGCTTGACGAAGGCCGAGCCGACGATCACGCCGTCCGCGAAGCGGGCCACCTCGGCGGCCTGCCGGGCGTCGGAGACACCGAGTCCGACGCACACGGGCGTGTCGGTGGTGGCCCGGGTGCGCTCGACGAGGTCCTGGGCCTGCGCGCCGACCGACTCACGGGTGCCGGTGACGCCCATCAGCGAGGCGGCGTAGACGAAGCCGGTGCCGACCTTGGTGATCTCGGCGAGGCGGGCGTCCTTGCTGCTGGGCGCGACCACGAAGACCGTGGCGAGCCCGTGCTTCTCCGCGTGCTCCCTCCACAGGCCCGCCTCCTGGACGGGCAGGTCGGGCAGGATGCACCCGGCGCCGCCCGCCTCGGCCAGCTCGGCGGTGAAGCGCTCGACGCCGTAGCGGTCGATGGGGTTCCAGTACGTCATGACGAGCACCGGCTTGCCGGTCGCCGCGTGGGCCTCGCGGACCGTGCGCATGACGTCGGCGATCTTGACGCCGCCGCGCAGGGCGATGTCGTCGGCGGTCTGGATGACGGGGCCGTCGAGGACGGGGTCGCTGTGCGGCAGACCCACCTCCACGATGTCGGCGCCGCCGTCGAAGGCCGCCTTGATCGCCGCGATGCCACCGTCCACGGTCGGGAACCCGGCCGGGAGGTAGGCGATGAGCGCGGCGCGTCCCTCGGCCTTGGCGGCGGCGAGGGTGTCGCTCAACAGCCGGATGTTGCCGCTCACTTGGCGTCCCCCTCGATCTCGGCGGTGTCGGCCGCGTCGGCGGCGACCTCGGCGTCGGTGTCGTACAGGCCGAAGTAGCGCGCGGCCGTGTCCATGTCCTTGTCGCCGCGCCCGGACAGGTTGACGACGATCAGCCCGTCCTTGCCCAGCTCCTTGCCGACCTCCAGCGCGCCGGCGAGCGCGTGGGCGCTCTCGATGGCCGGGATGATGCCCTCGGTGCGCGACAGCAGGCGCAGGGCCTGCATGGCCGCGTCGTCGGTGACCGCGCGGTACTCGCCCCGGCCGCTGTCCTTGAGGTAGGAGTGCTCGGGGCCGATGCCCGGGTAGTCCAGACCGGCCGAGATCGAGTACGGCTCGGTGATCTGGCCCTCCTCGTCCTGGAGGACGTAGGACCGCGAACCGTGCAGGATGCCGGGCTCGCCCGCGGTCAGCGTGGCCGCGTGCTCGCCCGTCTCGACGCCGTGCCCGGCGGGCTCGCAGCCGATGAGGCGTACGTCGGTGTCCGGGATGAACGCGTGGAAGAGGCCGATGGCGTTCGAGCCGCCGCCGACGCAGGCGATCGCCGCGTCCGGGAGGCGTCCGGCGCGCTCCAGGATCTGGCGGCGGGCCTCGACGCCGATCACGCGGTGGAAGTCGCGGACCATGGCGGGGAAGGGGTGCGGGCCGGCGACCGTGCCGAAGAGGTAGTGCGTGCGGTCGACGTTGGCGACCCAGTCGCGGAACGCCTCGTTGATCGCGTCCTTCAGGGTGCGGCTGCCGGACTTCACGGCGATGACCTCGGCGCCGAGCATGCGCATGCGGGCGACGTTGAGGGCCTGGCGCTCGGTGTCGATCTCGCCCATGTAGATGGTGCATTCGAGGCCGAACAGGGCGCAGGCGGTGGCGGTGGCGACGCCGTGCTGACCGGCGCCGGTCTCCGCGATGACCCGGGTCTTGCCCATGCGCTTGGTGAGCAGGGCCTGACCGAGGACGTTGTTGATCTTGTGGGAGCCGGTGTGGTTCAGGTCCTCGCGCTTGAGGAAGATCCGCGCACCGCCCGCGTGTTCCGCGAAGCGGGGCACCTCCGTGAACGCGCTCGGCCTGCCGGTGTAGTTGACGAGGAGGTCGTCCAGCTCTCGGGCGAACTCCGGGTCGTGCTTGGCCTTGTCGTACTCCACGGCGACCTCGTCCACGGCGGCGACGAGGGCCTCCGGGATGAACTTGCCGCCGAACGCCCCGAAGTAGCCCTCGGGGCTGGGGACTTGACCGTCGGGGTCGGGAATGAAGAACTCGCTGGGCATGCGGAAACCTCACGGTGAGTTTGTGGGAAAACGGATCGCCGTGGGGGCGGAGCTTGTCGTACGACCTCAGGCCGTGTGTGGCTGGTCGCGCAGTTCCCCGCGCCCCTGAGGGGCGCGCTGCCATCGGCGACCGTTCACCTGCCCAGGTTCGTCACCGATGACGTAACGCACGCGACGGCCGTGGACCCGCCTCGCGGGCGCACGGCAGCCCCGCGGACGGCAGCCGCGCGCGAGGCGGGCGTGCCGGTCCATGGGCGTCAGGGTGAGGGTCATCGGGCGTCAGCCTAGCGGGTGATCAGCCGCGGCCGTGGCGGAGTGCGGGGTGTTCGCCCGCCGCCACCAGATCCGAGACCGCCGACTTGGGGTCGCGGCCGGTGACCAGGGACTCGCCCACCAGGACCGCGTCGGCGCCCGCGTTGGCGTAGGCGATGAGGTCGTGGGGGCCGCGGACGCCGGACTCGGCGATCTTGACGATGTGGGCCGGGATCTCGGGGGCGACGCGCTCGAAGGTGCCGCGGTCGACCTCGAGGGTCTTGAGGTTGCGGGCGTTGACGCCGATGATCTTCGCGCCGGCGTCGACCGCGCGGTCGACCTCGTCCTCGTCGTGGACCTCGACGATCGGCGTGAGGCCGATCGACTCGGCGCGCTCGATGAGGGACTCCAGGGCGGGCTGGTCCAGGGCCGCGACGATCAGCAGGGCGAGGTCGGCGCCGTAGGCACGGGCCTCCCAGAGCTGGTACGACGTGACGATGAAGTCCTTGCGGAGGACGGGGATGTCCACCCGCGCGCGGACGGCCTCCAGGTCGGCCAGCGAGCCGCCGAAGCGGCGCTGTTCGGTGAGGACGGAGATGACGGCGGCGCCGCCCGCCTCGTAGTCCGCGGCGAGGCCCGCCGGGTCGGCGATCGCGGCCAGCGCGCCCTTGGAGGGGCTGGAGCGCTTGACCTCGCAGATGACCTTGACGCCGTCGCCGCGCAGGGCGGCCACGCCGTCCTTGGCCGCGGGAGCCTTCGCCGCGCGCTCCTTGAGCTCGTCGAGGCTGACGCGCGCCTGCCGTTCCGCCAGGTCGGCACGGACTCCGTCGATGATCTCGTCGAGCACACTCACGCGAGCGGCCCCCTTCCGGACGGTGGAAAAGCCATGGTCACATCTGACCTCGATGGTATCCGGAGGAAGGCGTAGGCCTCGCATCCGGTTGACACCGGTCCCACTACCTGGACATGTGTCGGTTGATCAAGGATGTAGCCAGCCACCGAACGGCAGGTTCCGGACAACCGTGAAGACCAGCGCCGACACGCCCAGGCTCCACAGCTGGACCCGGCCGAGTTCGATCCGGGCGGGCCGGCCGCGCGCCGCACGGACCACCCAGACGGTCCATACGACCGTGAAGGCCAGATAGCCCACCACGGCGATCGCGTTGTCCTGGAGCGCCGCCAGGAAGTCCCCGTGGATGAACTCGTGCGCGCTGCGCAGACCGCCGCAGCCGGGGCAGTACAGGCCGGTGAGGCGGTACAGGGGGCAGACGGGGTAGTGGCCCGGCTGGTTCGGGTCGACGGTGCCCACATAGGCGAAGGCTCCGGCGACGGCCGCGAGGACGCCGGCGGGCACGGCCACGCGGTTCAGCACGGACGCGGCACCGGGCGTGGTGCCGGGGGCGCGCGTCTTCGGCGGGCTCTGGCTGTCGGCGTTCACGTCTCGCATTGTGCCCCTGGTCCTCGTGTGCGGCACGCGCGCGTGAGGGGCGGCCCCGGGTGCTCAGCGCACCGGGGACGCCCCTCACGGGGTGGCTGACAGCTACGGCTCAGTTGTCGGCGTGGGCCGTCTTGCCGAGCAGCGGGGTCAGGTCCTGGGGACGGTCCTTGGGCATGCCCATCCCCATCGCGCTCATGACCCAGCCGACGATGCCGCCGACGACCACGAGGGCCATGCCGGCCCAGAAGCCGGCCGGCTGCGCCATCACCATGAAGGCGCCCGCGACGCAGAATCCGATGAAGGCGATCGTGACACCGGTCCAGGCGGCCAAAGTGTGACCGTGGCTGTTGCCCGCCATGACTTGCTCCTCGTTGCTGTGTACGTGTGTGAGCAGACGCTCACGCTTCATTGTTCCGCACGCGAGCGGAAGCGATGCTCCGGGGTGGCACCGTGTCCGCCGCGGTTCGAGAGCGCCTCCGAAGGGGCGCGGGGCTGTGTCCAGGTGCGGCTCCGCCGACGGGCGCGACCGGCCGGGACGGTGCCGGGGCCGCCGCGGCGGACGCTTCCGCGGTCCGAACGGCCGGAGCGCCTACGCCCCGGTGGGGTCCTCGCCCCGGTCCAGGGCCTTCCAGATGTCCTCGGGGCGGTCAGGGTCCCCCACGGGAGCCCGCCGGGGGCGAGGCGCGCCGTTGCGTTCGTAGCGGCCCGACATCGCGGGCCAGCGGCGGCCGTAGAGCAGGGCGAGCAGACCGGCCAGCAGGATCAGGCCGCCGCCCACCGCGGCCACGTACGGCCAGGCCGTGTGGTCGAAGGCGTGGACGACGGACGAGGTGTCACCGGAGGCCTGGGCGGCCTTGTCGTCGAGCGCGGAGCTGTCGGTGGCGCCCAGCAGGGCGGCGGCGACGATGCCCGCGCCGGAGAGCGCGAGGAGGGCGGAGACCGCGAAGCGGCCGGTCCTGCGGACGGCGAAGACGGCGACGAGCGCGGCGAGGCCCACTATGGCGAGCGCCGCGGGCACGCCCGTGACGTCACTGCCCTTGGCGGACAGCGGGAACGCGTCACCGGCCACCGTCGCGGTCCCCATCGACCAGCGCTGACGGGTGGCCAGCAGGGCCACGGCCGCGCCGAGCGCACCGCTGAGCAGGGCCACGGCGAGGCTTCGGCGGCCGGCGCGCGCGGGGCCTTCGCCTTCGGAACGGGGGTGAGGAACAGCAGCAGTCACGGAGTCCACTATCGCTCCAACCCCGGGCGAACCGTCACCCGGGGTTCATATGACCCTCGTCCTATTTCCCGAGCCGGTTCGCCGTGTGCACGGCGCGCAGGACCGCCGCCGCCTTGTTCCGGCACTCCTGGTCCTCCAGTTCGGGGTCCGAGTCGGCGACGATGCCGGCGCCCGCCTGGACGTAGGCGGTGCCGTCGCGGAGGAGGGCCGTACGGATGGCGATGGCGGTGTCGGAGTCGCCCGCGAAGTCGAGGTAGCCGACGCAGCCGCCGTACAACCCCCTTCTGGACGGCTCCAGTTCGTCGATGATCTGCATCGCGCGGGGCTTCGGCGCGCCGGAGAGGGTGCCGGCCGGGAAGCAGGCCGTGAGGACGTCGAAGGCGGTGCGGCCGGGTGCCACGCGGCCGGTGACGGTCGAGACGATGTGCATCACGTGGGAGTAGCGCTCGACGGACATGAAGTCGACGACCTCGACCGAGCCGGGCTCGCAGACGCGTCCCAAATCGTTACGTCCGAGGTCGACGAGCATGAGGTGTTCGGCGCGCTCCTTGGGGTCGGCGAGGAGTTCGTCGGCGAGGGCCTGGTCCTCCTGCGGGGTCGCGCCGCGGTGCCGGGTCCCGGCGATGGGGTGGACCATCGCGCGCCCGTCCTCGACCTTGACCAGGGCCTCCGGGGAGGAGCCGACGACGTCGAAGCCGTCGAAGCGGAACAGGTACATGTACGGCGAGGGGTTGGTCGCCCGGAGCACGCGGTAGACGTCCAACGCGCTTGCCGTGCACGGGGTTTCGAAGCGCTGCGAGGGGACGACCTGGAAGGCCTCGCCCGCGCGGATGCGCTCCTTGATGTCCTCGACGGCCACCTTGAAGTCGGGGCCGCCCCACAGCGCGGTGTACTCGGGCAGCTCGGAGGGCGGGAGCTGGGCGGGCGGCTGGGCCACCGCGCGGGAGAGGTCCGCCTCCATGGTGTCGAGGCGGGCGATGGCGTCCGCGTACGCCTCGTCGACACCGGTGTCGAGGTCGTTGTGGTTGATCGCGTTGGCGATCAGCAGGACCGAGCCCTCCCAGTGGTCCATCACGGCGAGGTCGCTGGTGAGGAGCATGGTCAGCTCGGGGAGCTTGAGGTCGTCGCGCTCGCCGGGGCCGATCTTCTCCAGGCGGCGGACGATGTCGTAGCCGAGATAGCCGACCATGCCGCCGGTGAAGGGCGGCAGGTCCTCCTGGTGGGGGGTGTGCAGGGTCTCGATGGTGGCGCGCAGGGCGGCGAGGGGGTCGCCGTCCACCGGGACGCCGACGGGCGGGGTGCCGAGCCAGTGGGCCTCGCCGTCACGGGACGTGAGGGTGGCGGCGCTGCGGACGCCCACGAAGGAGTACCGGGACCAGGAGCGGCCGTTCTCCGCGGACTCCAGGAGGAAGGTGCCGGGGCGCTCCGCGGCCAGTTTGCGGTAGAGCGCGACCGGGGTGTCGCCGTCGGCGAGGAGCTTGCGGGTGACCGGAATGACGCGACGGTCGGTGGCCAGCTTGCGGAACGTCTCGAGGTCCATGGCGGCTGACCTTACTGATCCGAGGCGGGGGCGCTGGAGACGCCGCCGTCCGTGGGGAGACCGGCTTCGAGGAGCACGTCGGCGTCGAAGCAGGTGCGGTCGCCGGTGTGGCAGGCGGCGCCGACCTGGTCGACCTTCACGAGGACGGTGTCGGCGTCGCAGTCCAGGGCGACCGACCTGACGTGCTGGACGTGGCCCGAGGTGTCGCCCTTCACCCAGTACTCCTGGCGGCTGCGGGACCAGTACGTGCAGCGGCCCGTCGTCAGGGTGCGGTGCAGCGCCTCGTCGTCCATCCAGCCGAGCATGAGCACCTCGCCGGTGTCGTACTGCTGGGCGATCGCGGGGACGAGCCCGTCGGCGCCGCGCTTGAGGCGGGCGGCGATCTCGGGGTCGAGGCTGCTGGACGGAACACCGCGGCGCGAAGCGCCTCCCTGAGGGGTGGAGGCCGGGGGGCGGGCGGGAGTGCTGGTCATGGGTGCCATTGTGCCGCGCCCGACTGACAGTCACGGCCGGGCGTCCACTGTGCGGACCCCGCACGCGGTCGTAGGCTGACGGTATGTCGACCTTCGCGAAGCGTGAACGACTTCTGCTCGCCGATCTCCTGGAGACCGCGGGCCCCGACGCCCCGACCCTCTGCGAGGGCTGGCAGACCCGTGACCTCGCCGCGCACGTGGTGGTGCGCGAGCGCCGTGCCGATGCCGCGGGCGGCATCATGATCAAGCAGCTCGCGCCGCGGCTGGAGCGCGTGATGACGGAGTTCACGGCGAAGCCGTACGAGGAGCTGATCCAGCTGATCCGTACCGGCCCGCCGCGCTTCTCGCCGTTCCAGCTGAAGCAGCTCGACGAGGCGTCCAACACGGTCGAGTTCTATGTCCACACGGAGGACGTACGGCGGGCTCAGGAGGGGTGGACTCCGCGCGAGCTGGACCCGGTGTTCCAGGACGCGCTGTGGTCCCGCCTGGAGCGCATGGCCCGGCTGATGGGCCGTACCGCGCCGACCGGGCTGGTGCTGCGCCGCCCGGACGGCCAGACCGCGGTCGCCCACAAGGGGACGCCGGTCGTGACGGTGACGGGCGAGCCCTCGGAGCTGCTGATGTTCGCCCACGGCCGGCAGAGCGTGGCCAAGGTCGAGCTGGACGGCGACGAGAACGCGATCGCCAAGCTCCAGCAGGCCAAGCAGCTGGGTATCTGAGCGATCAGCCGGGCAGTTCCGCCCGGCGCAGGTCGCGGACGCTCAGGGCGATGACCCCGCCGAGCCCGCACACCGCCGCGCTGACCACGAACACGGGGCCGGTGCCCCACACGCCGATCGCCGCGGCCGACAGAGGCATGCTCAGCGGCGCGAAGCCGAGGCTGACCAGGCCGGACACGGCGGTGACGCGGCCGAGGTACGCGGGGTCGGAGTGGGTCTGGAGCAGGGCTCCGCACATCGCGCCGCTGAGTCCGGCGAGCAGCCCGACGAGCAGGGCCACGCCGACCGCCGTAAGGACGCTCGGGACCTGGGCCAGGGCGCCGATCGCGACGGAACCGGCCATGATCGACCAGCCGGCGATCCGTCCGGCGTGCGGCAGCCGTCCGCGCAGGGTCAGCAGCAGCGCCGCGGCCCCGGCGCCGGTGCCGAAGCCGGAGAGCACCCAGCCCATGCCGGACGCGCCCCAGCCGCGCTCGTCCGCGAGCAGGGTCAGGCCCACGTTGAGGGGGCCGACGAAGCCGAGGTCGCCGAGGGCGATGGCCAGCATCAGCGGGACGAGGACGCGGTGGCCGCGGATGTAGCGCAGGCCGGCCCGGAGGTCGTGCAGGGCGGTGGCGCCGCGCGCGGCGGCGGTGTCGTCGGGGGGCAGGTCCCGCATCCGTACGGAGACCAGCAGCGGCACCGACACGGCGATCAGCAGCCCGGCGACCGCGAACGCCGCCGCCGCGCCGCCGACCGCCACGCCCAGGCCGCCGAGCGGGGCGCCGACGATGCTCGCGAAGCGGATGGCGAGACCCCGCATGCCCTGCACGCGCGCGAGTTGGCCGCGGCTCGTCACGCGCGCGGGGAGTGCGCCCACGGCCGGCATGAACACCGCGTCGACCGTCCCGAACACCACGGCGAGCAGTGCCAGGAGCCACAGTCCGGGGGCGGCCAGGAAGAGCAGCGCGGCGACCGCCAGCACCGCAGCGCAGCGCACCGCGTCGCTCGCGATGACGACCCGGCGCGGCCCGAACCGGTCGGCGACGACTCCCCCGCCGAGCATCAACAGGGCGCGCGGTACGGCGCTGACGGCCATCACGACTCCGGCCTGTGTCGCCGACCCGGCGCGTACCGCGGCCCAGGAGAGGGCGATGTAGTAGACGCTGTCGCCGACCATGGACGCCGTGTAGGCGCCGAGCCAGCGCAGCACGTCGGGGTCGCGGTGGGCGGGCCTGTCGGTGGCCGTGCCGGCGGGTATGAGCGTGGTGGTCACGGGAGTCGGTCCTCTCCGGGGGTCAGACACGGAACGGGAAGCCGTGGACGTGGACGGCGACGTTCTCGCGGCCCTCGGCGTCGCCGGACCGGCTTCGCTCGTCGTACTTCCGCATCAGGGCGACCAACTCCTCGCGCAGCTCGTTCAGTTCGGCCGGGTTCAGCCGCAGGAGGGATTCGCTGTCGGGTGCCGCCGCGTTCCACTCGGGGCCCCAGGTGGAGCGTTCGTCGAGGTAGCGGCGGTACATGTCGTCGCGCTGTTCGTGGAAGAGGCGGGTCGCCGCGAGGTGTGCGGCCGCCTTCTCCGGCGCGTCCCTGAAGTCCCTGTCGCGGATGCTCACGCCTTCCGAGGAGGGCTGCCACCACCGCTCCCGGCCGTCCGAGCTCTGTGCGGGGGCCTCGTCGATCAGCCCGTGCTCGGCGAGCTTGCGCAGGTGGTAGCTGACCAGCGCGACGGCCTCGTCGACCTGGTCGGCGAGCTGGGAGGCGGTGGCCTTCTCCGCCACGCACAGGGCCCGGTACAGCTTCATCCGCAGCGGATGGGCGAGGGCCTTGAGCGTGCCCACGTCCGTGATGGAACGACTCCCCTTGGCTGTCATGCCTGTCACCGTAGATACAAAAGAAAAGTTGCGCAATCTTTTTTGCGCAACTTTCCTTTCCTATCTGCCCACTTGTAAGCCCCGGCCGCCTGGCGACCGGGGCTTACAACGCCTCCACGGGAGTCACCGCACCGGGTGCCCCGCCTCCTTCAGCGCCTGCTTCACCTCGCCGATCCGCAGATCCCCGAAGTGGAAGACGGAGGCCGCCAGCACCGCGTCCGCGCCGGCGGACACGGCCGGCGGGAAGTCCGCGAGCCTGCCAGCGCCGCCGGAGGCGATGACCGGCACGCTCACATGCTTGCGCACGGCCGCGATCATCTCCAGGTCGTAGCCGTCCTTCGTGCCGTCCGCGTCCATCGAGTTGAGCAGGATCTCCCCCGCCCCCAACTCGGCCGCCCGGTGCGCCCATTCGACCGCGTCGATGCCGGTGCCCTTGCGGCCGCCGTGGGTGGTGACCTCGAAGGAGCCCTCGGGGGTCCGGCGCGCGTCCACCGACAGCACCAGCACCTGCCGTCCGAACCGCTCCGCGATCTCCCGGATCAGCTCGGGCCGCGTGATCGCCGCCGTGTTGACGCCGACCTTGTCCGCGCCCGCCCGCAGCAGCTTGTCCACGTCCTCGGCCGTGCGGACGCCGCCGCCGACCGTGAGCGGGATGAAGACCTGCTCGGCGGTGCGCCGGACCACGTCGTACGTCGTCTCGCGGTTGCCGGAGGACGCGGTGATGTCCAGGAAGGTCAGCTCGTCGGCGCCCTCGGCGTCGTAGACCTTGGCCATCTCGACGGGGTCGCCCGCGTCGCGCAGGTTCTGGAAGTTGACGCCCTTGACGACCCGGCCGTTGTCCACGTCCAGGCAGGGGATCACCCGTACGGCCAGGGTCATGCGGACCCCCCGGATTCCCCGGACTCCTCGCCGGAGCGGTACGCCTCCACCTCGACCTCGACGACCAGGCTCGGGTCGACGAAGCCGGACACGATGATCATCGAGGCGGCGGGGCGGATCGCGTCGAAGAGTTCCTTGTGTGCGCGGCCCACGTCCTCCACATCCCGTGCGTGGGTGATGTACATACGGGTGCGCACCACATCGGCGCGGCCGAGGCCCAGTTGGTCCAGCGCGGAGAACGCGACGTTGAACGCGTTGACCGTCTGCTCGTAGGGACCGCCCCCGGCGATCTCGCCGTCCACTATCGAGGTGCACCCGGAGACCAGCACCAGGCCGTTGGGCAGCTCCACCGCGCGGGAGTAGCCGAAGGCGTCCTCCCAGGGGGCGCCGGTCGACACGCGTCGTAGCTCGGTCACCGGGCCACCGCCTCCAATGCCTCTTCCAGGGTGAACGCCTTCGCGTACAGGGCCTTCCCGACGATGGAGCCCTCGACACCGAGCGGGACCAGCTCGGCGATGGCGCGGAGGTCGTCCAGGGAGGACACGCCGCCGGAGGCCACGACCGGGCGGTCGGTCGCCGCGCACACGGTACGCAGCAGCTCCAGGTTGGGGCCCTGGAGGGTGCCGTCCTTGGCGATGTCGGTGACCACGTACCGGGCGCAGCCCTCGGCGTTGAGGCGCTCCAGCGTCTCGTAGAGGTCGCCGCCGTCACGGGTCCAGCCGCGTCCGCGCAGGGTCGTGCCGCGTACGTCGAGGCCGACCGCGATCTTGTCGCCGTGCTCGGCGATGACCTTGGCGACCCACTCCGGGGTCTCCAGCGCGGCGGTGCCGAGGTTCACCCGGGTGCAGCCGGTGGCGAGGGCGGCGGCGAGGGTGTCGTCGTCGCGGATGCCGCCGGACAGCTCGACCTTGATGTCCATGGCGCCGGCGACCTCGGCGATGAGCTTGCGGTTGTCGCCGGTGCCGAACGCGGCGTCCAGGTCGACGAGGTGCAGCCACTCGGCGCCGGAGCTCTGCCAGGCGAGGGCGGCCTCCAGGGGGGAGCCGTAGGAGGTCTCGGTCCCGGACTCGCCGTGGACGAGGCGGACGGCCTGGCCGTCGCGGACGTCGACGGCGGGGAGGAGTTCGAGCTTCGAAGGCATCAGAGGGTTCCGATCCAGTTGTTCAGCAGCTGCGCTCCGGCGTCGCCGGACTTCTCGGGGTGGAACTGCGTGGCCCACAGGGCGCCGTTCTCCACGGCGGCCACGAAGGGCTTGCCGTGCGTCGACCAGGTCACCAGGGGGGCGCGCATCGCCGGGTTCACGACTTCGAGGGTCCAGTCGTGGACGGCGTAGGAGTGCACGAAGTAGAAGCGCGCGTCCGCGTCGAGGCCCGCGAAGAGCTGGGAGCCCGCCGGGGTGTCGACGGTGTTCCAGCCCATGTGGGGCACGATCTCGGCCTGGAGGGGCTCGACGGAGCCGGGCCACTCGTCCAGGCCCTCGGTCTCCACGCCGTGCTCGATGCCGCGCGCGAAGAGGATCTGCATGCCGACGCAGATGCCCATCACGGGGCGCCCGCCGGCCAGCCTGCGCCCGACGATCCAGTCGCCACGCGCCTCCTTGAGCCCCTTCATGCAGGCGGCGAAGGCGCCGACACCGGGCACCAGCAGGCCGTCCGCGTTCATCGCCCTGTCGTAGTCACGCGTTATCTCGACCTCGGCACCCGCGCGCGCGAGGGCCCGCTCGGCGGAGCGGACGTTCCCGAAGCCGTAGTCGAAGACGACGACCTTCTTCGCCGCGCTCAACTCCACACCGCCAGCCGCATGACCCCCGCGACCAGACACATCGCCGCGCCGATGGAGACCAGCACGATGAGGCTCGCCGGCATCTTCTGCTTGACGAACGAGTAGACCCCGCCGAGAAGGAAGAGTCCGACGACGATCAGGAGGCTGGAGAGGCCGGTCACAGCGCGCCCTTCGTGGAGGGGAGGATGCCGGCCGCGCGCGGGTCGCGCTCGGAGGCGTAGCGCAGCGCGCGGGCGAGCGCCTTGAACTGGCACTCCACGATGTGGTGTGCGTTGCGCCCGTAGGGCACGTGCACGTGCAGGGCGATCTGGGCCTGGGCGACGAAGGACTCCAGGATGTGCCGGGTCATCGTGGTGTCGTACTCGCCGATCATCGGCGCCATGTTCTCGGGCTCGGTGTGCACGAGGTAGGGGCGGCCCGACAGGTCGACGGTGACCTGGGCGAGGGACTCGTCCAGCGGGACCGTGCAGTTGCCGAAGCGGTAGATCCCGACCTTGTCGCCGAGCGCCTGCTTGAAGGCGGCGCCGAGCGCGAGGGCGGTGTCCTCGATGGTGTGGTGCGAGTCGATGTGCAGATCGCCCTCGGTCTTCACGGTGAGGTCGAACAGACCGTGCCGGCCGAGCTGGTCGAGCATGTGGTCGTAGAAGCCGACCCCTGTCGACACGTCGACCTTGCCGTGCCCGTCGAGGTCGATCTCGACGAGGACCGACGTCTCCTTGGTCGTCCGCTCCACGCGTCCTACGCGGTTCATCTGCTCTGCTCCTTCGTCAACTCACGGACCGCGTCGAGGAACGCGTCGTTCTCTTCGGGGGTTCCGGCGGAGACCCGCAGCCACCCCGGGATGCCGTTGTCCCGGACCAGGACGCCCCGGTCGAGGATCTCCTGCCAGGCGGTGTGGGAGTCCGCGAACCGGCCGAACTGCACGAAGTTCGCGTCGGACTCGACGACTTCGCAGCCGAGGGCACGCAACTCCCGTACCAGCCGGTCCCGTTCACCCTTCAGCTGCTCCACGTACCCGAGCAGCGTGTCGGTGTGCTCCAGCGCGGCCAGCGCGGTCGCCTGGGTGACGGCCGACAAGTGGTAGGGCAGCCGTACGAGTTGGACGGCGTCGACGACGGCGGGGTGCGCGGCGAGATAGCCGAGGCGGAGCCCGGCGGCCCCGAACGCCTTCGACATCGTCCGTGAGACGACGAGATTCGGCCGACCTTCGAGCAGCGGCAGCAGCGAGTCGCCGTGGCTGAACTCGATGTACGCCTCGTCGACGATCACCATCGACGGCTTGGCCGCCTGGGCCGCCTCGTACAGCGCGAGCACCGTCTCGGGCGGAACGGCGTTGCCCGTGGGGTTGTTGGGGGTCGTGACGAACACGACGTCGGGCCTGTTCTCCGCGATCCACCGCTCGGCGGCAGCGAGGTCGATCGAGAAGTCCTCGGTGCGCGGCCCGGAGATCCAGCCGGTGCCCGTGCCGCGCGCGATGAGCGCGTGCATCGAGTACGACGGCTCGAAGCCGATCGCGGTACGGCCGGGCCCGCCGAAGGTCTGGAGCAGCTGCTGGATGACCTCGTTGGAGCCGTTGGCCGCCCACACGTTCTCGACGCCGACCCGGTGACTCCCGGTCTTGGTGAGGTAGTTGGCCAGCTCGGTGCGCAGCTCGACCGCGTCCCGGTCCGGGTAGCGGTTGAGGTCGCGGGCGGCGTCACGGACCCGCTCGGCGATCCGCTCGACCAGCGCTTCGGGCAGCGGGTAGGGGTTCTCGTTGGTGTTCAGCCGTACGGGGACGTCCAACTGGGGCGCGCCGTAAGGGGACTTGCCGTGCAGCTCGTCCCGTACCGGAAGATCGTCGATTCCGAAGCTCACTTGCCGGGCACCTTCCCACCACGCGAGATCTGTTCGTCTCCGACGAACCTCGCCTTGACCGCCGCGCCGTGCGCGGGCAGGTCCTCGGCCTCCGCCAGCGTGATCACGTGATGCGCCACGTCCGCCAGCGCGTCCTTCGTGTAGTCGACGATGTGGATGCCGCGCAGGAAGGACTGCACGGAAAGTCCGGAGGAGTGGCAGGCGCAACCCCCGGTGGGCAGCACGTGGTTGGAGCCGGCCGCGTAGTCGCCGAGCGAGACGGGCGCCCAGGGTCCGACGAAGACCGCGCCCGCGTTCCGCACCCGGTCGGCCACGGCGGCCGCGTCGGCGGTCTGGATCTCCAGGTGCTCGGCGCCGTACGCGTCGACGACCCGCAGGCCCTCGTCGACGCCGTCGACCAGGACGATCGCGGACTGCCGGCCGGCCAGCGCCGGGACGATCCGGTCCTCGATGTGCCTGGTGGCCGCGACCTGCGGTTCGAGTTCCTTCTCGACGGCGTCCGCGAGGGCCACGGAGTCCGTGACCAGGACGGCGGCGGCGAGCGGATCGTGCTCGGCCTGGCTGATCAGGTCGGCGGCGACGTGCACCGGGTCGGCGGTGTCGTCGGCGAGGACCGCGATCTCGGTGGGCCCGGCCTCGGTGTCGATGCCGATCTTGCCGGTGAAGTAGCGCTTGGCGGCGGCGACCCAGATGTTGCCGGGGCCGGTGACCATGTTCGCGGGCGGGCAGGACTCGGTGCCGTGGGCGAACATCGCGACGGCCTGGGCGCCGCCGACGGCGTAGACCTCGTCGACGCCGAGCAGGGCGCAGGCGGCGAGGATCGTCGGGTGCGGCAGCCCGTCGAACTCGGCCTGCGGCGGCGAGGCGAGCGCGATGGACCGGACCCCTGCCTCCTGGGCCGGGACGACGTTCATGATCACGGACGACGGGTACACGGACCGGCCGCCCGGGGCGTACAGCCCCACCCGGTCGACCGGCACCCACTTCTCGGTGACCGTGCCGCCGGGCACGACCTCGGTGGTGTGGGTCGTCCGGCGCTGCTCGCGATGGACGAGCCGGGCGCGCCGGATGGACTCCTCCAGGGCCGCGCGGACCTCCGGGTCGAGCCGCTCCAGCGCGTCACCGAGCGCCTGGACCGGGACCCGCACCTGCTCCTGGCGTACGCCGTCGAACTTCTCGGCGAAGTCGATCAGCGCCGCGTCGCCCCGATGATGCACGGCCTCGCAGATCGGACGCACCTTCTCCAGGGCGGCCGAGACGTCGAAGTCGGCTCGGGGCAGCAGGTCGCGCAGGGCGGGTCCCTCGGGGAGGGCGTCGCCGCGCAGATCGATTCGGGAGATCACGCGCCAATTCTCTCAGACTGAGATCGGGCACCGTTCGCGCGTATCAATGGCTGATACAGAACGTGGCCGGAACCCGGAAGATCCCCCTCACGTCTAGTGTTCCGGGCGTCACGGAGCGGGCATGAACAGGTGTGCGAAACCCGTGAGTAGTTGAGAGGGATGAAAGAGCAGTGACCGAGGGTGCCGGCATCCGCGCGGGGGATCTGCCGGACGATCTGACCGCCGCCGAGGCCGGCATGTGGCAGGCCTTCCGCAATGGCAGCGTGTACGACCTGAGCAGCGGCGACACGGTCGTCGACGATCCGCACGGCGGGCATCCGTGGGGCCCGGAGCGGACCGTACGGGCCCGCATCGTGTGCTGGCTGCTCCTGGACGGCCCGCCCCCGCTGTCGGGCCGCGTGGCCTCCCTGAAGCTCACCGGAGTGCAGATCAGCGGCGTCCTGGACCTCGCGGGCGGCACGGTCGCGCCGTACGTCGAGCTGAAGGGCTGCCGCTTCGAGCGGGAGGTGCTGCTCCCGGAGGCCCACTTCCAGACCCTGCGCATGGTGGACTGCTCGGTGCCGCGCCTGGAGGCGGCCCGGGTGCACACGGAGGGTGACCTGCACCTGCCGCGCTGCCGCTTCCACAACGGGGTACGGCTGACCGACGCGCACATCGGCACCGACCTGCTGCTGAACCAGGCGATCGTCTACCGGGACCGCAGCGGGCGTTCGATCGCCGCCGACGGCATGACCGTGGGCCAGGATCTCCAGGCCGAACTCCTCGAATCGCACGGTGAGTTGAGCCTGCGCAGCGCCAAGGTGGGCGTCTCGCTGAGCCTGCGCGGCGCCCGGCTGGCCAACCCGTACACCCGACTCGCCCTGAACGCGCCCCAGTTGACCGTGGGCCGCACCCTGTACCTGACCCCGGCCGGTGTCGGCGGTCCCTGGCTGAGCGGCACGACTCCCGCGCGCGGGACCCGCATCCAGCGTTTTGCGTGCCAGGGCGGGGTGCGGCTGGACGACGGGCGGTTCGGGGACGCGGTGGACCTGGAGCGGGCCCGGTTCACCTTCACGGACGACCAGGAGCTGTCGCTGCTCCGCGTCCAGACGCCCGAGCTGCGATTCCTCGGGGAGCAGCCGCAGCGCGGCAAGGTGGTGCTGTCGGGGGCGCGGATCGTGAACCTCATCGACCGGTCGACCAGCTGGCCGGGCCCCGGCAACCTGCACATGGGCGGCTTCGCGTACGAGAACCTCGTACCGCAGGGCCCGTTCCCGCTGGACGCCCGCCTCGACTGGGTGGCGGCGGCGACCCCGGAGTACAACCCGGAGCCGTACGAGCGCCTCGCGACCGTGCTGCGGAACGCCGGGGAGGACGAGGACGCGCGCGAGGTGCTGCTCGCCAAGCAGCGCAGGCGCCGGGAGAGTCTGCCGGTCGCGGCCAAGGTGTGGGGGTTCGTGCAGGACTGGACGGTCGCCTACGGGTACCGGCCGGGCCGGGCCGCCGTGTGGATGGCGGTGCTGTGGGCGGCGAGTTCGCTGGCCTTCGCGCACGCCGACCACGCGCCGGTGAACGGGAACGGGCATCCGCCCTGGAGCCCCGCGCTGTTCGCGCTGGACCTGCTGCTGCCGGTGATCGACCTGGGGCAGGCGGGCCAGTGGCAGCTGCACGGCGGCTGGCAGTGGCTGTCGGTGGTGCTGATCCTGCTGGGGTGGATCCTGGCGACGACGGTCGCGGCGGGCGCCACACGGCTGCTCAGACGCGGCTAGGGCTGCCCTGGGAGCCCCTACGGAGCCCGCGCGCACAGCGCTCGAACAGATGAGCAACAGTCACCTTTTGCCTGCCCTTGACCGACGTGCGTACAACTTTCCGCGGGGTGGCCAATCGGTCTGGCGCACTCCGGATCCGCGGACTTTCAATGGTCGACACCATGGCTCTGCTGCGCGCGTTCATCCGCACCGCCCGGATGGCAAGGAACACCTCGCGGCTCGCCGCCGGACTGCCGGCCGACGACGAGGTCCTCCTCGACGCGCCCGACGACCGGCTCGGCCCCGCGCTGGTCGGGGCGGGCCGCGGCGAGTACGGCCCGGCGGCCGGGCTGCTGGCCGCGACCCGTGCCGACGCCGGCTGGGAGGACCGCGACCGCTACACGCGCCGGCTCGCCGCGTTCGCCCGCTGCCGCCCCGAGTGGCTGGCGGACTGGCGCGCCGCCGCCCCGCACGACCCGGACGCGCTGCTGGTCGAGGCGCAGCTCGCGGTGGACCGCCGCTGGGAGTCGCCGGCCCGCGCCGAGCTGTTGCGCGAGCTGACCCCGCTGATCACGGCGGCCGCCGCGGCCGAGCCGCGCGACCCGGTGCCGTGGCGGATCGCCCTGGACCGGGCGCGGGGCACGCACGCCGGGCACGCCGAGTTCGAACGCCTGTGGGGCGAGGCGGTCCGCCGCTCCCCGCACCACTACGGCTGCCATGTGGCCGCCCTCCAGTACCTGTCCGCCGCCTGCTGCGCGCAGTGGGGCGACACACCTCACACCGCCCGCTGCACCCACCGGGAGTGCTTCGACTTCGCCGAACCGGCCGCACAGGACGCCCTGCCGGGCTCACTCGTCCAGGCCCTCCCGGTCCGCGCGGCCTTCGCCTGTCTGACCGACGGCTGCGCTCCCACGGTCCCGCGCGCCCGCCTGGACGCGGCGGCCGACCTCGCCATCGCGCTCTCGGCCACGTACGCGGCGGCCGACCCGTGGCCCGCCGAGGTCCGCAACCTCCTCACCTACGTCCTGATCCGCCTCGAACGCTGGACGGACGCGCTGGACCAGCTCCGCCTCATCGGCCCGTACGCCACGTCGTTCCCCTGGGACCGGCTCTCCGACGACCCGCTGGGCCAGTTCCTCGAAGTCCGGGACGGCGTACGGATCGCGGTGGCCTCGGATCTCCCTCTCGGCAGTCCGATTCCGCCCGCTCTGCGGGCGATTCCGACCCAGCCGTGGGCGTTCGAGGACGCTCTCGGGTATCCACGGAGTGAGCACGGCGGTCGTGCGCGCTCCGGCGACCATTAGGCTTTTGCGCCGTGACCACCGTCCGGCTGCCGCTCTTCCCCCTGAACTCCGTTCTGTTCCCGGGGCTCGTACTTCCTCTGAACATTTTCGAGGAGCGCTATCGCGCCATGATGCGCGATCTGCTCAAGACCCCTGAGGAGGAATCGCGCCGATTCGCCGTCGTGGCCATCCGCGACGGCCACGAGGTGGCGTCCACCGCCCCGGGCATGCCCGACCAGACGGCCGTGCCCGAACGCGGGCCCGCGGCCGGCTTCGGCCCCGACCCGCTCAAGTCCTTCCACTCGGTGGGCTGCGTCGCCGACGCGGCGACGATCCGGGAGCGTGCCGACGGCAGCTTCGAGGTGCTGGCGACGGGCACGACCCGGATGCGGCTGCTCTCCGTCGACGCCTCCGGCCCGTTCCTCACGGCCGAGCTGGAGGAGCTGCCCGAGGAGAAGGGCGACGAGGCGGGCGCGCTCGCCGAGGGCGTGCTACGCGCGTTCCGCCAGTACCAGAAGCGTCTGGCGGGCGCCCGCGAACGCACCCTGTCCACCGGTGAGGCCGAACTCCCCGACGAGCCCGCGGTCGTCTCCTACCTGGTGGCCGCGGCGATGATGCTCGACACCGCGACCAAACAGCGCCTCCTCCAGGCTCCCGACACCGCCTCCCGCCTGCGGGACGAACTGAAACTCCTTCGCTCCGAGACGGCCATCATCCGTAATCTGCCGTCCCTACCGGCATCGGACCTGACCCGAGGCCCGACCAGCCTGAACTGACGCGGGAGTTCCCTGATGGCCAAGAAGCAGAAACAGCAGCAGTCGGGCGGCACCCCGGCGACGGTCGCCCTGACGGCCGCGGGGGTGCCGTACGAACTCCACGCCTACGACCACGACCCCGCCCACCCCTCCTACGGCGAGGAGGCGGCCGAGGCGATGGGCGTCTCCCCCGACCGTGTCTTCAAGACCCTGGTGGCGGACGTCGACGGCACCCTCACGGTCGCCGTGGTCCCGGTGGCGGGCCAGCTGGACCTGAAGGCCCTCGCGTCGGCGGTGGGCGGCAAACGCGCCACGATGGCCGACCCGGCCCTCGCCGAACGCACCACCGGCTACGTCCGCGGCGGCATCTCCCCCCTGGGCCAGCGCAAAAGACTCCGCACGGTCCTGGACGACTCCGCCACCGCCCACGCCACGATCTGCGTCTCGGCCGGCCGCCGCGGCCTGGAGGTGGAACTCTCCCCCAAGGACCTCGCCGGCCTCACGGCGGCGGTACTGGCGCCCATCGGGCGTGCGTGACCCCTCGACGGCATGCCTGTCCTCGGTTAAGCACAAGGGACATGTCGAAGAAAACGCGGAAACGAAAGTGGCGCACCAGAAAACACCGCGCCAACCACGGCCGCAGGCCGTCGTAACCACCGGAGCTTCTCGGCACCGGCGGCGCATCTCAGCCCGTCCGGGGTAGCCACCTGGCTCCTCAACACCGGCCGCGCATCTCAGCCCGTCCGGCGTTTGAGGACGAGGCCGTTCAGGCCGAAGCGGGGGTCTGGGGGCGGCAGCCCCCAGGGACGGGACGGGTAGGGGCGGCGGGGGCGAAAACACCTCGCCGCACCCACCCCACCCCCTAAGCCATGGGAGCC
This sequence comes from Streptomyces sp. NPDC096013, assembly GCF_044763565.1. NCBI lineage: Bacteria > Bacillati > Actinomycetota > Actinomycetes > Kitasatosporales > Streptomycetaceae > Streptomyces > Streptomyces sp. NPDC096013. The sequence continues at coordinate 527,179 of NZ_JBIWGK010000002.1, read as the reverse complement.
CCGTACCCGTCCTTGGGCCCCGCCCCCTGCTGCAAATACACCGGCTCAGGATCCCGAGGCCCGAACAACGCCGTAAGCCCCAGATGAACGACGAGCGCGGCCACCGGCCACGCCAGCAACGCCCCCTTCGCCCCCAACTTCAGCGGCGCGGAGAACGTGACCCCCTTGCCCACAGCCTTCGCATGCGCGAGCACGTCCTTCGTGGGCCCGAACCACACCCCCAGCCGCCACGCGATGAACGACGCGAGCAGCCCACCCAGGGTCAGCGCGGCGACCAGCGGCACTCCCCCACGCCGCCGCAGCAGGAAGACGACGAGCGCGCTCACGGCCCCGAAGGCGACGGCGAGCAGAGTGAACGTTCCGTCCACCCCCACGGCCTGCTCCCCCTCGGAGTCCTTGAGGTAGACCACCCAGCTCTTGTCGACGACGTCCCCGACGAGCGGGACGTGCGGAGCCAGCCACCACCACAGCACCCCGAGCAGCACCCCACCGACCGCCGAGGCGACGGTGACGACGAGGGCCTCGATCACTTCGGCCTTCCAGCCGGGCCCGTCCTGGTCGGACTGTCCGGCGGACGCGTCCTGCGGGCCGTGCGCGGGATATCCGGCACCCGGCGTGCCAGGGTCGCCCTGGTCGTCCGGGCCGGTCGGCGGCTGCCACGGCTCGTGCGAGGACTGGTCACGCGGCGGCGGAGGCGGAGTCAGCGGTGCGGTCACGGTGCCATCGTGCCAGGCCCGGCTGTGCGGCGCGTCACCGGACGGCGGCCCGACGGTAGGCCCAGGTCGCCACGGCCAGCGAAACGACCCCGACCCCGGCGCATACGGCGAGGTCACCGAGGACGAGCGCCCAGTCCGGATGCGCCCCGAACGTCTGCGCGAACGCCTCCACGCCGTACGTCGAGGGCAGCAGATCCCGCAGGAACCGCACCGCGTCCGGCATCCGATCAGCGGGCAGCACACCCAGCAACAGGGCCGCCGACATGCCCAACTGCCCGAGCAGTGTGGCGAGTTCGGGCCGTGGCGCGAGCAGGCCCAGGGCCGCTCCGAGCCCGGCGAGCGCGGCCCCGGCGAGCGGGATCACCGCCGCCAGAATCCAGATGTTCCCCATCGGCAGCCCGAACAGCACACACCCGAAGACGGCGGTCAGGGCGGTCCCGGGCACGGTGAAGGAGGCGTACGCCCCCGCCGCGCCGAGCACCACGGCCGCGGGCGGCACCGGCAGGGTGGCGTAGTGGTCGAGCCCGCCGCTGCCGCGCAGCTGCCCGAAGTACTGGGCGAGGAGGTTGAGCCCGACGTAGGCGACGACGAGCACGGCCGAGCCCGCGACCACGAACCGGGCGTCGCTGCTGCCGCCGTCGACGACCCCGCGCATCATGATCAGGATGCCGACCGACTGGAAGGTCGCCACGAACAGCAGCGGAATCCGCGCGACCCGCGCCCGCGACAGCTGTGCCCGGTACACGGCGGCCATGGACGGCCACAGCCTGGCCTTCGGCCCCAGCTCGGCCGCGCCCGAGGCGGTGGCCTCCGGCACGGCCAGGGGACCGCTCGGCAGAACATCGGCGGATACGACACTCACGTCGCGGTGCTCCTCTCGACGCCGGCAGTCGCCCTGTCCCATACGGATACGACGGCTCGTGCACTCATGCCTTCACCAGCCCCTGCGCGTTGCCGCCCAGTGTCAGATACACGTCCTCCAGGCTGGGCGTGGCCAGGGTGAAGTCGTCCAGGGCGGCGAACGCAGCGCCGCCGGTCACCGTGGCGACCGCGACCCGGGCCTCCTCGGGGGCCAGCCGGAGCGTCCAGCGGCGGCCCGACTCGACGGCGCGGTCCCGCAGCGCGGCGACCTCCGGGACGTCCAGCGGCGGCTTCTCCCGCCACACCAGCTCGACCCGCACCTCGCCCGCGACCTGTTCCTTCAGCCCGGCGGGGGTGTCGCAGGCGATGACCTTGCCCTGGTCGAGGACGGCGACCCGGTCGAGGACGGTCTCGGCCTCGATGACGTTGTGGGTGACGAGCAGCACGGTGGACCCGCGCTCGGCCCGGCGCCGGTCGACGGCGGACCACACGGCCCTGCGCGCCACCGGGTCCATCCCCGTGGTCGGCTCGTCCAGCACCAGCAGCGGCCGCTCCCCGACCAGCGCGGCGGCCACACACGCCAGCCGCCGCTGTCCGCCGGACAGCTTCTTCAACGGCCGCCCGGCGATGGCCGTGAGTCCCAGTTCGTCGAGTACGGCGTCCCGCTCGGCGCGGGCCTCGCGCAGGTCCAGGCCGCGCAGCCGGGCGGTGGTCTCGGCGGCGAGCGACACGGTGAGTTCGTCGAGGGCGGAGGACTCCTGGCCGAGGTAGGCGAGGATCCGCGCGGCCCGCTCCGGGTGGCGGACGATGTCGTGGCCGAGGATCTCGACGCTGCCCGCGTCGGGCCGCATGAGCCCGGTCAGCTGGCGTACGAGGGTGGACTTGCCGGCGCCGTTCGGCCCGAGCAGTCCGAAGATCTCGCCGCGGCGGATGTCGAGGGTGACGTCGTCGGTGGCCCGCACCTCGGGGGTGCCGGGCGCACCGCGCCGGCCGCGCACCGGCGGATAGGTCTTGCTGAGCCCGCGCACCGCGCACACGACATCGTCATCGTGTCGACATGCCTGTCCCGCGCGCGTACTCACAAGGGACGAGACTACGGGGTCCGGAGCCCCTGCCCGCTCGCGGGTCGGTCGAGAACAGCAAATACCCCGGTAAAGAGCGTCAATCCCCCGCGGGGGCGTGCTCGGCCGCCGTCCGTACGTCGATCTCGCGCCAGAACCCGGCCCGGATCGCGTACCGGTCGTGCTCGTCGATCTGGTCGTCCTTGTGCGCGAGGAGGCCGAACCGGGCGGCGTAGCGCAGCAGTTCGCCGTCGATGCGGTGCGGGACGCGGGGATACATCCCGGACAGTTTCTGCAGGTGGCTGCCGTGGTCGCCGAGGCGGCCCATCCAGCGGCGGGCGAAGACCTGGCCCACCTCGTAGGGGTCGCCGCCGACCGTGGTGATGTCCTCCTCGCGGTCGGCCCAGCGCTGCTCGGCGGTGGTCAGCTGCGCCAGCGTCGGCATGGAGGCGACCTCGGGCGGCTCGGCGGCGCCGCCCGGCCGGTCGACCCACCCTTTGTCGGAGGACCAGCGCAGGGTGGCGCTGGTGGGCTGGTGCGCGGGCGCAGCCGCGCCGGGGGCCTTCAGGGAGGCCAGGTCCTTGGGGGTGGGCACGCCCTTGGGCGCGGGCACCCGCTCCTGCGTGCCGTTCTCCGAGCCGGCGTCCGCGGTCGCGTGCTCGCTCTCCTCGGCCGGCCGCTCGCGCCCGGCCGGCGCGGACTCGGGCAGCGGCGCGGACAGGATCGCGGCGATCTCCGGCCGCGGCACGGGCGGCGGCGCGCACACCCCGCCGAGGTCCTTCGCCCGTACGGCCTTGGTGATCCAGGTCCGGTCCAGCACCCGCCGCTCGTCGGCCTCGGCGACCAGGTCCTCGGACTGGTTGTAGTCCCCGTCGGCGGCCTGCACGGCCCACAGGTGTACGGCGACGCCGTGCTCCTTGGCGGCCATCATGCCCGGCAGCAGATCGCCGTCGCCGGTGACGAGCACGACGTCGGAGCAGGCGCGGTTGCGGGCCAGCTCGGTCAGCTCGGCGTGCATGGCGGCGTCGACGCCCTTCTGCGCCCAGCGGCCGTCGCTGCGGGTCAGGGCGCCGAGGCGGACGGTGACGCGGGGCATCACGCGCAGCCTGCGGTGCTCGGGCTGGGGGACGCGGTCGGGGGCGCCGTCGAACCAGTAGATGCGCAGCAGGGGGCGTTCGGTGTCGGACTCGGCACGCTCGCGCAGGCCCTGGATGAGGGCGGCGTGATCGACGGTGATCCTGGAACGCGAGGGCTCCCCGGCGAGGAGACTGGCCGCCGCCCCCAGCAGATACCCGGCGTCCACCAGGACGATGCAGCGGTCCACGCGACTCACCCTCTTCCCGGTCGGTTTGCTTCGGGCTTCCTTCGAGTCTGCCCGACCGCACAGGGGTTAACGGCCCGAACTCGATCTTCGGCGTGGCGTTTGCGGACTCGACTCCTCTACCAACCCTGTCACAGACCGTAATTATCCGAAATGCGATCTCTATCAGCCTATGTGAATCTGATCCCGATCCTGGCCCCGAGATCCCTTCAGGAGGTAGATCACCATGGCCAAGAACAAGAAGAACAACCGCGATCAGCAGAAGTCCTCGGCCCCCGACCGCGCTTCGGAGCATTCCGGGTCGTCGGCACAGGACCAGGCCGAGCAGCGCATAGCCCAGGCGACTCCGGGCGACATGGCCCGCAAGAGCCGCGAGAAGCGCTTCGGCCACAACTGATCTCTGTATTGACGCTTGTTGAGATCCAGGCATGCACGGAGGGGCGCATCCGTCGACGGATGCGCCCCTCGGTCATGTCGGTCGCTCAGCCGGCCAGGCAGGCCGGGCCGAGCAGCACCTTCAGGTCGCCGAACAGGGCCGGGTCCGGCTTCACGCGGTGCCGGTCCAGGCGCAGGACGGTCGTCTTGGTCGGACCCTGGAGCTTGATGCGGACCTCGCTGTCGCCCCGGTGGTGGCTGAGGATCTCACCGAGCCTGCTGACCATGGGCGGGGTGACCCTGGTCGCCGGGATCGTGAGGATCACGGGCGCGTTGGTGCCCGCGTTCGACAGGTCCGGGACCATCAGCTCCATCGCGACCAGCCGCGGCACGTCCTCGCGCTTGTCGAGACGGCCCTTGACGAACACGATGGCGTCCTCGACGAGTTGGGTCGACACCAGCTGGTAGGTCGCCGGGAAGAACATGCACTCGATGGAGCCCGCGAGGTCCTCGACGGTGGCGATCGCCCACGCGTTGCCCTGCTTGGTCATCTTGCGCTGGAGGCCCGAGATGATGCCGCCGATGGTGACGACCGCGCCGTCCGAGTGCTCACCTCCGGTGAGCTGGGCGATGCCCGCGTCGGCCTTGTCGGACAGCACGTGCTCCAGGCCGAACAACGGGTGGTCGGAGACGTAGAGACCGAGCATCTCCCGCTCCTGCGCGAGGAGATACGTCTTCTCCCACTCGTCGGTGGTGAACTCCACGTCGAGTCCGAAGCCCGGCTCGCTGGTGTCCTCCTCGCCCATCCCGCCGAAGAGGTCGAACTGTCCCTCGGCCTCCTTGCGCTTGACCGCCACCACGTTGTCGATCATCGGCTCGAAGTGCGCGGTGAGGCCCTTGCGGGTGTGGCCCAGGGTGTCGAACGCCCCGGCCTTGATGAGGGATTCGGTGGTCCGCTTGTTGCAGGCGGCGGCCTCGACCTTGTCCAGGTAGTCGGGGAACGAGGCGTACTTCCCCTTCGCCTTGCGGGACCTGATGATCGAGTCGACCACGTTCGTGCCGACGTTGCGCACGGCCTCCAGGCCGAAGAGGATCACGTCGTCGCCCTGGGCGGCGAAGTTGTGCACCGATTCGTTGACGTTCGGCGGGAGCACCTTGATCTTCATGCGGCGGCACTCGTTGAGGTAGATCGCGGACTTGTCCTTGTCGTCCTTGACCGAGGTGAGCAGCGCCGCCATGTATTCGGCCGGGTAGTTGGCCTTCAGGTAGGCGGTCCAGTACGAGACCAGGCCGTACGCGGCGGAGTGCGCCTTGTTGAAGGCGTAGCCGGCGAACGGGACCAGGACGTCCCACAGGGCCTGGATCGCCTCGTCGCTGTAGCCGTTCTTCTGGGCGCCGGCCTGGAAGATGGTGAAGTTCTTCGCCAGCTCGTCGGGCTTCTTCTTGCCCATCACGCGGCGCAGGATGTCGGCCTCGCCGAGCGAGTACCCGGCGACGATCTGGGCGGCCTTCTGCACCTGCTCCTGGTACACGATCAGGCCGTAGGTCACCGCGAGGACCTCCTCGAGGGGCTCCTCCAGCTCCTTGTGGATCGGCGTGATCTCCTGGCGGCCGTTCTTGCGCTCGGCGTAGTTGATGTGCGAGTTCATGCCCATCGGGCCCGGGCGGTACAGGGCCGAGACGGCGGAGATGTCCTCGAAGTTGTCGGGCTGCATCTGGCGCAGCAGCGAGCGCATCGGGCCGCCGTCGAACTGGAAGACACCCAACGTGTCGCCGCGGCAGAGCAGTTCGAAGGTCTTGGGGTCGTCCAGCGGGAGGGCGAGCATCTCCAGGTCGATGCCCTTGTTGGACTTCACCATCTTGATGGCGTCGTCCATGATCGTGAGGTTGCGCAGGCCCAGGAAGTCCATCTTCAGCAGGCCGAGCGACTCGCACTGCGGGTAGTCCCACTGCGTGATGGTCACGCCGTCCGTGTGGCGGACCCACACCGGGGCGTGGTCGACAATGGGCTCGCTGGACATGATGACGCCGGCCGCGTGCACGCCCATCTGCCGGACCAGGCCCTCGACGCCCTTGGCGGTGTCGATGACCTTCTTGACGTCCGGTTCGTTCTCGTACATCCCGCGGATCTCGCCCGCCTCGCCGTAGCGGGGGTGCTTGGGGTCGGTGATGCCGGAGAGGTCGATGCCCTTGCCGAGGACGTCGGCGGGCATCGCCTTGGTGAGCCGGTCGCCCATCGCGTACGGGTAGCCCAGCACGCGCGCGGAGTCCTTGATGGCGTTCTTGGCCTTGATCTTGCCGTAGGTGCCGATCATGGCGACCTTGTCGGCGCCGTACTTCTCCGTCACGTACCGGATCACCTCGACGCGCCGGCGCTCGTCGAAGTCGATGTCGACATCGGGCATGGAGACGCGCTCGGGGTTGAGGAACCGCTCGAAGATCAGGCCGTGCGGGATGGGGTCGAGGTCGGTGATGCCCATGGCGTACGCGACGATCGAACCGGCCGCGGAACCACGGCCGGGGCCCACCGCGATGCCGTTGTTCTTGGCCCACATGATGAAGTCGGCCACGACGAGGAAGTAGCCCGGGAACCCCATCTGGATGATGACGTCCATCTCGTAGTCCGCCTGCTTCTGGCGGTCGTCCGGGATGCCGCCCGGGAAGCGCCGCTCCATCCCCCGGCGGACCTCCTCCTTGAACCAGGTGACCTCGGTGAACCCGTCCGGGATGTCGAACTTCGGCATGAGGTTCTTCGCCTCGAACATGCCGGAGGTGTCGATCTGTTCGGCGACCAGGAGGGTGTTGCGGCAGCCCTCCTGCCAGGCGTCCGAGGAATCCACGGCGTACATCTCGTCGGTGGACTTCAGGTAGTAGCCGGTGCCGTCGAAGCGGAAGCGGTCCGGGTCGGAGAGGTTCTTGCCGGTCTGGATGCAGAGCAGGGCGTCGTGCGCGACCGACTCGTGGGCGTACGTGTAGTGCGAGTCGTTCGTCACCAGGGGCGGGATGCCGAGCTTCTTGCCGATGTCCAGCAGGCCGTCACGGACCCGGTGTTCGATCTCGATGCCGTGGTCCATCAGCTCCAGGAAGTAGCGGTCCTTGCCGAAGATGTCCTGGTACTCGGCCGCCGCCTTCAGGGCCTCGTCGTACTGGCCGAGGCGCAGCCGGGTCTGGAGCTCGCCCGAGGGGCAGCCGGTGGAGGCGATGAGCCCCTCGGACCACTGGGAGATGGTCTCCTTGTCCATGCGCGGCCACTTCTGGAGCCAGCCCTCGGCGTACGCGTCCGAGGACAGCTTGAAGAGGTTGTGCAGGCCCGTCTTGTTGGCCGCCCAGATCGTCTTGTGGGTGTAACCACCGGAACCGGAGACGTCGTCTCGCTTCTGGTGCGGCTGGCCCCACTGGATCTTGCGTTTGTTGCGCCGCGACTCGGGGGCGACGTACGCCTCGATGCCGATGATCGGGGTGACGCCCGCCTTCTTGGCCGTGTGGAAGAAGTCGTAGGCCCCGTGCAGGTTGCCGTGGTCGGACATCGCGATATGGGTCATGCCCATCTCGTTGCACGCGTTGAACATGTCCTTGAGCCGCGCGGCACCGTCCAGGAGCGAGTACTGGGTGTGGACATGCAGGTGCGTGAACGGCGGCTTTGACACGGCTTGGCCTCCAGGTGATAGGTGCTGTGGCGCGCAGCGCCTCGTTGAGGGGTGGTGGTCGGGTGACGGGTGGGCGATCGACGAAGTGCGGCGGACGGTCTGGGGGGACGAGACCGAATCCTATGCCTCGGGACTGACATCGGAGGTGAGTACTGTGACGCGAGGCGTCTCGACGGGGGGCGGTGGCCGGGTGCCGGGCGGGCGGGCACTCCCACGTCCCTTCGAGCGTTGGAAGGTGACGACAGACCCGTCACATGTCACGCCCCACCCGTACCAGGAGGCACAGAGCGATGTCGGTTCCGCAGCTCAACGACGAGCACCGCGGCGAGGAGATCCTTGCCGTCTTCGACACCGCCTTCGGCGAGCTCCTGGCCGCCGACCCGGCCGCGTTCCGTGTCAAGTTCCGGAAGATGGCGGCCTCGGCCTTCGCGTTCTACCGGGGCACGGCGGCGCTTTTCTACCACGACCTCGACGCGGAGAAGCGAGGCGGCCCGTACCTGGACGACCGCACCTCGCGCGTGTGGATCCACGGCGACCTGCACGCCGAGAACTTCGGCACGTACATGGACTCGAACGGCCGCCTGGTCTTCAACGTGAACGACTTCGACGAGGCCTACGTCGGCCCCTTCACCTGGGACCTCAAGCGCTTCGCCGCCTCCGTGGCGCTCATCGGGTACGCCAAGGCGCTCGGTGACGACCAGATCACCGAGCTGGTGCAGGTGTACGCGGGCGCGTACCGCGAGCGGATCCACGCGCTGGCGACCGGCGCGAAGAGCGACGAGGTGCCGCCGTTCACGCTGGACACGGCCGACGGCCCGCTCCTGGGCGCGCTGCGCACGGCCCGCTCGCTGACCCGCTTCGAGCTGCTGGACTCGATGACGGAGATCCGTGACTTCGAGCGCCGGTTCGCGCCGGGCGGCGGGTCCATCGAGCTGGACGCGGCCACCCGGTACAAGGTCCTCGCGGCCTTCGACGGCTACCTGGAGACGCTCCCCGAGTCCTCCCTGGACCGCCCGGACTCGTACCGCGTGAAGGACGTCGTCGGCCGCCGGGGCATCGGCATCGGCTCGGCCGGTCTGCCGTCGTACAACATCCTCCTGGAGGGCAACAGCGACGCCCTGGAGAACGATGTGGTGATCTACATCAAGCAGGCCCAGACGCCGGCCGTCTCCCGGCACATCACGGACCCGGCGATCCGGGACTACTTCCAGCACGAGGGCCACCGCACGGTGATCTCGCAGCGCGCCCTCCAGGCGCACGCTGACCCGTGGCTGGGCTGGACCGAGCTGGGCGGGACCGGGCAGCTGGTCGCCGAGGTGTCGCCGTACGCGGTGGACCTGGACTGGAGCGACATCGACGACCCGGAGGAGATCGCCGCCGTCGTCGCCGACCTCGGGCGGGCCACGGCGACGATGCACGCGGCGGCCGACGACCAGTCCGGCGAGTCCCTGGTGCCGTTCTCCACGGAGCGGGCCATCGACGCGGCGATCGCGGCCGACGAGGACGGCTTCGCGGGCGTGCTCGTCGACTTCGCGCACAGCTACGGCGCACGCGCGCGTGCCGACCACCAGACCTTCGTCGATCTGTTCCGCAACGGCCGGATTCCGGGTCTGTAACCATCCGTACGCTCACAGGAACCCTTTAGCGGTGCCTTACCGGAGCACGTGACAGACTTCCTCCGCTATGGACATATCCGGGATCCAGCTCAGGGCCGTGCGCGCGGCGCTGTTCACGGCACTGGTCGTGACGCTCAGCACCGCGTCGCACGTGCTGCTGTCCCGGGTCCCCCTGCCGCTCGGCACGGTGGCGGCGATCGCCGCCGCCGTGTTCGTCATCGCGTACGCGCTGGCGGGCCGCGAGCGCGGCTTCGGCCGGATCGCCGCCCTGCTGATCCCGCTGGAGCTGGCCGCCGACACGGTCTTCACCACCGGCCAGCACGCCTGCTACGGCAGGGCGGGCGGCCCGGTCGCCGGACCGCTGCGCGCGGTCGGCCTGGACGTGCTGTGCAGCGGTGGCGGCGTGGGCACCTCGCTGGCGCGGGTGACGGGCGATCCCCCTCCGGCGGCGGCGCTGCTCGCGCACACCGACGCCACCGCCGCCTGGCTGCTGCTCGGCGCGCACCTCTGCGTCGGGCTGCTGGCCGCCGGCTATCTGCGCCGCGGCGAGCGCGCGCTCTCCGAACTGCTGCGCGCGGCCACCGCGGTGGGCTTCCGCCCGCTGCTGCTGGCCGTCAGCGCGGTGACGGGCCGCCGCACCGCGCCGGTCCGCCGGCTGCCGCGCGCCGCGCACCGCACGGCCACCGCCCGTGAGCGGCTGCTGGTGCACTCCCTGGGACGGCGTGGACCGCCGTGCTCGGTCCTCCTCGCGGTCTGAAACACCCCACAGGTACCTGAGCACCCATAAGTCCCCCACACGTATTCCGCGTACGACGTACGCGTCCCCTATGGAGATCACCAACATGAGCAAGCGGAACAGCGCAGCGGCGAAGTCGGCGGCCCGTGAGCGGCTGCGCGCCGAGCGCGAGCGCCAGGCCAAGCGCGCCAAGGTCAAGCGGCAACTCGTCGTCGCCGGCTCGGTCGTCGGTGTCCTCGCGATAGCCGGCGGCATAGGCTACGCCGTCGTCCAGAACAACAAGCCCAGTTACTGGGAGGGCCTGAAGGACGCCAAGGTCACCGCTCCGGCGAACACCTCGGGCACCAAGGGCACGACGGTGATCATCGGCAAGGCGAGCGCGAAGAAGACGCTCAAGGAGTACGAGGACCCGCGCTGCCCGGTCTGCGCCCAGTTCGAGCAGACCGTGGGCTCGACCCTCGTGAAGGACGTCGACGACGGCAAGTACAAGATCCAGTACATCGGCGGCACGTTCATCGACAACCACGACAACGGCGTGGGCTCGAAGAACGCGCTGAGCGCCCTGGGCGCCGCGCTGAACGTCAGCCCCACCGCGTTCCTGGAGTACAAGTCCGCGCTGTACTCGACGAAGTACCACCCGGAGGAGACGACCGACAAGTTCAAGGACGACAGCTACCTGATCAAGGTCGCGAACACGGTCTCCGCGCTGAAGGGCAACACGGCGTTCCAGACCGCCGTCAAGAAGGGCACCTACGACGCCTGGGCGATGGCCATGTCGAAGACCTTCGACAAAAACAAGGACGGCGTGACGGGCACCCCGAGCTTCGTCATGAACGGCAAGATGCTCACCGCCGACTCCTCGGGCAACCCGCCCATGACGGTGGCCGACTTCACCCGGGTCGTGGACGCGGCGCTCAAGGGCTGAGCCAACGAGCGGTGGAAGAGCGGGCGAACTTTACGAGTTCGCCCGCTCTCGTCAATACTGATCAGTAACCTGATCGCTCGTGACCAGTCGATACAGAGCAACCGAGGGTGTCAACCCGCCCTCCCCGCGCCGCCGTACGGTCGTCAAGGCGGCGGCCGCCACCGCCGTCCTGGCCGGCCCGCTCGTCGCCGCGCTGCCCGCGGGAGCCGCCACCCAGACGCCCGCCTTCCTGCACGGCGTCGCCTCCGGGGACCCGCTCCCGGACGGCATCCTGCTGTGGACCCGGGTGACGCCCACCGCCGAGGCGGTCCCGGGTTCGGGGCTCGGCCCGGACACCGAGGTGAGCTGGACCGTCGCCAGGGACAAGGCGTTCACGAACGTCGTCTCCCGGGGCTCCCTCACGGCGAGCGCCGCCTCCGACCACACCGTCAAGGCCGACATCCGCGGCCTGGAACCGGCCACCGACTACTACTTCCGCTTCTCGGCGGGCGGCACCGACTCCCCCACGGCGCGCACCCGCACCGCGCCGGCGGCGGACGCGAACGTCACGGGCCTGCGCTTCGGCGTCGTCACCTGCGCCAACTGGGAGGCCGGCTACTTCTCGTCGTACCGCCATCTCGCCGCCCGCGGCGACCTGGACGCGTGGCTGCATCTCGGGGACTACATCTACGAGTACAAGTCCGGCGAGTACGGGACGCGCGGCACGGTCGTACGGCCGCACGCGCCCCTGAACGAGATCATCACGCTCGCCGACTACCGCACCCGGCACGGCAGATACAAGACCGACCCCGACCTCCAGGCGCTGCATCTGAGGGCGCCCGTCATCGCGATCTGGGACGACCACGAGTTCGCGGACAACGCCTGGTCGGGCGGCGCGGTCAACCACACCGAGGGCGCCGAGGGCACCTGGACGGCCCGTCAGGCGGCCGCGAAACAGGCGTACTTCGAGTGGATGCCGGTCCGCCCCGCGATCGCGGGCACCACCTACCGCCGCCTCCGCTTCGGCAGGCTGGCCGACCTCTCGCTGCTCGACCTGCGCTCCTTCCGTTCGCAGCAGGCGAGTTCGGGCAGCGGTGCGGTCGACGACCCGGACCGTACGATCACGGGCCGGGCCCAACTCGACTGGCTGAAGGCCGGGTTGAAGGCGTCAGACACCAAGTGGCGGCTGGTCGGCAACTCGGTGATGATCGCGCCGTTCGTCATCGGCTCGCTCACCGCCGACCTGCTCAAACCGCTCGCCAAGCTGCTGGACCTGCCGCAGGACGGCATAGGCGTCAACACCGACCAGTGGGACGGCTACACCGACGACCGCCGTGAACTCCTCGCCCATCTGCGCTCGAACGCGATCGGCAACACGGTGTTCCTCACCGGCGACATCCACATGTCCTGGGCCAACGACGTACCGGTGGACGCTGGCACCTACCCGCTGTCGCCGTCCGCGGCAACGGAGTTCGTGATCACCTCGGTCACCTCCGACAACCTCGACGACCTGGTGAAGGTCCCCGAGGGCACGGTCTCCGCGCTCGCCGCGCCCCTCATCCAGGCCGCCAACCGGCACGTCCACTGGGTCGACACGGACCGCCACGGCTACGGCGTCCTCGACATCACCGCCGACCGCGCGCAGATGGACTACTACGTCCTGTCCGACCGCACCTCGCCGACCGCGACCTCGTCCTGGGAGCGGTCGTACCGCACCCGCAGCGGCACGCAGAAGGTGGAACGGACCTACGACCCGGTCTAGGTCACAGCGTGTCGAGGAAGCCGAGCGCCACCCGCCAGGTGGCCTCGGCGGCCTCCTCGTCGTAGTCCGGGAGGCCGGGGTCGGTGTACAGGTGACCGGCTCCGGCGTACCGGTAGATCTCGACGTCGGCGCCCGCCCTGCCCATCTGGAGGTACCAGGAGCTGAGCCAGTCGTCGGTCTCGAACTGGTCCGGCTCGGCGACGTGCAGCTGGACCGGCAGATCGTCGACGGAGGCGTTGGCCGCGATGTCCGACGTGCCGTGCAGGAGCAGCAGCCCGCGGGCCTTCTCGTCGCCGAGGGCGAGGGTCTGCGCGACGGACGCGCCGAGCGAGAACCCGGCGTAGACGAGCCCGCGCTCCGAATAGGGGGCGGCGGCCAGCACGGCCCGCTTCAGCAGCTCGTCCTTGCCGATCCCGTCGTTGAAGGCCATGCCCTCCTCGACCGTCTCGAACGTACGCCCCTCGAAGAGGTCCGGCGTCCACACCTCGTGGCCCGCCGCGCGCAGCCGCTCGGCGGCCTCGCGCACGGCCGGCCGCAGACCGTACGTCGAGTGGAAGACCATGATGTTCATGAAGCCATCGTGCCAGTACGGTCGGACACATGGAGAACGTACTGCGCCCGCTGATCGTCATAGGCGGCTCCGTCGTCCTCACGCTGCTCATCGGCTGGGTCACCGACCTACTGCTGCGCAAGGCGGACGCCCGGCACGACGACACCACGCTGTGGGGCCTGCTGCGCCGGGGCCGCGTGCCCTACCACCTGGTGCTCTGCGCGGCCTTCCTCAGAGCCTCCTACGACCAGGCACAACTGCTGAAGGAACACCGGGTCGGCATCGGCCAGACCCTCACCCTGGTGCTGATCGGCGCCACCGCGTGGCTGATGATCCGGGTCGCGGCGGCGATCGTGGAGTCGTCGTACACCCGCTACGCCCGCGCCTCCCGCGACGCGGCCCGGGTCCGCCGGGTCAGAACCCAGGTGACACTCATCACGCGGGTGGTCGCCGCGATCGTCGGTGTGGTGGCGATCGCCGCGATGCTGCTGACGTTCCCGGCGATGCGCGCGGCCGGCGCCTCACTGCTGGCCTCGGCGGGTGTCCTCGGCATCGTCGCCGGTGTGGCCGCGCAGTCCACTCTCGCCAACCTCTTCGCGGGGCTCCAGATCGCCTTCGGTGACATGGTGCGCATCGGCGACACGGTGGTGGTGGACGGCGAGTGGGGCACGATCGAGGAGATCACCCTCACCTTCCTCACGGTACGGACCTGGGACGAGCGCCGGATCACCATGCCGGTGTCGTACTTCACGTCCAAGCCGTTCGAGAACTGGTCCCGCGGCACCCCGCAGATGACCGGCATCGTCTACTTCCAGGTCGACCACTCGGCCCCGGTCGACGCGATGCGCGAACAGCTCCGCGAGATCCTCCGCGCCTGCCCCGCCTGGGACGGCCGCAGCTACGGCCTCGTCGTCACCGACACGACCCCCAACACCATGGAGGTCCGGGCCCTGGTCACGGCGAAGGACGCGGACGACATCTGGACGGTCCGCGTCACCGTCCGCGAACAGATGATCCGCTGGCTGTACGTGGAACACCCCTACGCCCTGCCCCGCGTGAACACGGCGGACGCGGCCCCGGTCCCCGCGGACGGTCCGTCACCCAACGGTGCGGGCAGGGGCCGGACGGCGCATGAGCCTCCGGGGCGTGACCGGGGGTGAAGGGGGCGCTGGTGAGGGGCGTCAACGCCCCCGCTCGGCCCCGCCGTTGACCTGGATCACCTGCGACGTCACATGCCCGGCAGCCGGTGAGGCCAGCCAGTGCAGGGTCGCGGCGACGTCCCCGGGCGTACCGGCCCGCCCGGTGGACGTGTCGTTGATGAGCCGTTCGCGCCGGGCCGGGTCGATCCGCGGGCCGAAGAACTCCGTGTCCTCGATGTACCCGGGCGCGACCACGTTCACGGTGATGCCGCGCGGCCCGAGATCCCGGGCCAGATCATGGGCGTACGGATGCAGGGCGGCCTTGGCCCCGCCGTACGCCCCGCTTCCCGACCCCCGGTACGCGGCGATGGAGCTCACGAACAGCACCCGCCCGCCCGGTTCCGCGAGCCGCGTCCGCAGCGCCTCGGTGAGCAGCGCGGCGCTCAGGGTGTTGATCCGGAAGTTGACCGTCCAGTCGTGCGCGACCCGGTCCAGCGGATCGCTGCTCGCGCTCCCCGGCTCCAGCGCCCCCGTGCCGCCCGCGCCGTGCACCAGCACGTCCACGGTCCCGAACTCCTCGGCGACGAACCGCGCTACCCCGCGCACGGCTTCGGGATCACTCAGATCCCCGGCGTAGGTCAGCGCCCCCGGCACCGCGGCCTTCTCCAGCACCTCGCGCCGCCGCCCGAGCAGCAGCACCCGATCTCCGTCTGCCGCGAAGGCATGCGCCGCGGCGAGCCCGATTCCCGTACCGCCACCACTGATCACCACGTTGCGAACCATGGCGCGAGCCTACAAAGAGGGTGCGGGCGACGACGAGCCATTCGACCGATGGCCGCCGACGGCGCCCCGGCCCCCACGGGAGCGGAGCACCTCTCCACCGCCCGTGAACAGGCGGTGCACGGGCGGGTGACTCACCTCAGACTGCGGACGTCGAGGTGCCGCAGCACCCGGTCCACGATCTCCGGATCGGCCCCCGGCTCACTCCGCGCCGCCAGCACCTCATGGCGGGCCGCACTCAGCATCTCCCCCTGGATGCGCCGCATCCGCTTCACCCGCTTCACCCGCTTCTCGTACGCCTCCCGCCGCTCCCCGTCCCCCACCTCGGGAGAGATCCGCACCCCGATGTCGAACGCCCGCCGCAACAACTGCTCGGACACCTCCTCCGGCAGTTCCTCGACGTCCTCGATCTCCCGCAGCCGCCGCTTCGCGGCCTTCGCCGCCCGCACCGCCAGCTCCTTCTCGAACGCCTTCTCGCTGTCGGTGTCGGCCCGCACCCCCAGCCGCTTCACCAGCCACGGCAAGGTGAGCCCCTGCAACACCAGCGTCGCCATGATCACCCCGAACGCGATGAACACGATCTCGTCCCGGTCCGGGAACGGCGACCCGTCGTCCATGGTCAGCGGAATCGCCAGCGCCAGGGCCACGGACGCCACCCCGCGCATCCCGGCCCACCACATGATCACGGTCTCCCGCCAGGACGTCGGGATCTCCTCGTCGTAGTCCCGTTTGGCGTGCAGCCGTTTCGTCAGCCAGGTCGCCGGCAGCAACCACGCCAGCCGTACGACGACCACGACCCCGACGATCGCGGCGGCCCAGCCGAGCATCTCGCCCCACCGCCCGGACGCCGTACGGATCGCGTTGTGCAGTTCGAGCCCGATCAGCCCGAACGCGACCCCGGTGACCAGCGTGTCCACGACGTCCCACACGGTCGCCCCGGCGAGCCGGGTCAGCACGTCGTCGGCGCCCAGGGAGTACTCGGCGAGGAACAGCGCGGTGGTGAGCACGGCGAGCACCCCGGAGCCGTGCAGTTCGTCGGCCAGGACGTACGAGGCGTACGGCACCAGCAGCGTCAGACCGATCTGAAGGGTCGCGTCGTCGAGGGCCGACATCAGCTTGTTCGTGGCCCAGCCCAGGGCCACGCCGACCACCACGGCGACGACGGCGGACAGCACGAAGTCGAGCCCGGCACGCCAGAAATCGAAGCTCCCACTGACGGCGGCGGCGATCGCGACGTGGTAGAGCACGATGGCCGTGACGTCGTTGAACAGGCCCTCGCCCTCCAGGATCGACACCAGCCGGCGCGGCAGCCCGAGCTGCCCGGCGACGGCGGTCGCGGCGACCGGGTCGGGCGGCGCCACCAGCGCGCCGAGCGCCACGGCGGCCGCTATCG
The DNA here is from genome assembly GCF_044763565.1 of Streptomyces sp. NPDC096013. Classification (NCBI taxonomy): domain Bacteria; kingdom Bacillati; phylum Actinomycetota; class Actinomycetes; order Kitasatosporales; family Streptomycetaceae; genus Streptomyces; species Streptomyces sp. NPDC096013. The sequence continues at coordinate 510,318 of NZ_JBIWGK010000002.1, read as the reverse complement.
GCAGCCCGGGCACGATCGCGCTCGCGACGGCGGCCACGGCGAGGGTGGTGACGAACACCAGGGCCACGGCCAGCAGGAAGATGGGCCGGATGTTCGCGGTGAACTGCCGCCAGGAGGTGCGCCGGACGGCCGCGTAGAGCAGCGGTGGCAGCAGCAGGGGCAGGATCAGCTCGGGCGGGACGTTCACGTTCGGCACGAAGTCGGCCACCGCGAGGACCATCCCGAGGAGCGTCATGAGCACCGGCGCCGGCAGACCGAACCGGTCCCCCAGCGGGACGCTCACCACGGCCCCGAGCAACAGGACGAAGAGGAGGGCCAATTGATCCACGGTCAGGGCTCCGGCGGGATCTCGACGTTCAACTAGCGGACGCTCAAGCCTGCCACGCCGCCCGCCCGACCAGCACTTTCGACGCCTGTCGGATACCGAGCCCCTCGCGGACCGCGCATGCGGCCCTGCTCACACGGCCGGTGTCAGCGTCTTCCGCATCGCCCGGTGCGGAATACCGGCGTCCGGGAACTCCGGCCCGTACGCCTCGTACCCGAGCCGCTCGTAGAACCCGAGGGCGTGCGTCTGCGCGTGCAGGTCCACGGCGGCCAGCCCACGCGCGCGTGCCGCGTCCTCGATGGCCCGCACCAGCGCGACCCCGACCCCGAGCCCCCGCGCCTCCTTGCTCACAGCCAACCGCCCCAGGGACCCCACGCCCAGGTCCCCGCCGGTCTTCGCCGCGGCGGCCTCGCCGTGCAGCAACCGCCCGGTCCCGAGCGGCATCCCGTCCTCCCGCACGGCCAGCACATGCGTCGCCACGGCGTCGTACGCGTCGTACTCGATCTCCTGGGCCACGCCCTGCTCGACGACGAAGACCTCCTTGCGCACCGCGAAGCAGGCCTCGCGGTCGGCCGGGTCCTCGGCGACACGCACCACGTAGGGCGTCGGACTCATGCGTACGTCTCCTCGCGCACCAGGTCCAGGGCCTGCTGGAGGTCGTCCGGGTAGCCGCTCTCGAACTCGACCCACTGGCCGTCCGCCGGGTGCTCGAAGCCGAGCCGTACCGCGTGCAGCCACTGGCGGGTCAGGCGCAGCCGCTTGGCGAGCGTCGGGTCGGCGCCGTAGGTCAGGTCGCCCACGCACGGGTGGCGGTGGGCCGCCATGTGCACGCGGATCTGGTGGGTGCGGCCGGTCTCCAGCTTCACATCGAGCAGGGAGGCCGCGCGGAACGCCTCGATGAGGTCGTAGTGCGTGACCGACGGCTTGCCCTCGGCGGTGACCGCCCACTTGTAGTCGTGGTTCGGGTGGCGGCCGATGGGGGCGTCGATGGTGCCGCTGGTCGGGTCGGGGTGGCCCTGGACCAGCGTGTGGTAGCGCTTGTCCACCGTGCGCTCCTTGAACTGGCGCTTCAAGGAGGTGTACGCCCGCTCCGACTTCGCCACGACCATCAGGCCGGACGTGCCGACGTCAAGGCGGTGCACGATGCCCTGGCGCTCGGCGGCACCGGACGTCGAGATGCGGTACCCGGCGGCGGCCAGCCCGCCGATGACCGTGGTCCCGGTCCAGCCGGGGCTGGGGTGAGCGGCGACGCCGACCGGCTTGACGATCACGATCACGTCGTCGTCGTCGTAGACGATCTCCATGCCCTCGACCGGCTCGGCGACGATCTGCACGGGCGCGGGCGCCTGCGGCATCTCGACCTCGAGCCACGCCCCGCCGTGCACACGCTCGGACTTCCCGACCACCGAGCCGTCGACCGTGACCTTCCCCGCCGCGGCCAGCTCGGCGGCCTTCGTACGGGAGAAGCCGAACATGCGGGAGATGGCGGCGTCGACACGCTCGCCCTCCAGGCCGTCGGGCACGGGCAGGTTTCGGATCTCGGGAACTGTGCTCACCCGGTCGAGTATGCCGGACGGGTCCGACACCGCCTTACCGAAGCCCGTACGGCGGCCCGGACAGCGGCCCGTGCGGTCAGTCCTTGTGGACGGTGCCGTCCGGGTCCAGGCCGCGGAAGGAGAGCAGCACGATCAGGATGCCGCCGCACACGATCGCCGAGTCGGCGAGGTTGAAGACGGCGAAGCCCTTGGGCGCGATGAAGTCGACGACCTCGCCCTGGAAGATTCCGGGCGAGCGGAAGATCCGGTCGGTGAGGTTGCCGAGCGCACCGCCCAGCAGCAGGCCGAGCGCGATCGCCCACGGCAGGCTGTAGAGCTTGCGGGCCAGCCGGGCGATCACCACGATCACGGCGGCCGCGATCATCGTGAAGATGACCGTGAAGGCCGCGCCGAACCCGAAGGCGGCGCCGGGGTTGCGGATCGCGTGGAACTCCAGCCAGTCCCCGAAGACCTCGATCGGCGCGTGGTGCTCCAGCTTGGCGACCACGAGCAGCTTGCTGACCAGGTCGAGGGTGTACGCGAACGCGGCCACCGCGAACAGCACGGCGATCCGGCGCCTGCCCCTGGGGGGCGACGCGGCGCCACCCTGCTCCGGCTCGGCCCCCGCCGCCTCTGGGGTATCCGGCGTACCGATGATGCGCTCCGCCTCTGCCACGTGAGTCCCTCAGCCTAGGTACCTAACTCAGGATGAGGGTACGGCACACCTGTCGGGGCCTTCAGTACCGGCGTTCCTGCTTCTGCTTGCACTCGACGCAGAGGGTGGCCCGGGGAAAGGCCTGCATGCGGGCCTTGCCGATCGGGTTGCCGCAGTTCTCGCACAGGCCGTAGGTGCCGGCGTCCAGCTTCCCCAGGGCGCGCTCGGTCTGGATCAGCATCTCGCGCGCGTTGGCGGCCAGCGCCATCTCGCTCTCGCGCGTGATGTTCTTGGTGCCGGTGTCGGCGTCGTCGTCGCCCGCGCCGTCCCCGGAGTCCCGCATCAGACCGGCGAGGGCCCGCTCGGTGGACGTGATCTCCTCGCTCAGCCGCGCGGCCTCGGACTGAAGCTCCGTACGGGCCTCCTCGACCTCCTCCGGTGTCCAGGGGTCCTCTCCGGGGCGCACCGCGAGGTCACCGGGCACCGCCGCGACCCGCGCCTTCGGAACGGCCCGCTTCGCCGCCGTGGCCGTGCCAGGAGTCTTCTTCGCAACCACCGTCGTGGCTCCCGTCTGCTCCGCGGCCTGCGCCGCGCCTGCCTTCGCCTTCTTGGCCGCGCTCTTCTTCGTGCCGGCCGTGCTCTTCTTTCCGCCGGCCGTGCTGTTGGTCGCCGTGGTGCGTGTGGTGCCTGTCGTGCTTTTGGTGCCTGTCGTGCGTGTGGTGCCTGTTGTGCTTTTGATGTCCGCGGTGCGTTTGGTGTCCGCGGTGCTGTTCGTGGCGGCGGCGCTCGTCGCGCCTGTGGCGCTATTCGTGCCCGTCCCTCTCTTCGTGGAACCGCTCTTGGCGCCGGTGATGCTCTTCGCAGGGCTGCTCTTCACCGACGTACTCTCCGGGGCGACGGTTTTCTTCACAGCTGCTTTCTTCACGGCCGCTTTCTTCGCGACCGTCTTCTTCGCGGCCGCCTTCTCAGGGACGGTCTTCTTCACGGCCGTCTTCTTCGTCTCCGTGGCCTTGGGAGTGGCAGCCACCTTCGTGACCGCCTTCTTCGTGGCCGTGGATTTCGCGGCGCTCTTCCTGATCGCCGCCGCCTTCGCGGCCCCCGGTCTTCCGGCCCCTTCCCCGGTCGTCTTCTTCGAAGAAGCCGCCTTCGTAGCGACCGCCTTCTTCTCCGCGGTCTTCTTCGTTGCGGTCTTCTTCGCCACCATGGCCGCGGCCCCTTCTCACATTTTGTGATCACGCACGCGAATCGTGCTGGGACGATAAATCGACTTGAGTCCCGCGGCAACGGGGCACGCCGCCCGATTCCTCCACCCTTCTGGCCTCGCGCGACAAGCCTGCATGCGTTGTGCCCAGCTCCCCGCCGGGTAATCCGCCGAGTCAGACAGCCCGAACGCCGAACGCGCGTTCACCGCCATTCGGGTCGGACGAAGGGTCGGCAGGCCGTCCGGCGGGGCCCCGGAAAATCCGGTCGGCCGCTGTCCGTGCGGCCCCGTACACTGGGCGGAGCGAGAAGCGTGGATGGGGACGAGTAGCGGCGTACGCAGCCCAGAGCGACCCGGGGACGGTGGAAGCCCGGGGGCGAGCGCGACGTGAAGATCACCCCGGAGCCGCCGGAAGAAAGCCGCAGCCTCCCAGCAGCGGCCGGTAGACCCGGCATCGCGACCCCAATGAGGGGGCTCACTGGTGCGTGGGACGCACCGGGGAGCCAAGGAGGGTGGTACCGCGGGAGCGCGCCGCACACGGCGTACGGAAAGTCGTAGCTCTCGTCCCTCCGGACGGAAGGCATAAAGTCCGCCGGAGGAAGCTCGCTGATGACAACGCCGACGTACCGCCAGGTACCCGCCCAGGTCGACCTGCCCGCGCTCGAGCACGCCGTGCTCGACTTCTGGCGCGAGCAGAAGATCTTCGCCAAGACCCTGGACCAGTCCGAGGGGCGCCCCGAGTGGGTGTTCTACGAGGGCCCGCCCACGGCCAACGGCATGCCGGGCGCCCACCACATCGAGGCGCGCGTCTTCAAGGACGTCTTCCCCCGCTTCCGGACCATGCGCGGCTACCACGTGGGCCGCAAGGCCGGCTGGGACTGCCACGGCCTCCCGGTGGAGCTGGCGGTCGAGAAGGAGCTGGGCTTCACCGACAAGCAGGACATCGAGGCGTACGGCATCGCCGAGTTCAACGCCAAGTGCCGCGACTCCGTGACCCGGCACACCGACGCCTTCGCCGAGCTGACGACCCGCATGGGCTACTGGGTCGACCTCGACGACGCCTACCGCACCATGGACCCCGAGTACATCGAGTCGGTCTGGTGGTCGCTCAAGGAGATCTTCAACAAGGGCCTGCTGGTCCAGGACTACCGCGTCGCCCCCTGGTGCCCCCGCGACCAGACCGGCCTCTCGGACCACGAGCTGGCGCAGGGCTACGAGACGGTCGTCGACCCCTCCGTGTACGTCCGTTTCCCGCTCACCTCCGGTCCGCTGGCCGGCCGTGCCGCACTCCTGGTCTGGACGACGACCCCCTGGACGCTGGTGTCCAACACGGCCGTCGCCGCCCACCCCGGGGTCACCTATGTCGTCGCGACGAACGGCGAGGAGCAGCTCGTCGTCGCCGAGCCGCTGCTCGCCAAGGCCCTCGGCGAGGGCTGGGAGACCACCGGTGAGACCTTCACCGGCGCCGAGATGGAGCGCTGGACGTATCAACGTCCGTTCGAGCTCGTGGAGTTCCCCGAGCCCGCCCACTACGTGGTGAACGCGGAGTACGTGACGACCGAGGACGGCACGGGTCTGGTCCACCAGTCCCCCGCCTTCGGCGAGGACGACCTCAAGGTCTGCCGAGCGTACGGCCTCCCGGTGGTCAACCCGGTCCGCCCGAACGGCACCTTCGAGGAGAGCGTCCCCCTCGTGGGCGGTGTCTTCTTCAAGAAGGCCGACGAAAAGCTCACCGAGGACCTCCGGGACCGCGGCCTGCTCTTCAAGCACGTGCCGTACGAGCACAGTTACCCGCACTGCTGGCGCTGCCACACCGCGCTGCTGTACTACGCGCAGCCCTCCTGGTACATCCGCACCACGGCCGTCAAGGACCGCCTTCTGGAGGAGAACGAGAACACCAACTGGTTCCCGGACACCGTCAAGCACGGCCGGTACGGCGACTGGCTGAACAACAACATCGACTGGGCGCTGTCCCGCAGCCGCTACTGGGGCACCCCGCTCCCGATCTGGCGCTGCGAGGACGACCACCTCACCGTGGTGGGCTCCCGCGCGGAACTGACCGAGCTGACGGGCACCGACCAGTCGGCCCTCGACCCGCACCGCCCGTTCATCGACGCGGTCACCTTCGCCTGCCCCGAGTGCGGCGAGACGGCCACGCGCGTGCCCGAGGTCATCGACGCCTGGTACGACTCGGGCTCGATGCCGTTCGCGCAGTGGGGATATCCGTACAAGAACAAGGAGTTGTTCGAGAGCCGCTACCCGGCGCAGTTCATCTCCGAGGCGATCGACCAGACCCGCGGCTGGTTCTACACGCTGATGGCGGTCGGCACCCTGGTCTTCGACAAGTCGTCGTACGAGAACGTCGTCTGCCTCGGCCACATCCTCGCCGAGGACGGCCGCAAGATGTCCAAGCACCTGGGCAACATCCTTCAGCCGATCCCGCTGATGGACCAGCACGGGGCGGACGCGGTGCGGTGGTTCATGGCCGCGGGCGGCTCCCCCTGGGCGGCCCGCCGCGTGGGTCACGGCACGATCCAGGAGGTCGTCCGCAAGACCCTCCTGACGTACTGGAACACGGTCGCCTTCCAGGCCCTGTACGCCCGCACGTCCGACTGGGCGCCCAGCGCGGCGGACCCGGCCCCGGCCGACCGCCCGGTCCTGGACCGCTGGCTGCTGTCCGAACTCCATGCCCTCACCGACCAGGTGACGCAGGCTCTGGAGTCCTACGACACCCAGCGCGCCGGCAAGCTCCTCTCGGCGTTCGTCGACGACCTGTCGAACTGGTACGTCCGCCGCTCCCGCCGCCGCTTCTGGCAGGGCGACAAGGCCGCGCTGCGCACCCTGCACGAGGTCGTCCAGACGGTCACCCAGCTGATGGCCCCGCTGACCCCGTTCATCACCGAGCGGGTCTGGCAGGACCTCATCGTCCCGGTGACCCCGGACGCCCCGGAGTCCGTCCACCTCTCCTCGTGGCCGGAGGCGGACCTCTCCGTCATCGACCCCGAGCTGTCGAAGCAGATGGTCCTCGTACGGCGCCTGGTGGAGCTGGGCCGGGCCACGCGCGCGGAGTCGGGCGTCAAGACGCGTCAGCCGCTGTCCCGCGCGCTGATCGCGGCCACGGGCTTCGGCACCCTGGACCCGGAGCTGCACGCGCAGATCACGGAGGAGCTGAACGTCGAGGGGCTCGCCTCGCTGAGCGAGGTCGGCGGCTCGCTGGTCGACACCACGGCGAAGGCCAACTTCCGCGCCCTGGGCAAGCGGTTCGGCAAGCGCGTCCAGGACGTGGCCAAGGCGGTGGCGAACGCGGACGCGGCTGCCCTCTCCCTGGCGCTGCGCGAGGGCACGGCGACCGTCGAGGTGGACGGCGAGACCATCACGCTGGCTCCCGATGAGGTGATCATCACAGAGACCCCGCGCGAGGGCTGGTCCGTGGCCTCCGACTCGGGGGCGACGGTCGCCCTCGACCTGGAGATCACCGAGGAGCTGCGGCAGGCGGGCCTGGCCCGTGACGCGATCCGGCTGATCCAGGAGTCCCGCAAGAACAGCGGCCTGGACGTCGCCGACCGGATCGCCCTGCGCTGGACGTCCACCGACCCGGCGGTCATCGCGGCCCTGTCCGAGCACGCGTCCCTGATCGCCGACGAGGTCCTCGCCACGGACTTCGCCCAGGGCGAGGCGGACGACAGTTTCGGCCCGGCGTTCACGGACGAGGGGTTGTCGCTGGTGTTCCGCCTGCACAAGGCGTAGTGCTGGGCGCGCTCAAGCAGTTGAGCGCCGTCGGGGTGCGGCCGGTCCGTTCAGGACCGGCCGCCCGTGGCCGGTCGCGCCCGCGCGGCGGAGCCGGACATGTCACAGCCCCGCGCCCCTCGGGGCGCGAACCAGAACACCAAAAGGGCGGGGCCCCCGGATGATCCGGGGGCCCCGCCCTTTTGAACGCTGCCGACGCCCAAGGCGTACTAAAGGCCGGTCAGTTGTCGTCCTCGTCGATCAGGAACCCGCGCATCGGCGAGGGAGCCTGGCCCATCGGCGACGGGCCCTGCGGCCGGACCGGAGCCATCGGCTGGGTCATGGCCGGGGACATCTGCTGCTGGCCGCCGTAGGACGGACCGGCGGGCGGCGGGCCGCCCATGCCCTGGTTGCCGCCGTACGACGGGGCGCTCGCGCCGGCCGGGGCCATGGAAGGCGCCGGGGACGGCGGAAGCGACGCGGTCGCCGGAGTGCGCGGCGGGGCCAGCGAGTCGTCGGCCTGGGTCTCCAACTGACGCAGCTGGGACTCGAGGTAGGACTTCAGACGCGTGCGGTACTCGCGCTCGAAGCCGCGCAGGTCCTCGACCTTGCGCTCCAGCGTGGCGCGGGCGGACTCCAGGGAGCCCATCGCGACGCGGTGCTTCTCCTGCGCGTCCCGCTCCAGGGCGTCGGCCTTGGCACGGGCGTCACGCTCAAGACCCTCGGCGCGCGAACGGGCCTCGCCGACGATCTTGTTGGCCTCGGAACGGGCCTCGGCGATCGCCTGGTCGGCGGTCTGCTGAGCCAGCGAGAGGACACGGGCGGCGCTGTCGCCACCGGGACCCTGCTGCGGCATGCCGCCCATCGGACCGCCCATGGGGCCGCCCATCTGCTGCTGCATCTGGGGCTGACCCTGCATCGGGCCCTGGCCCATCTGCTGCATCTGGCCCTGCATCGGGCCGCCCTGGCCCATCGGACCCTGACCCATGGGGCCCTGGCCCATCGGACCCTGGCCCTGCGGGCCGCCCTGGCCACCGGGGCCGGCGGGCAACTGCGGGGCACCGCTCGGCAGCTGGGGCGGGCCGCCCATGGGGCCGCCCATCTGCTGCTGCGGCGGGCCCGATATGCCGGCGGGCACCGGGGCGCCCGGACCGCGCATGCCTTGCGGGGGCATGCCCTGCTGGGGCATCCCCTGCTGCTGCATGCCGCCCTGCTGCATGCCACCTTGCTGCATGCCGCCCTGCTGCTGGTCCTGTTCGGGGGGCTTGCGCATGTTCTGTTGGTTCTGCGCGGCCGCGCGCGTGGCGGCGGCCAGCTTGGCGCGCAGATCCTCGTTCTCCCGCAACAGGCGGGTCAGTTCGGCTTCGACCTCGTCGAGGAAGGCATCGACCTCGTCCTCGTCATAGCCTTCTCGGAGGCGGACGGTCGTGAACTGCTTGTTCCGCACGTCCTCGGGGGTCAACGGCATCTCTTCACCTCAACGTAGTCATCGGCAGTCGGCAAGACCGTATCGTCCACTGTCACCTCGCGAGATTGCCCACGATAGAGATCAAGATGTAGACGATGATCATCAGGACGAAGAAGGACAGGTCGAGCGCCACGCCCCCGAGACGCAACGGCGGGATGAACCGCCGTAGAAGCTTCAACGGTGGATCGGTGACAGTGTAGGCGGCCTCCAGAACGACCACCATCGCCTTGCCGGGTTGCCATGAGCGGGCGAACTGGAAGACGTAGTCCATGACCAACCGGAAGATGAGCACGATGAGGAACACCATCAGCGCGATGTAGATCACCTGCGCGAACACGCTCATGGTCTGTCTTTCCCTCTCCCCTGTTCCGTGCTTCCTAGCGGCTGTCTGTCTCAGCTCTGATTGAAGAACCCGCCCTCTGCGATGCGGGCCTTGTCCTCCGCCGTGACATCGACGTTAGCAGGCGACAACAGGAACACCTTCTGCGTCACCCGCTCGATGCTGCCGTGAAGACCAAACACCAAACCGGCCGCAAAGTCGACAAGTCGCTTCGCGTCTGTGTCATCCATCTCAGTCAGATTCATGATCACCGGGGTGCCTTCACGGAAGTGTTCCCCGATGGTACGGGCCTCGTTGTAGGTCCGGGGGTGAAGTGTGGTGATCCGGTAAGGCTCTCGTTCCGACACGACCTTGGGCATGATCACCGGTGCGTTCTTCTCCAGGGACTGGCGTTCTTGTGTGATGGATGCCACGGGCGCGATACGCGCCGGACGTCCTGATTCCGTACCCAGGGAAGCGGAATGGGACACAGGGTCACGAGGAGCCGGAGGCTGCACCACTCGTACCGGTTCGTCCCTTTGGGACTGATGCGGGCTGTGTGACTGGTGCGACGGCTCATGCCGTCGACGGTCCCGCTCGGGCTCCGGGTCCAGTTCGGGTTCGAAGTCGTCATCGGGGTCGAAACCCCGGCCGTCGTACCCATCGTCCTCCACGAGGCCGAGGTAGACCGCCATCTTGCGCATCGCGCCGGCCATGCTCTGAGTCCTCCGCTCTGTGGTGGATCGGCTGACGACTGCCAAGTGCCCGCGATCCACGAGGTCGTTACGCCCGCCTTCGGCGGCATTGACCATATTTTCTGCTGTGGTCCGACTTCTTGGCGACGTTACCCGAGCCTGGGGCGCACGCCGAGTACCGCAGTGCCGACGCGCACATGTGTCGCTCCGGCTGCCACGGCCTGTTCGAGGTCCGCACTCATCCCTGCGGACACCATGTTCGCAGCCGGATGGGCTCGGCGCAGGTCAGTCGACAAATCCATCAACCGCCCGAACGCCGCCTGTTGGCGTCCGGCGTACTCCCCGGTGAGCGGCGCCACGGTCATCAGTCCGTCGAGCCGCAACCCCGGAGCCCCGGCGACGAGATCGGCCAACTCCCCGACGCCGCCCGGCGCCACGCCACCCCGCTCGCCCCGCCCGCTCACTCCCGCGTCGAGCGCGACCTGGATGAGACAGCCCAGTTGGCGTCCCGTCCGCTCGGCCTCCTTCGACAGCGCGGTGACGAGCCGGGCCCGGTCGACCGACTGCACGACATCGGCGTAACCGACCACGGATCGCACCTTGTTGGTCTGCAACTGACCGACGAAGTGCCAACTCAGCGCCAGATCCGCACAGTCGGCGGCCTTCGGGGCGGCGTCCTGGTCCCGGTTCTCGGCGACATGACGCACACCGAGCTCCGCCAAGATCCGCACATCGCTCGCCGGATAGGTCTTCGTGACCACGATCAGGGTCACTTCTTCACGCTTGCGCCCCGCCGCCGCACAGGCGGCGGTGATGCGCTCCTCGACTTTCGCCAGATTTACGGCGAGTTCATCCCTGCGGTCCGTCATGTCCCGTCAGTCCAGCCAGACATAGCTCGCCAGTCGCCCGGTGGTCCGGTCGCGGCGGTACGAGAAGTGGTCGTCCGATTCACGGGTGCACACCGGCGACTGCTCCCGGTCGCGCACCCCGAGCCGGTCGAGTTGCGCGAGTGCGCCGGCGGTCACGTCGACCGCGGGAGTGCCCCAACTCGTCTCGGCGTGCGCCGCCGGTTCCACCGCGGCGACGTCGGCCCGCATCTCGGCGGGCACTTCGTAGCACCGGCCGCAGACGGCGGGTCCGGTGCGGGCGACGATCCGGGCGGGATCGGCGCCGAGTTCGATCATGGCCCGTACGGCGGCGGGGACGACCCCGGCGACCATGCCCGGGCGTCCGGCGTGGGCCGCGCCCGCGATCCCGGCGACCGGGTCGGCGAGCAGGACCGGCGTGCAGTCGGCGGTCAGCACGGCGAGGGCGAGACCGCGCCGGGCGGTGACGAGCGCGTCGACGGAGGGGATGTCCGAGGCGCCCCAGGGCTCCTCGACGACCGCCACATCGGCCCCGTGCACCTGGTTCATCCAGACCACCAGGCCGGGGTCCAGCCCCAGCGACTTGGCGGCCAGTTCACGATTGGTACGCACGGCGTCGGGGTCGTCGCCGACCGCGCCGCCGAGATTGAGCTCCTCGTACGGAACGGCGCTCACCCCGCCCCACCTGTCGGTGAAGGCGAAGTGCGCGCCGCTCACGGTGTCGAGCTGTCCTATCACTTCAGGAAGTCCGGTACGTCCAGCTCCTCGGCGGCGCTGTCCGAGTAGGTCCGCGACGGCGGGACCGGCGGGGCGACCGGGAGGTCGGCGACCGGCTCCGGAGCCGGCTCCGGCTCCTCCTTGGGCTTGACGCTGCCGAGCGAGCCGAAGGACGGACGGCTCTCCTGCCGTGCCGGGGTCGGCTCGTCGCGGCGGGCCGAGGACGAACTCGAGCCCGTCTCACGGCGGGTGGGCGGCTGGCCGCCGTCGAAGCCGGCCGCGATGACCGTGACCCGGACCTCGTCGCCGAGAGCGTCGTCGATGACGGCTCCGAAGATGATGTTGGCCTCGGGGTGGGCGGCCTCGCTGACCAGCTGGGCCGCTTCGTTGATCTCGAACAGGCCGAGGTCGGAGCCGCCGGAGATGGAGAGCAGGACGCCGCGGGCGCCGTCGATGGAGGCTTCGAGAAGGGGCGAGGAGATCGCCATCTCGGCCGCCGCCACCGCGCGGTCGTCGCCGCGGGCCGAGCCGATGCCCATGAGGGCCGAACCGGCCTCGGACATCACGGACTTGACGTCGGCGAAGTCGAGGTTGATCAGGCCGGGCGTGGTGATGAGATCGGTGATGCCCTGCACACCGGAGAGCAGGACCTGGTCCGCCGACTTGAAGGCGTCGAGGACCGAGACCTGGCGGTCCGAGATGGACAGCAGCCGGTCGTTCGGGATGACGATGAGGGTGTCGACCTCTTCGCGGAGTTCGGCGATGCCGTCCTCCGCCTGGTTCGCCCGGCGCCGTCCCTCGAAGGTGAACGGGCGGGTGACCACGCCGATCGTGAGGGCGCCCAGGGAGCGCGCGATGTTGGCCACGACGGGGGCGCCGCCGGTGCCGGTGCCGCCACCCTCGCCGGCCGTCACGAAGACCATGTCGGCCCCCTTGAGGACCTCCTCGATCTCCTCACGGTGATCCTCGGCGGCCTTGCGGCCGACGGCCGGGTTGGCGCCGGCGCCGAGTCCGCGGGTGAGTTCGCGGCCGACGTCGAGTTTGACGTCGGCGTCGCTCATCAACAGCGCCTGCGCGTCGGTGTTGATGGCGATGAACTCGACGCCCTTGAGACCGACCTCGATCATCCGGTTGATGGCATTGACACCACCGCCGCCGACACCGATGACTTTGATGACTGCGAGGTAGTTCTGCGGTGCTGCCACGTCGAAGGCCTCTCGCCTCGAGTTACGTGTCGTCGGTCGCGGTGTTCCGCGACCCGACGACGGATGCCGAATGGGACGGTCCGTAGCGCCGACCCGAACCCTAACGTTGAAGTTTAGGGTTACCAGTGTGTCCGTTCCTTGAAGTCTTCTGAACAGGACACTAAGTCGACAAGTGGCGCACGTTCAACGAACACGCCGAACCTCCCGTTTTTCTTTTCACCCTATGTGATCAGCCGTAGCGCTGCCCAACCAGGGTGCTGGCCTGCGCGAATGTGCGTCAACTCCCGGCTGACGCAGGGGCGGTGGGAACGCTGACATCGAAGTGCCGGGCGCCGGAAGCTGCTTTCATGAGAGCGGTGAGCGTACGCGCCTTCGCGGCGCCCTTGTCGCCGCTTCCCCATGCGACGGTCCGGCCACCGGTCAACTCCAGCGAGATGTCGTCGTAGGAACGGACCTTGACGACCTGTGTGGTGCGGGCGACCGCGGCCGGAATGTCACCCGCTACCCGTACCGCCTCGCGGACGAGTCGGGTCTCGCCGAAGCGGCGCAGGCCGGCCGCGGACGAACCCGATGGCGAGAGCGCCAATTCGAGGGTGGGGATGGACTTCGGCGGGGTGGAAACAGTGGCGAACCGCACGCCCTCGGCGTCCACTTCGACGAAGTTTCCGCCCTTTTTCTCGACCAGGACCGGGACGCGTTCGGTCACTTTCAGCCCGATTCCGTGTGGCCAGGAACGGACTACGTCAACCGCGTCAATTCGGGGCAATTTACTGCGGAGTCGGGCTTCGATCGCTTCCGTGTCGACCGAGACGAGCGGTCCGCCGACCGGAACGTCGGCGGCTTCGCGCACCTGTTCCGGCGTCAGGACCTTCGTGCCGGAGACCGACACCTTCTCGACCCGCAGCCACGGCGAGCCGTAGAGCAGCCAGACCGCGACGGCGCCCAACACGACTGCGGCGAGGGCGAGTACGACAATCAGACGAAGGCGCCTTCGTCCCAGGCGCCGGACAAGGGGCGGGCCGGACAACTCCTGTTGGCGTTCACCGCGCTCGGCGGTGCTCGGTCCGGCCACGCTCCCCTGCCTCTCTCACATAGGACTAACGGTGCCGCGAGGCGATCGCCTCGTACACCATGCCGACGAGCAGGTCGTCGGCGTCGCGGCGGCCGAACTCGCTTGCCGCGCGCGACATCTCGTACAGCCGGTGCGGGTCGGCGAGCACGGGCAGGACGTTGCCCTGGACCCACTCGGGCGTCAGTTCCGCGTCGTCGACCAGGAGTCCGCCGCCGGCCTTGACCACCGGCTGGGCGTTCAGCCGCTGTTCGCCGTTGCCGATGGGCAGCGGGACGTAGGCGGCCGGGAGTCCGACGGCGGAGAGTTCGGCGACGGTCATCGCGCCCGCGCGGCAGAGCATCATGTCGGCCGCGGCGTACGCGAGGTCCATCCGGTCCACGTACGGTACCGGGATGTAGGGGGGCATCCCCGGCATCTGGTGCACCTGCGGCAGTTCGTTCTTCGGGCCGACCGCGTGCAGGATCTGGATTCCGGCCTGTTGGAGGTACGGCGCGACCCGCTCGACCACCTCGTTGAGGTGCCGGGCGCCCTGCGAGCCGCCGGAGACCAGCAGCGTCGGCAGGTTCGGGTCGAGGCCGAACGCGGCCCGGGCCTCGGGCCGTACGGCCGCGCGGTCCAGGGTGGCGATCGTGCGGCGCAGCGGGATGCCGATGTAGCGGGCGTCCCGCAGCTTGCTGTCCGGGGTCGAGACGGCGACCCGGGCCGCGTACCGCGAGCCGATCTTGTTGGCCAACCCGGGCCTGGCGTTGGCCTCGTGGATCACGATCGGCACCCCGAGGCGCTTGGCCGCGAGATAGCCGGGCAGCGCCACATAGCCGCCGAAGCCCACGACGCAGTCCGCCTTGGTGCGCTCCAGGATCTGCTCGGCGGCCTTGATCGTGCCGCGCAGCCGGCCCGGTACCGTGATCAGTTCCGGGGTGGGCTTGCGCGGCAGCGGTACGGCGGGGATCAGCGCGAGTTCGTAGCCCCGCTCGGGTACGAGACGGGTCTCAAGGCCGCGCTCCGTGCCCAGGGCCGTGATCCCCACGGTGGGGTCCTGCCTGCGCAGGGCATCCGCGAGGGCGAGCGCCGGCTCGATGTGGCCGGCGGTCCCCCCACCGGCGAGTACGACATGCACCGAAATTCACCGCTCTCCGGACGAACGCGCCGCCGAGGCACGCCGTCGCATCGTGTTCCATCTCCGGGGCCGTTGGCCGGAACCGGTACCCCTGGCCCCCCGCTTTCTACCAAAGCGGGGTTGCCGCATCGCAAGCGCCGCCCGCGCAGCGGGGTCGTCGCGCGCGAAGGCGATCAGCAACCCGATGGCGAACATGGTCGGCAGCAGGGCGGAACCCCCGTAGGAGAACAGCGGGAGCGGGACGCCGGCGATCGGCAGCAGGCCGAGCACCGCACCGATGTTGATCACCGCCTGAGCGGTGATCCAGGTGGTCACGCCTCCCGCGGCATACCTCACGAAGGGGTCCTCCGTGCGTCCGGCCACGCGGATACCCGCATAGCCTAGAGCCGCGAAGAGGGCGAGCACCGACAGTGTGCCCGCCAGACCCAGTTCCTCACCGGTGACGGCGAAGATGAAGTCGGTGTGGGCCTCGGGGAGTTGACCCCATTTCTCCACACTCGCCCCGAGCCCGGAGCCGAAGATCCCGCCGGACGCGAGCGCGTAGATGCCGTGCACGGCCTGCCAGCAGTCGGCGACCCCGGTCTTCGGCTCGGTGGCGCCGATGCAGGCGAGCCGCGCCATGCGGTTGGGGCTGGTCTTGATGAGGATCACACCGATCGCGGCCGCGACCGACAGCACGCCGACGAAGAGCCGGGTCGGAGCGCCGGCCAGCCAGAGCAGGCCGAACAGGATCGCGGTGAGGATGATCGCCGTACCCATGTCGCCGCCGAGCATGATCAGCCCGAGCAGCATGAACGCGACCGGCACCAGCGGCACCAGCATGTGCTTCCACTGGGACAGCATCGCCTTGTCCTGCTTGCGGGCGAGCAGGTCGGCGCCCCACAGGACGAGGGCCAGCTTGCCGAACTCGCTGGGCTGGATCTGGAAGGAGCCGCCGAGCGAGATCCAGTTGCGGTTGCCGTTGACCGACATCCCTATCCCCGGCAGCTGCACCAGCGCCATCATGAAGACGGCGCCCGCGAGGATCGGATAGGCCAGCGCCCGGTGCAGCTTGACCGGCATCCGCGAGGCGGCCAGCGCCAAGACCCCGCCGATACAGGCCGCGAGGAACTGTTTGCGGAAGAAGTACGAACCGGGCAGGGAGAGTTGGAGCGCCGTGATCTGGGAGGCCGAGTAGACCATCACCAGACCGAGCACGGTGATCAGCACGCTGCCGCCGGCGATCAGGTAGTACGCGGTCAGCGGCCGGTCCCAGGCCCGGCGGGCGTTGGCGTAGAGCCGTCGTACGGGGTTGTCGCGTACGGTCCGGGCGGCGGCGGGACGTCGGGGGGGCCGCTGCTGCACGGGCGGCCGGCCGGTACGGCTACTGGGCATCAGCGCCTCCGCTTGCGTCGGTCAGGCGCCGAGTTCGCGAACCGCCTGGGCGAACGCGTCACCGCGCTTGGTGTAGTTGGCGAACATGTCCATGGAGGCGCAGGCCGGGGCCAGCAGCACCGTGTCGCCGGCGGCGGCGAGTCGCTGTGCCTCCTGGACAGCCGCGAGCATCGCCCCAGTGTCGGTCCGGTCGAGGTCGACGACGGGTACTTCCGGCGCGTGTCGCGCGAGGGCTTCGCGGATCAGCGCGCGATCGGCGCCGATCAGCACGACGCCCCGGAGGTGCTTGGCCGACTTGGCGACCAACTCGTCGAAGGTGGCGCCCTTGGCGAGTCCGCCGGCGATCCACACGATCGACTCGTAGGCCGCCAACGAGGCTTCCGCCGCATGGGTGTTGGTGGCCTTGGAGTCGTCGATGTACGCGACGCCGTCCACATCGGCCACGTGCGCGATGCGGTGCGCGTCGGGCGTGAAGGCCCGCAGCCCGTCCCGTACGGCCTTGGCGGGCACCCCGAAGGCGCGCGCGAGGGCAGCGGCGGCAAGGGCGTTGGCGATGTTGTGGGGGGCCGGCGGGTTGACGTCCGCGACCTCGGCGAGTTCCTGCGCGTTCTTCTGCCGGTCCTCGACGAAGGCGCGGTCCACCAGGATGCCGTCCACGACGCCGAGTTGGGAGGGCGCGGGACTTCCGAGGGTGAACCCGATCGCCCGGCAGCCCTCTTCGACGTCGGCCTCGCGGACGAGGTCCTCGGTGGCCTTGTCGGCGACGTTGTAGACGCAGGCGACCTGATTGCCTTCGTAGATACGGCCCTTGTCGGCGGCGTACGCCTCCATGGAGCCGTGCCAGTCGAGGTGATCGGGCGCCAGGTTCAGGACGGCGGCGGAGTGGGCGCGCACCGAAGGTGCCCAGTGGAGCTGATAGCTCGACAGTTCGACGGCGAGGACGTCGTATTCCTCGTCCCCGAGGACGGCGTCCAGGACCGAGACGCCGATGTTGCCGACCGCCGCCGTGCGCAGGCCGCCCGCCTTCAGGATCGAGGCGAGCATCTGGACGGTGGTGGTCTTGCCGTTGGTGCCGGTGACGGCCAGCCAGGGGGCCGCCCCGGGGCCGCGCAGGCGCCAGGCGAGCTCCACGTCCCCCCAGACCGGCACGCCCGCCTCACGGGCCGCAGTGAACAGCGGCTTGCCGGGCTGCCAGCCGGGGGTGGTGACGATCAGTTCGGTGCCCTCGGGCAGGGTCGCCCCGTCGCCGAGGCGCACGGTGATGCCGAGCGCCTCCAGGTCGGCGGCCTGGGCCCGGGAGCGCTCGTCGTCGCCGTCGTTGACGACCGTGACGAGCGCGCCGAGTCCGTGCAGGACCTTGGCGGCCGGGATCCCGGAGACTCCGAGTCCGGCGACGGTGACGTGCTTGCCCTCGAAGGAGAGCCCCTGCCCTTCGGTCACTTTTCCGCTGCCCATCCCGCGTAGAAGAGGCCCAGGCCGACGATCACGCAGATGCCCTGGATGATCCAGAAGCGGACCACCACGAGCACTTCGGACCAGCCCTTGAGTTCGAAGTGGTGCTGGAGCGGGGCCATTCGGAAGACCCGCTTGCCGGTGAGTTTGAACGAGCCGACCTGGATGACCACCGACATGGTGATGAGGACGAAGAGACCACCCATGATGGCGACCAGCAGCTCGGTGCGGGAGAGGATCGCCAGACCCGTCAGCACACCGCCGAGGGCCAGCGAACCGGTGTCCCCCATGAAGATCTTGGCCGGCGAGGTGTTCCACCACAGGAAGCCCAGGCAGGCCCCCATCAGCGCGGAGGCGATGACCGCGAGGTCGAGCGGATCGCGCACTTCGTAGCAGGCGTTCGGGTTGGTCAGGGTCTGCGCGTTGGCGCAGGACTCCTGGAACTGCCAGACACCGATGAAGGTGTAGGCACCGAAGACCAGCACCGAGGCGCCGGTGGCGAGACCGTCCAGACCGTCCGTCAGGTTCACGCCGTTCGACATCGCGAGGATCATGAACAGCGCCCAGATCACGAACAGGATCGGGCCGATCTTCCAGCCGAAGTCCGTGATGAACGACAGCTTCGTCGAGGCCGGGGTGTTGCCGCGGGCGTCCTGGAACTGAAGGGCGAGCACCGCGAAGCTGATGCCGACGATCAGCTGGCCGGCCATCTTCGCCTTGGCCCGCAGGCCCAGCGAACGGCGCTTGACGATCTTGATGTAGTCGTCCAGGAAGCCGACCAGGCCCATGCCCACCATCAGACCGAGCACCAGCAGACCCGAATAGGTCGGCGTGTAACCGGTGATGACCTTGGACAGGAAGTAGGCGGCGACCGTCGCGAAGATGAACGCGATACCGCCCATCGTCGGCGTACCGCGCTTGCTGGCGTGCTCGCGCGGGCCGTCGTCACGGATGTACTGGCCGTAGCCCTTGCGGGCCAGCAGCTTGATCAGCAGCGGGGTGCCCACCAGGGTCAGGAACAGGCCGATGACTCCTGAGAACAGGATCTGCTTCATCATCGGGCGGCAACCTCACCCTCGGCACCGGTCTCGATGAGCGCCTGCGCCACGCTCTCGAGCCCGACCGACCGGGACGCCTTCACGAGAACGACGTCTCCCGGGCGCAACTCGCTGCGCAACAGGTCGACCGCCGCCTGTGCGTCGGACACGTGCACCGACTCCTCACCCCACGAACCCTCGTTATATGCGCCCAGTTGCAGCCAGGACGCTTCCCTGCCCCCGACCGCGACGAGCTTGCCGACATTGAGCCGGACGGCCAGCCGTCCGACCGCGTCGTGCTCGGCGAGCGCCTCGTCCCCGAGCTCGGCCATCTTGCCGAGCACCGCCCACGTCCTGCGTCCCTTGCCCATGGCCGCGAGCGCGCGCAAGGCGGCTCGCATGGACTCGGGGTTCGCGTTGTAGGCGTCGTTGACGATGGTCACGCCGTCCGGTCGCTCGGTGACCTCCATCCGCCAGCGGGAGAGGGAGCCCGCCTCGGAGAGCGCGGTGGCGATCTCGTCTGCGGACATGCCCAGCTCATGGGCGACGGCGGCCGCGGCGAGCGCGTTCGACACGTGGTGCTCACCGTACAGGCGCATGGTCACTTCGCTGCACCCGGAGGGTGTGTGAAGGCTGAAGGCGGGCTGTCCGCTGTCCGTGAGTCTCACGTTCTCGGCCCGAACGTCCGCTTCGCCGGACTCTCCGAAAAGGATCACCTTCGCCTTCGTACGGGAGGCCATGGCCCGTACGAGCGGATCGTCCGCGTTGAGGATCGCGGCACCGCCGTCCTCGGCCGGAGGGAGCGCCTCCACGAGTTCGCCCTTTGCCTGCGCGATCTGTTCGCGGCCGCCGAACTCGCCGATGTGGGCGGTGCCGACGTTGAGGACGAGGCCGATCCTCGGGGGCGTCAGATCCGTCAGATAGCGGATGTGACCGATGCCGCGGGCGCCCATCTCCAGGACGAGGAACCTCGTCTCGTCGGTGGCGCTCAGCGCGGTCAGCGGCAGCCCGATCTCGTTGTTGAACGATCCCGGCGTGAACACCGTGGGCGCCTTGCGCGAGAGCACCTGCGCGATGAGGTCCTTGGTGCTGGTCTTGCCCGCCGAGCCGGTGAGGGCCACGAGCGTCGCGCCGAGGCGTCGTACGACATGGCGGGCGAGGGCGCCCAGGGCGCTCTGGACGTCGTCCACGACGATCGCGGGGACGCCGACCGGGCGGGACGCCAGCAGGGCCGTCGCGCCCGCCTCCACGACCGCTTCCGCGAAGTCGTGGCCGTCGACGCGCTCGCCGACGAAGGCGACGAAGAGGCTGCCTGGCTGCACTTCCCTGGAGTCGCGGACCACCGGGCCGGTGACCTGGACGGACGGATCCGGTATGTCGTGCGTCTGCCCGCCGACGACTTCTGCGATCTCGGCGAGGGAGAGGGCGATCACAAGTTCATCCCTGGGTCTTCTGGATAGCTTCGCGAAGCACCTGGCGGTCGTCGAAGGGACGGACCACTCCGGCGATGTCCTGGCCCTGCTCGTGGCCCTTGCCCGCGACCAGCACGGTGTCGCCCGGCTGTGCGCGGGCGACGGCGGCGGCGATGGCGGCGGCCCGGTCCTCGAAGACCTGGACCTCGCCGCGCTCGTGCGCGGGCACCGAGGCGGCGCCCTGGAGCATCGTCGCGAGGATCGCGAGGGGGTCCTCGGAGCGGGGGTTGTCGGAGGTCAGTACGGCGGTGTCGGCGAGCCGGGCGACGGCGGCGCCCATGGGCTCGCGTTTCGTCCTGTCGCGGTCCCCGCCGCAGCCGAGCACGACGTGCACCTTGCCCTCGGTGACCTTGCGCAGCGCGCGGAGAACCGATTCGACGGCGTCCGTCTTGTGGGCGTAGTCGACGACCGCGAGATACGGCTGTCCGGCGTCCACGCGCTCCAGCCGGCCCGGCACGCCCGGCACGGCGGCGATGCCGTCGGCGGCGAGCTGCGGGTCGAGGCCCGCGGTGGCCAGGGCGGCGATCGCGGCGAGGGTGTTGGCCACGTTGAAGGAGCCGGCGAGCGGCGAACGGGCCGTGATCCGCTCGCCCTTGGGGCCGACCGCGGTGAACGTCGAGTCCATCGGGCCGACTTCGACGTCCTCGGCGCGCCAGTCGGCGTCCGGGTGGCCCTCGGCGGAGTAGGTGGTGACGGGCACCGTGGCCTCGGCGACGAGCCTGCGGCCGTACTCGTCGTCGAGGTTGACCACTCCCTGGCGGCTGCGCAGCGGGGTGAACAGCTGCGCCTTGGCCTGGAAGTAGTCCTCCATGCCCGAGTGGAACTCCATGTGTTCCGGGCTGAGGTTGGTGAAGACCGCGATGTCGAAGACGCAGGCGTCGACCCGGCCGAGGACCAGCGCGTGGCTGGAGACCTCCATGGCGACCGCGTCGACCCCGCGCTCCAGCATGACCGCGAACAGGGCCTGGAGATCGGTGGCTTCGGGGGTGGTGCGCTCCGACTTGATGCGCTCGTCGCCGATGCGCGTCTCGACCGTGCCGATCAGACCGGTGGACCGGACGGTTCTCAGGCCGCCCTCCACGAGGTACGCCGTCGTGGTCTTGCCGGAGGTGCCGGTGATCCCGATCTGGAGCAGATCGTGGCCGGGGTGGCCGTAGATCGTGGCCGCCAGCTCGCCCATCTGCCCGCGCGGATTCTCTACGACCAGGACGGGCAGGCCTGTTGCTGCCGCGCGGTCGGCGCCGGCCGGGTCCGTCAGGACGGCGACGGCACCGAGGCCGGCCGCCTGGGTGGCGAAGTCGGCGCCGTGCAGGCGGGCGCCGGGCAGCGCGGCGTAGAGGTCGCCGGGACGGACGGCGCGCGAGTCATGGGTGATGCCCGTGACCTCGGCGCTCGTCGTCGGCGCGGCTGTGCCCAGTTCGTCGGCGAGTTCCGCGAGGGATGTGGCGGAGAGCTGCGCCGGCCTGGGCGGCCCCGGATATGTCACGGATGCGCCCTTCTGGGGGGTTTGGGACTGATCGGCGGTTGGCACGGCGGTGAGCGTACCGGGCACACCGGCCCCGGAGCGAAGTGAGGGGCGGGGCTCGCCCTGGTTCCCGGACTGGGAGGTGATCATGGTCACGGATCGGTTCCTGGCTGTTGCGCTGATCAGGGCGTGAAGGTCACGGGCAGATTCGCGGCCTTGGCCCCGGTGGGCGGGACCTGGAGGGTCTTGAGGGCGAACTCCATCACCTGCTTGTAGATCGGTCCGCAGATCTGACCGCCGAAGTAGCTTCCGCTGGTGGCGTTCTGGATCGCGCAGTAGACGGTGATGCGGGGGTTGTCGGCGGGCGCGAACCCGGCGAACGACGAGGTGTAGCCCTTGTACTTGCCGGTGGCCGGATCCACGCGGTTGGCGGTGCCGGTCTTGCCCGCAACCCGGTACCCCGGAATGGCGGCCTTACCGCCCGTGCCCTGCTCGTCGTCCACCACGGACTCCAGCATCTGGGCGAGGGTCTTCGCCGTCTTCGCACTGATGACCCGGGTCTTCTTGGGCGTCGCCGCGGGGGTGAAGCGGCCGTCGGGTCCCTTCGTGCCGCGCACCAGGGTGGGCTCGATCCGGACACCGCCGTTGGCGACCGTCGAGTACACGGAGGCCGCCTGGAGGGCGTTGAGGGACATGCCCTGGCCGAAAGGAATCGTGTACTGCTGCGAGGTCGACCACTTGGAGGCGGGCGCGAGGATGCCCCTGGTCTCGCCGGGGAAGTCCAGCCCGCTGTAGCTGCCGATGCCGAACTTGTGCAGATACGAGTACAGGACCTGGTTGGCCTGCCCCTGCGTCTTGCCGAGCTGGCCGGCCGCCTCGATGGTGCCGATGTTGCTGGACTTGGCCAGCACGCCGTTGAGGGTCAGGTTCCAGGTCGCGTGGTCCACGTCGTCCTGGAAGAGCCGGTCGCCCCGGTGCAGCCGGTTCGGCACGACGACATGCGTCAGCGGGGTGGCCGCGTTCTCCTGGAGCACGGCGGCCATCGTCATGACCTTGGCGGTGGAGCCGGGCTCGTAGGCGTCCTGGAGGGCCGCGTTGCCCAGGGAGGCCGCGTTGGCCTGCGCGAGGTCGTTCGGGTCGAAGCCCGGCGCGTTGGCCATGGCCAGGATCTCGCCGGTGCGGGTGTCCTGCACGATCACGTACCCGCGGTCCGCCTTGGACTTCTTCACCTGCTCGGTGATGGCGTTCTGCGCGGCCCACTGGATGTCCCGGTCGATCGTCAGCTCGACGTCGGAACCCGGCACCGCCGGAGTCTCCGTGGAGCCCGCGGTGGGCACCTGGACGCCGCCGGACTGGGCGTAGCGGACCTTGCCGTCCTTGCCCGTGAGGTCCTTGTTCAGCTGCTGCTCGACTCCGCCGCCGCCCTTGCCGTCGGCGTTGACCCAGCCCAGTATCCCGGCGGCGAGATCGCCGTTCGGGTACACGCGCTTGGTGGTGGGGACGGCGAGGACACCGGCCAGGACGTTGACCGTGGCCGGGTCGGTCGAGGACTTGGTGGTGAGCGCGCTCTTCAGGTCCTTGATCTGCTTCCAGACCTGCGGGGTCTGCCGGTTGGCGAGCACCACGTAGCGCAGGTTCCTGTTCGCCGGCCTGAGCTTCTTGACGAGGGAGGCCTGGTCCACGCCGAGGATCGGGGCGAGGAGGGCCGCGGCCTGCTCGGGCCCGTCGTCGATCTTCAGCTGCTTGCGGGTGAACAGCGTCGGGTCGGCGGTGATCGTGTACGCGTCGACGCTGGTCGCGAGGGCCACCCCGGAGCGGTCGGTGATCTCGCCGCGCTCGGCGGCCAGGACGTAGTCGACGTACCGGTTCTGCGCGGCCTTCGCGGCGTACGCGCTCGCGTCGACCGCCTGCACCTGTAGCAGCCGTACGACGAAGGCGATCAGGACGAGGGTCAGCGCCAGGCTGATCATGCGCAGCCGGGGGCGGGGGCTGCCGAGCCGGAGGGAGCGCGGGCCCGCGGGGCGGCCGGAGGAGTGCGCCGAGGGCCGGGGCGAGGCCGGGCTGCGGGCGGGGCGGGCGCCGGGGCCCGGGCGGCGCCGGGGGGTGCCGCCCCCTTCCGGCCGTTCGGGCCTGGCCGGTCCTGGCACTCGGCGGCGCGGCGGTTCCCTGTCGGACACTTCCGTCACCTGCCGGGAGTCGTGGTCGGAGTCGGGGAGGGCGGTACTGCGGTGGGGGTCACCGGCGCGGCCGGGACCGGAACCCCTGCCGGGCTCGCGGCCGGAGTCGGCGCCGGGGCCGGGGCCTGCTGACGGCTCGGGCTCGGGCTGCTCACGAGGGCCTCGGGGGCGAGGATCACCGGTGTGTTCGCCGCGGTCCTCGCGGCGGCCTGTTCGGGGACGCCCTTCACGGTGCCGTTCGGGTCGAGGAAGGCGGGGTCCCCGCCGGGCACCATGCCGAGTTCGCGGGCGCGGCGCTGGAGGGCGTCGGGGGCGGAGTAGGCGTCCACGTCCCGCTGGAGTGCCTGTTCCTCGTCGGTGAGGCTCTTCGTCTGCTTCTGGAGGTCGTCCAGCTTGAACTGTCCTTCGCTGAGTGCGGAGTTCAGCACGAGCAGTCCGATCAGGCCGCCGCCCAGCAGGAGGACGACAAGGAGGACGAACGGGGTCCGGGCCGCCTGGATCCCGCCTGTCTGCGCGGGTCCGGTCGGGAAGAGCCGCGCGAGTCGGGCGGCCCTGCCCCTCAGTTCAGGTTTCCTGCTCACTCACGCCCCCGAGTCGGAATGTCGGACCCACCCGCTGCTCGCGGCGAGCGCGCCCGCTGCCGGACGCCCTGCCTCACCCCATGCTCAGTCAACTACGTCCTCCCTGATGCGCTGAGCTCCCCGCAGCCGTGCGGGTGCCGCCCGCCGGTTCTCGGCGACCTCTTCCTCGGTGGGAAGTTCGGCACCGCGCGTCAGGAGCTTGAGCCGGGGCTGGTATTGCTCGGGCACGACGGGCAGGCCAGGAGGCGCGGTGGTGGCGGCGCCGGCCGCGAACACCTGCTTGACCAGGCGGTCTTCGAGCGAGTGGTAGGACAGGACGGCGATCCGACCGCCCACGGCAAGGGACTTCACCGCGGCGGGGATCGCGCGCTCCAGGACGGACAGTTCGCCGTTGACCTCGATGCGCAGCGCCTGGAAGGTGCGCTTGGCCGGGTTGCCGCCGGTGCGCTTGGCGGCCTGCGGCAGCGAGTCGCGGATCAGCTCGACGAGCCGCGCGCTGTTGCTGAACGGCTCCTTGTCGCGCTCCCGGACGACCGCGGACACGATCCGCTTGGCCTGCTTCTCCTCGCCGTACGCCCGCAGGATGCGGACGAGTTCACCGGGCGCGTAGGTGTTGAGGACCTCGGCGGCGCTGATGCCGGTCGTCTGGTCCATGCGCATGTCGAGGGGCGCGTCCTGGGCGTAGGCGAAGCCGCGGTCGGCCTCGTCGAGCTGCATGGAGGAGACGCCGAGGTCGAACAGGACGCCCTCCACGCGCGGGATGTCCAGGCGCTCCAGCACGTCGGGCAGTTCGTCGTAGACGGCGTGCACGAGGGTGGCCCGGTCGCCGAAGGGGGCGAGGCGCTCCCCGGAGAGGCGCAGCGCCTCCTTGTCGCGGTCGAGGGCCACGAGCCGCGCCTCGGGGAACCGGGTCAGCAGGGCCTCGCTGTGCCCGCCGAGGCCGAGGGTGCAGTCGACGACCACCGCGCCCGGCCGCTCCAGGGCGGGGGCCAACATGTCCAGGCACCGCTGGAGCATCACCGGGACGTGTCGACTGTTGCTCAAGGGGCCCTCTCAGGTCCGGCGGGCCGTACGCACCGCCGGGTCCCCACCCGCTGACGAAAGGGAAGCCTGCCGGCGCCGAAGGCGTCAGCCGACCGGGAGCGGGAGGAGGCCGAGCCGTACGTACGCGCCGCGCACGTGGGGAGAATCCGGAAGGTCGCCGGGGTCTCCGGGAAAAGTCCAGCAGGGAGAGCCTCGTCTCCCGCTCCGCGCAACTTTAGTCCACGCTGTCCCGCGGTCAATCAACCGGCCTGCGCGTCGCGGACCGGGGTGCGTGCGAAGCGTCAAAACGGGAAGAATCACCCGGCCGGGTGCACCCCCGCCACCCGTGTGGGTTACCTCACAAGAGGACGCGATGACGCTCTTTTTCCCGCCCCACACCGCGACCGAACCGCCGGTGACCAGTACCGTCATGGGTATGACGACCTCCGCATCCGTACCCACAGAGTCCGAAGGCGCCATAAACGACAGCGGGACCGTGACGGACCGCCTCGTCGAGGCCAACGGACAGTACGCCGCCGCGTTCACCGATCCGGGAATGGACGCCCGACCCGTGCTCCAGGTGGCCGTGGTGGCCTGCATGGACGCACGTCTCGACCTGCACGCGGCGCTCGGCCTGCATCTGGGCGACTGCCACACGATCCGCAACGCGGGCGGGGTCGTCACCGACGACGTCATCCGCTCCCTCACCATCAGCCAGCGGGCGCTCGGCACCCGCAGCGTGGTTCTCATCCACCACACCGGCTGCGGCCTGGAGTCCCTCACCGAGGAGTTCCGGCACGACCTGGAGATGGAGGTCGGCCAGCGCCCCGCCTGGGCGGTGGAGGCCTTCCGTGACGTCGACCAGGACGTACGGCAGTCCATGCAGCGTGTGCGCACCTCGCCGTTCCTGCTGCACACTGATGATGTGCGCGGCTTCGTCTTCGACGTGAAGTCGGGTCTGCTGCGCGAGATCGACCCCGCCTGACGCACCCGCCCACCCCGAAGACGCACGCCTCGGACCGCCCAGAAGGTCATAAGACCCGACAAAGCGAAGGCAGTTGTCCACAGGCGAGTGACACGAACCGGTAACGGCAACAAGAATGCGGGTGTGGCGTCGCGCGGAACTTTTCCCGCGCGGTGTCCGTGTTTCGGGGTGGGCCGGTCCGCATCACAGGCGTCGGCCCATGGAAAGAACGGGCCGAGGAGGGCCGGGTGACGACCTATGACGATCGAGCGAGCCTTACGGATCTGACCGCCACTGTGGAGCGAGTCCGCAGTTCGGTGGAAGGAGTGATCGAGGGCAAGCCCGAGGTCGTACGGCTTTCGCTGACCGTGCTGCTCGCCGAGGGACATCTTCTGATCGAGGACGTTCCGGGTGTGGGCAAGACAATGCTGGCCAAGGCGCTGGCACGGTCGATCGACTGTTCGGTGCGGCGAATCCAGTTCACGCCCGACCTGCTGCCCTCGGACATCACCGGTGTGTCCATCTGGGACCAGCAGCAGCGGGACTTCGAGTTCAAACCGGGCGCGATCTTCGCCCAGATCGTGATCGGCGACGAGATCAACCGCGCCTCGCCGAAGACCCAGTCCGCGCTCCTGGAGTCCATGGAGGAGCGCCAGGTCACCATCGACGGCCAGACCTACGAACTGCCCAGCCCCTTCATGGTGGTCGCCACGCAGAACCCGGTCGAGATGGAGGGCACGTACCCGCTGCCCGAGGCCCAGCGCGACCGCTTCATGGCGCGGGTCTCCATCGGCTACCCGAGCGCGGAGGCCGAGCTCCAGATGCTCGACATCCACGGCGGGGTCAGCCCGCTGGACGACCTCCAGCCCGTGGCGCACGCGCACGACATCGTCAAGCTGGTCGAGGCGGTCCGCGGCGTCCACGTCGCCGACCCGGTCCGCAGATACGCGGTGGAGCTGGTCGGCGCCACCCGCAACCACCCGGACCTCAGACTCGGCGCCTCCCCGCGCGCGACGCTGCACCTGCTGCGCGCGGCGAAGGCCTCGGCCGCCCTGAGCGGCCGTGAGTACGCGCTGCCGGACGACATCCAGGCCCTCGCGGTCGCGGTCCTGGCCCACCGCCTGCTGCCCACCGCCCAGGCCCAGTTGAACCGTCGTACGGCGGAGCAGGTCGTCCAGGAGATCCTCCAGCGCACCCCCGTGCCCGCGGCACCGGCCCCGCAGAGTGGCCTGGGTCTCGGGGGGTACGGCCAGCAGCCGCCCCGGAGGCTGTGATGACCACCGGGGAGGCGGAGACCGACCGGGACGAGAAGGGCGGTGTCCGTACGGCCCTGGCCGGGCTGACCACCCGCGGACGCTCGTTCCTGGCCGCCGGGATCGCCGCCGCGGTCTGCGCGTACGTCCTGGGGCAGAGTGATCTGCTCCGGGTCGGGATGCTGCTCGCGGTGCTGCCGCTGGTCTGCGCGACCGTGCTCTACCGCACCCGCTACCGGGTGGCCGGCAGCCGCCGGCTCTCCCCCGGGCGCGTGCCCGCCGGCTCCGAGGCCCGCGTCCACCTGCGCATGGACAACGTCTCCCGGCTGCCCACGGGCCTGCTGATGCTCCAGGACCGGGTGCCGTACGTGCTCGGTCCGCGCCCCCGCTTCGTCCTGGACCGGGTGGAGGCGGGCGGACGGCGCGAGGTGTCCTACCGGGTCCGCTCCGACCTGCGCGGGCGCTACCCCCTGGGCCCGCTCCAGCTCCGCCTGACGGACCCCTTCGGGATGTGCGAGCTGACCCGCTCCTTCTCGACCTTCGACACCCTGACGGTCATCCCGCGCGTGGAGGCCCTCCCCCCGGTCCGCCTCAGCGGCGAGGCCAAGGGCTACGGCGACGGCCGCAACCGCTCGCTGGCCCTGGCGGGCGAGGACGACGTGATCCCGCGCGGGTACCGCTACGGCGACGACCTGCGCCGCGTGCACTGGCGCTCCACCGCACGCTACGGCGAGCTGATGGTCCGGCGTGAGGAGCAGCCGCAGCGCGCCCGCTGCACGGTCCTGCTGGACACCCGGGGCATCGCCTACGCGGGCCAGGGCCCGGACTCGGCCTTCGAGTGGGCCGTCTCCGGCGCCGCCTCCGTCCTGGTGCACATGCTGGAACGGGGCTTCTCCGTAAGGCTGTTGAGCGACACGGGCAACTCGGTGCCCGGCCAGGACGCCGACGGGTTCGCGGGCGCGAGCCAGGAGTCGGCGGACGCGGCCGGACTGATGATGGACACCCTCGCGGTGATCGACCACTCGGACGGCTCGGGCCTGTCCCGGGCCTACGACGTCCTGCGCGGCGGGAACGAAGGACTGCTGGTGGCCTTCTTCGGCGACCTCGACGAGGAACAGGCGGCGGTGGTCGCCCGGATGCGCCAGCGCAGCGGAGGCGCCCTCGCCTTCGTGCTGGACAACGACGGCTGGGTCCGCGAGCCGACCGACGTACCCGGTCCCGGTGCCGGGCCCGATGAGCGGCTGCGGATGCTGCGCGACGCGGGCTGGACCGCCGTGGCCGTACCGCGCGGCGCGTCCCTGACGGAGCTGTGGCAGCTGGCGGACCGCGAGCGGAACGGCATCACCGCCACCGGGCTCGGGAAGGGATGGGCATGAGCGGGCGGGCACGACTGGCCATCTGCGCCTGGGTGGCCACGCTGATGGCGTCCTGCGCGATGCTGCCCCTGGTCTCCCCGGCGACCTGGATCATCCAGGCCGCCTTCATGCTGGCGGTCCAGACCGGCGTGGGCGCGGCGACCCGGCGGGTGCCGCTGGCCCGGCCGCTGACCGTGGCGGCGCAGGCCCTGGTCACCCTGCTGATGCTGACCCTGGTCTTCGCGCACGCGCAGGCCCTCGCCGGGTTCGTCCCGGGCCCGGAGGCCTTCCAGCACTTCGCGGACCTGCTGCGGGAGGGCTCCGACGACGTCTCCCGGTACGCGATCCCGGCACCGCTGCACGACGGCATCCGGCTGATGCTCATCGGCGGGGTCCTGGTGATCGGCCTCGTGGTGGACACGCTCGCGGTCACCTTCCGCAGCGCGGCCCCGGCCGGCCTGCCGCTGCTCGCGCTGTACTCGGTCGCCGCCGGGCTCTCCGAGAGCGGCGTCAGCTGGCTGTGGTTCCTGCTCGCCGCCGGCGGCTATCTGATGCTGCTGCTGGCCGAGGGCCGGGACCGGCTCGCCCAGTGGGGCCGGGTCTTCGGCGGGGCGCCGCGCACCACCCCGGGCTCGGAGTCCTCGGGCCCGCTCGCCCCGGTGCGTACCGGGCGGCGGATCGGCGCGGTCGCCGTGGCCATCGCCCTGCTGCCGCTGCCCACCATCTCGGGCGGCCTGCTGGACGCGGCCGGGACGGGTGTGGGCGTCGGCAGCGGAGGCGGCGGCACGATCTCCGCGGTCAACCCGCTGGTCTCGCTGCGCGACAGCCTGAACGTGGACGAGAACCGCCAGGTCCTGTCCCTGAGAACCAACACGAACGACCTCTCGAGCACGTATCTGCGGATCGTGTCCCTGGACGACTTCGACGGCACCACCTGGAAGCCGTCCCAGCGGCACATCGAGAGCGTGCCGAGCACGTTCCCCACCCCGACGGGCCTCGGCGCCGACATCAGGCGCACGAAGATCACGACCCGGATCTCGGCCGCCGACTGGTACGCCCAGGACTGGCTGCCGATGCCGTATCCGCCCAGCGGTGTGCAGATCGACGGCAGTTGGCGGTACGAGCCCGTGGGCATGACGGTCGTGGGCGACCACGGGCAGAACACCCGCGGGGCGACCTACGAGGTCACCAGCCTGGACGTCCAGCCGACGGCGGACCAGCTGGCCACAGCGCCGGAGCCGTCGACAGCCCTGCGCAACCAGTACACGAAGGTGCCGAAGTCGCTCCCGGCGGTGGTGGCCGAGACCGCCCGCCAGGTCACCGAGGGCTCGACCAGCCACTACGAGCAGGCGGTCAAGCTCCAGGACTACTTCGCGGTGAACGGCGGCTTCCAGTACGACACCCAGGTGGACGTCGGCACCGGCCGGGACGCGATCGCCAAGTTCCTGAAGGACAAGCAGGGCTTCTGCGTCCACTTCTCCTTCGCGATGGCAGCGATGGCCCGCACGCTGGGCATCCCGGCCCGGGTCGCGGTGGGCTTCGCGCCGGGCACCCCGGAGGCGGACGGCACGGTGTCGGTGGGCCTGAAGGACGCGCACGCCTGGCCCGAGCTGTACTTCGAGGGCGTGGGCTGGACCCGCTTCGAGCCGACCCCGAACCGCGGCTCGGTCCCCGCGTACACCCAGTCGACCACGCCCGGCAGTGACGTCCCGGACCCGGCCCGGCCCTCGGCCTCGACGAGCACGGAGCCGTCCGCGGCCCCCTCGGCGAGCGAGAGCTGCACGGCGCAGTTGCGGAAGCTGGACGCCTGCACCAGCCAGGCCCCGGCGATCGCGGCGGGCGGTGACCCGCGGGGCCCCTGGTGGTACGTGCGGATCGTGGCCCTCGGTCTGGGCGCGCTCCTGGTGCTGACGATCCCGTTCTCGCCGATGCTGTGGCGGACCCGGATGCGGTCGGTACGGCTGGGCGCTCATGGTCGTACGGAGTCCGAGGCGGCCGTCCACACGCTCGCGGTGTGGGAGGAACTGACCGATACGGCCTGGGACTTCGGGATTCCGCCCGACGAGTCGCTGACCCCGCGCAAGGCGGCGGCGAGGATCGTGCGGCTCGGGGAACTCGACCCGGCGTCCGCCGCGTCGGTGCACCGGGTGGCGGACGCAGTGGAGCAGGTCCTCTACGCGCCCCGGCCGCGTCCGGCCTCCGGGCTCGCGCAGGACGTGCGGCGGGTGGCCGTCGGTTTCCGGGACACGTCCGGCCGCTCGGTGCGGCTGCGCGCGCTGATCGCCCCGCGCTCGACCGTCCGGGTGGTGTGGGCGCTGTCGACCTGGTGGAGCTCGGTGACGACGCGGGCGGCGGCGCTCCGGCCGACGCTGCGCAAGCCGTCCGGGCAGCAGGGCTAGCGAGCGCGGCAGGGCATACGGGAGGGGGTGACCACCGGTTCGGTGGTCACCCCCTCACTCGTCTTCGAGGAGTGCCGCGCGTACTGCCGCGGGGCTTGGTGCTGCTACTGGCCGCCCTGTTGCTCGTCGCGGCGGCGCTGCCAGCGCTGCTCGATACGGTCCATGACCGAGCGCCGCTGCCGTCCCTGACGGCCGGCGTGCGCAGCGCCCGCTGCGGGCTGTTCGCCAGGCTTCGGAGCCTTGCGCCAGCCGGTCACGGCGAGTACCGCGCAGCCCAGCATGACGAGGAATCCCACCACGCTGACCCAAATCTGCAGCGTGACCATGCCGGCGATGAGGAGCGCGATACCTACGAGAAAGCCGGCCACCGCCTGGTAGACCCGTCGCCGGGTGTACGTGCGCAGGCCGCTTCCTTCGAGCGCTGTCGCGAACTTGGGGTCTTCGGCGTACAGCGCTCGCTCCATCTGCTCAAGCATTCGCTGCTCGTGCTCCGAGAGCGGCACGGAGTCCTCCTCATCGTGCAGTCGCCGGGGCGACCCGGGGGGTCCCTTCAGGATAGGCAGGGAATCGCCCCCGTGAAACCCGCCCCTCTACGCCAATTGGCCAACCGGAATCCGCCATGGCCGTCCGGCTCGCTGAAGCTTGCATTCCCCAGCGGCCGTCCTGTCATGCCGAGCGGTCTCCCTCGATCATACGGCGCCGGGCCCCCGATCGGGGGGCCTGTGGCGTACTCCATGTGCTGCCGCGCCCCTGATCAGCGGTCCGGCCCAGGAGGCCGCTCACGCCTCTGTGGCACCCCGTGTCTCGCCGAGCACATGAAGCTGCGTGGCCACGGAGTGGAACGCGGGCAGCTCGGCCGCCGCGGCCTCCAGCTTCAGCAGCGCGTCCAGGGCGCCGGGCTCGGTGTCGACCAGCACTCCGGGCACGAGGTCGGCGAAGACCCGCACCCCGTGGACGGCGCCGACGGCGAGGCCCGCGCCCTCGACGAACGCGGCGAGCTGTTCGGCGGTGAAGCGGTGCGGGACGGGATCGGCGTCGCCCCAGCGGCCGTTCGGGTCGTCCAGGGCCTGCCGGGCCTCCGTGAAGTGGCCGGCGAGGGCGCGCGCGAGCACGGCACCGCCGAGTCCTGCGGCGAGCAGGCTGAGGACGCCCTCGGGGCGCAGCGCGGCCACCACCGTGCGGACGCCCTCGGCGGGGTCCTCGACGTACTCCAGGACGCCGTGGCACAGCACCGCGTCGTAGCCGCCGCGCTCGACCACGTCGAAGAGGCCGTGCGCGTCGCCCTGGACGCCCTGCACGCGGTCGGCGACACCGGCCTCGGCGGCGCGGCGCTCCAGCGCGAACAGTGCGTTCGGGCTGGGGTCCACGACGGTGACGCGGTGCCCGAGGCGGGCGACGGGCACCGCGAAGTTGCCGCTGCCGCCTCCGGTGTCGAGGACGTCCAGCGCGTCCCGACCCGTGGCCTTGACCCGGCGGTCGAGGGCGTCCTGAAGGACGTCCCAGACCACGGCGGTACGGAGGGAGGCGCGGGGGCGGCTCGGGTCCGACACGGCAGTTGACTCCTCGGCGCGGCACCGCCTGTGCACGGCGGAGCGAACGGGCTGCCTCCCCGGCCCCGGTGGCTGGCGGAGGGAGGGCTTCAGGCGCCTTCCACCCTATTGCCTCCGGTGCCGTACCTGGTCATGTGTCTCGCGCGGCGAACGCCGCGTGCTCACCCGGCGCGGTCCCCCGGCCGCTCCGGGTCCTGGCGGGGCTGGGGCAGGACCGGCTGGAGGACGAGCATGCGCTCGACCAGGCGCAGGAACATCGCCACGTCGCGTATGAGGTCGTCGGCGTCCCGGCGGGTCGCCGCGCCCTGGATGCCCGCCTCGGCCCGCGCGCGGCGCCGGGCGCCGGAGGCGAACAGGGCGCTCCACTCGGTCAGTTCGGGTGCTATCTCGGGGAGGACTTCCCAGGCGCTGCGGATGCGGGCCCGGCGCCGGGCGGTGGGCTCCGGCTGGGCGCGCGCGGCGAGGACCGCGGCGGCGGTGCGCAGGGCGGCCAGGTGGGCCGTCGCGTACCGCTCGTTCGACGTCTCGAGGACGGCTGCCTCGTCCAGTCCGGCGCGGGCCTGGGCGAGGAGGTCGAGGGCGGCTGGTGGGGCCGTGGCCCGGCGGAGCACGGGGTGCACATCGCTCGCCGGGCCGGTCGGTGAGGGGGCAGGGCCGGAGGCGCGGCGCCGACGGGCGGCGGCTGCGGACGAGTTGGCCATGACGAACCTCCTGTCGTCGTGTGACGGCACGCCCAGTCAGGTAGTGCCGTATGTGACCCATCGTGGGGTATGGCACTGACAATCCGTTCTGACCTGCGCTTTTGCTTCGATCGAAGGTTCGGGTTACTTTTTGAACTGACCAGTCAGTGCAAAAATGCTCGACTCAAGGAGCAGGGGGCGGGGAACCGTGGGCGGGGCCGGTGTCACAGCCGAGGACTTCGGGGTGAGGGGGCCGCGCGGCTGGGCGTTCCGGGGAATCTCCCTGGATGCCGGGCCCGGGTCGCTGATCTCCGTGGAGGGGCCGTCGGGCTCCGGGCGTACGAGTCTGCTGCTCGCGCTCACCGGACGGATGAAGGCGTCCGAAGGGACCGCCACCGTGGGCGAGTCGACGCTGCCGAAGCAGTCGGCGGCGGTACGGCGCGTCAGCGCACTGGCCAATGTCGCCGGGGTCACCGACCTCGAACCGGCGCTGACCGTCGGCGAGCACCTGCGGGAACGGGCGCTGCTGCAACGGCGGTTCGGGGACTCGGTGCGCGGACTGCTGCGTCCCCGGTCCGAGCGGGCCGTCGAGGCGGGGCTGCGGATCGAGCGGGCGCTGACCGCCGCCGGGCTCGACCGCGAGGCGCTGCCCAAGGGCGCCAGGACCGCCGTACGGGATCTGGAACGGCCGCAGGAGCTGCGGCTGTCCATCGCGCTGGCGTTGATCGGGCGGCCCGCGCTGCTCGGTGTGGACGACGTCGATCTCAAGCTCCCGGATGCCGAACGGGACGGGATCTGGGCGCTGTTGAGGTCGATCGCCGACGCCGGGACGACGGTCGTGGCGGTATCCACCGAGGGGACGGAGAAGGCCGATGCACGCGCCACGACTGGCCGCGCTTGAGCTGAAGCGCTTCGGCAGGGGGAGGCTGCCGCGCGCCGCGCTGGTCGCCCTCCTGCTGCTGCCGCTGCTGTACGGCGCCCTGTACCTGTGGTCCTTCTGGGACCCCTACGGCCGCCTGGACCGCATCCCCGTGGCGCTCGTCAACGACGACAAGGGGGCGAGCGCCGACGGGAAGAAGGTCACCGCGGGCGACGACATCACCAAGGGGCTGCGGGACAGCGGGACGTTCGACTGGCACGAGGTGAGTGCGGACACCGCGCGGAAGGGCGTCGAGGACGGCACGTACTACCTGTCGCTGACCATGCCGGCCGACTTCAGCCGGCGCGTCTCCTCCAGTGCGGGCGACGACCCGGAGACGGGCGCGCTCCAGGTGCGGACGAACGACGCCAACAACTACATCGTCGGGCAGATCTCCAGGACGGTGTTCAGCGAGGTGCGGTCGGCCGCGTCCACGAAGGCCTCGCGGACCTTCCTGGACCGGATCTTCGTGTCGTTCTCCGACATCCACGGCCAGACCGTGAAGGCCGCCGACGGCGCCGACAAGCTGAAGGGCGGCATCGGGACGGCCGAGGCGGGCTCCAAGGATCTCGCCGACGGCCTGAAGGACGCCAAGAAGGGCAGCAGCAAGCTCTCCAAGGGCCTCAAGAAGCTCGACACGGGCGCGGGCACCCTGGCGGACGGCTCGGCGCAGGTGGCGGCCGGCACCCAGACCCTCGCGGACACGGTCAACGGGGTCGCCGACAAGGTGGGTCCCTTCCTGAAGGACAACGAGAAGACCATCGGGGACACCGCCCGGCTGGTCGCCGATTCCGCCGGGACGATCCGCGCCAACCTCGACGTCCTGGTGAAGACGGCCCCGGCCGCCGCCAAGGGCGCGCACGCGGCCTCGGACACCCTGGACGAGGTCTACAAGACGCGCTGCGAGAACGTCGTCCTGAAGGATGACGCCTGCCCCGACCTGAAGAAGGCCGCCACGGCCGCCTCCGACGTGGCGAAGGTCGCCGACGACGTCAACGGCCTGGTCGTCGACCAGCACGGCGACCTGAAGAAGCTCGACGCGAACCTGGCCACCCTCCAGACGCAGGCCCAGGCGCTCGCGGACCGCGCCCCGCACCTCTCCGAGGACCTCGACGACGCGGTCGCCAAGGTCAACAAGCTGAACGACGGCGCCGGAAAGGTCGCCTCGGGCGCCAGGACCCTGCACGCCGGGCTCGGCACGGCCCGCACCGGCGCCACCGAGCTGGACACCGGCATCGGCAAGCTGAAGACCGGCGCGGTGGACCTCAGCGGCGGCCTGTACAAGCTCGTCGACGGCTCCGGGAAGCTCGCCGGCGGCCTTCACGACGGCGCCGCGCAGATCCCGGACTACGACAAGCGGGACCGCGACCAGCGCACCGGCGTCATG
Organism: Streptomyces sp. NPDC096013; assembly: GCF_044763565.1. NCBI lineage: Bacteria > Bacillati > Actinomycetota > Actinomycetes > Kitasatosporales > Streptomycetaceae > Streptomyces > Streptomyces sp. NPDC096013. Next base: position 474,329 of record NZ_JBIWGK010000002.1, on the reverse strand, counting down.
GCCGACCCGGTCCACCTGGCCTCCCGGGACCTGCACAAGGCGCCCAACTACGGCACCGGGTTCGCCCCGTACTTCATCCCGCTGTCCCTGTGGGTGGGCGCGATGGTGGCCTACATGCTGATCGCGCCGATGAACCGGCGCGCCCTCGCCGCAGGCGCCTCGGCCTGGCGGATCGCCCTCGCGGGCTGGCTGCCCGTGGTCGCGGTCGGGGTGCTCCAGACGGTGGCCCTGATGGCCGTGCTGCACTGGGCGATCGGCCTGGAGATGGTGCGGGCGGCCGGCACGATCGGCTTCCTGTTCCTGGTGACGGCGTGCTTCGCGGCCATCGTGCAGTGGCTGAACGCCCGCTTCGGAGCGGCGGGCCGCATCCTCGTACTGGCCCTGCTGATGCTCCAGTTGACGTCGGCGGGCGGCACCTACCCGGTGCAGACGAGCCCCGGCTTCTTCAACGCGATCCACCCCTTCCTGCCGATGAGCTATGTCGTCGAGGCCCTCCGGAGGCTCATCACGGGCGGTGCCCTGGGACCCGTGTGGCACGCGTGCGTGGTGCTCACCGCGTTCACCGCGGGCGCCCTCGCGCTGACCGCGCTGTCGGCCCGCCGCCGCCAGGTGTGGACGCTGGACCGGCTGCATCCGGAGCTGACCCTGTGAGCGCGCGCAGGACCCCGGCACCCGTGCCCGCGGCGCAGGCCGGGCCTGTGACAATCAGGCCCATGGAAAGCAGCAACGCCCCGTCGGGCGGCAGTACGCGCCGCGAGGCCACCCGGCAGAAGCTCTACGAGGCGGCCGTCACGCTCATCGCCGAACAGGGCTTCTCCGCCACCACGGTGGACGAGATCGCCGAGCGTGCCGGGGTCGCGAAGGGCACCGTCTACTACAACTTCGCGAGCAAGTCCGTCCTCTTCGAGGAGTTGCTGCGGCACGGCGTGGGTCTCCTCACCGCCTCCCTGAGAGAGGCAGCCGAGCAGACGGCACGGGACGGCGGCAGCAAGGTCGACGCCCTGGACGCGATGATCCGCGCGGGCCTCGGCTTCATCGCCCGCTACCCGTCCTTCACCCAGCTCTACGTGGCCGAGCTGTGGCGCACCAACCGCTCCTGGCAGCCCACGCTGATGGTCGTGCGCCAGCAGGTGAACGCGGCCATCGAGGACGTGCTGCACGCGGGCGTGGCGGGCGGTGAGTTCAGCCCCGAGATCGATGTCCGGCTGACGGCCGCGGCGCTGGTCGGCATGGTCCTGGTGGCCGCCCTGGACTGGCAGTCGTTCCAGCCCGAGCGCTCCCTGGACGACGTCCACTCGGCGCTGTCCCGGCTGCTCCAGGGGCGGGTCAGCGGCGGCCACTGACGGCGGCTCACGAAGAGGACATACACAAGGAGCACCGACAGCAGCGCACACAGAAGCGCCGGTCCGCTGTGGCCGCGTCCCCCGCGGGCCACCTCGAACCGGCGCTCCCTTGTGCTTCCCCCGTACGTTCCCCCTGTCGGAACCCCCGTTGGTCGGTCCCAGGGTTCCCCCGTGCCTCGCTTCCGCCGGGAGATCCGGCGGAAGGAGCGGCCAAGGGCGCGGGCCCCGTTCCGCCGCCCCGTGTCGGCGGTTCCGGAGCCGCGCCCCTTTCCGTGCCCCTACTCTCTCGTTCGCGCAGGTCGCACCCCATCCGCGCGCGTACTCATCTCACTCCCTAGGTACGGATACTCAGCCGTACGCACTCAGGCCCAGGACGCCGAGTTGCCGAGTGGCTACTATCGCCTCCGTGTCCGTGCTCCCCCTGGTCTTCACCAGCGGCTGGGCCAGCGGCATCAACGCGTACGCGGTGGTGCTGCTGCTCGGGATCTTCGGAGCGACCGGGGTGACCGACGCGGTCCCCGAGTCGCTGCAACGCCCTGAGGTCCTCGTCACGGCGGGCGTCCTGTTCCTGTGCGAGGCCGTCGCCGACAAGATCCCCTACGTCGACTCCCTCTGGGACTCCGTGCACACGGTGATCCGGCCGGCCGCGGGAGCGTGGGTCGGCGCGGTGCTCGCCGGGCACAGCGGTTCGCTGAACGACGTGGCGGCGGGGCTGATCGGCGGTTCGTCGGCGCTGGCCAGCCATGCGGTCAAGAGCGGGACGCGGATGGCGATCAACACCTCGCCCGAGCCGTTCAGCAACGTGATCATGAGCTTCGCCGAGGATCTCGGGGTCGGCGCGATCGTCTCGTTCGCGATGTTCCATCCCGAGGCGGCGGCGATCATCGCGGCCGTACTGCTGGCGGCCGGGCTCACGGTCCTGTTCTTCCTCGTCTCCCGGATCCGCCGCTTCCTGCGCCGCAGAGCCCAGCGCCGCGAGGAGAAACGCCTCGCCGCACAGGTGGGGCACGCGCCCGGACGACCACCGGACCGAGAGCCCTGGTGACCTCCCGCGGCCGTGACTGTCAGTGGCGGCCGATAAAGTCGCAGGCATGGCACGGATTGCGGTGATCGGCGCCGGCATGGGCGCGATGGCGGCCGCTGCCCGGCTGGCCGTCGCGGGCCACCGGGTGGTGGTGTACGAGCGTACGGAGACGTACGGCGGTGCGGTGCGCCGCTTCGAGCGGGACGGGTTCGGCTTCGACACCGGCCCCGGGCTGCTGCCCGTGCCCGCGGTCTACCGCGACCTGTTCATCAAGACCGGCAAGGAGCCGCTGGAGGACCTGGTCGAGCTGGTCCAGGTCGACCCGTCCTCCCGGCACGTCTTCGCGGACGGTACGGCGGTGTCGCTGCCGAACGCCTCCCGCGCGGGCGTCGTCACGGCCCTGGACGAGGCGCTGGGCGGCGGCGCGGGCCGGCGCTGGGGCGACTTCCTGATCCGGGCCCGCGAGGCCTGGGACCGCACCCGCAGACCCCTCCTGGAGGAACCCCTGTGGCCCAACTGGTCGGTGCTGGCCGGCCAGGAGCCCTACCCCGCGGTCCCGCACAAGAAGCTGCTGCGCACCCGGCGCGCGACCACCCTCGCCGAGATCGGCACCTGGGAGCTGCGCGACGAGCGCCTCGCCGCCCTGCTGGAGAGCCACGCCCTCGCGTACGGCCTCGATCCCCGCACCGCTCCGGCGAGCGCGGCCGTGCTGCCGTACATGGAGCACGCCTTCGGCACCTGGTATGTGCGGGGCGGCATGCGGGAGTTGGCGCGCGCGGTGTACGAGCGGTGTGTGGCGAGACGGGTCGAGTTCGTCTTCGGGGCCGAGGTGACCCGGGTCCTGGAGAAGGACGGGCGCGCGGCCGGAGTCGAGCTCGCCGGGGGCACGGTGGTCGACGCGGACCATGTCGTCGCGGACGTGGACCCGGTGCGGCTGCGGTCCCTGACGGACCGTCCGCTGGACCAGGAAGGTGACGTACAGGCCGACTCGGGCTCGTCCCGGGCGGTGCGCTGCACGCTGCTGCTGGCCCTGCGCGGCCCGCGCGAGGCAGGGGCCGTGCACCGCACGGTCGTCCACGCGCCGGACCGCGAGGCCGAGTTGGACCTGCTGGCCTCCCCCGGTGGCGACGAGCCCGTCTGTCCCACGGTGACGGTGCTGCGCCCCGACGACCCCGCGCTCCGGCCGGACGACGCGCACGAGTCCGTGGTGGTGTCCGCGGTGCTGTCGGGCGATGCGGGCTGGGAGGAGGCGGGGACGGTCCGGCGGTACACGGACTTCCTCCTCGAAGCCGCCGGACGGGCCGTACCCCAGCTCCGGGAGCGCCTGTTGTGGCACGAGGTGCGTACGCCCGAGGACACGGAGGGCGAGACGGGCACCCGCCTCGGCGGAGTGCCCGCGCCGTCGCTCGCCGCCGGGCAGGGCCGTTTCCTGCACCCGGCGAACACCACGCGCGTGCCCGGCCTCTACCGTGTCGGCGGCTGGTCCCATCCCGGCGGGGGGCTGCCGCACGCCGGGATGTCGGGGGCGCTGGTCGCCGGACTGGTCGTGGAGGGGCCGCAGTTCAGAGGCTCGCAGTGAACGACCGTCCCGAGGCGGGCCCCGGCGACCGGGGCCCGGTGGACGACCGACTCTCCGTGAGCGGACCCTGGTAAAGGCCCTCAACAGGCTTCAGAAACGGTACTGCTCGTCGTAGCCGGGGCCCGACTGCGGCTGCTGCTGGGGCTGTTGACCGCCGTCGCCCTGGTAGGGGTACTGCTGGTCGGGGAGTTCGCCGCCGTAGGTCTCGTCGTTGCGCTGCTGCGGGACCCACACCCCGCCGGCCGGGGTCTCGCCGCCGTAGCCGCCGTTGCCGTACTGGTCCTGGGTGTAGCCCTGCTGGGGGTACTGCTGCTGGCCGTCGTAACCCGTGTCGTAGCCGGTGCCGCCGTATGTCTGGGTGCCGATGTACGGGTCGGAGTAGGCCGCGTACTGCTGCTGGCCGGTGGTGTCGTAGCCGTACTGCTGCTGGTCGTAGCCCTGGTACTGGTCGTAGCCGTAGTTCTGGCCGTCGCCCTGGGCCGCTGCGGCGTAGGCCTGGTCCTGGGTCTGGCCCGCGGCGGCGTACGCCTGGTCCGTGCCCGCGAAGTCGGGGTCGGTGGCGTTCGCGTACGCGGCGGTGTTGTACACGCCGTAGGAACCGGTGTCGTCCGGGAGGGGCTGCGGCTCGTAGACCGAGGTGGTCTCGGCGGCCGTGGGATTCAGGGGGCGGTTCGGGGTGAAGACGTCGTCGCGGTCGTACTCGTCGTCCTGGCCGAAGGCCTTGTTCCGGTCGTAGTCCTGGAAGGCGCCCTCGGCCGACTCGGGGCCGGGCGCGTCCGGGTTCGGGTCCAGGTCGTCCGGTTCGCCGCGGCGGCGCTTGAGGCCGCCCACGCTCGGCCGACCGGAGACCGCCCAGCCCGCTTCGAAGCCGCGCCGGAACGAGAGGGTGACGTAGGTCTGGCCGACGGCGAAGGCCACGGCGCCCAGGCCGATGACGACGACGGAGGGAATCAGCACACCCAGGACGACGCCCAGGAAGCCGACGAACGCGAGCAGTCGCCAGCGCAGGCGTGCCTTGTACTGCAGCAGCACCTCACCGAGCAACCACAGTGCGACGATGCCGAACGCGATGTAGAGGACCGTCCAGCCCATGTACGCCCCTCTCCCAGTGGCCGCTACGCAGTGTGTCGTATGTCCGGGCGGCCGGTCTAGGCCTGCGGTGGATGGTGCAGGCCCAGGTTCTCGTAGATTTCCAGCGTCGCCGTGGAGTTGTTGAGGGTGATGAAGTGCAGTCCTGGTACTCCCTCGGCCAGCAGCCGGGCGCAGAACTCCGTGGCGAAGTCGATTCCGATCGAGCGTACAGCCGCCGGATCGTCTTTGGCTGTGAGGATTCGCTCTTTCAGAGCGGCCGGAATGTCGGCGTTGCTGAGCTGTGGCAGGCGCTCCAGCATCCGCACGCTGGTCACCGGCATGACCTCGGGGATGACGGGGGTCGCGCAGCCCGCGGCCTCGACGCGGTCGCGCAACCGCAGGTACGACTCGGGTTCGAAGAACATTTGCGTGATGGCGTAGTCGGCACCGGCCCGGCACTTGTCGACGAAGTGCGCGACGTCCGTGTCCCAGTCCGGGGAGCGCGGGTGCATCTCCGGGAAGGCGGCGACGCCGACGCAGAAATCGCCCGACTCCTTGATGAGCCGCACCAGTTCGGCCGCGTACGTCAGCCCCTGGGGGTGTGCCACCCAGTCGGCCATGGGGTCGCCGGGCGGGTCGCCGCGCACCGCGAGGATGTTGCGGATGCCCGCGTCGGCGTACTGGCCGATGATGTTGCGCAGTTCGGCGACGGAGTGGTTGACCGCGGTGAGGTGGGCGACCGGGGTCAGCGTGGTGTCGGCGACGATCTGCTCGGTCTCCTTGACGGTGCCCGCGCGGGTGGAGCCGCCGGCGCCGTAGGTCACGGAGACGAAGTCGGGGGCGACGGCCTCGACCCGCCGCAGCGCGCTCCACAGGTTCCGCTCGCCCTTGGGGGTTTTCGGCGCGGAGAACTCGAACGAGTACGTCCTTTTGCCGGTCGCGAGCATGTCACGCACGGTACGTGCGCGATCAGTCCTGGTGGATGCGGTTCCGAAGGCCATACCCGCAGGTTAGTCAGGGGGCGGCGGACACCCAACCGGAACAGGGAATTTGCCTGTTTTGTCGCCCTGTTGTCCACCCATCGGACAGCGGGCCTCAAGGCGCGTGCCCTGTCAGGCCTGCCGCAGCCGCTTCGCGAACTCGGCCGCTGCCGCGCCCGGGTCGTCCGCGTCCGTGATGGCCCGTACGACGACGACACGGCGGGCGCCCGCTTCGAGCACCTCGTCGAGGGTGCCGAGGTCGATGCCGCCGATGGCGAACCAGGGGCGGTCGGTGCCCAGCGCGGCCGTGTACCGGACCAGGTCGAGGCCGGGGGCGTGGCGGCCGGGCTTGGTGGGGGTGGGCCAGCACGGGCCCGTGCAGAAGTAGTCCACGCCCTCCTGGACGGCCGCGGCGGCGGCCTCGGACTCGGCGTGCGTGGAGCGGCCGATCAGGACGTCCTCGCCGAGGATCGCGCGGGCCGCGGGCACCGGGAGGTCGCCCTGCCCGAGGTGCAGTACGTCGGCGCCGGCGGCGTGGGCGACGTCCGCGCGGTCGTTTACCGCCAGGAGTCTGCCGTGCCGGGCGCAGGCGTCGGCGAGGACCTGGAGGTACTCCAGCTCCTCGGCGGCCTCCATGCCCTTGTCGCGCAACTGCACGATGTCGACCCCGCCGGCCAGGACCGCGTCCAGGAACTCCGCCAGGTCGCCCTGGCGCCTGCGGGCGTCCGTGCAGAGGTAGAGCCGGGCGTCGGCGAGTTCCGCGCGGGCGGCTGCTGCGGCGGTGTCGGGCATGCGTGTGTCCCCCGTGGTCCGGTGTGTGGTGGTGTCGTGCACGGGCCGCGGTGAGCTTCCCCGCAGCCCGTGCACCTGGCGGTCGTCCGGGTCAGACGGCGAGCGCCTGGGCGCGGCGCTTCACCTCCGTGCCACGATTCTCGCTCAGGGCCTGCGCGGGGGTGCCGGGCAGGCTGGGGTCGGGGGTGAAGAGCCACTCCAGCATCTCTTCGTCGGAGAAGCCGTCGTCCCGCAGGAGCGTCAGGGTCCCCGTGAGGCCCTTGACGACCTTCTTCTCGGCCCCGTCGATGAAGGCGGCGGGGACGTGCAGCGCGCGGTTCTCACCACGGCGTACGGCGATGACTTGGCCGTCCTTGACCAGCTGCCGCACGCGTGTCACCTCGACATCGAGCATCTCTGCGATGTCGGGCAGCGTGAGCCAGGCGGGGACGAGAGCATCGATTTTTGCGTCAATCTCGGTCACGTAAACAGCGTGCCATCCCGGACTGACAGTCGGAAGCCGGGCCGGTCCGACCCGGTGGGACGAACTAGGCGATAGCCGCCTTCATCGGGAGGGAAGCATCCGCCAGCCGCTCCTGGTCCATGGGGGTCGCCGCCTCGATCAGCCGACGGCCCTGGGCCAGGTCACGGGGGCGGCCGACCGCCAGGAGGGCCACCAGACGGTCCCCGCGCAGCCAGCAGACGCTCCACGCCGGGGTGGACGGGTCACCGCGCCACAGGGTGGTGTCGGCGGACGCGTGATGACCGGCGTACTGGACGAAGCGGCCGAACTGCTCGGACCAGAAGTACGGCACCGGGTCGTAGACCGCCGGGGTCTCCCCGACGATGTTCGCGGCGACCGTGCGCGGCCCCTGGAGGGCGTTGTCCCAGTGGTGGACGAGAAGCCGCTCGCCGTACCTCCCCGAAGGGAAGGAGGCGCAGTCGCCGACCGCGTAGACGTCCGCCACCGAGGTGCGCAGGTGGTCGTCGGCCAGGACCTCGCGGTGGGCGCCCAGTGCGATGCCGGAGCCCGTCAGCCAGCCGGTGGCGGGGCGGGCGCCGATGCCGACCACGACGGCGCCCGCGGCCAGCCGGGTGCCGTCGTCCAGGACGACCTCGCCGGGCTCGACGTGCGCCACGCGCGCGTGCGTCCGCAGGGAGGCCCCGGCGGCGGCGTACCAGGCGGCCATCGGCGCGGCCACCTCGGCGGGCAGGGCCCCCGCGAGCGGCCGGTCGGCCGCCTCCACGACGGTCACCGCGCAGCCCGCCTCGCGCGCGGCGGTGGCGAACTCGGCGCCGATCCAGCCCGCGCCGACGACCACGATGTCGTGCTGCCGGGCGAGCACCGGGCGGAGCCGCTCGGCGTCGTCCAGGGTGCGCAGCAGATGCACGCCCGGGATGCCGTCGGCGCCCGGGAGCCGGATCGGTTCGGCACCGGTGGCGAGGACGAGGACGTCGTAGGGCACCGGGCCCTCGGCGGTGTCCAGTTCGTGGTCGGCGGGGCGCAGGCCCACGACCTCGCGCCCCAGCCGCACTTCGAGACCGAGCGCCTCGAAGTCGACGTCGAAGGCGGAGCCCTCCGCCTTGCCGAGCAGGACGGCCTTGGACAGCGGGGGCCGGTCGTACGGCTGATGGGGTTCCGCGCCGATCAGGGTGATGGCGCCGGTGAAGCCCTGCTCCCGGAGGGCGACCGCGGTCTGCACCCCGGCCATGCCCGCGCCGACGACGACCACGCGTCGCTCTGCCACCGTGCCCTGGTCCCGCGTCTGCTCGCTCACTCGATCACCATAGACACCTGACGATTTGTCAGTCAGCGGGCGCGTCAGGTGAGCTGTTCCACAGTGCTGGTCCCGTTTCCCTCCTGGGACTCCCACTCCCAGGTCTCCTCCAGGCGGACGCGGCCGTCCGGCACCTCGGTCACCAGGGAGACGCAGTGCCCGGAGGACGTCGTCCCGTCCGTCTTCAGCTGGACGTACCGGAAGTCGATCCGGTCCCCCGCGCGCGTGCCGACGAGATGCCCCCGTACGACGTCGCCGCCCGCGTACTCGGCCCAGATCTCGCCGTCCTGCTCGTGGTAGGTGAACCGGGTGCGGGTGCCGACCTGACCCGGGGCCTGGTCGGCGACGGGGGCGAGGACGAGACCGTCGAGCGAACGGGCCATGGACAGAGGCTCCCTTACTGACGCACAGGGCACGGGCTAGGGTGGCAGACGTGCCGCGACTCCCGGGGATGTCCCCCGGACCCGCGGCAGAAAAGAGTAGAACGCTCGCGGGAGCCTGGGCGCACTGGGCTGAGAGGGAGGCTGGCGGCCTCCGACCGTACGAACCTGATCCGGGTCATGCCGGCGAAGGGAGGGGCTGGACGCCCATGCCTGCACGCACATCAGACGTCCTCGTCGTCGGGGGCGGGATCATCGGCCTGGTCACGGCCTGGCGCGCGGCCCAACGCGGCTTCGCCACGGCCGTGCTGGACCCGGAGCCGGGCGGCGGGGCCGCCCAGGTGGCCGCCGGGATGCTGGCCGCCGTCACCGAACTCCACTACGGCGAACAGACCCTGCTCGCCCTCAACCTGGCCTCGGCGCACCGCTACCCGGACTTCGCGGCCGAGCTGACCGACCTCACCGGCCTGGACCTCGGCTACCGCCGCTGCGGCACGCTGGCCGTCGCCCTGGACGCCGACGACCGGGCCCATCTGCGTGAACTGCACGCGTTGCAGCAGCAGTCGGGCCTGGACTCCGAGTGGCTGTCCGGGCGCGAGTGCCGGCGCCTCGAACCGATGCTCGCACCGGGCGTGCGCGGGGGGCTCAGGGTCGACGGGGACCACCAGGTCGACCCGCGGCGGCTGGCGGCGGCGCTGGTGGCCGCCTGCGAGCGGGCCGGGGTCGTCTTCCACCGGACCTGGGCCGAGCGGCTCACGGTCGCGCGGGACCGTGCCACGGGGGTCGTCACACGGGAGGACACCCCGCTCACCGCGGACCAGGTCGTGCTCGCGGCCGGCAGCCTCAGCGGGCGGCTGACGGGCGTCCCCGACGACGTCCTGCCACCCGTACGGCCCGTGAAGGGCCAGGTCCTGCGGCTGACCGTGCCGGAGCGCCACGCGCCGTTCCTGAGCCGCACCGTGCGGGCCGTGGTGCGTGGCAGCCACGTCTACCTCGTGCCGCGCGAGAACGGCGAGCTGGTCGTCGGCGCGACCAGCGAGGAACTGGGCTGGGACACCACGGTGACCGCCGGCGGTGTCTACGAACTGCTGCGCGACGCCCATGAGCTGGTCCCCGGGATCACCGAACTGCCGCTCACCGAGACCCGGGCCGGACTGCGCCCCGGGTCCCCCGACAACGCGCCGCTGCTCGGCCCGACCGCGCTGCCGGGACTGCTGCTGGCCACCGGGCACTACCGCAACGGTGTGCTCCTCACGCCGGTCACCGGCGATGCCCTCGCGCATGCCCTGAGCACCGGTGAACTGCCGGACGAGGCACGCCCGTTCACCCCCAAGCGGTTCGCCCGCACGGAACTCGTGGAGCAGCCCGCATGAACATCTCCGTCAACGGCGAGCACCAGGAGATCGCTCCCGGCACGCCCCTGGACGTGCTCGTCCGGTCCCTCACCCCGGCCCCCTCCGGGGTGGCCGCCGCCCTCAACGAAACCGTCGTCCCGCGCGCGGAGTGGCCGTCGACCGCCCTCTCCGAGGGAGACCGCGTCGAGGTCCTCACCGCCGTCCAAGGAGGCTGACCCATGGCCGACGACCCCTTCGTCCTCGGTGGTACGTCCTTCGCGTCCCGGCTGATCATGGGCACCGGGGGTGCGCCCAGCCTCGACGTCCTGGAGCGCGCGCTGGTGGCCTCCGGTACGGAACTCACGACGGTCGCGATGCGGCGCGTCGACGCCTCCGTCCATGGCTCGGTGCTGTCCGTGCTGGAGCGGCTCGGTGTCCGGGTGCTGCCCAACACCGCGGGCTGTTTCACGGCGGGCGAGGCCGTGTTGACGGCGCGGCTGGCCCGGGAGGCTCTCGGGACCTCGCTGATCAAACTCGAAGTGATCGCGGACGAGCGCACGTTGCTGCCCGATCCGATCGAACTCCTCGACGCCGCCGAGACATTGGTCGACGACGGGTTCACGGTGCTGCCGTACACGAACGATGATCCCGTGCTGGCGCGGAAGCTGGAGGATGCCGGGTGTGCGGCGATCATGCCGCTCGGGGCGCCGATCGGGTCGGGGCTCGGGATTCGCAACCCGCACAACTTCCAGTTGATCACCGAGCACGCGCGTGTGCCGGTAATTCTGGACGCGGGGGCGGGCACGGCGTCCGACGCGGCGTTCGCGATGGAGCTGGGATGTGCGGGGGTGATGCTCGCATCGGCGGTGACGCGGGCGCAGGAGCCGGTGCTGATGGCGTCGGCGATGCGGAGCGCGGTGGAGGCGGGGCGGCTGGCGTTCCGGGCGGGGCGTATCCCCCGCCGCCATTTCGCCTCGGCGTCCTCTCCCGCGGAGGGCCTCGCCGCCCTGGACCCCGAGCGGCCCGCTTTCTAGACACCCCGCGCCCCGCCGAGGCCGTCGAAATCGACGGCCTCGGGCAGGTGCGATGCGTCACAGGTCCGCTTCAGTACTGCCCCGAACCGGACGAAAACGCCATGGTGTCGGCGTCGGCTCGTACACTCACCTGCGTGGATACGACCCTTCATGACCCTCTCGTCGGGCAGTTGCTCGACGGCCGGTATCGCGTCGACGCGCGGATCGCCGTCGGCGGGATGGCCACGGTCTACCGGGCCGTGGACACCCGCCTGGACCGGATTCTCGCGCTCAAGGTGATGCACCCGTCGCTCGCGGCCGACGGTCACTTCGTGGACCGTTTCATCCGTGAGGCGAAGTCGGTGGCGCGGCTGGCGCATCCGAACGTGGTGCAGGTCTTCGACCAGGGCGCCGACCGGACGTACGTCTATCTGGCGATGGAGTACGTCGCCGGCTGCACCCTGCGGGACGTGCTGCGCGAGCGCGGGGCGCTCCAGCCGCGGGCCGCCCTGGACATCCTGGAGCCGGTGCTGGCCGCGCTGGGCGCCGCGCACCGGGCCGGGTTCGTGCACCGGGACATGAAGCCGGAGAACGTGCTCATAGGGGACGACGGCCGGGTCAAGGTCGCCGACTTCGGGCTCGTCAGGTCCGTGGACACCGTCACCAGCACCACCGGGTCCGTGCTCGGCACGGTGTCGTATCTCGCGCCGGAGCAGATCGAGGGCACCCAGGCCGACCCCCGGGTCGATGTGTACGCGTGCGGTGTCGTCCTGTACGAGATGCTCACCGGCCGGAAGCCGCACGAGGGGGACTCGGCCGCGATCGTGCTCTACAAGCACCTGCACGAGGACGTCCCGCCGCCCTCGGCCGTCGTGCCGGGCCTGGCGTACGAGCTGGACGAGCTGGTCGCCACCGCCACCGCGCGCACCCCCGACCTGCGGCCGTACGACGCGGTCGCGCTGTTCGGTCTGGTCCGCGAGGCACGGGCGCGGCTGAGCGAGGGGCAGCTGGACGCGGTGCCGCCGCAGGCGCTGGCCTCGGAGCATCCGAACGCGGAGAACCGTACGAGTGTGATCCCCCGCTCGCTGACCGTCCCCACCTTCGGCTCCGCTCGCGCGGGGGGACCCCCGTCGCGTCCGCTGCCGCTCGACGGGGACGGCGGGGCGGGCGATCCGGTCGACCGGACCAGCCGGTTCGAGAGCGGTCCGCCGCTGCCGCCCCGGCGGCGCGACGCGCGGCGGCCCCGGCGCGGGCTGCTGGCGGTCGTCGCCGCGCTGCTGCTGGTCATGGGGGTCGGGGCGGGCGTCTGGTACATCAACTCGGGCCAGTTCACGAAGGTCCCGCCGCTGCTGTCGAAGTCCGAGGCGCAGGCGACGGAGCGGCTCAAGGAGGCCGGTCTCGACGTCGGGAAGGTCGACCACGCGTACAGCGACACCGTGCGGCGCGGCACCGTCGTCAGCACCGACCCGGAGCCCGGCGCCCGCATCCGGGACAACGACTCGGTGGCCCTGACCATCTCGGACGGCCCGGAGACCGTGAAGGTCCCGGACCTGACGGGCCTCCGCCTGGACAAGGCGCAGAGCCGGCTGAAGCGGGACGGGCTCGCGGCCGGAATGGTCACCAGGGAGTTCAGCGACGACGTCCCCAAGGGCTCCGTGATCAGCACGAGCCCGGACGCGGGCACCGAGCGGCACGCAGGTTCCGCGATAGCCCTGACCGTCAGCAAGGGCAGCGCGGTCGACGTGCCGGACGTCACCGGTGAGGACCTGGACAGCGCGAAGGCGGACCTCCAGGAGGCCGGTCTCACGGTGAAGGTGGCGGCCACCCAGGTCACCTCGGAGTACGACGCGGGCCAGGTCGCCCAGCAGACCCCGGCCGGCGACAGCCAGGCCGCCGAGGGCGACACGGTGACGCTGACCTTGTCGAAGGGCCCGGAGATGGTCGAGGTCCCGAGCGTGGTCGGCGCGAGCGTGGACGACGCGACGAAGCTCCTCGAACAGTCGGGCTTCGAGGTCAAGGAGGACCGCGGTCTGCTCGGCCTGTTCGGCGACACCGTGAAGAAGCAGTCCGTGGACGCGGGCCAGCAGGCCCCCAAGGGGTCCACGATCACGATCACCATCCGGTGACGGAGGCGGCACGCACACGTGACACCCTGGTCGGGTGAGCAGCAAGCCCCCCTCCCCCGTCTCCCGCAACCCCGTCGGCGGCCATGTCCCCGTGGCCGGCGGGCTCCACTCCGTGGGCCTGTCCTACGCCCGTGAGCTGGCCGCCGAGACCGTGCAGGTCTTCGTCGCCAACCCGCGCGGCTGGGCCACACCGGCCGGGAACCCGCGCCAGGACGAGGAGTTCCGCGCGGTCTGCGAGGCGGAGTCGATCCCGGCGTACGTGCACGCCCCGTACCTGATCAACTTCGGCTCGCACACCGAGGCCACCGTGGAGAAGTCGGTGGAGTCCCTGCGGCACTCGCTGCGGCGCGGCCGGGAGATCGGCGCGCTCGGTGTCGTCGTGCACACCGGGAGCGCGACGGGCGGGCGGGAGCGGTCGGTGGCGCTGGCCCAGGTGCGGGAGCGTCTGTTGCCCCTGCTGGACGAGCTGACCCACGACGACGACCCGTTCCTGCTGCTGGAGTCGACGGCCGGCCAGGGTTTTTCGCTCTGCTCCCGGACCTGGGACTTCGGTCCGTACTTCGATGCGCTGGACGCCCATCCGAAGCTGGGCGTCTGCCTGGACACGTGCCACATCTTCGCCGCCGGACACGACCTGACCGGCCCGAGCGGCATGCACCAGACCCTCGACCTGCTGGTCGACACGGTCGGCGAGGGCCGGCTGAAGCTGATCCACGCCAACGACTCCAAGGACGTCGTCGGCGCCCACAAGGACCGCCACGAGAACATCGGCTCCGGCCACATCGGCGAGGACCCCTTCCGCGCCCTGATGACCCACCCGGCGACCGAGGGCGTACCGCTGATCATCGAGACGCCCGGGGGCAGGGAAGGGCATGCGGCGGACGTGGAGCGGCTGAAGAAGCTCAGGGACGCGTAGGGCTCACAGTTCGGGTCCCTCGCCGGGGCCCTCCTGGTACGAGTACCGCTGCTCCTTCCACGGGTCGCCCACGTTGTGGTACCCGCGCTCCTCCCAGAACCCGCGCCGGTCCGCCGTCATGTACTCCACGCCCCGGACCCACTTCGGGCCCTTCCAGGCGTACAGGTGGGGGACGACCAGGCGGAGGGGGAAGCCGTGTTCCGCGGTGAGGAGTTCGCCGTCCTTGTGGGTGGCGAAGATGGTGCCGTCGGCGGCGAAGTCCGTGAGCCGGAGGTTGGCGCTGAAGCCGTACTCCGCCCAGACCATGACGTGGGTGACGGAGGGGGCCGGCGGGGCGATGTCGAGGATCGTGCGGGCGGGGATGCCGCCCCATTCGGAGCCCAGCATGCTGAACTTCGTGACGCAGTGCAGGTCGGCCACCACGGAGTCGTAGGGCAGGGCCGTGAACTCGTCGTGGTTCCAGCAGTGCTTCTCACCGTCGGCGGTGGCGCCGAAGACCCTGAACTCCCACCGCTCGGGGCGGAACTTGGGCACCGGGCCGTAGTGGGTGACCGGCCAGCCGCGCTGGAGCCGCTGGCCCGGTGGCAGCTCGGACTGTTCGACCCCTCTCTGACCCATGACTCCATCCTGACAGACCGGGGGCGGTGCACATGACCGGCTCTGGGTGGATTCGGGCAACTCCTACTAAGCATGCACTTACTGGACGGCGTCTTCGCGCCGGTGCAATCATGCGGCGCAACCCGCCAGTTCCCCCCGTTTCCGGAAGGAGCCTCTGCGATGCAGGGCGACCCCGAGGTCCTCGAGTTCCTCAACGAGCAGCTCACCGGTGAGCTGACCGCGATCAACCAGTACTGGCTGCACTACCGCATCCAGGACAACAACGGTTGGACCAAGCTCGCCAAGTACACGCGTGAAGAGTCCATCGACGAGATGAAGCACGCGGACAAGATCACCGAGCGCATCCTGATGCTCGACGGTCTGCCGAACTACCAGCGGCTCTTCCACGTCCGGGTCGGCCAGACGGTCACCGAGATGTTCCAGGCGGACCGGCAGGTGGAGGTCGAGGCGATCGACCGCCTCAAGCGCGGGATCGAGGTGATGCGCACGAAGGGGGACATCACGTCGGCCAACATCTTCGAGGACATCCTCGCGGACGAGGAGCACCACATCGACTACCTGGACACCCAGCTCCAGCTGATCGAGCAGCTCGGCGAGGCGCTGTACATCGCGCAGCAGATCGAGCAGCCCAGCTAGGGTCCGCCCCTAAGCGGCCTCGTCCAGTTCGGCCACGTCGGCGAAGACCGGCGCGCCCTCTTCCGCGAGATCGCGGCGCGGGCAGCTGCCGCGGCCGAGGATCGCCTGGATCCGGCGGACGCACGAACCGCAGTCGGTACCGGCCTTGCAGGCGGAGGCGATCTGGCGGGGCGTGCAGGCACCGCCACCCGCGTGCTGCTGGACCTGCGCCTCGGTCACCTGGAAGCAGCTACAGACGTACACGCGGATTCACCTCCTGCCGGAACTTGATAAGGCCAACCTAACCTTACCCGGCCCGAAGCTGCCACAAAAGTGCCGTGGGGCGGGGATCGTATGTGATCCCCGCCCCACGGCACACTGCTGTAACAGGTGAAACGGCTACTGGTCCCTGTACATCTCGGCGACGAGGAAGGCCAGGTCAAGCGACTGGCTGCGGTTCAGCCGGGGGTCGCAGGCCGTCTCGTAGCGCTGGTGCAGATCGTCGACGAAGATCTCGTCGCCGCCGCCCACGCACTCGGTGACATCGTCGCCCGTGAGCTCGACGTGGATGCCGCCCGGGTGGGTGCCGAGGCCCTTGTGGACCTCGAAGAAGCCCTTCACCTCGTCGAGCACGTCGTCGAAGCGGCGGGTCTTGTGGCCGGAGGCCGCCTCGTAGGTGTTGCCGTGCATCGGGTCGGTGATCCAGGCGACGGTCGCGCCGGACGCGGTGACCTTCTCGACCAGCTCGGGCAGCTTGTCGCGGACCTTGTCCGCGCCCATCCGCACGATGAAGGTGAGCCGGCCGGGCTCGCGGTCCGGGTCGAGGCGCTCGATGTACTGGAGCGCGTCCTCGGCGGTCGTCGTCGGGCCGAGCTTGATGCCGATCGGGTTGCGGATCTGGGAGGCGAACTCGATGTGCGCGCCGTCCAGTTGGCGGGTGCGCTCGCCGATCCACACCATGTGCCCGGAGACGTCGTAGAGCCGGCCGGTGCGGGAGTCGACGCGGGTCAGGGCCGACTCGTAGTCCAGCAGGAGCGCCTCGTGCGAGGAGTAGAACTCGACGGTCTTGAACTCCTCCGGGTCCGTGCCGCACGCCCGCATGAAGTTCAGCGCGCTGTCGATCTCGCGCGCGAGCTGCTCGTA
The DNA here is from genome assembly GCF_044763565.1 of Streptomyces sp. NPDC096013. Lineage (NCBI taxonomy): Bacteria > Bacillati > Actinomycetota > Actinomycetes > Kitasatosporales > Streptomycetaceae > Streptomyces > Streptomyces sp. NPDC096013. The sequence goes on along the minus strand of NZ_JBIWGK010000002.1, from coordinate 457,638 downwards.
GCGCTGGCCGGACGGGGACGACTTCACGAAGTCCTGGTTCCAGGCGTGCACCTGGCGCAGGTCGGCGTAACCGCCGGTGGTGAAGGCGCGGACCAGGTTGAGCGTGGAGGCGGACGCGTTGTACATCCGCTTCAGGCGCTCGGGGTCCGGGATACGGGACTTCTCGTCGAAGGCGAAGCCGTTGACCGAGTCTCCCCGGTACGTCGGCAGGGTCACGCCGTCACGGGTCTCGGTGCCCTTGGAGCGCGGCTTCGAGTACTGGCCGGCGATCCGGCCGACCTTCACGACCGGCACGGAGGCCGCGTACGTGAGGACGGCGCCCATCTGGAGCAGGGTCTTCAGCTTGTTGCGGATGTGGTCGGCGGACACCGCGTCGAAGGCCTCGGCGCAGTCGCCGCCCTGGAGGAGGAACGCCTCTCCCTTGGCGACGGCCGCCAACCGGGCGCGCAGCTGGTCGCACTCGCCCGCGAAGACGAGCGGCGGATACGACTCGAGGTCCGCGATCACTGCGCGCAGAGCCTCGGTGTCGGGGTACTCGGGCTGCTGCGCCGCGGGCAGGTCTCGCCAGGTGTTGCCAGCGCTGGCGCTGGTCTTAGCGTTCACGGTCACGGCCTCAACATTACGGGGTCGTGTCGAGCTATTTTCGCGCGGCTCGACAGGTGAGACACCCGCTCGCTCAGGTGCGCGTGGGGTAGGGTGCCTCGCATGTTCGCGCACTCGACCCGTAACTGGTGGTGGACCGCTCATCCGGCGGCCCACTGACTGCGCGTACTCCCAGTACTCCGCGAAGGCCGCCCGAGGGGCGGCCTTCGGTGTGTCCGGGGTCCGTTCCTCTCCACGAGAAGGAACCAAGGACCCATGCATCTGGACGACCTGCTCAGCGATCCCCGCCCGTTCGCCCTGCTGCGCCGTCGCACCCCGGGCCACGACCAGGACGTGATCGAGGTCATGCGCGGCCCGGTCGCCTCCTACGACCGCCTCGCCGACCTGCCGGCCGAGGGCCTGGCCCTGATCCCCTTCCGCCAGATCCGCGAGCGCGGCTTCGACGTCCGCGACGACGGCACCCCGCTGACCTTCCTCACGCCCGAGGAGTCGTACGAGATCCCGCTCGCCGACGCCCTGGCGCAGCTGCCCGCGCACGACGTCCGGGTCGAGGGCGGCGGCTTCGACGTCGACGACGAGGCCTACGGCGAGATCGTCGGGCGGGTGCTCCGGGAGGAGATCGGACGGGGCGAGGGCGCCAACTTCGTCATCCGGCGGACGTACGAGGGGGAGATCCCGGGGTACGGCAGGGCCGAGGCGCTGGCGCTGTTCCGGCGGCTGCTGGTCGGGGAGCGGGGCGCGTACTGGACGTTCGTCGTGCACACCGGAGATCAGAAGGGGCCCGAAGGGCCTTCCCTGGAAGGGCGGGGGCGGGAGACGGGTGGGCGGACGCTCGTGGGCGCCAGCCCCGAGGTGCATGTCCGGATGTCGGGCGGGACCGTGGTCATGAACCCGATCAGCGGGACGTACCGCTATCCGGCCGAGGGCCCCACCCCCGAGCACCTGCTCTCCTTCCTCGCCGACGGGAAGGAGATCGAGGAGCTGTCGATGGTCGTCGACGAGGAGCTCAAGATGATGTGCACGGTCGGTGACATCGGCGGGGTCGTGATCGGGCCGCGGCTGAAGGAGATGGCCCATCTCGCGCACACCGAGTACGAGTTGCGCGGCCGTTCCTCGCTGGACGTGCGCGAGGTGCTGAAGGAGACGATGTTCGCGGCGACCGTCACCGGATCGCCGGTGCAGAACGCCTGCCGGGTCATCGAGCGGCACGAGGTCAGCGGGCGCGGCTACTACGCCGGTGCCCTCGCGCTGCTCGGCCGCGACTCAGGCGGCGCCCAGACACTCGACTCCCCCATCCTCATCCGCACCGCCGACATCGACCCGGCCGGCCGGCTGCGGGTCCCGGTCGGCGCGACCCTGGTCCGCGGTTCGGACCCGGCGAGCGAGGTCGCGGAGACTCACGCGAAGGCGGCGGGAGTGCTGGCGGCCCTGGGCGTACGACCCTCCCGGCCGCGTGACGAGAGTGCGCGGCCCCGGCTGGCCGACGACCCGCGGGTGCGGGCCGCGCTCGACGGGCGCCGGTCCTCGCTCGCCCCGTTCTGGCTGCGGATGCAGGAGCGGTCCGAGGAGCTGACCGGGCACGCGCTGGTCGTCGACGGGGAGGACACCTTCACGGCGATGCTCGCGCACGTACTGCGGTCGAGCGGGCTCGACGTGACCGTGCGGCGGTACGACGAGGAGGGGCTGCGGGAGGCGGTGCTCGCGCACGAGGGGCCCGTGGTGCTGGGCCCCGGGCCGGGCGACCCCTCCGACACGGCCGACCCGAAGATGCGGTTCCTGCGCGCGCTGACCGCCGAGGTCCTCCGGGCGAACCGGCACGGTGTCCTCGGCGTCTGCCTCGGCCATGAGCTGATCGCGGCGGAGCTGGGCCTGGAGACCGTACGGAAGGAGGTGCCGTACCAGGGGGCGCAGACGGTGATCGATCTGTTCGGGCGGGCGGAGACCGTCGGCTTCTACAACAGCTTCGTGGCGCGGTGCGACGACGAGGCCGCCGCCGAGCTGGCCGCGCACGGGGTCGAGGTGAGCCGGAGCGGGGCGGGCGAGGTGCACGCGCTGCGCGGACCCGGGTTCGCCGGCGTCCAGTTCCACCCGGAGTCGGTGCTGACGCTCAACGGGGCCGCTGTCGTACGGGAGTTGGTGGGTCAGCTGCGTGGGACGAGCACGTTCTCGGAGCGGCGGCCCTCGGTGTAGTCGAGGACGTTCCGGACGGTGGCCTCGATGATCTGGCCGACGGCGTCCTCGGTGTAGTACGCCTGGTGCGAGGTGACCAGGACGTTCGGGAAGGTGACCAGGCGGGCCAGGGTGTCGTCGTCGACCGCCTCCAGGGACTTGTCGAGGAAGAACAGGCCCGCCTCCGCCTCGTAGACGTCCAGGCCCACGCCGGTGAAGCGGCCCTCGCGGAGTTCGGCGACGAGGGCCGCCGTGTCGATCAGGCCGCCGCGGCTGGAGTTGACGAGGATCGCGTCGTCCTTCATGACCTTCAGGGCGTCGGCGTCGATGAGCCGCTGGGTCGCCGGCATCAGCGGGACGTGCAGGGTGACGAGGTCGGACTCGGCGAGGAGCTGGCCCTTGGGGACGTAGATCATGCCGAGTTCCACGCAGGCCGGGTTCTCGGTGACGTCCCAGCCGAGCAGGCGCATGCCGAAGCCGTGGGCGATCCGGGTGAACGCCTCGCCGATCCTGCCGGTGCCGAGAACGCCGACCGTACGGCCGCGCAGATCCCGGCCCATCAGACCGTCGAGCCGGAAGTCGAAGTCGCGGGTGCGGGTCGCGGCGCGGACGATACGGCGGTTGACGGCCATCGCCAGGGTCCAGGCGAACTCGGCGACGGAGTACGGCGAGTAGGAGGAGACGCGGGCCACCGTGAGGCCGAGGCGTTCGGCGACGTCGAGGTCGATGTTGTTGAAGCCGGTGGAGCGCTGAGCGATGAGCTGGGTGCCGCCGGCCGCGAGGGTCTGGAGGACCCGGGGGTTCAGATCGGCGTTGACGCTGGTGGAGATGATCTCGTGCCCGGCGGCGATCGGTGCGGTGTCCTCGTCGAGGAAGACGCTCAGACAGCGGATCGCGTGCCGGCCGGCGAACGCGCTCTCGATCAGCGGCTTCTCGTCGGCCTGGACGCCGAAGGCGAGGATCTCCACGAGCGCTCCCGTTCTGGTGGGTTATGGGCCGAATATACGGCCCATAACCCACCGGCGCCGGTTCAGCCGAAGAAGACGCCGACCTCGTCGTACAGCTTCGGATCGACGGTCTTCAGCTGGGCCGTGGCCTCCGCGATCGGGACGCGGACGATGTCCGTGCCGCGCAGCGCGACCATCTTGCCGAAGTCGCCGTCGCGGACGGCCTCGATGGCGTGCAGGCCGAAGCGGGTGGCGAGCCAGCGGTCGAAGGCACTCGGTGTGCCGCCGCGCTGGATGTGCCCGAGGACGGTGGTGCGGGCCTCCTTGCCGGTCCGCTTCTCCAGCTCCTTGGCCAGCCACTCGCCGACCCCGGACAGCCGGACGTGACCGAAGGAGTCGAGGGTCCCGTCCTTCAGCACGACATCGCCGTCCTTGGGCATGGCCCCCTCCGCGACGACCACGATCGGGGCGTACGACGCCTTGAAGCGCGAGGTGATCCAGGCGCACACCTGGTCCACGTCGAAGCGCTGCTCGGGGATGAGGATGACGTTGGCGCCGCCCGCGAGGCCGGAGTGGATGGCGATCCAGCCGGTGTGCCGGCCCATGACCTCGCAGACCAGGATGCGCATGTGCGACTCGGCGGTGGTGTGCAGCCGGTCGATCGCCTCGGTGGCGATGCCGACGGCGGTGTCGAAGCCGAAGGTGTAGTCGGTGGCGGACAGGTCGTTGTCGATGGTCTTCGGTACGCCGACGCAGGGCACGCCGCTCTCGTCCCAGAGCCGCGCGGCCACGCCGAGGGTGTCCTCGCCGCCGATCACGATGAGCGCGTCGACCTCCTGCGCGGCGAGGTTGTCCTTGATGCGCCCGATGCCGTTCTCCAGCTTGAGCGGGTTGGTGCGGGAGGAGCCGAGGATGGTGCCGCCGCGGGGCAGGATGCCGCGCACGGCGGGGATGTCGAGCCGGACGGTGTCACCTTCGAGCGGGCCTCGCCAGCCGTCCCGGTAGCCGACGAAACCGTAGCCGTACTCCTGCACGCCCTTGCGGACGATGCCCCGGATGACGGCGTTGAGTCCGGGGCAGTCGCCGCCTCCGGTCAGTACTCCGACGCGCATGGAAATATCCCTTCGCCGCGGTTTCCTGTGAGGGCCACGCTAATGGTGATCCAGGTCACAGAGGGATGGGCGGGAAGGTCAATTCGGCCGAATTATGCGGGAGTTGATCTACCGGTCCGGCTACGCGTCGTCGAGACCGCGCTCTATGGCGTACCGGACCAGCTCCACGCGGTTGTGCAACTGGAGCTTGCCGAGCGTGTTCTGCACATGGTTCTGGACCGTGCGGTGCGAGATGACCAGGCGTTCGGCGATCTGCTTGTAGCTCAGGCCCTTGGCGACCAGGCGCAGCACCTCGGTCTCGCGGTCGGTGAGCTGGGGCGCCTTGGGCTCGTCGCTGCCCGCGGCCGGTGCCGGGTCGGAGGCCAGCCGGCGGTACTCGCCGAGGACCAGTCCGGCGAGCCCGGGGGTGAACACCGGATCGCCCACGGCCGTCCGGCGCACCGCGTCCAACAGCTCTTCCGTGGAGGCCGACTTGAGCAGATAGCCGGTCGCCCCCGACTTCACCGCCTCCAGCACATCGGCGTGCTCACCGCTCGCGGAGAGGACCAGGACGCGCAACGCCGGGTTGGCGCCCACCAGTTCCTTGCAGACCTGGACACCGGGCATCGCCGGCAGGTTCAGGTCGAGCACGAGGACGTCCGGGGCGGCGGCCTTCGCCCGCCGCACCGCCTGCTCGCCGTCACCGGCGGTCGCGACTACGTCGAAGCCGGACTCGGCCAGGTCGCGGGCGACGGCGTCGCGCCACATCGGGTGGTCGTCCACCACCATGACCCTGATCGGGCCCCGCTGCTCACTCATCGTGTCCCCGCCTTCCCCCGTGCCTTCGGTACCTTCAGTTCAACTTCCGTGCCCTGTCCGGGAATCGACACCAGCTCGGCGCTGCCGCCGAGGTCCCGCAGCCGCCCCCGGATCGATTGGGCGACCCCGAGCCGCCCCTCCCCCTCGGCCTGTGCGAGCCGTCCCTCGGGAATCCCGGGCCCGTCGTCCCGCACGGTCACCACGACCTCGCGAGGCTCGTCCTCGACCAGGATCCACGCCCGCGCGTCCTCCCCGGCATGCCTGCGCACATTGTCCAGCGCGGCCCCGACAGCCGCGGCCAGTTCCTTCGCCGCGGGCGCGGGCAACGGCACCGGCGCCCCGGGCTCGGCGAAACTCACCTTCGCCGCGGCATACGGCGCGAGCAGCGCCCGCAGATCGACCGCCCCGTCACCGTCGTCCTCGTCCACGTCCTCTTCGTCCACGGCCCGCACGACCGCGCCCTCCGCCGCGTCCAGGGAGACCCGGGACACGGGCACCAGGCCGCCTGAGACCAGGGTGCGCAGCGCGATCTCCTGCTCGCCCGCCAGCCGGCCCAGCTCGCCCGCCTCACCGCCGAGGACCGCACCGCGCCGCTGGACCATCGCCAGCACCTGGAGGACGCCGTCGTGGATGTCACGGGCGAGGCGCTCCCGTTCCCGGGTGGCGGCCTCGATCTCCAGGGCGCGGGCGAGGGTGCGCTCGGAGGCGCGGGCGACCTCGACGACGTAGCCGATGGCGATGGAGGCGACCCAGACGAGGACCACGTTGTGGACGGTGTCACGGGCCGGAAAGCCGCGCTCGATCAGGTTGGCGACGGCGACCGGGGTGGAGGCGAAGGCGGCCCAGCGCCAGCCGCCCTTGATGGCGTAGGCGAGGACCGAGCCCGCGGTCCATATCGACGGAAGGGTGGGGCCGCCGCTCTGTATGTGGTGGTCGTCGGCCGCGATCGGGGTGAGGACGATGCCGGTCAGCGCGATCGCGAGGTCGATGGCGAGGAAGCGCTTGGTGCAGGCGACCGCGCTCTGCACCCGGGGCAGGGTGGCGAGCGTCCAGACGGCCAGGACGACGTAGAAGGCGATGGCGATGCCGGGGCGGTCGAACTCGTCGTAGGCGGAGGCGAACAGGCCGATCGCGTACAGCATGGTCAGCACGCGGTAGCCGGTCAGGGCACGCCAGAGCGGCTGCTCGACGGACATCCTGATGACGCGTACCCGCTTGGCCATCTCCCCCACCCCCGACACAGACTCCGGCCCGCCTAGGGGCTGGTCTGTTCCTTCTCCGTCTGTGCGAGCGCGGCCTTGGCCGCCTTGTCCGCTTCCTTGTCGGCCTTCGCCGCGTCCGCGATCCGGCGCTTGGCCGCCGTCGCGTAGATGTCGACGTACTCCTGGCCGGAGAGCTTCATGATCTCGTACATGACCTCGTCGGTCACCGCGCGGAGGACGAAACGGTCGTGCTCCATGCCGTTGTACCGGCTGAAGTCGAGCGGCTTGCCGATCCGGATACCGGGCCGCATCAGCTTCGGCATGACCTTGCCGGGCGGCTGGATCTTCTCCGTGTCGATCATCGCGACCGGGATCACCGGAGCGCCGGTGGCGAGCGCCACGCGCGCGAGGCCGCCGGGCTTGCCGCGGTAGAGGCGGCCGTCCGGGGAGCGCGTGCCCTCCGGATAGATACCGAACAGTTCACCGCGCTCCAGGACGTCGATCCCGGCCTTGACCGCGGCCTCGCCCGCCCCGCGCGCACCGGAGCGGTCCACCGGAAGCTGGCCGGCGCCCTTGAAGAACGCGGCCGTCAGCTTGCCCTTCACGCCAGGCGTCGTGAAGTACTCGGCCTTCGCGATGAAGGTGACCTTGCGGTCCAGCACCGCAGGCAGGAAGAACGAGTCCGAGAACGAGAGGTGATTGCTCGCCAGGATCGCGGCACCCTCGTCCGGAATGTTCTCCAGGCCCTCCACCCAGGGCCGGAAGGCGACCTTCAGCGGTCCCCCGATGGCGACCTTCATCGTGCCGTACAACAACCGAGTGCCTCCCGTGTCTGTCGATCAGACCTTAACCCGGAGCACTGTCAAAGGACCCGACGACCCTGGTCGGTGTCAGTGCGGTCGCGTACGGTTAACCGCACCTGGACTTGTTCACACCCCTCTGAAGCACATCCCTCTCAAGCGCATCTCTCTCATGGACACGCGTCTCAAGACCACGCCCCTCTCATGAACAGGAGACCGAAGGTGCCGGTCCTCCCCGGAGCCGAGCCGTACCGCCACGAGGGCGGGGAGGTCGGAGTTCTCCTCTGCCACGGCTTCACCGGTTCCCCGCAGTCGCTGCGCCCCTGGGCGGAGCATCTGGCCGAGCGCGGCCTCACCGTGTCGCTGCCGCTGCTTCCCGGGCACGGCACCCGCTGGGAGGACATGCAGCTCACCGGCTGGCAGGACTGGTACGCGGAGGTGGACCGCGAGCTGCGCGCCCTGCGCGAGCGCTGCTCGCAGGTCTTCGTCGCGGGCCTGTCCATGGGCGGCGCGCTGGCCCTGCGGCTGGCCGCGAAGCACGGCGACGAGATCAGCGGTGTCGTGGTCGTCAACCCGGGCATCAAGGTGCACGGCCTCGCGGCGTACGCCCTTCCGGTGGCCCGCCATCTGGTGCGTACGGCACCGGGCATCGCCAGCGACATCGCGAAGGAGGGCAGCGAGGAGGTCGGCTACGACAAGGTGCCGCTGCACTCCGCGCACTCCCTGCGTATTTTCTTCCGGCTGGTCGACAGCGAGCTGCCCCAGGTCACCCAGCCGCTCCTGCTGCTGCACAGCCCCCAGGACCATGTGGTCCCGCCGGCCGACTCGGCCCGTGTCCTCAGCCGGGTTTCCTCCACGGACGTGACGGAGATCCTGCTGGAACAGAGCTACCACGTCGCGACGTTGGACCACGACGCGGACCGGATTTTCGAGGAGAGCTTCGCGTTCATCGGCCGGCTCGCACCCAGTGTCGGCAAGCAGGCGTCCGACACGGGCCGGGTGAGCGAGCAGGAAGGGACGGCCACAGGTGGCTGAGCACGACTCCGACCGCGAGGGCCTCGAACCGGACGAGCAGGGCGTCCCGTTCGACGAGGAGGCCGCGTGGGCCGCGATCGTCGCGGGATACGGCGAGGAGCCCAAGGATCCGCCGGGCGCCAAGCCGTTCAAGTCGATCGAGGACCTGGCACTGCTCGACCCCGAGAAGAACGACGAGCCGCCCGCGTCCAAGAAGCGGGGCGAGGACGGGACCGCGGCCGGGACCGGGCCCGCGGACGGGGGCAAGGACGCCGGTGCGGAGGAGCCGCCCGCGCCCGCCAAGCCGCTGGGCAGCTCGGTCTCCTTCGCGCCCGGGGTCGGCGGACCCCGTGACTACACCGCGCCGGCCTCCTCCGAGGAGGACTTCGACGAGGACGACGAGGGCCACTTCGTACCGCCGGAGCCGCCGCCGCTGCCGGCCGCCGACACCACGGCCAAGTTCGCCTGGCTCGGGGTGATCGGCGGCCCGATCCTGCTGCTGCTCGCGGTGCTGCTCAGCTGGGACATGACCTGGTGGCTGGCGACCATCGGCATCGGCGGTTTCCTGGGCGGTTTCGGCACGCTGGTGATGCGGATGCGGACGGACGAGGAGGACGGGGACGATCCGGGGCGGGGCGCGGTCGTCTAGTCCGGCGAGCTGGTCCGGCTCGGGGAGTCGGTCCGGCTCGGGGAGTCGGTCCGGCTCGGGGAGTCGGTCCGGCTCGGGGAGTGTGCGGGGATTCTGAGGGCGGCCAGGACCGGGAAGTGGTCCGTGGCCGCCCTTACGTCTGCCTCCGTGACGCCGGGCAGGCCGAGAGGTACCCCGCAGCCGAGCACCTCGATGCCGTGTGTGGCGAAGATCGCGTCGATGCGCTGGAAGGGGTTGCCGGGGGTCCAGGTGTGCTCCTCGCCCCAGGGGGCGGTGGCCCAGCAGTCCTGGAGTTCCTTGGCCAGCCGCTCGAAGGTCCGGCCGTCGGGGCGGTCGTTCAGGTCGCCGCCCGCGATCACGTGGTCCACGCCCATTCCGGCCAGCCGGTCGAGGAGCATGCCGCCCTGCTCGTACCGCTCGTCCTCGCGGAGGCTCAGGTGGCAGCTGAGGACGCCCAGCCGGGTGCCGCCGATCCGTACGACCGCGGTCGCGAAGCCGCGGCGGTGTTCGCCGGGGGTCAGGGGGAGGAGTACGTCCTCCGAGCGCTCGACGGTCGCCCGGAGCGAGCACAGCAGGGCGGGGCCCGCGGCGGTGCCTCCGCCGCCGAGGACGACGAGGTCGGACGCGGATGCCAGGCGGGCGAGTTTCTTGCGCCAGCGGAAGAAACGGGGGGCTTCCTGGAGCAGGACGAGGTCCGGGGCGCAGGCGCGGATGATCCGGGCCAGGGCGTCTGTGTCGTCGCGCAGTGAGCGGATGTTGTAGCTCAGGACGCGGATGATCGCTGAACCGTCGGGTTCGGTGCGGGAGTTGGGGAGCGGCGCCATGTGGATCAATCTACGCCTGCCAGCGGGGTGGCGGCTGCCGGCTGTGTGGGGGTGGTCGCGCCGTTCCCCGCGCCCCTTAAAAGCAGAAAACGGGGGCGCGAGGCTCGTGGGCGACTGCCGGCTGTGTGGGGCTGGGCGCGCCGTTCCCCGCGCCCCTTAAAAGCAGAAAAACGGGGCGCGAGGCTCGTGGGCGACTGCCGGCTGTGTGGGGCTGGTCGCGGTGGTCCTCGCGCCCCTGGGAGTGGCGGGCGAAAAAGGGGATTTACATGATCGGGTCTGGTTCTCTTGCCAGGTCTGCTGCTCCGACCATGCCCGCCTTGTTGCCCAGTTGTGCTGCGATCACGTCGGCGACCGGGCGCCAGTTGCCGCCTACCAGCCAGCGCTTGTAGGACTTGCGGATCGGGTCGAGGACCAGTTCGCCCTCGTCCGAGAGGCCGCCGCCGACGATGAACGCGGAGGGGTCGAAGAGCGAGGCCAGGTCGGCGAGGCCGGCGCCGGCCCAGCGGGCCAGTTCGCGGTACGAGTCGACGGCGACCGGGTCGCCCTGCCGGGCGGCCATGGAGATGTGCTTGCCCTCGATGCCCTCGGGGCTGCCGTCGCCGAGCGAGAGGAGCACCTCCGCGGCCTCGGGAGTGGCGTTCGCGCGCTGCTTGGCGTAGCGCACGAGGGCGCGACCCGACGCGTACTGCTCCCAGCAGCCCTGTGAACCGCAGCCGCACAGCAGCCCGTCCGGCACCATGCGGATGTGCCCGAACTCCGCGGCCACACCGAAGTGTCCGCGGCGCAGCTTGTTGCCGATGATGATGCCGCCGCCGAGGCCGGTGCCGAGCGTGATGCAGATGACGTTGCGGTGGCCCTTGCCGGCGCCGAACTTGTACTCGCCCCAGGCCGCGGCGTTCGCGTCGTTCTCCACGACGACGGGGAGGCCCACGCGGGCCTCGACCTTCTCCTTCAGCGGCTCCTGGCGCCAGTCGATGTTCGGCGCGAAGTAGACCGTGGAACGCTGACGGTTGACGTATCCGGCGGCACCGATGCCCACGCCGACGATCTCGTGCCCGGCGCGCGCCCCGTCGACCGCGGCGGCGATGGCGTCCACGATGCCCTCGGCCGTGCCCGGGGTCGGCACCTTGTGGGTCGAGAGGATGTTGCCTTCCTCGTCGACCACCCCGGCCGCGATCTTGGTGCCGCCGATATCGACGCCGATGGTGAGTCCCATGAATCCCTCAGTTTCGGTCGAGCCCCGCTACGGCCCACCGTACCCGAGGGCCTGCCGCCGGAATCGCGTCGTTCGCCCGTAGGGCATGGCCGACGGGCTCCGGTGCGGGGAGCCGCAGGGCGCGGGAGGGGGTCATGGGCGAGCCATGGCCACCGCTACGACGCCGCGGATCCGCGTGCCGGACCCCGCCGGGCGGACGCGCAGCCGGCGGCAGGCCCTCGGGGCCCTCCGGTCCAGATCGATGCGTTCAGTCCAGGTCGATGCGTTCGCCGGGGCCGGAGTCGTCTCCGCCGTCGCCGTGGCCGTCCTTGAGGTCCTTCAGTTCGCGGTCGCGGGAGGTCCAGCGCTGTTCCTGGGCCTGGACGGCGGAGCGGTACGCGGCGAGGAGTTCGTTGCCCGCGGCCGCGAGGTGGTCGAAGACGTCCGGGTTGCGTTCGATGACGGGCTCGACGGCGGCCCTGGCCTGCTGGACGACCTGCTTGACCACCTGCTGGGCGGCCGGCCCCGCGACCTGGCCGAGCAGCGGGGACTGGAGGCCTGACAGCTTGTCCGCGACGGTGTCGACGAGCTTGCGCAGTTCCTCGGCGGCCGAGCCGGGCGGCGGGCCGTACTCGGTGCGGCGGCGGGCTTTCTCCGCGGCGAGGTCTTCGGCGGCCGCCGTCGCCCAGGCGTCGGCGTCAAACGCCCGTGCCTCGTCGCGCGCCTCTTCCGCTCCGGCCTCGGACGGGGGGAGGTCTTCGCTCATGACGGACTCCTGACTACGGTTCGTCTCTACGACGTTACCCGAATGGGCGCACGTGCTTCACGGCCCCGCATCCACCGATTCTCACCGTCCCCGCGGCCACAGGTCCGGGTCGGGGGCGAAGCGGATGCGCAGTTCGCCCTCGCGCAGGGCGGCACCGGCGACCGTGCAGCGGCGCAGGGCCGACGGCAGCGGCACGATCCGGCGGAACCGGCCGACGGTGACGACGAGTTCGTCACCGCGCCGGATCAGGTCGAGTTCGTCGCGTGTGGCGCCGGGCAGCGGGATGTGCCAGACCAGCACACCGTCCTCGGCCAGCCGGTCGGTGACCGGCCACTCGACCGCGGAACCGGCCTCGTCGGCACCGGGCACGGCAAGCGCGGCGAGGTCGTCGGTGCCGCGCGGATCGTGGCCGAGGTGGCGGACGGTCCGGACGTCGTACGTTCCCCGCCACTCGTCCAGCGTCTTGCGCTGCTGCGCGTGGAGACCGGCGAGCCAGGTGTCCTCGGCCGGCTCGGGCAGCACCCGGTTGGCGACCAGCACGTCGGGGCGCAGGCCGCGCAGGGCGAGCGCGAGTCCGGCCGACCGGACGGCGTCGGCACCGGCCGGTCCGGGCTCGGCGACCAGTCGTACGGTCGTGTGCCGGTCGGCGAGGACCGCTTCCACGGCGGCCAGTTCCACGTCCCAGCGGCCTGCCGTGTCGTAGAGCCACTCCGAGGGCATCGGGACGCCGGCGAGGCGGCCGAGGACCGGGCGGAGGGCGCGGGCCGCCTGGCGCTCCGCGGGAAGGAGGCGGCGGAGGTAGCGGCGGAGTTCCTCGGGGAGGGCGAGAAGGGCGAGCGCGTGGGGGGTGGGCGGGAGGTCCACGACGAGGAGGTCGTACCTCTCGGACAGGGCCGCGTCCCTGAGGGCTCGGAGGAGGGCCAGTTCCTCGGCGCCGGGGAGGGGGGTCAGTTCTTCCGCGTCCAGGCGGGCCGCGCCGAGGAGTTCGAGGGCGGTGGCGGCTCTGTCCTGGAAGGCGGTGAGGTCCGCGCGGAAGGACTCCGTGGCGTCGGGGCGCCACGCCGTGAGGTGCTCGGCGGCCTGCGTGGGGGCCGCTCCCGTCACCACGCCCAGGGCGGCGCCCAGGGTGTCCGCGCGGTCGGCGCCCAGGACCAGGGTCCGGGTGCCGGTGCGGGCGGCGGCTTGTGCGGTGGCTGCGGCGAGGGTGCTGCGGCCGCTGCCGCCTGGGCCGGTGATCAGGAGGGTACGCATATGAGTGAACGGTAGTCGCTCGGCGGGGGTAGGGGGCGCTGCCTCCGGACCCCCGTCGGCCCTGAAGGGGCCTCGTCCTCAGACGCGGAACGGGCCGGCACCGGACGGGCCGACCATGGGCCCCTGCTACTTCTCCCCCGACTCCACGCGCTTCTTCAGCCCGGCCAACGCCCGGTCGATGATGACCTTCTCGGCCTTGCGCTTGATCATGCCCAGCATCGGGATCTTGACGTCGACCGTGAGGAGGTAGGTGACCTCCGTCGCCCCGGCACCCGCGGACTTGAGGACGTAGGAGCCGTCCAGGGAGCGCAGCATCTGGGACTTGACGAGGGTCCAGGAGACCTCGTTGTCGCCGGTCCAGGTGTACGCGAGGGTCTGGTCGTCCTTGATCGCGCCGGCGTCCATGACGAGGCGGACCTGTTCGGCGCGGCCCCGTGCGTCGGTCTTGAGGACGTCCGCCTCCTTCACCTCACCGGTCCAGTCCGGGTAGCGGGCGAAGTCGGCGATCACTTCCATCACATCGGCCGGTGCCGCCTCGATCGTGATGCTCGAACTGGTGTGTTCCGCCATCGCTGTGGCTCCTCCAGATGCGGACCGGCAGGGCGTCGTCGTGCGCGTGTGCGTGCAGCGTGAAGGCTACCTCCCCGCCAACCCCCTTACCGCACCCCCTACCTGCGGACATCAGGGGGCGGTCACCATTCCAGCGCCCAGGGCTTGCCGGTCCCGGCGAAGTGGCCGACGTTCACGCACTCGGTGGCCCCGATCCGCATCCGTCGTACGAGCGGCTGGTGGACGTGTCCGAAGAGCGAGTAGCGGGGTCTGGTGCGGCGGATGGCGTCCAGGAGGGCGCGGCTGCCGCGTTCGAAGCGGCGCGCGACGGTGTCGTAGACCAGCTCGGGGACCTCGGGCGGGATGTGGGTGCACAGGACGTCCACCTCGCCGACCGCCTCGATCTTGGCCGCGTACTCCTCGTCGCTGATCTCGTAGGGGGTGCGCATGGGGGTGCGGAGGCCGCCGCCGACGAAGCCGAAGGTCCGGCCGCCGATCTCCACGCGCTGGCCGTCGAGGACCGTGGTTCCGGGGGCCGCGTACTCGGGCCAGAGGGCCGGGATGTCGACGTTGCCGTAGGTGGCGTACGTCGGGGTGGGGAAGGCGGCGAACATCTCGGCGTACTGTTTGCGGACCGCCTTCTCGATCAGGGTCGCGCGGTCGCCGCCGACCGAGTCCCAGAGGCGGGCGCCGAGTGCGCGGGCCTCCTCGAAGCGGCGGGCCGTGCGCAGCTCGACGAGGCGGTCGGCGTTCTCCTCGCCGAACAGCTCGGGGAAGATCCCGCGCGTGTGGTCGGCGTAGTCGAGGAAGAGGACCAGGTCGCCCAGGCAGATCAGGGCGTCGGCACCCTCGCCGGATCTGGCCAGGTCACGCGCGTTGCCGTGCACGTCGCTGACCACATGGACGCGCGTTGCGGAGTTTCCGGCTGGTGTGGGTGCCATGGCGATCAAGCGTAGGCGTGTGCGGCAAACGTGAACAGTGGCGGCCGGGCTTGCCGTTACTGGCCAGTCAAGAAAGGCGTGGACTACTGTGCGCGAGGAAACACCAATCTGTGTGACGCAGCGAACATCTCGCCGGGACCCCCTGTCGTAGGAGCCATACCGGCGGGTAACGTCCGGGCAGTCCAGTCGTGCTCAGGATTTCAACCACCGGGTCCTGACGCACCTGCCCGAGCCGTGGACCGGACCGTCGCATCACACAACGTCGTGGCGCCGGCGCCCTATGAGGAGCAGCAGTCTTGCGCGAGTTCAGCCTTCCGGCTTTGTACGAGGTCCCCGCGGACGGCAATCTGACCGACATCGTCCGCAGAAACGCCGCGCAGCACCCAGATGTCGCCGTCATCGCCCGCAAGGCGAACGGGGGCTGGCAGGACGTGACCGCCACGGTCTTCCTCGCCGAGGTGCACGCCGCCGCCAAGGGGCTCATCGCCTCCGGCGTCCAGCCCGGCGACCGGGTCGGCCTGATGTCCCGCACGCGGTACGAGTGGACGCTGCTCGACTTCGCGATCTGGTGTGCGGGCGCTATCACGGTGCCGGTGTACGAGACCAGCTCGCCGGAGCAGGTCCAGTGGATCCTCTCCGACTCGGGCGCCACCGCCGTGATCGTCGAGCAGGACGGGCATGCCGCCGCCGTCGAGTCGGTGCGGGAGCACCTGCCCGCGCTCAAGCACGTGTGGCAGATCGACGCCGGCGCCATCGACGAGCTGGACCGCGCGGGCAAGGACGTCACCGACGCGACCGTCGAGGAGCGCAGCTCGCTGGCGAAGGCCGACGACCCGGCGACCATCGTCTACACCTCCGGTACGACGGGACGTCCCAAGGGCTGTGTGCTGACCCACCGCAGCTTCTTCGCCGAGTGCGGCAACATCGTGGAGCGGCTGCGCCCGCTGTTCCGTACCGGCGAGTGCTCGGTGCTGCTGTTCCTGCCGCTCGCGCACGTCTTCGGCCGGCTGGTGCAGATCGCGCCGATGATGGCGCCGATCAAACTGGGCCTGGTCCCGGACATCAAGAACCTCACCGATGAACTCGCCTCGTTCCGGCCGACGTTGATCCTGGGTGTGCCGCGCGTCTTCGAGAAGGTCTACAACTCGGCGCGCGCCAAGGCGCAGGCGGACGGCAAGGGCAAGATCTTCGACAAGGCCGCGGACACCGCGATCGCCTACAGCCAGGCGCTGGACACCCCGTCTGGTCCGTCCCTTGGCCTGAAGATCAAGTACAGGACGTTCGACAAGCTGGTCTACAGCAAGCTGCGCGCGGTGCTCGGCGGCAAGGGCGAGTACGCGATCTCCGGCGGCGCCCCGCTGGGCGAGCGCCTCGGTCACTTCTTCCGCGGCATCGGCTTCACGGTCCTTGAGGGCTACGGCCTCACCGAGTCCTGCGCGGCCACCGCGTTCAACCCCTGGGACCGCACGAAGATCGGCACGGTCGGCCAGCCGCTGCCCGGCTCGGTCGTACGCATCGCGGACGACGGCGAGGTGCTGCTGCACGGCGAGCACCTGTTCAAGGGCTACTGGAACAACGAGGCCGCCACGGCCGAGGCGCTGGCCGACGGCTGGTTCCACACCGGGGACATCGGCACCCTCGACGAGGACGGCTACCTCAGGATCACCGGCCGCAAGAAGGAGATCATCGTCACCGCGGGCGGCAAGAACGTCGCCCCGGCCGTGATCGAGGACCGCATCCGCGCGCACGCGCTGGTCGCGGAGTGCATGGTCGTCGGCGACGGGCGGCCCTTCGTGGGCGCGCTGATCACGATCGACGACGAGTTCCTGGGCCGGTGGGCGGCCGAGCACGGCAAGCCGGTGGGTGCCACCGCGGCGTCGCTGCGTGACGACCAGGATCTGCTGAGCGCGATCCAGGACGCGGTCGACGACGGCAACGCCGCGGTGTCGAAGGCGGAATCGGTGCGGAAGTTCCGCATTCTGTCCTCCCAGTTCACGGAGGAGTCGGGCCACCTGACGCCGTCCCTGAAGCTCAAGCGCAATGTGGTGGCTAAGGACTACGCGGACGAGATCGAGGCCATCTACCAGAAGTAGCCCGGTAGTTGGGGCGTTCGGCTCAGAAGTCCTCGGCGAGGACCCGTTCCAGCGTGCGCTCGGCGAGCGCCGTGATGGTGACGAACGGGTTCACGCCGATGTTGCCGGGCACCAGCGAACCGTCCGTGATGTACAGCTTCGAATACCCCTTCACCCGGCCGTAGTTGTCGGTCGCCTTGCCCAACACGCAGCCGCCGAGCGGGTGGTAGCAGAAGTCGTCGGCGAAGACCTTGTTGGCGGTGCCGAACAGGTCGTAGCGGTAGATCGTCGCGTTGGCCGCGTTGATCCGGTCGAACAGCTTCTTGGCCATGGCGACCGACACCGCGGACTGGGCCGCGGTCCAGCCCAGTTTCACCGTGCCGCTCGCCGAGTCGTAGGTGAACGAGGCCCGTTGGGGGTTCTTGGTGATCGCCAGATAGAGGCTCACCCAGGTCTCGAACCCGATGGGCAGCGGGGCGATCTCCGCGAAGACCGGGTTGGCGGTGTTGGCCCAGTCGTCGATGCCCATGACCGGCATCGTCGCCTGGTTGGCTCCGGTGGTGTCCCAGACGTGGTTGGCGCGGCCCACCATGGTGTTGCCGTTGGGTCCCCAGCCCGCCCCGACCGTGGCGTCGAGCGCGGGCAGTGTGCCCGTGTCCCGTGCGCGGACGAGGAGTTCGGTGGTGCCGAGGCTGCCGCCGCCGAGGAACAGATAGGTGCAGCTGTACTGCTTGGTCTCGACGACCGCGCCGGTGTTGTCGATGCGGTCGACGGTCAGGACGTACGACCCGTCGCTCGCCCGGGTGACCGACCGCACCTTCTCCAGGGTGTGGATGGTGACCTTGCCGGTGCCGAGCGCGGCGGCGAGGTAGGTCTTGTCGAGGCTCTTCTTGCCGTAGTTGTTGCCGTAGATGACCTCCTGGGCGAGCGCGGACTTCGTGGCGGTGCCGGCCGCCTCCTGCTGCATGTAGCCGAAGTCGTAGACGTTGGGCACGAAGGTGGTCTTCAGGCCCGCGTTGGTGGCGGCCTTCCGTGAGGTGCGGGTGAACTGGTACCACTCCGTCGACTCGAACCAGGCCGGGTCGACGGTGTTGACGCCGAGCATGGTGCGGGCGCGCGGGAAGTACGTGCCGTACATCTGGGCGGCGTCGACGGTGGGGAACTGCTCGGTGAAGTACGACTGGAGCGGGGTGACGGCCATGCCGCCGTTGACCAGCGAGCCGCCGCCGACGCCGCGGCCCACGTACACGGACATGTTGTCGTAGTGCACGCGGTCCAGGACGCCGGGGTACAGGCTGATGTCCTTGTTGACGACGTCCAGCCACAGGAAGGTGGCGAGCGGGGCCTCGGTGCGGGTCTTGAACCACATGGAGCGCTGGTCCGGGGCGGCGGTGGAACAGAAGACCTTGCCGTCCGAACCCGGGGTGTTCCAGAGCCGGCCCATCTCCAGCACGAGGGTGGTGATCCCGGCCTGCCCGAGCCGGAGCGCGGCGACCGCGCCGCCGTAGCCGGAGCCGATGACGATCGCGGGGGCGGATTGGACCGCGGCGGGTTCGACTGCGTCGGGCTCTGCGGCTTGGGCGGACTGGAGGCTGACACGGGTGAGACCGGCGGCTGCGGCGGTCTGGAGGGCGATCATGCCCAGTATGTGACGTCTCGTCAGCTGATGCTGCGTCAGTTTTGCTGTCATGCGCGCAGCATGTGCGGATTATCGGATTCCGCCAAGGGGCTGCGCCGGTTTTGGGTGCGGCATAGGGGGATGCCGGGTGCGGTGCGTGGGCGAGTGCGGGTTGTGGGTGGCTGGTCGCGCAGTTCCCCGCGCCCCTAAAAGCAGGGGATGGCGCCATGCCCGTCTTTTAAGGGGCGCGAGGAACTGCGCGACCAGCCCCCACCGACCCGCAGCCAGACTCGCCCCCTCAGCACACCCCGTCTTTCAGGGGCGCGGGGAACTGCGCGACCAGCCCCCACCGACCCGCACCCACCCGACCACCGCACCCGGCACCCGCACCCGCACCCGCACCCCACCCGGCGCTCCTAAAGGAGTGCCCGGAGTTTCTCTGCCAGGAGGTCCCAGCGCCAGCGTTCCTCCACCCACTGCCGCCCCCGCTCCCCCATGTTCCGACGGAGTTCCGCGTCGGCGAGCAGCGCGAGGATGCGGTCGGCGGCCTGTTCCGGGGAGCCGCCCCGGACGACCCAGCCGGTCTCCCCGTCGAGGACCGCGTCGGGCGCGCCCCCGGAGTCCCCGGCGACGACGGGCAGCCCGGTGGCGGACGCCTCCAGGTAGACGATGCCGAGCCCCTCGACGTCGAGCCCCCCGCGCCGCGTCCGGCAGGGCATCGCGAAGACGTCACCGGCACCGTAGTGCGCGGGCAGCTCGGCCCAGGGCACGGCACCCGTGAACCGCACGGAGTCGGTGACCCCGGTCTCGCGCGCGAGACGGCGCAGATCCTTCTCGTACGGCCCGCCGCCCACGATCAGCAGCACGGCGTCCGGCTGCCGGGCAAGAATCCGCGGCATCGCGAGGATCAACGTGTCCTGCCCCTTGCGCGGGACGAGCCGGGAGACACAGACGACCACCGGCCGGTCGGTGAGCCCGAGCCGCGCCCGGACCTCCGCTCCACCCGACCCGGGGTGGAAGACCTTCTCGTCCACGCCGGGCGGCAGTTGGACCATCCGCGCCGCCGCCCCGGGGCTCAGCGCGGGCGCGATCCGCGAGCGCGTGTACTCCCCGAGGTAGGTGATCGTGTCGGTGGACTCCCCGATCCGGTGCAGGAGTTGACGCGAGGCGGGCAACTGCGCCCACCCCGCCTCGTGCCCGTGGGTCGTGGCGACCAGCCGTTCCGCGCCGGCCTTCCGCAACGCCGGCGCCATCAGCCCGAGCGGCGCCGCCGCCCCGAACCACACCGCCGTACACCCGTGTTCCCGCAGCAGCCCGACGGCCGTACGGGTCGCTCCGGGCGTCGGCAGCAGCATCGTGGTGGTGTCCCGTACGACGGTGAAGGGCTGCTCGGCGTCGAACGCGGCCGTCGCCTCGGCGCCCTCCCGCCCCCGCTTCCACGTCGAGGCGTACACGACGAGCCGCTCGGGCTCCAGCCGTAGCGCCATGTTGTGCAGAAAAGCCTGGATGCCGCCGGGCCGGGGCGGAAAGTCATTGGTCACGATCAGGGTCTTGCGCACGCGGCAGACCCTACCGGCCGCACCGGACGACGACTCACAGGCCCGCACGGCCGCGCTTCATGGCCATCGCACAGCAGATCGGGAGAACATGTGGCCCACATCCGCAGGCACGGCACGGAACAGGGGCTCAGGTGGAGATCGCGGGCGCGGGACGGCGGCTGGCGCCGCTGCTGGGAACCTGGGGCCTGACCCGAGTCGTACTCCTGCTGTTCGTCTTCAAGGTGCTCGTGTTCCCCGGCCCGGACGTCACCAGTGACGTGTCGGTGATCTACCACGGCTGGTACGAGACGCTCCGCCACGGCGGCTTCCCGCTGGACGACGTCACCTGGCAGTACCCGCCCGCCGCCGCCCTCCCGGTCCTCTCCCCCGCCCTGCTGGGCTTCCTGGACTACGCGTCGGCGTTCTTCGTCCTCGCCTTCCTCGCCGACCTGACCGTCCTGGCCCTGCTCGTGTACACGGGCCTGCGCCCCGGCCGCACCCTGCGCGGCGCCTGGGTGTGGACCGCGGGCGTCCCCCTCCTCGGCCCCACCGTCTACGCGCGCTACGACGTGATGGTGACCGCGGTGGCCGTGGCGGCCCTGCTCGCCGGCGCCCGCCACCCCCGCGTGATGGGAGCGCTGGCCGGCTTCGGCGCCCTCCTGAAGGTGTGGCCGGCGCTGCTCCTGCTGGGCGCGGTCAGGCGCCGCGCGTGGGGAGCGGCGGCGCTGACGGTGGCGGCGACCGCGGGCCTCTTCGCGGTGTCGATGCCGGGCGCGTTCGCCTTCCTGACCTTCCAGCGCGGCCGCGGCACAGAGGTGGAGTCGCTGGGCTCGCTGGGCTTCCACGTGGCCCGGCACTTCGACTGGCAGGGCCAAGTCCTCCTGAACTACGGCTCGGTGGAGTTCGTCGGCCCCTATGTCAACTGGGTCAGCACCGCCGCTCTCGGCCTGACCGCGATGGCCTTCGGCTGGCTCATGCTCTGGCGTCTGATGGCGGCCCGCTTCCTCCCGCACACCCTCGCGGACGCGGCCTTCGTGGCGGTCCTGATGTTCACGGTCACCAGCCGCGTCATCAGCCCCCAGTACATCGTCTGGCTGATCGGCCTCGCCGCCGTCTGCTCCTGCTTCCGCGCCAGCCGCATGCGCCGCCCGGTCGCCCTGGTCCTCGGCGCCGCCTTCGTCACGGTCCTGGAGTTCCCGATCTGGTTCGCCCACGTCGTCGCCAGCGACGCCCTGGGCGTGACCCTGCTGATCGTCCGCAACGGCCTGCTGGTGGCGGCGACGCTCATCGCCGCACGGGAGTTGTGGCGGGCGTCGGTCACTTGGGCGGACGTACCGCCGCTGCCCACTCAGGCCACGCGCTCGAAGGCCACGTCGGCGTCTTCCTGACGCATGTCCCGCCCGGATCAGCCGAGTTGGCTCCCGAGATACTCCCGCCACTCCCCCGTGAACTCCGCCGGCGTCACCCCGAGCACGCTCTTCAACGCGTCCTCCACCGCCCCCGGCCGCTTCTTGTGGGTGCCGACCGCCCGGTAGAACGCGCCCAGTCGAGCGGCCCCCCACCGGTCCTCGATCATCCGGCAGGCCATCCAGCCGCCCTCGTACGCCCGGGCGAGCTTCGCCGGGTCGCTGCTGAAGCCGAAGTCCTTGTCGGCGGGGAGGGCGGTGGGGAGGTCGCCGACCTCGACGGCGCTGTGGAGTTCGGGGGCGGCCTGCGCGGGGGTGCGGCCGGTGCCCCGGTAGCCGATCCAGTCGGCGTAGCCCTCCGAGAGCCAGAGGGGGGTGGCGGAGGTGGTGTGGGCGCGGGTCGCCACATGGGTCGTCTCGTGGGTCAGCACGACCTGCTTGCCCACCGCGCCCAGCATCGCGTACGCCTCCGGGTTGACGATGATCCGGTCGGCGGGCGCGCTGCCCGAGCCGCCGGCCACCTCGCCCGTCGTCACCGCGGCGATGCCCCGGTAGGACGCGGCCGGTGAGCCCAGGAGGCCCGCCATGCCGTCCAGGGTGCCGGGGACGAGGACCACGACGTGCCGGGTCCAGTCCGTGCCCCAGGCGCCGGACACGGCCGGTACGGCGTGGTCGGCGAGGGCGCGGTAGTCGTCGAGGGTGTCGGCGGACTGGCCGACCCCCATCACCAGGCTGTGCGCGCCCTTGACGACGCTCACCCTCCCCTGGTCCCAGAGTTGCTGGCCGGACTTCTTGGCGGGCTTGTCAGAGTCGACGTACCACTTCCCGTCGGCGGTGAGGCTGAGGGTGAGGACGCGGCCTGCGGTGACGGGGGCGGTGTCGTAGGCCCTGACCTGGTAGCGCAGTTCGGCGTCGGCGGTCGCGGTGGCGCCGGTGCGGTGGAGGGCGGTCAGGCGGTAGGACCAGGAGGCGAAGGGGACGGCGCTCAGGTTCTCGTACGCGGTGCGCACGCCGGTGCGCGTGTACGCCGTCTCGTCGTGGTGCAGGACCGCCGCCGACCGGCTGTCCAGCAGGCGCTGGACCTGGGCCTTCGCGCTGTCCGCCGCCGGCTGTCCGCCGCACGCCACCAGCGAGACGAGCAGCAGACACAGCGCGAACACTCCGGAGCGCGACGCCCGCCTGCGACCAGTCACTTCCCGATCGTACGACCCTTTCGCGCCGGTTCAGACCCTCGTGACCGACGAGACGGGCATCATGCCGACCGGGTCGTAGCGCACCGGCGCGCCGGGGTAGGGGGCGTGGATGACCTGGCCGTTGCCGACGTACATGGCGACATGGCTGGCGTCGGAGCGGTAGACGACGAGGTCGCCGGGCTGGGCCTGGGAGAGCGGGACGTGGTGGCCGGCGTAGCGCTGTTCCTGCGAGGTGCGCGGGAGGTGGACGCCCGCGTGGGCGTACGACCACTGCATCAGGCCGGAGCAGTCGAAGCCGCCGGGGCCGTTGGCGCCCCAGATGTACGGCTTGCCGAGGGCGGAGCGGGCGGCGGCGACGGCGGCCGCGGCGCGGCCCGAGGACGGGACGCCCGCGCCGAGGTCGGGGATGTCCTCGCGGGAGGAGCGGGAGGCCCGGTCGAAGGAGGCGCGCTCGGCGAGCGGCATCTGGTTGAGCAGCTGTCTCGCCCTGGCGAGCTTGTGCTCGACGGTCCTCTTGTGGGTGGCGACGGCCTCGCGGCTGCGCTCCAGTTCGGCGAGGTGTCCGGCGGCCTCGGTGCGCTCCTGGGCGAGTTCGCGCATCGCCTCCTGGAGGTCCTTGAGCTGCTGCGCCTGCTGGGCGGTGATGCGGTCGAGGACGGAGGCCTTGTCGAGGTAGTCGGCCGGGTCGTCGGAGAACAGCAGCGCGACGGTGGGGTCGATGCCGCCGGAGCGGTACTGGGCGCCGGCGAGTGAACCCAGCGCGTCCCGCATGGTGTTGATGCGCTGCTGCTGCCGGGCGATCCGGTCCTGGGCGTCGCTCACCTGCCGGTGCAGTTGCCCGGCGCGCTCGTCGGCCTTGTCGTAGGCCTCGGTCGCCTGCTCGGCCTCGTGGTAGAGCCGGTCCACCTCGGTCTTGGAGTCGGCGTGCGGCGCGGCCACGGCGGAGGTGGCCGGCAGGGCGCCGAGGGCGGCGGCTGCGGCGCTCAACACACAGACCGCAGCGCCGGCGCCTCGGTCGAACCCGGACGGTGCAGGGCGGCGACGGGATCCCACGGGGAGTCGCACTCCTTCCGCTGGCGGACACGGACCGCTTCCCCTGAGCGGGGAAACGCGCCAGACAGTAGCTCTGTGAAGGGGCGCGGGCCAAAGACCGCCGCAGGCACACAACGTGACGCCCCGCCTATGACGCAGGTCATCGGCGGGGCGCGGGGTCAGCCGGGTGTGTCGTAATTCGCCCGTTCGGGCGGTGCACAGGGGCCGGGGAACGACCGGAGGGGAACCGGATGCGGACGGATCAGATCCGGACGCCGAACTCGAAGGTCATGTTGCCGATCGCCTCGTAGCGGACCACGGCACCGGTGTGCGGGGCGTGCAGCACCTGGCCGTTGCCCGCGTAGAGGCCGACGTGGTGGAAGTCGCCGTAGAAGATGACCAGGTCGCCGACCTTGAGGTCGCTCTGGCTGTAGATGCGGGTGCCGGCGTTCGCCTGCGCCTCCGACGTCCGGGGGATGGAGACGCCCGCCTGGGCGTAGGCCCAGGAGGTGAGGCCGGAGCAGTCGAAGGAGGACGGGCCGGAGGCGCCGTAGACGTACGGGGAGCCGATCACGGACTGGGCGGCGGCGAAGGCGGAGGCCGCGCGGCCCGAGGCGGAACCGGTGTTGCCGAGGTTCACGCGCGAGGTGGAGCGGGAGGCCGCCTGGGCCTGCTCCTGGTCGAGCGCTGCCTTCTCGGCCGCCGTCAGGGTGTTCAGGAGCTTCTGGGCCGTGGCCAGCTTGGCCTTGACCTCGTCCTTCTTCTTCTTGAGTTCGGTGCGGGTGGCGGAGAGGTCCTTGAGCTTGCTGCTGGCCTCCGCGCGTTCCTGGGCGAGTTCGCGCTGCTTGCCCTGGATCTTCGTGAGCGCCTCGACCTGCTGGCTGCTCAACTGGTCCATCGTGGACGCCTTGTCGAGGTAGTCGTCCGGGTCCGAGGACAGGAACAGCTGGATCGAGGGGTCGATGCCGCCGGTGCGGTACTGGGCGCTCGCCATGGTGCCGAGGCCGTCCCGGAGCTTGTTCAGCTCCTCCTGGCCGCGGGCGACGTTGTCCTGGATGGTGGAGATCTCCTTCTGGAGCTTCTCCTGCTTCTCCTGGGCGCCGTCGAGCTTCTCGGTGGCCTGCTCGGCCTGCTCGTAGAGGGCGTCGACCTTCGCCTTGACCTCGTCCTTGCTGGGCTTCTCGCTGGGCGCGGCATTCGCGGCCTGAGCGCTGAAGGCAACGGCGGCTGCGGCTGCGGTGGTCAGCACAGTCACACGCGTGCGGCTCGGCTGCTTCGGTCGACGATGGGACGCCACGGAGTCGAGCTCCTTCTATTGAGTGATCACCCGTTCGGAGGTTCGAGGCCTGACCCTAGTGATGTTTCTGTGATCAGTTCAAATCCTCACACGAAAAAATGCCGTCACTCAAAGCATTCTTTGCACATGACCCACGTGCAGTGATGGTCGATTGACGCTACGTTGCGTGACAGTTCGGCCAATTCAGGCATTAAACCTGTACGTTGACCTTCACGACAGTCGCTTCAGGAGTACCGCAGAAGCGACGGGCCGCGCGCCCGCCTTCGCGATGCCGTCGGCCACCTCGCGGTCGGTCGACGCGACGATCACCGGCCGGCCCGGCGGCTCGGCACGCACCAGCTGACGGATCAACTCGTCGGCGGTGACGCCCGGTTTGGAGAACAGCACCCGCACCCCGCGCGGCGGCGCGAGCAGCACGGGCGCGGCCAGTTCGGCCCCGTCGAAGACACAGGTGACCTCGGCGCCGGTCTGCGCGGCGAGCTGCGAGAGCTGCCCCAGAAGCCTCAACCGCTGCTTCTCCAGGGGCATTTGGGGATAGCCGGTCTTGGTGACGTTGTAGCCGTCGACGACCAGGTGGGCCTGCGGCAGCGCGAGCAACTGGTCGAGGATCGCGGGGTCGTTCTCCGACAACGCCCGCGCCGCGATGTCCTTCGGGGTCATTCGTCCCGGTTCGACCGCGTCGACGGTCTCGGCCGGCCGCACGGACACCGGCGGCAACGCCAGCTCGCGGCGCAGCCCTTGGGCCGCGTCCAGCACCGTGTCGAGCAGCAGCCGCACCCGCATGTCCTCGACGCTGCGGCCCTCACGGGCGGCCTTGCGGGTGGCCTCAAGGGCCGCCTCCGCCTCGCCCAGACGGGCCTTCAGACGGCGGCTCTCGCTCTCGGCGGCCGACACCTGGGCCTGGCTCTCGGCGCGCGCGGTGTCCGTCTCGGCCCGCAGCTTACGCAGGGCGGCCTCGCCGCGCTTGACGTCACTGTGCGCGGCACGCAGCTTGCGGTGAAGCGATTCCGCTTCCTTCTTCGCCGCGTCCAGCTCGGTGCGCAGCCGCTCGGTCTCGGCCCGGGTCGCGTCCCGCGCCTGCGCCAACTCCTCGCGCAGCCGCTCCAGTTCGGCCCGGCTCTCCTCGTCGGCGCGCTCGGCGTCCGCGCGCAGCGCCTCCTCGCCCGCGGCGGTGACCAGCTTCACCCAGCCGGTGGGGCGCAGAACATAGGCCGCGGCCGCCACATCGAGCGGGTCCGCGGCCGGGGGCGGCGAGCCGGAGTCGAGGGCTCCGGCCAACTCCGGCTGGGCCTCTCTCAGTTTCTCCCCGATGCGCTGCCTGAACAGCGGATCGGTCTCCAGCGCGGCGGCCATCGCGTTTCCCGCGAACTTGGCGCGCCGGTTGGGGGCGAAGCGGGCGTACTGTCGTAGCTGCGCGGGCAGTTCGGCGACCGTGAGGCCGCCGAAGCCGTCCGACACGATCTGTACGACCCGCCTCCGCACGCCGTCGGGCAGCGGACGGTCGAGCACCTCGGCGGCGCCGTCGCCCGGCCCCCCGCCTGAGTTCTCCACCATCCTCACACCCCAATGTCTGTGCGGGGCCTCTCCCTCTCAGGAGGCGGCGCCCGGCCTGTCCACGAGTTCCACCTGATCCACGGCGTTGCACCAGCGGCAGCGCACCGACTCGATGGTCTCACTGACCACCTCGCGCTCCTCCACCTTCGGCTCACCGGCCAGGTCCAGGTGGAGGTACTCCACGACCTTCGACGAGCGCGTCACGTCGAAGCGCGTGAGGTTGCCGCAGAGGGTGCAGCGCCACCGCGTCGAGGCGGTCGGCAGGGGAACCGTCATCGTGGCTGTCCGCTTCCTTCGTTCCAGTTTCCG
This sequence comes from Streptomyces sp. NPDC096013, assembly GCF_044763565.1. Lineage (NCBI taxonomy): Bacteria > Bacillati > Actinomycetota > Actinomycetes > Kitasatosporales > Streptomycetaceae > Streptomyces > Streptomyces sp. NPDC096013. The sequence continues at coordinate 430,799 of NZ_JBIWGK010000002.1, read as the reverse complement.
TGATCGCCGGTTTCCCCGGCGAGTGTGGCTCGTAACCCTACGGCCTGGCGGGTACTCGCCGCTCGGCCGTCCACAGCGGCGATTCACCCTGTCCCGTTGCGTCCCGTTACGTCATGCTCTGTAGCCATGATCAGCAACTGGGGCTCGGCCCTCGTCAGGACGTTCCGCGGCACATCGGCACCGATGACCTACGCCCTGATCGGCCTGTGCTGCCTGATCTTCGCCCTGGGCCCGGCCTCGGGCTTCGTCCCGTCCTACGGCACCGGGGACACGCTGCTCGCCGTGCAGCGGGCGTACTTCCGCCGCTGGGGGGTGGTCCCGGCCGACCTTTTCGCCCACCCCACCCGCGAAGCGCTCACCCCGGTCACGGCCCTGTTCATCCACGGCAGCTGGGTCCATCTCCTCGGCAACATGCTCTTCCTCTACGTCTTCGGAGCGATGACCGAGGAACGGCTGGGCCGGGTCGAGTTCACCCTGTTCTACGTGGTCTGCGGGTACCTCGCGCTGCTGGGCTACGCGGTGGCCAACACCGACTCCGAGCAGTCGCTGGTCGGCGCGTCCGGGGCGATCTCGGCGGTCCTCGGGGCGTTTCTGTACTTGTTCCCCCGGGCGCGCGTGACGAGTCTCCTGCCCTTCCTCTTCTTCCTGCCGCTGCGCTTTCCCGCGTGGGTCGTGCTGCCGTTCTGGGCGGCCCTTCAGTGGCTGGCGGCGGGCCAGGCGGCGACGGGGCCGGGGGTCGCGTACCTCGCCCACCTCGTGGGCTTCACGCTGGGGTTCGGCTACGCGTGGGTGAGATTCGGTCGTACCACTAGAGTTGGGGCCGCCCCAGCAACGGTCCCCGAGGGAGAGAACCAGCCGTGATCACCGCGATCGTCCTCATCAAGACCAGCGTGGACCGGATTCCGGAGATCGCCGAGTCGATCGCCGCGCTCGACTCCGTGAGCGAGGTCTTCTCTGTCACCGGTACGTATGACTTGATCGCGATGGTGCGGGTGCGGGAGCACGAGGATCTGGCCGATGTCATCCCCGGGCGGATCTCCAAGATTCCCGGGGTGGAGGGGACGGATACGCACGTGGCGTTCCGGACGTACTCGCAGCATGACCTTGAGGCGGCTTTTGCTATCGGGTTGGACTCGTGAGGTCGGGCGCCTAATCGTGTGCGGGGCGCGGAGCATGTGCGGGTGACCGGTCCGTCGTGGCTGGTCGCGCAGTTCCCCGCGCCCCTGGGGGGGTTGCCCTTGAGCCGCGTTGCAGCGCACCCCCTTCACAGCAGCCGGCAGATCACACCGCCGGTACGCAGCGGCCGTTTTCCGTGTGGTAGGTCCACTTGGCGCCCTTGGTGACCAGTTCGCGGACCGCGCTCACGAAACGCTCCACGTGCTCGTCCGGGGTGCCCGCGCCGAAGCTGACGCGGATGGCGTTGAGGGACTTTTCGCCGGGGGCCGCTTCGGGGGCGCCGCATTCGCCCTGGGTCTGGGGGTCCGTGCCCAGGAGGGTGCGGAGCAGGGGGTGGGCGCAGAAGAGGCCGTCCCGGACGCCGATGCCGTACTCGGCGGAGAGGGCTGCGGCGAAGTGCGAGCTGTTCCAGCCGTCGACGACGAACGAGATGACACCGACCCGCGGGGCGTCGTCGCCGAACAGGGACAGCACCTTCACCTCGGGGACCTCGGCCAGGCCCGCCCGTACCTTCTCGATCAGGTGCTGCTCGCGGGCGACCAGGGTGTCGAAGCCCGCCTCGGTGAGCGCCTTGCAGGCCGACGCGATGGAGTAGGCGCCGATGACGTTCGGGGAGCCCGCCTCGTGCCGCGCGGCGCTGTCGTGCCACTCCACGTCCACTCCCCCGTCCTCGCGCCGGGTGACCTTGCGGCTGGCGCCGCCGCCCGCGAGGTAGGGGTCGGCCGCCTGGAGCCAGTCGGCCCGGCCGGCCAGGACGCCCGAGCCGAAGGGGGCGTAGAGCTTGTGGCCGGAGAAGGCGATCCAGTCGACGTCGAGGTCCTGGACGGAGACCGGGTGGTGCGGGGCTAGCTGGGCGGCGTCCAGGACGATCCGGGCGCCGTGGGCGTGCGCGGCGGCGGCCAGCTCCCGTACCGGCCACAGCTCGCCGGTGACGTTCGAGGCGCCGGTGACGCAGACCAGGGCCGGGCCGTACGGGTCGCGGGCGGCGAGGGCCCGCTCCAGGATCTCCACCGCCTGGCCCGGGGTGCGCGGGGCGTCGAGGTAGCTGACCCGGGCGTCCTGCCAGGGCAGCAGCGAGGCGTGGTGCTCGGTCTCGAAGACGAAGACCTGGCAGTCGGCGGGGAGCACCGCGGCGAGGAGGTTCAGGGAGTCCGTCGTGGAGCGGGTGAAGATCAGCTGGTCGTCGGGGCGGCAGTCCAGGAACTCCTCGACCGTCCTGCGGGCGTTCTCGAACAGGTCGGTGGAGAGCTGCGAGAGGTAGCCGGCGCCGCGGTGCACGCTGCCGTAGTACGGGGCGTAGGCGGCGACGTCGTCCCAGACGCGCTGGAGGGCGGGGGCGCTGGCCGCGTAGTCGAGCGCCGCGTAGGTGACCTCGCCGCCCGTGACGAGCGGGACGGTGACATCCCGGCCGAGAACGGGCAGCGGGGCGCAAATGGTCCGGGCGGCGGCAACGGTGGTGACAGACATGGCGAACTCCCGTGAGAGGCAGGCGAATTCACTGCGCGAGCCGACACGGCCGCGGCGCAGGAAAAGAAGAAGGGGGTATGCGGAGGCGGGGCTCGACGCCCTATCGCATTCGCTTGCTCACAGAGGGCTCCCTCGATGACCAGGACCCCTGGTGTCTTTCGAGGGGCCCGCGCTTGCCGCAGACCTCGCTGCCTACGGCCTGGTCTTCACCCGGGGCACCCCGCCACGGACGGAGGGTTGCCGGACAGTCGGCCGGGGCCTCATGACTGTCACTCATGACCTGGTCGGAAAACCTACGCGAGCTGATCGTCGTCCCGCAACCCGTGTCCGGATCGCGGGACGACGCCCTGCTCGGTCACGCGTTGCTGGCGGCCGCCCAGCGCTCCAGGGTGCGCTTCGCGGCCCCGGAGTCGATCGACTCCCGCGCCTTCTCCATCCCGGCCCTGATCCGGTCCGCCAACGGCCCGTCCCCGGCCTCGAGCGCCACCAGGGCAGCCGCCGAGTTCAGCAGTACGGCATCCCGCACCGGGCCCGTCTCGCCGTCCAGGAGACGGCGGGCCACGTCCGCGTTGTACTCGGGGTCGGCACCGCGCAGGGCCTCCACCGGGACCAGTTCGAGGCCCACGTCCCGCGGGTCGAAGGACTCCTCCGTGACCTTGCCGTCACGGACGTTCCACACCCGGGAGGTGGCCGTGGTCGTCAGCTCGTCGAGGCCGTCGTCGCCGCGGAACACCAGCGCGGACGAGCCCCGTTCGGCCAGCACGCCCGCGATCAGCCCGGCCATGCGGGTGTCGAAGCAGCCGACCGCCGACGAGGTGACCTTGGCCGGGTTGGTCAGCGGGCCGAGGAGGTTGAACGCGGTCGGCACCCCCAGGTCCCGCCGGACCGCGCCCGCGAACCGCATCGTGGGGTGGAACTTGGCCGCGAAGCAGAACGTGATCCCGGCCTCCTCCACCACCTGCGCGACCCGCTCGGGCGACAGGTCGAGGTTGATGCCGAGCCGCTCCAGGACGTCCGAGGAGCCGCTCGCCGAGGAGGAGGCGCGGTTGCCGTGCTTGACGACCTTCGCACCGGCGCCGGCGATCACGATGGCGGACATCGTCGAGATGTTCACCGTCTTGGCCCGGTCGCCGCCGGTGCCGACGATGTCGACCGCCGGTCCCGGGATGTGCAGCGGCTTCGCGTGGGCGTACATCGTCTCGACGAGCCCGGTGATCTCCTCGACCGTCTCGCCCTTGGCCCGCAGCGCCACCAGGAAGCCCGCGATCTGCGCGTCGGCCGCCTCGCCGCTCATGATCCGGTCCATCGCCCACGCCGTGTCGGCGGTGCTCAGGTCCTGTCCGGCCAGCAGCGCGCTCAGTACGTCGGGCCAGGAACGGGCCGCCGCGGTGTCGCCTCCAGCGGGGGTCACAGCGCTCATACGGCCGCTCCTGAGTGTCGTAGAAACTGGGTTTGAACAGCGCCCCCACCCTATCCAGCGCGGGGCACGGCGAAGGGCCCCGTCCGGTGTTCGGACGGGGCCCTTCGACTGTGGCGTGGCGACGCCTCAGCGATCAGTGGTGGCCGTGGCCGCTCGTGATCTCCTTGTACTCCTCGACGGTGGGCTTGGGGATCTGGGACTCCTCGCCGTAGTACGCCTCGCTCAGCTTGGCGCGCAGCTTCTCGGAGCCCTTCACCTTGCGCTCCACGCCGTTGTCGTCGACGGTCGCGCCGATCGCGGCCGGCGCGTACTGCTCGTGCGCGGTGAGCGTGTGCAGCGCGTCCTGGCTGAGCGGCTCGTGGATCTCGACGAACTCACCGTGCGGCAGGCGCTTGATGATGCCGGACTCGCGGCCGTGCAGCACCTTCTCCCGGTCCCGGCGCTGGAGGCCGAGGCAGAACCGCTTGGTGGCGATGAAGACCAGCACCGGCACCACGAAGAAGCCGACGCGCACGAACCAGGTGATCGAGTTGATCGACAGGTGGAAGTGCGTGGCCCAGATGTCGTTGCCGCCACCGACGAGCAGGACGAAGTACCACGAGATCCACGCGGCGCCGAAGGCCGTACGGGTCGGGGCGTTGCGCGGGCGGTCCAGGATGTGGTGCTCGCGCTTGTCGCCGGTGACCCAGGCCTCGATGAACGGGTAGACCGCGATCGACACCAGGACCAGCGGGAAGATCACCAGCGGGATGAACACACCCAGGACGAGCGTGTGACCCCAGAAGTTGATCTCCCAGCCCGGCATGACACGGATCAGGCCCTCGGAGAAGCCCATGTACCAGTCGGGCTGGGCGCCCGTGGAGACCATGTCGGGACGGTAGGGACCCATCGACCAGATCGGGTTGATCGAGGCGACCGCGGCGATGGCCGCGATGACACCGAAGACCAGGAAGAAGAAGCCTCCGGCCTTGGCCATGTAGACCGGCAGCAGCGGCATGCCGACGACGTTGTTGTTCGTCTTTCCGGGGCCCGCGAACTGCGTGTGCTTGTGGTAGAAGACCAGGATCAGGTGGCCGACCACCAGGCCGAGCATGATGCCCGGCAGCAGCAGGATGTGGATCGAGTAGAACCGTGCGACGAAGTCGCCGCCCGGGAACTCGCCGCCGAAGAGGAAGAACGACAGGTACGTGCCGACGATCGGCACGGACAGGACCGCGCCCTCCATGAAGCGGACACCGGTGCCGGAGAGCAGGTCGTCCGGGAGCGAGTAACCGGTGAACCCGGTGAACATGCCCAGGACGAACAGCAGGAAGCCGAACAGCCAGTTGACCTCACGCGGCTTGCGGAACGCGCCCGTGAAGAACACGCGCATCATGTGCACGAACATGCCGGCGAGGAAGATCAGCGCCGCCCAGTGGTGGATCTGCCGGATCAGCAGACCACCGCGCACATCGAAGGAGATGTGCATGGTCGAGTTGAACGCCTCCGACATCAGCTGCCCCTGGAGCGGGACATAGCTGCCGTGGTACGTCACCTCGTTCATCGACGGGTGGAAGAACAGCGTCAGGTACACACCCGTGAGGATGATGATGATGAAGCTGTAGAGGCAGACCTCACCCAGCATGAACGACCAGTGGTCGGGGAAGATCTTGCGCATGTTGGACTTGGCCAGGGAGTAGATCCCGAGGCGTCCGTCCGCCCAGTCGGCGATCTTCTCGCCGGCCGGTGCCTTCTCGCGCGAGCGCGAGTCAGTGTTCGTCGTAGTGCTCATCCGCGCTCCCAGAATGCAGGACCGACGGGCTCATCGAAGTCGCCGAGCGCCTCGAGGTAGCCCTCGTCGCTCACGCCGATGCGCAGCTGCGGCAGGGCGTGACCGGCCGGGCCGAAGATCACTCGGGCACCGTCGGAGAGGTCGAAGGTGGACTGGTGGCACGGGCAGAGCACGTGGTGCGTCTGCTGCTCGTACAGGGAGATCGGGCAGCCCACGTGGGTGCAGATCTTCGAGAAGGCGACGATGCCCTCGTGCGCCCACTCCAGCTCGCGCTTGTCCTTGATGTTGTCCGGCTGGAGCCGGACGATCATCAGCGCGGACTTGGCGATCTCCGTCTGGAAGTCCTCGTCGGTCTCCTCCAGGCCCTCGGGCTTGGCGAAGGTGAGCGAGCCGACGGCCACGTCCGAGGGACGCAGCGGCAGGTTCGTGTTCATGTTGACGAGGAGCTTGCCCTTGGACCACAGGGTGTGGCGGAGCTTCGTCCCCGGCAGCGGGCCCAGGTCGCGCAGCAGCATGACGCCGGAGAGCGGGAACAGGGCCAGCGCGCCGAACATCGTGTTGCGGATCAGCTTGCGACGGCCGAGCGCCGACTCCCTGGCACCGTCCTTGAAGTCGGCCATGACCTTGGCCTTGACCTCGGGGGGCGCCTCGATCGCGTGCCGCTCGTCGGCGATCTCCACGTCGGACATCAGGGTGCGGGCCCAGTGGACCGCGCCCGCGCCGATGGTGAAGAGCGCTCCGCCGAGGGTCAGGCCCAGCGCGAAGTTGAGCGCGCTGATGTGACCGATCGGGAAGACGAAGATCGACTTGTCGGACGGGATCGCCACGTACGAGGCGATGAAGCCGACCGTGAGGAGCATCGACAGCGTGAACAGGAAGGCGACGACGCGCTCGGACCGCTTGGCGGCCCGCTCGTCGATGTCCTGGACACGGTGCTCGTGCGGGGGCAGTCCGGGGTCGGCGAACGGGTCGTGCTCGTCCGCTACCGACACCGCGCCGTGCGCGTCCTGCTCAGCGGGCAGGTTCTCTTCTGGAATGTCTTGGCTACTCATGACTTCTTGGCCTTTGCGGTCCGAGCGGCGACCCAGACGGCTACCGCGATCAGCGCGCCCAGACCGAAGATCCAGGCGAAGAGACCCTCACTGACCGGACCGAGACCGCCCAGCTCAAGACCGCCGGGGCTCTCGGTGTTGTCGCCGTTGACCGCGTTGAGGTACGCGATGATGTCCTTCTTGTTCTTCGACGACAGCGTGGTGTCGGGGAAGGAAGGCATGTTCTGCGGGCCGGTCTGCATGGCCTCGTAGATGTGCTTCGGAGCGACACCCTCGAGGCTCGGCGCGAACTTGCCGTGCGTCAGCGCGCCGCCCTTGCCGGTGAAGTTGTGGCACTGGGCGCAGTTGGTGCGGAACAGCTCGCCACCCTTGGCGATGTCCGAACCCTCCGGCCCGTACTCGTTCTTCGTCGGAATGGCCGGACCGGCGCCCAGCGAGGCGATGTACGCCGCGAGCTGGTCGATCTCGGCCTGCGAGTAGATGACCTTCTTGGCCGGGATCTGAGCACCCGGCTGCTGCGCCGGCATACGGCCGGTGCCGACCTGGAAGTCGACCGCCGCGGCGCCGACGCCCACAAGGCTCGGACCGTCGGAGGTGCCCTGACCGCCGGTGCCGTGGCAGCTTGCGCAGCCGACGGCGAACAGCTTCTTGCCCTCGTCGATGGCGAGGGACTGGGCGGACTCGTCGGCCTGCGCCTTGCTCGCGGGAGCGAACGCGGCGTACAGCCCCCCAGTTGCCGCCAGCGCGAGGAGTAGGACGACGACCGCCGCCAGCGGATGGCGTCGTCGTGTGGAGAGCTTTTTCACGGATTACCCCGGTGTCAGGATCTTCTGCGTCGATGCTTCTGGAATGTGCGCTTCTTGGCTGCGCTCGGGATCGGGCCCGACTACTTGATCAAGTAGATCGTGGCGAAGAGGCCGATCCAGACGACATCGACGAAGTGCCAGTAGTAGGACACGACGATGGCCGCGGTCGCCTGTTCGTGGGTGAACCTCTTGGCCGCGTAGGTACGTCCGAGGACGAACAGGAAGGCGATGAGGCCGCCCGTCACGTGCATGCCGTGGAAGCCGGTGGTCAGGTAGAACACCGAGCCGTACGGGTCGGAGGACAGCGACAGGCCGTCCTTCTTCACCAGCTCCGTGTACTCGAAGATCTGACCGCCGATGAAGATCGCACCCATCACGAACGTGATGATGAACCAGCCCCTGAGCTTCTTCACATCCCCGCGCTCGGCCGCGAACACGCCGAGCTGGCAGGTGAGGGAGGAGAGCACCAGGATCGTGGTGTTGGTCGCGGAGAACGGAAGGTTGAGATGGCTCGCCATCTCCTTCCAGTGATCCGGACCGGTCACCGATCGCAGGGTGAAGTACATCGCGAAGAGGGCCGCGAAGAACATCAGCTCGGAACTCAGCCAGATGATGGTTCCGACGCTGGTGAGGTTCGGCCGGTTGACCGACGGGTGCGCGTGCCCGGTTTCTACTGTCGTTGCTGTCGCCACGACCGACATTATGTCGGTCGCTTATCCCGCCCTCACTCCCGGGGGTGCCGTTCGGAGTGTCCGCAGCGTGTGTACTGCCCGTATGGCCCATCGCAGGGGTGTTCCAACAGGTGTTGACGGGGTGTTCAAAGGAGTAGCATCCGCCGCATCGGTACCCGGGGTTCCCGATCGACGACGCGGAGGAACAATGCAGCCGACTGCCACGGTGCTCGTCTACAGCGACGACTCCAACACCCGCGAGCAAGTGCGGCTGGCCACCGGGCGCAGGCCGGCTCCGGACGCGCCGTTGGTGGAGTTCCTGGAGTGCGCGACGCAGGCTGCGGTGGTGAAGGAGCTGGACCGGGGCGGGATCGACGTCTGTGTCTTCGACGGTGAGGCCGCGCCGATGGGGGGCATGGGGTTGTGCCGCCAGGTGAAGGACGAGGTCTTCGACTGCCCGCCGGTGCTGGTGCTCATCGGGCGGCCGCAGGATGCGTGGCTTGCCACGTGGAGCCGTGCGGACGCGGCGGTGACACTGCCGGTGGACCCGGTTGAGTTCGCGGCCTCGTTGGCCTCTCTGCTGCGTCACAAGCGAGCCTTGAGCGCCTAGTAGCTCGGGACGGCCCGCAGTTTCGCGGCTGCGGGCCGGTTGTGGTTGCTCGCGCAGTTCCCCGCGCCCCTTTGGGGCGTGTCTCACAAGGACTCGGGACGGAGCCGTGCGGCGACTTCCGGACGAGGTCCGTCCGGTGTTCCGCCGACCAACGCGCTGCCGGACCGCCAGTTCTTCCAGCCGAGGTTCCAGTCGCCGAAGCCGTTGCCGAAGGGCTCCATGTCGTCGCCGTTCGAGTTGACGACCTTGACGACGTCACCCTCGTGGATGGTGTCGAAGAACCACTCGGCGTTGCCGGTGCTCATGCCGGTGCAGCCGTGGCTGACGTTCGCGGAACCCTGGGAGCCCACCGACCAGGGGGCGGCGTGGACGTACTCGCCGCTCCAGGTGACGCGGGTCGCGTAGTACACGGGAAGGTCGTACGAGTCCGAGGAGCCCTCGGAGATGCCGACGGTGGTTCCGCGCATCCGTACGAAGTACTCCTTGCCCAGCACGACCTTGACGCCGTTTCGGGTCTCGAAGCCGGGCTTGCCGGTGGTGACGGGGATCTCGTTGATCTCCTCGTCGTTCCTGTAGACCGTCATCTCGTGGGACGCGGCGTCCGTCACGGCGACGATCTTGTCGCCCGTGGTGAGTTTGAGGTCCTTCGAGGCGCCGCCCCACAGACGGTCGCTGATCTTCACGCCGTCGAGGTTGCTGTGCACCTGGATGGTGGCGTGGGCGGGCCAGTACTCCTTTGGGCGGTAGTGGAGTTCCTTGTCGTCCACCCAGTGCCAGGCGCCCTCCACGGCGGGCACCGAGTCCACCCTGAGGGAGCGTTCCACGATGGCCCGCTGCGCCTTGTCCTTGACGGGCTTGTTCAGCTCGGCGGTGACCGGCTGGCCGACGCCGTACGTGCCCGCGTCCGGGCCGAACTTGACGGTCAGGCTCTTCTTGGTGGTCGGCTTGGTGGTGTCGAAGGTGAGGACCCTGCGGCCGGGGGCGCCGTCCCCGTTCTCCGTGCTCACGCGGACCGTGTAGTGGGCGTTGGCGGCCAGCGGGGAGGTGCTGTGCCAGCGAGTGCCGTCGGCGGCGAGTTCGCCCGTGACGTAGCGTCCCGTGGCGTCCACGGCCGTGACGTCCGTGATCCGCCCGTCGTCGCCGGAGGCGGTGACCTGGAGGGGCTTGTCTGGGTCGGCCTTCTTCCCGTTGCCGGACGGGCCGTTGAACGAGATCTGCCCCGCCGCGTCGTACGGCTTGGCCGACAGCGGGTTGCCGCCGTCGGACCCGCAGGCGGTGACGCCCGCGCCGAGGGAGATCACCAGCAGGGTGCAGCTGACGACGGTGCGGGTGCGCGGAGAGTGGTTCATGAGCCGAGGTTATGAAGCTTCGTCAGCCCCGGCGCGGTGGGTCACTCGGACGAGGGACCGACACTGCTGCAAAAGCACGAGCCCGGACCCTCCTGACGGAGTGTCCGGGCTCGTGCGGGTTCAGCGCGTGCTACTGGGTGCGGTTCTCACCGCGGTAGTACTCGAAGACCCAGCCGTACAGGCCGACCATGATGATCGGGGCGGAGAAGTACAGCAGCCACCAGCCGATCGCGATCGACAGGAAGGCCAGTGCGCCACCGATGCCGAGGGCGAGGGGCTGCCAGCTGTGCGGGCTGAAGAAGCCCACCTCGCCGGCCTCGTCCGCGACGTCGGCCTCCTTGTTGTCCTGCGCGAGGGTGTCGATCCGCCGGGCCGTGAAGCCCAGGTAGAAGCCGACCATGACGCACAGGCCGAAGGCCATGAAGAGGGCCGTGGTACCGGCCGCCTCCTTGGACCAGACGCCGTAGACGACGGCCATGACCAGCACGAAGACGGCCAGCCACATGAACATCCTGCCCTGGACCTTCACTTGCCCGCCTCCTTGCCGCCGGCGAGGGCCTTGTCACCGTGGTGCGCGTTCTCGAGCTGGTCGAGAGCGGCGATCTCCGGGTGGTGCAGGTCGAACGCCGGGGATTCGCTGCGGATCCGCGGCAGGGTGAGGAAGTTGTGCCGCGGCGGCGGGCAGGACGTCGCCCACTCGAGCGAGCGGCCGTAGCCCCACGGGTCGTCGACCTCGACCTTCTTGCCGTACTTGGCCGTCTTCCACACGTTGTAGAGGAACGGCAGGATCGACAGGCCGAGCAGGAAGGAGCTGATCGTCGAGATCGTGTTCAGGGCGGTGAAGCCGTCGGCCGCGAGGTAGTCCGCGTAACGACGGGGCATGCCCTCGGCGCCCAGCCAGTGCTGGACCAGGAACGTGCCGTGGAAGCCGATGAACAGCGTCCAGAAGGTGATCTTGCCGAGGCGCTCGTCGAGCATCTTGCCGGTCATCTTCGGCCACCAGAAGTGGAAGCCGGAGAACATCGCGAACACGACGGTGCCGAAGACCACGTAGTGGAAGTGGGCGACGACGAAGTACGAGTCCGAGACGTGGAAGTCCATCGGCGGCGAGGCCAGGATGACACCGGTCAGACCACCGAAGGTGAAGGTGATCAGGAAGCCGGTGGCCCAGAGCATCGGGGTCTCGAAGGACAGGGACCCCTTCCACATCGTTCCGATCCAGTTGAAGAACTTCACGCCGGTCGGTACGGCGATGAGGAACGTCATGAAGGAGAAGAACGGCAGCAGCACACCGCCGGTGACGTACATGTGGTGGGCCCACACCGTCACGGACAGGCCGGCGATGGAGATGGTCGCGGCGACCAGGCCCATGTAGCCGAACATCGGCTTGCGGGAGAAGACCGGGATGACCTCGGAGATGATGCCGAAGAACGGCAGCGCGATGATGTACACCTCTGGATGGCCGAAGAACCAGAAGAGGTGTTGCCACAGCAACGCACCGCCGTTGGCAGCGTCGAAGACATGTGCCCCGAATTTCCGATCCGCCTCCAGCGCGAAGAGCGCGGCGGCGAGGACGGGGAAGGCCAGCAGGACCAGGACGGCGGTCAGCAGCACGTTCCACACGAAGATCGGCATGCGGAACATCGTCATGCCCGGTGCGCGCATGCAGATGATCGTGGTGATGAAGTTGACCGCACCGAGGATCGTGCCGAAGCCGGAGAAGGCCAGACCCATGATCCACATGTCGGCGCCGATGCCCGGCGAACGGACCGCGTCCGACAGCGGGCTGTAGGCGAACCAGCCGAAGTCGGCAGCGCCCTGCGGGGTGAGGAAGCCACCGACCGCGATGGTCGAGCCGAACAGGTAGAGCCAGTAGGCGAACATGTTCAGCCGCGGGAACGCCACGTCGGGCGCGCCGATCTGGAGCGGCATGATCCAGTTCGTGAAACCGGCGAACAGGGGCGTCGCGAACATCAGCAGCATGATCGTGCCGTGCATCGTGAACGCCTGGTTGAACTGCTCACTCGACAGGATCTGAAGACCCGGCCGCGCCAGCTCGGCGCGCATCAGCAGCGCCATGACGCCGCCGATCAGGAAGAACGCGAACGACGTGACCAGATACAGCGTGCCGATCGTCTTGTGGTCGGTGGTGGTGAGCCACTTGATCACGACGTTGCCGGGTTGCTTGCGCCTTACCGGCAGCTCGTCCGCGTAGTGGGACTCTGCTGCCGCGGCACCCTGAGGTTCGTTGAGGATGCTCACAGGTTGTTCGTCTCCCGGTTCTTCTCGTGGCTCGTCTGCGCGATGCCAGCGGGGATGTAACCGGTCTGCCCCTTCTTGGCGAGGTCCTTGAGGTGCTGCTGGTAGCGCTCCGGCGAGACGACCTTCACGTTGAACAGCATCCGGGAGTGGTCGACGCCGCAGAGCTCGGCGCACTTGCCGAGGTAGGTGCCCTCCTTGGTGGGGGTCACCTGGAAGGCGTTGGTGTGACCCGGGACGACGTCCATCTTCATCAGGAACGGCACCACCCAGAAGTCGTGGATGACGTCACGTGAGGTGAGGACGAAGCGGACCGTCTCGCCCTTGGGGAGCCAGAGGGTCGGACCCGGGTTGCCCGTCTGCGGGTTCTTCGTGGCGGGCGTGCCGACGTCGTAGACGCCGCCGGCGTTCGCCGGGAACTCCTTCTTGAACCGGTCCGGGATCGCGGTCAGGTTCTTGTCGGTCGTCGCGTCACCACTGACACCGTCGACGTTCTCGATGTAGTTGAAGCCCCAGCTCCACTGGAAGCCGACGACGTTGACCGTCACATCGGGCTTCTTGTCGAGGCTGAGGAGCTTCGTCTCATCGCGGGCCGTGAAGTAGAACAGCACCGAGACGATGATGAGCGGAACAACCGTGTACAGCGCCTCGATGGGCATGTTGTACCGGGTCTGCGGGGGGATCTCGACCTTGGTGCGGCTGCGCCTGTGGAAAACGACGCTCCACATGATCAGGGCCCACACCAGGACGCCGACGGCGAGCGCGGCAGCCCAGGATCCCTGCCACAGGGAGAGGATCCGCGGACCCTCCTCCGTGGTCGGGGTGGGGAAACCAAGGCGAGGGAAGTCCTTGGATGTGCAACCGGTCGCGGTCGCCAGGACCAGGCCCGCAGTCATTGCCTGCAGCAGCTTCCGCCGCATCGGGCGCCGCGGCGAGCGGTCGGAGCCGTTGGGACTCACGTAGCGCCTTCCCGAGAGTCTCGCCCGCGCGGATTGGCTGCGGCCTGCCTTCACGCGGGTCGGTCGCCGCCCTGCGTCGGGCAGGGGTTTGGATGTTTATGCGGACCAAACCCTAGCCGACGCCCTCCGGGGCTTCGCGGGGAGGGTGGCATACGCGCCGCGGGTTACTCCTTGCGCCTAATAGCTCGGGGGTTCAGGTGATTTGGGCGGGTGCGGAGTGCGTTGTGGCTTGTCGCGCCCCGCGGCTGGGCCGCCATGTCGATGTCCCGCGCCCCTTCGTGGCTCACCCTCGTTCTACCGTTGCCGTGTGTCCTACTTCGATGCTGCCTCCTCCGCTCCTCTCCATCCCGTCGCCCGGCAGGCCCTGTTGGCGTCTCTGGACGAGGGGTGGGCGGACCCCGCCCGGCTGTACCGGGAGGGGCGCAAGGCGCGGCTGCTGCTGGATGCCGCCCGTGAGGCGGCTGCCGAAGCCGTCGGGTGCCGGGCCGACGAGCTCGTCTTCACGTCCTCCGGGACACGGGCCGTACACACGGGGATCGCGGGGGCGTTGACGGGGCGGCGGCGCGTCGGGCGTCACCTGATCGTGTCAGCGGTTGAACACTCTTCCGTGCTCCATTCGGCCGAGGCGCTGGTCGCGGAGGGCGGTTCGTCCACCGAGGTGCCGGTGGACCGTACGGGCGCCGTGAGTGTGGAGGCCTACGCCGATTCCCTCCGCTCGGACACCGCGCTGGCCTGTCTTCAGTCGGCCAACCACGAGGTGGGGACGGTCCAGCCGGTCGCCGAGGTGGCGGAGGCGTGCCGGGCGGTCGGGGTGCCGTTGCTGGTCGACGCGGCGCAGTCGCTGGGGTGGGGGCCGGTCGAGGGCGCGTGGTCGCTGCTCACGGCGAGCGCGCACAAGTGGGGCGGCCCGGCCGGCGTGGGTCTGCTGGTGGTCCGCAAGGGCGCGCGCTTCGCACCCCAAGGGCCCGTCGACGAAAGGGAGTCGGGCCGTGCCCCCGGCTTCGAGAACATCCCCGCCGTGGTCGCCGCGGCCGCCTCACTCCGCGCGGTCCACACGGAGTCGGCCCAGGAGTCGCTACGGCTGCGGGAACTGACGGAGCGGATCCGTACGCGGGTGCCGCGGCTGGTGCCGGGGGTGGACGTGGTCGGCGATCCGGTGCGGCGCCTGCCCGGGATCGTCACCTTCTCCTGCCTCTACGTCGACGGGGAGACCCTCCTCCACGAACTCGACCGCGCCGGTTTCGCGGTCTCCTCCGGCTCGTCCTGCACGAGCAGCACCCTGACACCCAGCCACGTGCTGAAGGCGATGGGTGTCCTGAGTGAGGGGAATGTGCGGGTGTCGTTGCCGCGGGGCACGACGGAGGAGGACGTCGAACGCTTCCTCGCCGTGCTGCCGGACGCGGTGGCGGGGGTGCGCGAGAAGCTGGGAGCCCAGGCCCCGGTGACCACCGTGGAAGAGAACGCCCTGGTCGTGGACGCCCTCGGCAAGCGCTGCCCGATCCCCGTCATCGAACTGGCGAAGGTCATCGGCGACGTGCCGGTGGGCGGCACGATCCGCGTCCTGTCCGACGACGAGGCGGCACGGCTGGACATCCCGGCCTGGTGCGAGATGCGGGCCCAGGAGTACCTGGGTGAGGAAAAGGCGGACCGGGGCACGGCGTACGTGGTCCGCCGGCTGACCTGATCTCCTGAGGGGCGCGGGGCTGTGCCGATACGCGGCCACGCCGCGGGTGCGCGGCCGGCCCCCGCGCCCGGGGGCGAGAAATCAGCCCAGGTGCCCCCGCACCTCGGCCGCGGCATCGTGCCCGTACGCCTTGGTGAACCGGTCCATGAAGTGCACCCGCCGCAGCTGGTACTCCTGCGTACCCACCGTCTCGATGACCAGCGTCGCGAGCATGCACCCGACCTGCGCCGCCCGCTCCAGGGAAACCCCCCACGCCAGCCCCGAGAGGAACCCCGCGCGGAACGCGTCGCCGACCCCCGTGGGATCGGCCTTGCGCTCCTCCTCCGCGCACCCGACCTCGATCGGGTCCGCCCCGACGCTCTCGATCCGGACACCGTTCGAGCCGAGCGTGGTCACCCGGTGCCCGACCTTCGCGAGGATCTCCTCGTCGCTCCAGCCGGTCTTGGACTCGATGAGCCCCTTCTCGTACTCGTTCGAGAAGAGGTACGCCGAGCCCTCCAGCAGGATGCGGATGTTGTCGCCGTCCATGCGCGCGATCTGCTGCGAGAAGTCCGCGGCGAAGGGGATGGAACGGGTCCGGCACTCCTCCGTGTGGCGGAGCATCGCCTCGGGGTCGTCGGCACCGATGAGGACCAGGTCGAGGCCGCCCACGCGGTCGGCGACGGTCTTCAGCTCGATCTGCCGGGCCTCGCTCATCGCGCCGGTGTAGAAGGAGCCGATCTGGTTGTGGTCGGCGTCCGTGGTGCACACGAAGCGGGCGGTGTGCAGCGTCTCGGAGATCCGGACCGAGTCGGTGTCGACGCCGTGCCGGTCGAGCCAGTCGCGGTACTCGGCGAAGTCGGAGCCGGCGGCGCCGACCAGGATCGGCCTGGTGCCGAGCTGGCCCATGCCGAAGGCGATGTTGGCCCCGACGCCGCCCCGGCGTACGTCGAGGTTGTCGACCAGGAAGGAGAGCGACACCGTGTGCAGCTGGTCCGCGACCAGCTGGTCGGCGAAGCGGCCGGGGAAGGTCATGAGGTGGTCAGTGGCGATGGAGCCGGTGACTGCGATGCGCACGGCGAGGACTCTCCTGAGGGAGGCTGCGTTGACAGTTCACGCTACCCGGTCGGTGCGGTGGCTCTGAAGCGGCCAAAACTACCCGATAGTAGATCTTTCTTCGCGAGGTCAAGCGTGCCTACGGTGCGGCTATGACGAACCTCGATGTTCACACCGCCGTTCCGGTCCGTTTCGAGGGCGAGGGCGAGACCGGCCTCGCGGCGCTGCGCGGCGACTGCGCCCGGATGGCTCCCCACTGGACGGTTCCGGACCGGATCGTCTCCCTGCCGGTGTCCCCGTCCCTCATCCATGGCGTGACCGTGCCGTCGGCGTCGGCCCGGCTGCTGGACGGAATGTCGGAGTACGGCGACTGAGCGGAGCCCCCTCGGCCGGATCGGCGCGCTCCGGGGAACCGCGCGCCCCCTCGCTGCGTCCCATCGCTGTCCCCCGTAGAGGGGATGCGGAATACGACCCTTCCGCCCGCCTCTTTGACAGGGGCCGGTCAGGGTCACGGGACAGTTGCGCAGCCGAAGGAGCGATGCGGTGAACACCGAGCGACCCGACAACGACGACACGACCGGCACGTCCGGTGACGTGCGGGGCGCGACGGGCTCCGCCGAGGGGACCGGGACCGGCGCAACCGGAGTCGGCCGGGCCGGGGGCGGCGCGACTGGGGTCGACGAGACCGGTGGCGGCGCGACCGGCGTCGACAATGCCGAGGCCGGCGGCCGCCGGCAAGATGCCGGTTCTACGGCGTCCGGCGCGGACGCCGTTGGCGTGGCATCCGGCACAGAAGCCGACCTCACAGAAGAAGCCGACCCGCAGGGGGTCGACGGCCCACCGGGAGTCGACTCGAAAGCCGGCCAACCGCAAGAAGCCGCTTCAACGGTGTCCAGCGCGGACGCCGGTCCTGTGCCGTCCGGCGCCGACGCGGACCCGCCGGAGGCCGCCGGCCCCGCACCCTCCGAGACCGACCGGCCGGAAGCCGCCCTCACCGCACCGCCCGAGGCGGATCGGCCGGAAGCCGTCGACCTCGCATCGCCCGAGGCGGATCGGCCGGAACCCCCCGCCCCCACGACGCCCCCCGAGGCCCCCCACCCGGAGCGGCCCGGTTCCACCGCCGACTCCGATCTCCCCCTGCGTGACCACTCCCCCGAAGACGACGACTCGCACTCGCGCCGATCCCGTTCCCCCCTGGTCATCGCCTCCGTGGCCGTCGCCGTGCTGCTCGTCGGAGGGGGCGGGGCGTATCTCGCGTCCTCCTCCTCGTCCGGCGCCGGAGACGAAAGCGGAGCCGGAGCATCCGGTGCGGGCGGCACTCCCCCGCCCCTGGCGCTCGACGGCTACTCCTCAGGCGGAACCAGCGGAATCGCGCCCGGCGAGCCGAACCCGTACGGGGAGACCTACCAGGCCACGGGGAGCCTGCCCGGCGGTCCGGAGTCCGCGGCCGTCTACGCACCGCGGGGTGACGTCGCCAAGGACGCGGTCGCCCGGCTCGCGAAGGCGCTCGGGGTCACGGGGACGCCGGTGGCCGAGGGGCAGGTCTGGAAGGTCGGCGGGCAGGACGGCACCGGGCCGAGCCTCCAGGTGAACAAGGCCGCGCCGGGCATGTGGACGTTCACCCGCTACGCCCCCGGCACCGACGACTGCACCGGCACGGTCGCCTGCACGAAGGACCCGGCCGCTCCCGCCGTCGACCCGGTGAGCGTCGCCGCGGCGAAGAAGGCCGCCGCCCCGGTCCTCAAGGCCGTCGGCCAGGACGACGCGAAGGTCGACGCGAGCCAGCTCATGGGCGCGCAGCGGGTGGTGAACGCCGAGCCGGTGATCGGCGGGCTGCCCACGCACGGCTGGACGACCGGGCTGACGGTCGGCGCCCAGGGTGAAGTGGTCGGCGGGAGCGGGCAGTTGGCGGCGCCGGTGAAGGGTGACGTCTATCCGGTGCTGAGTGCGCGCAGGACGCTGGACCTGATGAACGCGGCGCCGAGGACGGATCACCGTATGGGCATCGGGGGGTGCGCCAGCCCCGTACCGCTGAAGGACCGGCTGGAGGCGCCCTGTGGTTCGTCGACCGCGTCCTCCGCCACCGCGACGCAGGCCCCGGCCGCCGTCGGGCACGCGGAGTTCGGGCTCGCCGCGCACTCCGTGGACGGGAAGCAGACGCTGGTGCCGTCCTGGCTGTTCGAGGTGCGGCAGCCGGGCGGGCAGGACGGTTTCACGGTGACGTATCCGGCGATCGACCCGAAGTATCTGGCCTCCGCCGACACCCCCACTGCTACGGCGAGTCCGTCGGCGACGGCGGCACCGCACGACGTCAAGGCGGACGGTTACACGGCCGACGGGAAGAGTCTCACCGTGGCGTTCACCGGCGGGGTGTGCGCCGACTACAAGACGTCGGCCGTGGAGAGTTCGGGCCGGGTGACGGTCACGGTGACCGCGACTCCCTGGCCGAAGAAGATCTGCGTCATGATCGCCAAGGTCTACCACCAGACCGTGCAGCTGAAGGCGCCGCTCGGTGACCGGAAGGTGGTGGGCGCGGACGGCAAGGCGATCCCCGTGGAGCGGAAGGCGGAGGTCGGCGCCGGCCCCTCGCTCGCGCGGTAGCCACGGCACCGGAAAAGCCCGAAGGCGGCGGCCCTGTCGGAGGGGGTCGCCGCCTTCGTTCCGCTCAGTCGCGCGACGCGGCCTGTCGGCCACGCGCGACGCGTCCGGTCTAGCTGAACGAGTCGCCGCAGGCGCAGGAGCCCGTCGCGTTCGGGTTGTCGATCGTGAAGCCCTGCTTCTCGATGGTGTCCACGAAGTCGATGGAGGCGCCGCCCAGGTACGGGGCGCTCATCCGGTCGGTGACGACCTTGACTCCGCCGAAGTCCTTGACGACATCGCCGTCGAGGGACCGCTCGTCGAAGAAGAGCTGGTAACGCAGGCCGGAGCAGCCGCCGGGCTGGACGGCGACACGCAGGGCCAGGTCGTCACGGCCCTCCTGGTCGAGCAGGGCCTTGACCTTCGCCGCGGCGGCGTCGGACAGGATGATGCCGTCGGTGACGGTGCTGGTCTCGTCCGATACGGACATCTACATCTCTCCCGGGTTGTACGGAGACTGCTTGCCGACGATGTCAACCGCCGGGGCCGGGGATTCATTCCGGACCATCTCCGGTGTCTTTCCCCTGGCTCCTCTTCCATGCTCGCACACGCCCGCAAGGCCCCCCGCCGAGTGCGCGGACGGCACCCGCCGGGATTGATGTCACATCGACGACATCGCCATCGTCAAAGTGACGTGAAGCGGTTATGATAGATAACGTCAAATCGACGAAAAGGCACGTTCTCTCCACGGAACAGGCCGCAGAAGAGCCCAGCCCGCAGAACAGAAAGGGTGCGTGTCGTGACCACCGCCCAGACCCAGGAGCTCGACGTACAGCCGACGCCCCTCGCCCTGCTCCTTCTCGGCCGTGCGGCCGACCCGAGCAGCGAGCGCGGTGTCGATTGCCCCGGCGACCTGCCCTCGCCGTCCGACCCCGACCTGGTCGAGCGGGCCCGCGCGGCCAAGGAGAAACTCGGCGACAAGGTCTTCGTGCTCGGCCATCACTACCAGCGCGACGAGGTCATCCAGTTCGCCGATGTCACGGGCGACTCCTTCAAGCTGGCCCGGGACGCCGCCGCGCGCCCCGAGGCGGAGTACATCGTGTTCTGCGGTGTGCACTTCATGGCGGAGTCCGCGGACATCCTCACCGGCGACGACCAGAAGGTCGTGCTCCCGGATCTCGCGGCCGGCTGCTCGATGGCCGACATGGCCACCGCCGAGCAGGTCGCCGAGTGCTGGGACGTGCTGACCGAGGCCGGCATAGCCGAGCGGGTCGTGCCGGTGTCGTACATGAACTCGTCCGCCGACATCAAGGCGTTCACGGGCAAGCACGGCGGCACGATCTGCACCTCGTCGAACGCCGAGCGGGCTCTTGAGTGGGCCTTCGAGCAGGGCGAGCAGGTGCTGTTCCTCCCGGACCAGCACCTCGGGCGCAACACGGCGGTCCGCGACCTCGGCATGAGCCTTAAGGACTGCGTGCTGTACAACCCGCACAAGCCCAACGGGGGCCTCACCACAGAGCAGTTGAGGTCCGCGAAGATGATCCTGTGGCGCGGCCACTGCTCGGTGCACGGCCGTTTCTCGCTGGAGTCGGTGGAGGACGTGCGGGCCCGTATCCCGGGTGTCAACGTCCTCGTCCACCCGGAGTGCAAGAACGAGGTGGTGGCCGCGGCCGACTACGTCGGCTCGACGGAGTACATCATCAAGGCACTCGAGGCGGCCCCGGCCGGTTCGAAGTGGGCCATCGGCACCGAGCTGAATCTCGTACGCCGGCTGGCGAACCGTTTCGCCCCCGAGGGCAAGGAGATCGTCTTCCTCGACAAGACGGTCTGCTTCTGCTCGACGATGAACCGCATCGACCTCCCCCACCTGGTCTGGACCCTGGAGTCGCTCGCCGAGGGCAAGCTGGTCAACCGCATCGAGGTGGACAAGGAGACGGAGGCGTTCGCCAAGCTGGCGCTGGAGCGGATGCTGGCGCTGCCGTAGCCGTACCGGGCTACTCCACCCGCGGCCGGACCAGCCCCGACTCGTAGGCGATGACGACGAGTTGGGCCCGGTCGCGGGCGCCGAGCTTGGACATGGCGCGGTTGACGTGGGTCTTCACCGTCAGCGGGCTGACCTCCAGGCGTTCGGCGATCTCGTCGTTCGAGTGACCGCCGGCGACCTGGACGAGGACCTCGCGTTCGCGGACGGTGAGGGCGTCGAGGCGTTCGGCGCGGGCCGGGTCGCGGTCGTCGTCCAGGTCACCGCCCTGGGCGAGGAAGCGGGCGATCAGACCCTTGGTCGCCACCGGGGAGAGCAGCGCCTCGCCCGCCGCCGCGACCCTGATCGCGCTCAGCAGTTCCTCCGGCTCGGAGCCCTTGCCCAGGAAGCCGGACGCGCCCGCGCGCAGGGACTGCACCACGTAGTCGTCGACCTCGAAGGTCGTCAGTATCACCACCCGGACATGGGCGAGCGACGGGTCCGCGCTGATCATGCGGGTCGCGGCGAGGCCGTCGGTGCCGGGCATCCGGATGTCCATCAGCACGACGTCGGCCCGCTTCTCCTTCGCCAGCCGTACGGCCTGCGCGCCGTCCGAGGCCTCTCCCACGACCTCCATGTCCGGCTCCGAGTCGACGAGCACGCGGAAGGCGCTGCGCAGCAGGGCCTGGTCGTCGGCGAGCAGGACACGGATCGTCGTCATACGGGGTCCCCCGAGGCGCGTGGGCGGGTCTTGACCGGCAGGATCGCATGGACGCGGAAGCCGCCTCCGTAGCGGGGACCGGTGGTGAGGGTGCCGCGCACGGCGGTGACGCGCTCGCGCATGCCGAGCAGGCCGTGGCCGCCGCCGGAGTCGGGGTCGTGGTCCTCGCCGGAGCCGTTGTCGAGGACGGTGACCTCCAGGTTCGGGCCCACCCGGACCACGCTGACCTCGGCCTTCGCCTCCGTACCGGCGTGTTTCTGGACGTTGGTGAGGGCTTCCTGGATGACGCGGTAGGCGGCCAGGTCGACGGCCGCGGGCAGGGCGGTGCCGTTGTCGGCGCGGGCCACCTCGACGTGCAGGCCCGCGTTGCGGAAGGTGCCGGCGAGTTCTTCGAGGCGGTCGAGTCCGGGGGCCGGTTCGGTGGGGGCCTCGGGGTCTCCGGACTGGCGCAACAGGCCGACGGTGGCCCGGAGTTCGTTGAGCGCGGACCGGCTGGCCTCGCGTACGTGCGCGAGCGCCTCCTTGGCCTGGTCCGGGCGCTTGTCCATGACGTGCGCGGCGACCCCGGCCTGGACGTTGACCAGGGCGATGTGGTGCGCGACCACGTCGTGCAGGTCCCGGGCGATGCGCAGGCGCTCCTCGGCGACCCTCCGCCGGGCCTCCTCCTCACGGGTGCGTTCGGCCCGTTCGGCGCGCTCCCTCATGGCGTGCACGAATTCCTTGCGGCTGCGCACGGCGTCGCCCGCGGCGGCCGCCATGCCGGTCCAGGCGAAGATGCCGAGGTTCTCCTGCGCGTACCACGGGAGGGGGCCGCCGAGCATCGCGGCGCCGGTCAGCACGGTCATCGTGAGCAGGGCGACGCGCCAGGTCGTGGAGCGGTCGGTGGTGACGGCGACGGTGAACAGGGCGACCACGGCGCACATCGCGACCGGGGCGCGGGGGTCGCTGGTGACGCTCTCGACGAGGGACGCGGTGGCGGTGACGGCGAGCACCAGCATCGGGGCGCGGCGGCGTTTGACCAGTGCGGCGGCGCCGATCACCATCAGGATCAGGCTGAGCGGGTCGGGGGTGCGGATGCCCCAGCTCCCGCCGTTGTCGCCGCGGGGGTCGACGAAGGAACCGGCGATCATGCAGAGGAGCACGGCTGCGGCGAGGGCGACGTCCAGGGCCGATGGGTGCGCCTTCGCTTGGCAGCGGGCTCGGTCAACGGCACTCATTCCGGCAACGGTACGGCGTCCCTCCCGGGGGCTGTGCCCCCAGACCCCCTGCGGCGAAAAGACGGAGAAGGAGCGCCCGCTACCCCGGGATCAGGCCGTCGTCGCTCAGCAGGTCCCGGACCTGTTCCAGGGTGGCGTCCGGGGACGGGAGGATCAGCTCGGACGGTTCCAGGGAGTCGTCCGGCAGCGGCTCGCCCAGTTCGCGGACTTTCGACAGGAGTGCCTGGAGGGTCTCGCGGAAGGCGGGGCCGTCTCCGTTGCGTACTTCTGCCAGGAGTACGTCGTCCAGCTTGTTCAGCTCGGTGAGGTGGCCGTCGGCCAGCCTCACCTGCCCCTCCCCCATGATCCGTACGATCATGTCGCCCTCCTCAGGCGTGGGCCTACTGCTTGTCGAAACGCGGGGTGTCCTGCGGCTGCTGGGGCTGCGCCTTGTCGGTGCCGCCCTCGATCGCCTGCTGCGAAGCGGACGAACCTCCGGCCAGCTCCGCCTTCATGCGCTGGAGTTCCAGCTCTACATCCGTACCACCGGACAGGCGTTCCAGCTCGGCCTGGATGTCGTCCTTGGCCATGCCGGTCGGGTCGTCCAGGGCACCGGAGGCGAGGAGCTCGTCGATCGCGCCGGCGCGGGCCTGGAGCTGCTGGGTCTTGTCCTCGGCCCGCTGGATCGCCAGGCCGACGTCGCCCATCTCCTCGGAGATGCCGCTGAAGGCCTCGCCGATCCGGGTCTGCGCCTGGGCCGCCGTGTACGTGGCCTTGATGGTCTCCTTCTTCGTCCGGAAGGCGTCCACCTTGGCCTGGAGGCGCTGGGCCGCGAGGGTGAGCTTCTCCTCCTCGCCCTGGAGCGTGGTGTGCTGCGTCTCCAGGTCCGTCACCTGCTGCTGGAGGGCGGCGCGGCGCGAGAGCGCCTCGCGGGCCAGGTCCTCGCGGCCGAGGGCGAGCGCCTTGCGGCCCTGGTCCTCCAGCTTGGAGGACTGCGACTGCAACTGGTTGAGCTGGAGCTCCAGACGCTTGCGGGAGGTGGCGACGTCGGCCACACCCCGGCGCACCTTCTGAAGCAGCTCCAGCTGCTTCTGGTACGAGTAATCGAGGGTTTCGCGCGGGTCCTCGGCCCGGTCAAGGGCCTTGTTCGCCTTCGCGCGGAAGATCATCCCCATACGCTTCATGACACCGCTCATGGGCTTCGCGCGCCCCCTTCTGACGGACTCCAGCTCCAGCGACTGCAACAGAACCCACAGTACGGGCCCTGCATCCATTACCGCACTGTTCGGGGACGGATGCGCTCATCCCCAAGGACGACTGACCGCGGTTCCGATCCGGCGTAAGGAGTAGGTGCTCCCCTGGGAGGACCCGCCCCCGACGTCCTTCTCTGTCCCCCTACAGACGACTGGTGTTGCCGGATCGTTCCCCACGGGGCTGGGGTCCAACCCCATTCACCCCTTACCCTTGGGTTTTGTGTTCCGTAGCCGCGCCAAGGAAGAGAAGGCAGCGCCCACCGACAAGGTGTCGCTGACCGACTCCAAGATGCCCCGAGACCCTCAGGCCCCGAAGGGTCGGCCCACGCCCAAGCGCAGTGAGTCCCAGACTCAGCGCCGCAGCGTCGCCAACACCTCGATGACGCGCAAGGACGCCTCCAAGCGCCAGCGCGACGAGCGGCGCCTGGCGATGGAGAAGCAGCGCCAGGCGCTCTCCGGCCGGGGCAACGAACGGGACCTGCCCCTCCGTGACCGGGGCCCGATCCGCAAGTTCGGGCGTGACTACGTGGACTCGAGGATCAACATCGCCGAGTTCTTCCTGCCGCTGGCCGTGGTGATCCTGGTGCTCAGCGTGGTGCAGATCCCCGCGCTTCAGAACATCGCGCTGCTGCTGTGGCTCGTGGTGATCGTGCTGATCGTGGTCGACTCCTTCTGGAGCGTGTTCAAGCTACGCAAGCTGCTCGCCGAGCGCTTCCCGGGCCAGGACACCAAGGGCACGGTGCGCTACGCCCTGATGCGCTCCCTCCAGATGCGTCGACTCCGGCTGCCGAAGCCGCTGGTCAAGCGCGGAGAGCGGCCCTGAGCGCGGATTCCTTCTCCGGGGGCGCGGCGGACGCCTGGCTGAGCAGGCTGGGCGGGCTGCGGGATGTCGTACGACAGGAGCTGGTGGCCCGGCAGCTCGACGAGCAGATAGCCGGCCGGTATCCGGTCGGTCAGCGGTTGCGGGTGCTCGACGTCGGGATGGGCCAGGGCACGCAGGCCCTGCGGCTGGCCCGGGCCGGGCATCAGGTGACCGGGCTCGAGCAGGAACCGAAGATGGTCGCCGCCGCCCGTGCGGCGCTGTCCGGTGAGCCCGAGGGCATCCGGGAGCGGGTGCGGATCATCGAGGGCGACGGCCGGGACACCGGCGTGCACTTCCTGCCGGGCAGCTTCGACGTCGTGCTCTGTCATGGCGTACTCATGTATGTGTCCGAGCCCGATCCGCTGCTGGCGGGGCTCGCCCGGATGCTGGCGCCGGGCGGGCTGCTGTCGCTGCTCGTGCGGAACGCCGACGCGCTGGCCATGCGGCCCGGGCTGTCCTGGGACTGGGCGGGCGCGCTGGGCGCGTTCGACTCGACCGCCTACCGCAACCGGCTCGGTCTCGATGTGCGGGCCGACCGGCTCGGCACCCTGACCGCCACGCTCGCGGGGATCGGGGCGCCGCTCCAGGCCTGGTACGGCGTGCGGGTCTTCACCGACACCGCTCCGGAGGGCGTGGAGATCCCGGCGGACGTGGAGTCGCTGCTGGCCGCCGAGGAGCGGGCCGGGCGGACCGATCCGTATCGCGCGGTGGCCGCACTGTTGCACCTGTGCGGCGTGCGGGGCTGAGCGCGCGCCCCCTCCCCTAGGGGCCCGTTCGGGTCAGCAGCACGAGCCGGGCATTCACCCCAAAGAGACACTCGCGGTATGGACTCCTCCCGTACCCGCACCCGCTTCCGTGCCCTGCGGCCGGTCGCCCTGCTCGCCGGTCTCGCCTGTTCGGTGGCGCTGGTCGCCGGATGTTCCGACTCCGGGTCGTCCTCGTCGGCCTCCTCGAAGAAGGACGGCTCGACCACGCAGGCCGCCGAGGCCGCCGTGCCGATGACGGGCGGCGACCTCCAGAGCGACTACCTGAAGGTGATCAAGGAGGTCCTGCCGTCGGTCGTACAGATCCAGGCCAGCCGTGATCTGGGGTCGGGGATCGTGTACGACGGCCAGGGGCACATCGTCACCAACGCGCATGTCGTCGGGAACGAGAAGACCTTCAAGGTGACCACCGCGAACAGCGAGGACGTGCTCACCGCCAGGCTCGTCTACTCCTACCCCGAGCAGGACCTCGCCGTCGTCAAGCTGGACAAGGTGCCGGCCGGGCTGAAGGCGGCGGCCTTCGCGGACTCCTCCAAGGTCGAGGTGGGGCAGATCGTCCTCGCCATGGGCTCGCCGCTCGGACTGTCGTCCAGCGTGACGCAGGGCATCGTGTCGGCGACCGGACGGACCGTCAGCGAGGGCAGCTCCGGGGGCGGTACGGGCGCGACCATCGCCAACATGGTGCAGACCTCGGCGGCGATCAACCCCGGCAACAGCGGGGGCGCGCTGGTGAACCTGAACGGGCAGGTCATCGGCATCCCGACCCTCGCCGCCACCGATCCCGACCTCGGGGGCAGCGCCGCGCCCGGTATCGGGTTCGCGATCCCCTCCTCGATGGTGAAGACGGTCGCCGACCAGATCGTCAAGGACGGCAAGGTCACCGACTCGGGGCGGGCGGCCCTCGGCATCACCGGCCGTACGGTCGTCGACGCCGACTACCGAGCCGCCGGGGTCGCCGTGGTCGACGTGAAGGGCGGCGGGGCCGCCGACCAGGCCGGAATCCGGCCCGGGGACATCATCACGAAGCTCGGTGACACGGGCATCACCACGATCACCTCACTGTCGGAGGCACTCGCCGCCGACAAGCCGGGGCAGAAGACGACGGTGACGTACACCCGGAACGGGGCGTCGAAGAAGGCCGACGTCACGCTGGGCGAGCAGTAGGGCGTAGGGCGCGGCGGCCCCGGGAACGCGGCGGGGGCGGCCGGAACCTCTCCGGCCGCCCCCGCCTCGGCTGTGACGGGCTACGCGTCCTCGGCGTGCAGGCTCATCGGACCGTAGATCTGTGTGCCGTCCTCGAACAGGAACACCTGGTCCGCGCCGCCGGCGACGAGGTCCTTCCACACCTCGCCGAGCCAGGACTCCGCGTCGCCCTGAGTGGTGAACTCCTCGGGCTGTACCGCGGGTTCGACCTCGGTCCCGTCGGCCTTCTCGAACCGCCAGATCCATGCCGCCATGTATGCCTCCCGTGTCTGAGCGCATGCAGACATGCAGCGTATGCGCTCCGCCGGGTTTGCCGTGATCATGTTGCGGAAGTTCTTTGCCTGCGGGCCGGTGGGGGCTTGTCGCGCCCCGCGGCGGAGCCGCGGATGTCACAGTCCCGCGCCCCTTAAGGGGGGTCAGGATGGGCATCCTCGCTCGTGAGCGGTGAAAATCGGGGCGTGGAACTTACTCTGCTCGGTACCGGTGCCCCCTCTGGACTCCCTCGGCCCGACTGTCCTTGTGCCGGCTGTGCTGTTTCGCTCGGTGTGGATGCTCGGGCGGCCACTGCTGTGCTGGTGGACGGGACGCTGTTGCTCGACCTGACTCCGGGGGCGGCCTTCGCCGCTGCTCGGGCGGGGCATTCGCTGGCGGGTGTGCGGCAGGTGCTGTTGTCGCATCCGCATGACGGTCCGGCGGTGGAGGTGCCCGCCGGGTTGCCGCAGCCGGGACGGGTGCCGGACGGGCGGGAGCTCGCCCTGTTGACGGGGCACCGGGTGCGGGCGGTCGCCCTGGACGCGCCGGGCACCGGGTACGCCGTCACGGGGCCCGACGGGCAGCGGGTGCTGTATCTGCCGCCGGGGGGTGCGCCCGCCGGGCTGGAGGAGGGGCGGGTGGAGTCGTACGACATGGTGCTCGCCGATGTCGTGGGGCGGCCGGACGCGCTCGCCAAGCTGCGGGCGGTGGGGGCGATGGGCCCGGCCACCGATGTCGTCGCCGTCCATCTCGATCACGATGTGCCGCCGGGTGCCGAGTTGACGCGGCGGCTGGCGGCGGTGGGGGCACGGGCCGTGCCGGACGGGACGACGTTGACCGTGGGGGTGTACGAGGACGTGCCCGATGTGCCGAGGCGGACGCTGGTGCTGGGCGGGGCGCGGTCCGGGAAGTCGGTGGAGGCCGAGCGGCGGCTGGAGGCGTTTCCCGATGTGCTGTACGTCGCCACCGGCGGCTCGCGCAACGGGGACACCGAGTGGGCCTCCCGGGTGTCCGCGCACCGGGACCGGCGGCCGGGGTCGTGGCGTACGGCGGAGACCTGCGACCTGGTGCCGTTGCTGGCGGAGGACGGGCCGCCGTTGCTCATCGACTGTCTGTCGCTGTGGCTGACCGACGCCATGGACTCCGTGGGGGCGTGGGACGACACGGAGTGGGGGGACCGCGGGGAGAAGCGACTCCGGGAGCGGGTACGGGAGTTGACGGCCGCCGTGCGCGCGACCCGGCGGACCCTGGTCGCCGTGTCCAACGAGGTGGGCTCGGGGATCGTCCCGGCGACCGCGTCAGGGCGCCGGTACCGGGACGAGTTGGGGCGGCTGAACTCCGCGATCGCCGGTGAGTGCGAGCACGTGTTGCTGGTGGTGGCGGGGCAGGCGCTGACGTTGCGGGGCTAAGGCCTGCCCTGACGCTGCGGGTCAATACAGCTAGGGCATGCCCTGACACTGCTGGTTTCTGCGGGCGATCAGGCGTTGCGGGGGCGGGAAGGCGTCCGGGAGGCGGCGGGGTTCGGTGACGAACTCGACGGCGTGGGGCTCCAGTTGGGGGCGGAGGGTGTCCGGGGAGCCTTCCAGGAGGAGGAGGCCGCCGGGGCGCAGGACCGTGAGGGCGGCGTGGAGTTCGGCGTCGGGGTCGGGGGCGGGCGAGCGGTCGCGGAGGAGGGTGACGACGTCGTAGCGGGCGCGGAGGACGGTCGTGAGGTGCGGGTCCGTGAGGTGACCGGCGTAGGCCTCCTCGATGCGTTCGGCGGCGCGGGCGCGGACGACCCGGGGGGTGGGGTCGACGCCGTCGAAGGAGGTGTACGGGAAGAGGGCCTTCGCCGTCTCCGGGAAGTGGGCGTCGCCCGTGCCGACGTCGAGCCAGCTCTCCGGTTCGGGGAGGAGCCGCAGGATCGCGCGGGCCAGCGCGCGGTGGCGGCGGTACGCGTCGAGGGTGCTGACGCGCGTGCTGACGCGGGTGCGCAGGCTGTTCATGGGCGGCTCCCGGAGACGTACGGCAAAACGGTACAAAACGATACGTACGGGATCTTGATCTTCGGGGCAAGGACGTCGGGGGCGCGTGGTGGCGATCTGGCTCCGTGGCGTTCGACCGCTGCCGGTACTGTTCGGCGAATGAGCTCGCTTAATCTCGACGACTTCACCGATCTGATCGAGCGCCCCGACGGCGGAGTGCGCCGTGACGCCGAGGCGCGGCGGGAACGTCAGATCGTGCCGCCCGGGGCGCTGGGCCGACTCGACGACCTGGGTGAGTGGCTGGCGGCGGCGCAGGGCGCCGTGCCGGTGCGGCCGGTCGAACGGCCGCGCGTGGTGCTGTTCGCCGGTGACCACGGGATCGCCTCGCTCGGCGTGTCGGGCCGGCCCGCGGGCAGCGCGGTGGAGTTGGTGCGGTCCGTGCTGGAGGGCGGCAGCCCGGCGGCCGTGCTCGCCCGGCGGCTCGGCGTTCCGGTACGGATCGTGGACATGGCCCTGGACTGCGAGCCGGACTCACTGCCGGACGCGGTCGTGGAGCATCGCGTACGGCGGGGCAGCGGGCGTATCGACATCGAGGACGCGCTGACGCTCGAGGAGGCGGAGGCCGCGTTCAACGCCGGTGTCGCCGTCGCGAACGAGGAGGCCGACTCCGGTACGGATCTGGTGGTCCTCGGCGATGTCAGCGTCGGCGGTACGACCCCGGCCTCCGTGCTGATCGCGGCGCTGTGCGGGACCGACGCGTCGGTCGTCACCGGGCGGGGCGGACTCGCGATCGACGACCTGGCGTGGATGCGCAAGTGCGCGGCGATCCGGGACGCGCTGCGGCGGGCCCGGCCGGTGCTGGGCGACCAGTTGCAGCTGCTCGCGACGGTGGGCGGCGCCGACCTCGCCGCGATGACCGGGTTCCTGCTCCAGAGCGCGGTACGGAAGCTCCCGGTCATCCTGGACGGCGTCGTGGCCGCCGCCTGCGCCCTGGTCGGCCAGCGGGTCGCCTTCCGCGCCCCGGACTGGTGGCTCGCCGGCCAGAACAGCGGCGAACCGGGCCAGGCGAAGGCCCTCGACCGCATGGCCCTGGAGCCCCTCCTCGACCACGGCGTGACCGTCGGCGAGGGCGCGGGCGCGCTGCTCGCCCTGCCCCTGGTACAGGCCGCGGCGGCACTGTCGGCCGAACTGCCGCTCCGGCCGGAGGAGTTGGCGGGGGTCGAGGAAGCTCCGGAGACGGTGGAGACCGGGGAGCCGGAGAAGGCCGGCGAGCAGGTCGAGGCGGTCGGCGCGGGCGAGACCGTCACGGCGGACGAGACCGTCGTGACGGCAGAAGCCCCCACCTCGGAAGAGCCCAAGAAACCCGAGTGACCTGAGCGGCGGGGGCCGACTCGGGCGGCTCACGGCGGCGGCCAAAAGGTCCCGCGAGAGCGGAGAAGGCCGCCGAGCCGGCCGAGACGGCCGGCGCAGGCGAGACCATCACGACGGACCAGACCGTCGTGACGGCAGAAGCCCCCACCTCGGAAGAGCCCAAGAAACCCGAATGACCTGAGCCGGGGCCAACTCGGGCGGCTCGCGGCGGCGGCCAAGAGATCCCGCGGGGCGGAGAGGGCCGGAGAGGCTGCCGGGGGACTCCGCGCGGACAGGGCCACGGAGCGCGACCGGCCCCGGCTCCGACGGACCGGGGTCCTGGGTCCCCCCTGCCCCCCGTGACACAGGCCGCGGCATGCCCGGGCAGGGCGTCGCGGTGGCGAAGGACTGTTCGCCGTGTCGACGCCCATATGATCCTCCTTCATGGGAGATGTCCGGGTCGGGCCCGTTCAGGAACGTCATAGCTCAGCGGCCTCACGGCGGGCCGCGGCCTTCGCCGTCTGGTATTTGCGGGCCGTCGCGTTCATCAACTTCCTCAGCGCGGCGTGGGTTTCGCTGGGGCAGGACGTGCGACGGCACAACCAGGAGAACTTCTTCACGCCGTACCTGCTGACGGCGGGCTTCGCGTCCGGGGTGTTCACGGCCTTCCTCGCCATCACCATGCGGCGCCGCAAACGGGCCGCGTGGATTCTGAACCTGGTGGTCAGCGGGCTGTTCCTCGCGTTGTTCGGGTTCGCGATGTCGTTCCCGGAGATCCGCCGGTACCCGCAGAACTGGATCTCCCTGGTGCTCACCGCGGCCTTCGTCGGCTCGCTGCTCGTGGGGCGCCGGGAGTTCTACGCGAAGGGCGACCGGTCCAACCCCCGGCTCGCCGCCGTCGTCGCGGTCGTCGGGACCCTGGCCGCCTCGCTGCTCGCCGGGCTGCTGGTGACGGTCACCAACCAGGCGCAGGACGCGTCCCGTTCGACGTTCGTGGAGCGCTGGCGCTACGGCGCGTTCCGGCTGGTCTCCATCGCCGCCCCGGAGAACCGCTTCCCCGGCATCTGGACCCCGAACTGGGCCAACGTCACCATCAACGTCCTCAGCACCCTCCTGGTCCTCGCCGTCTTCTACGCCGCGTTCCGCTCCCGGCGCGCCGTCGACCCGCTCACCGAGGACGACGAGAAGCAGCTGCGGGTGCTCCTGGAGCGGCAGGGCGAGCGGGACTCGCTCGGGTACTTCGCGCTGCGCCGGGAGAAGAGCGTGGTGTGGTCGCCGACCGGCAAGGCGGCCGTCGCGTACCGGGTCGTGGGCGGGGTCTCGCTGGCCTCGGGCGACCCGATCGGCGACCCGGAGGCGTGGCCGGGCGCGATCGAGCCGTGGCTCGCGGAAGCCCGGGTCCACGGCTGGATCCCGGCCGTGATGGGCGCGAGCGAGGAGGCCGGCACCGTCTACGCGCGGCACGGCCTCGACGCCCTCGAACTGGGGGACGAAGCCCTCGTCGAGGTCGCCGAGTTCACCCTTGAGGGACGCGCCATGCGGACCGTACGGCAGGCCTACAACCGGGTGAAGCGGGCCGGGTACACCGTGCGGATCCGGCGCCACGAGGACATTCCGGCCGACGAGATGGCGTACCTGCTCAAGCGCGCCGACGACTGGCGCGACGGGGCCACCGAACGCGGGTTCAGCATGGCGCTCGGACGGCTCGGCGACCCCGACGACGGCCGCTGCGTGATGCTCGAATGCACGGACGGCGAGGGCGAGTTGAGGGCGGTGCTGTCCTTCGTGCCGTGGGGCCCGCACGGGCTCTCCCTCGACCTGATGCGGCGCGACCGCGACTCCGACAACGGGCTGATGGAGTTCATGGTGATCGAACTCCTGCGCCGCGCCCAGGAGATCGGCATCACCCAGGTCTCGCTCAACTTCGCCATGTTCCGCTCGGTCTTCGAACGGGGGGCGCGGATCGGCGCCGGACCGGTGCTGCGGCTGTGGAGGTCGCTCCTCAGCTTCTTCTCGCGCTGGTGGCAGATCGAGTCGCTGTACCGCGCCAACGCCAAGTACCGGCCCATCTGGGAACCCCGGTTCCTGCTCTTCGAGAAGAGCGCGGACCTGCTGCGCATCGGCCTCGCGGCGGCGCGCGCGGAAGGCTTCCTGGAGGCGCCGGGCCTGCCGAAGTGGCTGCACCGCAAGCACCTGGAGACGCACAGATGAACCGCCTCGCCCGCTGGGCCCGCGCCGAATGGGGACTGCTCTACGTCACCGTGCGCGAGCCGCTGCTGAAGCGGCCCTGGCGGGCGATCCCGATGACGATCGGCGCGGTGCTGCTGACGGCGGTGCTGCAATTCGTGCAGAACCAGTCCTGGGGCTACCGGTTCGTGCAGGACGCGGGCGCGGTCAGGGCGGTGGACCCCCTGTGGCTGGCCCTTCTCCGTACCCCGCTCTCCCTCTTCGTCCCGGCCCTCGACCTCCCCGTGTGGGGCGCGCTGGCGCAGATCCTCTTCGTGTTCGGCGTCGCGGAGATCACCCTCGGCCGCTGGCGCACCCTGGTCATCGCCTACGTCGCGACCCTCGCCGGCACGCTCTACGCCCGCCTCGGCATCCGGCTCGGCTTCGACAACCTGTTCGGGCTGCCCAGCTCGGACCGGCTCGTCGTGGACACGGGTCCCTCGGCCGCCGTGGTCGGCCTCGCCGTCTTCATCGCGTGGCGCTACGGCGCGTACGTCACCGCGCTCGCGGTGACCGCGGCGATGGCGATCGAGGTGCTGCTCAAGGGCAACCTCGCGGGCAAGGAACACCTGGCGGCGATCATCGCGGTGGGGCTGCTGTGCCTGATCTCGGCGGTACGGCACCGAGGGCTGCCCCTGCGGTAGGCGGGGTGCGGCTACCGGCGGCCGGGAATCCGTACCGGGTCCGGGTCGGGTTTGCCGCCGATCCAGTCCTGGAGCTTGCGGCGCGGGCCCACCCAGCGGCGGTCGTGGTGATAGGCGCGGAGCGTGGAGCGGGCTCGGGCCCG
Source organism: Streptomyces sp. NPDC096013 (assembly GCF_044763565.1). NCBI lineage: Bacteria > Bacillati > Actinomycetota > Actinomycetes > Kitasatosporales > Streptomycetaceae > Streptomyces > Streptomyces sp. NPDC096013. Next base: position 397,425 of record NZ_JBIWGK010000002.1, on the reverse strand, counting down.
GTGGCGCCGGTCGCGGTAGAAGCGCTTGGCCCAGAAGGAACCCGGGCGGGCCAGCCGGATCGCGCCCACGAGGGCGACCAGCGGGACCAGGACGCCGAAGACCGCCGTGCGGGCCTTGCCCTTGCTCAGGGCGATGAGCGAGAAGAGGAAGTTCACCGCGACGCTCACGATCACGCCGGCGCGGTCGTGGAGTTCGGAGTCGGTGAGGCCGTCGACCCCGAACGGCGAGAAACCGGCGAGGACGAACCCGACCAGGGCCGCCGTCAGCACCACCGCCTCGACGCTCTTGCGGCCCGCCTCGGTCCAGTACACGTCGTCGAGGTAGAGGATCAGCGCGAACTCGTCGAGCACCAGGCCCGCGCCGATCCCGAAGACGATCGCGAAGATCGCCGATCCGACGCCGTAGCGGCTGCTGGCCACCGCGCCGAAACCGCCGAGGACGCTGAGGACGACGCCCGGGACGACGTGGTGGATGTGCACGTCACCGGCCTTGATGTTGCCGAAGGGGCCCTTGCCGGCGCGGATCATGCGGGTGATGACCCGGGTGATGAGGAAGGTCAGGACGAAGGCGGTCAGCGCGAGGAGGAGCGGGAGTTTGCCCGGCTCGACGATGTTGCGGTGCAGCCAATGTCCCATATGCGCACTTTAGCCACGGCTCGCTCGGGTGCCCTCCCGGTCGCCGGGTAACCTGCGCCGGTGTCCACGACCCCGCCCCTCGACGGCCTCCGCTTCGCATTCGGCACGCTGACCGTTCTGCCGGTCACGGTGACCCGCTGGGACCGGGGGGCCGCGCGGGCGGGGATGCTCGCGGCGCCGCTGGTGGGGGTCGTAGTCGGCGGATGTGCCGCCGGCCTCGGGCTGCTGCTGCTGTTTCTCGGGGCGAGTCCGCTGCTCGCCGCCGTCGGGAGTGTCGCCGTGCCCGCCGTGCTCACTCGGGGGCTGCATCTGGACGGGCTCGCGGACACGGCGGACGGGCTGGGGAGCGGGAAGCCGGCGGAGGACGCCCTGCGGATCATGAAGCAGTCGGACATCGGGCCGTTCGGGGTGCTGACCCTTGTCTTCGTGGTGCTGGGGCAGGCGGCCGCGCTCGCTCAGCTCTACGGCGACTCGTGGGGGCGGGGTGCGGTCGGGGCGGTCGTCTCGGCGGTCGTGGCCCGCTCGGCGCTCACCCTTGCCGCCCGGGCGGGGGTGCCCGCGGCTCGGCCCGAAGGGTTGGGGGCGGCGGTCGCGGGGGTCGTGCCGGTGCGCTCCGCGGTGTCCCTGGTGGTGGGGGTCGTGGTCGTGGGTGGCGTGTGCGGATGGGGACTTGGGGTGTACGGGGTCGTCCCCGCGGTCATCGTGGCGCTGGTCGTCGCCGAGGTGCTCCTGCGGCATTGCCGGCGGCGGTTCGGAGGGGTCACCGGGGACGTGTTCGGGGGGCTCGCGGAGACCGCGGCCACGGCCGCGTTCGTCGTGCTTGCGCTGAGTGGCTGAGCGCGGGACCTCCGAGCGATCCCCGCCGCGGCCACTTCGCGGAGGGCGCGCGGACATCACGCGAACCGATGAGCGGGTCGCCCGCGTGAACCTCCCGAGTGTGACGCGGGACATCCGGAGTGAGGAGTGAGGATCTAGAAGCGGCCACGCCCTCACCGGCGGACGGGCCTCCGCTCCGCCGCTCCGCGGCCCCCCGCGGGAATGAGCCATCAGGCACACGCGCGTAGGCTCGCCCTGGGTGCTCAGCGGCCCCCTGTCTCCACCACCGCCGCAGGTCGGAAATAGGGTCGGCTGTCGGGCCCGGTCGACCCACACCGATCGACCACAGCAACTCCACATCGGAAGCGAGAATTCACCACTGTGACTGCTCTCACTCTCAGCACCGCCGCGGCGCCCGGCCTGCGGGCCGACGCGATCGTGATCGGTGTCGGCAAGGGCGGCAAGGGCCCGGTCGTCGCACCGGGCGCCGACGCCGTGGACAAGGCGTACGACGGCAGGCTCGCCGGCGTCCTGGAGACCCTGGGCGCCTCCGGTGCCGAGGGCGAGATCACGAAGCTGCCCGCACCGGCCGGCTTCAAGGCCCCGCTCGTGCTCGCGGTGGGACTCGGCGCGGAGCCCGAGGAGGGCGAGCCGTACGGCGCCGAGGCGCTGCGCCGGGCCGCCGGAGTCGCCGCCCGCGCGCTCACCGGCGCCAAGAAGGCCGCCTTCGCGCTCCCCCTCGCCGACGCCGCCGACGCCGGCGCGATCGCCGAGGGCGCGCTGCTCGGCGCGTACTCCTTCGACGCCTACAAGGGGAGCGCCAAGGACGCCAAGGTGGGCGGCAAGGCCCCCCTCGGCGAGGCCGCCCTGCTCGGCGGGAAGCCGCGCGACAAGGAGTACAAGGCGGCCGTGGAGCGTGCGCTCGCGGTCACCGAGGAGCTCAACCGCGCCCGCGACCTGATCAACACCCCGCCGAACGACCTCGACCCCGAGGCCTTCGCCGCCGTCGCGCAGACCGCGGCCAAGGAACACGGCATCAAGGTCGAGGTGCTCGACGAGAAGGCCCTCGAGAAGGGCGGCTACGGCGGCATCCTCGGCGTCGGCGCCGGGTCCGCGGCCGGTCCGCGGCTGGTGAAGCTGTCGTACACGAACGCCAAGGCGAGCAAGCACCTCGCGTTCGTCGGCAAGGGCATCACCTACGACTCGGGCGGCATCTCGCTCAAGCCGGCCGGGCACAACGAGACGATGAAGTGCGACATGAGCGGTGCGGCCGCGGTGTTCGCGGCCGTCGTCGCCGCCGCGCGGCTCGGCCTGGAGGTCAATGTGACCGGGTGGCTGGCGCTCGCCGAGAACATGCCGTCCGGTTCCGCGACCCGTCCCGGTGACGTGCTGCGGATGTACAGCGGCAAGACCGTCGAGGTGCTCAACACGGACGCCGAGGGCCGCCTCGTCCTCGCGGACGCGCTGTGGGCCGCCTCGGCGGAGAAGCCGGACGCGATCGTGGACGTGGCGACGCTGACCGGCGCGATGGTGCTGGCTCTCGGGAGCCGGACCTTCGGTGTGATGGCGAACGACGACGCGTTCCGCGCGGCGATCGTCGACGCCGCCGAGGAGGTCGGTGAGCCGTCGTGGCCGATGCCGCTGCCCGAGCACCTGCGCAAGGGGATGGACTCCCCCACCGCCGACATCGCGAACATGGGCGAGCGGATGGGCGGCGGGCTCGTCGCCGGTCTGTTCCTGCGGGAGTTCGTGGGTGAGGGGATCACCTGGGCGCACCTCGACATCGCCGGTCCCGCGTTCAACGAGGGCGGGCCGTTCGGTTACACGCCCAAGGGTGGAACCGGGTCCGCGGTGCGGACGCTCGTGCGGCTGGCCGAGCTGACCGCCGCGGGCGAACTGGGCTGACGTTCGCCCAGTAGCTCGATGCCCTGAGGCGCGTGGGCGACTGCCGGCCGGTCCCTGGCCGGTCGCGCAGTTCCCCGCGCCCCTGGGCAGGCGACCTCAGCCCCTCCTCTCAATTGAGCGTGTGGTGTCTCACACCCAGGCCCGGCGTCTCGTCGGGCCTCGACAAGTGCGAAGATGGGCTCGGCAGGACAGGGCCCCCACCACAGGGCCGAAGAAAGAGCGGCCGGACACCAGCCGCCGACCGGTCACCGCTGACCGGCGTGGCGCACATGCATGGAGGACGTGACGTGGCGAACGACGCCAGCACCGTTTTCGACCTAGTGATCCTCGGCGGTGGTAGTGGCGGGTACGCCGCGGCCCTGCGCGGGGCCCAGCTGGGCCTGGACGTCGCCCTGATCGAGAAGGACAAGGTCGGCGGCACCTGCCTGCACCGAGGATGCATCCCCACCAAGGCCCTGCTCCACGCGGGCGAGATCGCCGACCAGGCCCGCGAGAGCGAGCAGTTCGGTGTCAAGGCCACCTTCGAGGGCATCGACGTACCGGCCGTCCACAAGTACAAGGACGGCGTGATCTCGGGCCTGTACAAGGGACTCCAGGGTCTGATCGCATCCCGCAAGGTGCACTACATCGAGGGTGAGGGCAAGCTCTCCTCCCCCACCTCCGTCGACGTCAACGGCCAGCGCATCCAGGGCCGCCACGTCCTGCTGGCGACCGGCTCCGTGCCGAAGTCGCTGCCGGGCCTGGAGATCGACGGCAACCGGATCATCTCCTCGGACCACGCCCTCGTCCTGGACCGTGTGCCGCAGTCCGCGATCATCCTCGGCGGCGGTGTCATCGGCGTGGAGTTCGCCTCCGCGTGGAAGTCCTTCGGCGCCGATGTGACGATCATCGAGGGCCTGAAGCACCTCGCCCCCCTTGAGGACGAGAACTCCTCCAAGCTTCTTGAGCGCGCGTTCCGCAAGCGCGGCATCAAGTTCAACCTGGGCACCTTCTTCTCGAAGGCCGAGTACACCGAGAACGGTGTCAAGGTCACCCTCGCCGACGGCAAGGAGTTCGAGGCCGAGGTCCTGCTCGTCGCCGTCGGCCGCGGGCCCGTCTCCGCCGGTCTCGGCTACGAGGAGCAGGGCGTCGCCATGGACCGCGGCTACGTCCTGGTCGACGAGTACATGCGGACGAACGTCCCGACCATCTCCGCCGTCGGTGACCTCGTCCCCACGCTCCAGCTCGCGCACGTCGGCTTCGCCGAGGGCATCCTGGTGGCGGAGCGTCTGGCCGGCCTCAAGGCCGTCCCGATCGACTACGACGGTGTCCCCCGGGTGACGTACTGCCACCCCGAGGTCGCCTCCGTGGGCATCACCGAGGCCAAGGCCAAGGAGATCTACGGCGCGGACAAGGTCGTCGCTCTGAAGTACAACCTCGCGGGCAACGGCAAGAGCAAGATCCTGGGCACCTCGGGCGAGATCAAGCTCGTCCAGGTGAAGGACGGTGCCGTGGTCGGCGTCCACATGGTCGGCGACCGCATGGGCGAGCAGGTCGGCGAAGCCCAGCTGATCTACAACTGGGAGGCGCTGCCCGCCGAGGTCGCCCAGCTGATCCACGCCCACCCGACGCAGAACGAGGCTCTCGGCGAGGCTCACCTGGCACTGGCCGGGAAGCCCCTCCACTCCCACGACTGACCCCCTCGGTCGGACGACGACACAGACTTCCGCAATTCGTAAGGAGCAACCGAAACCATGGCGGTTTCCGTAACCCTTCCGGCGCTCGGTGAAAGCGTCACCGAGGGCACTGTCACCCGCTGGCTGAAGGCCGAGGGCGAGCGAGTAGAGGCCGACGAGCCGCTGCTCGAGGTGTCGACCGACAAGGTCGACACCGAGATCCCCTCACCCGTCGCCGGTGTACTGGCCTCCATCAAGGTGGCCGAGGACGAGACCGTCGAGGTCGGCGCCGAGCTGGCCGTGATCGACGACGGCACGGGCGCGCCCGCCGCGGCTCCGGCCCCGGCCGCCGAGCCCGAGGCGGCTCCGGCCCCCGAGCCCGCTCCGGCCCCGGCCGCGGAGGCCCCCGCGGCTCCGGCCGCCGCCCCCGCGCCCGCCGAGACCCCCGCCGCTCCGGCCGGTGGCGCCTCCGGTACCGACGTCGTGCTGCCCGCACTGGGCGAGTCGGTCACCGAGGGCACCGTCACCCGCTGGCTGAAGGAGGTCGGCGAGGAGGTCGCGGAGGACGAACCCCTCCTGGAGGTCTCGACCGACAAGGTTGACACCGAGATCCCCTCCCCGGTCGCCGGCGTCCTGCTGGAGATCCTGGTCGGCGAGGACGAGACCGCCGAGGTCGGCGCCAAGCTCGCCGTCGTCGGCGCCCCCGGTGCCGCTCCCGCGGCTGCCCCGGCTCCGGCCGCCCCGGCGCCCGCTCCGGCGGCTGCCGCTCCGGCTCCGGCCCCCGCGCCGGCCGCCCCCGAGGCTCCGGCCGCGCCCGCGGCCCCGGCTCCGGCTCCGGCGCCCGCCCCGGTCGCCGCCGCTCCGGCCGCCCCCGCCGCCCCGGCCCCCGCGCCGGTCGCCGCGGCTCCGGTGACCCCGGCCGCTCCGGCGCCCGCCGCCGCACAGCCCGCGGACGACGGCGCCTACGTCACCCCGCTGGTGCGCAAGCTCGCGTCCGAGAACGGCGTGGACCTGTCCACCGTCAAGGGCACCGGCGTCGGTGGCCGTATCCGCAAGCAGGACGTCCTCGCCGCCGCCGAGGCCGCGAAGGCCGCCGCCGCCGCTCCGGCTCCCGCAGCCGCCGCCGCTCCGGCCGCCGCGAAGAAGGCGCCGACGCTGGAGGCCTCCCCGCTCCGCGGCCAGACCGTCAAGATGCCCCGCATCCGCAAGGTCATCGGCGACAACATGGTCAAGGCGCTGCACGAGCAGGCGCAGCTGTCCTCGGTCGTCGAGGTCGACGTCACCCGCCTGATGCGGCTGCGCGGCCAGGCCAAGGACTCCTTCGCCGCGCGCGAGGGCGTCAAACTCTCCCCGATGCCGTTCTTCGTGAAGGCGGCGGCCCAGGCGCTGAAGGCCCACCCGGCCATCAACGCCCGGATCAACGTCGAGGACGGCACGATCACCTACTTCGACACCGAGAACGTCGGTATCGCGGTGGACTCCGAGAAGGGCCTGATGACCCCGGTCATCAAGCACGCGGGCGACCTGAACATCGCCGGTATCGCCAAGGCCACCGCCGAGCTCGCGGGCAAGGTCCGGGCGAACAAGATCACCCCGGACGAGCTGTCCGGCGCGACCTTCACCATCTCCAACACCGGTTCGCGCGGCGCGCTCTTCGACACGATCATCGTGCCCCCGAACCAGGTCGCGATCCTCGGCATCGGCGCCACGGTCAAGCGCCCCGCCGTGATCGAGACGGAGGAGGGCACGGTCATCGGCGTACGCGACATGACCTACCTGACCCTCTCCTACGACCACCGCCTGGTCGACGGTGCCGACGCGGCCCGTTACCTGACGGCGGTCAAGGCGATCCTGGAGGCGGGCGAGTTCGAGGTCGAGCTCGGCCTGTAGTCGGCCACCTGGTCCGTTGTCTGTACGGTGCCCCCGTTCCGGAATCCTCCGGGCGGGGGCACCGCGCGTTTCCGGGACGGCCGACACGTCGCCGGCCGCCCGCGAGCCCGGCGTACGATCCCGTCGTGTGCGCGCCGATGTCGCCGCCGCCGCGTGGCAGCCCCGGCCGACTCGGCCGGACTCCCGGGCGCCGTCCGGTCCCACGAGGCCCCGGACGCCACCGGCGCCACTCCCGCCGCTCCCGCCCCGAACCCCCTGTTCCGCGCGCTCCGACGCCCCGGACGGCCACCACGCCGATCCGCCCCGTCGGCGTGTAAGTCTCGTCTCACCTGCATGAAAGCGCCCCCGTGCGCCCCTCCCGAGCGGGCGTGCGGCCTTATTGTCTAAACGTCAAACGCCCTTAAGGAGCTCTCATGACCGCGCCCGTCGTCCACTCGCTGCGCGAACAGATCCGCGAGCACATCGTGGAGGGGATCGTGAGCGGTCGCTGGAAGCCGGGCGAGCGGATCGTGGAGCGGCGGATCGCGACCGAGCTGGAGGTCTCCCAGACGCCGGTGCGGGAGGCGCTGCGCGAGCTGGAGTCGCTGCGGCTGATCGAGTCCGCGCCGAACAAGGGCGTCCGGGTACGGAATCTGACCGCGGCCGACCTGGAGGAGAGCTATCCGGTGCGGGCCGGCCTGGAGGCCATCGCGGCGGAGCTGGCGGCGGAGAAGCTGGCCGAGGACTGCTCGGCCCTGGAGCCGCATGTCGCCGCGCTCTACGACGCCGACCGCGACGCCGACGGCACCGGCCAGGTCCGTCACACCGTCGGCTTCCACCGCGAACTGGTCCGCGCCGCCGGCAACTCCGTCCTCCTGCACACCTGGGAGGGCCTGGGCATCGAGGTCTTCACCGCCCTCTCCATCCGCTGGCTGGGCACGGTCCAGCAGTCGTACGCGGAGGAACACGAGGAACTGGTGGCCGCGTTCCGGCGCCGGGACCCGCGGATCGCGGAGCTGGTGAAGGCTCATGTCCTCGGCTGCGCCCCGCGCCCGTGACGCAGCCGAGCGCAGCCCTGCTCACCTGCGGGAACTCCCGGGAAACCGGTGAAAATCACGGCACCCGGTGCCTGCGCAAAAGGCACGCCGTGCCGACTTTCTCGTAATCAAGATATTTTGCCCGGGAACCTTTGATCGATCATCGATCAGGGAGTTACAGTCACCGACGGGCTCCCACCACAGGGCCCGTCGCCCTGTCCTGCCAAAGACCAAGGGCACCCCCGAAATCCCCTTGCCGATGAGGGAACCCCCCTTCGACTGAGGAAGGCGGCGTTATGACCGACCCCTACGCCATCCAGCCGAGCGAGCTCGACCAGCTCCCGGACCGCGACCCCGAGGAGACCGCCGAATGGCAGGCCTCCCTGGACGCCGTCACGAAGGCTGCGGGCCCGCACCGCGCCGCGTACCTGATGCGCCGCACGCTGGAGCGGGCGGAGGGCAACGGTCTCGCGCTGCCCAAGCTGCTTGAGACGGACTACGTCAACACCATCCCGACCGCCGCCGAGCCCTCCGCCCCCGGCGACGAGGCGCTGGAGCGCCGTATCACCGCGTGGAACCGCTGGAACGCGGCGGCGATGGTGACCCGCGGCGCGAAACACGGCGTCGGCGGCCACATCGCGACCTTCGCGTCCGCGGCCTGGCTGTACGAGACGGGCTTCAACCACTTCTTCAAGGGCAAGGAGGCGGACGGCTCCGGCGACCAGCTGTACATCCAGGGCCACGCCTCCCCCGGCATCTACGCCCGCGCCTTCCTCGACGGCCGTCTCAGCGAGACGCACCTCGACAACTTCCGCCAGGAGGCGGGCGGCAACGGCCTTCCGTCGTACCCGCACCCCCGGCGCCTGCCCTGGCTCTGGGAGTTCCCGACGGTGTCGATGGGCCTCGGCCCGCTGTCGGCGATCTACCAGGCCCGCTTCAACCGCTACCTCACCGCGCGCGGCATCAAGGACGTCTCCGAGTCGCACGTCTGGGCGTTCCTCGGCGACGGCGAGATGGACGAGCCCGAGTCGACGGCGGCCCTCGCCCTGGCTTCCCGCGAGGGTCTGGACAACCTGACCTTCGTCATCAACTGCAACCTCCAGCGCCTCGACGGCCCGGTCCGCGCGAACTTCAAGATCGTGCAGGAGCTGGAGGCCCAGTTCCGCGGCGCCGGCTGGAACGTCATCAAGTCGCTGTGGGGCAACGCCTGGGACGAGCTGTTCCAGCTCGACACCACGGGCGCGCTCGTACGCCGCCTGCGCGAGGTACCGGACGCCCAGGTGCAGACGTACCAGACGCGTGACGCGGCCTACATCCGCGAGGACTTCTTCGGCAAGGACCCGGCGCTCGTCGAGCTGGCGAAGCTGCTGAGCGACGACAAGATCCTCGAATGCTTCCACCTCTCGCGCGGTGGTCACGAGGCGTCCAAGGTCTACGCCGCGTACAAGGCGGCCGTGGAGCACAAGGGCGGCCCGACGGTCATCCTCGCGCAGACGGTCAAGGGCCACACGCTCGGCGAGGGCTTCGCGTCGAAGAACGCCAACCACCAGATGAAGAAGCTCTCGACGGACGAGTTCAAGCAGATGCGTGACCTGCTCGAACTCCCCATCAAGGACAGCGACTTCATCGACGGGGTCGTGCCCTACGGCCACCCCGGCGCCGACTCCCCCGAGGTCCGTTACCTCCAGGAGCGCCGCGCGGCGCTCGGCGGCCCGGCCCCGGCCCGTCGTACGCACGCGCTGGCTCCGCTTCCCTCCCCCTCCGAGAAGGCGTTCGCGTCCTTCGACAAGGGCTCCGGCTCGCAGAACGTCGCCACCACCATGGCGTTCGTCCGCCTGGTCAAGGACCTGGTCCGCGACAAGGAGACCGGCAAGCGCTGGGTGCCGATCGTCCCCGACGAGGCGCGCACCTTCGGCATGGAGAGCCTGTTCCCCTCGCTGGGGATCTACTCCCCCAAGGGCCAGACCTACGAGCCCGTCGACCGCGACCAGCTCATGTACTACAAGGAAGCCAAGAACGGCCAGATCCTCAACGAGGGGATCACCGAGGCCGGTTCGATGGCGGACTTCATCGCCGCGTCGACGTCGTACGCGACGCACGGCGAGGCGATGATCCCCTTCTACATCTTCTACTCGATGTTCGGCTGGCAGCGCACGGCCGACCAGATGTGGCAGCTCGGCGACCAGCTCGGCCGCGGGTTCCTCGTCGGCGCGACGGCCGGACGGACAACCCTGACGGGCGAGGGCCTCCAGCACGCCGACGGCCACTCCCCCGTGATCGCGGCGACGAACCCCGCCGCACTGTCGTACGACCCCGCGTTCGCCTACGAGGTCGCCGCCATCGTGCGGGACGGCATCCGCCGGATGTACGGCGAGGCCGCCCCCGGCGAGGACTCGAACGTCTTCTACTACCTCACCGTCTACAACGAGCCGATCCCCCAGCCCGCCAAGCCGGCCGGCCTCGGTATCGACGAGGGCATCGTCAAGGGCCTGTACCGCTTCAACACGGCGGAGTCCGCCGGGCTCTCGCCGGTCGCCAACGCGCCGCGCATCCAGCTGCTCGGTTCCGGCACGGCGATCCACTGGGCGTTGAAGGCACAGCGGATGCTCTCCGAGGAGTGGGGTGTCGCGGCCGACGTCTGGTCGGCGACGTCCTGGACCGAGCTGCGGCGGGACGCGCTGGACGCGGACGCGGCGCTGCTGCGGGGCGAGGAGCGGGTGCCGTACGTGCGGCAGGCGCTGCACGGTGCCGAGGGGCCCGTCCTCGCGGTGTCCGACTACATGCGGCAGGTTCCCGACCAGATCGCGCAGTGGGTCGAGCAGGACTGGTCCTCGCTGGGCGCGGACGGCTTCGGCCTGTCCGACACGCGTGACGCGGCCCGCCGCCACTTCGGCGTCGACGCGGAGTCGATCGTCGTGGCCGCGCTGGCCCAGCTGGCGCGGCGCGGCGAGGTCAAGGCGACGGCGGTGAAGGAAGCACGGGAGCGGTACGGCCTGTAGGGCCGGTTTTCCTCGAACGCCGGACGGGCTGCATTGTCAGCCCGTCCGGCGTTCGAGGACGAGGCCGTTCAGGCCGAAGCGGGGGTCTGGGGGCGGCAGCCCCCAGGGACGGGGCGGCGGGGGCGAGATCCCCCATCATGGGACGCATGCGCGCTGCCCGTCTCATCAAAATGGTGCTGCTGCTCCAGTCCCGCGCCACCATGACCGCCGCCGAACTGGCCCAGGAACTGGAAGTCTCCGAGCGCACGGTCACCCGGGACGCACAGGCCCTCTCCGAGGCGGGCGTCCCGGTGTACGCGGAGCGAGGCCGCGCCGGCGGCTACCGCCTGGTCGGCGGCTACCGGACCCGCCTCACCGGCCTGGCCCGCAGCGAGGCCGAGGTGCTGTTCCTGAGTGGAGTACCGGGCGCGCTGCGCGAGATGGGGCTGGAGGACGCGGCCTCGGCGGCCCGCCTGAAGGTGTCCGCCGCCCTCATCCCCTCCCTCAGCGACGCCTCCCACACGGCGGCCCAGCGCTTCCATCTCGACGCCCCCGCCTGGTTCCGCGAACCGAGAACCCCGGATCTGCTGCCCGTCGTGGCGGACGCGGTGTGGGACGACCGGCGCGTGGTGGCCCGCTACCGTCGCGGCGACGACGAGGTCGAGCGCCCGCTGGAACCGTACGGCCTCGTCCTCAAGGCAGGCGTCTGGTACCTGTGCGCCCGGGTCGCCGACCGCGATGCCTTCCGCGTCTACCGCATCGACCGTTTCACGGCGGTGGAGAGCCAGGGCGAGGAACGCTTCGTACGGGACGAGGGTTTCGACCTCCCGGCGTTCTGGGACGAGCGGGCGGAGCAGTTCGCGCGGTCGATCCTGCGGGCCGAGGTGGTCGTGCGGCTGTCGGCGGACGGCGCGCGGAGACTTCCGTACGCCGTCGATCCGGCCGCCGCGCGGGAGGCGCTGAAGGCCGCGGACGCGCCCCGCGGCGACGATAGCTGGGTGACGGTGACCCTGCCGGTGGAGTCCGAGGAGGTCGCTCACAGCCAGCTCGCGGAGCTGGGCCCGGAGGTGGAGGTCCTGGCACCGGCGAGCCTGCGGGCACGGTTCGCGACGGACGCGGCACGACTGGCCGAGCTGTACGGAACGTGACCATCCGGGCGATCCCCACCGGACTCACCTGGCAACCCCCACCACTTCACCCCCCACGCCTCCGCCGATAACGATCTGCCCCGCTCCAGGTGACAATCCGCTGCACTCCACGTGCGCACCACCCCTCCAGGACCGATGCTTGACCCGTGATGGACGAGACGGAGTTCTGGGAGCTGGTGGACGGCACCCGCGAGGCCGCCGAGGGCGACCCCGAGGAGCAGGCCGACCTGCTCGTCGACCGGCTGCTGCTGCTCGACCCCGAGCTGGTCCTGGACTTCGCCCGGCACTTCGAGGCCCGTTACAACCGCGCGTACACCTGGGACCTGTGGGGTGCCGCGTGGGTGCTGCTGGACGGCGCGAGCGACGACGCGTTCGACTTCTTCCGGTGCTGGCTGATCGGCCAGGGCCGTGAGGTGTACGAGGGTGCCGTGCACGACCCGGACTCGCTGGCCGACCTCATCGACGACTTCGACGACGAGATCGACGGCGACGGTGAGGAACTGGGCTACGCGGCGGACGAGGCGTACGAGCAGCTGACCGGTACCGTCGCCCCCGACCTGGGGATTCCGCCCGCGCCCGCCGAGCCGCTCGGGGCGCCGCTCGACCTGGAGAACGAGGCGGTGCTCGCGGAGCGTTTCCCGAAGCTCCGGGAGAGGTTCCGGCAGGACTGACCCGGGGTACTGGCGTGGGTGCCCGCTCTCCGATCGACCCGATCCCAGTGAGGTCACCGTGGCCCGAATACCGTATCCGGAGCGTTCCGCCAAGGCCGTCGACGCGCTTCCCACCCCATTGAACGCGTTCCGCATGCTCTCCCACGCCCCGGACCTGACGGGCCCCGCGATCGACCTGGGCATGGCGGTGCTCGGCTCGTCGCTGCCGGTGCGACTGCGTGAGCTGGTGGTGATGGCGGTGGCGACGCACACGGACTGCGCCTACGGCATCGTCCAGCACCGCCCGATCGCGCTCCACGCGGGGCTCACCGTCGACCAGTTGGCGTCGGTGGTCGAACTCCGGCCCGAGGACGGCGAGTTCGACGAGCTCGAATCGGCGCTGCTGACCGCGTCGGAGGAGCTGGTGAGCCACCAGTCGCTCACGGACGGCACGTTGGCCACACTCCGCACGCATCTGACCGACCGTCAGCTGGTCGAGGTGATCACGACGGTCGGCTACTACACGATGCTCGCCGGCCTCCTGAACGGCCTCGGCGTGGACATCGACCCGGCGGGCGAGAAGTACCTGGGCCTCGGCAGGAGTGTCACAGAAACGTCCTGATGTCACTCGGGCCAGAACAATTCCGGGGCCGTGGACCTCCAACAGGGCGACAACGCAAGCCAGTTCACCCCCCGGAGGGGTCATGTTCCCGATCGTCCGCACGCGTTCGACGATTCTGCTCGGCGCCGCCGTCGTCGTGGGGGTCGCCGCGCTGGGCGGCGCCCTCCTGTTCGCCGGCGAGAGCGCCGAGGGCTCGAACCTCAACGACCCGGACCCGCAGGCAGTCAGCGAGGTCGCCGTCTGCTCGGACGTGAAGGTCCACGCCTGGGTCACGATGAACGTCGGCACGGTCGCCGAGCCCGACGACAAGTTCGTCGACTACGACGTCGACGCCACCCGTCACGACCACGACCCCTTCGGCCGCACCCTGGCCAAGGGCTGCAACAGCGCCGCCGGAGCCTTCGGGTCCCGGATGCGGTTCCAGGCCCCCGGCCTCGACAAGGGCCGCCCCTTCTACGTGACCGCCCCCGCCGACCGCCGGCACGTCCTGGTCCTCCGCCTCACCCAGCACCCGGACGGCACGGTCACCAGCACGGAGCAGACGGTCGCCGCCCGCTGACGACGGCCGTCTAGGCGGCGGTACGGCGGCGGCTCGTGTCCGTCGGGAGGTAGGCCCGCGTCTGCTCGGCCTTGACCGCGTGGTGCATCGGGGCCGCGTTGGCCTGGTCGAGCGCGGAGGCCGTGACGGCGGCCGGGCCGAGGATCACGGTGGCGACCGCGCAGACGACCGCCCAGGGGCCGCGGGCGGACCTGGCCCAACCGGCCTGCTTCTCCGTGGTGTCGGAGTGACTGCTGTTCATTTTCCCCACCTCCAGCTCAGTGCGTGTGCACGACGTTAGGGAGGCAGGCCAGGGGAACCCGGTGAGTTGCCTGCGAGAAACCTGTGAGCGTGGCGGGGCAAGTGTTCGCCCGGTTCACAGACGTGAGGTCTTGACCGGCGGCGTGACGTCCGGCGTACGGTGGCCGCCGCCGAACAGGAGCGCGCGCCCATGACCAGCCCGTACGTGAAGGGGATCACCCGCGAGGAACACCTCGCGCATCTCCGGCTGCACCCCGACGCGAGCCACCTCCAGATCCCCGAGTGGGCCGACGTGAAGCCCGACTGGACGGCGGAGAGCGTCGGTTGGTTCGAGGGGGAGGCGCTGGTGGCCGTGGCGCTCGTCCTGTACCGCGCGTTCCCGGGCACCGGGCGCTGTCTCGCCTACCTCCCCGACGGCCCCGCGATCGACTGGCACAGCCAGCGCCCGGAACGGTACCTGGACCCCCTGATCGCCCACCTGGAGAAGGAGGGCGCGTTCTCGGTCCGCATCGGCCCACCGCTGGTCGTCCGCCGCTGGGACGCGGCCACCGTCGCGGCGGGCATCGCCGACCCCTCCGTCAGGCATCTGCGAGATCTCCCCACGGACGGCATCGACGGCTACGCACTGGACGCGGCGGAGCGACTGCGGCGCCTCGGGTGGAGCCGGTGCGAGGAGGAGGACGAGAGCGGCTTCGGCCTCGGCCAGCCGCGCTACGGCTGCCGGATCCCCTTGTCCGGACGGTCGGTGAACGAACTGCGCGCCGCGCTCTCCCCCCACTGGCTGAAGTCGCTTCAGACGGCGGAGGCCGGCGGCGTCGGGGTCTTCTGGGGCTCGGCGGACGACCTTCCCGCGTTCCACCGCCTGTACCGGGCCACGGCGGAGCGCGACGGCTTCAAACCCCGCCCCCTCGACTACTTCCGCCGGATGTGGCAGGCGCTCAACGCCGAGGAGCCGGACCGGCTCCGCCTCTACCTCGCCGAGTACGACGACGAGGTCCTCTCCTCCGCCCTGATGATCAGCACCGGCCCCCGCGTCTGGCACTCCTACCCCGCGTCCGCCCGCCGGGGCCGCGAACTCCGCCCCAGCAGCCTCCTGCTGTGGCGCATGCTCTGCGAGGCCCTGGACTCGGGCGCGGACACCTACGACCTCCGCTCCATCACCCCGTCCCTGACAGCCGAGGACCGCCTGGTACCCCGCCTCCTCTTCAAGACAGGCGCAGGCGGCCAGGCGGTCGAGTACCTGGGAGAGTGGGAACGCCCGGTGGGAACCCAAGGCAAGGTCCTGCAAAGGGCGTTGAGCCTCTATCTGTCCCGCAAGTAGAAGCGCCCCGACAGGGGCGCGGGGAACTGCGCGCCCAGCCCCCACCCACCCGCACCAGACATCCGACATCCGACCGAGCGGGGTCCGGGGGCGCAGCCCCCGGGGACGGGCAGGGGCGGCGGGGGCGATTCACCGCCCCTGCAACCGCGCCGCAACCCCCCGAACCTCCGGAAGCCGCGCCAGCAGCGCAGCCCCCGGACAACTCGTCATGTACCCATCCTTGTGCCCCGCCAGCGCGGGCAACGCAGCCGTCGTACCGGCGGCGAACCGACTGAGGCTGTTGCTGGACACCAGCCGCGCCTTCCCCCGCGGATCGACATCCGCGAGCCCCAGCTTCCAAGCGGCCAGCGCGGCAATCGCATCGGTCATGGCCCGAGGAACAGCCGCCCCCGCCGTGAACGTCCCGATCGCCGCGATCCCCGCGGTCCGGTGATTGAACCCCTGCGTATGCGCCCCCGTGACGGCCCGGTCGACACCCCCCGCCCGCCCCTCGTAGATCGTCCCGCAGTGGTCGACGAGGAAGTTGTACCCGATGTCGTCCCAGTCGCGGACCCCCGTCTGACCGGCGTACAGGTACCGGATGATCCGAGGCGCGTCGGCGCAGTCGTACCCGTTGGGCGAGTCCGTGTGATGGACGAAGACGGCGACGACCTTGTCGTCGTACCGCGGCGGCGGCTGCGCGTGCCGCGAGAGCGCGTCGAGCCAGGCGGACCGCGGCACGATGGGCGGCTTGGGCGCGGCGTGCGGAGCGGCGGCGGGCCGGGCCGCGACGGGCGGCCGTACGGCGGCGGTGGCCCGGCGTCCGACGCCGTTCGCGCACAGGGCGAGGACCAGGACCGCGGCGAGGCCGGGCAGACAGGCCAGCGGGACGAGCGCGGAGCGGGGTATTCGTACCCGGCGCCGCCGCCGGGCACCCAGCGTTCTTCTCAGGAGACGCATGGTCACACTCTCGGCCGGAAACGCTCCGCCCGCGATGTGTGCTGTGCCACCCGGTGGAACCATCGTCCTGGTCCGGCACGTTTCTGGGGGTACACGCACGCGTGGCGGGTTCCCGGGGGCCATGCGCGCGGGACTGATCAGTGGGCCCGTTCCTCGCGTACTAAGGGTTCCGAGAGAAAGGCGGCTCCGTGGACCTGCTCGACCTGCTGTTGTTGCTGGTGATCCTCGCCTACGCGGCGTCGGGGTACCGGCGCGGCCTCGTCGCCGGATGTGTCTCGCTCGCCGGGTTCGTGGGCGGCGCGGTCGTCGGCGTGTGGGTGCTGCCGTGGCTGATGGACCTGGTGACCCCGGGGACGACGGCGGCGACGGTGACGGCCGTGCTCACCGTCCTGACCCCGGCGGTGATCGGGCACGAGCTGGCGGGGCGGCTGGCGCTGAAGCTGCGCAAGGAGCTGGACCAGGGCCCGCTGCGGGTGGCCGACGGCATCGGCGGGGCCGCGGCGAACTCGGTGGCGGTGCTGATCGTCGCGTGGGTGGCCGCGAGTGTGCTGGGAGCGTCCTCGTCGGCGACGGTGACGACGGCGATCCAGGACTCGAAGCTGCTGGGCAGCGTGCAGACGCTGATGCCGGACACCACGCCGACATGGTTCTCGCGGGCCACCTCCGCACTCACCGAGGCGGGCTTCCCGCAGGTCTTCAACCCGTTCGAGAACGAGTCGACGGCCGAGGTCGCCAGGCCCACCGGCGACAGCGTCACGACCGCCGCGACGAACGCGGCCAAGCTGAGCACGGTCAAGATCGAGGGCTCCTCGGGCACCCAGGGCCGCGAGGGCAGCGGCTTCGTGTACGCGGCGCGGCACGTGATGACGAACGCGCACGTGGTGGCCGGCATCGACGACCCGACCGTCCGCATCGGCGGGGTCGGGCGGTCGTACGAGGCACGGGTCGTCCTCTTCGACCCGCAGAAGGACGTGGCCGTGCTGTACGTGCCGGGGCTGTCCGCGCCCGTGCTGCGCTTCGACGACAGCGCGGCGCGCGGCGACTCGGCCGTGGTCGCGGGCTATCCGCAGGACGGCGACCTGAACCTCCAGGCGGCGACCGTCGCCAACCGGGTGAACGCGACGGGCCAGAACATCTACAACAACGGCACGGTCACCCGCGAGATCTACTCGATCCGCTCCACCGTCCGCCCCGGCAACTCCGGCGGCCCCCTCCTGACGACCGACGGCAAGGTCTACGGCGTGGTCTTCGCCCGCTCCACCTCGGACGACGAGACGGGGTACGTGCTCACGGCCGACGAGGTGTCCGGGGACGCGAAGCGGGCGGCGACCGCGACGGCTCAGGTGGACACGGGGGACCTGGTCACCTCGTAGGCGGACCGGATCACCGCGCGCGGCCCATGAAGACGTCGTCGACGTACTGCCCGTCGAGCAGGAACTCCTCGGGCAGGACGCCTTCCACGGCGAAGCCCTCCGCCTCGTAGAGCTTGCGGGCCGGGGTGTTGTGGCCGAGGACCCGCAGGGTGAGCCGGCGTGCGCCCCGGCGCCTGGCCTCCTCGACGGCGGCCCGGACCAGCGCCCGGCCGACCCCGTGCCCGCGCGCCTCGTCGGCGACGGCGAGGCCCTGGATCTGGCGGACATGCGCGTTGCAGGCCAGCTCGGTGGGGAAGGCCAGCCGGATGTAGCCGACGATCCGGCGGTCGAGTTCGGCGACCAGATGGTCACCGGGCGCGTGCCGCTCGTCGAAGAAGGGGCGGTACGGCGGCTGCGGGCGGGGCATGACCGCGTGCAGGTGGGACCAGGTGGCGCGGTCCAGTGCGCCCAGTTCCTCGTCGTCGTCGGGCAGGGCTGTGCGTATGTGCGGCTCGGACATGTGGGTCAGGGTACGGCGGGCGCGGCGTGGTCCTCATGGGGGTTTTATGGATCAACGGGGCAGGATGGGCGTCATGGAACGCTCGCGAATCGCGGTGACCGGCGCCTCCGGTCTCATCGGCAGCGCACTGGTACGGTCCCTGACCGCCGACGGCCACGAGGTGGTGCGCCTGGTGCGGCGCAGCGCCCGGAGCGCGGCCGAGGTGTGCTGGGACCCCGAGGGTCAGTACGTGGACGCGGCCGGGCTCGACGGCTGCGACGCGGTGGTCAACCTCGCCGGTGCGGGGATCGGCGACCACCGCTGGTCGGACCCCTACAAGAAGCAGGTCCGCGACAGCCGCGTCCTCGGCACGGCGGCGCTCGCGGAGGCGGTGGCCACGCTGGACCGGCCGCCGCGCGTGTGGGTGAACGGCAGCGCGATCGGCTTCTACGGCGAGACGGGCGACCGTGCCGTGGACGAGGACGCGCCTCCGGGTGACGGCTTCCTGCCCTCGCTGTGCGTGGAGTGGGAGGAGGCGACGGCGCCCGTGCGGGAGGCGGGCATCCGGACGGTGTTCGCGCGGACCGGCCTGGTCGTGGCCCGCGAGGGCGGCGCCTGGGCCAAGCTGTTCCCCCTGTACAAGGCGGGCCTCGGCGGCCACTTCGGGAACGGCCGGCAGTACTGGTCCTTCATCGCCCTGCACGACGAGGTGGCCGCGATCCGCCACCTCATCGACACGGAGGGGCTCTCCGGCCCCTTCAACCTCACCGCCCCGAACCCCCTGACGAACCGTGAGATCTCCGCGGCCATGGGGCGGGTGCTGCGCCGGCCGTCCCTCTTCACGGTGCCGGCGCCCGCGCTGAAGCTGGCCCTGGGCGAGATGTCCGGGGAGGTCCTCGGCAGCCAGCGCGTGCTGCCGAAGCGGTTGTCGGAGTCGGGGTTCACGTTCGCCTTTCCGGAGATCGAGGGGGCGATCCGGGCGGCGCTGTGAGGGGCGGGGCCGGGGTTCCGCGGCGGGGGTGAGCGGTGGAGACCCGGCTGCCCCGGGCGCCCGTGAGCAGCCGAGCCCCGGCCGGCCGAAGCGGCGTCTGAGCACCTCAGCCCCACAACACATCGCTTGATGACACACGGCGACCGTATGCGACCGTTGTGCGACCGTGCCCTGTCGATGCGCGACTTCCCCTGACCGAGCGTGGCCCTAACCTCGACCCGAACTCGGGTATCCCTGGAGGCTGTTGGGGGCATGACGCCTTCACCGGCCGCGCAACCCTGAGGAGGGGCACGTGCTTGAGCCCGCGTACCAGGCGGACGTCGTCGTCGTGGGAGCCGGGGTCGCCGGACTCGCCGCGGCTCATCGGCTGAACAGCGCAGGAGTAACGACCGTAGTCCTGGAGGCCGCCCCTTACGTGGGGGGCCGTATGTCGACCGAGAAGGTCGACGGGTTCCGGCTCGACCGGATCGGACAGTTCCTGTCCACCGCGTACCCCGAACTGCGCCTGACCCCGGGCCTCGGCGCCCTGCTGCTGCGTCCCTTCGCGCCGGGCGTGCTCCTGCACAGCGACGGCCGTCACCACCACGCGGGCACTCCGGCGCCTGGAGGGAGCGCATGGGGCGCACTCCACGCGGTACGCGCCCTGGCGAGCGCCCCCAGGCAGGGCGCGGTACGGAGGGGCCCGCTGTGGGGCGGCCCGGTCACACGGGGACGCGGAGGCACCTCCTGGGCCGCGGCGGCCGCTGGCGGCGGGGCAACCCTCAGGGACCGTACGGGGGAAGCGGCCGGGGCCGTACCGGACCGGACCACGGCCCGGGGTCCGCTCAGGGGCCGCGCCGGTTCGCCGTGGGGCGGTCTGGCGCTCAGGGACCGGGGCACCCCGGCTGCCAGGGCCGGGACGGACGCCTCCTGGGGCGGTCCCACCCTCAAGGAACGGGCGGTGGACACCCGGGGGTCCTCGGCCGTGCCCAGGTCCCGGTCCGGTGCCCCGCTCGGCGGCCCCGTCGACCAGGCCCGCCTCTCCGCCGCGCTGACCCGGCTGGCGGCCACGCCCGTCGAACGCGTCCTCGCCCGCCCCGAATCGGCCGCGGGGCGGGCACTCGCCGCCCGTGGCGTACCCGCACGCACCATCGACGGCTTCCTGCGCCCGCTGCTCGCCGCCCTGCTCTGCGACCCGGAGCTGACCACGTCGAGCCGGTGCGCGGACCTCGCGCTGCGCGCCTTCGCGGGCGGCCGGCTGTGTCTGCCGGAGGGCGGCGCGGAGATGCTTCCCGAGGTGCTCGCCGCCGCGCTGCCGCCGGGCACCGTACGCACCGGCGTACGCGTGACGGGCGTGGCGACGACGTCGGTGACCACGGCCGAGCACGGCGAGATCCGGTGCCGGGCGGTGCTCGTCGCGACGGACGCGCGCGCGGCGGCCGAACTCCTGCCCGGCCTGCGCGTACCGGACTTCCACCCGGTGACGGTGGTCCACCACACGACCGACGACCCGCCCGCGACCGGCGCGGCCCTCCTCCTGGACTCCGACCGCGGCGGCCCGGTCGCCCACACGGCGATCGTCAGCGAGGTCGACCCGTGCCGCGCGCCCGCGGGCCGCGCCCTCGTCTCCTCGACCGTCCTCGGCCCTCCCCCACCGGACGTCGAGACCGCCGTACGCACCCATCTGTCCCGCCTCTACGGCACCTCGACCACCCGCTGGGAGACCCTCGCCGTCCATCACACCCCCGCGGCCGTGCCGGTCATGCGCCCACCACACGATCTACGGCGCCCGGTACGCCTGCTGGCCGGCCTGTACGTCTGCGGCGACCACCGGGACACGAGCACGGTGCAGGGGGCGCTGCACTCGGGCCACCGGGCGGCGAGGGCGATCCTGGCGGACCTGGGCGCGGCGGGTTCGATGCACGCGGCGGAGCGGATGCGCACAACACAGGCCGCCTGAGGCGCACCAAAGGGGCGCGGGGCGGAGTCGATGTGCGGCTCCGCCGCGCGGGCGCGACCAGCCACGACGGCGCCGCGCAGTCCCACCTACAGCCACCCGCACGGCCAAGGAACTCACCCGAACGCGGCGACCTTGTCGCGATACCCCCGCACCGGTGCCGCGTCCTTGTACGGCTCGAGCCGCCGCTCGAAGTCCCGCACATACTCGACAGCCCGAACCGACCGCATCTCCACCGCCTGCCCCGCCGCCTCCGCCCCCAGCGCACAGGCCTGATCCAGCTCACCGAGCCCGAGCCGGGCGGAGGCGAGAACGACCCGGCAGAACAACCGACTCCGGGCGAACGCGGGCGCCCGCAACTGCAACGACCGCTCCGCATGCTGCGCGGCCGCCCGGAACTGCTGGAGATCCCGGTGCGCGTGCCCGAATTCGTCGGCGAGCTGCGCCTCGTCGAAGAACCGCGCCCAGTAAGGCACTTCGTCCCCCGCACGCGCCGTCTCAAGAGCGCGCTCGGCCCGCACGAGCGCCGACGTGCACGCCCGCACCTCCCCGAGCACCCCGTGCGCCCGCGCCTCCACGGAGTGCAGCAGCGACTGCACGACGGGCGGCGCACTGGTCCCCACCCCCTGCTGCGCCACCCGCGCGAGCTGCACGGCCTCGCGCCCGTGCCCGAGGTAGACGGCCTGCCGGCTCATGGTCATGAGCACATACGACCCGTAGGCCCGGTCCCCCGCGGCCTGCGAGAGCCGCAGCGCCTGCACGAAGTACCGCTGCGCGAGCCCGTGCGCGGCGATGTCGTACGACGTCCAGCCCGCGAGCCGGGTGAGATCGGCCGCCGCGGCGAACAGGCGCCGGCCGGTCTGCTCGCCGTAGGTGCCGCGCAGCATCGGCTCGGTCTCGTGCTCCAGATAGCGCACGAGGGCCTGGCGGGCGTGGCCGCCGCCGTAGGCGTTGTCGAGGGTGCGGAAGAGTTCGCCGACCGAGCGGAGGGCGGCGATGTCGCCGCCGGTGACCTTCTGCCCCGGGCCGCGCTGGGCGGCCTGGCCGCGCTGGCGGGGGACGACCGGGCGGCCCTGCGGGGGCACCCGGTTGGCGGGTTCGGAGCGGCCGACCCGGTCGTCGGCGCGGCCGATCAGCCAGTCCCGGCTGGGCACCACGAGCCCGGCCGGGGTGAAGGCGATCTTCCGCAGCTCGGCGTGGCTGCCGGAGTCCTTGCGCCACAGCCCGCTGACGATGTCGACGGCCTCCTCGGGGGTCGCGGCGAACTCGAGCCCGGCGTACACCGGCGCGCAGGCGTCGAGCCCGAGGTCCTGGGCGGTGAGCCTGCGGCCGAGCCGGCGGGTGAAGACCTCGGCGATGAGGGCGGGCGTGGTTCCTCTGGGCTGCTGGCCGCGCAGCCACCGGGTGACGGATGTCTTGTCGTATCTGAGATCGAGTCCGTGCTCCAGACCGAGCTGGTCCACGCGACGGGCGAGACCTGCGTTGGAGAACCCCGCTTCTGCGATGAGCGCGGCGAGCTGACGGTTGGGAGTGCGCTGCGCGGGTCGTTCCGTCATCTGCGGTGCGGTCTCCTGCCTTTCGGGCCTCACAGAGGCCGATGCGGCCACTGCCTGCCCGGATTGCCTGTGAGCAGCCCTTTTGGCCTCGTGAACGGCGCGAATGTAGCGGAGCGTAAGCATCCCGTCGCACATTCCGACGTGCATTCATCCGATCGTGTGAGGATTGATCGCGGGGCTGACGGTCCCGGCCGCCCGGTGGGCCGCCGGCGGTCGGTCGTACAGTGGCGTAGGCATGTTTCGTGCCTTACGACTCATAGGTGCTGCTGAGGAGGCGCTTGCCGTGGGTGAGTTGCGGTTCGTCCGGATGGGCTTCGGCGCGGAGGCCGTCGAGTACCAGGAGGCGTGGGACGAGCAGCGCCGGGTGCACGCGGCCCGCTTCACGGACGAGGTCCCCGACACCGTGCTGCTCCTGGAGCACCCGCCGGTCTACACGGCCGGCCGCCGCACCCAGGACAACGAGCGCCCGCTCGACGGCACCCCGGTGATCGACGTCGACCGCGGCGGCAAGATCACCTGGCACGGCCCCGGCCAGCTCGTCGGCTACCCGATCCAGAAGCTGCCCCGCCCGGTGGACGTCGTCGCGCACGTACGACGCCTGGAGGAGGCGCTGATCCGGGTGTGCGCGGAGTTCGGCGTGGAGACCAGCCGGGTCGAGGGCCGCAGCGGGGTCTGGATCCTCGGCGACCCGGTCGAGCAGCGCCCTTCGGTCGGCGGCCTCTCCCTCGACTTCGACCCCCGTCTGCACGACGAGGAGTTCGACCCCCGCATGAACGGCCCGGAGTACGCCCCCTCGAACGCCGGCCAGCGCCGCGAGGACCGCAAGATCGCCGCGATCGGCATCCGCGTGGCCAAGGGCGTCACGATGCACGGCTTCGCCCTGAACGTGAACCCGGACAACCGCTGGTTCGACCGCATCATCCCGTGCGGCATCCGCGACGCGGGCGTGGCCTCACTGGCGGCGGAACTGGGCCGGGACGTGACGATCGCCGAGGTCCTGCCGGTGGTGGAACGGCACCTGAAGGATGTACTGGAGCACGCGGACCTGAAGCCCCGGGAGATCGAGAAGCGGGACATCGACGTGACGTCGGCAACAGTCGCTCCGACTGGCGTTCCGACGACGACGGGTGCATAAGCCGGCTTGTGTCGGTGCGTCCGGCGTTCCGTGCGGGCACGGGCATGGGCCCGGGCCAGGCCGTTCCGCACTCCGGCGAGGACGCGGGGGGCGAGGGCGGGGGCAAGTCGATCCGCCGCCCGCGTCTCCGGGGACGCGGGCATAAATCCGCCCCTCCGGCGTTGCCCTGAAGGCGGGCCCGCGCAAAGCGGCCTGTCCGGGCAGCCTGTCCGGCCTTTGAGGGCAAGGTATTTCGGGGCCGAAGCAGGGGTCCGGGGGCGCAGCCTCCAGGGGTCAGCACCAGCACCGGGCATTCAAATCAACGGGCGTACCCTTAAGGGCGCCGAAGAATCAATCGCTAGGGAGCCCATCGTGTCCGCAGTCGCACCCGACGGACGCAAGATGCTGCGCCTGGAGGTCCGGAACGCCCAGACCCCCATCGAGCGCAAGCCCGAGTGGATCAAGACCCGGGCGAAAATGGGTCCCGAGTACACGAAGATGCAGGCGCTGGTGAAGAGCGAGGGCCTGCACACGGTCTGCCAGGAAGCCGGCTGCCCCAACATCTACGAGTGCTGGGAGGACCGCGAGGCGACCTTCCTCATCGGCGGCGACCAGTGCACCCGGCGCTGCGACTTCTGCCAGATCGACACCGGCAAGCCCGAGGCCCTGGACCGCGACGAACCGCGCCGGGTCGGCGAGTCCGTCGTCACGATGGACCTGAACTACGCCACGATCACCGGCGTCGCCCGCGACGACCTGGAGGACGGCGGCGCCTGGCTGTACGCGGAGACGGTCCGCCAGATCCACGAGCAGACGTCGTCCC
Organism: Streptomyces sp. NPDC096013; assembly: GCF_044763565.1. Taxonomy (NCBI): domain Bacteria; kingdom Bacillati; phylum Actinomycetota; class Actinomycetes; order Kitasatosporales; family Streptomycetaceae; genus Streptomyces; species Streptomyces sp. NPDC096013. The sequence goes on along the minus strand of NZ_JBIWGK010000002.1, from coordinate 372,779 downwards.
GCGAGGCCGGCCGCACCAAGGTCGAGCTCCTCGCCCCCGACTTCAACGCCGTCCCCGAGCAGCTCGCCGAGGTCTTCTCCTCCCGCCCCGAGGTCTTCGCGCACAACGTCGAGACGGTCCCCCGCATCTTCAAGCGCATCCGCCCCGGCTTCCGCTACGACCGCTCGCTCAAGGTCATCACCGAGGCCCGCGACTACGGTCTGGTCACGAAGTCGAACCTGATCCTCGGCATGGGCGAGACCCGCGAGGAGGTCAGCGAGGCGCTGCGCCAACTGCACGACGCGGGCTGCGAGTTGGTCACCATCACGCAGTACCTGCGGCCGTCGGTGCGGCACCACCCCGTGGAGCGCTGGGTGAAGCCGCACGAGTTCGTCGAGCTGAAGGAGGAGGCCGACCAGATCGGCTTCTCCGGGGTCATGTCCGGCCCGCTGGTGCGCTCTTCGTACCGTGCCGGGCGGCTGTACCAGATGGCGGTCGAGCAGCGTCAGACTGCCGCTCCGCAGCGGGGCGGCGCGTTCGTCGCCTCCCAGGCGGTCTGAACCCACACGCACTCGAAGCCGTGTGAATTCGCGCACAAGCAGCTACTCACCAGTAATACCCGTTGCCGACGCGGCCCTGAACGTCCTCGCAGTTGAGGGCCTTCATCAGGGCCGCGTCAGCGTTTCGGCCCAGCGCATCAAGGTTTCATTGGCGTTTGACCGGTCGGTCACGCCCTGGTAACACCAAACAGTGACACTCGACTTACAGCACGTAGCCCCGAACCCAGAGCCGTTCCGAGGGGGGACCTCCACCATGCAGGCCGCACCCGTTCGCGCCACCGCCATCCCGTCCGTCACCGACGCCCTGCGCGCGGTCGAGTCGCTGCTGCTGAGCAGCGGCCAGCGCACCGCCCGCCGCAACGCGTGGACCTCCGTCCTGGAGGACCGCCGCCGCGCCAAGGACCGGGTCGAGGCACAGCTCGTCATCGAGCAGTCGCTCACCGCCCACTCCTGATTCGCCGCCCTTCGGGCACCGCCGTCGTCGGCGCTCCGCGAGCCACGTAGACTCTTCGCATGGCGAGGAAGGACACGACAGCGGACAACGCTGCGAACCCCGGGCGACTCAAGCAGATCGCTCTGACCTACAAGATGACCCGTAAGGCCGACAAGACGATCGGCCTTGTACTCGCGGCTGTCGGAATCGTTACCTTCGGTGTCTTCCTCGCGATCGGCTTCTTGCTCGGGCACCCCATCTATCTGGGCATTCTCGGCCTGCTGCTCGCCTTCCTCGCGTCGGCGATCGTCTTCGGACGCCGGGCCGAGCGAGCCGCCTTCGGGCAGATGGAGGGCCAGCCGGGCGCTGCCGCCGCGGTACTGGACAACATCGGCCGGGGCTGGACGACGACTCCCGCGGTGGCGATGAACCGCAGCCAGGACGTGGTGCACCGCGCGGTCGGCAAGGCCGGCATCGTCCTGGTGGCCGAGGGCAACCCGAACCGGGTGAAGACCCTCCTGGCCGCCGAGAAGCGGAAGATGGCCCGCATCGTCGCGGACGTCCCGGTGCACGACGTGATGGTCGGCACCGGCGAGGGCCAGATCCCCCTGAAGAAGGTCCGCACGACGATGCTGAAGCTCCCGCGCGTCCTGACGGGCCCGCAGGTGACGGCGACCAACGACCGCCTCCGCGCGATGGGCGACCTGATGAGCAACATGCCGCTCCCCAAGGGCCCGATGCCCAAGGGCATGAAGCTCCCCAAGGGCGGCGGCAAGGCCCGCTGACACCCCCCGCATTTCGGCTTCTACGACGAAGGGGCGACCGGATCGGATCCGGTCGCCCCTTCGTCGTAGAAACGGTAGAGGTCGTAGGGGGAGCGGTAGAAGCCGCCCCTCCTCAGGCAAGCGTCCTGAACCCCCGGTCGTAGTACACCATCGGGGCCCCCTCCCTCAGCCGCACACCCCTCACCCGGCCGATCAGGACCGTGTGGTCTCCGGCCGGGTGGCGGGCGTGGGCGGTGCAGTCGAGTTCGGAGAGGGCGCGGTCGACCGTGGGCAGGCCGCCGGGGCCGGGGCTCAGGCCGCCGTGGGCGAACTTGTCGCCGCCCTTGGTGGCGAAGCGCACGGCGAGGGGGTGGTGGGAGGGGGCCAGCACGCTCACGGCGAAACGGTCGCAGCGCTCGAACGACGGTGCCGAGTCCGCCGAGTTGGCCAGGCACACCAGGACCATCGGCGGCTCCAGCGACACCGAGCAGAACGAGCTGGCCGTGAAACCGCGGGGCGTGCCGTCCTCGCCGCACGTGGTCACCACCACGACACCGGAGGGGAAGCGGGCCATCGCGGCCCGGAAATCCTCGGGCGCCACGGCGGCCTGTTCGGTTTCGAGTACGTCGACTACGTCCTGACGCTCCGGCATGACGGTGCACCACCTGTCGGGCCTCACGGCAGAGGCCACCGCGGTTTCAGCAGCCTCGGGGCGCCTCGGATGCGGCTCACCGACAGTGATCGGGATCGTCATCCGGGTCTAGATCGACTATGCGGGCAGCGCGACGGGGCGGCAACCGGGGAGGCACCCTTCGACGGGCGGAATCCCTGATGCCGCCTGCTCCGCGACCGGTGATCAGGGCGATGCCGGACCGGCGTCCGACCCGGCCGAGCCCGCTCGGATCACGGGGAACCGGGGCGGTGCCCGGGCGACGGGCGAAATCCCAGGCGGTGCCTGCTCCGGGACCGGAAATCCGGGCGAGACCCGACCGGCGTCCGACCGGCCGAGCCCACTCACATCACGGGCAACCGGGGTAGTGCCCGGGCGACGGGCGAAATCCCAGGCGGCGCCTCCTCCGGGACCAGAAATCCGGGCGAGACCCGACCGGGCGCCCGACCGGCCGAGCCCACTCACATCACGGGCAACCGGGGTAGTGCCCGGGCGACGGACGGAATCCCAGGCGGCGCCTCCTCCGGGACCAGAAATCCGGGCGAGACCCGACCGGGCGCCCGACCGGCCGAGCCCACTCACATCACGGGCAACCGGGGGTA